>MKUH01000001.1 GCA_001897745.1 Candidatus Accumulibacter sp. 66-26
GCGTCCACCGGAGAATCCGGAGAGTGAAATTACAGGGCCGCTACTTCACCGGCTCCCGTCCACCGGAAAATCCGGATACCCCTCCAAAGTTGATTTTCCCGCCGGAACGGGAGCTTTGGAGAATGGTAAAAAAAAGCGCGCGGATTAGGCTGACCTGGCCTGTCGAATCCTGACATTAGCTGACAATTGCGGAAATCCGAGGGGTACCGGCGGCAGATACGCGATCGCCCCGGATAAACCGGGCGCATGACAGTCGCCTGAAAACGGCGGCGCGACCAGGCGCGCCGGGGCGGCGATGAAAATCCGCGGCCGCCGCGAATCAGTATTCGATCCGGATTTTATCGATGAAGGCGTAGCCCAGACCGCGCGCCGCCCTGAGCGGTGAGTCGGCAGAGTCGGAAGAATCCGGCGTTTCGGTGACGGATTCGAGTTTCCGGCGTAAACGGCTGATCGTCGACTCCAGACGGCGATAGTCGAAGTCGAGCGCCGGCTTGCCCTGCACCGAGGCCAGTTCCTGCCGGGAAACGGTGCGCCCGGCCGCTTCGGCGAGCACCTGCAGCACGCGGTTCTCCGCCGCGGTCAGCGTCTGCACGACGCCGCCCGGGCTGCGCACCTGCCAGCGGCCGGGATAGAAGACCCAGCCTTCGTCCGGCGTCTCCGCCGACGGCGACAGGCGCCGGAACAGACTTTCGACGACGGCGGCCAATTCGCGCATGTCGACCGGTTTGACGAGATACGTGTCGGCGCCGGTTTCCAGGCCGGTCACGCGCTGGCCGACCGAGCCGCGGGCAGTCAGCATGATGATGCCCAGCCCCGGCCGGCCGCGCAAACGGCGGGCGATCTGCAGGCCGTCCTCGCCGGGCAGCCCGAGATCGAGGACGAGGATGTCGATATCGCGCAGCGCCAGGCATGCGTCCAGCCCCTTGCCGTCGCGCACGCCCAGGACTTCGCTGTCCGGCTGCAGGGAGAGATGGAAGACGACCTCCTCCAGCAGATCTTCGTTGTCTTCGACGACTACGATGCGTTTCATGATTCCTCGCTTCAAAACGATTCACTGAGTTTCAACGGCAGCCAGCAGACGAACGACGCGCCCTGCGTGCAGGCGGTGTCGGCCGCGATCGTGCCTTCGTGCTTGCTCACGATGCGCCGGGAGAGATACAGGCCGAGCCCGAGGCCGGGCGCGCCGGAGCTCTCGCCGCCGCGATAGTATTTCTCGAAGACCCGCTCGCCGATTTCCGGCGGCAGCCCCGGCCCCCGGTCGCTGATGCGCCAGGAAACGCCGGCCTTGCCGGATTCGCTTTGTGCCCGGATGACGATCTCGATGGCCTCCGTCCCCGGCGCGTACTTGATGGCGTTGTCGAGCAGATTGCGCAGGACCACTCGCAGCATGGCCGCCTCGCCCTGCACCGCCGGCAGTTCGTCGGGGCAGGCGAGACGCACGCGCCGCCGCGTCTCGTCGCCGAATTCATCGATCAGGTTGAGGGTCAGCTGGCGCAGATCCACCGTCGCAACGTCGGTCATCCAGCAGCCGGTGATCATTCTGTCCTCCGCCTCGCAGGCCTGCAGCATGGCATCCATCCGCCGCACCGAGCCGTCGATGCGCTGGTAACGGCGCAGGCGCTGCTCCTCGGGCGCCGGGTCGAACAGGCGCAGCGATTGCAGCGCGGCGGAGATCACCGAGATGGGCGTGCGCAGTTCGTGCGCGATCATCGACAGGAAGCGCCCCTGGTCGTCGCGGATCGTCCGCTCCCGCTCGGCTTCGTCGAGCGCCTGCTGGCGCAGGCGGTTGGCCTCGGCAACCCGCAGATGGATGCTGAAGTTGAACAGCAGGAAATAGATCAGCGCCAGCAGCTGGGCGCCGTTCAGCATCCAGAGATGGAACGACCCGAGGCCGAGCAGGCCGGCGAGGTTGATCCCGCCGAATACGGCGTAAAGCGAAAAGGCGGCGAGGTTGACCCACCCGCGCACGCCGTTCCCGCGCAGCATCCAGGGCCCCAGCCAGAGCAAAGCGCCGTTGGTGACGAGCGACAGGAAGATCAGGACGGCTGCGGCGTAGGTATACAAGCCGAGCGGAACGCTGAGCGCCGTCGCCAGTCCGAACAGGCCGCACAGGCGGAAGATCCGGCTCGTGCGCGGATGCGAGATGGGCAGCTGGAGCAGGAGGTCGATGAAGAAGAACGCGACTGCCGCATTGAGCCCGCCCAGTACGCCGACCAGCATCCCGATGACCTCGCCCCCCTCCGGAAAAAGGTACTGCGCGGTGAAGCCGTTGATCGTGGCGGCCAGGCATTGCTGCAACAGGATCATGCCGCCGAAGTAAAGATGCAGGGGTTCGCGGATGAACGCCCAGGTCAGCAGGCTGAGCAGTGCCGTCGCCAGCAGCAGGCCGGACTGGAGGCCGAAAAACAGATACTCGCGCTGCACCGCCGCCGCGTAGTACGGGCTTTGCCACAGATGCAGGACGGCTGCCTGCGTGCTCGTCGTGCGCACCCGCAGATAGTAGGTGGCCGACCCGGCGGGGACGTCGAGCTTGAAGACGAAGCCGCGGTACTCGACCTCCCGCGCCGTAAACGGCAGAAGATCGCCGGCGATGCGCTCGCGCATCCCGCCCCGGCCGTCCGGCTCGTACAGCCGCAGGTCGTCGAGATAGCTCGGCAGCACTTCGAGCAACCAGCTCGAGGGTTGGTCCGCCGGGCGTTCCAGGGTGAACCTGAGCCAGTGGGCCTGCGTTCCGTAACCGGCCCCGAGATTGCCCGGCAGCTGAACGAATTCGCCCGCCCGCGCCGGGTCGGCCACCGCGTCGATGCCCAGGCCGGCCCCCGGATCGGCGAGCACCGACAAGGCGCCGTCGCCGAGAAATATCTTGCGTTCGCCCGCCGTCAGATGGACCGCCCGCCCCGCCGCCCCCGCGTCGCCGACGATGGGCAACACGAGCAGAAGTAGGAAGAGATAGGCGGTCAGCTTGCGCATGGGGCGGGAGAATAAACGCAAACGACATCCGAAGACGAGAGCGCGGCATCCAAATTTTCACGAAAGCAAACGCACATCGCGTGCCGGCAGGCTATCAGGACTTGACGCGCGCGCCCGATTCCGGCCCGCCGGGGCAAACCGGCGTGCGTGTTAGCATCCGGGTCGAAGCCGCGCCGCCATGAGCGCCCGGCACGCGCTTCCGACGCCCCGGCATGCACCGGTCGGCGCTGAAAACAAAAGGGAAAAACCGGGATGGGAACACGGAACATGCAAAAGCTCTGGGCAACAAAAAAGCGCCCCGAAAGGCGCTTGTTTGTTGAATGCTTGGCGGAGAGGGTGGGATTCGAACCCACGGTACCTTGCAGTACGCCTGATTTCGAGTCAGGTACATTCGACCACTCTGCCACCTCTCCGTCGGGGCCGAATTCTAGCACAAGTTAAAATAAGCGATGCGCTGGTTTTTTCATTTATTTCTTGTCGTGCTGTTGACCGCCTGCGGCGAACGCAGCGTGCCGCCCGTGCACAGCGCCAAGGAACTCGTGGTATTGACCCGCAGCGGCCCGACCACCTACGCGACCGACGACACGCAGGCGGCGGTCGGCTTCGAACACGATCTCGTCAGTCTGTTCGCCGAAGAACTCGAACTGAAGGTGCGCTTCGTCGTCGCCGCGAGCGACGCCGACATCGTGCGCCGCCTGAAGGCGCAGCAGGCGCACATGGCGGCGGCCTGGCTGACGCCGGACGACGATCCGGAACTGCGCCGGGCGGCGCCCTACATGATGAGCAGCAATATCCTGGCCACGCACGAAGCATCGCTGCCGATCACCGAGATTGGACGACTCGCCGGACGCACCGTCTATGTCGTCGCCGGCTCGCAGCAGGCGGCCGCCTTGCGCGAGGTCCAGGCGAGCGTTCCCGACCTGCACATCGTGGACCGCAGCGAGGAGGACGAACTGGGCTTGCTGGAGGGCGTCGCCGCGCAGCGCTTCGACGCCGCGCTGGTCGATCAGGCGGTGTTCGACATCGCCAGCAACTACTACCCAGAACTGCAGGGCACGCTGGAAATCGGCAAGCCGCAGCCGGTTGTCTGGATGTTCCCGGCGGACGGCGACCCGAGCCTGATCGACCGGGCCGACGCCTTCATCGCCCGCATCCAGCAGGACGGCACGCTGGCGCGCCTGAAGGACCGCTATTTCGGGCACGTCGAACGCCTCGATCAGAGCGACGTCGTCGCTTTCATCGAACGCATCCGCAGCGTGCTGCCGCAGTACCGCCCGCTGTTCCAGACGGCACAGGCGAGCACCGGCATCGACTGGCGCCTGCTCGCCGCCCTCGCCTACCAGGAATCGCAGTGGAATCCGCTGGCGACCAGCCCGACCGGGGTGCGCGGCATGATGATGCTGACCGAGGACACCGCCGACCATCTCCGCGTGAGCAACCGGCTCGACCCGATGCAGAGCATCCGCGCCGGCGCGCGCTACCTCGGCGACCTGCGCGACGCGTTGCCGGACAGCGTGCGCGAACCCGACCGCCTGTGGCTGGCGCTCGCCGCCTACAACCTCGGCATGGGCCACCTGAACGGCGGACGCGCCATCGCCGAGAGCCTCAAGGCCAACCCGGATTCCTGGTACGAAATGAAGAAGGTGTTGCCGCTGCTTTCGCGCCCGCAGTACTACAAGCGCCTGAAATCGGGCAAGGCGCGCGGTGGCGAGGCGGTCATCCTGGTCGAGAACATCCGCATCTACGCGGACATCCTGAAGCGCTACGAGGCGCCGCACCTGCCGCCCGAACGCTCGGCCAAGGCCGGCGAAACGGCACGCAAGACCGGCGCCGGCAAGGCGAAAAAGCCAGCCCCGGCAAGCCCGGCAATCGCTGCAAAGCCGGGCGCGCCGGGAACACCGGAGAAGCGCGTCGCGCCTCAGCCGGAGAAGCGCCCCGCGCCTCAGGCCGCGGCGATGCGCTCCAGCCCGCCCAAATAGGGGCGCAGCGCGGCCGGCACCGTGACGCTGCCGTCGGCGTTTTGGAAGTTCTCGAGGATCGCGACCAGCGTGCGGCCGACCGCGAGACCGGAGCCGTTCAGCGTGTGCACGAGTTCGGGCTTGTTCTTCTCGTTGCGGTAGCGCGCCTGCATGCGCCGCGCCTGGAAGGACTCGAAGGTCGAGCACGACGAAATCTCGCGGTAGGTGTTCTGCGCCGGCAGCCAGACTTCGAGGTCGTAGGTCTTGGCCGCCGAGAAGCCCATGTCGCCGGTGCACAGCGTGACGCGGCGGTACGGCAGTTCGAGCCTTTCGAGAATGGTTTCGGCATGGCGCGTCAGTTCCTCGTGCGCCTCGATCGATTTTTCCGGCGCGACGATCTGCACCAGCTCGACCTTGTCGAACTGGTGCTGGCGGATCATGCCGCGCGTATCGCGCCCGTAGGAGCCGGCCTCCGAGCGGAAGCACGGCGTGTGGCAGACGAGCTTGAGCGGCAGCGCGTCGCCGGCGAGGATTTCGTCGCGCACGATGTTGGTCACCGGCACTTCGGCGGTCGGGATCAGATACAGCGGATCGGCGTCGGCGCGCAGGATCTTGAACAGGTCTTCCTCGAACTTCGGCAGCTGGCCGGTCCCGAACAGGCTGGCGGCGTTCACGAGATACGGCGCATAGACTTCGGTGTAGCCGTGCTCCTGCGTGTGCGTGTCGAGCATGAACTGGGCGAGCGCGCGGTGCAGGCGGGCGAGCGGCCCCTTGAGCAGCGAGAAGCGCGCGCCGGCGATCTTGGCGGCAGTGGCGAAATCGAGCTGGCCGAGCGCTTCGCCGAGGTCGACGTGGTCCTTGACCGGAAAGGCGTAGCTGGCCGGCGTTCCCCAGCGCTTGGTCTCGACGTTGTCGGCTTCCGACTTGCCGGCCGGGACGCTCTCGTGCGGCAGGTTGGGGATGGTCGCGACGAAGGCGTCGAATTCGCCGAGCAGCGTGCCGAGGCGGGCTTCGGCGGCCTCCAGTTCGTCCTTCAGCGCGGCGACCTGCGCCAGCACGTCCGAGGCGTCCTCGCCCTTGCCCTTGAGCATGCCGATCTGCTTCGACAGGCTGTTGCGCGAGGCCTGCAGTTCCTGCGTGCGCGTCTGCAGCGTCTTGCGCTCGTTCTCGAGCGTCTGGAAGGTCGCGCTGTCGAGCGTGAAGCCACGCGCGGCGAGGCGTTCGGCGACGGCGTCGAGGTTGTTGCGCAGCAGTTGGATGTCGAGCATGGTCAGTCCTTGGAGTTTTTCGATTTGTTTCTGGCGTCGCGGTCGAGTTCACGCAGGTGGGCGAGTTTTTCGCCGATCTTGATTTCGAGGCCGCGCTCGACCGGCCGGTACCAGTCGGCCGGCGCCATGCCGTCGGGGAAGTAGCTCTCGCCGGCGGCGTAGCCTTCGGCCTCGTCGTGCGCGTAGCGGTAGTCCTTGCCGAAGCCGAGGTCCTTCATCAGCTTGGTCGGCGCGTTGCGCAGATGGACCGGCACCGGCCGCGAACCGTCCTTGGCGATAAAGGCGCGCGCGGCATTATACGCGACGTAGGCGGCGTTCGATTTGGCGGCCATCGCCAGGTAGATCACCGCCTGCCCGAGCGCCAGCTCGCCTTCGGGCGAGCCGAGACGCTCGTAGGTTTCGGCCGCGGCTAGCGCCATCCGCGCGCCGCGCGGATCGGCCAGGCCGATATCTTCCCAGGCCATGCGCACGATGCGCCGCGCCAGATAGCGCGGGTCGGCGCCGCCGTCGAGCATGCGGCAGAACCAGTACAGCGCGGCGTCCGGGTTGGAGCCGCGCACCGATTTGTGGAGCGCCGAAATCTGGTCGTAGAAGGCGTCGCCGCCCTTGTCGAAGCGGCGCAGGTTCTGCGCCAGCGTATTGTCGATGAAGGCGCCGTCGATCTTGCCGATCCCCGAGGTCGCGGCGGCCGTGCGCGTCTGTTCGAGCAGATTGATCAGGCGCCGCGCGTCGCCGTCGGCCAGCCCGATCAGGCGCGCGCGCGCGTCCTCGTCGAACTCGAGTCCCTGCAGCGCCTGGCTGCTGGCGCGCGCGAAGAGCTGCCCCATCTCGTCTTCCGAGAGCGACTGCAGGACGTAGACCGAGGCGCGCGAAAGGAGCGCCGAATTGACCTCGAACGACGGGTTCTCGGTGGTCGCGCCGACGAAGGTCAGCAGACCGCCTTCGACGTAGGGCAGGAAGGCGTCCTGCTGCGCCTTGTTGAAGCGGTGCACTTCGTCGACGAAGAGGATAGTGCGGCGGCCGTTCTGCGCGCGCGTCACCTCGGCGCGCGCGACCGCTTCGCGGATGTCCTTGACGCCGGAGAAGACCGCCGAGAGCGCGATGAACTCGGCGTCGAAGGCGTCGGCCATCAGGCGCGCCAGCGTCGTCTTGCCGACGCCGGGCGGCCCCCAGAGGATCAGCGAATGCAGCTTGCGCGCTTCAAACGCGAGACGCAGCGGCTTTCCGGGGCCGAGCAGGTGCTGCTGGCCGATCACCTCGTCCAGCGTTTTCGGGCGCAGCGCCTCGGCGAGCGGAACCTCGGGCGGCGTGGAGAAAAGGTCGCTCACCGGAAATCATTCACCGATCACGTCGGCGCCCGCCGGCGGCGTGAAGCGGAAGAGCGTCGGCGCAAGCGTCGGATTGCGTTCGAGCCTGGCGAAGAGCAGCGAGGTCGTCTGCCCGAAGTTGTCGAACAGCTCCATCGCCTTCAGCTCGTTGCCGGCAAAGCCGAGGCGCACTTTTTCGAAGCCGCTGTCCGGCGTCTTGGGAAGCGCCTCGACCCACTCGTAGCCTTCGCTCTCGCCGCCTTCGCGCAGGGTGAAGTTCTTCTCCAGGGTGTTGTCGCCGGCGAGCAGCGCCGCCGGCGTGCCACCGAGCGCCGCGCCGACCTTGCGCACCGTCACCTGGCGCAGTTCGGGATCGTAGATCCAGACCTTCTCGCCGTCGCCGACCAGCAGCTGGCTGTAGGGCTTCTCGATCTGCCAGCGGAACTTGCCGGGGCGCGCGAACATCATGACGCCGGTCGACTGCTGCGGCTTGCGGCCGTTCTTGGCGACGACGATCTGCGCGAAATCGGCGCGCAGCGTCTTCGTCGTATCGAGAAAACGGTGCAGCTTGTCGATGCCGCCGGCGTGCACGAACTGGGCGGCGAGCAGACAGCCCGCCGCGAAAACGAAACGCCGCATCAGTTTTCCTCCTTGCGCGCCAGCACTTCGCGGCCGCCGCGTCCATCCATCGCCGAGACCAGCCCGGCCTTTTCCATCGCTTCGATGAGGCGTGCTGAACGGTTGTAGCCGATGCGCAGATGGCGCTGCACGAGTGAGATCGACGCGCGGCGGTTCTTCAGCACGACCTCGACGGCCTGGTCGTAGAGCGGATCGGATTCGGCGTCGCCGCCTTCGCCATCGCCGCCGCCACCTTCCTCGTCGTCGCCGCCGGCGCCGGTCAGCACGCCCTCGACGTAGTCCGGCGCGCCGGCCTTCTTCAGGTAATCGACGACGTGGTGCACTTCCTCGTCGGCGACGAAGGCGCCGTGCACGCGCGTCGGATAGCCGGTGCCCGGCGCCAGGTAGAGCATGTCGCCCTGGCCGAGCAGCGCCTCGGCGCCCATCTGGTCGAGAATCGTGCGCGAGTCGATCTTCGACGACACCTGGAAGGAGATGCGCGTCGGGATGTTGGCCTTGATCAGGCCGGTGATCACGTCGACCGACGGGCGCTGCGTCGCCAGCACGAGGTGGATGCCCGACGCGCGCGCTTTCTGCGCGAGGCGCGCGATCAGTTCCTCGACCTTCTTGCCGGCGACCATCATCAGGTCGGCCAGTTCGTCGATGACGACGACGATGTGCGGCATGGTCAGCAGCGGCTCGGGCGTTTCCGGCGTCAGCGACAGCGGATTGGGCAGCTTTTCGCCGGCCTTCTCGGCGTCCTTGATGCGGTGGTTGAGGCCGGCGATGTTGCGCACGCCCATCGCCGACATCAGCTTGTAGCGCTTCTCCATCTCGGCGACGCACCACGACAGCGCGTTGGCCGCCTGCTTCATGTCGACGACGACCGGCGCCAGCAGGTGCGGGATGCCTTCGTAGATCGACAGTTCGAGCATCTTGGGATCGACCAGGATGAGGCGCACCTTCTCCGGCTCGGATTTATAGAGCAGCGACAGGATCATCGCGTTGATGCCGACCGACTTGCCCGAACCGGTGGTGCCGGCGACCAGCACGTGCGGCATCTTGCCGAGGTCGGCGACCACCGGCTGGCCGCCGATGTCCTTGCCGAGCGTGACGGTGAGCGGCGACGCCATGTCGTGATAGGCCTTGCTCGAAATGATTTCCGAGAGGCGCACCGTCTGCCGCTTCGGGTTGGGCAGTTCGAGCGCCATGCACGATTTGCCGGGCACCGTTTCGACGACGCGGATCGACACCAGCGACAGCGCGCGCGCCAGATCCTTGGCCAGATTGACGATCTGCGAGCCCTTCACGCCGACCGCCGGTTCGATCTCGTAGCGCGTGATGACCGGCCCCGGATAGGCCGCCAGCACCTGCACCTGGACGCCGAAATCGGCGAGCTTGCGTTCGATCAGACGGGACGTGAATTCGAGGGTTTCCGCGCTCACCGTGTCGGTCTGCGCCGGCGCCGGTTCGAGCAGGTGCAGCGGCGGCAGGAGGCCGCCCTCGACCGCCTCGGGGAAGAGCGGCGTCTGCCGCTCGCGCTCGATGCGCTTCTCGACCTTGGCGGGCGGCGGCGCGATCGGCTCGGGGCGCTCGATGATGATCGGCTCGTGCGTCTCGACACGCTTCTTCTCGACTTCGACGACGGCCTCGCGCTCGCGCGCGATTTCGCGGCCGATGCGCCGGTCCTGCCAGCGTTCGACCGCATTGCGCGCGCCGCTCCAGCTCACCTCGAGCAGGGCGCCGAAGCGCTCGGCCGCGGTGATCCACGAGATGCCGGAAAAAACGCTCCAGCCGAGGGCGAGCGCGGCAAGCAGGAAGAGCGTCGCGCCGGTATAGCCGAGGAAGCGGACGGCCAGCGCGCCGAGCTCGATGCCGAGCATGCCGCCCGGCGCCAGCGGCAAGGCCGCCTTGAGCGTGTAGAAGCGCAGCGCCTCGAGGCTGCTGCTGGCGACCAGGACGACGAGGAAACCGGCCAGCGCGATGAAGAGCGGTCGGCGGTCGGCCGTGCGCAGCCCGTCGAGCCGGCGATAGCCCCACCAGACGAGGGCGACGAAGAGGACGATCCACCACCAGGCGGAAAGGCCGAACAGGTAGAGCATCAGATCGGCCAGCCAGGCGCCGGCGCGGCCGGCCGGATTGTGCAGGGCGCCGGTCTGCACCGCGTGCGACCAGCCCGGATCGGCCCGGTGGTAGCCCGAGAGGGCGAGCGCGAGAAAGCCGGCGAGCGCGACGAGCGCCAGCCAGCGCGATTCCTGCAACAGGACGGCGATCTTCTCGGGAAGCGGGCTGGAGGAATCAGCCTTGGCGGTGGATTTATGCAGCAGGGCCATCAGTAGAACCGGGACAAAACGCGATTATAGCCGGCAACGCCGGACGCGCCGGCGCGCGCGCGGAAAAGTCGGCGCGCGGCGCGCCTCAGTCCTGCTTGAGGACAATGCGCCCCTCTTCGACGCGGATATAACCGCTCGTCTCGAGGTCCTTCATGACCCGGCTGACCATCTCGCGCGAGGCGCCGATCATCTTCGCCATGTCCTGCTTGGTCAGCTTGCGCCGGACCACGCGACGGCCGCCCTCGACTTCGGAGAATTCGAGCAGGAGCTTGGCGACCCGGCCGTAGACGTCCATCAGCGCCAGGCTTTCGATCTTGCGGTCGGCATCGCGCAGGCGATGCACGAGGCTCTTCATGATGTTCAGGCAGAGATCGAAATTGTCGGCCAGGCAACGCGTGAAATCGTTCTTGCCGATCACCAGCAGTTCGCACGCTTCGTTGGCCACCACGTCGGCCGAGCGCGGGCTGCCGTCGATCAGGCCCATCTCGCCGAAGAACTCGCCCGGGCCGAGCAGCGTGATGATGACTTCGCGCCCCTCTTCGTCGCTGTTCAGCACCTTGGCGCTGCCGCTGACGATCACGTAGAGCGAATCGGTGCTGTCGCCGGAATGGACGATCGTCGTATGGCGCGCCACCTTGCGGTGCAGCGCCACTTTCGCGATCTGCTCGAGCTGCGTGTCGGGTACCCCGGCAAACATCGGGATGCTGTGCAGCATGACCAGACTCGGCCCTTTCTTACCCAGTTCCTTTTCCGTATGCATGGGGTCTTCTTTCTCTCGATGAAGTTATTTTTTTCAATGGCTTGCGAATCGATTATAAGTCACTTTCCAGGATTGAAAAGGGAACTCCGCGGCGAAGATCGACTCCCAGACGGTTATAATTTTCCTTTACCCACTGACAGAGCGAACGAACATGACCCAAGCGACCCGCCACTGCCGCCTGCTGATCCTCGGTTCCGGCCCCGCCGGCTACACCGCCGCCGTTTATGCCGCGCGCGCCAATCTCAAGCCGGTGCTGATCACCGGCATGGCGCAGGGCGGTCAGCTGATGACGACCACCGACGTGGACAACTGGCCGGCCGACGCGCAGGGCGTGCAGGGCCCGGAACTGATGCAGCGCTTCGAGGAGCACGCGCGCCGTTTCGAAACCGAGATGATCTTCGACCACATCCATACGGCGAAGCTGACCGAGCGCCCGTTCACGCTGATCGGCGACGCCGGCACCTACACCTGCGACGCGCTGATCATCGCCACCGGCGCCTCCGCCCAGTACCTCGGCCTGCCCTCGGAAGAAGCCTTCTCCGGGCGCGGCGTGTCGGCCTGCGCCACCTGCGACGGCTTCTTCTACCGCAACCAGGAAGTCGCCGTGGTCGGCGGCGGCAACACCGCCGTCGAGGAAGCGCTCTACCTCGCCAACATCGCCAGCCACGTCACCGTCGTGCATCGCCGCGACAAGTTCCGCTCCGAGAAAATCCTGCAGGACAAGCTGTTCGAAAAGGAAAAGGCCGGCAAGGTCACCATCCGCTGGAATTCGGTCGTCGACGAAGTGCTCGGCGACAAGACCGGCGTCACCGGCCTGCGGATCAAGCCGCGCGACGGCGGCCCGAGCGAGGATCTGGCGCTGACCGGCGTTTTCATCGCCATCGGCCACAAGCCGAACACCGACCTGTTCACCGGCCAGCTCGAGATGGAGGGCGGCTACCTGATCACGCAGAGCGGCCGCAACGGCAACGCGACGCAGACCTCGATCCCCGGCGTCTTCGCCGCCGGCGACGTGCAGGACCACATCTACCGCCAGGCCTGCACCTCGGCCGGCACCGGCTGCATGGCCGCGCTCGACGCCGAGCGCTACCTCGACAGCCTCGCCAGCTAAGGGCGCCCACGGCCCGGAGCGCGCCGACCGGCGCCTTCCGGGCCGGCCCCCGGCCTTGCCGCCATGCCTCCGCGGCATCCGCCCGCCCCGCCCCCGCACGCTCCGGAAGATCCGGACGATCTCGCCGCCTTTCGCGCGGCGGTCGCCGACGCCAGACCCCTGCGCCAGAGCAACCGCTTCGTCCACGAAGCGGCCAAGCCCCGCCCGCATCCGCGCCAGCGCGAAATCGACGAAGCCGCGGCAATCGTCGAATCGCTGCACGGCCCGCTCGCCATCGACGACCTGCTCGGCCTCGACGACGCCGACTCCTTCGCGCGCGCCGGCCTGCCGCGTACCGTGCTGCGCGACCTGCGGCGCGGCCGCTGGTCGATCCAGAAGCACGTCGACCTGCACGGCATGAACCGCCACGAGGCCCACGCCGCGGTCAGCGTCTTCCTCGCCGAAGCGCTCGCCGAGGGCAAGCGCTGCCTGCGCATCGTGCACGGGCGCGGCCACGGTTCGCCGGGCCGCACCGGCATCCTGCGCCAGCTCGTCAAGGCCTGGCTGACGCGCAGCAAGGACGTGCTCGCCTTCTGCCACGCGCCGCCGCGCGACGGCGGCGAAGGCGCACTGTGGGTCTTGCTGCGCGGCCCGTCCGGCCGCTGAACGCGGCCGCGACGCCCGCCACGCGCTAAACCGCCTCACTCCGACCCGGGCCTCGCCCGACGGCGGCGCGTTCGAGTTCCCGAACGCGCCGCGGCGCCGGCATTCGGAAAACCGTTTCCCGCGCTCCTCTTCGATTCCGGACACATCGCAAAAAGCCCTTGCGCGTCATGCGCTTGCACGGAAGCGGGGCGCGCCCCTCCGCCTGGCACGGGAAATGCGATACCCGGGGCAGTTCAATCGCCCGCCCCTGCCCGATGCCGCCCCGCGGACGGCGCCCCGGGGACACGCCGGGCGACCGCGGAACTCAACTTTGCACGGGAGCTCGCAAGATGAAGCGCATCAAATTCACCACCTGGATCCTGATCGCCATGGTCCTCGGCGTTCTGGTCGGCTATCTATGCCACGCCCAGGCGCCGAGCCCCGAGGCGGCGAAGGAAATCGCCGGCTATTTCAGCATCGTCACCGACATCTTCCTGCGCCTGATCAAGATGATCATCGCCCCGCTCGTCTTCGCGACCATCGTCGGCGGCATCGCCGGCATGGGCAACGCCAAGGAAGTCGGCCGCATCGGGCTCAAGGCGCTGGCCTGGTTCCTCAGCGCCTCCTTCGTCTCGCTGCTGCTCGGCCTGATCCTCGCCGACCTGTTCCAGCCCGGCGTCGGCCTCAACCTGCCGCTTCCCGACGCGGGCGCCGCGACCCACCTGAAGACCGGCGCGCTCAATCTGAAGGACTTCGTCGCGCAGATCTTCCCGAAGAGCTTCTTCGAGGCGATGGCCCAGAACGCCATCCTGCAGATTCTCGTCTTCGCCATCTTCTTCGGCTTCGCCCTCGCCTCGATCCGCGACGAGACCGCCAACACCATGGTGCGCATGATCGACGACCTGACCAAGGCGATGCTGCGCGTCACCGACTACGTGATGCGCTTCGCGCCCTTCGCCATCTTCGCCGCGATCGCCGCCGCGATCACCGTGCAGGGCCTCGGCGTGCTCGTCACCTACGGCAGGTTCATGGGCAGCTTCTACGCCGCGCTGCTGGTCCTCTGGGGCGTGCTGATCCTCGGCGGCTTCCTCTTCCTCGGCAAGAGCACCTTCCGCCTGCTGCGCCTGATCCGCGAGCCGATGGTCCTCGCCTTCTCGACCGCCAGCAGCGAATCCGCCTATCCGCGCACCATGGCGCAGCTCGAGAAATTCGGCGTACGCGACAAGGTCACCGGGCTGGTGCTGCCGCTCGGCTACTCGTTCAACCTCGACGGCTCGATGATCTACATGACCTTCGCCGCGCTGTTCATCGCCCAGGTCTACGGCGTCGAGCTCAGCCTGTCTCAGCAGATCACCATGCTGCTCGTGCTGATGGTGTCGAGCAAGGGCATCGCCGGCGTGCCGCGCGCCTCGCTGGTCGTGATCGCAGCCGTGCTGCCGATGTACGGCCTGCCGGAAGCCGGCCTGCTGCTGATCATGGGCGTCGACCACTTCCTCGACATGGGCCGCTCGGCGACCAACGTGCTCGGCAACAGCCTGGCCACCGCCGTCGTCGCCCGCCTCGAAGGTGAGCTCACGCCGCAAGCGGAAGAGGACACGGCGCCGGATGCAGCCGCAGACAGCGCCCTGCCCGATCTCGCCGCCCCGGCGCTGGCGGCGAAGCAGGCCGCCTGAGCGACGCCGCTCCCGCCCCGGTGAACGCAAAAGGAAAATCCATGTCTCCGAAACTGCTTCCCGCCCTCGCCGCCGGCGCGCTCGCCCTGTGCGCCGGCCTCGCCCAGGCGGAAACCATGAACACCCTCGAACGGATCAGACAGAGCGGCAGCATCGCCCTCGGCCACCGCGAATCGTCGATCCCCTTCTCCTACGTCGACGAGCGCAATCAGGTCGTCGGCTATTCGCACGACATCGCCCTGAAAATCCTCGACGCCGTGCGCAGCGAACTGCAACTGCCCGATCTGAAGGTGCGCCTCGTTTCCTTCCCCCCGCTCACCCGCCTGCCGATGGTGCAGAACGGCATGATCGACCTCGAATGCGGATCGACCTCGCTCAACGGCGAGCGCGCCCGCCAGGTCGCCTTTTCCGCGCCGATCTTCGTCATCAACACACGCCTGATGGCGCGCGCCGACAGCGGCATCCGCGACTTCGCCGACCTCGCCGGCAAAAACGTCGTCACCACCGCCGGCACCACCTCGGAACGCCTGCTGCGCAAGCTCAACGTCGAGCGCCGGCTGGACATGCGCCTGGTTTCGGCGCGCGACCACGGCGAAAGCTTCCTGCAGCTGGAAAGCGGGCGCGTCGCCGCCTTCGTGATGGACGACATGCTGCTCTACGGCGAGCGCGCCAAGGCGCGCAAGCCGCAGGACTGGACGGTGGTCGGCACGCCGCTGTCGCAAGAGGCCTACGCCTGCACGCTGCGCAAGGACGACCCGGCGTTCAAGGCGCTGGTCGACCGGACGATCGGCGGCCTGATGCAGTCCGGCGAGATCAACGAGATCTACCGCAAGTGGTTCATGCAGCCGATCCCGCCGAAATCCCTGAACCTCAACTTCCCGGCGTCGGACGCGAACCGCGCGCTCTTCCGCGCGGCGGACGCCGCTCCGGCGCATTAGAGGCGTTCCGGACGATTCGCGGAGCGCGACCTTGCGCCAAAGAAAAAGCCCGACCGGGACGGTCGGGCTTTTTCTTTGGGCGGGCCGGAACGGAGGCGCCGCGGCGGCGGGGAACGCGCTCAGACGGCGGCTTCGCCCGTTTCTCCGGTGCGGATGCGCACGACCTGCTCGACCGGCGTCACGAAGATCTTGCCGTCGCCGATCTTGCCGGTGTGCGCGGCCTTGATGATCGCCTCGATGGCGGGTTCCACGGCGTCGTCGGCGACGACGATCTCGAGCTTGATCTTGGGCAGGAAGTCGACGACGTACTCGGCGCCGCGGTACAGCTCGGTGTGCCCTTTCTGGCGGCCGAAACCCTTGACCTCGGTGACCGTCAGACCGGTCACGCCGATTTCCGACAGGGCTTCGCGCACCTCATCGAGCTTGAAGGGCTTGATGACGGCTTCGATTTTTTTCATTGCAGGATCTCCGGAAAATTTCGTCGCATCGTAACAGAAGTAACAGAAAGCGCTCGGCGCTTTCGCCTCAGAAGGCGTCGCGGTAGCGGTTGGTGATCGGGTAGCGCCAGTCCTTGCCGAATCCGCGCTGCGTGACGCGAATGCCGACCGGCGCCTGGCGCCGCTTGTACTCGCTGATGCGCAGCAGGCGCACGACGCGCCGCACGTCGGCCTCGGCATAGCCCTGCGCGATGATCTCGCGCGGCGACAGATCGTTCTCCATGTAGGCCTCGACGATGGCGTCGAGCACCTCGTAGGGCGGCAGGCTGTCCTGGTCGGTCTGGTCCGGCTTCAGCTCGGCCGACGGGGCGCGCGTGATGATGCGCTCGGGAATCGCCGCCGAGACGGTGTTGCGCCAGCGCGAAATCCGGTAAACCAGGGTCTTGGCAATGTCCTTGATCACCGCGAAGCCGCCGGCCATGTCGCCGTACAGCGTGCAGTAGCCGACCGCCATCTCGGACTTGTTGCCGGTCGTCAGGACCAGCGCCCCGGTCTTGTTCGAGAGCGCCATCAGGATCATGCCGCGGATGCGCGCCTGCAGGTTTTCCTCGGTGGTGTCGGCCGGCAGACCGGCGAACTCCTGCGCGAGCAGCGCGGCGAAGGTGTCCATCGCCGGCGCGATCGGGATCTCGTCGTAGCGCACGCCGAGCGCACGCACCATCGCGCGCGAATCCTCCAGGCTGATTTCCGCCGTGTAGGGCGACGGCATCATCACCGCGCGCACCCGGTCGGCGCCGAGCGCGTCGACCGCGACGCACAGGGTCAGTGCCGAATCGATGCCGCCTGAGAGGCCGATGATGGCACCCGGGAAGCCGTTCTTGCCGAGGTAGTCGCGGATGCCGAGCACCAGCGCACCGTACACCTCGGCCTCGAGCGGCTGCGGCGCGGCGATTTCGCCCGACACCGGCTCGCCGCCGACGAAATCGACGATGGCCAGCGCCTCGGCGAACTGCGGCAACTGGCAGCGCACGACGCCGCGCGAATCGAGCGCGAAGGAACCGCCGTCGAACACCAGTTCGTCCTGCCCGCCAACGAGATTGGCATACACCACCGGCAGGCCGGTCGCGTCGATGCGCGCGCGCAGCACCTCGGTGCGCAAGGCCTGCTTGTGCAGGTGGTAGGGCGACGCGTTGAGCACGAGCAGCAGTTCGGCGCCGGCCTCGCGCGCCAGATCGGCGGCGCCGGCCTCCCATACGTCGGCGCAGATATTGACGCCGCAGCGCACGCCCTTGACCTCGATCACGCAGGGCGAGTCGCCGGCGTCGAAATAGCGCTCCTCGTCGAACACCTCGTAATTGGGCAGACGATGCTTGTAATAGGTGACGACGCGGCGCCCGCCTTCGATCAGCGTCGCCGCGTTGTAGCGCCGCCCCTCGCTCGCCTGCGGATGCCCGACGAGCACGGCGATCCCTTCGACTTGCGCGGCCAGCGCATCGAGCTCGCGCTCGCAGGCGGCGTAGAAATCCGGACGCAGCAGCAGATCCTCGGGCGGATAGCCGCACAGGGCGAGTTCCGGCGTCAGCAGCAGATCGGCGCCTTGCGCCCGCGCGCGGGCAGCGAAGTCGAGGATGCGCGCCGCGTTGCCGGCGAGGTCGCCGACCGTGGCGTTGATCTGGGCAATGGCAATCTTGAGCGACATGGACGCAACTATAAACCTGTAACGAAAGGGGCGCCCCCGGCGCCCCCAGCAAACGGCCGGCGACCCCGCGGAGTCGCCGCACGACGGCCCGCTCAGAAGGCGGGTTTTTCCTTGGCGGCGTTGTAGCGGTCGACGCCTTCCATGATTTCCTTCTTGGCCTCTTCCTGGCCGAACCAGCCTTCGATCTTGACGAACTTGCCCGGCTCGAGGTCCTTGTAGTGCGCGAAGAAGTGCGAAATCTGGTCGAGGATGATCTGCGGCAGGTCGCGCGGCGTTTCCACGCTGCGGTACATCGGCGTCAGCTTGTCGACCGGCACGGCGAGCAGCTTGGCGTCGGCGCCGGCTTCGTCGGTCATCGCCAGCATGCCGATCGGGCGGCAGCGCACGACGACGCCGGGCGGCAGGGCGAACTGGCTGATCACCAGCACGTCGACCGGATCGCCGTCGCCGGCGATGGTGTGCGGAATGTAGCCGTAGTTGCAGGGATAGAACATGGCCGTGGACATGAAGCGGTCGACGAAGATCGCGCCGCTTTCCTTATCGACCTCGTACTTGACCGGGTCGGCGCGCATCGGGATTTCGATGACGACGTTGAAATCGTTGGGCAGGGATTTTCCGGAGGGGACGCGATCGAGGGCCATTCTTATCTCTCTAGGTTTGCGAAAACCGTAATTATAGCGTTCTATCGCCCGCGCTTTCATCCTTGACAGCATCATTCCCGCACGCGCTTGACGAAATTTTGCGCTACCACTATAGTGATAACCATTCTCATTAACAAACCTCATTTCCCGGAACATCCATGCACACGCCACCCCCGAGGCCCAATCCGGAACCCCTCCCTCCCGCCGTCGAACCCGTGCCGCGCATCGACAGCAGCCAGCTGTTGCGCGGCGGGCGCACCGTCGAGATCGAGCACGCCGGCCAGCGCTACACCTTGCGCCTGACCCGCGAAAACAAGTTGATCCTCACCAAGTAGGCCGTTCCCGCACGCAGCGCCCGCAACACCCGTAGCACCCCGCAACACCCACTGCCGCCAGCCAGCTCCGCAAGCGCCCGCCAGCCAGTCCCGTTCCCGATTCGCTCAGCAGCGACAAACCTGCGAGCGGACGCGCGAACCCGGCGCCATCCCGGCCCCGAGAAGGACATCCAGAACCGCAGCACCCGCCGCACCGCCGGACTTCGTTTCCGTCCGGCGCCGTACCGACGTACCGACCGCAGCGTAAGCGCGCTCGAACGCCAGCCAGGGAGCCGTTCATCCGGCCTACCCAGCCAGCAAGAAAACAACGATTCATTTCTTGGAGGCTGGAAGATGTACCCATGCAAAAAGCGGAGCCTGGCCCTGCTCGTCGCGGCCCTCTGCAACACGGCTTTGGCCAATGAAGGCGGTACGCTGAAGGACGTCGTCGTCACCGCGACGCGCAGCGCGACCGAAATCGAACAGATCCCGGCGACCGTCACCAGCGTCGACCGCAAGGCACTCGACCGCGCCCTGCCGACCGACGAAGCCGACCTCTTCCGGGGCGAGAGCGACATCGCTTTCGCGCGCGACCTGCGCCGGCACGGTGCGACGCGCGTCAATATCCGCGGCATCGAGGACAACCGCGTCGTGCAGATGATCGACGGCGTGCGCATGAGCGATTACTACTTCGGCGGCGGCCCGACCAATTTCACGATGAGCACCTCGCCGGGCGCGATGCCGGACTTCCTCAAGCGCGTCGAGATCGTGCGCGGCGCGGCGTCCAGCCTGTACGGCTCGGACGCCATCGGCGGCGTCGTCGGCTACATCACGCTCGATCCGTCCGACATCCTGCAGGACGGCGCCAGGCAAGGCGCGCGTCTGCGCTTCGGCTACAACGGCGCCAACGAAGGCTTCAGCCAGACCATCCTCGGCGCCCTGCGCGGCGAAGCGGCGGAACTGCTGCTCGGCTACAGCCACGCCAGCGGCAAGGAGTTCGACAACAAGGGCAGCGTCGACACCGTCGCCCCCAACCGCAGCCGGCCCAACAAAATCAGGACCGAGGATCAGGGCGCGCTGGCCAAGCTGATCCTGCGCCCGGCCGCCGGCCACAAGCTGAGCGCCACGCTCGAAGGCCGCGACCAGTCGAGCGAGAGCGACGTCCTCCGCCTGAGCGGCGCGTTGCCGAAGATGACCTGGGTGCGCGGCGACGACAACGCGCGCCGCCTGCGCGGCAGCTTCGAGTGGGAGCACACGCCGGCCGACGCGGCGCTCTACGACCGCCTGACCGCCCGCGCCCATTACCAGGATTCGGAAACCCGCAACTACAACTACCAGCGCCGCACCAACACGTCGGCGGGTTGCTCGGCCGCCAGCGGCGCCGGCAACAACTGCTACGTCGAAAGCGACTTCAGCGTCGACCAGCAGAACATCGGCGCCAGCCTGCAACTCGAAAAGACCTTCCAGCACGGCGGCGTCTCCCAGCTCCTGACCTACGGCGCCGACCTCAGCCGCGTGCGGATCGAAGAAATGCGCGACGCGCGCATCTGGAACCTGACCACCGGCACCTTCACCAAGTCGCTGGCGGGCGAGAACTATCCCCTGCGCGATTTCGCCAACGGCACGACGGACACGCTCGGCCTCTTCGTGCAGGACGAAATCAGCGGCCTGGCCGGTGGCAAGCTCACGCTAACGCCCGGCCTGCGCTACGACCGGACCCACCTGAAGCCGGAGATGGACGCGCTGGCGCAGCAGGTCCTGACCCAGATCGGACGCCAGGCCGTCGAGCAGACGCACGGCTCGCTCTCGCCCAAGCTCGGCGCCATCTGGCGCTTCGACCCGGTGGTCTCGGCCTACGGACAGATCGCACGCGGCTTCCGCGCGCCGAACTACAGCGAGGTCAACGGCACCTTCCGCAACACCGCGCAGATGTACGGCATCACGCCCAACCCGGACCTCAAGCCCGAAACCAGCATCGGCGTCGAACTCGGCCTGCGCATCAACGCCGACAAGCTGCGCAGCCAGTTCAGCGTGTTCGACAACCGCTACAAGGACTTCATCGAAAACGTCCGCTTCTCCTGCCCGGGCAGCGCGAACTGCATTCCCGGCACGGTCTTCACCTACCAGTCGGTCAACCTCAACAAGGTCCGCATCTACGGCGCCGAGGCCCGCGCCAGCTGGGACTTCGCGCCGGGCTGGACGGCCGGCGGCTCGCTCGCCTACGCGCACGGCACCAACGAGCAGACCGGGCAGCCGCTCAACAGCGTAGAACCGATGCGCCTCGCCGCCAACCTCGCGCGCGACTTCGGCACCTGGGGCGCGGAAGGCCGCCTGCGCGCCGCCGCGCGCAAATCGCGGATCGACGACAGCGCGGGAAGCGTCAGCGATCCCAGCTACTTCCGCACGCCGGGCTACGCCGTCACCGATCTCTCGGTGTGGTTGAAGCTCGACCGCAAGGCGCAGGTCACGGTCGCGCTGAACAACGTCTTCGACAAGAAATACTGGCTGTGGAGCGACATCCGCCAGGCCGACGGTCTCACCCCGCTCGGCGTCGATTTCTACAGCCAGCCGGGACGCACGCTGAGCGTCGCCTTCCAGTCCGACTTCTGAGCCTCGAAGTCCATGAAAACCTCCGGCCGCAGCCTTGGCCGGAGGTTTTTCCTAGGAGAAACAATGCCCCGGCCAGACCTCCCCGACGCCACCGCGCTGCTCGCGTCGCTGCTCGCGCAGATGACGCGCTTCTCCTGCCTCGGCTGCCCCCAGCTCGCTGCGCACATCAAAAGCGATCTCGCCTTGTTCCGGAACTACCCCGACGAAGCCATGCCGCCGGCGCTGAAGCGGCTCGCGCGGCGCCTGGAAAAGGAGTGGATGCAGCTTCACGACTCGCTCGTCGACGAGCCGCCCGGCCCCGACCCCGCTCCGCTCTCCCTCCATCCAGCCAGCCAGTCGCTGCATTGAGCCGCCAACCGACCAGCCAAGAAGCCACGATGCCCCTGCCCGAAATCCTGCGCCGCACGCTCGCCGCCTGCGCCACCCTCCTCCTGTTGCTGCTCGCCGCCGAAACGCGCGCCGACGGCGGCATCCTCTTCGTCTCGATCAGCCCGGTGCCCGCCGGAAAATTCAAAAAGATCGCCGAAATCGGCGCGGCGCAGGGGTTCCGCGTCGAACACCGGCAGGCCGAGAAGCTGCCGCCCGAGCCGAACGCCGGCATCTTCAAGGGCTACGACGCCGTCTTCTTCGACGCGCCGCGCGACCACCTGCAGGACGAGCTGCGCACCCGCCTCGCCAAGGCCCTGCCCGGCCTCGCCGCACCGCACATCTGGCTGCACGAGCGGAAGCCCGCCGTGCAGGGTTTTCCGGCGCCGCTCGCCGACCGCCTGCACGCCTACTACGTGAACGGCAGCCGCCCGAACTTCGAGAACTTCTTCCGCGCCCTCGCCGCACAGCGCGCCGGCAAGCCGTTCGACGGCGTACCGGCGCCCGTCGTCTTCCCGAAGGCCGCGATCTACCATCCGCAAGCGCCCGGCCTCGTCTTCGCCGACCCCGCCGCCTATCTGCGCTGGAAGGGCGTCGATCCGGCGCGCCGGCCGCCGGTCGTCGCCATCGCCGTGCATCAGACCTACGTCGGCAGCCAGCAGACCGGCTTCATTGACGACCTGATCGCCCGCATCGAAGCCGCCGGCGCCGTCCCGCTCGCCTGGTACGCCCCGGTCATGGGGCCGCAGGCCGCGCTGCTGCGCATCGACGGCAAGCTGATCGCCGACGCCATCATCAACACCCAGATCGTCCTCGACCCCGAAGGGCGCAGCAAGGAGTTCGCCGCCCTCGGCATCCCCGTCCTGCAGGCGCTCACCTACCGCAGCGGCGACGAGGCCGCCTGGCGCGCCGATCCGCAGGGCCTGCCGCTAATCGACGTGCCCTTCTTCCTCGCCCAGGGCGAGTACGCCGGCATCGTCGATCCCATCGTCGCTGGCACCGTGCGCAAGGGCGACGACGAAATCGTCGCCATCCCCGAACAGGCGTCGGCCATCGTCGGCAAGGCGCTGCGCCTGGTGCGCCTGCAGCGCCTGCCGAACGCCGAGAAGAAGGTCGCCGTGCTGTTCTGGAACTACCCGTCGGGCGAGAAGAACCTCTCCGCCTCCTTCCTCAACCTGCCGCGCAGCTTCGCCGCCACCCTGCGCGTCCTGCAGGAGGCCGGCTACGACACGCGCGCCGAGGACGAAGCGACGCTGATCAACACCCTGCAGCGCCTGCTCGCCCCCTTCTACCGCGACGGCCAGCTCGAAGCGCTGCTGCGCGACGGCCTCGCCGAGAAGCTGCCGGTGAAGACCTACCGCGCCTGGTTCGCCACCCTGCCCGAGGCCATCCGGCGCGAGATGACCGAGCGCTGGGGACAACCTGAAAAATCGACGATGGTCATCCGCCAGGGCGGCGAGAGCTACTTCGTGATCCCGCGCTTCGCCAACGGCAAGCTCGTCTTCATGCCGCAGTCGCCGCGCGGCGAACGCTGGGAGGAGAAGGAACGCACGATCTACCACTCGACCTCGGCCGCCCCCTCGCACTTCTACATGGCCAACTACCTGTGGGCGCGCGAAGCCTTCGGCGCCGACGCGCTGGTGCACTACGGCACGCACGGTTCGCAGGAATGGCTGCCGGGCAAGGAGCGCGGCCTGCCGGTCGGCGACTACCCGATGCTCGCCGTCGGCGACGTGCCGGTCGTCTATCCGTACATCGTCGATAACATCGGCGAAGCGCTGCAGACCAAGCGCCGCGGTCGCGCCGTCACCGTCACGCACCAGACGCCGCCGTTCGCGCCGGCCGGCCTGCACACGACGCTGAGCGCCATCCACGACCTGCTGCACGCCTGGATCGCGCAGGACGACGGCGCCGTCAAACGGAAGATCGCCGCCGACCTCAAGGCCGCCGTGCAGAAGGAACGCATCGACAAGGACATGGGCTGGAACGCGGCGCGCATGGACCAGGACTTCCGCGCCTTCGTCGACGAACTGCACATCCACCTGCACGAACTCGCGCAGACCGCGCAGCCGCTCGGCCTGCACACCTTCGGCACGGCGCCGCGCGAACAGCACCGCTACGGCACCGTCCTGCTCATGCTCGGCAAGCCCTACTGGGAAGCCGCCGCGCGCCACGCGGGAACGCCGGAGGACGACCTCGACGAAATCTTCACCGGCGACTACGACAAGCTCGCCGCCTCCGCCCCCTTCAAACTCCTCAAGGCACACCTCGAAGGCGCCGCGCCGCCGCGCGACGCCGCGCTCGCCGAACGGCTCGAACAAGGCAAGCGCTGGTACGCAGACCTCGGCGCCGCCGCCGAGCACGCCGGCCTGCTCTCGGCGCTCGCCGGCCAGCACCGCCCGACGTCCTACGGCGGCGACCCGATGAAGAACCCGGACGCGCTGCCGACCGGGCGCAACCTCTACGGCTTCGACCCCTCGCGCGTGCCGACCAAACAGGCCTGGGAGGCCGGCAAGGAAGCCGCCGAAGCGCTGATCGCCGCGCACCGGGCGAAGAGCGGGCGCACGCCGAAGAAGCTCGCCTTCTCGCTGTGGTCGGTCGAAACCATGCGCCACCAGGGGCTGCTCGAAGCGCAGGCGCTCTGGGCGATGGGCGTCGAGCCGGTGTGGGATCAGGGCGGCCGCGTCACCGACGTCAGGCTCGTGCCGCGCGACAAGCTCGGCCGGCCGCGCGTCGATGCCGTCCTCTCGATCACAGGCCTCTACCGCGACCACTTTCCGAACGCCATCAAACAGCTAGTGAAGGCCGTCGAACTCGCCGCGCGCGCCGAGGAGGCGGACAACCCGATGTACGCCAACAGCCGCGCCATCGCCGCCCGCCTCGTCAAGCAGGGCGTGCCGGAAGCCGCCGCGCGCGCCGCGTCGGAAACGCGCATCTTCTCGTCCGAGGTCGGCCACTACAACACCGGCCTCGACGACGCCGCGCTCGCCACCGACACCTGGAAAGGCAAGGCCGAAGGCGACCGCAAGCTGGCCCGGCTCTACCTCTCGCGCATGCAGTTCGGCTACGGCAGCGACGAAGCGCAGTGGGGCGGCAAGGGCGTCGTCGGCGCCAACGGCAAGCAGCTGGACATCAACCTCTACGCCGAGCAGCTGAAGGGCACCGAGGGCGCCGTGCTCTCGCGCACGTCCAACCTCTACGGCATGCTCACCACCGACGACCCTTTCCAGTACCTCGGCGGAATCGGCGCCGCCGTCCGCCATCTCGACGGCAAAGCGCCCGAGCTGTACATCTCCAACCTGCGCGGCGCCGGCAGCGGACGCGTCGAGGGCGCCGACGCCTTCCTCGCCAAGGAACTGGCGACGCGCAACTTCCACCCCGGCTACATCAAGGGCCTGATGGCCGAAGGCTACGCCGGAACCATCCAGGTACTCGACGCGATGAACAACTTCTCGGGGTGGACGGTCGTCGCCCGCGAAATCGTGCGCGACGACCAGTGGCAGGAGTTCGTCGACGTCTATGTGCGCGACAAGCACGCCCTCGGCCTGAAGGACTGGTTCGAGCGCAACAACCCGCACGCCCTCGCGCAGACCATCGAGCGCATGCTCGAAGCGGCGCGCCAGGACTACTGGAAGGCCGATCCCAAGGTCGTCGCCGAACTCAAGGAGCGCTACCGCGACCTCGCCCGGCGCCACGACGTGCGCACCGACAACAAGGCCTTCAACGCCTTCGTGAATGCCGGCTTCGGTTTGCAGGCGCCGGGCGCACCGGCCCCCACCCGCCCGCAGCAGGCCGCCGACCTCGCACCGCCGCCGGATGTCCCCGCGCCGCCCCCGCCCGTCCAGGGCATGGTCCTCGAACGCGTCGAAAACAGGCAGCCGCCGGCGCCGCCCTTCGTCGCGCTCGGCCTCGCCCTGCTCGTCCTCGCCACGCTCGGCGGCATGGTCCGCACGCTGGCCAACCCGGGTATCCGCGGCGGAAAGGAAGCCGCATGATCGGGAACAGCTCATCGCGTCCGGCCTCCAGATCGCAAGGTAACGAAACGTCCGCCAACGAAGCCGCGCGCCGCGCCGGCCCCGAGGGCGCTGCGCGCGGCCGGCTTTCCCTGCGCTCCCTGTGTCTGTGCGCCCTCTGCGTCGAAGGCGCCCTCCTCCACGCCGGCCGGGCGCTCGCCGAGGAAGCGACCGCGCTGCGCGAAGTCGTCGTCACCGCCAGCGGCGAAGCCCTCGCCGAACGGCACGCGGCGGTCACGCAGAAGACCGTGATCGACCGCGCCGAGATCGAAGCCCTCGGCGGCCTGAGCATCGGCGAAACGATCCGCAAGCTGCCCGGCATCGACGCCGGCCAGCACACCGGCGACGGCGCCCCGGCGGCCAACGCGCGCGGCCTCGGGCGCGACTCGGTGCAGTTCCTGGTCGACGGCGAGCGACCGAGCGCCAACGCCCGCTACGCGCTGACCACGGTCGGCCGCCTGCCGTCCGGCGAACTGGAGCGCATCGAAATTCTGCGCGGCGCCTCGGCCGAAAACGGCGGCGGCGCGCCGGTCACCGTCAATCTCGTGATGCGTAAGGCGCGCCCGCAGAACTCGACCAGCCTGAAGGCCGCGGCCGGCGTGCGCGGCGCGGAAGCCAACGGCCAGTTCACGGTCAGCCGGGGCGGCGGCGATGGCGGCTTCTCCTGGCTGCTGCCGCTCACCGTCAACCGCCACGGCATGGCGCTGGAAAAAACGCTGGAGCGCCGGAGCGCCAGCGGCGGCACCCCGACCCTGCGCCAGAACGAAGGGGAACGCAGCCCGTACACGCTCGACGAATTCATCCTCGCACCACGCCTGACCTGGAAGTCCGGCGGCGACAGCCTGACCCTGTGGCCCAGCCTCTACCACAACGAAGGCCGCCGCGACGCGACGCTGACGCGCAGCGCCTACGCCGACCCGGCGAACGGCTCCGGCCTCGCCGCCGACGGCGGCCGGGTGGACCGCGAGGACAGCCGGCTGACCATCGCCCGCCTGCGCGCCGACGGCGAAAAACGCCTCGCCGGCGGCGGCAAGCTCACCGCCCGCGGCGCCGTGATGGACGGCCGCCGGCGCAGCGATACGGCACGCGACTACCGCGATGCGGCCAACGCCAGCATCGCGCAGCTGCGCGAACGCCTGCAGCGCGATGAGACGGAAATCTCCGCCGCGCTGCGCCTCGACCGGCCGACCGGCGAAAAGCACGATCAGCTCGCCTCCTTCGGGCTCGAGCACAACGCCCTGCGCCGCAACGAAAGCCAGCAGACGAGCGACAGCGGCGGCGCCAGCAGTTTCGCCGGCGACTACACGGCACGCGAACGGCAATGGACGGCCTGGGCACAGCACGAATGGAGTCCGCGCACGGCGCTCACGCTGACCGCCGGCCTGCGCGGCGAGGCCATCCGCCTCGAAGCCGAGGGGCGCGCGCAGAACCACGCGCAGCTCGCCCCCTCGCTCGCCGCGCGCTTCGACGCCGGGGGCGGCTGGATCCTGCGCTCCTCGCTCGGCGCCGGCATCAAGGCGCCCAAGCTCGACGAGATTTCCGCGCTCACCGTGCGCGGCGCCGGCGCCAACACGCCGCTCGAAGCCGACCGCGGCGGCAACCCGGACCTCAAGCCCGAACGCAACGTCAATCTCGAACTCGCCGCCGAGCGCCACCTCGCCGACGAACGCGGCGTGCTCGGCGTCAACGCCTGGCTGCGCCGCACCGAGGACTTCATCGAACGGCGCAGCACGCTGGAAGCCGGACGCTGGGTCGAGCGCCCGTGGAACGAAGGCACGGCGCGCCATTACGGCATCGAGTTCGACGCCAAGCTGCGCACCGGGCACCTGATCAAGGGCAGCGCCCTGCGCGCCCACCTGACGCTGCCGCGCGGCCGCGTGGACGACGCGCGCCTCGGCCTCGCGCGCGATCCGCGCAATCTGCCGCGCTACCAGTTCACGCTCGGCTACGACCAGGCGCTGCCGTTCTGGCAGGCCAACGCCGGCTTCCAGCTCACGCACAACGGCCGCTCGCGTACCGCCGTCCCCGGCGAGAACGACGAAACGACGCGGCGCGGCACGCTGCTCGACGCCTTCGTCGTGCGCCGCCTGACGGCGAACGCCAACCTGCGCCTGTCGGCCGAGAACCTGCTGCGCGCCGACACCCGGCGCGAAGCGGGCGCCGCGGCCGGCAACGACGACTGGCGGCTCGCCTCGACCGAGCGCGGCCAGCGCACCTGGCTCCTCGCGCTCGAAGGCAAGTGGTAGGCCGCGCGAACGCCGATTTCCCGAAGCACCCAACTCAATCAAAAACTCATCAAATCAAGGAGCAAAAGATGTCCAGTCTTGTCGAAACGACCATGTACCAGATCTCGCAGATATTCCTGCTGCCGACGCTGGGGCTGATCGCCATCCTCTTCCTCTACGCCTTCTGGGTACTCGGCGAATTCGGCGTGCTCGCCTGGCTGCGCCGCAGCGGCGGCGGCCGGCCCCTGCTCGCCGTCTTCCGCGCGCGCCCGGCGCTCGGCGTCGACGAACTCGACGTGCTCGCGCACAAGCAGCTCGAAGCGGCGCGCATCACCAGCCGCGTGACGCCGATGCTCGGCCTGGTGGCGACCATGATCCCGATGGGGCCGGCCCTCAAGTCGCTGTCCGACGGCAATCTCGCCAAGGTCTCGGACAACCTCACGGTCGCCTTCTCCGCCGTCATCCTGGCGCTGATCGCCGCCTCGATCACCTACTGGGTGGTCAACGTGCGCCGCCGCTGGCTGGCCGAGGAACTGCTGGAAATCGAAGAACTGCGCGAAGAACTACGCCAGTCGCTGCGCGGCGCGGCACCGGCGGGAGGCGCGGCATGAGCATGAAACTCCTGCACGAGCCGGAAACCGAGGATCCGATCCTCTCGGTGGTCAACCTGATCGACATCTTCCTCGTCATCATCGCCGCGCTGCTCATCACCGTGGCGCAGAACCCGCTGATCAATCCCTTCAACAAGCAGGACGTGACGGTCATCACCGATCCCGGCAAGCCGACCATGGAAGTGATGATCAAGAAGGGCGAGAAGATCGAGAAGTACAAGGCGAACGGCAACATCGGCAGCGGCGATGGCGAAAAGGCCGGCGTCGCCTACCGCATGAAGGACGGCTCGATGGTCTACGTGCCGGAAGGCGGCGCGCCCGGCGGCGGCGCCCCGGCGAGCGCCCGATGACGCGCCTCGGCGCCGTCCTCGCGTTCGCGCTGTGGCTGGCCGGCAACGGCCCGGCAGCCGCGCGGGACGTCATCGTCGAAGCGAAAAGCGGACGGACGCTCGATCTCACGCAACTTGCCGACGCCGTCCGCCGGAGCGACTACGCCCTGCTCGGCGAACGCCACGACAACGCGGAGCACCACGCGCGGCGCGGCGAACTGATCCGCGCGCTCGGCGGCCGCGGCAGCGTCGTCGCCGAGCATCTGGAACGCGGCCGGCATTTCGCCGCGGGCGAGATCAGCAAGGGCGAAGAGAACGACAGGGACGGCGAAGGCAGCAATCTCGAAGCGGCGCTCGTCGCCGCCGACTTCGACCCGAAAGGCTGGCGCTGGCCGCTGCATCGCCCGCTGTTCGCCGCCGTGGCCGCCGCCGGCCTGCCGCTCGCAGGCGGCAACGTTGCGCGCGATCTCGCCCGGCGCATCGTGCAGGAAGGCGAAGCCGCCGTCCCGCCCGAACTCGCCGCCCTGCTCGCGCGCGCCCCGCTCAGCGCCGAGGCGCAGGCGCGCCAGGACGCCGACCAGATCGCCGGCCATTGCGGAATGCTCACGCCCGAGCGCCTGCCCGGCCACCGCCTGGCGCAGCGCACGCGCGACGCGGCGATGGCCGAGACGCTGCTCGCGCAGACCCGCAAGCCGGCCCTGCTGCTCGCCGGCAACGGCCATGTGCGCCTCGACTACGGCGTGCCGACGCTGCTCGCGCAGCTGGCGCCGGGTGCGAAGGTGGTCGTCGTCGGCTTCGTCGAAAGCGGCGAGGAACTCGCCAGCGCACGCCGCGACGGCCTGTACACCCATCTCTGGCTGGGCGCGCCGGCCGCGCGCGAAGATCCGTGCGCCGCCCTGCTCAAGACCGGCCTGCCGCCCGCCGGCGGCAAACCCGCTTCACCGCAAGCCCCGACACAACCCTAGCCAACACCACAGGAGAAACCATGGCCCGTCATACCGGTCCCCGCCTCAAGATCGTCCGCGCCCTCGGCGTCGAGCTGCCCGGACTCACGCGCAAAAGCCCCGGCGAGCGCGACTACCCGCCCGGCCAGCACGGCCAGCGCCTGCGCAAGAAATCCGACTTCGGCATCAAGCTGATGGAAAAGCAGAAGCTGCGCTTCAACTACGGCGTCTCCGAACAGCAGATCCGCCGCCTCTTCCGCGAAGCCAAGACGGCCAAGGCGCCGACCGGCAACAAGCTGCTCGAACTGCTCGAACGCCGGCTCGACAACTTCGTCTTCCGCGCCGGCTTCGCGCCGACCGCCGTCGCCGCCCGCCAGCTCGTCAGCCACCGCCACGTGCGCCTGAACGGCAAGGCCGTCAGCATCGCCTCGATCCGCGTCCGCCCGGGCGACACGATCACGCTGACCGAAAAAGGGCGCGGCATTCCGGTGGTCAGGGAAAGCCTCGCCGAACCCGCGCTCGCCCGTCCCGAATGGATCGCCTTCGACGCGGCGCAGGCGAGCGCCACCGTCGCCCGCCTGCCGGAAGCCAGCGAAGTTCCCTTCCCGATCGAAGTGCAGCACGTCGTCGAGTACTACGCCGTGCGCATGTAGGGCGGCGTTCTCGCCCGCCCCCCGGACGGCAAGCGCCCCGGCCGCCACCTCCTCACCGCCTCGCCCGCCCCGGCGGCCGGGGAGGTCGGGGCGGACGGCCTCTTTCCGCCGCATCGATCGGATGCGTCGCATCCGCCACATCCACCACCCCCGCCGTATTCAGACCTCGCCACCGCTGAAATCCATTCGCGCGGCCCCCGCGAAGCCGGCTTTCGAGAAACGGCATTATTGCGAACAATTCTCATTGACACACCATGCCGAGCGGGCATATATTGAGAACCGCTCCTATTTAGAAGAGGTTCTCCATGCCCCACCTGATTGCGAATGTCTGCATCGCCAGCGTCCTCCTGTGGGGAATGATGGCGCTCGGCATCTAGCCGCCGCCACCGTCCGTCCTCGACCCTCGCGGAGAAACGCCATGCCTGTGAACGACCTCTGTGCCGGCGCCCTCAGCCTGCTCCTGCGCGCCGACGAAACCGGCTGCCCGAAATCCATCCGGCAGGCCGCCGATCTGCTCGACCGCCTGGCCGACTCGCCCGAACTCGACAGCGACACCCGCACGCTTTGCCAGCGCGCCAGCGACCGGCTGGGCAGCGGCGGCGCGCGCGCGATGCTTGGGGCCTGAGTTCGCCCCTTGGAACTCGAGACGCTTTACGACGCGCGCTGCGTCCGGCTCGACGGCCCGCCCGACGCGGCGCACGCCGGCGGGCTGATCGCGGCCTTCGTCCGCCACTACGACGACCTCGTCGCGCACGTCCGGCGCCACATCGGCTGTCGGGGCGGCGACCGGAGCGCGGCGCGCGACGTGGTACACGACGTCTGTCTCGAACTCATCGAAACGCCCGCGCACGATCCGATCGACGCCCCGCTTGCCTTCCTGCGCGAAATCGCCACGCGGCGCGCCATCGACCGCTACCGCGTCGAACAGAGACGCCGCGCCTGGGTCGAAAGCTGCGACGAACTGCCCGAGCGCGCCGACGAAAGCCCGGCCGGGCGCGACCCGGCGCGCATCGTCGCCGGCCGCCAGCGCGTGCATATCCTGGCCGCCGCCATCGAAGCGCTGCCGCCGCGCTGCCGCGACGTTTTCGTCATGCACAAGATCCATGAACTGCCGCAGCGCGAGGTCGCCGACTATCTCGACATCTCGCTGAAGACCGTCGAAAAGCACCTGCGCCTCGGCGTCGCCGCCTGTCGCCGGGCGCTGGAGGCCGCGTGAAGCCCGCCCCGCGACACGAGGCGCACGCCGAACCGCCGAAGCCCCCGGCGCCCCCGGCGTCCGCAGCCGATCTCGACGACGCGCTCGCCGCGGAACGCGCCGCCCTGAAGGCGCTGTTCCCGCTGCCGCCGCCGGGCCGGCGTAGCGTGCGCGGCGCGGCGGAAGCGCCGCGCACGCGCGCCGCCGGGGCGCTCGCCCTCGCCGCTATCGCGCTGCTCGGCGGCGGTTTGTACTGGTTCGACCCGGCCTATCGCAGCGAGCAGTACGCCAGCGCGGTCGGCGAACGGCGCGGAATCCAGCTCGCCGACGGCAGCCGCATCGACCTGAACGCGGCGACCCGGATCGACGTCAGCTGGCACCTGCGCAGCCGGCGCGTCGTCCTGCACGACGGACAGGCGCTCTTCGCCGTGGCGCCGGCGAGCTACCGCCCCTTCGAGGTGAACGCCGGCGACACGCGCATCCGCGTCGTCGGGACGGTGTTCGACGTGCGCAACGACGCCGGCGCGGTCGTCGTTTCCGTGCTCGAAGGACGCGTCCGGGTCGGCACGCCGGGGCAGGCGCCGATCCTGCTCGGCGCCGCCGAGGGCATCGCCAGCGCCCACGGCGAGCTCGGCCCAATGCGCCAGATCGACCCGCAAGCGGCCACCGCCTGGCGCTCCGGCCGCCTCGTGTTCGAGCGCACGCCGCTCGCGGCGGCCCTGCGCGACATCCAGCGCCACCGGGACGCCCCCATCCGCCTGCACGGCGAACAGCTCGCCGGCCTCGAACTGTCCGGCGTGTTCGACAGCGAGCGCATCGACCAGCTGCTCGATCTGCTGCCCACCGTCCTGCCGCTCAGCCTGACCCGTCAGCCCGACGGCAGCGTCGACCTCGCCGCACGCTGAGCGCCCAAAAACCCAGGACGCACCCCGGCCTCCCGCCGACCCGCGCGCTGTTCCGCTTCCCCCACTTCGGGCCGCGGCGCACCGCGCTAAAAATATTTTCAGCGCGAGGTAGGGTAGACGAGGTCGCCATTCGACAACTCCTCGACGACCCATCATTTCGAGGAGCTTTTACGTGACCATGCCCACCCGACTCACCGCCCTGGCCGCCGGCGTCCTGCTCGCCTGCGCCGTGCACGCCCAGACCGCCCAGACCGCCCAAGCCACGCGCATCGCCATCGACCAGCCCGCCGCGACGCTCGACCAGGCGCTCGGTAGCCTCGCCCGCCAGACCGGCGTGCAGGTCATCTTCGCCTCGGCGCTGACCGAGGGGCGCACGGCGCCGGCGCTCAAGGGCAGCTACACGCCGCGCGAAGCGCTCGAGCACCTGCTCGCCGGCAGCGGGCTGGTGCTGCGCGCCCGCGACGCGCAGACCTACACGCTGGAAAAGGCGCCGGGCGGCGCGTCCGGCCAGGAAGCGCGCGAACTCGCGACGGTGACCGTGCACGCCAGCGCCGACGCCTCGGCCGCCGGCCTGCCGCGCGACTACGCCGGCGGCCAGGTCGCGCGCGGCGGCCGCATCGGCATCCTCGGCAACCAGGACATCATGGACACGCCGTTCAACAGCACGAACTACACGCAGGCGCTGATCCAGGACCAGCAGGCGCGCAGCGTCGCCGACGTGATGCAGAACGACCCCTCGGTGCGCGTCGCGCGCGGCTTCGGCAACTTCCAGGAGCTGTACCTGATCCGCGGCTTCCCGGTGTTCTCGGACGACATGTCCTACAACGGCCTGTACGGCCTGCTGCCGCGCCAGTACGTGGCGGCCGAGCTGCTCGAACGCGTCGAGGTCTTCCGCGGCGCCAGCACCTTCATCAACGGCGCGGCCCCCGGCAGCAGCGGCATCGGCGGCATGGTCAGCGTGCTGCCCAAGCGCGCGCCGAACGAAGCGCTGACGCAGTTCAGCGCCGGCGTCGAAAGCGGCGGCCAGGCCTACGGCGCGCTCGACATCGGACGCCGCTTCGGCCCCGGGCAAAACACCGGCATCCGCGTGAACGCCGTGCGCCGCGACGGCGGCACGGCGGTGGATCGGGAAAAGCGCGAGCTCGACGCCTTCGTCGTCGGCCTCGACTGGCGCAACGACAAGGTGCGCCTGTCGGCCGACATCGGCCACCAGTACCACCGCCTCGACCAGCCGCGCCCGAGCGTCACGCCCGACGGCGGCCTGCCCGCGGCGCCCGACGCGACGAAGAACTTCGCGCAGCCGTGGACCTACTCGGAGGAAAAGCAGACTTTCGGCACCCTGCGCGGCGAGTTCGACCTGGCCGACGACGTGACGCTGTGGGCCGCCGCCGGCATGCGCGAGGGCGACGAGCGCAACGTCCTCGCCGAACCGAGGGCCAAGCCCGACGGCAGCATCACCCCCTACCGCTTCGACAACCACCGCCAGGAAACCGTGAAGACCGGCGAAGTCGGCATCCGCGCCAAACTGCGCACCGGCGAAGTCGGCCACCAGCTGAGCGCCGCCGTCTCGGCCTACGCGCTCGAGGAGCGCAACGCCTGGGCGATGTCGGGCAACTTCGCCGCCGGCAGCCTCGCCGCGCCGCTCGCCGTTCCGCCGGCACCCATCGCCTGGAGCGGCGGCGCGCTGAATTCGCCGCTCACCGTGCGCAAGAGCGAAACGTCGAGCTTCGCCCTCGCCGACACGCTGTCCTTCTCCGGCGACCGCATCCTGCTGACGCTGGGCGCGCGCCACCAGACGATCGAGGAAGATGGTTTCGACTACAACACCGGCGCCCGGACGTCGTCCTACAAGAAAAGCCGCGTCAGCCCGATGACCGGCCTCGTGGTCAAGGCGACGCGGCAGGTCTCGCTCTACGCCAACTACAGCGAAGGCCTGATCAAGGGCGACACCGCGCCGTTCCGGGACGGCAACAACAACATCGTGAGCAACGGCGGCCAGGCCTTCGCCCCCTACGTCGCGAAGCAGAAGGAAATCGGCGTCAAGTACGACGGCGGCAGCCTCGGCGGCGCGCTGAGCCTGTTCGCGACGAGCAAGCCGAGCGGCTTCCTGGTCGGCAGCACCTTCGAGACGGGCGGCGAACAGAACAACCGCGGCCTCGAACTGACCGTCTATGGCGAAGCGGCGCGGGGCGTGCGCCTGCTCGGCGGCCTGACCCTCCTCGACGCCGAGCAGACCAGGGCGGACGTCCCGGCCAACAACGGCAAGACGGTGATCGGCGTGCCGCGCCGCCAGCTCAACGCCGGCGTCGAATGGGACGTTCCGGCGCTGCGCGGCCTGACGCTGACCGGCCGCGCCATCCACACCTCGACGCAGTACGCCGACGCGGCCAACACCATGGAACTGCCGGCGTGGTCGCGCTTCGACCTCGGCGCCCGCTACACGACCAGCATCGGCAAACAGGCGCTCACCCTGCGCGCGCGCGTCGACAACGCGACCAACCGCAGCTACTGGGCGTCGGCCGGCGGCTACCCGGGCCAGAGCTATCTGGTGCTCGGCGCGCCGCGCACCTTCGTCCTCACCGGCACGGTCGACTTCTAGGACCGCGTCCCGGAACCGGCCGCCGCCCGTCGCTGCGGCCGGTTCCGCACTTTCGTTCCACCGCGAGAAGCCCATGCGCCCGCTCTTCGTTCTGCTGCACCGCTACGTCGGCCTGCTGATGGTCCCCTTCCTCTTCGTCACCGGCCTGACCGGCGCGATCATCTCCTGGGACCACGAACTCGACGACCTGCTCAACCCGCACCTGATGCACGCGCCGGGCGACGACCATGGGCGCCCGGCGCTGCCGTCGCTCGAACTCGCGCAGCGGATCGAGGCGAACGATCCACGCGTCCAGGTCAGCTTCGTCCCGCTCGCCGCCGAAAGCGGCGAAAGCCTCGCCTTCGGCGTCCAGCCGCGCGTCGACCCGGCCACCGGCAAGCTCTTCGAAACCGGCTACAACCAGGTCTTCATCGACCCGGCGAGCGGCGCCGAACTGGGCCGGCGCGAATGGGGCGCCGTCTGGCCGATCACCCGCGAGAACGTCGTTTCCTTCCTCTACAAGCTGCACTTCAGCCTGCACGTTCCCGAAATCAAGGGCGAAGATCGTTGGGGCATCTGGCTGCTCGGCATCGTCGCCATCCTCTGGACCGTGGACTGCTTCACCGGCGTCTATCTGACTCTCCCGGCACACCGGCGCGGCAAGGGCGGCACGACCAAAAGCTCCGTCCCAGGCATGGCCGCCGTTCACCCGCAGCGCTCGTGGCGGCAGCGCTGGCTGCCCGCCTGGCGCGTGCGGCGCGGCGCCGGCAGCTACAAGCTCAACTACGACCTGCACCGCGCCGGCAGCCTGTGGACCTGGATCCTGCTCTTCGTCCTGGCCTTCACCGCCTTCTCGCTGAATCTCTACCGCGAAGTCTTCTACCCGCTGCTCTCCAGCGTCTCGCAGGTGACGCCGACGCCCTTCGAGACGCGCGCCCCGGCCAGCCCGCTGCAGCCGCTCGCAGCCCGCGTCGGCTTCGCCGAGATCGTCGATGCCGCGCGCGCCGAAGCGCAGCGCCGCGCCTGGCGCGAACCGCCGGGCAGCGTCTTCTACTCGACCGCCTTCGGCGTCTACGGCGTGCAGTTCTTCCGCCCGGGCGACGACCACGGCGCCGCCGGCGTCGGCCCGGCGCGCCTCTTCTTCGACGGCGCCGACGGCCGCCTGCTCGGCGAACGCCTGCCCTGGCAGGGCACGGCGGCGGACATCTTCGTGCAGGCGCAGTTTCCGGTGCATTCCGGACGCATCCTCGGTCTGCCCGGACGCATCCTGATCTCGCTCATGGGCCTCGTCGTCGCCATGCTCTCCGTCACCGGCGCCTACGTCTGGTGGCGCAAGCGGCGCGGCCGCCGGCAGCGCCGCCTCAGCCCGTACGTTTGAGCGAGACGACGCCGACCGCGGCGAGAATGAGCAGCGCGGCCAGGCCTTCGCGCCAGCCGGGCTGCTCGCCGAGGAAGATCGCGCCGCCGAGCACGCCGATCAGGGGCGTGACCAGCGACGACAGCGACGAAACGGCGACCGGCACCATCAGCACGATGCGGTTCCACGCCCAGTAGCAGAACATGAAGGCGATGAAAACGCTGTAGACCAGGCCGAAGGCCGGCCAGAAGCTCGGCACGACGAGGCGCGAGGTTTCCAGCGGAATCGCCGCCGCCAGCATCGGCAGGCTGCCGAGCAGCATCATCCAGCCGGTCAGCGCCGTCGTCGACAGGCCCACCGGCAGGCGCTTCAGGAGCACCACGCCGAGCGCCCAGCTCCACGCCGCCGCGATCATGCAGATCACGCCGACCGGCGCCTGCAGCATGCCGCCCAGACTGCCGCCCATGAGCACGAGCACGCCGGCGAAGCCGAGCACCAGCCCGATCAGGCGCGGCCCGGTCAGGCGCTCGCCGAGCAGCCACACGGAAAGCAGCACGCTCCACACCGGCATCGTGTAGCCGAGCAGCGCCGCGCGCCCGGACGGCAGCAGCAGGACGCCATACACGAGCAGCACGTTCCAGCCGACGATGTTGAACAGCGAAACGATCAGCAGGCGCCCCCAGCGCTCGCGCGGCACCGCGATGCTGCCGCCGGCGCGCGCGATGGCGAGCATGCCGAGGCCGCCGAGGAAAAGACAGGAGCCGCGAAAGTAAAGCGGCGGCAGCTCGGCAAGCGCCACCTTCATGATCGGCCAGTTGAGCCCCCAGCCCAGCGCGAGGGCGGCCAGCAGGAAAAGCCCCTGACGGGGCAGACGGTCGTGCGTAGAAGACATGGAATGGAAACCTGAATAACGGAAAACACGGCGGGAAATCCCCGCGGCGCCCCGAGCGGACGGCGCTGTCCGTTCGGCGGGCCGGGCCCGCGCGCCAGGGCGACGATATACGTGGATTCTTGCGCTGCGTCAAAGTTCAGCCTGGCTTGCGCGGCGTACCATCCGGCCCGCATTCGAATGGCGCGGCTGCGGCACGGCGCCTTCTCCGGGATGCGGGCAGGCGCGGCGCAATAACTTGAAAAACGAGAACCATTCTCATATGATATGCAAATCGTTCTCGTTCGACCTCCGAAAATGTCTGAATTATTCGCCGCGCGCCGCCCGCGCGGCCGCTCCGGACCGCAAGCGCCCGCCTTGCGGTTTCCGGTCGCTCGCGCATTTCCGCCCGCCCCCGCTTTCCGCAGCCCCCTCTCGCACCGCAACCGTCCGCACGCAATCCGGTTCACCACACGCGCCAGCCATTCTCGTCGAGATAGCCAGCCTGATTCTTTGATCAAGGGAGATTCACCATGTCGCAAATGAAAAAACTGGCCGCAGCCTGCACGCTCTCGATGGCCGCCTTCTTCGCCGCGCCGGCCGCCGCCGTCGAGTATCCGATCGGCGTGCCGCAGCAGCGCAACGGCATGGAAATCGCCGCCGTCTATCTGCAGCCGGTGACGATGGAACCGGACGGCATGATGAAGAAGCCCGAGGAATCCGACATCCACATCGAAGCCGACATCAAGGCGCTGGCCAACAACCCGAACGGTTTCGAAGAAGGCGCGTGGATTCCTTATCTGGTCGTCAAGTTCGAAGTGACGAAACTCGACAGCAAGCAGAAGGTGGCCGGCGAATTCATGCCCATGGTGGCCAACGACGGCCCGCACTACGGCGACAACATCAAGCTCTTCGGACCGGGCAAATACCATGTGAAATACACCGTCCTGCCGCCCTCGGCCAACGCCCATTCCCACTTCGGCCGCCACACCGACCGTCTGACCGGCGTCCGCCCCTGGTTCAAGCCCTTCGAAGTCGAATACGAATTCACCTACGTCGGCATCGGTAAAAAAGGCGGGTACTGAGCGATGAGCGCACCGCACACCTCGCTTACAACGCGGCTGCGGCCGCTGGCCCTCGCCTGCGCCGCGCTCGTCGCCGCGCAGGTCGAGGCCGCGCCGGCCAAGGACGAAACGCTGCGCCTGCTGGAAAAGATGAACGCCCGCCTCGAACAGCTCGAGAAGCGCAACGCCGAACTGGAAAGACAGATCAAGGCGAACGCGCAGCAAGCGGCGGCGCCGGTCGCGCTCGAAGAGCGCCTGAAGACGCTGGAGGAAACCCAGGCCAGGGTGGTCAAGGGCCTGGACAGCGACAACATCAGCGAGAACGAGCCGGAACTCACCTACCGCCTGAAGGCCATCGAGAAGGATTCGCTCGCGGTCAAGAAGGCGGCGAAGAAGATCGACGCCCTCGACGGCCTCAAGGCCGGCATGAGCCTGACCACCGTGGCCCAGCGCCCGAGCGGGCTGCCCAAGGGCACCGAGAACGGCAACAGCCAGCTCAACTACCGCGCCGACGTCACCGTCGAGCTGCCGCTGACGCCGATCGGCGACACCGAGCACAAGGTCTTCGCCCACGTCCGCATCGGCCAGGGCCAGGGCCTGAACGCGCCGATGTCGGCACTCGGCGCCTTCGGCTCGGCGCCCAACGCGGTCGCTTTCCGCGCCAGCGGCGCCAGCCCCGACGACTCGGTGGCCATTCTCGGCCAGGCCTACTATCAGGCCAGCATCCCGCTGCCCTTCGGCGGCTTCAAGCCGCGCTCGCGGGAAAAGCTGGAGCTGACCTTCGGCAAGATGGACCTCTTCGGCTTCTTCGACCAGAACGTCGCGGCCGGCGACGAAGGCCGCCAGTTCCTCAACTCGGCCTTCGTGCACAACCCGCTGCTCGACGCCGGCGGGCAGATCGGCGTGGACGCCAACGGCTTCCAGCCGGGCTTCATCGCCTCCTACCTGAACGAGCAGCGCAAGCCGGAAACCTGGCGCCTGTCGCTCGGCGTCTTCGGCTCCGGACCGAAGGGCTCGAACTACCAGCGCAGCCTGACCTCGCCGCTGATCATGGCGCAGGCGGAAACCTCGCTGAAGTTCTTCGGCGGCCTGACCGGCAACTACCGCGTCTATACCTGGCAGCGCAGCAAAGGTCTCGAGCTCGACGGCGTCACCACCGCCAAGCACGCCGGCTGGGGCCTGTCCGCCGACCAGAAGGTCGGCGACGGCATCACGCTGTTCGGGCGTTACGGCCAGCAGATCAGCGGCGCCGTGCGCTTCGACCGCGCCATCACCCTGGGCAGCGAGTTCAACGGTTCCTACTGGTCGCGCGGCGGCGACTCGCTCGGCATCGCCTTCGGTATGATGCGCGCCAGCAGCGAATTCAGCGCCAACGGCGGCACGGGCTGCCTGCAAGCCGATGCCGACGGCAACTGCATCAACAGCTTCAGCTACTCGCCCAGCGGTTCCGAAAAGCTTGCCGAGCTGTACTACCGCTACCGCATCAGCAAGCAGTTCGAACTGTCGCCGAACTTCCAGTACATCACGCGCCTCGGCGGCAACACCGATGCGAGCGGCGTGAAGATCCTCGGCCTGCGCGCGCAGCTCGCTTTCTAATCCACCACGCCACAAGGCACATCCATGATCCTGCACAAAGCGCTACGCTATTCCGCCCCGGCACTGCTCGCCGGTCTTCTGCAACTGGTTTCGCTGGCGCCCGTGCAGGCTCAGGACATGCCGACCTTCAACCTGCTGATCAAGGCCGGCCACTTCATTCCGGAAACGCTCGAAGTGCCGGCCAACACCAAATTCAGGCTGCTCATCAAGAACGAAGGACCGGGCGCCGAGGAATTCGAAAGCATCGAACTGCGGAAGGAAAAGGTGCTCGCTCCGGGCGCCTCCAGCTTCCTCATCTTCCAGCCGATGAAACCGGGCACCTACAAGTTCTTCGGCGATTTCCACCCGGAAACTGCGCAAGGCCGCATCGTCGCCAAATAAGGAAGCATCATGGGTAACGCACTCTTCGTCGTCTGGCGCGAAAGCGTCGAAGCCATGCTGGTGATCGGCATCCTCTACGCCTGGCTCAGACGCAACCCGGCCGACGGCGGCCTGCGCGCCCTGTGGACCGGTGTCGGCGCCGGCATCGGGCTGGCGCTGGCGCTCGGCTGGGCCATGCTGGCCGCGCAGGACGAGCTTTCGGGACAGGCGCTCGAGTGGTTCCAGACCGCCATCCTGTTCGTCGCCGCCGGCCTGATCACGCAGATGGTGCTCTGGATGGCGCGCCACGGCCGCGCGATGAAGGGCCAGCTCGAAGCCGGACTGGCGCGCGCCGCCGACCGCGGCAGCTGGCTCGGCATCGCCACGATCAGCGCACTGGCGATCGCGCGCGAAGGCGCCGAAACGGTGATCTTCCTCTACGGCCTCGGACTCGAACAGGACAGCGTCGCCAGCCTCGCCGCCGGCGCGCTGGCCGGCTTCGTGCTCGCCGCCTTCACCGCCTGGGCAGCGGCGCGCGGCCTGCGCTTCCTCGACCAGCGCCGCTTCTTCCAGATCACCGGCCTGCTGCTGCTCGTCTTCGCCGCCGCGCTGCTCGTATCCGGCGTCGAACGCGTGATCGGCATGGGCCTGCTGCCGACGCTCGTCGATCCGCTGTGGGATACCTCGGCGCTGCTCGACGACACGCTGCCCACCGGCCGGATGCTGGCCAACCTCACCGGCTATCGCGCCCAGCCTTCGCTGATGCTGCTGCTCATCTACGTCGCCTACTGGGCCGTCGTCAGCTTCGCCAAATCGAGGATGCAACGCCGTGTCTGACGAAACCTCCCGCATTTCTCCCGCCGCCGCACCGGCCCTGGCCGCGCCGCTCCCCGAGCCGCGCGGCTTCGGCTTTGCGGCCGCCGCGCGGCGCGCCGTCGCTGCGCTCGGCCTCGCGCTGGCGCGCCATCGCAAGGCCATCATCGCTCTCCAGTGGTTCGTCGTCGTCTTCTACTTCGCGCTCGTCATCATTCCCGCCTTCATGCCGCTGCCGCCCGAGGGCGCGCACCTGTGGGACAACCTGCGCCTGTTCGCCCAGTTCGTTTTCTGGGGCGTCTGGTGGCCGGGCGTGATGATCGCCACGCTGACCCTCGGCCGCGTCTGGTGCGGCCTGTTCTGCCCGGAAGGCTCGCTCACCGAATGGGTCAGCTGGCGCGGGCTGGGCAAGCCGGTGCCGCGCTGGCTCAAGTGGAGCGGCTGGCCCTTCGTCGCCTTCGTGTGCACCACGGTGTACGGCCAGCTGGTCAGCGTCTACGAATACCCGCAGGCCGCCCTCCTCGTCCTCGGCGGCTCGAGCGTCGCGGCGATCGGCATCGGGCTCGTCTACGGGCGCGGCAAGCGCATCTGGTGCCGCTACCTGTGCCCGGCCTCCGGCGTCTTCGCCATCCTCGCCAAGGTCGCGCCGCTGCACTACCGCGTCGACCGCAGCGCCTGGGACAAGGAAGAGAACGAGGCGAGCGAGAGAAAACGCCGCGTCATTCCGATCCAGCCGGTCAACTGCGCGCCGCTGGTCGATATCCGGCGCATGACCAGCGCCGCCGAATGCCACTCCTGCGGGCGCTGCGCCGGCCACCGCGACGCCGTGCAGCTGGCGCCGCGCGTCCCCGGCGCCGAGATCGTCGACACGCAGTCGCGCGCCTCGACCGCCGAGGCGATCACCCTCCTTTTCGGCATCCTCGGCGTCGCCAGCGCCGCCTTCCAGTGGACGGTCAGCCCGTGGTTCGTGCAGGCCAAGATGCGCATCGCCGAATGGCTGGTCGAGCGCGACTCCTTCACGCTGCTGCAGGACAACGCGCCGTGGTGGCTGCTCACCCACTATCCGGAAGCCAACGACGTGTTCACCTGGCTCGACGGCGCGCTGGTCCTCACCTACATCCTGGGCGGCGGCCTTCTGCTCGGCGCCGTGCTCGGCCTCGGCCCGCTGCTCGCCGCCGCGCTCCTGCGCGACCGCCGCCTGCCCTGGCAACGTCTGACCATGGCGCTCGCCCCGCTGGCCGGGATCAGCGTCTTCCTTGGCCTGTCGATGCTGACGCTGACCCACCTGAAGGCCGAGCACGTGCCGCTCGGCTGGGTCGGCGAAGTCCGCATCGCTCTCCTCGCGCTCGGCGCCGGCGGCGCCTTCTGGCTGGCGCTGCGTCTCGTCCTGCAATCCTCCGCCGGCTGGCTGCGCCGCCTGCTGGCGCTGGCCTGCATGACCTTCCCGGCGCTCCTCATGGTCGAAGTCTGGTACACCGTCTTCTTCGTCTGGTAGGCATCGGCCGCTAGCGATCTCCGGGCCCGCAATCCGGAGATCGCCCTCCCCCGCGGACCGCCGTGCCGCGCCCGGCGCGCAGCGGCGGCGCGCCATCCTCCGCTTCCGCCAACCGCCCCCCCCCAGGTCCTTTGCTCCAGACGCCTCCGCACGGCTTCGAGCTGACTCCGTCCGGCCCCCGCCTCTTCCCGCCTCTTCCCGCCTCGCATCACACCGTCCGGGAACGTCGCTTTTGTCCACGCTCCTCCCCCGCCACGCCCCCACGTTTCACGCAGACAGGTGCCGCACGCGGCGCCGACGAAGCGCCATCACAGAAACATTTAGCAACAAGAACCGTTCTCATATACAATGCGAACAATTCTCGTTTTAAAGCTTGTTGCAATGACGACAGCCTCCGCCCCAGCCGCAAGCCAAGGCGCATATGCCGCCCATGCGGCACACCGCATTTCCCTCGCCGGCATCGCCGCGATCGTCGCCGCTCACGTCGCCGTCCTCGCGCTGCTCGCCTCGCTCGACGTCGTTCCGCTGCCGGCGCCGCTCGCCAGCCTGATGGTGCAGGTGCTGCCGCCGGCGCCACCCGCGCCGGAAGTCGCGCCTCCCCGCCCGCAACCGGTCGAGCGCAAGCCCGTGCCGCGCCCGACGCCGGCGCCGGTCAAGCAGCAGCCCGTCCTCGCCGCGCAGACCGAGGCGCCGAGCCCCGCTTACGAAGTACCGACGGTCAAGGAAGCGCCGCCCGCGCCGGCGCCCCCCGCGCCGCCCGCCCCCGCCGCGGTGACGCAGGCGCGCTTCGACGCCGACTATCTGCAAAACCCGGCGCCCACCTACCCTTCGCTGTCGCGCCGCATGGGCGAGGAAGGCAAGGTCGTACTGCGCGTCTTCGTCGAGCCGAACGGGCGCCCGAGCCAGATCGAAGTCAAGACCGGCAGCGGCTCGCCGCGCCTCGATCAGGCCGCCCAGGAGGCCGTCTGGCGCTGGAAGTTCGTCGCCGCCCGGCGCGGCGACGAAGCCATCGGCGCCTGGGTGCTGGTCCCCATCGTTTTCAATTTGAGAAGCTAAGAGGTCACTATGGAAAACCCCATGGGCTTTGCCCACTTCCTGAGCAACGCCGACGGCGTCGCCCGCTTCGTACTCGCCCTGATGCTGCTGGCCTCGATCGGCACCTGGTACCTGATCGTGACCAAGGGCGTGCGCGTCTTCCGCATGCGCCGCAAGAGCGAAGCCTTCCTCGATGCCTTCTGGGACGCCCCCAACCTCGAAGCCGTCGCTTCGCGCATCCGCGAAAGCGGCACCACCGAACCCTTCTCGCATCTCGTGCACCACGGCTTCACGGCGATCGAGCAGCAGCAGCGCCACAAGAGCGGCTGCGACTGCAACGCCGTCAGCCTGGTCAACGCCGGCAACCCCGAGGAACTGCTGACGCGCGCCCTCAAGCGCGCCATCGACGAAGACCGCAGCCACCTCGAATTCGGCCAGACCTTCCTCGCCACCGTCGCCTCGGCGGCGCCCTTCGTCGGCCTCTTCGGCACCGTCTGGGGCATCTACCACGCGCTGCTGGCCATCGGCCTGTCCGGCCAGGGCACGCTCGACAAGGTCGCCGGCCCGGTCGGCGAAGCGCTGATCATGACCGCCATCGGCCTCGCCGTGGCGATCCCCGCCGCCATCGCCTACAACGCCTTCGCGCGCTCCAACCGCAACACGCTGTCGCGCCTGAACTCCTTCGCCTACGACGTGTTCGCCTTCCTCGCCACCGGCATCAAGACCTCGCCGATGCTGACCGACGCCCGCGCGACCAGCGAAAAGGTGATCGCCATGGCGCGCGCGCAGGGCCTCGCCGCCGGCGACGACAAGAGCGGCGGCCATCCCGGCCTCGCGCTGCGCTGAGGAGCGGCCATGGCCTTCGCAAGCATGGACGGCGGCGACGACAACGAGCCGCTCGCCGAAATCAACATGGTGCCGCTGATCGACGTCATGCTGGTGCTCCTCATCATCTTCATGGTCACCGCGCCGCTGCTCACGCACGCGGTCAAGGTCGACCTGCCGAAGGCTTCGTCGTCGGCCAACCTGACCAAGCCGGACAACGTGCAGCTGGCGATCGACGCGAACAGCCAGCTGTTCTGGAACGGCGAAGCGGTCGACGGCGAACAGTTCACCGAGCGCCTGAAGGCGGCCGGCGCGCAGCAGCCGCAGCCGGAGTTGCACATCCGCGCCGAACGCACGACGCCCTACGAAAAGGTCGCCCAGGTGATGAGCGAGGCCGCGCGCCTCGGTCTCGCCCGCATCGGCTTCGTCACCGACCCGAGCGCGGCACGCTAAGTTCGCCGGACCCGGATGCGCCTTCGGCGACGAAGGCGCATTTGCGCGTCTGGAAAACCCAGCCCGACGCCTTCCCTTCCCCCAACCCCCAGCCAGCCAAACGCCAGCCAAGTCTCGCCCCCACATGGAGAATCTTCATGCGCAACCATAAAAAGACGAAGCGGGAAAATAACCCGCAAACGACGCCGAAGGCGACCGAAAGCGCCGCGCCGCGCCTGCTGCCGCTCGCCGCGACGATGATGGCCGTATCCCTGAGCGCCGCCGCGCAGCAGGGACAACCTGCAGCCAAGGCCGCCGGCACCGACCAGACCCTGTCGACGGTCGTCGTCACCGGGCAGGCCGAAGCCGAACCGGACCGCTACCTCGCCACCAAGACCCGCGTCGGCAAGGTGCTGCAGGACCCGCACGACATTCCGCAGGCGGTGACGACGATCACCAACAATCTGATGGAAGAACAGCAGGTCGGCTCGCTGCGCGAAGCGCTGCGCAACGTCTCCGGCATCTCCTTCAACGCCGCGGAAGGCGGGCGTTCGGGCGACAACATGATGCTGCGCGGCTTCTACACCTTCGGCGACATGTACCTCGACGGCATCCGCGACACCGCCCAGTACAACCGCGAAACCTTCAACTCCGAGCAGATCGACGTCCTGCGCGGCGCCGGCGCCATGCTCTTCGGACGCGGCCAGGCCGGCGGCGTGATCAACCAGGTGACCAAGACGCCGCTCGCCATCGACAAGTACAAGACCACCGCCAGCGTCGGCACCGAGGGCTACAAGGAAGTCACCTTCGACCTCAACAAGCGCTTCAGCCCCGACACCGGCCTGCGCGTCAACCTGATGAACCGCGACGAAGGCAGCTGGCGCAGCAACCCGACGAACGGCGACGAGCCCGAAATCCATCGTCAGGGCGCCGCCGTCAGCCTCGCGCTCAACCAGAATTCGCACAACCGCTTCTGGGTCAACTACCTGCACCTGAAGACGCGGGACAACCCGGACTACGGCGTTCCCTTCGACAGCGCCACCAAGCGCCCGACGACCCTGTACCCGGCCAGCACCTACTGGGGCGCCAACAAGACCTTCGACGACAGCGACACGACGATGACGACGCTGGTCAACGAATACGACTTCTCGCCCGACACCCGCCTGCGCACCCAGCTGCGCTTCGCCGACTACGAGCGCAGCTACTGGGCGAAAGCACCGCAGGGCGGCGCGCCGACAGCCAGCGCTTCGGGCGGCAGCGACAAGACGCGCGCCATGCACTACGAAACGGTCACCCTGCAATCCGACCTGAGCACCAAGTTCAAGACCGGCAGCATGGGGCACGAATTCCTCGCCGGCATGGAATATCTGAAGGAAAAGAACCGGCGCAACGGCCTGCGCAACTTCGGCGGCTCCACCCCGGCCAACCCGCCCGCCTACTATCCCGACCAGGAAGCGGCGACCGCCGCCTCGACCTTCAAGAGCGATTCCTACGCGCTCTACGTGCAGGACACGGTCGAATTCATCCCGCAATGGAAGGCCACCGTCGGCCTGCGCCGCGACGAGATGGACGCCAACTACGGCGGCACCGCCTCGACCAATCTGCGCTTCGGCGAATGGAGCAAGCGCGCCGCGCTGTCCTGGCACCCGGCAGCGGAAACGCACTACTACCTCGGCTGGAGCGATTCCTTCAGCCCGACCGCCGACCTCTACCAGCTGACCGTCGCGCCGCAGCCGGCCGAGCGCAGCCAAGTCACCGAACTCGGCGCCAAGTGGCTGTTCATGGACGGCGACCTCGCCCTGCGCGCCGCCCTCTACCGCGCCAACAAGGACTGGGAACGCAGCACCGACCTCGAATCGACGGCCTCCATCCTGACCAAGAAGCGGCGCACCGACGGCATCGAGTTCGAACTCGCCGGACGCATCACCGAGAAGTGGGAAGTGTTCTCCGGCATCGCGCTGATGAAGGCCGAAATCCTCGACACGGCAGAAAACATCAACGCCACGACCGGCGTCATCACCAAGGCCGACCCGCGCCTCGTCGGGCAGCGCCCGCGCAACACGCCGGCCTACACCTTCAACCTGTGGAGCACCTACAAGCTGCCGGGTAACTGGAAGGTCGGCGGCGGCGTCGAGGCCAAGGGCAGCCGACTCGCTTACTCGCCGACCGGGAACGGCAACTTCACCAACGGCGTTTTCAGCGTAAACACCGCGCCGTCCTACACCCGCTGGGACGCGATGGTCGCCTACGAAGAGCAGAAATGGGCGGTGCGCCTGAACGTCCGCAACCTGTTCGACACCGTGTATTACGATGCGATCTACGACAACGGCGGCTTCGTCGTACCGGGCACCCGGCGCGCGGCGATCCTCACCGGCGAATTGAAGTTCTGAGCCAAGCCGCGCCCTTCCCGCTCTCGCGGGAAGGGCTTTTTTGGGGAGAGAAAAACATGCTGATCACCATCGACGACGTCCTCACCACGGAAGAACTGGCCGAAGCGCGCACCCTGCTCGCCGAGGCGGAATGGGTCAGCGGCAAGGTCACGGCCGGCATCCAGGCCGCCACCGTCAAGAACAACCTGCAGATCCCGGAAGAATCGCCGCATCTCTTCCGCCTGCGCCAGCTGGTGCTCGGCGCGCTCAACCGCAACGCCATGTTCTTCACCGCCGCGCTGCCGCTGAAGATCCTGCCGCCCTTCTTCAACCGCTACGGCGGCGACAGCAATCACTACGGCTTCCACACCGACAACGCGATGCGAGGCATGCCCGACGGCAGCGGCTACGTGCGCGCCGACGTCTCGGCCACCCTGTTCTTCTCCGAACCGGAGGACTACGACGGCGGCCTGCTCACCGTCGACGACACCTTCGGCCGCCACGGCCTCAAACTCAAGGCCGGCAGCATGGTCGTCTACCCCTCCTCGTCGATCCACGAAGTCTCGCCGGTCACGCGCGGCGAACGCATCGCCTGCTTCATGTTCATGCAGAGCATGGTGCGCGACGCCGGCCAGCGGCGAATGCTCTACGACCTCGACATGGCGCTGCTCGACCTGCGCGAGGAAATCGGCGAAACCGAACCGGTGGTGCGCATGACCGGCATCTATCACAACCTGTTGCGGCGCTGGGCGGACAGCTGAACATGACGTCCGGCCCGCATTCAAGCGCCAGCATTCCGGCCGGCATCGGCACCCCGGCCGACTACCGGCCGCACGCCGAAGCCCGCCTCGCCGAACAAGCCTGGCGCTACCTCGAAGCCGGCAGCGGCGAGGGCGTCTCGCTGGCCGCCAACCTTGCGAGCTTTCCGGCGCAGCGCCTGCTGCCGCGCATGCTCGCCGACGTGCGTGGCGGCCACACCCGACTCGAACTCTGCGGACAGCGCTTCGAGCATCCCTTCCTGCTCGCGCCGATCGCCTACCAGCGCCTCTTCCACCCCGACGCCGAAGCCGGCAGCGTGGCCGCGGCAGATGCGCAGGGCGGCATCGCCGTCGTCAGCTCGCTGGCCAGCCTGTCGCTCGAGGACATCGCGCGCGCCGGAGAACGCCCGCAGTGGTTCCAGCTGTACTGGCAGGGCGAGCGCGAACGCTCGCTGCGCCTCGTGCAGCGCGCCCTCGCAGCGGGCTACGCGGCCGTCGTGTTCACCGTCGACGCGCCGGTCAAGCAGGCCGCCATGCAACTGCCGCCGCAGGTACGCGCGGTCAATCTCGAAGCGCCGCTCGCCGAGGCGCCGCTGCGCGCCGGGCAAAGCCCGGTGTTCGACGGCTGGATGACGCAGGCGCCGACCTGGGACGACCTCGCCTGGCTGCGCGAGCGCATCCACGTCCCGCTGCTGCTCAAGGGCATCCTGCATCCCGACGACGCCCGCCGCGCGCTCGCCGCCGGCTGCGACGGCCTGATCGTCTCCAACCACGGCGGCCGCGTGCTCGACGGCGCGCCGGCCAGCCTCGACGCCCTGCCCGCCGTCGTCGCCGCCTGCGGCGGGCGGATTCCGGTGCTGCTCGACAGCGGCATCCGCAGCGGCAGCGACGCCTTCAAGGCGCTCGCCGCCGGCGCCAGCGCCGTGCTGATCGGCCGCCCCTATATCTGGGGACTGGCGACGGCCGGCGCGCTCGGCGTCGCACACGTCCTGCGCCTGCTGCGCGACGAACTCGAAATGACCATGGCGCTGACCGGCTGCGCCACGCTGGCGCAAATCGGCCCGCACTGTCTGTACGCAGCCGAGAGACAATAGCGCCCGCGCCTCCCCGCAAGAATTTCTCCGAGAACACGCATGTCGAACGAATCCGCCGCGACCGCGGCCCTCCCCTCTCCCGCGCTTTCGGCGCTTTCCGGCCTGCTCCTCGTCGGCCAGCCCAACGTCGGAAAATCGGTCCTCTTCCACGCGCTGACCGGCCGCTACGTCACCGTTTCCAACTATCCCGGGACCACCGTCGAAGTCTCGCGCGGCAAGGCGCAGGCGCTCGGCGGCCTGTCCGTGCTCGACACGCCCGGCGTCATCTCGCTGCCCTCGCGCACCGGCGACGAACACGCCACGACGCGCGCCCTGCTCGACGAGCAGAACGCCACGCTGCTCCAGGTCGGCGACGCCAAGAACCTGCGCCGCAGCCTGCAGCTCGCCGTGCTGCTCGCCGAAATGGGCCGCCCGATGCTGCTCGCGCTGAACATGGTCGACGAGGCCGAGGCGCGCGGCGCGCGCGTCGATGCCGCCGCGCTGAGTGCCGAACTCGGCCTGCAGGTACTGCCGACAGTCGCCACGCGCGGCAAGGGCGTCGCCGAGCTGCGCGCGGCCATTCCGCAGGCCGCCGTGCCGCGCTTCCGCCTCGAATACCCAGCCGACGTGGAAAGCACGCTCGACCGCCTGGCCGGCCAGCTCGCCGCGCTGCCGCAGGCGCCGACGCTCGCGCCGCGCGCCCTCGGCCTGCTCTTCCTGGCCGGCGACGGCGAACTCGAAAGCTGGCTGGCCGAGCGCCTGCCGCCCGGCACGCTCGATGCCATGCGCGAGCTGCGCGACACGCTGCAGCTCGACTACCCCGAACCGCTCTCCGCCATCCTGCAGCAGACGCGCATGGCCTGCGCCGACCGCATCGCCGGCCGCGTCCTGCGCCAGACGCCGCAGGGCGCCAACACCTTCGCGCAGAAGCTCGGCGCGCTTTCCGTCAACCCGCGCTGGGGCTGGCCCATCCTGCTCGTCGTGCTCTACGCCATCTATTGGTTCGTCGGCGAATTCGGCGCCGGCACGCTGGTCGGCCTGCTCGAGGAGGACCTCTTCGGCACGATCGTCAACCCGTGGTTCGAAGGCGCCGTGCGCGACGCCGTGCCCTGGCCCTGGCTGTCCGACCTGCTGATCGGCCCCTACGGCCTATGGACGATGGGCATGACCTACGCGCTGGCGCTGATCCTGCCGATCGTCACCACCTTCTTCATCGCCTTCGGCGCACTCGAGGACTCGGGCTACTTCTCGCGCCTGACCGTGCTCTCCAACAAGAGCTTCAGCAAGATCGGCCTGAACGGCCGCGCCGTGCTGCCGATGGTGCTCGGCCTCGGCTGCGTGACGATGGCGACGCTGACCACGCGCATCCTGCACAGCCCGCGCGAGAAGCTGATCGTCACCTTCCTGCTCGCGCTCGCCATCCCCTGCTCGGCGCAGCTCGGCGTCGTCATGGGCATGCTCGCCGGCATCTCGTTCGGCGCCACGCTGATCTGGTTCGGCATCGTCCTTTTCGTCCTCGTCACCGTCGGCTGGCTCGCCAACCGCGTCATCAAGGGCCGCCGCATCCCGCTCATGACCGAACTGCCGCCGCTCCGCCTGCCGGCCGTCGGCAACGTGCTGACCAAGACCTGGGCGCGCCTCAAGTGGTACCTCGTCGAAGTGATCCCGCTCTTCCTGATCGGCTCCTTCCTGCTCTACGCACTCGACCGGATCGGCGCCCTGCCCTGGCTGATCGAGGCCGGCGAACCGCTCGTCACCGGCTGGCTCGGCCTGCCCAAGGAGGCCTCGGCGGCCTTCCTGATGGGCTTCCTGCGCCGCGACTTCGGCGCCACCGGCCTGTTCGCCATGGGCGCCGCGCTGAGCCCGGCGCAGATGGTCGTCGGCATCGTCACGCTGACCCTCTTCGTGCCCTGCTTCGCCAGCCTGATGATGATCGTCAAGGAGCACGGCGCGCGCCGCGCCGCCCTGATGCTCGCCCTGATCATGCCGTTCGCCTTCTTCCTCGGCGGCGTGCTCCGCTTCGCGCTGGCCCTCGCCGGCTGGGGACAATGACCATGAAACGCAAACCGCACACCCAACACGCCCCGCACCGCCGGAGCGCGCCGGACACCCTGCGCGGCGTGCGCCCCGGCGCCCTGACGCGCATCGCCGGCTTCGCCGCCGACACCGCCGGCGACCTGCGCGAGCGCCTGCTCGCCTACGGCCTGATCCCCGGCCAGACGCTGCGCGTGCTCGCCCAGCGACCGCTCACGGTGGTCCAGATCGAGCACACCGAACTGGCCCTCGAAGACATCCTCGCCGCCTGCGTCGAAGTCGAAGCGGCGCCGGACGCGGCGGCGTAGCGCGAACGGGGCGCGAACGGGGCGCGCACCGCCCGGGCGTCCCCGCGTTCCCGCCCCGCCGGAACGCGCCATTGCGGCGACGGCTGCCGGCGCCTCGTCGCCGCGCGTTGCGGGCGGGGCATGCACACGCGAAGTCTCGCCTGCCAGCGGAAATCTCGACGGAAACGGATGGCAAAAAGGCGGCCAGAAAGGCGGTAAAACGAGCGCCGACGCGCGCTGCGCGGGCGCGGCGATTGGACCTCGGGCGAAGGCGATGGCATGATCCCCTCCGGACTGCCGCAGGCTGCCTGAAGAACAACGAGAATCCCGAAAGGAGTCGCCATGGACGCCGATTACGTCATCATCACCCTCCATCTGATCGGCGCACTGGTTGCCGGCGGTGTCATCGGACTCGAACGCAGCTTCCACGCGCGGCCGGCCGGCTTCCGCACGCACACGCTGGTCTGCCTGGCCTCCAGTCTGCTCATGCTGGTCACGCTCTACCAATGGAAGTGGCTGCCGGGCGTGCCGCTCGACACCATCCGCACCGACCCGACGCGCATGGCGCAGGGCATCATGACCGGCATCGGCTTCCTCGGCGCCGGCGTGATCTTCAAGGAAGGCCTCAGCGTGCGCGGCCTGACCACCGCCGCGTCGATCTGGATCACGGCGGCGATCGGCATCCTGATGGGCGTCGGCTTCTACTTCCCGGCCATCCTTGCCACCGTGCTGACCATCGGCATCCTTTCCGTCTTCCGCTGGCTCGAAGCGAAGATGCCGCAGCACTCCTACGCACACCACCACATCCGCTTCGCGCGCAACGAGGTGATGACCGAGGCGGAGGTGCGTGCGCTGCTCGTCGAGCATGGCTTCACGGTGAGCAACATCAGCTACCGCACCAGCGACGACGGCCTGTGGTTCGAGTACCGCATGGTCATCCGCACGACGCGCGCCGACAACCCGGCGGCGCTCGCCACGTCCCTGCGTGGCCTGCCGCAGGTGCGCTCCTTCCGCATCTCGCCGACCGGCGACTGAGGCGCCGGCCGCTACGTTCACGCGTTTTCCACGCCTCTTCCGCGCATGCACGCATTGATCGTCCGCCCGGCCCGCGCCGCCGACCGCGCGGCGCTGGCCCGCCTCTACCTCGCCTCGCGCCGGCACGCCTTCCACTGGCTGCCGGCGGACGCCTGCGCGCTCGCCGACTTCGAGGCGGCGACGGCCGGCGAGGAAATCCTCGTCGCCGAACGCGACGGCGAGCCGCTCGGCTTCGCTTCGGTGTGGCTGCCCGACAGTTTCCTGCACCACCTTTTCGTCGCCCCCGGGCACCTGCGGCAAGGCATCGGCCGCGCGCTGCTCGACGCCTGCGCAACGCTGCCCGGCGGCTGCACGACGCTCAAGTGCCTGGTGCGCAACGCCGAGGCGCTGCGCTTCTACGCGGCGCAGGGCTGGCGCGCCGAAGCGGAAGGCGGCACCGGCGACGACGCCTGGCTGCTCCTGCGCAGGCACGGTGCCTAAGCCGCCCCCCGCTCCGCCCGCTCGCTCCGCGCTCCCCGCTCGTCCCGCGTTTCCCATGCTTCCCGGACGCGCCGCTCGTCCGCCGGCGCGCCGGACAGGGCGATCGTCGCGCACGCTTCGCCGGCGCCGAGGCGGATGCTGAAGCCGAGTTCGCGCGCCATGTTGAGCACCGACGCGTTGCCGGTCATGCACGCCAGCGCCGCGAGCCCTTCGCCCGCCGCGCACGCCATGGCCGCGACGAACAGGCGGCGGCCGAGTCCGCGCCGGCGCCAGGCGGGCAGCACGCTGAGTCCGAATTCGGCCTGCGGCGGCTGCAGCGCGACGTGCGCGAGACCGATCAGGACGCCGCGCGAGGGCGTGCCGGCGCCCACCGCCAGGATGCCGTCGCGCGCGAAGTCGAGCGCGGCGACGTAGTCGGCGAGCGTCGCGTCGCTCGCCGTATGGCCGAAGCGCAGGTAGCGGTCGTCGGCGTCGAGCGCGCGCAGGTGGCGCAGCACGGCGTCGCGCGCCGTGCCGCCGCCGTCCAGGCGCCGCACGCGCCAGCTGCCGCCGGGCGGCGGCGCGTTGCCGCCCGGCAGGGCGCGGATCACTCCCACGTCAGCGCCCCGCCCGTCTGGTACTCGGTGACGCGCGTCTCGAAGAAATTCTTCTCCTTGCGCATGTTCACCTGCTCGTCGAGCCAGGGCAGGACGTTGCGCGCGCCCGGGAAAGGCTCGTCGAGCCCGAGCTGGCGCGCGCGCCGGTTGGCGACGTGGCGGAACTGCTCGACGTGCAGGTCGGCGCTGTAGCCGAGCAGCGGTTCGCGCAGGATGAAGCCGGCATAGGCCCGCTCCGCCGCTTCGGACTCCTGCCACAGCTCGGCGACCGCGCGCGGGTCGAGCTGCAGCTTCTCCTCGGCGATCAGCTGGCGCACGACGCGGATGCCGAAGGCGCAATGCATCACCTCGTCGCGCATGATGTACTGCAGCTGCTCGGCGGTGCCCTTCATCAGCCCGCGCCGCTGCAGCGAGAAGATCGGCGAGAAGCCGTTGTAGAACCAGCAGCCCTCGAAGACGGCGGCGAAGAAGAGGTAGGAGAGCGCGAACTCGTGCAGCGTGTCGCGATCCGTCAGATCGAGGTCGGAACGCAGGATCGACGACAGACGCCGGTTGGCGAGCGCGATCTTGCCGTGAATTTCCGGCACCACGCGGTAGCGGTTGTAGATCTCGCGCTGGTCGATGCCCAGCGTCTCGATGCAGTGCTGGTAGGTCCAGGTGTGCAGCGCTTCCTCGTACACCTGGCGCGCCTGGTAGATCTGCAGCTCGGGCGCGCTCATCTTCTCCATCACGGCGAGGCCGATGTTGCGCATGGCGAGGATGTCGGAGGTCGTCAGGTAGGCGAGCACGTTTTCGAAGACGTGGCGCTCGGCCGGATTGAGCTTGTGATGGTAGTCGTGCACGTCCTGCGCCATGCCGATCTCGAGCGGCGTCCAGTGGTTGCGGTTGGCGTTCAGGAAGAACTGCCAGGCCCACGGGTACTTGAAGGGCGCCAGCTGGTTGATGTCGGCGCGGCCGTTGACCACGCGCTTGTCCTCGGGGTCGATCGGCGCGAGGCCGGCCGGCGCCGGCGGCGCACCGGCGGGCGCGGAGTTCGTGGCGGACGCGGCGGACGCGGCGGACGCGGCGGGCGGCGGGGTGTCCCAATCGTCGAATGCAAGGCTGGTTTTCATCGTGAGTTTCTCCGTGTTCTTCGGTTTTTTTCAGTGACGCAGTTCGACGCACGCCACAAAATCCGCCGCCGCCCGCCGCAGCGGCTCCGGCAGCGGCGCGGCGGCGCGTCCGTCGGCGCGGCAGGTCTGCAGCACCAGGCGCGACACGCCGAGATCGGCCAGCTGGCCGGCGAGGCGCGCCATGTCGTCGGCGCCGAGCAGGTCTTCCGGCACGGTGCAGCGGACTTCGTGCGCGACGCCCGAGGCGAGCAGCAGGGACAGCGCCTCGCGCGCCGCACCGCCGTCGTCGGCACCGGTGATGCGCGCGTAGTCGCCGAACGGCGCCTTGACGTCGAAGCCGACCCAGTCGAGCAGCGGCAGGACGGCGGCCAGCCGACGCGGGTAGACGCCGGCCGTGTGCAGCGCCGTGGCGAAGCCGAGCGCGCGCGCGTCGGCGAGCGCGGCGGCGAGGCCGCGCTGCAGCAGCGGCTCGCCGCCGCTGAAGACGACGCCGTCGAGCAGGCCGCGCCGCGTTTCCAGCCACGCCGCGACTTCCGGCCACGCGCGCGCCTCGCCCCGCGCCGGAAGCAGGTGCGGGTTGTGGCAATAGCCGCAGCGCCACGGGCAGCCCTGGCAGAAGACGACGGCGGCCAGGCGGCCGGGAAAGTCGATGGTGGTGAACGGCGCGAGGCCGCCCACCGCCAGCGTCTCCCGTTCAGACACGGGCGGCCGGGAAATGGCAGGGTTGGCAAGGCTCGGCGAAATGCCGGCGCTCGCGGTGCTCGCCCTGCTTGCCGGGGTTGAACTCGGAAACGGGCCGGTGATAGCCCATGACGCGCGTCCATACTTCGCAGCGCTGGCGTTCGTGGTCGTGCAGGGTGGCGTTCTTGGCGCACATATCGGACATGCTTGTTCCTTTCGCTGAGGTTGAAAAATCAGTGCGCCGGCCCGCGCCGGGCGAGCAGTTCCTCGTCGCACTTCGGACAGAACTCGTGCTCGCCGGCGAGGTAGCCGTGCTTCGGGCAGATCGAGAAGGTCGGCGTGATCGTGATGTAGGGCAGCCGGAAGTTCGACAGCGCCGTGCGCACCAGCTGCCGGCAGGCGGCCGGGCTGGAGATGCGCTCGCGCATGTAGAGGTGGAGCACGGTGCCGCCGGTATAGCGCGTCTGCAGCGCGTCCTGCCGCGTCAGCGCCTCGAAGGGATCGTCGGTGAAGCCGACCGGCAGCTGCGAGGAGTTGGTGTAGTACGGCTTCTCCGCCGTTCCGGCCTGCAGGATGCCGGGCCAGCGCTTGCGGTCCTCGCGCGCGAAACGGTAGGTCGTGCCCTCGGCCGGCGTCGCTTCGAGGTTGTAGAGGTTGCCGGTCGCCTCCTGATAGTCGCGCATGCGCTCGCGCAGGCGGTCGAGCAGGCGCAGCGCGAGCGCCTCGCCGGCCGCGGCGGTGATGTCCTCGGCGCCGCCGCTGAAGTTGCGCACCATCTCGTTGATGCCGTTCACGCCGATCGTCGAGAAGTGGTTGCGCAGCGTACCGAGGTAGCGCTTCGTGTACGGGAAGAGGCCGTCGTCCATCAGGCGCTGCACGACCTTGCGCTTGATCTCCAGGCTGTCGCGCGCCATGTCGGCGAGGCGGTCGACGCGCGCCATCAGCGCCGCCTCGTCGCCGGCGTGGAGAAAGCCGAGGCGCGCGCAGTTGATCGTCACGACGCCGATCGAGCCGGTCTGCTCGGCCGAGCCGAAGAGTCCGTTGCCGCGCTTCAGAAGCTCGCGCAGATCGAGCTGCAGGCGGCAGCACATCGAGCGCACCTGATTCGGCTTCATGTCCGAGTTGAGGAAGTTCTGGAAGTACGGCAGGCCGTATTTCGCCGTCATTGCGAACAGGCGCTCGGCGTTCTCCGACGCCCAGGGGAAATCCTCGGTGACGTTGTAGGTCGGAATCGGGAAGGTGAAGGCGCGGCCGCGCCGGTCGCCGGCGCTCATGACCTCGATGTAGGCGCGGTTGATGAGGTCCATCTCGGCCTGCAGCTCGCCGTAGGCGAAGGGCATCTCGACGCCGCCGATCACCGGCACCTGCTCGCGCAGGTCCTCCGGGCAGACCCAGTCGAAGGTGAGGTTGGTGAAGGGCGTCTGCGTGCCCCAGCGCGATGGCACGTTGAGGTTGTAGATGAATTCCTGCATGCCCTGGCGCACCTGCTCGAAGGAAAGCCCGTCCTTCTTCACGAAGGGCGCGAGATAGGTGTCGAAGGAGCTGAAGGCCTGGGCGCCGGCCCATTCGTTCTGCAGCGTGCCGAGGAAGTTCACCATCTGCCCGAGCGCGCTCGAAAAATGCTTCGGCGGATCGGCCTCGGGCTTGCCGGGCACGCCGTTGAAGCCTTCGTAAAGCACCTGGCGCAGCGACCAGCCGGCGCAGTAGCCCGAGAGCATGTCGAGGTCGTGGATGTGGAGGTCGGCGTCGCGGTGCGCCTGGCCGATCTCCGGCGGATAGACGTGCGACAGCCAGTAGTTGGCGACCACCTTGCCGGAGACGTTGAGGATCAGCCCGCCGAGCGAGTAGCCCTGGTTGGCGTTGGCGCGCACGCGCCAGTCGGCGCGGTCGACGTACTCGTCGATGGCGGAACCGACGTCGACCAGCGTGCGCCTGTCCTCGCGCAGCCGGCGGTGCTGCTCGCGGTAGGCGACGTAGGCGCGGAAAGTGGCGAGATGGTTGGCGTCGACCAGCGTCTGTTCGACGATGTCCTGCACCTGTTCGACGGTCGGCGCCGAGGCGCCGAAGCGGTGGCGCAGGAACTTGAGGACGCGGGCGGCGAGCAGCTGCGCCTCGTCGGCCTCGAACTCGCCGCTGGCGTTGCCCGCGCGCTCCAGCGCACGGGCGATCCGCCCGGCGACGAAGGGCGCGTCGCCGCCGTCGCGCTTGAGGATGCGCGAGGGCAGCGCCGGCGTCGGCGGAAATTCCCGCGCCGCGCGGCCGTCCGGTGTTTCAAGGTGTTGATTCTGTCGATCCTGCACTGCGCTCTCCCCGAGTTGGCGGCGCGGGGAGTGCAGGATGATGTAGCGGCGGGTGGGGTTTCGAACCGGCCCCGGTGCGGGACCGCGGCAGAGAAAAACCCTGCGCCACCGTCGTCATCGCCCCAGGAGACACCCCGCCCCTATAGACAAAGATTCGACGGCAGGTCTCCTGGCTCTCGGGTCTTCGCTCCTTGCCGGCCTTCCCGGAACCCTGCGGTTCCAGTGGCGCTAGTGGCAAGAGCTCGCCGATTACAGTTGCGGGGGCAGCTCCGGAATGTCCGGCCTCCCCTGCTTTCGTGCAAGGCGGAGGCCGCGACCGGATTCCCTATTAATCCCTTTTCGGGGAACCATCAGTGCCCGGATTCTATGAGCGGCCACGGTCGGTGTCAACACAAAAACACAACATGTAGTACGAACAAAACAACAACCCACTACATCTAGTGCATAGACGCTGTCCAAGCAGCTTCACCCGTCCATCGTGCGGGATGCGCCTCGCGGCCATGCCGGGGATCGCGCAGCGCCGGCCTCCCGCCCGAGCCGCGACAAATGCCGTCCGCCGCCGCGCCGGAGAGGCGCGGCGGCGGGTGCCTTACGGCTTGGCGGCAGCCGCTTCCACGGCGAGCCATTCTTCCTCGGAGAGCTCCGGCCTACCGCGCGCGATCGCGCGGGCAGCCTGCGCGCGCGGGGTGTGCGAGGCCTGTACCGGCGAACGGTAGCCGCGCAAGGCGGTGCGTGCGCCGGCAGCGCCGATATAGGTCAAGTCGTTGATGCTGTCGTACAGGTTGCCCGTTTCAATCAACCCGCCCGGATTGGTGCTCGGATCATTGACGCTCAAGGTCAGCGTGGCGGCCGGCGTGGCGAACGCACTCGCGTCATAGACGCGGATCGCGCTGCCCCGGGCAAACCAGATACGGTTGTTGTCGGCGGTGTACTGCGCCGACCAGAAGTAACCCGGCGCGGTCGAAAAAGTGTCGACATCGGTGCTCGCCAGCGGCGAAAAGGCCGTCACCTTGACCAGCTTTCCGGCCAGATTCCAACTGCTGTTGTAGGTTCCCATCAGCACGTAGGCATTGCCGCCTGCATCGAAACTGATGTCGCGGTATTCGTAGGCAAAATCGCTCTGGGTCAGTACGGGCGTCACGCTGGCGCCGCTCAGAGCGCCGGAAATGGCGACCTTCTGCACGCAGGAACTCGGATTCGGCGTCCCCGACGAGCCCTGAGCGCCGCCAATCGCCGCGATATAGATATCCGAACCGTAAGCCGCCAACGAAAAGGCATTTTTCGCCAAGGCATTGTTGTAGTCGGTGGCACCAACCGTAATCCCGCTGCCGCCGATGGTGAAGCGCACCAGCATGCTGTTGGCGTAGTTCGCCCAAGTGCCATCGGCAAAGCTGAAGAGTCCGTACAGTTCGCCGCCGACGACGATCAGGGCCTGGCCGTAGGGCGTGTAGCCGGAAGGCAGCGGCACGCCGCTGCTGGACAGGGACAAGCTCTTGCCGGTCTGCGTGTAGGTCGCGGGATCGATCTGGACGACACGCGCGTTGTCGTAGTCGAGCGCATAGAGATAACTGCCCAGGCGAACCAGCGTATACAGATTCGTAACGCTGCTCCAGGTCGGCGTCGCCAGACTGACCTGCGTGAGCGGATCGTAGATGCTCACAGGCTGGGGAGTACCTGCCACGTAATCGGTCACGGCAAGGCGCAGGTCGCCGCCGGGATCGCTAAAGCCTTCCACCTTGGGATCGCCGTTCAGGCCGCTTTGCAGGCCGGGGATGGCAAGGATGGAGGCGCCGCCACTATCGCCGATCAATCCTGCCATGCCGCGCCCCGTCGCCGGGGTGGTGGTGTAATCGTAGTAATACACGCTGTATGCGCTGAGGGTATCTGCCATTTTGTTGCTCCTTCAAGTGAGTGAACGATGCAACCGCCCATTTGCACGGCAAGGCCGCCCGGCAGGACGGACCTCCGGTAAACCGGAGATTCAGAACCAGTAGGCCAGGGTCGCGTACCAGGTACGCCCTTGCTGCGGGTAGTCGACGTTCGATTTCAGGGTCACGGTTTCCTGAACGCTCCGCTTGCCTGTAAGCGGGAAAGTGCCGCAGCCCGGCTGCCCTACGTAAAGACCGGAGGCGATGCACTGGCGCCAAACCGCCGTCACATCCGATGCCGTACCGCCCAGAGTCTGCTTCGGCCCTGCGTTGAAAAAGTCGTTGACGCCGGCGGACAGCTTCCAGCCCTTGGCGATCTTGTAATGGGCGCCGAGGTCGAAGGTCTGTAGCGGGTTTTCCCAGGTGGTGACGTCCCGCCAGAGTTTTCCGATATAGGTGTATGCGGCGAAGGTCGTCAGATCGCCGCCGAGAAAGTGCAGGTTGAGCCGCACGTTGGCGACCGTCTCCGGATTCTGCAGCGTGTGCACCGTCTGGCCGGGCCAGCGTTGCTGCGACGTCGCACCGCCGAAGTAGTAGTAACCGTTCTTGCCCACATATTTGCCCTCCTGCCGGGTGAAGGCGAACTGCACGTCGGCCCGCCGGCCCCAGGCCACCTTGCCTTCCAGTTCCAGCCCCGTGGTTCGGGTGTCGCCGGAGTTGATGTACTTGGCCGCGAAGGGGGTGCTGTACAGGGTGATGGCGTTCCTGGCGTCGCGCTGGAACCAGGTCAGGCGGAAATCGCCCCGTACTTTTTCGCTGAAGCGGCCGTTCCAGCCGAAACCGAGGTCGCCGTTGGTACCGCTCTCCGGCACGAGCTGGACGGCGTGGCCGAGAGAATCGGAATTGGGCACCAGGCCGAGGCCGTTGCCGTAGATTTCATAGAAATTCGGGTAGCGGATGTAGTTGCCGTAGTTGCCGAAGACCTGCCAGCCGGCCTCGAAGCTTTTCTTGACGCTGAGGCTGCCGGTCCGTTCCCAGTCGTATTTGCCGCTCGGCCCGGCCAGCGGCGAATAGCGGCTGCCGATGACGGGGCCTTCCAGCTTTTCCATGCGCAGAATCGGCGTCACCTGCAGGTTGCCCAGGGCCGCGATGGTCATGCTGTCCTGGATTTGCAGATTGCTCTTGGTGCGCTTGAATTCGGAGATGAAGTCGGACGTCGGCGGGCGATTGCTCATGTCCGAATGCAGAACCTCCCAGTAGCGCTCGGCATGGACTTCGAACTGGTGCGCCAACGGCCCGGTATGGAAAGCATAGGCCGCGTCGCCGGCGATACCCCTGCGCTGGGTGTCGTACCGGGTCCAGTACTTGCCCATCTGGCCGCTGTAGGGAGGCTGGATATCCAGGTTGCGGTACTCCTGCTCCTTGTCGAGCCACGACAGGTTGAGGCCGAGATCGAGCTTGCCGAAGCTGTCGCGCCAGCCGGCTAGGGCTTCCTGCTGCTCGATTTGCTGCCGGTTGCGCTGATTGGAGGAAGTCTGCCAGAGCAAATCCTGCAGGTGACTCGTTGGACCGCTGCTTACCGTCAAGATCGGTGTCGGCAGGTAACGCTCCATTTCCGTACGAGCGTACTTCAGGATGAAGCGCCGGTCCTCCCACTTGAGCAGCACATTTTCCTTGTCCGAGCCGTTGTTCATGCGGGTGCGCTGGTCGGTCAGCGGCCGACCGGTCGGAGTGCCGGTTTCGGTCCAATAAGCCGATTGATAGTCGCTGTATTGCTTGGGGCGACTGAAAGGCCAGTTACGCCACGACTGAACGCCGTAGTCGGTGTAGTCAAAATCCCCGGTGCTGCGGTCCTTGTCCAGACCGACCAGCAGGCTGCCGCCCAGCATTGGCACGTTCAGGTTGGCACTGTATTGCTCACCGCCAAAGGCCCGCGCGCCGGCCGAGACACTGCCGCTGAAGGTCGTTGGTTTCTTGGTGACGATGTTGATGGCGCCGCCGATCGGCGCGCCGGCGTGGTACCGCGATAGACCTCGACGCGCTCGACATTGCTGATCGGTAGCGTGGACAAGTCCGCCGCCGTCTCGCTGGCGGTATTGAGCGGCACGCCGTCGATGTAGATATTCACCTGGCTCGGCGCGCTGCCACGGATGCTGGCCGTGGTGTAGTGGCCGCTGCCCGACATCCGGCGCACGTAGACGCCGGGAATCTGGTCGAGCAGGTCGGGAATGGATTTGTGCTCGCCCTTGACGTCGTCCGGATAGGCGACCGAAACCACGCCGGGCGACAGGATGTCCTTCAGGTCGGCACGGCTGTCGGTGACGACGACGAGCGGCAACTGCGCCTCTCTCCCCTCCCGTGTATCAGCCGCCGGCTCCGCGACGGCTGCGACGGTGCACAGCAGGGCTGCGGCCGCGAGCGGCGGTTTTATCGATTTCATTTTGCTTCCCCCGGCGTCTTGCGCTGAGGCGGGGGCTTGCCGTCACGAACGGTCGGCGCGCGCGGACGGGCGGACGCCTTCGGCGCCTGTCCCACGAACCGATGCGGCCCCCGCCGCTTCGTTCGTCGCCCAGACGGAAGAAGTCCGCGCCTCGACCATCCCCTGGACCAAGGCAAGAGCGACCGGACGCCGGCAGGTCTCCTGGCTCGCGGGTCAAGACTCGATGCACGGCCTTCCCAGGCATTGGCCCAGTGGCTGGCGAAACGGAAAACCCGTCCGCCTGCGCATCTCGTTCGCCGCTCACAGTTGCAGGGACAGCCGCGGAATGGGACGGATCGCTCCGCCCGCACCGCGTTCCCTTTTAAGCCTCTGGCGAGGCACCGGCGCGATCCGAGCGGCCGCCCCCGAAAGGACGGCCGATGTTTGCCGGCCCGGAGGCCGGCGTTTCATTTTTCTGCCGAATGCGGCCGGCGCCTTTCCGCTTCCGCGCGCCCGCCCCATTCCCCCGCACTTGCGCGAATCGCCTATTCCCCCCCTTCCACGGCGGGTGACGACACCTCCTCCGCCACGTCCGGAAGCCGCTTCCAGCAGGCCAGGACGACCTCCCGGAAGCGATAGGAATCGGCTGCGACGAGACGGACCATGCGGTCGCCGTCCTCTGTTTCGAGCGCCGCCGGCAGTATCCGGATCAGTTCCGCATTGCCGCCGACTTCGTCCAGGACGGGCCCCAGGCCGAGGCGAAGGCGCTTGCCGAGAATCGCGTGGCATTTTTCGAGAAAGCGGTTCCCCGCGCTTTCCACCACCGCCCGCCGTGCGCACGGCAGCCGTCGCAGGGCGTCGCCCAGCGCCTGCGCGGCGGCGAACGGCTCCCGATGGATCAGGCGCTCCGCGAGCAGGCTCGCTGCATGGACCTCCATGAGCTGCATCACGTCGAGAATCTCACCGACGTCGTCGCGAGACAGCGCCGCGACGCAGCATCCGTAACGCGGCTTCATGACCAACAGGCCTTCGTGCGCGAGGACCTTGAGCGCCTCCCGGACCGGCGTGCGGCTGACCCCGTAATGGAGGCTCAGTTCGACCTCGTCGATCGGACGCCCCGGCGGAAGCTCATGGGAAAAAATCCGCTCCCGCAACGAGTCGGCAATCCCCTCGTAGAGCGCCCGGGGCCGCGTCAATCGGTCCAGGTCCAGCGCGGCGGCTTGCTCTCCGCTCCCGGTAGCCGGCCGGAGCGCCGGGGAGTCCGCCGCCGGTGCTGTCCCGGCGCCGGCCTGCGCAAGCGAAGCCGGCGACTCCGCGACATCCGGGCGCCGGTGAGGCTCGACCGGAGAAGCGGCCTGAAACAGGGCCTTCTCCATTGCGCAGGAGACGGTGGAATGCGGGAACGCGAAGGAGCGCCCCTGGGATATGCGCGGGGAATCGGTCGTCTGCGGCAAGGTCATTGCTTTTCCCTCATGAATTCCTGAAAACGGACGGCGCCGGAACGCTTGCTTTCCGGTGCGGATATTTGCAATATACGCACGCAGAAACGATGTAAAAAGCACTGAAAAAGCGAAGTAATGCGAACAAATTCGCGATATTTTGCGAATTTTGCGAACATCCAAACAACCGGAGAGCGCTCCGGAAATTCCGCCGTCGGGCCGGAACAGGCCAAGCGGCGCGGGAAATTCGATGAAAAAAACCTTCATGGGCGTGCGCCTGAAACGCCTGCGCGAAGAGCGCAAGCTGACGCAGGTCGCGCTCGCCCGCGCGCTGGAGCTGTCCCCGAGCTACCTCAACCAGCTCGAACAGAACCAGCGCCCCCTGACCGTTCCGGTGCTGCTCAAGCTCAACGCTGTGTTCGGCGTCGACGTGCAGCGCTTCTCCGAGGACGACGAGGCGCGGATCGTCGCCGACCTGCGCGAGGCCCTGCTCGACGCCCCCGGCGGCGACGGCGTAGCGCTCGCCGAAATCCGGGAGCTGGCCGCCGGCATGCCGGCGGTCGGCCGCATCCTGATCGACCTGCACCGCCGCCTGCGCGAGGAGCAGGAAAGGTCGGCGAGCCTCGCCGCACACATCGGCGACGAACGCGCCGGCGCGGCGGACGGGCCGCCGCCGCGGCCGATGCCCTACGAAGAGGTGCGCGACTACTTTTACGTCAGGCACAACCACATCCCGGAACTCGACGCGCTGGCCGAGAAGATCTTCGACGAATGCCGCTGCCCGCCGGCCGGACTCGCCTCCGCCCTTCGCCAGCGTCTGGCCGAGCGGCACGGCGTCGGCACCCATCTGTTGCCGGACGAGGACGGCGCCGACGTCCCGCAGCGCCGCTACGACGCGGCCGGCCGCATCCTCCAGCTTTCGCCCCGGCTGGACAGCGGCCGGCAGGCCTTCCAGCTGGCGACCCAGCTGGCCTTTCTGGAGGCCGGCGAGCGCATCGACCGCCTGGCCGACGAGGGTGGGTTTGCCGGCGATGAATCCCGCACGCTGGCGCGCATCGGCCTTGCCAACTACTTCGCCGGCGCGCTGATCCTGCCCTACCGCACCTTCCTGGAAGCCGCCGAAAGCATGCGCTACGACATCGGCCGCCTCGGCCAGCGCTTCGGCGTCGGCTTCGAGACGGTCTGTCACCGGCTGTCCACGCTGCAACGCCCGGAGGCGCGCGGCGTCCCCTTCTTCTTCATCCGCGTCGACCGGGCCGGCAACATCTCCAAACGCCAGTCGGCGACCGATTTCCATTTCTCCCGCATCGGCGGCACCTGCCCGCTGTGGAACGTCTACGAGGCTTTCGCCGCACCCGGCCGCATCCTCACGCAGATGGCGCGCATGCCGGACGGGCGCGCCTACCTGTGGATCGCGCGCAGCGTGAGCCACGAAGCGGGCGCCTACGGCGAGCCGGGGAAGACCTTCTCGATCGGCCTCGGCTGCGACCTGCGTCACGCCGACCGCCTCGTCTACTCGCGCGGACTCGACCTCAACAATCCCGCCGCGGCGACGCCGATCGGCGCCGGCTGCAAGGTCTGCGAACGCCCGGCCTGCCCGCAGCGGGCCTTCCCCTTCATCGGCCGCAAGCTCGCGGTGGACGAAAACGTCCGCCGCTTCGAGCCCTACGGCGCGCCGGTCTGAGGCAGGCACCGGCGCCGCCGTCCGCCGGCTACTGGCAGGCCTCGCAGTCGGGGTTGTCGATCGAGCAGAAAACCACCTCTTCCTGCACCGCTGCGGCGCGCGACGGCGCGCCGTCGCCGACTTCCATTCCCGTGGCGCCCAGCGTGCGCAGGTAGTAGGTCGTCTTCAGGCCGCGCCGCCAGGCCAGCCGGTACAGTTCGTCGAGCTTGCGCCCGGAGGCGCCGGCGACGTAGAGGTTGAGCGACTGCGCCTGGTCGATCCACTTCTGCCGGCGCGCGGCGGCCTCGACGAGCCAGGCCGGGTCGATCTCGAAGGCGGTCGCGTAGAGCGCCTTGAGGTCGTCCGGCACGCGCTCGATCTGCGCCAGCGAGCCGTGGTAGTACTTGAGGTCGGCGACCATCACCTCGTCCCACAGGCCGCGCGCCTTGAGCGCCGCGACGAGCGCCGCGCAGACGACGGTGAATTCGCCGGAGAGGTTCGATTTGACGTAGAGGTTCTGGTAGGCCGGCTCGATGCTCGCCGAAACGCCGACGATGTTCGAGATCGTCGCCGTCGGCGCGATCGCCAGGCAGTTCGAGTTGCGCATGCCGTGGCGGGCGATGCGCGCGCGCAGGGCGGCCCAGTCGAGCGTGCTCGAACGGTCGACTTCGAGCGGCGTGACGCGTTCGGCGGCCAGCAGGTCGAGCGAGTCGAGCGGCAGGATGCCGCGCTCCCACAGGCTGCCGTCGTAGCTGGAATAGACGCCGCGTTCTTCGGCGAGCCGGCTGGACGCCTCGTAGGCGTAGTAGGCGACCGCCTCCATCGAGCGATCGGCGAAGTCGACCGCGTCCTGCCCCGCATAGGGCAGGCCGAGGCGGTACAGGCAATCCTGGAAGCCCATGATGCCGAGACCGACCGGGCGGTGGCGCAGGTTGGCGTTGCGCGCCTTGCCGACGGCGTAGAAGTTGATGTCGATGACGTTGTCGAGCATGCGCATGGCCGTGCGCACGGTGCGCCGCAGCTTGTCGTGGTCAAGCTCGCCGCTGGCCAGGTGATTGGGCAGGTTCACCGAGCCGAGGTTGCACACGGCGATCTCGCTGTCCGAGGTGTTGAGCGTGATCTCGGTGCACAGGTTGGAGCTGTGCACGACGCCCGCGTGCTGTTGCGGCGAGCGCAGGTTGCACGGGTCCTTGAAGGCGATCCACGGATGGCCGGTCTCGAACAGCATGGTCAGCATGCGGCGCCAGAGCTGGCGCGCCGGCAGCTTCTTGAAGAGGCGGATTTCGCCGCGCGCGGCCAGGTCGACGTAGCGCGTGTAGGCGGTCTCGAATTCGCGCCCGACCTTGTCGTGCAGATCGGGCACGTCGGACGGCGAGAACAGCGTCCATTCGCCGTCCTCGATCACGTACTGCATGAAGAGGTCGGGCACCCAGTGCGCGGTGTTCATGTCGTGCGTGCGCCGGCGGTCGTCGCCGGTGTTCTTGCGCAGGTCGAGGAATTCCTCGATATCGAGGTGCCAGGTCTCCAGGTAGCCGCACACCGCGCCCTTGCGCTTGCCGCCCTGATTGACCGCGACCGCCGTGTCGTTGACCACCTTGAGGAAGGGAATCACGCCCTGGCTCTTGCCGTTGGTGCCGCGGATGTGCGCGCCGAGCGAGCGCACCGGCGTCCAGTCGTTGCCTAGGCCGCCGGCGAATTTCTGTAGCAGCGCGTTTTCCTTGACCGCCTGGAAGATGCCGTCGAGGTCGTCGGGCACCGTCGTCAGGTAGCACGAGGAAAGCTGCGAATGCAGCGTGCCGGCGTTGAACAGGGTCGGCGTCGAACTCATGAAGTCGAAGCGCGAAAGCACTTCGTAGAACTCGACGGCACGCGCCTCGCGGTCGATCTCGTTGAGCGCCAGCCCCATCGCGACGCGCATGAAGAAAACCTGCGGCAGTTCGATGCGGCGCTCGTCGATGTGCAGGAAGTAGCGGTCGTACAGCGTCTGCAGGCCGAGGTAGCCGAACTGCAGGTCGCGTGAAGCGTCGAGCGCGGCGGCAAGGCGCGCCAGGTCGAACTCGGCGAGGCGAGGATCGAGGCGGCCGGCGGCGATGCCGAGCTGCACATAGGCCGGGAAATAATCGGCGTAGCGCGCGCCCATATCTCCGGCCGCGACCTCCTCGCCGAGCACCTCGCGGCGCAGCAGGTGCAGCTGCAGGCGAGCCGTCACGTAGTCGTAGGCCGGCTCGCGCTCGATCAGGTTGCGCGCGGCGAGGACCAGCGCCTTGTATACGTCGGTGAGCGCGATGCCGTCGTAGATGTCGCGTAGCGCCTGCTCGACGACGACGGCCGGGGAAACGGCCGCCGCCCCTTCATCCAGCCCGGCGCAGGCTTCGCCGACGAGGCTGAGCAGCGCGGCGGGATCGAGCGGCCGACGCCGGCCGCCGTCCTCGACCTGCAGACGGTTCTCGACCGTCGCCGCCGGCTGCTGCGCGGCGCGCTCGGCGGCGCGCTTCTCGCGGTAGAGCACGTAGGCGCGCGCCACGTCGTGCTCGCCGGAGCGCATCAGCGCGAGTTCGACCTGATCCTGGATGGCCTCGATATGCACCGTGCCGCCGGCCGGCTGGCGGCGCAGCAGCGCAGCGACGACGGTCTCGGTCAGGCGCGCGACCTGGTCGCGGATGCGGCTGGAGTACGGGAGCTGCGCGCCCGGCCCGCCTTCAACGGCGAGAAAGGCCTTGCTCATGGCCAGCGCGATCTTCTCGCTGGCGAAGGGAACGATGCTGCCGTTGCGGCGGATGACCTTCAGGTCGTGCAACTCGGTCGAGACGGGGGCCGACATGTCCATGCTTGTCCTCTGGCGTTGGGAAACTGGCGAAAAAAGGCCGCAACGAAGGGGACGGGCGCGACAAGGCGCGCACGGCAGCCGGCCGGCGCAAGCGCGCAGGTCGACGCAAACGGACTGGCAGAAAGGAAGGCAGAAAGAAAGGATCGCATTCCGTACCAGGGACACCCCGCCCCAAACGTTGATCGGCAATGAACACGGCAGGTCTCCTGGCTCTCGGGTCGTCGTCCCTGGCCGGCCTTCCCGGAGAAAACGTCTCTCCAGTGGCAGCGGTGTGGCAAAGGACTCGCCGATTACAGTTGCGGGGGCAGCCCCGGATTTCAGGTCCTACGACCTGACACCGGATTCCCTTTTAATCCCGGCCGCGCGGAAAAGACGCGCGGCAGCGGAACCGTGAAGTGCGTGGATGGTAACACCGAGGCCCGGCGGACGGAAAGGCGCCGCGGACGGACGGGGCGCTACTGCAGGGGCGCGCCCTCCCCGTTCCCGGCCGCATCCACGGCCGCGCCGCGCGCCAGCAGCTCGACGCCGCGCGCGAAACTGGTGACGCCGGATCGCTTCAGGTAGATGCACGGCTTGTTCGTGCGCTTGCAGTACTCCTTGAGCTTCCAGTAGGCGGCGTGGCTGACGCAGCCGGCCTGGCAGACGACCGCGTCGGCGCTGGCCAGCGTCGCCTCCAGCTGCTTGGGGTTGTCCTCGATGCCGCCGTCGTGATGCAGGAAGCGCCCGCCCAGCCCCTCGACGAGGCCGCGGTAGTGGCCGACCAGACTCTCGCGCCCGCCGACGCAGAGCAGGCAGCGCCCGGAGAGGTCCGCCGTCGCGCCGCCGGGGCAGACGCTGCAGTCGGCGAGCGTACCGCAGGCCGCCATCGCGCCGCCGGCAACCGGCGGCGCCAGCAGTTCGGCGAGCGCGCGCTCGGCCGCCTGCAGTTCGCCGCGCAGTTCGCCCAGTTCGCTGTCGAGCGCTTCGATCCGGCGCTGCAGGCCGACGCGCTCGCCGCGCTGCGCTTCGAGCTTGCGCTCGGCCGCCTCGGCGCGCCGCCGCCATTCGGTCTCGACCCCGCGCGCACGCTGCAAGGCGTCGTCCTGCGCTTCCAGGCGACGCCGCACCGCCTCGTGCTCGCTCGCCGTGCAGCGCGCTTCGGCGAGCTGCGCGTCGCGCACGCGCAGCTGCAATTCGAGCTCGCTCTGCCGGCGCTGCGCACGCTCGCGGTCGCGCCGCGCCTCGCCGGCGCTGCGCGCCAGTTCGGCTTCGAGTTCGGCCAGCCGCTTGAGGTCGGCGCGATGCCCGGCGCCGACCTGATGCGAGAGCATGTGGATCTCGCCGTAGATTTCCTTGTCGCTCGTCTCGTCGCAGGCCGGGTGCGTCAGCGCCGCCCACAGCGCGCCGGCCACGTCGCCGGCGGCCGCCGTTTCGCGCCAGCGGGCGAGCAGCGTCGCGGCGTCGTGCACCGATGCGAAGCGCGCAACGGCGGTCGCATAGCGGCGCTCCAGCTCGCGCTGCATGAGTTCGGCGAATTCGCCGCGTTCCTGCGCCTGGCCGACCGCATAGACGTGCAGCGAGTAGTCGGACGTCGTGCGCGCGTTCAGGCCGGCGCGCTTCGCCAGGCGGCGCAGCTCGGCCATCGGCAGGCAGCTGCCGATCACCGGGCAGTGGCTGCGATGGTTGAGTTCCCACAGTTTGCGCCGGCGCGAACCGCTGCGCGCGGCGACCGGCAGCGTGGACGCATCGACCTGCAGGGCGGCGGACAGCGGCTTCAGCGCCAGCTGTCCCGGGGCGCCGGTTTCGGGCGGAAGGTCGGCGGAGCGATGCAGACACATGATCGGGTCTCCGTAAAAAGTCGGTCAGTGGTTCTTGCGTAGCGGCGCGGGCATCGCCAGCGGACACCATTCGGTTTCGAGATGGGCGGCCAGCTGGCGCAGCATCGGATCGGCGTCGGGGTGGGCGCGCAGGCTGCGGCAGTGGCTGACGATGCAGTTCGCCAGATGCTGGCAGCTGCGGCAGCGGTAGGCGTTGAGCAGCAGGATCAGGCCGGCGGTGATCATCTCCGGCCGGCTGCCGCCGCCCGCTCCGGCGACACCGCCGGAGTCGAGCGCGCCAGGCGCGTCGACGCGCGGTGCGCCTGGCGTGGGATCGCGCGCAGCGTCCCCGTCGCGCTTCGTGAAAGCCGTGTGTTTCATGCGTCGACTCCGTTCTGGGCCATGCGCCACCAGCGATGGCGCAAACGCGCCGCGATCCCGGCGAGATCCGGGTCGAGGCTGTTCTGGCGTTCGAGGGCGAGCAGCTCGCCGGCGACCAGCGCAGCCAGCATCGGACGGCGCGATTCGATGTATTCGGTCATCAGGAAGAGCACCGTCGCCAGAAGACGCTGCTCATCCCGAGACTCGACCGCCGTCTCCGGCGGGAGGGAAATTTTCGATCTGGATGACATTTTCGGTTCCGTGAATTCTGCTCATTGACTGCTCCCTGGAGTCCCACCCGATCTCACTGACATTGATGATAATAATTCTCATTTGTAAAATCAACCATAATCCTCTCTTCCTGCGCAAAACGCAGAAACCCTTTCCGGGCTCGCGCCAAACGATACCTGCGGCATCGATCGGGCAGACGGTGCAAACGTACAGATAGAGGAAGCCGGAAGCGACGGCAGAAGTTTCCGCCGATGGATGAAGCGCTCGTCAGACGCGGCAATGCGCGCCAGCCGGACACGAAGGCATCGAACTTCGTCCGCCGCGAAGCGGCGTCGCCCCCGCGAATCGATCCGGAGTAGAAAGGAAAAAACGGGGCAGCCGGCATTGCAGGCATCCTGCGCGCGCCGAACGATGCAGAACATTGGCGGGCGCACGGATCACCCGGAGCCGCCCGGTGGCGAGGCGAAAGAAATCGGACGCAAAACGACGAAAACCGACTCCCCGGCACCAATACCGGCCGGACAGGAAGTACGCTCGGTCGCAGCCTGTCAGCATCGCGGTCGAGACGACGAGACGAATGCCGCGCCACCATCCGGAGATGCCGGCGAGACGACGCCCGCCGCATGCTCCGCACCGAAGGTTGAGCCTCCCCGGAAGGCTCGAGAGCGCTTTTGTCAGGGTAATCGCCGCCACGCGGCAGCCCCGCCCCAGGGACTGAAAGCACAGGCGGCGGAGCGCGAGATGCACTCAGAAAAAGAACGCTGTGCGCGCGGACCAGCCACGAGCACGGCTGCAGAGGACAAACGGCGTCGCACGCCCGGCCGGCCGCCGGGCCGGCGCCGGCTTACTGCGGCATGACTTCCAGCGTCACCGTATACATCAGACGCCGCTCCTTGGCCGCCGGCACCGACACCTTGCCGTCCTTGGCCGACGCCTCCAGCCAGTACATCCCCGGCTGCGGCCAGGTGAAGGCGAACTCGCCGCGCGCGTCGGTGGTCGCCGTCATTTCCTCGGGCCGGTCGCGGTAGCGCGTGCCGCCGCGGATCGCGCTCACTTCGACGCCGCTGGCCGGCTGGCCGTCGAGCAACAGGGCGAAGCGCGCGCTCTCGCCGCTGACCAGATCGTTGGGATGGGTGACGGGCCGCAGTTCCAGCCCCTGCGCGGCCGGCGGCGGCACGCTCGGCTTGCCGAGCGTGACCCAGGTTTCGACGCGCCCCAGGCTCTCGGTGACCAGCAGCTCGGTGGCCTCGGCCGGAATCTCCCGGGCGAGCGCTTCCGGCGCCCCGCGCCAGCGCTTGTTCTCGCCCTTGAGCTTGTAGCTGGCGAACACGCCCCGGTTGATCACCGCTAGGCGGTAGGTGCCGGGCTGGGCGACGCTGAGATCGAAGACGCTGCGCAGCTTGCCCCGGTGCGGCCGCTCGGCCGGCAGGCGCTGACCGTCCGGCCCCAGGATGTGCAGGTTGTCGAGCGCCAGCGGAACATGGTTGAAGAAGAAAAGGTCGTTGGACACCGCCGCATCGACGGTGATCGTCTCGGCCTTGGCGAGCACGGTCGATGACGGCAGCAGCCAGACGTTGTGGGCCTTGGCCGGCATCGGCAGGATCAGGACTCCGGCGGCCAGCACGGCCGCGGCGAGGGAATGCTGCATGGAAATCTCCTTGCGAAAGAATCGGAAATCAGGGTTTCACATCGACCACGACGGCGCCCAGCTCCTCCCTGCCCTGCAGCTGGAAGCGGGCGGCTTCCTTCGGCGGCCAGGCGAGCGGCTGGGTCAGCACTTCCCGCCCGCCGACTTCGCGGACGATCTCGATGACCAGCTGGTAGTTGCCGGCGGGCAGCCGGGAGAGCGCCGCGTCGGCGCCGGAAAAGACCAGCCGGTGCCGGCCCGGCGCGCGCGTCGCGCTGGTCATCCCGTCTACGGGAAAGGACAGGTCGCGGCCGCTGCGGCGCCACCACTGGCGCAGGTCCTTGAGCCACTTGCTGCCCTCGCCGTCCTTCATCTTCAGGTCGTACCAGACGGCCAGGTTGTGGGCGTCCTTGCGCTCGCCCTCCAGCCAGACGGCGACGTAGGGACGGTGGTATTCCGCGACGTTGAGGCGGGGGATTTCCAGCTGCACCGCCAGTTCGGCGGCCGCGGCCTGCTGCGCCAGCGTCGCGACGAGGACGGCGCCGAGGATTTTCTTGGAAGAGGAGATGGACACTCGAAAACTCCGGTCAATGGTCAATGCATGAAGAAAACGGCGATCAGCGCGGGCAGCGCGAAGCCGCCGGCGACCAGCGGCCAGGTCATGCCGCGATTGGCCGCGTGAACCTTGAGCAGCAGCAGGCCGGACAGGGAAAAGACGAGACAGGCCAGCGAGAAGACGTCGATGAACCAGGACCACGCCGGCCCGGTGTGGCGCCCCTTGTGCAGATCGTTCAGCCAGGAAATCCAGCCGCGGTCCGTACGTTCGTACTCGACCTCGCCGAGTTCGCGGTCGATGCGCAGCCAGGCGTCGCCGCCGGGCCGCGGCAGCGGCAGATACACCTCGTCCGCCGACCACTCCGCTCCGCCGCCCCCGAGCCCGCGCACGCCCAGCTCGCGCGCCAGCCAATCCCGCAGCGCGGCCGGCAACGGCGCCTCGCCCGCGCGCGCGCCGTCGTTCACCGCCTGCAACAAGGCTTCGGGCAAACGGCCCTCCAGCCGGCTCACGCGCGGCTTGGCCTCGATCTCGCCGGCATGGTTCAGCGTGATGCCGGTGACGGCGAACAGGATCATGCCGACCAGACAGATGGCCGAGCTGATCCAGTGCCACTGGTGCAGGAGCTTGACCCAGCGGGCGCGGCGTTTCGCCGTGCCCGTCGCCGGGGTGCGGAGCGGTGTCGTGCGGTTCTGCATGTCGATGTTTCGGACGCCTTCCACGCCGGATCAGAAGTTGATGTTGGCCGAGAGCCAGAAAGTGCGCCCGAGGTTGGTCACGCCGCTGACCGACGCGCCCGACGCGCTGAAATACGGGCTGGTCCACCGCTGTTCGCCGCCCGCGCCGAGATAGGCTTTGTACTCGTCGAAGCGCTTGTCGAGCAGGTTGTAGATGTTGGCGTTGACGGTCACGGCCTTCGATACCTTGTAGGAACCGCCGAGATGGAACAGCGAATAGGCCTTCAGATCGTTGCCGATCGCCAGGTATTCGTTCCACGCGGTGACGCTGGAGGCGACGGGGGTGAATTCGTAGCGGCGGCTCTTGCCCCGGTACTCGCCGCGCAGCCACAGGTTCAGCTTCTCCGTGGCCAGCCAGTTCAGCTTGGCGTTGGCCATGTGCTTGGCGACGTTGTTCAGCTTGCCTTTCAGGCCGCCGCTCATCAGCTCGGTGTCGGTCCACGTGTAGTTCATGTTCAGCGTCCAGCGCTCGGCCAGCGGAACGCCGCCGTTCAACTCCAGGCCCCAGGTGGTGGCTTCGTCGGCGTTGATCGAGTAGGTCGTCGGATCCGGGTTGGCGGCGGCCACGGCGCAGCTCGGGATCCACGTCACCGCGCAGTCGCCCGGCCCGCCCGCCGTCCCGCTCGTGATCCGGTCCTTGATCTTGTTGTGGAACAGGGTCGCCGACCCCGTCAGCCCGCGCTTGTCGTCGTACAGCACGCCGAGTTCGGTGCTGGTGCTCTTCTCGGGCTTCAGGCCGGGGTTGCCGATGCTCAGCTGCGCCCCTTGCCGGCCGATGCCGCTGACGCCGTCGATCAGCTGGTTCACGGTCGGCGCCTTGTAGCCCTGGCTGACGCCGCCCTTGACGGTCCATTTGTCGGTGGTGTTCCACACCAGATAGGCGCGCGGCGTGAACTGGCCGCCGAAGGTGTCGTGATTGTCGTAGCGCCCGCCGAAGGTCGCGGCCAGCGTCTCGGTGAAGCGCCATTCGTCTTCGGCGAAGACGGACCACATGGTCTGCCGGTGCTTCTGGGGCAGCAACCCGTCTTCGATCTGGGTATCCCACCACTGCGCGCCCGTGGTGACGACGTGGGAAGCCCCCAGCGGCAGGACGAGCTTGGTGTCGGCGACCGTGTTGATGGCCTTCAGCTTCCGCTCGGTGCCGGCCAGCGGATTGGCGTTGCCGCCGACCAGGGCGGCGCTCGGCAGGGTGCGCCCGAAGGTTTCCGTGACCGACCGCGTCAGGCTCGATTCGAGCACGCCGAAGCCCAGGCGCGAGGTGTGGCCGACGGCGAGCTGCTCTCGTTCGAAGCGCATGTAGTCCCGATAGCCGTACGCCGAGGCATTCGGCGCCCCCGTGCTGCAGCGCGTGTAGTCGAGACGCCCGAGCCGGCAGTCCTTGTTCTCGTAATGGGTGCTCGCCGAATCCACGTCCAGCCAGATGTCGTGATTCTTGTTCGGCGTCAGCGTCAGCCGGGCGCCGACGTTGTGCTGGCGCGACTCGACCGGCGACGGATCGCGCGCGCCGGCGTCCTGGGCGGCGTTGGCGACCATCGGCATCGGCAGCGCCCGCGCCGAATCGGCGCGCTGGAAAGCGCTGCCGCGCACGGCGAGACCGAGCACGTCCTGCTTGATCGGGCCGTTGGCATAGATGTTGAGCTTCTGCGTCGCACCGTAGTCCCTGTCCTGGGGAACGCCGGCCTCCACCGAGACCGAACCGCCCCAGTCGCGCGCCACCTTGCGCGTGATGATGTTGACCACGCCGCCCATGGCGTCCGACCCGTACAGCGTGGACATCGGCCCGCGAATCACCTCGATGCGCTCGATCGCCGAGATCGGCGGCATGAAGCTGGTCAGCGCGTCGCCGAAACCGTTCGGCGTGACGTCGCCCGCCACGTTCTGCCGGCGGCCGTCGATGAGAACCAGCGTATAGCTGCTGGGCATGCCGCGGATGCTGATGTTCAGACCGCCGGTCTTGCCGGTGCCGCCGCGCACGTCGATGCCCTCGACGTCCTGCAGCGCTTCCGCGAGATCGCGGAACTGCTTGGTTTCCAGTTCCTGCCGGGTGACCACCGAGATGCTCGCCGGCGCGTTCTTCACTTCCTGCTCGAAGCCCGAGGCGGTCACTACGACGTCGGGCAATTTGAGGTCGCCGGTAGCCGGCTGCGCCCAGGCGGCACCGCCGGAAAGCAGCAGGGAAAGCGTCAGGGAAATGGGTTTGAGCGTAAAGGCGGTGCGCGGCGGAAGACCCAGCATGCGAAAACTCCAGTCAGATAGGGATGAAAACGTGACCTGGCTGGCTGGACCGAAGCGCCGCGGCGCGTTCCGGCAATGGCTGGCTGGTTGAACGGCTGCCATCGTAATGACAACCATTCTTATTATTGTAACTCATTGTTACAAATCTGACGCGAAACTGACAAAACGCAGACCGACCACCGGCCGCGTTCCTGCGGCGAAACCGGGAAAAAGCCCACCCTTCCCTCGCCGCATGGCCGCGCAGAGCGGCGACGCCCTCAACACCCCTATCTCCCGATACCCCGCTCGCTCTCCATCGCGCGCAAACCCTGCCAGCGCGCAACACCGGCGCGGCGTCGGGGCACAGACGCCACCTCCGCTCTGCCATATCCGCCTCACCCGCCCCTGCGCGTGCCGGCGAGCGATGCCGCCGGCACCTCTCGCAGAGACGCCGCGCTTGCACGCCCCTTCGCCCGGCGTCGGCCGCATCGGGAAAAGCCGGCCGGGACGCGGCCGACATCGGTGCAAGGCGGCCTGATAGCGAGAGAAAAACCGCCGGAAACGGCCAGTCCGTCCGCATGCGCAGCCCGGCTCGGAGCGCCGCCCGACAAGGCTGCAAGGTGCGGGATCGGCCGTTTCTTGATTCACCTCAAATACGAACAATTCTTATTTGATAAAATCACGTCCACCTTCGAGCCAGCCAGCGGTCGCCAGCCAGCTCCCGATCACCTTTCCGGAGACTGCAATGCACTTCACCATGCGCCCGCTGGCCGCCGCCCTCGCCGCCCTCTGCGCCAGTTCGCTGGCCCTCGCCGACGCCACTCTCGCCCCCGTCAGCGTTACCGCCAAGGGCTACGAGGCCGACACCCTGAGCACGCCGTCCTCGGTCTTCGTCGCCGGCGGCGACGAATTGCGCCGCGACGGCGCCAACAACCTCGGCGAGGCGCTGCGCGGCGAGCCGGGCTTCGCCGTCAATGGCGACGGCGCGCAGGGGCAGAACCCGGCGATCCGCGGCCTGAAGAAGGAAAGCATCGTGCTGCTGGTCGACGGCATGCGCCTCAACTCGGCGCAGCCGGCCGGCGCCATCGCCTCGTTCATGTCGCTCGGTCTGGCCGAGCGCGTCGAGGCGGTGAAAGGCCCGGCCTCGGTGCTTTACGGCACCGGCGCGCTCGGCGGCGCGATCAACGTGCTGATGCCGCAGGCGCGCTTCGAGCCGGGCGCCAGGTTCTCGACGAGCGCCAGCTACGACAGCGCCAGCAAGGGCCTGCGCGGTACCGGCGTCGCCAACCTGTCGCAGGGCGACCACGCGCTGATGCTCGGCGCCTCGCTCGCCCGCATCGACGACTACAAGGCGCCGGACGGCACCGTGGCGCGCACCGGCTACGATTCGGACAGCTTCATTGGCCAGTACCGCTTCCGCATCGACGCCCAGCAGCAACTGCGCCTCTCGCTGCAGAAGCACCAGGACGAGAACGTGTGGTATCCGGGGTCGACCAAACCATTCACGCACCCCAACGGCGCCATCGCCGCCGCCGTCGCCAGCACCACCGTGCATTCGCCGAAGCAGGAGCGCACGCTGGCCGAAATCGGCTACAGCTACAAGGGCGCCGGCGCAACGCCGGTGAACGTCGACGTCCGCGCCTACCGGCAGGAGATGGAGCGCCAGATCTACGCCTGGTCGAACCGCCTCGAACGCGACATCACGATGACCAAGGTCGGCTTCGTGACGCACGGCTTCGACGCCAAGGCCGACTGGCTGGTGCACCCGCAGCACCTGATCTCGTTCGGCACCAACGTTTGGGAAATGACCGCGTCGCCGCAGCGCACCATGGCCAATACGCCGAATACCCTCAACTACGTGCGCGCCGACCCCTTCACGGATGGCCGCATCCGCGCGCTCGGCCTCTACGTGCAGGACGACATGCGCTTCGGCAAGCTCAACGTGCTCGCCGCGCTGCGCCACGACACCGTGAAGGGCAGCGCCGGCTCGATGGCGAATTCGGCCAACCCGCTCGGCGCGCACAACACCGCCAACCTCGACCGCAGCGACAGCGCCTTCTCCGGCAGCCTCGGCGCCAGCTACGAGATTTCCCCGCTGCTGCGCCCCTACGCCAGCCTGTCGCGCGGCTTCCGCGCCGGCGAGATGCGCGAGCGCTACGAATCGTCGCCGCGCGGCGACGGCTACTACTACGTCGGCAATCCGCAGGTGAAGCCGGAAGTCTCGACCCAGCTCGAACTCGGGATCAAGGGCCAGGACGAGAAGCTGGCGTGGTCGGCGGCCGTTTACCGCAACCGCATCAGCGACTACATGAGCGGCCAGGACATCTCGGGCACGGCCCGTGCCGCCGCCCTCTGCGGCCCGGCGAACCAGGGCGCCTGCAAGGAAACGGTGAACATCAGCCGCGTCGTCATCGACGGCTTCGAAGCGCAGGCCAAGTGGCAGGCCTGGCGCAACCAGTGGCTGAAGGCCGGCATCTCCATCCTGCGCGGCGAGAACGAGGAACTCAACGAGCCGCTGTTCCAGATGCCCGCCGACGAACTGCGCCTCGGCTGGGAAGGGCTGGTCGCGCCGGGCTGGACGGCCGACGTCACCGGCCGCTTCGTGCGCGAGCAGCAGCGCGTGGCGACCGTCTTCTCGCGCGGCAGCGAGAACAAGACCGCCGGTTTCGTCACCGCCGACCTCGGCGCCACCTACCGCATGAACAAGCAGCACACCTTCCGGGTCGCGCTGAAGAACGCCTTCGACCGCAGCTACCACGAGCACCTGACCGAGGGCGTCTCCGGCCAGGAAATCAACATGCCGGGGCGCAGCCTGTTCGCCTCCTGGAAGAGCGATTTCTGATCCGGTCCGCGCCCCGGCCCGGCGCCGCACGCGGTGCCGGGCCGGGGCTTTTTTCATCGAAGCAAGCGACGAGGAACGCCGAATGATGCAGCCCCCCCACCCCCTGCGCCGGATGCTCGGCAACGGCCTGAAAGCATGTGCCCTCGCGCTCGCCGCGTTCGCTTTCGCTGGCACCACGCCCGCCATCGCCGCCGACAAGCTGCCGAAGCTCACGCTCTCCGGCCCCTTCGCCGCCGTCTCCTACCCGCTGATCCACATGGCCGAGAGCGGCGCGCTGAAGGACGTGGCCGAGACGGTCGAGTTCGTGCCGTGGAAGGCCCCCGACCAGCTGCGGGTGCTGGCCATCGACGGGAAGAACAAGGTCGACTTCATCGCCATGCCGACCAACGTCGCCGCCAACCTCTACAACCGGGGCGTCAAGCTGCAGCTGGTCAACGTGTCGACCTGGGGCGTGCTGTGGCTGGTCTCGCGCGACAAGTCGCTGAAGACGCTCGCCGACTTCAAGGAAAAGGAAGTGCTGATGCCCTTCCGCGCCGACATGCCGGACATCGTCTTCCAGACGCTCGCCGAAAAGGCCGGCCTCGATCCGAAGAAGAACTTCAAGCTGCGCTACGTCGGCACGCCGCTCGACGCAATGCAGCTGCTGATCTCGCGCCGCGCCGACCATGCGCTGCTCTCCGAACCGGCCGTCTCGATGGCCCTGCGCAAGACCAAATCCTTCCCGATCAGCGTCATCGCACCCGACCTCTACCGCAGCGTCGACCTGCAGCAGGAGTGGGGCCGCCTGATGCAGCGCCCGGCGCGCATCCCGCAGGCCGGCATCGCCGCGATGGGCCGCGCGCTCGCCGACCCGGTCCTGATCGAGCGCTTCCAGAAAGCCTACGCCGCCTCGCTCAAGTGGTGCGAGGAAAAACCGGACGCGTGCGGCGCGATGGTCGCCAAGCACGTCGACATGCTCAGCGCCGAAGGCGTCGCCGACTCGGTGCGCGCCGACAACACCGCCTTCATCCCGGCGCACGAAGCCAGGCCGGAGCTCGAATTCTTCTTCGCCCAGCTGCACGCGCGGCAGCCGGCGCTGACCGGCGGCAAGCTGCCGGACGCGGACTTCTACTACACGCCGAAGCAATGAATCTCCTGCGCGCCTGGCTGGGCGGCATTCCCGCCTATCTGTGGAGCGGCTGGGGCGCCGTCGCCAGCCTCTTCCTGCTGTTCGCCGCCTGGGAAGGCGCCAGCGCCGTTTACGGCGCGCTGATCCTGCCCGACCCGGCGACCGTCTTCGCCACGCTCGCCGGGCTGATCGAAAGCGGTGCGGCCTGGCCCGAGCTCGCCGTCACCGCGCGCCGCGCGCTGACCGGACTGGCGCTCGCCATCGCCGCCGGCAGCGTGCTCGGCATGCTCGCCGGCGTCTCGCTGACCGCCTCGATGATGGCCCGCCCGCTCGTCACCGTGCTCCTCGGCACGCCGCCCATCGCCTGGCTGGTGCTCGCCATGCTGTGGTTCGGCGCAAGCGACGGCACGCCGGTGTTCACCGTCTTCGTCGCCTGTTTCCCGGTCATCTTCGTCGGCGCCCTGCAAGGCACGCGCACGCTCGACAGCCACCTGAAGGACATGGCCGCCGTCTTCCGCCTGCCGGCGCGCATGAAGCTGTTCGACCTCTACCTGCCGCACGTCGTCTCCTACCTCTTCCCGGCCTGGATCACCGCACTCGGCACGGCATGGAAGGTGGTCGTCATGGCCGAACTGCTGTCGTCCGCCGACGGCGTCGGCGCCGCGCTCGCGGTCAGTCGCTCGCACCTCGACACGGCGGCCACGCTGGCCTGGATCAGCGCGGTGGTCGGCAGCCTGCTGGCGGTCGAATACCTACTGCTCGAACCGATCAAACGCGAACTCGAACGCTGGCGACAGAATGAACGCTGAACACACTCACGCGCCGCGCCTCGAAGTTCGCGGACTCTCGCACGCCTACGCGCTGAAGACCGTGCTCGACGCGGTCGACCTGACGCTGGAGGCCGGCCGCGTGCTGGCCCTGGTCGGCCCTTCGGGCTGCGGCAAGACAACCCTGCTGCACCTTTGCGCCGGTCTCCTGACGCGGCAGAGCGGCACGCTCGCCAACGGCTTCCGGCGCCCGGCCGTGATGTTCCAGCAGCCGCGCCTGCTGCCCTGGAAGACGACGCGCGACAACATCGCCATCGGCCTCAAGGCGGCCGGCGTGCAGCGCGGCGAACGCCTCGCCCGCGCCGACGCGATCGGGCAGACGGTCGGCCTCGACGCGCTGGCGCTCGGCCAGTTCCCGCACGCCCTCTCCGGCGGCATGCAGAGCCGCGCGGCGCTCGCCCGCGCGCTGGTGCTGGCGCCCGACCTGCTGCTCATGGACGAGCCCTTCGCCGCCCTCGACATCGGCCTCAAGGGACAGCTCCACCGCCTGCTGCTCGAGCACCAGGCCGAGCGCGGGCTGGCCGTGCTGATGATCACGCACGACCTGATGGAAGCCATCCGCCTCGCCGACACGGTGCTGGTCATGGCCGCCGAACCGGGGCGCATCGTGCATCGCTTCACGCTGCCGACGCCGGCCCGCCGGCGCGACGACGCGGCCGTCTATCGCACCACCGCCGAACTGCTGCAGGTGCCGGCGGTGCGCGCCAGCTTCGGCCTGGAAGCGGCAGCGGCCGGCATTTCCGACGGCAGCGTGCTGCCCCTGCACGCGACGCCGCACGCCGGCGACGCCCCGGCGGCGCCGCGCAAGAAGGGACACTCATGCTGAAACGTCCGTCCGCCCACGCCGGTCCCGGCGCCTCCGTCGTCTTTCCCGCCGCCGCGCATCCCTTGTGGCTATGCGGCTTCCGCCCGTTTTTCCTGTTCACGGCCCTGTCCGGCGCCCTGCTCGTGCTGCTGTGGGGCGCCTTCCTCGGACACGGCGCCCCCTTGCCGGCGGTCGTCGGCGGACCTTTCGTCTGGCACGCGCACGAACTGATCTTCGGCTTCGGCCTCGCCGCCGTCGCCGGCTTCGCGCTGACCGCCGTCCCCGAGTTCACCGGCAGCGCCGCCGTCGCCCCGCGCCCGGTGCGCCGGCTCGCCGCCCTCTGGCTGCTCGGGCGCGCCGCCTTCTGGCTCTCCGGCTGGCTCGGCACGCCGGCGCTGGCGCTCTCGGCGGCCGCCCACCTCGCGCTGCTCGGCGGCCTCATCGCACTGCTCGCGCCGCCCCTGTGGGCCGATCCGGAGAGACGCCAGCTCGCCTTCCTGTGGGGGCTGCTCGCGCTCGCCGGCGTCGTCGCCGGCTTCTACACCGACGCCCTGCGCGGCGAGTCCCCGGCGCGCTGGCTGCACGCTGCCCTCGGCGTCCTGATGGTGCTGATCGTCGTCGCCATGAGCCGCATCTCGATGCGCATCGTCAACAGCGCCATAGAGGAGCGCGGCGACAGCGTCGAGTATCGCGCCCGGCCGCCGAAACGCACGCTCGCCATCGTCTGCATCGCCCTGTATACCGCCGTCGAATTCTTCGCCCCCGGCGCCCGCATCGGCGGCTGGCTCGCCCTCGCCGCCGCCGCCGCGCTCTGCCACCTGCAGAGCGACTGGCACGTCGGACGGGCGCTGTGGCGCCGCTGGCCGCTCATGCTGTTCGGCGTCTACGTGCTGATGGCGGCCGGTTACGGAGTGATCGGTCTGGCGCTGCTCACCGGCGGCGAGGGCTTCTCGGCCGGCCGCCATCTGCTCACCGTGGGCGCGCTCGGCCTCAACGTCTATGCCGTGCTCAACATCGCCGGACGCGCGCACGCCGGCCATCCGCTCGACGAAAGGCGCTGGCTGCCGGCCGGCGCCGCGTTGATCGCCGCCGCCGCCCTGCTGCGCGCCGCCAGCGCCCTGCCCGGCGCCCCCGCCGCCGCGCTGATGGGCGCCGCCGCCCTGTGCTGGACCCTGCCCTTCGCCGCCTACGCCTGGGTCATGTGGCCGCTGCTGACGCGGCCGCGCGCGGACGGCAGGGCGGGCTGCGCGGGGCCGGCGGAAGAGCCCTCGGCGTAGGCGCACGCACGCGCTGCGGCAGGTCTCGCCGCGCCGCTGATCAGGCCGGCGCGCTCTCCAGCGCCGCCGCCGCCGCGTCGATGACGGCGCGCACCGCCGGGTGCGTCACCCGGCGCTCGACCGAGATCGCGTAGTAGCTTTCGCGCACGGCGTCGGTCGCGCCTATCATCTGCACCCCGTAGTCGCGGATCACTTCGTCGCGGATCGCCAGCGGCGCCGTGAAGACGCCGACCCCGGCCCGTCCGAAGGACTTCATCAGCGCACTGTCGTCGAACTCGCCGATTACGCGGGGAACGATGCGCGCGCGCTCGAACCAGCGCAGCAGGCGCAGGCGCAGCGCCGAATCGTCGCCGTGCAGCAGGAAGGGCCGCCCGTGCAGGCAGCGCGGAAACTCGCCCGCGCACTGCGCGGCGAGCGGCGGCGTGGCGAAGAAGGCGACGCCGCTCTCGCCGAGGCGGTGGTTGTAGCCGCGCACGTTGAGGCCGGACGGCAGCGGCCGGTCGGCCAGCACGAGGTCGAGCCGGTGCAGCGCGAGGTCGGCGAGCAGGCCTTCGAGCTTGCCTTCGCGGCAGACGAAGTGCAGCGGCTCGCTGCGCTCCAGCGCCGGCGCCAGCATGCGGTACACGAAATCCTTGGGCAGCGCGTCGGAAATGCCGATGCGGAAGTTGAGCGGGCGCTCGCCGGGCAGCGTGTTGAGCGCGTCGCCGAGTTCGGCGGCGACCGAGAACATCTCGTCGGCGTAGGAAAAAACCATGCGTCCGACTTCGGTCAGCTCCAGCCCCTTGCCGGCCGGCCGGAACAGCTTCACGCCCCAGCTTTCCTCGAGCTGCTTGAGCTGCGTGGACAGCGTCTGCGGGGTCAGGTGCAGCTGGTCGGCGGCCCGCGCCATGCTCCCCCATTTCCCGACCACCCAGAAATAGTGCAGATGCTTGTAGTTCATGCCATCGCCTTAATCATCCGTTTTTTCGATGTGACTATTCAAAACATTCGAGTTTATCTAATTGTTCCAGACTTCTATCATAGCCTCCCAATTTCTTTTCCGGAGTCATCTCGCCCGACGGATCGACACGCGCGCAGCGCACGGAGGACGCATCCGCCTCCGCCGCAGCGCACGACGGATCGCCGCCCCGTCCGGCCCACGAGACCATCATGAAGTTGAAATCCCTCCTCCCCATCGCCGCCCTGCTCGGCGGCCTGAGCGCCCATGCCCCGCACGCGCTGGCCGTCGAGACGCCCGCCCCGGCAGCCTCCCCCGGCCCGGCGGCGACCGCCGAGCCGACCTACACGCTCGACGAACTGCTGCATCTGGCCCGCGCCGGCAACCGCGCGCTGCTCGCCGCGCGCGATCAGGTCGACGTCGCACGCGCCGGCATCCAGACCGCCGGCGCCTTCCCCAACCCGGAAGTCGAATATCTCTCGGGACGCGCCCGCGCCCGCCAGCCTGGCGCGAACCCCGGCGACGTGAGCACCATGACCGTCACGCAGCCGCTGCCGCTACCGGGCCAGATCGGCCTGCGCCAGGGCGTCGCGACGGCCGGCGCCGAAGCGGCGACGGCCGGACTTTCGGCCTTCGCCGCCGAAACCGAGGCGCGCGTCAAGCTCGGCTACTACGAGCTGCTGCGGCGCGAGGCCGAGTTCCTCGCGGCGCGCGAGGATCAATCGCTGATCACCCAGATCCGCAGCCGCATCAAGCTGCGCGTCGACACCGGCGAGGCGCCGCGCTACGAGCTGATCAAGGCCGACGCCGAATTGCTCAACGCCGAGAAAACCCTGTCCGGCAGCCAGCTGCGCGTCGCCCAGGCGCGCGCCGCCCTGCGTCAGGCGGTCGGCGACGGACTGCCGGCGCGCTTCGGCGTGCGCGGCCAGTTCGCCGATCTCGAGACTGGCGCCAAAGCGCTGCCCGCCTTCGCCGCCCTGCGCGACGAAGTGCTCGCGCGCAACCCGGAGTTGGCGCGCACGCGCGCCGAAACCGAACGCGCCGAACGCCAGCTGCAGCTCGAACGCGCCCTGCGCGCCCCCTCGGTCGCCGTGCGCGCCAGCCGCGACCGCGACCCCGACCTCGACACCTCGCGCTTCGGCCTCGTCGTCACCGTCCCCCTCTGGGACCGGCGCAGCGGCCCCGTCGCGGAGGCCGGCGCCGGCCTGTCGCGCGCCCGCAACGAGCTGGCGTCGCGCGAATTCACGCTGCTCCAGTCGCTCGAAACCGCCTACCGCAACTACGAGATCGCGAGCACGCAGCTCAGCGCGCTGGAAGGCGGCATCCTGCACCAGGCCGAAGCCGCGATGAAGGTCGCGGAAGCCGCCTACCGCTTCGGCGAGCGCGGCATCCTCGACTACCTCGACGCCCAGCGCGTCTTCCGCGCGGCGCGCGGCGAGCTGATCGCCGCGCGCTTCGAACTGGCCGCCGCCCTGATCGAAATCGAACGCCTGCGCCCTCCCGCCGAGAAATGACCCCATGAAACCGACCATGAAAAAGAAAGTCCTCCCCCTCCTGCTGCTCGGCGCGATCTTCCTCGCCGCCTGCGAAAACGAGAGCGCGCCGGTCGTCGCCGCGCCGCCTGCCGATCCGATGCTGCTGTCGGCGCCGGAATCGCTGAAGGACCAGCTCAGGATCGCACCGGTCGCCACCGCGGCCATTTCCGAAATGGTGCGCGTCGCCGGCAAGATCGACTTCGACGAACAGCACCTGGCGCGCATCGGCGCCACCGTCACCGGCCGCATCACCGAACTGCGCGCCGCGCCGGGCAAGGAAGTGCGCGCCGGCGAACCGCTCGCCATGCTGAACAGCACCGAGCTGGGCGCCGCCCAGCTCGCCTACCTGAAAGCCCGCGCCCAGGCCGACCTCGCCGCCAGCGCGGCCGAGCGCGCACGCGCCCTGCACCAGGCCGACGTGATCGGCAGCGCCGAGCTGCAGCGCCGCGAAAGCGAACTCTCGGTCGCCGCCGCCGAGCGCCGCGCCGCGCAGGACCACCTGCGCGTGCTCGGCCTGCCGGCCGCCGCCGTCGAGAAGCTGAACGCCGAAGGCGCGATCAACTCGCTGTCGCCGGTCGTCTCCTCGCTCGCCGGCGTCGTCGTCGAACGCAAGGTCAACCAGGGCCAGGTCGTCGGCCCGACCGACACGCTGTTCACCGTCGCCGACCTCTCCCGCCTGTGGGCCGTCGCCCAGGTGCCGGAAGAACAGGCGACCCGGGTCAAGGCCGGGCAGGAGGTCAGCATCGAAGTGCCGGCGCTCGACAACAAGCGCCTGACCGGACGCCTGATCCACGTCGGCGAAACGGTGCATCCGGAAACCCGCACCGTGCTCGTGCGCACCGAACTCGACAACGGCGAACGCCTGCTCAAGCCGGCCATGCTCGCCACCATGCTGATCGCCGGCAAGCCGGTCGAACGCCCGGTGGTGCCCGCCTCGGCGGTGATCCGCGACGCCAACGTCGACCACGTCTTCGTCGCGCTCGGCGAAGCGAGCGGCCAGCCGCAGCAGTTCCGCCTGACGCCGGTCACCCTCGGCCCGGAATACGACGATAGCCGTGCCGTCATCAAGGGCCTCAAAGCGGGCGACCGCATCGTCGTCGACGGCGCCTTCCACCTGAACAACGAACGCAAGCGCAAGGAGCTCGAAGGATCATGATCGAGTCCCTGATCCGCGCTGCCCTCAAGCAGCGCCTGGTGGTCGTCGTGATCGCCGCCATCCTCCTGGTGTTCGGTTTCGACGCGGCGCGCAAGCTGTCGGTCGACGCCTTCCCGGACGTCACCAACGTCCAGGTGCAGATCGCCACCGAGGCCAACGGCCGCTCGCCCGAGGAGGTCGAGCGCTTCGTCACCGTGCCGCTCGAAATCGCCATGACCGGCCTGCCCGGACTGACCGAGATGCGCTCGCTGAACAAGCCGAGCCTGTCGCTGATCACGCTCGTCTTCAAGGACGACGTGAACGTCTACTTCGCGCGCCAGCTGGTCATGGAGCGCCTGCTCGAAGTCGGCAGCCGCATGCCCGAAGGCGTCACGCCGGTGCTCGGCCCGGTGTCGACCGGTCTCGGCGAGGTCTATCAATACACGCTCGACCGGCCGGACGACGGCGACCGCACGCTGAGCGACGACGAGCTGACGCAGCGCCGCATCGCGCAGGACTGGGTGGTGCGCCCATTGCTGCGCTCGATCTCCGGCGTCGCCGAAATCAACTCGCAGGGCGGCTACGTCAAGCAGTATCAGGTGCTGGTCAACCCCGACAAGCTGCGCTACTACAAGCTCGCCATCCAGGACGTTTATCAAGCCGTGGCGCGCAACAACGCCAACTCCGGCGGCGGCGTGCTGCCGCACTACGCCGAGCAGTACCTGATCCGCGGCATCGGCCTGGTGCGCGACCTCGACGACCTGCGCAGCATCGTGCTCAAGGAGGTCGGCGGCGTTCCGGTCTATGTGCGCGACGTCGCCGACGTGATGTTCGGCCACGACGTGCGACAGGGCGCGCTGGTCAAGAACGGCACGACCGAGGCGGTCGGCGGCATCGTCATGATGACGGCCGGCGGCAACGCCAAGGAAGTGGTCAGCCGCGTCAAGGCCCGCGTCCAGGAGATCAACGACAAGGGAATGCTGCCCGACGGCCTGAAGATCGTGCCCTACTACGACCGCTCCGAGCTCGTCGACGCGGCGCTGTGGACGGTCAGCAAGGTGCTGCTCGAAGGCGTCGTGCTCGTCGTCGTCGTCCTCTTCCTCTTCCTCGGCGACGTGCGCTCCTCGCTGATCGTCGTCGGCACGCTGGTCCTCACGCCGCTCCTCACCTTCATGGTGATGAACCGCTACGGGCTGTCGGCCAACCTGATGTCGCTCGGCGGCCTGGCCATCGCGGTCGGCCTGATGGTCGACGGCTCGGTGGTGGTGGTCGAGAACGCCTTCGCCCACCTCGGCGAACGCAAGGATTCCGGCGAAAGCCCGCTGCGCATCATCCTGCGCTCGGTGGTCGAAGTCGCGACGCCGGTCATCTTCGGCATCGGCATCATCATCCTCGTCTTCCTGCCGCTGATGACGCTCGAAGGCATGGAAGGCAAGATGTTCGCGCCGCTCGCCTACACCATCGCGATCGCCCTCGGCATCTCGCTGATCCTCTCGCTGACGCTGACGCCGGTGCTCTCCTCCTACCTCCTGAAGGGCGGCGCCGAGCACGACACCTGGCTGATCGCCAAGATCAAGGCCCCCTACCGGCGCATCCTCGACTGGGCGCTCAGCAACGAGCGCAAGACGGTGAGCGGCGTCGTCGGCGTCTTCGTCGGCACCCTGCTCCTGATCCCCTTCCTCGGCACCGCCTTCATCCCGGAGATGAAGGAAGGCTCGGTCGTGCCGGGCATCAACCGGGTGCCCAACATCTCGCTCGAAGAGTCGATCCGCATGGAAATGCAGGCGATGAAGCTGGTCATGGAAGTGCCCGGCGTCAAGTCGGCGATCTCCGGCGTCGGCCGCGGCGAATCGCCGGCCGACCCGCAGGGACCCAACGAATCGACGCCGATCGTCAGTCTCAAGGACCGCAGCGAGTGGCCCGACGGCTGGAACCAGGACGACATCGCCGAGGCCATCCGCGAGAAGCTGAAGGCGCTGCCCGGCGTGCAGGTGGTGATGGCGCAGCCGATCTCCGACCGCGTCGACGAAATGGTGACCGGCGTGCGCAACGACGTCGCGATCAAGATCTTCGGCGACGACCTCGAAACGCTGAAGAAGACCGCCGAGGACATCGCGCGCCTGGCGCAGACGGTAACCGGCGCGCAGGATCTGCGCGTCGAACGGATCACCGGCCAGCAGTACCTGCAGATCGAGATCAACCGCCAGGCCATCGCGCGCCACGGCCTCAACGCGGCCGACGTGCATCAGGTGATCGAGATGGCGATCGGCGGCAAGGCCGCCACCGAGGTCTTCGAGGGCGAGCGCCGCTTCGACGCCGTCGTCCGCCTGCCGGCGGATTTCCGCGACGACGTGCAGGCGATCGGCAACATCCTGCTTTCGGCGCCGAACGGCGCGCAGCTGCGTCTGGTCGACGTGGCGCGCATCGAAGTCGCCGACGGCCCGGCGCAAATCTCGCGCGAAACCGGCAAGCGGCGCATCGTGGTCGGCGTGAACGTGAAGGACCGCGACCTCGGCGGCTTCGTCGCCGAGTTGCAGCAGAAGGTCGACGCGCAGATCAAGCTGCCCGAGAGCTACTACCTCGAATGGGGCGGCCAGTTCCAGAACATGGAGCGCGCGCTGTCGCACCTGCTGATCATCATCCCGATCACCGTCGGCGCGATCTTCTTCCTGCTCTTCCTGCTCTTCGGATCGCTGCGCTATGCCACGCTGATCATCACCGTGCTGCCCTTCGCCTCGATCGGCGGGCTGATCGCGCTGTTCGTCACCGGCGAGTACCTGTCGGTGCCGGCCTCCGTCGGCTTCATCGCCCTCTGGGGGATCGCCGTGCTCAACGGGGTCGTGCTGATCAGCTGCATCCGCGCGCGCCGCGCCGAGGGCCGCAGCATCCGCGAAGCCGTCGTCGAAGGGACGCTGCTGCGCCTGCGCCCGGTCTTGATGACGGCGACCGTCGCCATGCTCGGCCTGATCCCCTTCCTCTTCGCGACCGGCCCCGGCTCCGAAGTGCAGCGCCCGCTGGCCATCGTCGTCATCGGCGGCCTGATCACCTCAACCCTGCTCACCCTGCTCGTCCTGCCGACGCTGTATCGCTGGTTCGACGAGGAGGAAGTCGAAGCGTAAGACGTGTCGCCCCGCATTCCATCGAAGGAATACGGGGCGACACTCCACAAGGAGACCCACATGAAGGAAATCACGGCTGTCATCCGCCCCGCCAAGCTGGGCGCCCTGCGCGACGCGCTGCGCGGCATCGAGGGTTTTCCCGGCATGACGGTGAGCAAGGCCGAAGGCTGCTCGGCCCCGACTCGCCACGTCCCGCACACGATCAAGGAAGAGTTGACCGATTTCACGCCCAAGACGCGGATCGAGATCGTCGCGCCGGACGACGTGGCCGAGGTCATCTACGAAGCCATCGTGCACATCGCGCAGACCGGCCACATCGGCGACGGGCTGGTGTGGATGACCGAAATCCAGCGCGCCAGCTTCATCCACAAGACGACCGGCTGACCCGGCCGGAACGGAGCAAGGCCCGGAGAACGGCGATGAAAGCCGTTCTCCGGGCCTTTTTTGTGCCGCGCGGAAAGCGCAGCCCTCAAGCGGCGGAGCACCGCGAGCCTTGCCGTCGGCCTCCGCCGGCTTCCACTCCAGCGCCTCAGTCCCGGCGCTTATCCCCTCGTCGCGCGCGATGGGCAAAAACGGCGAGCGCGCCGGCAACCGCCAGCGTCCCCACCGTCAGCAGGCCGACCCACAGGACAAAACCGATCGCCCCGCCCCACGCCGCCATGCACGGATACAGCGCGGCGGCCAGCAATCCCCAACCGGCGTAGCGCCAGCCCGCCAAACGCTTGTCGAGCCGCGGCGCGTCACCAAGCATCGCGCGATGGTGAGGCATGCCGGCGGCCAGACAGGCCATGCCGGCAACGACCGAAACGGCGGCCAGCGTCAACGCGAGGAAAATACTCATAATGCCTCTCCCTGCCGCATCGCACCGGACGTAGAGGCTGTCGTGGACGTGCCGAAGCAGTGGTAGGCAAGCGCCAGCAGCGCGGCGCCGAGCACGCCGGCGGTCAGGTCGACGCCGAGGCGTAGCGCATCGAGCGGCTGGCTCGCGGCGAACAGATCGAGCCCCGGCAAGGCGAGCGCCAGCCCGCCGGCAAACGCCAGCTGCGCCCGCCAGGCGCACTCCGGCGGCCGCGCCAAGGCGTGCAGCCAGCTCAGCGCCCAGGCCGCGAAAAACCCGGCGATTTCCCAGCTCGCACCGCCCGCCCCCGCCACCAGCGTCGCGCCAAGCAGACGGCCGCCCCACAGATAGACGAGACAGGCGATGGTCCCGCCAGCGACCGCGGCGACACCGACGCTTTCCAGCCAGCGCTGGCCGCGCGTGCCGGCGCTCCGCTGGCGGCGCTTGCGCATGAAGAGGACGATGCCGGCCGCCATCATCGCGGTGCCGAGCAGTCCGGAAACGAAGTACAGCCAGCGCAGCGCCGGCCCGCCGAAATGCACGACGTGCAGGCCGACCTGCGCGCGATAGACGTAGGCCACGGCGTTCCACTCCGTCTGCCGACCGAAAAGCGCGCCGCTGACGGCGTCGAAGGTGACGTGATCGGCCACCGCTGAGAGACGGTCGTCGACGTGGCGCAAGGCTTGCACCAGCGCATTGCGGTCGCCCTGGTGGCGGACCAGCAGATTGCTCACCGTGCCTTCGCCGAGAACGCGTTCGGCCGCCGCCAGATGCTCGGCGAGCGGCCTCATCGCCGCCGCCTCGCCGGCCGGCGGGCGGACGAAGGACTTCACCACCTCAGCACGGGCGGCACGCGCATTGCCGTCGTAGAGGTAGTGCGTGGCGGCCGGCATGAAGGCTTCGGCGAGGATAACGACGCCCGTCCAGGTGATCATCAGCAGGAAGGGCAGCGTCGCGACGCCGGCCAGATTGTGGGCGTCGAGCCAGGCGCGGCGGCGCGCCGCCCACGGCCGGAAGGCGAAGAAGTCGCGCAGGATGCGGTGATGCACGAGGACGCCGGAGACGAGCGCGGCGAGCATGACGATGCCGGCGGCGCCGACGACCCACTTGCCGACGGCGCCAGCCAGCAGCTCGGCGTGGAAGTCGGTGAAGAAGTGCCCGCCGCGCGTCTGGCGCGCGGCTAGCGGCTGGCCGCTGGCGGCGTCGAGCGTTTCCTCGCGCATCTTGCGCGGGTCGCTCCCCCAGCCGATGCCGATCGTCGGCTCGCGCCCGGTCGGCAGGCGGACACGCCACACCGGAGCGTCCGCCGCGACCCTGCGCAGGCGCGCCTCGGCGAGAACGACCGCACGCTCCCGCGAAAACGGCGGTGCGCTCAGCTCGGGGCGCATCCAGTGGCTGATTTCAGGCTCGAACACCGCCAGGCTGCCGGCCAGGAAGACCGGCACCAGCAGCCAGCCGAAGAGCAATCCGCCCCAGGCGTGCAGGCCAAGCAGGGCCTTGCCGAGCCGGCTCATCGCAGCCACCCGAGCGCGGTCAGCGCCAGCGCGCCAGCGAGCGACCAGAGCAGCGCCCGCCCCGGCGTGGCGGTGACGAAGGCCCAGAGCAGGCTGCCGAGGAAAGGCAGCGGCGCCAGCTGGCCGGTCAGATACCAGACCGTCGCTTTCTCGAACGGCAGCCAGGCGCACAGCAGGTAGAAGAGCGCCCAGCACAGGGCGTAGCCGCCGAGGGCGGCGGCGGCGATGCGCAAGGCCAGCACGGCATGCGGCGCAAACGAAACGGGGGTGCTGGCCGCGGCCTTGACACGCATGTCGTCCTCCGGAAAAAAAAAACGGGCCGGGCGTTCCGGGAAACCCCGAAACGCCCGGCCGTGGGCCATGCGAACGCTCAGAACTTCCAGTTCAGATCGAGACGGACGTCGCGCCCGGGTTCGGCGTAGCCGAGAATCGGTCCGTTCAGGGCCTGCGCACCGTAGGTCGTCTGATCGTAGTAGAACTTGTCGAACAGGTTGCGCACGCTGAGCGTGACGCGCACGCGGTCCTTGCCGAGCGGCTGCCAGTTGGCCTGCACGTCATGCACCGTGTAGCCCTTCTTGCTCCACTCCGCCGCCGCGCCGCTCGGCCGATAGCTCAGCTTTTCGACGATGCGCGCGTTCCATCCGAAATCGAGGTTCCAGGCCGGCAGCGCGTAGCCGGCGCTGAGCAACCAGGTCCGCCCGGTGGATACGCCGAGGCTGAAATCACCGTCGCCCAGATCGTTGCCGTTCAGCTTCGGCTTGGCCTGGGACACCGCCAGCCCGGCGCGGAAAGCGCCCTGCTTCCAGCCGCCGCCCAGCTCGTAGCCGTTCGATTTGACCTTGCCGACGTTCTCGCGCCGGGCGGTGCCGCCGGAGAACACCATGTTGATGTAGTCGTCGATCTCCATATGGAACACCGAACCCTTGAACGACCACGGTCCGCCGTCGTAGTTGAAGCCGAGTTCGACGTTGTCGGCCTTTTCTTCCTTGAGGCCGGCGACGTTGCGGTAAATGGCCACGCCCGGGCCGTTGTCGATCATGAAACCTTCCTTGAGGCCCGGGCCGCGCACGGTGTGCGAGGCGCCGAGGCGGAAGCTGAGCGCCTCGCTGGCGAGCAGCGTCAGGCTGGCGTTCGGGCTCAGGCCGTCGCTTTTGAAGGTCTGGTTGTGGTTATCGGTATAGGAGTACCAGTCGTAACGGGCACCGAGACCGAGCAGCAGGTTCGCGGCGAGCGGCACGCTGCCTTCGGCAAAGAGGCCGGTGACTTCGCTCTCCTCGCGGCCGGTGTTGCCGTTCACACCCTTCTGGTTCGGATTGATCGCCTCCAGCTCGCGGCGATGATGGTTCAGGCCGTAGCGCAGCGTCGCCGCCCCCACTTTGGAGCCCAGCGTCAGGTTGAGGCCGGAGGCATCGATCTTCTCGCCGTAGAAATAGCCGACCGGCTTGTTGAAGACCGCCGTCGTGTTGCTCCGCGTATTCTTCGTCTCGTCGGAGAAGACTTCCAGTTCGGCGGACGGCAGCCCGTCGCCGCCGGCGAAGCGGTAGCCGGCCGTCATCGTCCGCTGTTCGAGCTTCTGCGGCGTCGCCGGTCCTCCGACGATGCCCGGCATGTGCGGCCGCAGGAAGCGGGTGCCCTGGTCCTCGAGCGTCTGGTAGCCGAAGAACAGCTTGTGCCCGGGAGCGAGCTGCCAGTTCAGCTTGGCCAGCTGGCTGTCCTGCGTCGACCCGCTGTTCTTCTGCACCTTGCCTTCGCCGTCCTTGTAGTCGGCCGTCTCGTTGCGCTTTGCGTAGAACAGGAAATCGAGCCCGTCGACCGGCGCGCCGTAGACCGTCGCACCGCCGCGCCAGCCGTCGTTCGAGGCGACGCCGCCGTTCAGGATGCCGCCGATCTTCTGGCCGGGACGCAACAGATCCCGCGCATCCTTGGTCGTCATGCGCACCGATCCTGCCAGGCCGCCGGGGCCGACGCTGGCGACCGTGCCGCCCTTGTCGATCTCGATCCGCTTCAGCAGTTGCGGGTCGATCAGCACCCGTCCTTGGTGGTGGAAAATATTGCCGCCCTGCGGCACGCCGTCCAGCGTGACCGTCAGCAGGGTGTCCTCGATGTTGCGTACGTAAATCTTCTGGGCGATCGCGGTACCGCCACCGCCGACCGCGACGCCCGCTTCGTTCTGCAGGATTTCGCGCGCATCGCGCGCGGCGTGCGCGGCGATCGCCTCGCTGGAAACGACCGCCGTCGTATCGCTGTAAGCCTGTTCGCTGACGACGACCGGCGCCAGCGCCGCTTCCTGCGCCTGTACGCCGAAACTGGCGAACAGCGCGAACATGATCGCCGACAGGGGTTTGATGGAAACGGCGAGCTGGATTTGTGACTGGTTTGATTGCGTGGACATTCCGACCTCCCCGGCGGAGCGGCGCACCGCCGAACATCAATTGAGAATTGTTTTCATTTCAAGCGGCGGCAGTATCCTATAAAATTCCCTGCGTTTTGTTTGCCGGAAAGAGAAAAATGTTTGATTCCGCGACTCCGAAACCGCCTCCGCCGCATCCCGCCGGGCGCTTCCTGTCGACCCCGGCGATCCGCGCCGCGCATCTCGCTCAGGCGGCCGGCGAAGGCCACCGCGTGCTGCTCCCCGCCGCGGACGCAACGCTGTCGTTGATGGCCGGCCGCTTCGCCATCTCGCAACTGCGCGCCGGACTCATCCTGCATTGCACCGACGTCGAACATCTGCACGACATGGAGGTGCGCTTCCCGACGCAGGAGACGGGGATCAAGGTGATGCTCAAGCTCGAAGGAAACGCGCGGGTCAGCTTCGGCGGCACCGCGCTCGACCTCGACGCCGGACAGGGGCGCACGGCGATACCACGCGGCGCGGTGATGCGGTTGAGCGTCCCGGAAGAATTCGAACGCCGCAGCCGGGCCGGAACGCGCGAGCGGATGGTGGTCCTGACGATGACACCCGAGTGGTGCGAGGCCGGTGGGCTCGACCCCGAACACCTCGGCCGCCATCTCGCGATCCGGCCCTGGTTGCCGTCGACGCGGGCCGTCGCCATTGCCGAACAGCTGGTCAGACCGGATGCCTTCGGCGGCCAGATGCGCTCGCTCTACCAGGAAAGCCGGGTACTCGAACTGATCGGCGAAGCGCTGAGCCAGACCGCCGGCGCCGAGTCCGGCGCGCCGACGGCGCCCGAACTGCGCCCGGCGGAATACCGGCGCATCGTCCGCCTGCACGGGTTGCTGCAAAGCGGCGCCTTGGACGGTTCGGGGATGGCCGAAATCGCGCGCGAAATCGGCTGCAACGCAAACACCCTGCAACGCCATTTTCGCCGGGTGTACGGCACTAGCATCTTCGACTATCTGCGCGAATGCCGGCTGCAGCGCGCGGCCGACGCCTTGCAGCAGCGCGGCGTCAGCGTCGCCCAAGCGGCGGAAATCGCGGGCTACGCCGCGCAGGCGAATTTCTCGACGGCTTTCCGCCGCCGTTTCGGACTGACGCCGAAAAGCGTGCGCAGCAAGCTTTGAGCTTTTTGCCGCCCGGCGCTGCCCCGCCGGCGCGGCGAACGCTCAGATCACACCGATGCGCGGCTCGCCTTCTTGCACCTCGCCGATCACCGTGGCGTGGCCGAAGCCCTGCTGCAGGAAGATCGAGAGCACTTCGGTGACGACGTCGGGCGCGCAGGCGATGAGCAGGCCGCCGCTCGTCTGCGGATCGGTGAGCAGCGCGCGCTCGGTATCGCCGAGGCGCTCGTCGAGCGCGACGCGCTCGCCGCAGGCCGTCCAGTTGCGCGCCGAGGCGCCCGTCACGCAGCCCTGCGCGGCATAGTCGAGAACGTTCGGCAGGAAGGGCAGCGCCGAAAAATCGATGCGCGCCGACACCTTCGAGCCCTTGCAGAGTTCCATCAGATGGCCGAGCAGGCCGAAACCGGTGACGTCGGTCATCGCATGCACACCGTCGAGACAGGCGAGCGCCGGCCCCGGCGTGTTGAGCTGCGTGGTCGAGGCGATCAGCGCGGCGTAGTCCGGGTCGGCCAGCAGGTCCTTCTTGAAGGCCGCGCTGTACACGCCGACGCCGAGCGCCTTGCCGAGGATCAGCTTGTCGCCCGGACGCGCGCCCGCGTTGCGCCGCACGTTGCCCGGATGCACGAGGCCGATCACGGCGAGGCCGTAGATCGGTTCGACCGAGTCGATCGTATGGCCGCCGGCGATCGGGATGCGCGCCTTGGCGCACACCGCTTCGCCGCCCTCAAGGATGCCCTTGATCGTTTCCAGCGGCAGCGTATTGACCGGCATGCCGACGATGGCCAGCGCGAAGAGCGGCACGCCGCCCATGGCGTAGATGTCGGAAATCGCGTTGGTCGCCGCGATGCGGCCGAAATCGTGCGGGTCGTCGACGATGGGCATGAAGAAGTCCGTCGTCGCGACGATCGCCTGGTCGGCGTTGATCTGGTAGACGGCGGCGTCGTCGCTCGTCTCGATGCCTACCAGGAGCTGCGGCGGCACCAGCGCCGGCGCGGTCTTGGCGAGGATTTTCTCGAGCACGCCGGGCGCGATCTTGCAGCCGCAGCCGCCGCCGTGCGAGAGACGGGTCAGGCGGACGGGCTCGGTCGGCGCGGCGGGCGGGTTTTCCGGCGCGGGGGCCGGAGCGCTATGGGTTTTTTTGTGCATGGCGGGTCTGGCGTCGAAGGAAAGGCCGATCTTACCAGAGCGCCGGGCGCGCCCCGCCGGCGACCGTCAGACGATGTCGAAGCCGGCGCCTTCGACCGCGTCGCGGAACTGCGCCGGCCCGACTCGCTGCGAGTCGAAGACGATGGTCGCGCGCGCGGCCTCTAGAGAGACCTCGACGCGCTCGACGCCGGGCAGCGCCTGCAGGACGCCCGTGACGTTCTTGACGCAGCCCTGGCAACTCATGCCGCCGATGCCGATGACGATCTCTTCCATGTGCGTTTTCCTTTCGTGAAGGGGGGGCTGCCGGGCTAAATCTTGCCGCCCGGCCGCCAGCGGCGCAGGAGCAGCGAGTTCGACACCACCGAGACCGAACTCATGGCCATCGCCGCGCCGGCGATCACCGGGTTGAGCAGGCCGAGGGCCGCGAGCGGAATCCCCAGCACGTTGTAGATGAAGGCGAAAAACAGGTTCTGCCGGATCTTGCCGAGCGTCGCGCGCGACAGCAGCACGGCGTCGGCGACGCCGTTCAGGTCGCTGCGCACCAGCGTCATGTCGGAGGCCTCGATCGCCGCGTCCGAGCCGGCGCCCATGGCGAAGCTGACGTCGGCCGCGGCCAGCGCCGGCGCGTCGTTGATGCCGTCGCCGACCATCGCGACGACGCTGCCGCCGCCCTTCAGCGCGCCGACCTCGGCCGCCTTGTCGCCGGGCAGGATGCCGGCGCGGAAATCGTCGATCCCGGCCTCGCGGGCGATCGCCGCGGCGGTCGCCGCGTTGTCGCCGGTCAGCATCACGACGCGGATGCCGAGCGCCTTGAGGCGCGCCACGGCGGCGCGCGAGGTGTCGCGCAGGGGGTCGGCGATGGCCAGCAGCGCGAGCGGCCGCGTTTGCCGGTCCACGGTCTCGGCGAGCACGACGACGGTCTTGCCGGCTCCTTGCAGCGCGGCGATCTGCGCCGCGGGCAACGCCGCATCGGCAAACCAGTCCGGCGCCCCGAGGCGCAGGCGGCGGCCGCCGAGCGCACCGGCGACGCCCTGCCCCGGCGTCGCCTGGAATTCTTCGAGCGCCGGCAGCGCCAGGCCGGCGGCGCGCTGCAGCACGGCGCGCGCGAGCGGATGCTCGGAGCCCTGTTCCAGTCCGGCGGCGAGCAGCAGCGCCTCGTCGGCGGCATCGGCGCCGCCGGCGAGCGGCACGAGATCGGTCAGCACCGGCTCGCCGCGCGTCAGCGTGCCTGTCTTGTCCACGGCCAGCACGCCGACCTTCTGCGCGCGTTCGAGCGCCTCGGCGTTCTTCACGAGGATGCCGGCGCGCGCGCCCTGCCCGGTGCCGACCATGATCGCCGTCGGCGTCGCCAATCCGAGCGCGCACGGGCAGGCGATGACGAGCACGGCGACGGCGTTGATCAGCGCCGTCGTGAAGTCGCCGCCGAGCCACCACCAGCCGGCGAAGGTGGCGAGCGCGATCAGGCAGACGACCGGCACGAAGACCGCCGAGATGCGATCGGCCAGCCGCTGCACCGGCGCCTTCGAGCCCTGCGCCTCGGCGACCATGCGGATGATGCCGGCGAGCAGCGTGTGCTCGCCGACGCCGGTCGCCCGGCAGCGCAGCATGCCTTCGCCGTTCGCCGTGGCGGCGAAGACGCGGTCGCCGGCGCGCTTGGCGACCGGCATGCTCTCGCCGGTCAGCATCGCTTCGTTGACGCTCGACGCGCCGTCGATCACCTCGCCGTCCACCGGCAGGCTCTCGCCGGGACGCACGATGAAGATATCGCCCGGGATCAGCAGGCCGACGTCGAGTTCGACCAGTTGGCCGTCGCGCTCGACGCGCGCCGTCTTCGGCTGCAGGCGGACGAGCGCCTCGATCGCCGCCGTCGTCTTGGCCTTGGCGCGCGCTTCGAGCAGCTTGCCGAGCAGGACCAGCGTGATCACCGCCGCCGAAGCCTCGAAATAGACGTGCTGGTGCGCCAGCCCGAAGAGCGTGACGACGACACTGAACAGCCAGGCCATGCTGGTACCGAGCGCGACCAGCACGTCCATGTTGGCGCCGCCGCCGCGCAGCGCCTTCCAGCCGCCGTCGTAGAAGCGCCAGCCGATCCAGAACTGCACCGGCGTCGCAAGCAGGAGCTGCAGCCAGCGCGGCAGCAGGTCCTCGTGGTGGCCGCGCCAGCCGTCGGCGCCGAACATCGTCGCCATCTGCGCCACGAGCGGCAGCGTCAGCGCGGCGGCGATCCAGAAGCGGCGCAGCTCGGCCCGGTAGAGCGCGAGCTTGCGCGCCTTCTCCTCCTCGCGCGCGCGGTCATCGGCGACGCGCGCGCCGTAGCCGGCGCGCGCCACCGCCGCGATCAGCGCGGCGGAATCGGCGAGGCCCGGCACGTAGCGGATGCGCGCGCGCTCGGCGGCCAGATTGACCGCTGCCTCGACGCCGGGCAGGCGGTTCAGCACCTTCTCGACGCGCGTCGAGCACGCCGCACAGCTCATGCCGTCGATCGCCAGTTCGAGGGTTTGCGGCGGCACGCCGAAGCCCGCCTTCTCGATTGCCGCGACGACCTGCTGCGGCGTCGTTCCGCCCGCGGCGAGATCGACGCGCGCGCGCTCGGCGGCGAGATTCACGCTGGCGCTGACGCCGGGCAAGCGGCCGAGCACCTTCTCGATGCGCGCCGCGCAGGCGGCGCAGGTCATGCCGGCAACCGGCAGATCGAGGCGCTGCGCCGGCGCGGCGGCGTCAGCCCCGCTCATCGTCCCCGGACCTTCGTTCATCGTTTCGCTCATTGTCTTGCTCATTTGGCAAGCAGCACCGGACGGCTGCTCAGATGCAGCACCTTGCGCGTCACCGAGCCGAGCAGCGCCGCCGGCAGCGCGCCGCGCCCGTGCGTTCCCATCAGGATCAGGTCGCAGCCGAGATCGTCGGCGACGCGTACGATGACCTCGGCGGCTGGACCGACGTGGATATGTGACTGGAAGGCGAAGCCGGCATCGGCCAGCCGCCGCGCGGCGCCGGCCAGCTGCGCCTCGCCCTCTTCGCGGTAGTAATTTTCCAACGCTTTGCGGTCGATGTGCTGCTGCACGCCGCCCACCGGCAGCGGCGCGTGCACGAACAGCAGGTGGACTTCCGGCGCCTCGCGGAACCAGGCTGCGTGGGCGACGAGGGTGTCTACCGCGCGCTCCGAACAGGACGAACCGTCGACCGCGATCAATACCTTGAACATGTCTTTCTCCTAAGCCTGAAAAGCCAAGCGGGCGGCGCCGAGCAGCCCCCACGCGCCGAAACCGAGGACGAGCAGCCCGGCCGTCAGGCGCACCGCCGGCTTCGCGGCGTAGGCGCGCAGGCGCGCCGCGAGCAGGCCGGCGAGCAGCAGGTTGGGCAGCGTGCCGAGGCCGAAGGCGAGCATCAGTCCGGCGCCGCGCACCGCCGAGCCGCTGGTCAGCGCCGTCGCCAAGGCACTATAAACCAGCCCGCAGGGCAACCACCCCCACAGCAGGCCGAGCGGAAACGCCTGAACTGTGCTGCGTGCGGGCAGGAAGCGGCGGGTCAGCGGCTGGATGCGCCGCCACAGATGCTGGCCGGCGCGTTCGGTGAAGGCCAGCGCGCGCGTGACGCCGATCAGGTAGAGGCCCATGGCGACCAGCATCAGGTTGGCGAGCACGTAGAGGGCGATACGCAGCGGCAGCTGTCCGGCGAGGACCAGACTGAGGCCGCCGAGCGCGCCGGCCAGCGCGCCGGCCAGCGCATAGCTCGCGATACGGCCGCCGTTGTAGGCGAGATGCAGAGAGAGGCGCGACGGGCCGCCGAGCGACAGCGCGCCGACGATGCCGCCGCACATGCCGACGCAGTGCGTGCCGCCGAGAAGTCCGATCAGGAAGAGTGCGATGAAGCCGGAGTCAGGCATTGCGGAGTCGCTGGGAAAAAGCCGGGAGTCGGGAGTTTACCCCTTTCAAACCCCCGACTCACCATGCCCCGCCCGGACACTCCGGATCAGATGACCTTGGAATAGCGCGTGCGCTGCCGGTCGGCGCGCAGATACTTGTCGAACACCATCGAGATGGCGCGCACCAGCATGCGGCCCGGGGGCAGCACGGTGATCCACTTGTCCTCGATACGCACCAGCCCAGCCGCCTGCATCTCGCGCAGGTCCTCGATTTCGGCGGCGAAGTATTTCTTGAAATCGATCAAGTGTGCGATCTCGATCGATTCGAGCGACAGCTCGAAATGACACATCAGCGCCTGGATGATGGCGCGCCGCAGGATGTCGTCGGCGTTCAGCTCGATGCCGCGATAGACCGGCAGCACGCCGGCGTCGAGGCGGTCGTAGTACTCGTCGAGCGTCTTCACGTTCTGGCTGTAGGTCGGCCCGACTTTGCCGATCGACGAAATGCCGAAGGCCAGTAGGTCGCAGTCCGAGTGCGTCGAGTAGCCCTGGAAGTTGCGGTGCAGGCGCCCCTGGCGCTGCGCCACGGCGAGTTCGTCGTTCGGCTTGGCGAAGTGGTCCATGCCGATATAGACGTAGCCCGCCTCGGTCAGTTTGCGGATCGCCAGCGCGAGAATCTGCAGACGCGAATCGGCGTTCGGCATGTCCGATTCGAGGATGCGCCGCTGCGGCTTGAACAAACTCGGCAGGTGCGCATAGTTGTAGATCGACAGGCGGTCGGGGCTCGACGCGATGACGCGGTCGAGCGTGCGGTTGAAGCCCATCACGGTCTGCTTGGGCAGGCCGTAGATGAGATCGACGCTGATCGACTTGAAGCCGTTGGCGCGCGCCGCTTCCATCACGCCGAAGGTTTCCTCCTCGCTCTGGATGCGGTTGACGGCCTTCTGCACGTTCTCGTCGAAGTCCTGAACGCCGATGCTCATGCGGTTGAAGCCGAGTTCGCCAAGCAGCTCGACGGTCGCGCGGTCGACCTTGCGCGGGTCGACTTCGATCGAATACTCGCCGTCCTCGATCAGGCGGAAATGCTTCTTCGTCGCCGCCATCAGCTGGCGCATCTCGTCATGCGAGAGGAAGGTCGGCGTGCCGCCGCCCCAGTGCAGCTGCGCGACTTCGTGGTCTTCGCCTTCCAGGTAACGGCTCTGCAGATCAAGCTCTTTAGCCAGATATTTCAGGTATTTGGCCGAGCGCCCGTGGTCCTTCGTGATGATCTTGTTGCAGGCGCAGTAATAGCAGATGGTGTTGCAGAAGGGGATATGGAAGTACAATGAAAGCTGTCGGCTGATACCGCCGATATTGCGTTTCCCGAGCCAGAGTTTGTACGCGTCTGAATCGAACGCCTCGACGAAACGGTCAGCCGTCGGATACGACGTGTAGCGCGGACCGTTGACGTCGAAACGACGGATGATCTGCGGATCGAAAACAACGTTAGCTGAGTTGGTTACGCTGGAGGTCATGTTTTCATTGCACCATTGGATGAGGCATTATCCGACCGCCCGGAACAATTCGCGTTGACGTGGATCAAACGCAGTCACAGCTAGGTAAAGGACCCTCATGCCCCCGCAAGGTGCGACCGCGAAAGTTACGCTGGAGGTCATCAAGACCGCCTGTTCCAACTGCAATCTTCAGGAACTCTGCCTGCCCTACGGCCTGAACCAGATGGAACTGGCCAAGCTCGACGAACTGGTATCGACGCGCAAGCGTCTCAAGCGCGGCGAACACCTCTACCGCTCCGGCCAGCCCTTCGATTCGATCTACGCGATCCGCAGCGGCTTTTTCAAGACCGACGTGCTGATCGAAGACGGCCGCGATCAGGTCACCGGCTTCCAGATGACCGGCGAACTGCTCGGCCTCGACGGCATCAGCAGCGAGATCCACACCTGCAACGCCGTGGCGCTCGAGGACAGCGAGGTATGCACGATCCCCTTCGCGCTGCTCGAAGACCTGTCGCGCGAAATCCACACGCTGCAGAAACACTTCCACAAGGTGATGAGCCGCGAGATCGTGCGCGACCACGGCGTCATGATGCTGCTCGGCACCATGCGCGCCGAGGAGCGGCTCGCCGCCTTCCTGCTCAATCTCTCGCAGCGCTTCACGGCGCGCGGCTACTCGCCGGCCGAATTCAACCTGCGCATGACGCGCGACGAGATCGGCAGCTATCTCGGCCTCAAGCTCGAAACGGTCAGCCGCGCCTTCTCCCGCTTCCAGGAAGAGGGGCTGATCGCCGTGCAGCAGAAGCACATCCGGATCCTCAATACGCCGGGCCTCAAGAAGCTGATGACGCACTAGACCTGCGGAAAATCGAAGCGCCGGCAGGTATCTCCCGCCCCCCGGCGGCTGTTCAGGCCAGCGCGGCGAAGATTCCGAGCGGGTTGCGGGTCAACGCCACCGAAACGATCCAGGCGAAGGTGGCCAGCGCGATGCCGAAGAAGAGCGCGCGCTGCGCCTTCGTCCTGCCGCGCTTCAAGGCCACCGCGCCGCACACGATATAGACCAGCAGACCGAGCACCTTGGCCGTCAGCCAGCCCTGCGCGAAAGGATACTGCGCGCTGAGCACGGCCATCGCGATCGCGCTGCCGAGCAGCAGCGTGTCGATCAGATGCGGCGCGATGCGCACCCAACGCCGCCGCAGCATCGGCGAATCGAGCAGCATCCACAACCCGCGCAGCAGGAATCCGGCGCCGCTGAGGGCGACGCAGGTCACGTGCAGGTGCTTGAGCAGCAGGTAGCTCATCCCTGGGCTCCGTCGGAGCGCGGCTTCAGGTAAATCGGCAGATACAGCCAACACCAGGCGCCGAATACCGCGAGCCAGCCGAGCGCGGCCAGCCAGAAGAGGTTGCCGGCACCGCCGAAGCTCAGGAAATCGCCGGCCAGGCGCAGCGCGGCGACGCCCTGGAGCGCCCAGAACAGCCCCCAGGTCCAGCGGTCGGCGGCCGGCGCCTGCCCCGAATGGCCGAGCGTCACGCGCGTCGCCATGCCGAGCAGCATCGACGCGCAATAGCCGATTCCCAGCGCATGCAGCGGCGCCAGCCCGCCCCAGCCGATGCCGAGACTGCCGAGCCCGCCCTGCACTGCGTAGAGAGCCAGTCCGGCGCCCAGCCAGAGCGTCGCGACGTGATGCATGGCGACCAGCGGCTCGGCGAAGCTGCGATGCACCTGCCATTTCCAGCTCAGGAAGAGCGCGACGCCGGCGGCCAGCGCGTCGCTCGGCCACACCCAGCCGGGCCGGCCCAGCCCGGCACCGAGCGCATGCGCGGCGAAGCACGCGAGCAGCACCCAGAGCAGCGGCATCGAACGGTAGATCTTGTAGCGCGGAATCACCATGCTCGAAAAGAACGGCAGCATGCGGTGGCTGACGGTGACGAAGAGCGGCAGCAAGACGCCCCAGAGCCCGCATTCGATCGCCAGGCGCACCCAGCCCGCATCGCCCGTCCGCAAGCCGGCGGCGAAGGCCAGCAGCCCCGGCACGCCGACGCCGAGCGCGCCGAGCGCCGCCCAGGCATGGCGCTTGTCCTGATTCGCTCCCAGGCGCGCGGCGCCGAGCAGCGACCACCATCCCCAGCTCCAGCCGGCCGCTACCAGCAGCAACGAGAAAACGACCAGCGCCGGCACCCGGAGCGCCAGATAGAACATCGCCCAGCCGGCCGCCATGAGCAGGAAAGGCGGCAGATAGCGCCGGCGTTCGAGGGCCGTTCCGCCCACCCACTTCGGCAGCGCGGTCATCAGGAAGCCGAAGACGAAGAAGGAAAAAACCCCGTAAAGCATCAGCAGCGCGTGCAGCCAGACCGACGGGAAAGGCCAGAACGGCGCCGCGTAAAGGCCGGCGTAGCGCGCACCGAGATCGACGGCCCAGAAGGCGATGGCGAGGAGAGTCTGGACGGCGCCGCCGAAGAACATCACGCGATGCGGCGCGGCAAGGAAAATGGCATTCATGGGGATACCCGTAGTGCGGCCTTGCGCCACATCACAACGCGCCCGCGAGCGGGACGTCGAGTACGGCAGCGATCTGCACGAGATGGCGGCGGTAGACGCCGAGCGCCGCAAGGAGGTTGCGCACCAGCCAGCCGTTGGCGAGGACCAGCGCGGCGCCGGCCGGGTAGGCGAGCCCCTGCGGCCAGACGACGGCGCCGAGGAACAGGACGACGGCGGCGAAATGGGCGTACATCTGCTTGCGCATGTGCGTTTCGGCCAGCACCTTTTTCATGTTCGGCGCCAGCACGCGGCCGCGCCCGAGATTTTGCAGGTGCAGCCAGACGAGAAAGGGGACGATCTTGTAGAGCATGCCGACGATCACCGACATGAAGCCGCCGAGCAGCAGCAGCGCGGCGAACAGCAGCGGCCAGCCCTGCCACCCGGCCAGCGCGGGAATCGCGGAGGCGGCCAGCCACAGGGCACAGGCGGCGAGCGCGCTGAACATCGCGACGCGCCAATAGACCTGCGTCGGATCGAGCTTCGCCCGCTTGCTGCGCCACTGGATGCTCAGGGTGACGACGGCAAAAGCCGCCGCGCAGAGCACCACCGCCGCGCTCAGCACCGCTGACGGCAGCGTCCAGCCGGCCAGGTCGGCCACGGTCCAAACGGCTGCGACGCCGAGCACGAAGCGCGCGAAATGCTTGCCGAACCAACCCGGATAGGACGGCGTCAGCTGGAACATCGGCACCACGACATAGCCGACGGCGGCGAGCAGCGCGCAGCCCCAGGCGACGAAGCCCCAGCCGAGGTGGATGTCGGTCAGCTGCGCGAGCGGCAGCGCGAGCGACCAGCCGAGCGATGCCGCGAGGAGCAGGCCGAAAGCGACGGTGACGGCGAGGCCGATCAGCGCCAGCCGTAGTCCACGAATGGTCGGGCTGGTCGCCGGGATGCCGTGCAGCGCGTGCCCGGCTGCGGCGATGAAGAGCGTCGCGCCGGCGCCGAGAAACAGCACGGCGAAACGAAAGGCAAGCGGCTCATAGGTCAGGAAGCCGGCGACCAGGGCCAGCGTCCCGACCGTGAGCGCGACATGGACCAGCCGGGCGACGAACAGCGGGCGGACCATGTTCGCCCCGGCGACGACGGGCAGGAGCTGGAACAGCGCGCCGAGCATCGTCTGCAGCATGAAGCCGGCGGTGAGCAGGTGGGTCAGCGCCAGCGCCTCCGGCGTCCAGCGCGAGGCGAACAGATCGGGCCCGCTCCAGAGCAGCAGCAGCCCGGCCAGCACGGCGAACGCGGGCGCCGTCAGGAAGAAGCGCAGCGGCGCGCCGAACGGCGGCGCCCGATCGAAGGACAGCAAAGCCTGCATCTACGCCTTGTGCCAGATCGTGATCTCGACGACGCCCTCCGGCGTGCGCTCGGTCTTGTACGTAAAGCCATTGACCTCGAGCGCCCGATACAAGGGATGCGGTTCGCGCGTGAGCAGCAGCAGCAGGCTCTCGTCCGGACCGATCTGGTCGAGCGCCTCCATGGTCAGCACGAAGGGTTCCGGCGGCTCCATGTTGCGGGCATCGATCACCTTGACGTTTTTCTTTTCCATCACGCATCCGCTCCGGGTTGGTTCTGAATCTGCGCCTGCAGGCGCGGCACCAGGGTTTCGACGTAGTCGACGAGATGCTGGTCGCACATCGGGTAGAGCACGTTCTCTTCCTTCATGTTGTGCTGCTGCATCATGATGAGCAGAGTCTCGCTGCTGCCCGAGTAGCCTTCGGCATCGCGCGCCGCTAGGGCGGCCGCGCCCTCTTCCAACAGCTCGCGCATCTGCACGTGCTCGCCGCGCATGACTTGCGTCGGCCCCATGCTCATGCCCGTCTTTTCCTCGAAGGCCGGGAAGAGCAGGGATTCCTCGGCGGCGAAATGCTGTAGCACGGCCTGGCGAAACTGCGCGAAGCGCGCGTCGGCGCGCGCCCAGTCGCCGTCCGCGACGGCCTGTTCGGCATCGGCGAACACGTCGTCGCAACGACGGTGATCGTCGGCCATGAATTCTCTTATGTTATGCATTGGATGATCCTGCTGAGGTGGTACGCCGATTGTCGGGGGCGGGCTCTGCCCTCGCATTGACGAACATCAAAATCCGCTGATGGAGCACCGTAACGACGGGCTTCCGGGCGCGACGGCGGCACAAAAAAACGCTCCGGAGGGCGGCTCCGGAGCGTTTCCGTCATGCGGCGGGGTCAGCGCTCGAAGACGTAGGTTCCCGGTGCCGGCCCCAGGTCGGGGTAGGTCTTCGCCGACACCTCGGGCGGCGCGACCAGCGGGCCGCACTGCGGCGCCAGCCAGGCCAGCCAGTCCTCCCACCACGAGCCCGGCTTCTTCTCGGCGCGCGCGAGCCAATGCTCGAAGTGCTCGTTGCGCTCGGGCTCGGCGACCCAGAAGCTGCGCTTGGGCGGATGCACGACCGGATTGACGATGCCGAGGATGTGCCCCGAGGTCGAGAGCACGAAGCGCACCGGCGTCTTCACGTTGACGTACTTGCGGATGCGGTAGGACTGATGCCAGGGGACGATGTGGTCGTCCACCGCGCTGACCGCGTAGAGCGGCTGGGTGATGCGGTCGAGGTCGATCGGTTCTCCGGCGATGGTCAGCGCGTCGCGCTTCATCAGCTTGTTGTGCAGGTACATCTCGCGCAGGTAGAAACTGTGCATGGCACGCGGCATGCGGGTGGTATCGACGTTCCAGTACAGCACGTCGAAGGGCGGCAGCGCCTCGCCGTACAGGTAGCTATGCACGTAGTAGTGCCAGACGAGGCTGTTCGAGCGCAGCAAGCGGAAGCTCGACGCCATGTCGTTGCCGTCGAGGTAGCCGGTCTTCGCCATCTTTTCCTCGAGCGCGGCGACCGTCCCCTCGTCGATGAAGACGTCGATGTCGCCCGGTTTCGAGAAATCGGTCAGCGTCGTGAACAGCGTCCAGTGCGCGACCGGCATCTTCTTTTCGCCGTAGTGGCGGCTGGCCCAGGCCATGTACGTCGCCACCAGCGTGCCGCCGATGCAGTAGCCGGTCAGATGCACCTGCGGCACCTTGCACAGCGCGCAGACGGCCTTGACCGAAGCATCGACGCCGTCGCGCAGATAATCGTCGAAGCTGACGTCGGCCATCTCGGCGGTCGGGTTCTTCCAGCTCGTGATGAACACGCTGTAGCCCTGGTCGGTGAGGAATTTGACGAGGCTCTTCTTGGGCGTCAGGTCGAGGATGTAGAACTTGTTGATCCACGGGGTGATGATGACGATCGGCGTCTTGTGCACCTTCTCGGTGGTCGGCGTGTAATGGATCAGCTCGACCATCCGGTTGCGCAGCACGACGCGGCCCGGCGTCGTGCCGAGGTCGGTGCCGACCTTGAAGGCGTCCGGCTCGACCATCTGGATGTTCTTGGCCTGCATGTCGCGCATCAGGTACTGCATGCCCTTGGCGAGACTTTCGCCCTTCGTTTCCACGAACTTGCGCTGGGCGAGCGGATTGGTCCAGAAGAAGTTGGTCGGCGCCATCGCGTTGAGCCATTTGCGCACCCAGAAGGCGGCGCGCCGGCGCTCCTTCTCCGAAAGGCCGGGCGTCTCGAAGAGCATATCCTCCAGCCGGTGGGTGATCGCCAGATAGGCTTCCTTGACGATGTCCCAGCTCGGCGAGTCGCTCCAGACCGGGTCGGCGAAGCGCGCATCGTCGGCGTGGGGCGTCACCACGTCCTGGCTCGGCATGCCGAAGCTGCGGCGCAAGATGTGCGTCTGCAGCGCCAGCACGTCGCCGGACATCGCGCCGACCGCCCGCGACAGTTCCTGCGGATGCATCATCCAGGCGGCCGTGGCGTTGATCAGCGACGTCGTGACGCCGAAGGGATCGACGCGCTTCTCGAAGTCCGAGAGCATGCTCTCGAAGGGACTGGCGGTGCTCAGATCGATGCCGGACTCGTGTTTCGCCGGTGAACCGTTGTTGCTCATGTTGAACTCCGTTGAGGATTGCTGCCTGTTGTTTGCTTGTCGATTCTTGTGAGGGCGTCGCGAAGCGCGGTTACAAAACGATTTCCTGCCTGAGGACCGGCTGTTCGACGCCCGCCCAACCCAGCCGCTCACGGACCAGCCCGGCGAAAATAGCCGCCGTATCGGCCTCGCCATGCACCACGAAGGTGTGCTGCGGCGGCTGCCGGAAGGCGCCCAGCCAGTCGAGCAGCGCCGCCTGGTCGGCGTGCGCGGAGAGGCCGCCGATGGTGAAGATGTCGGCGCGCACCGGCGTCGCCTTGCCGAACAGGCGCACCACGCGGGCGCCGTCGACCAGCCGCCGGCCGAGCGTGCCGGCCGCCTGGAAGCCGGTGATCAGCACCGAGCATTCGGGCCGCGACAGATTGTTCTGCAGATGGTACTTGATCCGTCCGGCGTCGCACATGCCGCTCGCCGACAGGATCACCGCGCCGTGCTTGATCTCGTTCAGGCGCATCGACTCCTCGACGTCGGCGACGAAAACGACGCGCAGCTTGTCCGGATTGCGTTGCTGCCAGGAGATCAGTTCGCGCGTTTCGCCGTCGAGCAGGGACTGGTGGCGCATCGTGATCTGCGTCGCCGCGCTGGCCATCGGCGAATCGACATAGACCGTAAGCGGCGCCATGCGCCCGCGCCGCACCAGTTCGCCGAGCACATAGAGCATCTCCTGCGTGCGCCCAACGGCGAAGGCCGGGATGACGATGTTGCCGCGTTTCTTGTGCAGGGTGTAGTGGAAGGCGTCGACGATTTCGTCGAGCGTTTCGTCGAGCTTCTTGTGCAGGCGGTTGCCGTAGGTCGACTCGACGAACAGGATGTCGGCCTCGGCGATCGGCGTCGGATTGCGCAGCACCGGCCGATTGGGCTGCCCGAGGTCGCCCGAGAACACCAGTTTGCGCTTCTTGCCGCCCTCCTCCAGCCACAGCTCAACGATCGCCGAGCCGAGGATGTGCCCGGCGTCGCGCAGGCAGAATTCGACGCCCGGCGCCGGCGAGAAATGCTCGCCGTAGGACACCGCGCGCAACTGCTTCAGGCTGGCCTGCGCCTGTGTCACCGTGTACAGCGGCGTCTGCATGCCGCGCATCGCGCTACCGCGCCGGTGGCGCTGGCGCAGCTGCCATTCGCTTTCCTTTTCCTGGATGTGCGCGCTGTCGAGCAGCAAGACCTGGACGAGGTCGATGCTGGCCGGCGTGGCATAGACCGGCCCCCGATAGCCGAGCATGCTCAGGCGCGGCAGCAGGCCCGAGTGGTCGATGTGCGCGTGCGTGAGCAGCACGAAATCGAGCTTGCGCACGTCGAAGGGCAAGGCTTGCAGATTCTTCTGGTAGGCATCGCCGCCGCCCTGGAACATGCCGCAATCGACCATGAAACACGCCGCCGCGCTCTCGATCAGATAGCAGGACCCCGTGACTTCGCCGGCAGCGCCGAAAAAAGTGATCTTCATGACATCAAGTTTCCGCCGGGCCGAGGAGGCGGGTTTTGACTTCGATCAAGATTAACGTAGGATTCCGTGCCTATAGTGGATCTATCGCATAAGAAAGGAACGATCATGTTCAAACATATTCTCGTCCCCACCGACGGCTCCGAACTCTCGCAGGAAACCGCCCGCCGCGCCGTGCTTTTCGCCAAGGAAGCCGGCGCCCGCATCACCGCCTTTTTCGCCAAGCCCGAATACCCGGTCACCTACTACGGCGAGGGCGCTCTGATCGACCCGACGACGCCGGAAAAGTTCGCCGAGCTCGCCGACCAGCAGGCCGAGCAGAACCTCGCCTTCGTCGAAAAGCTGTGCCAGGAATCCGGCGTCCAATGCGGCAAGCTGGCGCTGACCAGCGACGTGCCCTACGAAGCGATCATCGAGGCCTCCAACCAGGCCGGCTGCGACCTGATCTTCATGGCCTCGCACGGCCGCCGCGGCTTCAGCGGCCTGCTGCTGGGCAGCGAGACCAACAAGGTGCTGACGCACTCGAAGATTCCGGTGCTGGTCTACCGCTGAAGACGACGGAGATTTACCAACCGGCGCCGTTGCGCGCCGGAAAAAAACGGCGCTCAGGGCGCCGTTTTTCTTTGCAGGCGGGCCAGCACGCGCCCGCTCGCAGCATCGACGAACCATACGGCCTGCAGTTGCCCGATCAGGTAGCGCTTTTTCAGCGTGAAATCGGTCGGCGTCCCGTGGGTCGCTTTCCAGAAGGTCGTGCTTTCCGAAACGTAGGGTTCGGAAAGGCTGGCCAGCGCCAGCATGCGCACCGCCCCCGCCTGCGCCTCCGGCGGCAGCGCGGCGGCGAAGCCCGCGTCGTCGTCTGCCGCGCGCGGGTAGAAGTCGTAGAGATTCTCGAAGGCGAGGAAATAGTCGTAGCGCCAATTCACCTTCATGCGCTGCGGCTCGCCGATCTTGTCCTCATGCACGTACTCGCCGCGCTCGACGGATACCGATTTGAGCGGCAGGAACTTCGCGTGGTAGTAGTCCTCGCGCTGCGGGTCGGCCTGCGGATACCAGTTCCAGCCTTCGGCGACGTTGTTGAAGGCCATCCGGTAGCGCGCTTCCGGCCGCCCGTCGACGAGCTCGACGCCAAAACCGGGGCTGTTCGCCAGATCGACCTCGACAGCGATCAAACGCTCCCGGAAAGCGCCCCGCTCCGCCGCGGACAAGGCCGCCAGGGCTTCGTAGCCGACCTGCGCATCGAGCGCGGCCGGCAGCGCCGGAGAGGAAAGATCGACCGGCGGCAGCGCGCCAGGATCGGCGGCATGAGCCGCATTGACCGGCGAGCACAAAAAAACGGCGGCCAGGGCCGCCGTACAACACTTGCGGAGGAGGAGACACATCGTTTCTGAAACTCCGATGCCCGCATATGCGGTAGGAAAATCATAGGCGAGACGGCCTCCGGCTCCCATGATTTGCATCAAGAAACTCCGGGCGGCGACGCTCCGCCCCAGGGAATGGCAGCGATCAACGCAGCCTGAACCGGCGTTCAGCACGCCCCCGGGAATAAAACAGCCAGCGCCCTCGACTCTCCCCAACCTTGCCCTGAAACCGTCCATCGCATCGGCAGGATGATGGCGATCAGCAACGCCTTTGGCGAGGCGAATTCTGCTGCCTGCCGCTGCTTATCGCGTCCAGCCGCACTCATCAATCGTTCAAGCTCCTGACACCGGCGTGTAATACGCCGCAGGTACGCTGCCCCACGTCGCCCCATGGAGTCCGAAGTCACGACTCAGGCACTTCCATCCGGACGACAAGGTGTGCATCAAATCAGCCAGGACAGACTTGTCGCTTGCGCAAGGGAACGACGAGCGGGAAGGGGGAAATGGTGCCACGGCACGCGAGGACGTTGGGCGCAGCGGGAACGGTCGGCGGGACAGGGCGAAGACCGGCAGCAATGCTGCATCTTCGTTCCGTCCGGGCCGTTGCAACTCAAGCTGCGTCGATCCTCGCCCACATGGAGGAGATGCCCGGTGACGGGCATTCACGCTCCAGTCGTTGTCATTTAAACCAAGAGGAAATTCAGATGCAAAAGAAACTCATCGCACTGGCGCTTGCCACACTGGCCTCCAGCAGCGTGTTGGCACAGTCGAATGTCACTGTCTACGGCGTTGCCGACGTCACCTTCGACAACGTCAATGCAAGCAACCAAAGCAGCGGCGCCAATGCTTTCGAACGCCTGAACCGCGTTTCCGCCAACTCTTCCTACCTTGGCTTCAAGGGCTCGGAAGCCCTGGGCAACGGCCTCTCTGCCATATTCCAGCTCGAAGGCAGCGTCGGTATCGACAGCGGCAGCTCGTTCTCCTTCGGCCGTGACACCTTCGTCGGCTTGCAGAGCAACGACTTCGGCAAGATCGCCCTCGGCGTGCTGAGCGGCCCAACGCGGACCCTCGGCAACCGCATTGACGTCTTTGCCGGCGCGACCGGTATCGGCTACGCCGGAGGCATCCTCGGCAAGCTGGGAGGTCAAGTAATGGGCACGACCGATGCCGGCGGAACCTACGTCCCCGGAGTCAGAGGCCGTTCGTCAAGCCAATACTCGACCTTCGACACGCGCTGGAAAAACGCCATTTCCTACACCACGCCGACCTTCTCCGGCCTCAACGCCACGGCGGTTTACATCGCGAACGAGAACAAGGCGAGCGGCGCCTCCGGAATCGACACCTCGGGCTATGACCTCGGCCTGACCTACAAGAACGGCCCGGTTTTCGCCGGCGTCACCTACAGCGCACTGAATCTGAAGAACACCGCGACAAACTATGCGTCTCCCGCAGTCACCTATGTTGGCGCCAACGAAAAAGTGAACGATTTCCGCATCGCCGGCCTCTATGATTTCGGCGTGGCGACGCTTCGTGCTCTCTACGAACGCACGGAGCTCAAATCCGACGCCGCCGGCACCAACCAAAAGCAGGACGTTTGGGGCCTGGGTGCCACTTACAACGTAAGCGCTGCGGGCAAGATCGTCGGCCAGTTCTACAAGGCCAACGACATCAAGGGCGATGCCGCAATCAACGACTCGGGCGCACGCCTGTGGGCTGTGGGCTACGAACACAGTCTCTCCAAGCGCACTATCCTGAAGGCGACCTATGCCAATCTGAAGAGCGACAACAACGTTCCGACCGCCTACGATTTCGGCATCAATGCAACCGGAGGCGCGACCAAGGGGGGCACTGTCTCCGGCTTCCAGATCGGGATGCGTCACACCTTCTGACAACACCCAAGCGCGGCGCAATATGGAAAGCGGGCGCTTCGGCGCCCGCTTTTTTATGCGCGAGGCGCAGCCAAGTCATCGGAGCACGAGCGGATCTCGTTCGATCCACATCTAAACCTGCGTCTGTGTCACCGAGCGGCGGAAGCGGCCGAGGGCGAGGATGAAGAAGGCGCTGCCGACGCCGAGCATGGCGAGCAGGTCGCTCCAGACGACGCCGGGGCCGGCGCCGCGGTAGAGGATGGCTTGCGCGAGGCGGACGAAATAGGTGGTCGGGGCGAGCAGCATGATGTCCTGGATCAGCTGCGGCATGCTTTCGCGCGGGGTGACGCCGCCGGAGAGCAGTTGCAGCGGGATGATGGTCAGGATGATCAGGAGGCCGAGCTGCGGCATCGAGCGCGCCAGGGTGCCGAGGAAGATGCCGATCGAGGCGGCGGCGAACAGGTAGAGCGCGGCGGCGCCGAGGAAGAGCGGGACCGAGCCGGCGATCGGCACCTGCAGCACCTTCTGCACGATGACTGTGAGGGCGAAGGTGGCGCCGAGCAGGACGGCGAGGCCGTTGGCCCAGATCTTGGCGAGCATGATCTCGGCCGGGCGCAGCGGCATGACCAGCAGGTGTTCGATGGTGCCGTGCTCGCGTTCGCGGATCAGCGCGGCGCCGACCAGGATGATGGTCAGCATGGTGACGTTGTTGATCACCTCCATGACGCCGCCGAACCAGGTGCCGGTGAGGTTGGGATTGAAGCGCACGCGCGTCATCAGGCGGATCGGCAGTTCTGCGGTGTCGCGCGTGCCGGTGAGGAACTCGCTGATTTCGCCGGCGGCGATGGCCTGGATGTAGCTCGCGCCGATGAAGGACTGGCTCATGATCGTCGCGTCGATGTTGAGCTGGACCTCGGGGTTGCGCCCGGCGACCACGTCGCGCTGGAAGTTGGCCGGGATGACGATGGCGAAGGAATAGCGCCCCTTGTCCATCGCCGGGTCGATCTCGCTCAGCGCGATGTACTCGGGCGTCTTGAAGTACGGCGGATAGAGGGCGTCGACGAGACGCCGCGAGAGCGGCGAGCGGTCTTCGTCGACGACCGCCACCGGGGCGTTGTGCAGCTCCATCGAAACGCCCGTCGCCGCTTCGTAGATGGCGCCGGAGAAGGCCCAGACGATCAGCACCAGCAGCACCTTGTCGGCCGTCAGGCTGCGCAGCTCCTTGACGCCGAGACGGTAGATGTTGGAAAGGCTGGAAACGAGGCGCGCACCCGGCATGGCTATTTCTCCTGCTTGCGCAGCAATACGAGGCTGATCAGCGTGAGCACCGGGATGAAGGCGGCGAGCGCAGCGAATTGCCCGGCCAGATCGGAGAAGTCGAGCGCCTTGGTGAAGATGCCGCGGCTGATGACGAGAAAATAGGTGGCCGGGAAGAACTGTCCGACCCAGTAACCGAAGCCTTCGAGCGCGCTGACCGGCGTCGTCAGGCCGGCGAACTGCACGGTCGGCAGCATGGTCAGGATGGCCGTGCCGAACAGCGCGGCGATCTGCGTGCGGGTGAAGGTGGACATCAGCAGGCCGATGCCGGTGGTCGCCGTCACGTAGAGCAGCGCGGCGCAGGAGAGCGCGAACAGGCTACCCTTGACCGGCACGCCAAAGACGACGACCGCCTGCAGCACGAGCAGGAAGAAGCTGATCATCGACATGACGATGTAGGGCAGCTGCTTGCCGAGCAGGAATTCGAGGCGGGTGACCGGCGTCACGTAGAGATTGGTGATCGAGCCGAGTTCCTTCTCGCGCACGACGCCGAGCGCCATCAGGATGGCCGGGATGAAGATGAGCAGGAGCGGGATGACCGCCGGCACCATCGCGTAGATGCTCTTGAAGTCCTGGTTGTAGCGGTAGCGCGCTTCGAGCGTCGCGGCCGACGCGGCGGCGTTGCCGGTGGTCTCGACGACGAGTTCGGCGACGTACTTGCGATGCATGCCCTCGACGTAGCCGCGCACCGTCTCGCCGCGGTAGGGCATCGCGCCGTCGACCCAGACGCCGACCTCGGGCTTGCGCCCGAGCCGCAGGTCGCGTCCGAAGCCTGAGGGAATCTCGATCGACAGCGCCAGCTCGCCGGCGCGCATGCGGCGGTCGAGGTCGGCGTAGCCGGCGAGCGGAGGGCGCTCGATGAAGTAGCGCGAACCGGCGATGTTCTGCACGTAGGCGCGGCTTTCCGGCGTTCCGTCGCGGTCGAGGACGGCGAAGCGCAGCCCTTCGACGTCCATCGAAATGCCGTAGCCGAGCACGAACATGAGGAGGACCGAACCGAGCAGCGCGAAGGTCAGGCGGATCGGGTCGCGGCGCAGTTCGAGCGCCTCGCGGTAGGCGTAGCCGAGCAGGCGGCGCAGGCTGAAGGCGGCGACGCGCCCGTGGCCCGATGCCGGGCTGCGCGGGGACGCCGCTTCGCCGTCGGCGCCGCTGCCGGCGGCGGGCGCCGGCGCGTCCTGCCGGGCCGCCTCTTCGAGATAGGCGATGAAGGCGTCCTCCAGCGTCGCCGCGCCGCGCGCGGCGCAGAGCGCGGCCGGCGTGTCGCTGGCCAGCACCCGCCCGGCGTGCATCAGCGAGATGCGGTCGCAGCGCTCGGCCTCGTTCATGAAATGCGTCGAGATGAAGATGGTGACGCCCTGCCCGCGCGACAGTTCGACGAGCAGCGCCCAGAACTCGTCGCGCGCGATCGGATCGACGCCCGAGGTCGGCTCGTCGAGGATCAGCAGCTTCGGCGCGTGCACCACGGCGACGGCAAGCGACAGGCGCTGGCGGATGCCGAGCGGCAGCTCGGCGGCCGGCGCGTCGAGGAAGGCGGAAAGGCCGAAGCGCTCGACCAGTTCGGCGATGCGCGGCGCGATGCGTTCCTTCGGCAGATGGAAGAGGCGCGCGTGCAGGTCGAGGTTCTGCGCCACCGTCAGTTCGCCGTAGAGCGAGAAGGCCTGCGACATGTAGCCGACCTGCTTGCGCGTCTCCAGGTCGCGCGCATCGACCGTCCGGCCGAACAGCGCGGCCTGCCCCTCGCTCGGCGGCAGCAGGCCGGTGAGCATCTTCATCGTGGTCGTCTTGCCGCAGCCGTTGGAGCCGAGGAAGCCGAAGATCTCGCCGCGCTCGATGCGGAAGCTGACGCGGTCGACGGCGGTGAAGTCGCCGAAGCGCTGCGTCAGTCCGCTCGCCTCGATCGCCGGCACGTCGCCGTCGGCGCGGCGCGGCGGAATGACGAGCGCGCGGTGGGCGCGCCGCCGTTCCTCCGGCAGCAGGCCGATGAAAGCGCCTTCGAGCGTCGCCTCGCCGGTGCGCGCCAGCAGCTCGGCCGGCGTGCCGGTGCCGAGCACGCGCCCGGCGTCCATCGCCACCAGCCAGTCGAAGCGCGCCGCCTCCTCCATGTAGGCGGTGGCGACGAGCACGCTCATGCCGGGCCGGCGCGCGCGCAGGCTGTCGATCAGCTCCCAGAACTGGCGCCGCGAGAGCGGATCGACGCCGGTCGTCGGCTCGTCGAGGATCAGCAGGTCGGGATCGTGGATCAGCGCGCAGCACAGGCCGAGCTTCTGCTTCATGCCGCCCGAGAGCTTCGCCGCCGGGCGGTCGCGGAACGGCGCAAGGCCGGTGCTGGCGAGCAGCTCGGCGATGCGCGCGGCGCGCTCGCGGCGCCCCTGCCCGAACAGGCGACCGAAGAAGTCGACGTTCTCGAACACCGAAAGCGTCGGATAGAGGTTCTTGCCGAGGCCCTGCGGCATGTAGGCGATGCGCGGCTGGACGGCAGCGCGCCGGCGCCGGTCGGCGAGATCGCTGCCGAGCGCCTCGACCCGCCCGATCTGGATTTCGCGCGCGCCGGCGACGAGCGCGAGCAGCGTGGATTTGCCGACGCCGTCCGGCCCGATCAGGCCGACCATGCCGCCGCCGGGAATTTCCAGATCGATGCCGGCCAGCGCCGTCACCGCGCCGTAGCGCTGGCTGACGGCGGCGAGCCGGGCGACGGGCGCATCCATCGCGTTCATCGCGTTCAACACCTTCTCGCTTATTTCGCCGCCAGCCGGGCCGGCCACTCCTGCGCGGCGTCGAGCTTCAGGTAGGCCATGCCCGGCATGCCGCCCTTGACGCGCTCGGGGTGCGCGGCGAGCCACGCGGCATCGACGCGGAGCTTGACGCGGAACATCAGCTTTTCGCGTTCGCTGCGCGTTTCCACCTCGCGCGGCGTGAACTGCGCGCGCGGTGCGACGAAGCTGACGGTCGCCGGAATCGCCTCGTTCGGCAGCGCGTCGAGCACGATGCGCGCCGGGCTGCCGATCGCCACCTGTCCGGCTTCGGCGGTCGGCAGGTAGATGGCCATGAAGACGTCGGACAGGTCGAGCAGCGTCAGCACCTTGCCGCCGGCGCCCAGCACCTCGCCGGGCTCGGCCAGCCGATAGAGCACGCGCCCGCCGATCGGCGCCTTCAGCGCGGTGTCGTTCAAGGTGGCGCGCAGGCTCTCGGCGCGGGCAATCGCCGCGTCGACCGCCGCCCCGGCCTCGGCCACGCGCCCGCGCGCCGCCGCCAGCCCCGCTTCGGTGCCCTGCAGCGCGCTGCGGTCGCGGTCCAGCTTGTCGCCGGTAATGTAGCCGCGCTGCACCAGTTCCTGCGAGCGCTGCAGGGTCTTACGCGCCAGCGTCAGGTCGCTCTCGGCCTTGCGCACGCCTTCGCGCGCCTCGCGCGTCGCCTCCCGCGCCTGGCGCGCCTGCGCCTCGGCGGCGCGCAGCTGGGCGGCGATGTCCTCGGCGTCGAGCGTCGCCACGACCTGATCCTTCTCGACCCGGTCGCCCTCGCGCGGCGTCAGGCTGGCAAGACGCCCGGCGACCTTGAGCGCGACGTCGACTTCGGTCGCCTCCAGGCGGCCGTTGCCGGCGACGATGCCGGGCGGCAGTTCCGGCGCGCGCAGGCGCCAGGCGGCGAAGGCGCCGCCGAGCACGGCGGCGAGCACGATGAGAAACAGAAGCTTCTGCTTTGCGGAGAATGAGCGAGACATAGCGGCTCCCTTATTTTTCTTACTGACCGGTCAGTCATTATCTATCCGGATTATACGGCAGGCCGCCACCGGCTGCCAACCCGGGCGGCCCAGGCTCCCCTTTCCGGCACGCGACAGAGCAGCTGAAGCAGCGCGAAGGCGGCGTCCGCATGGGCCAGCGCGGCGACGCCCGGCGCCTCGCCGAGGACGAAGGATTCGCCGCGCACGCCGAGCACGAAGGCGGACGGCGGCGGCGCGGCGCCGAGCAGCGGCAGGACGGCGAGCACCGCCTCGGGCGACAGCGCGTGCGTCGTCGGACTGCGGTTGGCTCCGGTCGTCGTCTCGCGGAAGACGTAGGGCGCCGGCACGCCCTGCGCGGCGTCGATGAACAGTGCGAGGCGGCGCCCGGCGAGGTCGAGCGCGTGCTCGACCTGCAGCTGGAAGTCGCCGATCAGATCGAAGCCCGCGCCCAGCCCTTCGACGGCCAGCCAGTCGCCCAGGCGGTCGAGCAGCAGCGGGCCGAGCGCGTCGTCGCCGCGGCTCGGGTTGCCGACGGCGAGGATGACGACCGGCACGACGTCCGAGGCGACCTCCGACAGGCGCGCGCCGATGCTCATGCGCTGCTCAGGCGATGGATCACCCGCCCTTCGGCATCGACCAGTTCGGCGGCGAGCGGCATCTTGCCGAGCGCGTGCGTCGCGCAGGAGAGGCAGGGATCGAAGGCGCGGATGGCGACCTCGATGTGGTTGAGCAGGCCCTCGGTGATCTCGCGCCCGTGCAGGTAGCGGCGCGCGACGTGGCGCACCGCCTCGTTCATCGCCTGGTTGTTGTGGGTCGTCGACACGATCAGGTTGCACATCGTCACGAGGTCGTCCTCGTCGACGCGGTAGTGGTGGAAGAGCGTGCCGCGCGGCGCCTCGATGACGCCGACGCCCTCGAAGCCGCGTTCCCCCTGCGCGACGAGTTCGCCGCCGAGCAGGTCGTCGTCGTGCAGCAGTTCCTTGATCGTCTCGGCGGCGTGCAGCAGCTCGATCATGCGCGTCCAGTGGTAGGCCAGCGGCGCATGCATCGGCGTGCCGCCGGCGTAATCGACGAACTCGCGGCGCTCGGCCTCGGCGAAGGCGCTCGGGATGCGCTCGCAGTTCTGCACGCGGGCGAGCGGGCCGACCTTGTACCAGCCGTGCTCCTTGCCGAGCGCCTTGAGGTAGGGGAACTTCATGTAGCTCCACGACTTCACCTCCTCCTCGATGTAGTCGTCGTAGCGCCGGCAGTCGACCTTGTCGAAGAGGATGCCGCCGTCCTCGTCGCGCGCGCGCAGGCTGCCGTGGTAGAAGTCGAGCGCGCCCGGCCCCTTGTCGTCGCTGCCGACCAGCGACAGCATGTTCGAGCGGAAGATGCCGAAGCTGTTGTACAGCGCGGGGTTGCTCGTGTGCAGTTCCTTCGCCATATGCACGGCGTCGCGGCTCCACGCGACGATGCGGTAGATGTCGGCGAGCAGGGCGTCGCGCTCGGCGACGCCGAGCGCCCTGTTGACGCCGCCCGGAATCGAGCCGGTGCCATGCACCCGCTTGCCGGCGGTGACGCGGATCACCTCCTGCCCGAACTTGCGCAGGAGGACGCCCTTCTTCGCCGTTTCCGGATATTTTTCGGCGACGCCGACGATGTTGCGCCGGCCGACCTCGGAATCGAAACCGAACAGCAGATCGGGCGAGCACAGATGGAAGAAGTGCAGCGCATGCGACTGCAGGATCTGCCCGTAGTGCATCAGGCGGCGCATCTTCTCTGCGGTCGGCGGCAGCCGGTGCGCGCCGACGATCTGGTCGAGCGCCTTGGACGCCGCCAGATGATGGCTGACCGGACAGATGCCGCACAGGCGCTGCACCATGACCGGCACTTCCCAATACGGACGGCCCTGGATGAAGCGCTCGAAGCCGCGGAACTCGACGATGTGCAGGCGCACCTGCTGCACGCGGTTCTGCTCGTCGAGCAGGATCGTCACCTTGCCGTGCCCCTCGACGCGCGATACCGGGTCGATCGCCACGCGGCGCAGGTTTTCCGGATGCGCGGCGGTTTCCAGGCGATAGCTCATGGCGCCTCCCTCAGTCGTACTGCAGCAGGCCGTACCCGAGGCGCGGCGGACGGCCGGCGATCAGATCGGTGAGCACCTGCCAGATGGCGTCGGCGGACGGCGGACAGCCGGGGATGAAGACGTCGATCCGCACCACCTCGTGCAGCGGGTGCACCCGGTCGAGCGGCAGCGGCAGCTCCGGGTCGTTCGGGATCGTCCCGTTGGCGAGGCCGTGGCCGGCGTGATAAACCTCTTCGAGAATGGCGCCGAGTTCGAGATGGTTGCGCTGCGCCGGCAGACCGCCGTTGATCGCGCAGGCGCCGATTGCGATCAGCACCTTGCAGTGCTGGCGGAACTCGCGCAGCACCTGCACGTTCTCGGCGTTGCACAGGCCGCCCTCGACGATGCCGACGTCGCACGGGCCGGCGGCGCCGACCGCCTTGATGTCGGTGAACGGCGAGCGGTCGAATTCGACGATTTTGAGCAGATCGAACAGGCGCTCGTCGATGTCGAGCAGGGACATGTGGCAGCCGAAACAGCCGGCCAGCGAGGTGGTCGCCACCTTGAGCCTCTTCTTTGGGGGCGCGTTCATGTCACTCGCCCTCGCGCAGCGCGACGACCGAGATCGGCGCCGCGTCGTAGGTGCGCTCGCCGATCGGCACCGCGAAGCCGCGCCGCTTGGGCAGGATGACGCCGACCGGACAGACCGACGCGGCCTTGTCGGCGGCGCTGAAATCGGTGTCGCCGAGGCGCCCGGAGCGGGCGTTGACGATCAGGCGCGAGCCGATGCCGCGCCCGGAGAGCGCGAACACCGATTTGCCGTCGATGTCGCGGCTGGCGCGCACGCACAGCGAACACAGGATGCAGCGGTTGAAGTCGAGCAGCACGTCGGGGTGCGAGGCGTCGACCGGGCGGCTCGGGAAGAAGTGGTCGTAGTGCGGGCTCGTCATGCCGAGTTCGCAGGCCGTCGCCTGCAGCTTGCAGTCGCCGCTCTTCTCGCACGAGGGGCAAAAATGGTTGCCCTCGACGAACAGCATCTGCAGCAGCGCGCGCCGCTCGTCGTTGAGCTCGTCGGTGTCGCTCTCGACGACCATGCCGGCCTGCGCCTGCAGCGTGCACGACGAAGCCTGGCGCCCGTTCACCTTCACCGTGCACAGCTTGCACGAACCGTGCGGCTTCAGTTCCGGGCGGTAGCACAGGTGCGGGATGTAGATGCCGGCCGCGGCGGCGGCCTGGATGATGGTCTGCCCGGCGGTGAAGGGGACCTGCCGCCCGTCGAGACTGAAGCTCGGGGCGAAACCCGGATTGATGCTCATACGCGGCCTCCTTCACTGTCCTCGCGCGCCCCGCAGCCGGGGCTCGCGCCGCTCTCCCCGCCGGCCTCGGCGACGGTCTGCAGATGGGCGCCCGGATCGTCGCGCCCGGTCATGCGGCGCGCCGGCGCCAGCGCGCGGTCGAGGTCGAAGGCCGGCGTGTAGTCCTCGCGTTCGAGGCGGCGCGCGTAGGCCGGGCGGAACCTGGCGATGGTGTCGAGCACCGGGTTGCACGCCGTATGGCCGAGGCCGCAGTGGCTCATCGCCTGCAGCAGGCGGTTGAGCTTTTCGATCTCGGCGAAGTCGTAGGGCGAGCCATGGCCGTCGTGCAGCTTGTCCATCAGGTTGCGCAACAAGGAGGTGCCGACGCGGCACGGCGTGCAGAAGCCGCAGCTTTCGTGCGCGAAGAAGTGCGCGAAGTTGCGCGCCACCTCGAACATGTCGCGCGTACGGTCGAAAACCGTGAAGGCGCCGGCCGTCGGAATGTCCTCGAAGGCGATGCGCCGCGCGAACTCGTCCGGCGCGAGGCAGACGCCGGAGGGGCCGCCGACCTGGACGGCCTGCGCGTCGACGGCGCCGCAGTCGGCGAGCACCTCGGCGACCGAGACGCCGAAGGGGTATTCGTAGACGCCGGGCCGCGCGCAGTCGCCGGAGACCGAGAGCAGCTTGGTGCCGGCCGACTTTCCGGTGCCGATCGCGCGGAACCAGTCGCCGCCGTTGAGGGCGACGAGCGCTGCGGCGGCGAAGGTTTCGACGTTGTTCACGACGGTCGGCTGGTCGAGGTAGCCGTTGGTCACCGGGAACGGCGGCCGGTTGCGCGGCGTGCCGCGCTTGCCTTCGAGCGACTCGATCAGCGCGCTCTCCTCGCCGCACACGTAGGCGCCGGCGCCGACGTGGATCTCGATCTCGAAATCGGCGCCGGGAATGCCGAGAATGTTCCCGCCGAGCAGCCCGGCGGCGCGCCGGCGCGCCAGCACGGCCTGCAGGCGGTCGAGCAGGTAGCGGTATTCGCCGCGCAGGTAGAGGAAGCCGCGCCGCGCACCGAGCGCATAGGCGGCGACCGTCATGCCCTCGAACACGAGGTCGGCGTGCGCGCTGAGCAGCACGCGGTCCTTGAAGGTGCCGGGCTCGCCCTCGTCGGCGTTGCATACGACGAAGCGCTGCTGCCCGGGCGCCAGCGGCGCGTTGCGGCAGGCTTCCCACTTGAGGCCGGCGATGAAGCCGGCGCCGCCGCGCCCGCGCAGATTGGCGCGCTTGATCTCGTCGAGCAGCGCGTCCGGACCGCCGACGCCGCGCGGCAGGCCTTCGCGCCAGGAGCGCATGTTCGACGCCAGCATGCCGTCGCTCGGCGCGCGCGCATGCGCGGCGCGCAGCGCGTCGCCCGGCGCCATGGCGCTGCCGAGCAGGATGTCGGCGCGGCGGACGTTGTCGGCGACGGCGAAGAACTCGGCCGGCCAGTCGGCGAGCGGCACGGCGTCGCGGATCAATTCGCCGATCGCGTCGATGCGCGCTGCGTCGAGGCGGCCGACGGCAAAGCCGTTGACGAGCAGCGCCGGCCCCTGGTCGCACAGTCCGGTGCACGAGGTGCTGGCGACGCTGACCAGCCCGTCCTCGGAGGTCTTGCCGGGCTCGATCCAGAGCTGGCGGCACAGGCGGTCGAGCAGCGCCCGGTTGCCGAGCATGCGGTCGGTGACGTTGTCCGAGAAGAGCACGCGGTAGCGGCCGCGCGGCTGCGTGTAGAAGAAGGCGTAGAAGCCGGCGACGCCCTCGATCTTGGCGCGCGGCACGCCGAGCGCGCGCTGCAGGCGGTCGATCACCCCGGGCGACAGCCAGTCGCAGGCTTCCTGCGCCTCGCGCAGGATCTGCACGAGGTTGCGTGCAGCGCTCCCCCAGCGCGTCAGGATGGGCTGCAGCAGCTCGTCCAGGCGGTCCGGCGCGTGCGATTCGGGATTTCCAAGGACCATCTCGACCTCCCTGCCGGCGCTCGCGGGCAGCGCCGTTCCCCCAGCTTAATCCCGGCCGCCGGCGAATTCCTGATCTGGGTCAAGAAAACTTTCCGCATGCCCGCCGGGTACGTCACGAAAAGTTAACCCTATTTTTCGTAAGGAAAATCGCCAAGCCGTACAAAACCATGCTGCGTTGCAGCATAATGGCGCTGCAAACGCCTGCCCACGCTCGTGCCGCGCCGCTGCACAGCCTCATCCGAGCGGATGGCAGCTAGAATGTCTTTAGCCAATCAGGAGCACATCAATGCGAATCGAAGCCCCTTTGCAATACCTGGAAAGCCGTACTTTCGACGAAATCAACGTCGGCGACTGTTCCTCGCTGGTGCGCACGCTGCGCCCGGAAGACATCCAGCTGTTCGCCGTCATGTCCGGCGACGTCAACCCGGCCATCGTCGACCCGGAGTTCGCGCATAGCGGCATGTTCCGCGAGGTCATCGCGCACGGCATGTGGAGCGCCTCGCTGATCTCGACCACCCTGGGCACCCAGTTCCCCGGGCCCGGCACCATCCTGATCGACCAGTCGCTGCACTTCTCGCGCCCGGTGACGATCGGCGACACGATCACGATCACCGTGACGGTCAAGCAGAAGTTCGACCACAACCACCACATCATCTTCGACTGCTCGTGCACCAATCAGGACAACCTGCAGGTCGTGTACGGCACCGCCGAAGTGCTGCCGCCGACCGAGAAGATCAAGACCAAGCGCATCGACCTGCCCGAGATCACCATCGCCGACAAGTACGCCCGCCTGCAGGCGCTGGTCGCGCGCGCCAAGGGCCTGCCGCCGATCGACATGGCCGTGGTGCACCCGTGCGACCGCGAATCGCTGCGCGGCGCGCTGATCGCGGCGGAAGCCGGCCTGATCGACCCCATCCTGATCGGACCGGAAGCGAAGATCCGCGCCGTCGCCGAGGAAAACGGCTTCGACCTGAAGACGCACCGCATCGTCAACGTCAAGCACAGCCACGAATCGGCGGCGATGGCCGTGACCCTGATCCGCAACGGCGACGCCGAAGCGCTGATGAAGGGCAGCCTGCACACCGACGAGCTGATGGCCGAGGTCGTCTCGCGCGCCGCCGGCCTGCGCACCGCGCGCCGCATCAGCCACGTCTTCCTGATGGACGTGCCGACCTATCCGCGCCCGATCCTGATCACCGACGCGGCGATCAACATCGCGCCGACGCTCGAGGAGAAGGTCGACATCATCCAGAACGCGATCGATCTCGCGCACGTCATCGGCATCCCCGAGCCCAAGGTGGCGATCCTCTCGGCGGTCGAAACGGTCAACCCGAAGATCCAGTCCACGCTCGACGCCGCCGCCCTGTGCAAGATGGCCGACCGCGGCCAGATCAAGGGCGGCCTGCTCGACGGCCCGCTCGCCTTCGACAACGCCGTATCCTTCGTGGCGGCCAAGACCAAGGGCATCAAGTCGGCGGTCGCCGGCCACGCCGAAATCCTCGTCGTTCCCGATCTCGAATCGGGCAACATGGTCGCCAAGCAGCTCGAATACCTGGCCAACGCGCTGACCGCCGGCATCGTGCTCGGCGCCAAGGTGCCGATCGTGCTGACCAGCCGCGCCGACACCGCCGAGACGCGCACCGCCTCGTGCGTGATCGCCGCGCTGATCGCGCACGCCAACCGGGCCAAGCTGGCGTCCGCAGAATGAAGCAGGGCATCCTCACCATCAACGCGGGCTCGTCGTCGATCAAGTTCGCGCTGTTTCCGCTCGCCCACCCGCTCTCGCCGGAGGCCGAGGTTTCCGGCCAGATCGACGGCATCGGCACCCGCGAAACGCGCATGGTCGCCAAGAACCGCGCCGGCGAACGCATCGCCGACCAGCATCTGGACGGCTCGCAGGTCAGCCACACGCAGGCCTTCGACGCCCTCCTCCGCTGGTTCACCGCGAGCCAGGCGGACTGGCGCATCGTCGCCGTCGGCCACCGCATCGTGCACGGCGGCGACCGCTATTCGCAGCCGATCCGGCTCGACGCGGCGGCCATCGAACAGCTCGACCGCTACGTGCCGCTGGCGCCGCTGCACCAGCCGCACAACGTGGCCGGCGTACGCGCGCTGCAGGAACTGCTGCCCGAGGTGCCGCAGGTGGCCTGCTTCGACACCGCCTTCCATCGCAGCCAGCCGGAAATCGCCCAGCTCTTCGGCCTGCCGCGCTCGATCACGGCCGAAGGCATCAAGCGCTACGGCTTCCACGGCCTGTCCTACGAGTACATCGCGCGCGCCCTGCCCGAGCACTCGTCGCGCGCCGAGGGCCGCGTCGTCGTCGCCCACCTCGGCAACGGCGCCAGCATGGCGGCGATGGTCGGGCGCAAGGGCGTCGCCACGACGCTCGGCTTCTCGACCATCGACGGCCTGGTCATGGGCACGCGCTGCGGCGCCCTCGACCCCGGCGTCGTCCTGCACCTGATGGAAACCAAGGGGCTGGGGGTCAAGGAAATGACCCAGATGCTCTACAAGGAATCCGGCCTGCTCGGCGTCTCCGGCATTTCGCAGGACATGCGCACCCTGCTCGCCAGCGACAAGCCGGAAGCGCAGCAGGCGGTCGACCTGTTCTGCTACCGCATCGTGCGCGAACTCGGTTCGCTGGCGGCCTCCGCCGGCGGCCTCGACGCTCTGGTGTTCACCGGCGGCATCGGCGAGCACGCGGCCGAAGTCCGCCGCCGCGTCTGCCTGCAGTGCGCCTGGCTGGGCATCCACCTCAACCCGGAAGCCAACGCCCGCCACGATCTGCGCATCAGCGCGCACAACAGCAATGTCGACGTGCTGGTCATTCCGACCAACGAAGAGTGGATGATCGCGCACCACGCGCAGACCCTGCTCGGGCTGTAAGGCAAGGAAAGCGGGCTGCCCGCGCCGGACGGGGCGGCAGCCACACGGAACGGGCCGCCCTGCGCGGCCCGTTTTTTTGCGCCGCCGGCGGGGTGCATCCCCTTTTTTTCTCTGCTGTCGGCATACGCACCGGCCGGCCCGTAACGGCAAGCGCCCGCGCGCCGGAAACGGAGCGCAGGCGCGGGGGAAAATGAAAAAAGGCGCGCGGCGCTCGATTGCCAGCGCCGGCGTTAGCAGAGATACTTTTTCACAAAAATACAATCGTCGTTGCCAGCCGAACGATCAGGGAGGAAGAATTTGTCGCTGTTTTCCTGCGAGGGCCTGTCGCTCTCCGAACCGCCGCGCTTCCCGCTGTCCATCGTGCTCGACTCGATGCCCGACGCCGTCATGATCCTGGATGGCGACATCCGCGTCGCGCTCGCCAACAGCAGCGCGCGCGAGCTCTTCGCGGCGGAGGGGCGGCGGCTCGCCGGCACCCATCTGCAGGAATTGCTGCCCGACATCTGCTTCCTCGGCGGCGGCCCCCTGCGCCGCTGCGCGAGCGTCGGCGACGAGGGCATGCGCGCTTGCGAGCTGCCGGAAGGACGCTACTGCCGCGCCTGCGAAATCAGCCTGAGCGCCGACGGCGACAGTCCCCGCGTCCTCGAATTGCGCATGCAGCGCGTCGCGCTGGACCCGAGCGGCGCGCACATCTGCGTGCTGCGCGACGTCACCGAACGGCGCATGGCGGAGCGGCGGCTGCGCAGCAAGCAGCGCGAACTCGAACGCATCCTCGATGCGATGCCCGCCGGCGTGTGGATGCTCGACCGCGCCGGCAACTGCTGCTTCGAGAACCTGGCGGCGCGCCGGATCTGGGCGTTCGCCTCGGCGCAGGCCGACGTCGCCGGCCGGCGCGCCTGGCGCGTCGAGAAGGACGGCCAGCGGCGGCCGGTCACGACGCTGGCCGATTTGTGCGGCGACGGCGCCGCCGCGCCGGACCGGGGCGCGATGGAGATGCTCGACATCTTCGGGCCGGGCGGCAACTACAAGTCGCTGCTGATCTCCGAAAAACGCCTCTCGCCGGGCGACGACGGCCACGACGGGGACGACGACAGCAACCACCTCGTCGTCATTCAGGACATGACCGACCACACGCGCCTCGCGAAGGCGGCCAGGCTGCAGGACGAGCTTTCGCTGAGCGTGTTCAATTCGTCGACCATCGGCATCTGCGTTTCCGACACCGACGGCTGCATTCTGGTCGCCAACCCGACGCTCTGCGAACTGGTCGGCTACAGCGAGGACGAGCTGCTGCGCCTGACCGTGCGCGACATCACCTGGCCGAGCGACTGGACGAACGCGTGCGAAGCCCGCGTCGACGCACTGCTCTCCGGAGACCAGACGCGCACCGCCTACGAACAGCGCTACCGGCACCGCGACGGCCATCCGGTGTGGGTGGTCGTCGACGCCTCCCTGCTCTCCGATCCGGCGACCGGCCCCACCTACGTTCTCGGGCAGGTGATCCCGATCGACGCGCGCAAGCAGGCCGAGGGCGAACTGGCCGTGCGCGACGCCGCGCTCGACATCGCGCAGCGCACGGCGCGCTTTGGCTACTGGCTGTGGTCGCCGACCGAGCGGACCTTCACCTGCTCCGGCGAAGCCGCGCGCCTGCTCGGCGTCGCCAGCCAGACGGGCGGCAGCCCCTGGGCGCTCGCGGGCAACGTGCACTGCGACGACCGGGGCCTGCTGTACTCGGCGCTCAACTGCCTGCTGCGCGACGAAATGATGCTCGACCTCGACTTCCGCATCGCCGCCCCCGACGGCTCGGTCGCGCGCGTCATCCACATGCGCGGCGAGACGGCGCAGAGCGACGGCGCCGCGCCGCTCTACGTCGGCACCATCACCGACATCACCGAGCGCAAGCGGGTCGAGGAAGAATTGCGCGCCTCGCAGCGCGACCTGCGCCAGCTGCAGATCTGCCAGGAACAGCGCCTCGAGGACGAGCGGCGGCGCATCGCGCTGGAACTGCACGACGACCTCGGCGAACTGCTCACCGGGCTCAAGATGGGCCTCTCGGCGATCCGCCTGCGCCATGCCGGAAACCCGGCGCTGCTCGGCGAAATCAACGGCATCAAGGGACTGGTCGACGACTCCTTCCGCGTCGTCCGGCGCGTCGCCAGCAACATCCGCCCGCCGGCGCTCAACGTCGGCCTGATTCCCGCGGTGCAGTGGCTGGGCCAGGAATTCGAGAGCCGGAACGGCATCCGCTGCCAGGTCAACATCGACCTCGACGAGCAGATCCGCCTGCCGGACGAGATCGCCACGCCGGTCTTCCGCGTCATCCAGGAAACGCTGACCAACACCGCGCGCCACGCCTCCGCCAGCTGCGTCTCGATCCAGCTGTCGATCGACGGCGGCCAGCTGCTCGTCGACGTGCGCGACAACGGCATCGGCTTCAACCCGGAGGCCCCCGGGTGCAACAAGCACTACGGCCTGTTCAGCCAGCGCGAACGCATCTCGGCGCTGGGCGGCACGCTGCGCATCGTCAGCGCGCCGGCGCGCGGCACGACGACCATGTTTTCCGTACCACTCGAGGAAGAGTCATGAAAACCATACGGATCATCAGCGCCGACGACCACGCGATCGTGCGCAGCGGCCTCAAGCAGCTGATGTCGACCACCGCCGACATCGCCGTCGTCGGCGAAGCCGCCAACGGGGCCGAAGTGATGAGCATCGTGCGCCGGATTCCGGCCGACCTGCTGCTGCTCGACCTGTCGCTCCCCGGCATCCACGGCAGCGACCTGATCCGCCGCCTGCGCAGCGAACACACCGGGCTGCCGATCGTGATCCTCAGCATGCACAACGAAAAGGACGTCGTCACGCGCATGCTGCGCGCGGGCGCCGCCGGCTACGTCACCAAGGACGCCGAGCCCGAGACCCTGTTCGCCGCGATCCGCAAGGTCGCCCACGGCGGCCGCTACATCGAACCGGCGCTGGCCGACGAACTGGTCTTCGACATGCAGTCGTCGACGAAGCTCGCGCACGCGCAGCTTTCGGACCGCGAGATGCAGGTCCTGCAACTGATCGCCAGCGGCCGCAGCAACGGCGACATCGGCCATCTGCTGTGCCTCAGCGCCAAGACGGTCAGCACGCACAAGACGCGCATGCTGCAGAAGCTGCACCTCAAGACGACGGCGGACCTCGTGCGCTACGCGATCGCCAACGGCCTCGCCGACCACCTCTCCCGCCCGCCGCTGGCGGCCGGCGAAAGCGCCGAGAGCGACGAAGCCGACCTGCCGCCCGCCACCGCGACGCTGCAGGGCGAACTCCCTCTGGCGCCCAGGGTATAACCGGCCGCTCCGGGACCGCCCGCAGCGGCCTGCGCGAGGCTTCGCCGACCTTCGCCGACGCTCCCCGGCCGCCCCGGTTTTCTATGCATTAAGTATTAGGGGATTTCCCACCCGGGTGCGTCACCGCCCTACACGGACTTAAGAACACTCCGATATTCGCGCGTTATCTTGCAGCGCACCATGGCCCCACTACCGAAGAGGGGCCGTGGAATGAAAACGCTGATCATCGATACCTCGCCAAGCGGGTGCGAGCAAGTCGCCGCCTGTCTCCCCAGCGCGCTGAAGGCGCGCAGCGTCATGACCTGGCGCATGCTGTCCGCGATCCACCTGAGCCAGACCGAGCGCCCGCGCATCATCGTCATCGACATCGCGCACGAAAACGGCATCGGCCTGCTGCGCGTGCTGCGCCGGATCAACGTCGAAGCGAAGATCCTCGTCTTCTCCTCGCTGATGCTCTTCGAGCGGCGCTGCCTGAGCGAAGGCGCCGACGGCTTCTTCCTGAAGTACCAGGACACCGCCGCCTTCCACGCCGCCGCGGAAAACTGCCGCCTCGATTTCGCCGCCGCCGGGGCCGCGCAGTGAATCCGCAGCTCGCGCTCACCGTCCTCGTGCGCGGCGGGCCGCTGGCGCTCGCAGCCTTGGTCTTCACGCTCTTCGCCAGCGGCTCCGGCGATCTGCTCTTCGCGCTGATCCTGCTGCCGGCGGCCGGTGGCCTGAGCCTGCTGCTCGACCGTCAGCGCCGGATCGCGCTCGCCGAGACGGCCGAAGCGGCGGCCGCGCCCTGGCGCACGACCCTGGAACGGGAACAGCGGCAGCGCCTCGACGGCCTCGACGTCCTGTGCGAGCGCGTCATGCCGCTGTGGGCCGGCAACGTGATCGTCGCCCGCCAGCAGACGGAGGAGGCGATCGGCGCCCTCGCCGGACGCTTCGCCAATCTCGCGCAGAAGATTGACGTCGCCGTCAGCGCATCGCGCCAGACCGCGCACGGCATCGACCAGGGACGCGGCGGCATCGGCGCCCTACTCGACCACAGCCAGTCGCGCCTCGGCGAAGTGGTGCACGCCCTGGCGCGGGCGATCGAAGGGAAGAAGACGATGCTCGCCGAAGTCTCGCTGCTCGCCGACTTCACCCAGCAACTGCACCAGATGGCCTGCGACGTCGGCGACATCGCCGCGCAGACCAACCTCCTGGCGCTCAACGCCGCCATCGAGGCGGCCCGCGCCGGCGAAGCGGGACGCGGCTTCTCGGTGGTCGCCGACGAGGTGCGCAAGCTCTCGACGCAATCGGCGCAGACCGGCGGCCGCATCCGGGAAACGGTCGCCCAGGTGAACGTCGCCATCGAGCGCAGCCTCGCCTCGGCGCACGACTTCGCGCGCATCGACGCGGAAATGCTGGGCCACGCCGAGCGCGTGGTGGACAGCGTCGTGTGCGAGATGCGCGCGGCCGCCGACGGGCTCAACGAATCCGCGCAGACGCTCCGCCAGGAGAGCGCCGGCATCGGCGCCGAGATTTCCGACGTGCTGGTCAACCTGCAGTTCCAGGACCGCGTCAGCCAGATCCTCGGCAGCGTGCAGGCGGACATGGAAAAACTCGACAGCCTGCTGCAGGAGCGCTCGCGCCAGCAGGCCTGCGGCCAGGCGCACGCGATCGACGCGACGCGCTGGCTCGACGAACTCAAGGGGCGCTACACCACCGCCGAGCAGCGCCTGCTGCACGCCGACACCAACGTCGGCGTGCAGCAGGCGCCCGAAGCCCAGATCACATTTTTCTAGGAGCCGCCGCCGTGGCGAAAACCATCCTCATCGTCGACGACTCCGCATCGCTGCGCCAGGTCGTGAAGATCGCCCTGACCGGCGCCGGCTACGAAGTGATCGAGGCCATCGATGGCCTCGACGGCCTCGCCGTCCTGAAGGCGCAGAGCGGACGCAAGGTGCACCTGATCATCAGCGACGTGAACATGCCAAACATGGACGGCATCAGCTTCGTGCTCGCGCTCAAGCAGCTGCCCAGCCACATGTACACCCCGGTGGTCATGCTGACCACCGAATCCGAGGCCGAAAAAATGCGCCAGGGGCAGGCCGCCGGCGCCCGGGCCTGGGTCGTCAAGCCCTTCCAACCCGCCCAGCTGCTGTCCGCGGTCGCCCGCCTCGTGGCGCCGTGAAACCCATTCATCAACCCCGGAGGAGAACGCAATGAGTCTGCGCATACGCATGGAAGAAGGGCGCTGCATCGCCAGCATCGAAGGCGAACTGAGCATCTACACCGCCTACGACATGAAACGGGAGCTGCTCGCGCTGCTCGACCGGCACCAGCATCTCGAACTCGACCTGTCCGCCGTCGGCGAACTCGACACCGCCGGCTGCCAGATCCTCGTCCTGCTCCGCCGGGAAGCCGGCAAGCAGCGCAAGGAGCTGACCTTCTCCGGGCGCAGCGACCCGACGGTGGCGCTCATCGAACTGCTCGGCCTGGTCGGCTACTTCTCGGACGACGCCGCCCCTCGCGTCGTGCCGGGCGCCGAACTGGCCCGGGCGCAGGCCTGAGCGGAAGCACGCCATGAGTGCCGCCATCAACCTTGACGGTGCGCTTGCCGTCTTCTTCGTCGAAAGCCGCGACCTGCTCGCCGGCATGGAACAGGGACTGCAGGCGCTGGCCGGCGAAACCGACGCGCGCGAACAGCTCAACGCCATCTTTCGCGCCGCGCACACCATCAAGGGATCGGCGGGTATCTTCGGACTCGCCGACATCGTGCATTTCACGCACGCCGTCGAGACCTTCCTGACCCAGGCGCGCGACGGCGGGCTGGCGCTCGCAGCGCCCGCCCTGGCGACGCTGCTGGATTGCCACGACCATCTGAACGACCTGATCGACAAGGCCGAGGGCGGCGAAGCGGTCGACGACGCGGCCCGCGCCGCCGGCGAAGCGCTGATCGGCGCCCTCTCCCGCCTGAGCGGCGGCGCGTCGCAGCCCGCCGGGCGCGACGGAGCGCCCTCCGGACGGGCGGACAAAGCACACGAACCACACGAAGCGGGCGCGAGGGATGCGCCGGGCGCCGACAGCCCGGCGGACGCGGTCGATGCGGCGGGCGATACCGTCGCCGCCGCGACCTGGCACATCTCGGTCCGCTTCGCGCCCGCCGTCCTGCGCAACGGCATGGACCCGGCCGGCATCATCCGCTACCTCGGCACGCTCGGCGAACTGGTGCACATCGTCGGCCTGCCCGACGCGATGCCGGACGCCGAGACGATGGACCCGCGCGACTGCCATATCGGTTTCGAGATCGATCTGGACACCGACGCGGACAAGCGGACGATCGAGGACGCCTTCGAGTTCGTGCGCGACGACTGCCAGCTGCACATCCTGCCGCCGCACAGCCGCATCGCCGACTACGTCGCCCTGATCGCCGGGCAGGACGACGGTCCCGGACGCCTCGGCGAAATCCTCGTCGCGGCCGGCGCGCTGACGCCGAAGGAACTGGCGCAGGCGATGGAGATGCAGCGCCGGAGCCAGCCGCCCGGCGAACGCCCGCTCGGCGAGATTCTCGTCGCCGAGCAACGGGTCGCGCAGCCGGTCGTCGATGCCGCGCTCCAGCGCCAGAAGAGCGAGCGCCTGCGCCACGCCGGCGAAGGCTTCGTGCGGGTGCAGGCCGACAAGCTCGACAAGCTGATCAACCTCGTCAGCGAACTGGTGATCGCCGGCGCCTCCGCCAACCTGACGGCGCGCAGCCGCCGCGACGCCGTCCTGCAGGAAGCCACCTCGTCCATCGTCAGCCTCGTCGGCGACATCCGCGACTCGGCGCTGCAGCTGCGCATGGTGCAGATCGGCGAAACCTTCAACCGCTTCAACCGCGTCGTGCGCGACGTGTGCAAGGAGCTCGGCAAGGAGGTCGAACTCGTCGTCACCGGCGGCGAAACCGAACTCGACAAGTCCGTCGTCGAAAAGATCGGCGACCCGCTCATGCATCTCGTGCGCAACGCCATCGACCACGGCATCGAGACCGGCGAAGCGCGCCTGGCGCGCGGCAAGCCCGCGCGCGGCCGCCTGGAGCTGAAGGCCTACCACGACTCCGGCTGCATCGTCATCGAAGTGCTCGACGACGGCAACGGCCTCGACGGCGCGCGCATCCGCGCCAAGGCCGTCGAACGCGGCCTGCTCGCGCCCGAGCAGGCGCTCGCCGACGACGAACTCGCGCGCCTGATCTTCGAGCCCGGCTTCTCGACGGCGCAGATCGTCTCCAACATCTCCGGGCGGGGCGTCGGGATGGACGTCGTCAAGCGCAACATCGAGGCGCTGCGCGGCTCGGTCGAGGTGAAGAGCAGCCCCGGCGCCGGCTCGCGCTTCGTCATCCGCCTGCCGCTGACGCTGGCGATCATCGACGGCTTCCTGGTCGGCGTCGGCCATTCCCAGTACGTCGTCCCGCTCGACCTCGTCGTCGAGTGCATCGAAGTCGACAGCGACGACTACCGCCGGCGCGGCGTCATCAACCTGCGCGGCGAAGTCCTGCCGTGCATGCGCCTGCGCGACCTGTTCGCGATCCCCGAGCGTGAACCCGCGCGCGCCAGCGCCGTCGTCGTGCGCTGCGCCGGGCGCAAGACCGGCATCGTCGTCGACCGCCTGCTGGGCGAGCTGCAGACGGTGATCAAGCCGCTCGGAAAGCTGCTCGGCTGCTCGTCCGGCATCAGCGGCTCGACCATTCTCGGCAGCGGCGAAGTCGGCCTGATCCTCGACGTCCCGGCCCTCATCCGCAGTTGCACCGCCGGCAGCGAAAGCGAACCGGGAACGCCGCCGCGCCAGCGGCGCGAAGGCGAAAGCCGGGCCGCCGGGCAGCATGCCTGCGCCGGCATGGCCGCCAGTTGAACGTCCGATCCATCTCAAGGAGTCATCATGTTGAAGAACCTGCGCATCGGCACCCGCCTCGGCATCGGCTACGCCCTCATCGGCCTCTTCCTGATCGTCGTCGCGCTCATCGGCATCGTCCGCGTGTCGACCATCAGCGAACGCCTGCACCTGATCGTCGATGAGCGTTTCGCCAAGACCGTCTGGGCCAACAAGATCATCGACGGGCTCAACCTCGTCGCGTCGGCGGCCAAGAACGGGCTGATCCTCAAGAACGAGGAAGAGATCAGGAAGGAGATGGCGCAGATAGATCAGGCGCGAAGCACCATCCAGGAGAGTTTCGACCGGCTCGAAAAAGCCTCGACCGCGCCCGAAGAGAGCGGCCTGATGAAAAAACTGCACAGCGAGCGCACGCTGTATATCGCTTCGCTCAACCGCTATCTCGAGCACTACAAGGGCGGCAGGCACGAGCAGGCGGTCGGCGAGATGCTGAGCGCGCTCGGTCCGCAACAGCATCGCTACATGGCGGCGATCGAAGAGGTGATCGCCTACCAGACCGAAACGATGAAGAAGGAAGGCGAGCTGACCACGCTGCTCGCGACCGATACGCGCAACCAGCTGATCGCGCTGGCGGGCATCGCCGTCGCGCTCTCCGCCCTGCTCGGCGTCCTGATCACGCGCGGCATCACCCGCCCCGTCGCACTCTCGCTCGAAGCGGCGACGCGCATCGCCCAGGGCGACCTTTCGAAGGACCTCAAGGCCGACGGCAACGACGAGATCGGCAAGCTGGTCGCCGCCATGCAGACCATGCAGGTCAGCATCCGCGCGCTGGCGGAAGAGGCGCAGTCGCTCGCCGCCGCCACCGTGGACGGCAGGCTCGCGGTGCGCGCCGACGCCGACCGGCACACCGGCGACTACCGCAAGGTCATCCAGGGGATGAACGATGCGATCGGCGCGGCGATCGCGCCGCTCAACAAGGCCACCGACCTGATCTCCCGGATCGCGCAGGGCGACATCCCGCCGGTCAACGGCACCGAGGAAAGGGGCGACTTCAACATCCTCCGCAACGCCTTCAACACGGCCAGCGAAGCGATCCGGCGCCTGCTCGCCGACGCCGAGACGCTGGCCCACGCGGCGGTCGCCGGAACGCTCGAAACGCGGGCCGACAGCGGGCGCCACGAGGGCGACTTCCGCAAGATCATCGACGGCCTGAACCGGGTGATGGAAGCGGTCGCGGCACCGGTCACCGAGGTCAAGCGGACGATGGCCGCCGTCGAGCGCGGCGACCTCAGCCAGCGCATCGAGATGGAATGCCAGGGCGATTTCCGGCAGTTGCGCGACGCGGTGAACAACACCGTCTCCCGCCTCGCCGAAACCATCGAGCAGGTGCGCAGCACGGCCGACAGCCTGGCCGGCGCCTCCGAGCAGGTGTCGACGACCGCCCAGTCGCTCTCGCAGTCGTCGTCGGAACAGGCGGCGAGCGTCGAGGAGACGACCTCGTCGATCGAGCAGATGACCGCGTCGATCGCGCAGAACACCGAAAACTCCAAGGTCACCGACGCGATGGCCGCCAAGGCGGCGAAGGAGGCCAGCGAAGGCGGCGAGGCGGTGCACGGGACGGTCGAGGCGATGAAGCAGATCGCCGGCAAGATTTCGATCATCGACGACATCGCCTACCAGACCAACCTGCTGGCGCTCAACGCGGCGATCGAGGGCGCGCGCGCCGGCGAGCACGGCAAGGGCTTCGCCGTCGTCGCCGCCGAGGTGCGCAAGCTGGCCGAGCGCAGCCAGATCGCGGCACAGGAGATCGGCGAACTCGCCAACGGCTCGACGCAAACCGCCGAGCGCGCCGGCAAGCTGATTTCGGAGATCGTCCCGTCGATCCGCAAGACCTCGGATCTGGTGCAGGAAATCGCCTCGGCGTCGCAGGAGCAATCGGTCGGCGTCTCGCAGATCAACCAGGCGATGGGCCAGCTCAACGCCACCACGCAGCAGAACGCCTCGTCGTCGCAGCAACTCGCATCCACGGCGGAAGAGATGTCCTCGCAGGCCGAGAACCTGCAGCAGCTGATGGCCTTCTTCAAGCTGGAGACGGCCGCCTACGTCCGCGTCGGCGCGGCGCCGGCCGAAAACGCCGGCCGCCGCACGGCGGGCAGAACGCGCCCGGCGGCCGTCGCCCTCGTCGGCGAAGCGGCCAGCGCCGCGCATTTCCAGCGTTTCTAGGAGGCGGCCATGAGTCCCGCGATTGCCCTGACGGCGGAGACGGCGCCGCCCGCCGCGGAAGGCGCGCCGGCGAACCAGCAGCACCTGGCCTTTGCGCTGGCCGGCGAAGTCTTCGCCATCGAAATCCTGTGCATCAAGGAAATCATCAGCTACGGCCAGCTCACCCGGGTCCCCACCCTGCCGCCCTTCGTGCGCGGGGTCATCAACCTGCGCGGCAGCGTGGTCCCGGTGATCGACCTCGCCGCGCGCTTCGGCCGGGACCCCACCGAAATCGCCCGGCGCACCTGCATCGTCATCATCGAAGCCGAGGACGGCCACGAATTCGGCCTGATGGTCGACGCGGTCAACGAAGTGGTCGACATTCCCGCCGCGCAGATCGAGCCGCCGCCCGCCTTCGGCGGCGGCATCCGCTCCGACTTCATCCGCGGCATGGGCAAGCTCAACGAACGTTTCGCGATCATCCTCGACCTCGACCGGGTGCTGTCGCTGGACGAAATGGCGATGCTCGCATCCGGCACGGCCAGTCCGGCGATGGCGGGCGAGCCGGCTGCCCGCGCGGCCTGAGGACGCGGCGATGGCGAATCCGGACATGACCGCCGCAGCGCCCGGCACGGCCCCCGCCGCCGCCGGCGAGGCCGCCTGGGACTCCCTCGTCGGCGCCTTTTCCGACCGGGATTTCGCCGGCTTCCGCGACTTCATCATGAACGCGGCGGGCATCAGTCTGTCGGCGCAGAAGAAGAATCTGGTCGTCAGCCGCCTCGGGCGGCGCCTGAAGCTCACCGGTTGCCGGAATTTCTCCGACTACCATCGGCTGATCACCTCCGGACAGGCACCGGAAGAGGCGCAGACGGCGATCGACCTGCTCACCACCAACGAAACCCATTTCTTCCGCGAACCGCAGCACTTTGCCGAACTGCGCCGGCAACTGGCGGCGCGCCGCCAGCCGGGATGGACGGCGCGCGTCTGGAGCGCCGCCTCGTCGACCGGCGAGGAGGCCTACAGCATCGCCATGACGCTCGCGGAAACGCTGGGGCAGACGGCACCCTGGGAGGTGTTCGCCTCGGACATCTCGCGCCGCGTCCTGCAGCAGGCGGTGAGCGGCCTCTACGGCATGGCGCGCGCCCGGGAAATCCCCCCCGAGCTGCTGCGGCGCTACTGTCTCAAGGGGTCCGGTCCGTTCGCGGGACAGCTGCAGATCGATCAGGCGCTGCGCCAGCGGGTCAGCTTCATGCAGGTGAACCTGACCCGGGCGCTGCCGCAGATCGGCCCCTTCGACGTCATCTTCCTGCGCAACGTGATGATCTACTTCGATCTCCAGACCAAGCAGCAGGTGGTCGCCCGCCTGCTCGAAAAACTGCAGCCCGGCGGCCTCTTCATCGTCGGTCACGCCGAGACGCTGTTCGGCGTGACCGACCGCCTGGAGATGATCGCCCCCACCGTATACCTCCTGCCGGAGCGGCAGGCTTGAGCTCCAGCGCATCGCCGGCCGTATCGCCCGCCGGCGCACCGATGCGGCCGGCCCGCTCCCCCGCCGGCGCGCGGAGCGACCGCTCCGGCGGGGGATATGCATGCACGCCGGCCCGGCCTGCGCCCCTGCGATGAACACGCCCGCCACCGGAGCCTTCGCGGTCGACGCCTGCCTCGCCGCCGTCGTCGAAGCGATCGCCGACCCCCTGCTCGTGATCGGCACCGACTATCGCATCCTGCTCAGCAACCGCGCCGCGCGCGAAGTCTACGGCCTCGTCTTCGACGCCGACGGACGGGCCGGCCAGCCCTGTCACCTCGCCATCCACGGCCGCCCGGCGCCGTGCCACACCTACCGCACGCCGCCGCCCGGCGCGCTGCCGCCGGGGCCGGAAATGCTGGTCCAGCTACCCGCCGGCGACCTGCTCCCGGTCTGCCCGCTGATCCTGCGTCCCGACGCCAACGCCTGCCTGCGCAGCACGCAACGCCAGCGCACGCGCGCCGGCGAACGCCTGTTCGAGATTTCGGCGGGACCGCTGCGGCTCGCGGACGGCAGCTTCGCCGGCATCGTCGAGGTCGCACGCGACGTGACGACGCGCGCCCAGGCCGAAGGCATGATCGAGTATTTCGCCTACCACGATCAGCTCACCGGCCTGCCCAACCGCCTGCTGCTGCAGGAGCGCTTCGCGCAGGCGCGCCGGCGGGCGGAGCTAAAGGGCGGCGGACTGGCGATGCTCTTCATCGACATCGACCGCTTCAAGACGATCAACGACACGCTCGGCCACGCCGCCGGCGACGCGCTGCTGCGCGAGGTCGTCGGCCGCCTGCGCGAGCACGCCGGCGAATCCGACACGATCTGCCGACTGGGGGCCGACGAATTCCTCGTCCTCCTCGCCGACGGCGCGGCCGGGGCCGGGGAAAGCGCCCGCCGCCTGCTGCGCAGCCTCGACGCCCCCTTCTCCATCGAGGGCCACGTCCTGCACAGCTCGGCGAGCATCGGCGTCAGCCTCTACCCGGACGACGGCGACGATTTCGCCGGCCTGCTCAAGGCCGCCGACATCGCCATGTACTCGGCGAAGGCCGCCGGACGCAACGCCATCCGCTTCTTCGACGCCGGAATGAGCGCCGGCTCCGCCGAGCGCCTGCGCATGCAGCAACTCCTGCGCGAAGCCCTGGCGCGCAAGGAACTGCATCTCCACTACCAGCCGCAGTTCGACCTCGCCGACACGCGCCTGGTCGGCGTCGAAGCGCTCCTGCGCTGGCAATCCCCCGAACTCGGCGCCGTTCCGCCCGACCGCTTCATCCCGCTCGCCGAAGACTCCGGCCTGATCGTCCCGATCGGCCGCTGGGTCCTGACCGAAGCCTGCCGGCAGGCCGTCGCCTGGCAGGAGGAAGGACTGCCGCCGCTGGTCATGGCGGTGAATCTCTCGGCGATCCAGTTCGCGCGCAGCGACGTCGCCGGCAGCGTCGCCGAAGTCCTCGCCGAAACCGGCCTGGCGCCGGCGCTGCTCGAACTCGAACTCACCGAATCCGTCCTGCTGCAGGACGACGCCAGCGTCGGCGCCGCGATCTGCAAGATCAAGGCCCTCGGCGTCCGCCTCGCGATCGACGACTTCGGCACCGGCTATTCCTCGCTCAGCTACCTCAAACGCTTCGCCGCCCACCGCCTGAAGATCGACCGCTCCTTCGTGCGCGACATGGTTTCCGACCTCGAGGACGCGACCCTCGTGCGCGCCATCATCCAGATGGCGAACGCGCTGAACATGTCGACCATCGCCGAAGGCGTGGAAGACGGCGCGCAGGCGGCGATGCTCGTCCGCGAAGGCTGCGCGAGCGCGCAGGGCTACCTGTTCGGACGCCCCGCACCGGCCGCCGAAACCGGCGCCCTGCTCCGCCGGCACGCCTCCCCGGCCCTCGCCCAGCGGAGCCTGCCCCTGCTTTTCATCGGACAGGCAGAGCAGGCCGCGAGCGATTGATCTGCATGGGCTTCCCCGGCTGCCGATAATGCCGCCCGCTTCCTCACTTCCGGAAAATCCATGCGCATGCGGCTCATCAGCCTGCCGGAGGGATCGCCACATTTTTTTGCGACATGGCGGCAACGGAATCTGGAACGAATCGAACGGGCCGCGGCATTCGCAATGTGCCTCCTCACACGCCGGCCGCCCGGTCCGCAATTACAGCCCGGACGCGGCTCCGTCGCTTCCGGCTCACCACCGCAGCGGCCCGAATTCCGGGCCATGCGGCGCGGGCGATCCGGACGGCGCGCAACAAGAATGCTGACCTGAAGCCTGCTTTGTAGTAGCCTTCCCGCCCTTTTCGTCTTTCTTTCAACGCATTACCGAATGAAAAGATCCTTGCCGCGCACAGGCTTCAACCGTTCCCGGCTCATTCACCTTCTCGCCGACCCGGCCATCGAGGATGTGGCCGAGTCGAAACAGTCCTTTGCCGAAAGACTGAGCCACTGGCTGAAGCTCGGCGACGCCATCGCGCTCTCCGGCGCGCTCGGCGCCGGCCTTCCCGCGCCGACGGCGGACGCGGCGCCGGCGAGCGCCGGGGACGCTGCGCGCCAGGAACGTATGCAGGGAATCGCACTGGAACTGGCTCAGGAATTCGCGCGCGTGCGCGCCACACTGGCCGACTCCATCGCGGCGGACGGGGTGGCGGAGGCGGAGCGGGGAACGGAGCGGGCACGGGTGAAGCTGCCCTTCCCTTCGCCCAGCGCGTCGATCGACAGCGCGGGCGACTACCTGCCCTACCGGCGCTACCATCTCGCCCACCAGCGCGAGATGGAATCGGGCGTCGGCCAGCTGCGCGCCGGCGTGCGCCAGGCGCTGGCGCGGCGCTCCCCGGCGCTGCAGCGGCTGGCCGCCGTCGACGCCGCGCTGGGCAAGGCGCTGGCCGAGCGCGAACGCGACCTGCTCGCGAGCGTCCCCCAGCTGCTCGAAAAGCGCTTCGCGCAACTGTACGAAACCCACCGGCAAACGCTCGCCGGAACGCGGCCGGCGGATACGGCGGAGACGGCGGAGATACCGGATACGCCGGAACGCTGGCTGCAAGCGGGCGGCTGGCTGGCGGAATTCCGCCGCGAACTGCGTACCGTGCTGCTCGCCGAACTGGACCTTCGCCTGCAGCCGGTCGCCGGACTGATAGACGCATTCAGCAATGAGGTAACTCCGTCACAATGAACAAGAATTTCTGCCTGGCCGCCTTTCTGGCGGGTTCGCTCGCTGTCCTCTGGGTCGGCGCCGGCTACGTCGGCACGCATCCGCTGGCGCTGACGATGACGGCGATCATCGCCGCCTTCTATCTCCTGGGCGCGCTCGAACTGCTGCGCTTCCATCAAGCCACGGCGACGCTGGCGCGGGCGCTGGACGCCATTCCGTCGCCGCTCGCGCGCCTCGAAGACTGGCTCGAGCGCATCCATCCCTCGCTGCGGAACCCGGTGCGCCTGCGCGTCGAGGGCGAGCGCGCCGGCCTGCCCGGCCCCGCCGTGACGCCCTATCTGGTCGGCCTGCTGGTGATGCTGGGGATGCTCGGTTCCTTCCTCGGGATGGTGGTGACGCTCAACGGCGCGGTCCTCGCGCTGGAAAGCACGACCGACCTGCAGACGATCCGCGCCGCCCTCGCCGCCCCGGTCAAGGGCCTCGGCCTGGCCTTCGGCACCTCGGTCGCGGGCGTCGCCGCGTCGGCGATGCTCGGCCTGATCTCGGCGCTGTGCCGCCGCGAACGGCTGCAGGCGGGGCAGCGCCTGGACACCCGCATCGCCACCGTCCTGCGCGACTTCTCGCTCGTCCACCAGCGCCAGGAGACCTTCAAGGCGCTGCAGGCGCAGGCGCAGGCGCTGCCGGACGTGGTGGACAAGCTGCAGGCGATGATGGCGCAAATGGAAAGCCGCAACGCGCAGCTCGACGAGCGCCTGCTCGCCGGCCAGGAAGGCTTCCACCGCGACGTGAAGGCGGTCTATGGCGAGCTCGCCGGCGCCGTCGACCGCTCGCTGCGCGACAGCCTGAGCGAAAGCGCCCGGATCGCCGGCACGACGATCCAGCCCGCGGTGGAAACCGCGATGGCCGGCATCGCGCGCGAAACGGCGGCGCTGCACGAGCGCGTGGCGGCGACGGTGGACGCCCAGCTCGCCGGAATCGCGACGCGCTTCGACGGCGCCGTCGGCGGCGTCGCGCAGACCTGGACGACGGCGCTGGCCCGCCACGAGCAGAGCAGCGCCGATCTCTGCGACGGCCTGCGCACGTCGCTGGCGGCTTTCGCGGCGACCTTCGAGGAGCGCTCGGCCGCGCTCGTGGCCCGCGTCGGCGATGCGCACGGCGCCTTGCAGGCGGACCTCGCGAAGCACGACGAGCAACGTCAGACGGCGCTGCTGCACGGCCTGGAGACGATGGCGACCGCGCTGCGCGACGAATGGCGGCAGGCGGGCGCGCACACCCTCGCGCAGCAGCAGGAAATCTGCCGCACGCTGGAACGGACCGCGCACGACGTCGGCGCGCAGGCGCAGGCGCACGCCGCCGAGACCATCGGCGAAGTCGCGCGCCTCATGCAGACGGCCGCCGAGGCGCCGCGCGTCGCCGCCGAGGTGATCGGCGAACTGCGCGAGCAGCTCTCGCGCAGCGTCGTGCGCGACAACGAACTGCTCGAAGAACGCAGCCGCGTCATGCAGACGCTGGCCACGCTGCTCGACGCGATCGATCACGCCGCCGCCGAACAACGCGGCGCCATCGACGCGCTGGTGAACGCTTCCGCCGCGATGCTCGAGCGCGTCGGCGGCCGGTTCGCCGAACAGGTCGCCGGCGAGTCGGCGAAGATGGGCGAGGCCGCCGCGCAGGTGAGCGGCAGCGCCGTCGAGGTCGCCAGCCTCGGCGAGGCCTTCGGGCTGGCCGTGCAGCTGTTCGCCGAGGCCAACGACAAGCTCGTCGCCGGCCTGCAGCGCATCGAGGGATCGCTCGACAAGACCCTGCAGCGCAGCGACGACCAGCTCGCCTACTACGTCGCGCAGGCGCGGGAAATCATCGACCTCAGCCTCATGTCGCAAACGCGTATCGTCGACGACCTGCAGCAACTCGCCGGCAAGCCGGCGCATCTCGCCGGCGAGGCCGCCTGATGGACGAGATCGACGCCGGCGTCGAGTCGACGGCCCCGGTCTGGGCCGTCTTCGGCGACCTCATGGCCGGGCTGCTCGGCGCTTTCGTGCTGATCCTGGTCGGCGTGCTCGGCGTCCAGCTCGAACTGGTGAGCCACCTCGAAGCCGAGGTGAAAAAACGCCAGATCGAGGAACAGCGCCGCATGGCTCTGGAAAAGGCGCTCGCCGTTCCCCTCGCCTCCGGGCGGGTGACCCTCAACGACGGGCGCATCGGCATCAGCGGCAGCGTGCTCTTCTCGCTGAACTCCGACCAGTTGCAGCCCGAGGGCCAGCTGCTGCTGAAGAGCATGGCCGCGCCGCTCGCCGCCTACCTAGGGGCGCGCGACGAAATGCTGATGGTCAGCGGCTTCACCGACGACCGGCCGGTGCGCGACAGCAACCGGCAATTCGACGACAACTGGGAACTGTCCGCCCAGCGCGCGCTGACCGTGACGCGAACGCTGATCGACGAAGGACTGCCGGCCGGCGCCGTCTTTGCGGCGGCCTTCGGCGCCGAGCAGCCGGTGGCGTCGAACGCCGACGACACCGGCCGTGCGCAGAACCGCCGCGTCGAAATGGCGCCGGTGCCGAAAACCGCCAAGCCGGGCACGCCGCCCCATGCCTGAACGCACCGCGCCCGGCCCGCAGCCGCCGGCCGACGAGCGGATCGCCGCGCTCGACCGGCTGGGCGCGGCACGCAACGACCCCCTCCGCTTCCGCTTCATCGCAGCCCTGGCCCGGCGCACGCAGGAACACCGGGGCGCCGGCCGGCACCTGCTCGAAGCCCGGCTGGAAAAAGCGCTCGACGAGTGCGCCGCGCGCTGCGCGGAAGCGCGGCAAGCGGCCGGAGAAACGCTCGCCCGCGCCGCGGCGCGCCACCCCGACGCCGCCGCGACGCTGGAAAACCTCTTCGCCGCCGGCGATTTCGCCGGGCTGCGACGGTTCGCCGCAGCGCTCGACGCCGGCGGGCGGACGCCGCTGGCCGATCTCGTGGCCTACATCGGCGAGCGCTCGGTGCTCGCTTCAGGCATGAACGGCACCGCGGACAGCCGCGCGGACGCCGTGCCGGCGGCATCCCTCGCAAAATCCGCCGCCCCCGCCGACTCCGCCAAGGCCACCGGTTCCGCGCGCGAACTGAAGTCCCTGCGCTACTTCCGCAACACCTGGTCGGCGCTCAGCGTCGACCGGCAGCTGGCGCAAGCCCTCGCGCAGGGCCCGGAGAACGCCGGCCCGCTCAACTCGCACCGGCTCGTGCTGCGCTCGCTCCAGCTGATGCGCGACGTCGCGCCGAACTATCTCCAGCGCTTCATGTCGTATGCGGACGCCCTGCTCTGGCTCGAACGGGCGGAGGCAAGCGGCGCCCCGGCGAAGAAGACGCCGCCCCCGGCGAAGGCGCGCGGCGGCAACGCGCCCGCGGCGGACGCGGAGAACCGGCGCGGCGAACGGCCGGCGCCGGCCAAACGCTGAAGCGGCGAGGACGGAAAAACCCGCGGAAAACCCACGGAAAGCCCGCGGCAAAACCGCGCCGGGAACGCACAGAAAGTGAGCTGCCGATCCGCCGCCGGCCCGCGCGACAAAATCTTTGTGCGCCGCACCAAAAACAACCCCTCTGTCGCCTAAAACGGTGATTTAGCTACCTTTCCCGGCCTGCTGCGACCCAAGGCCGAGAAACTACATCTAGTCAAGTTCTTGCCCGATACCACTACATGTAGTAGTTTTACGTTTGTTGAGCGCGACAAGCCCCCCGCCTATTACCTTATTCATAGCAACGAATCGGCTGGTCCGTTTACATCGTCGGCTGCGATCACGCGCCGCAATTCCCACCCCAAAACAGAGGGACAAAACATGAGCAAGGTTGCACAACAACTGTCCTTGGCGGCGATCCCCGACGCCCCCGAGATCGCGCCGCTGCCCGAGCAGGAAATCTCGGCCGAGGTGCTGGTCGAAAAGTACGCCAAGGGCAAGGAAACCTCCGTGCATGACGTGCGCCGCCGCGTCGCGCACGCGCTCGCCGCCAACGAGGAAGAAAAGCAGCGCGCGCACTGGGAAGCGAAATTCCTCTGGGCGCAGGAAAACGGCTTCGTTCCGGCCGGCCGTATCAACTCCGCCGCCGGCACCGACCTCGCGGCGACGCTGATCAACTGCTTCGTGCAGCCGGTCGGCGATTCGGTCGTCGAAATCGTCGACGGCAAGCCCGGCATCTACACCGCGCTCGCGCAGGCCGCCGAGACCATGCGCCGCGGCGGCGGCGTCGGCTACGACTTCTCGTCGATCCGTCCGATGGGCGCGCTGGTCAAGGGCACGCAGTCGCGCGCCTCGGGCCCCGTCTCCTACATGCGCGTCTTCGACCGCTCGTGCGAGACCGTCGAATCGGCCGGCGCCCGGCGCGGCGCCCAGATGGGCGTGCTGCGCTGCGACCATCCGGACATCGAGGTCTTCATCCACGCCAAGGACCACGGCGACCTGACCAATTTCAACATCTCGATCGGCGTCACCGATCCCTTCATGGAAGCCGTCGAGGCCGACGGCGACGTCGAGCTGACGCACCGCGCCGAGCCGAACGCCGACATGAAGCAGGCCGGCGCCTACCAGCGCGACGACGGCCTGTGGGTCTACCGCAAGGTGCGCGCGCGCGACCTGTGGGATCAGGTGATGAAGTCCACCTACGATCATGCCGAGCCGGGGATCCTCTTCCTCGACCGCATGAACAAGGACAACAACCTCTACTACTGCGAGCTGATCGAAGCCACCAACCCGTGCGCCGAACAGCCGCTGCCGCCTTACGGCTGCTGCTGCCTCGGTTCGATCAACCTGACCCTGTTCGTCAGCAACCCCTTCTCCGACCAGGCCGAGTTCGATTTCGCCGCCTTCGGCGAAGTGATCAAGGTGTCGACGCGCATGCTCGACAACGTGCTCGACGTGACCGCCTGGCCGCTCGACCGCCAGCGCGAGGAAGCCGCCAACAAGCGCCGCGTCGGCCTCGGCTTCACCGGCCTGGGCGACGCGCTGTGCATGCTGCGCCTGCGCTACGACCGTCCGGAAGCCGCGGCGATGGCCTCGCGCATCTCCGAATACATGCGCGACACCGCCTACCTCGCCTCGGTCGAACTGGCCCAGGAGCGCGGCGCCTTCCCGCTGTTCAACGCCGAGCTCTACCTCTCGGGCGGCAACTTCGCCTCGCGCCTGCCGGCCGAAATCAAGGCCGAAATCCGCAAGCACGGCCTGCGCAACTCGCACCTGCTGTCGATCGCGCCGACCGGCACCATCTCGCTGGCCTTCGCCGACAACGCCTCGAACGGCATCGAGCCGCCCTTCTCGTGGACCTACAGCCGCAAGAAGCGCATGGCCGACGGCACGCTCAAGGAATACGCCGTCGAGGACTACGCCTGGCGCCTCTACAAGCACCTCGGCGGCGACGTCGAGAAGCTGCCCGATTACTTCGTCACGGCGCTCGAAATCTCGGCCGAGGCGCACAAGGACATCGTCGCCGCCGTCGCGCCCTACATCGACACCTCGATCTCGAAAACGGTCAACGTGCCGGCCGACTACCCCTACGAGGACTTCCAGAGCCTCTACATGAGCGCCTGGAAGGCCGGCCTCAAGGGCCTCGCCACCTACCGCCCCAACAGCGTGCTCGGCTCCGTGCTGTCGGTCGAGACGGCCAAGCAGACCGAGGACAAGAAGCAGCCGCAGGACTTCGTCAGCAACGACGCCAACCGCCGCCTGACGATCAAGAACCTGCCCGCGCCGGTGCTCTCCAGCCTGCGCTGGCCCGGCCGCCCGAATCTGCCGGAAGGCAACATGGCGTGGACCTACATGATCGAGCACGCGCTCGGCAAGTTCGCCCTCTTCGTCGGCCATGTCGAACAGGAAGGCCGCGCCTGGCCGTTCGAGGCCTGGGTCAACGGTCCGTCGCAGCCGCGCGGCCTGGGCGCCGTCGCCAAGACGCTGTCGATGGACATGCGCGCCAACGACCACGCCTGGCTCGCGCTCAAGCTCGAATCGCTGGCCAAGACGCAGGACGGCGAAGGTTTCTCGATGCCCTTCCCGCCGCACGGCGAACGCAAGCTGACGCCCTCGCTCGTCTCGGCGATGGCGCAGCTGATCCAGTTCCGCGTCGAACAGATCGGCGCCTTCAAGCACGAAGGCCCGACCCCGGTGCTCGACGCCATGTTCAGCCTGAAGGAGCCGAAGACCGGCACCGACGGCACGCTGTCCTGGACGGTCGACATCTTCAACCCGGCGACCGGCGAAGACTTCGTGCTCGGCCTCAAGGAAATCACGCTACCCGACGGCGTCACCCGGCCCTACTCGGTCTGGCTCTCGGGCAACTACCCGCGCGCCCTCGATGGCCTGACCAAGCTGCTCTCGCTCGACATGCGCGTCCTCGATCCGGCCTGGATCGGCATGAAGCTGCGCAAGCTGCTCGACTACCCGGAACCGCTCGGCGACTTCATGGCCTTCGTTCCCGGCACGCGCAAGCAGAGCAACTACCCGTCGACGGTCGCCTACCTCGCGCACCTGATCATCCACCGCTACGCGATGCTCGGCATCCTCGACGAGAACGGCTTCCCGCTGCAGCAGATGGGCATCCTCGAGGCGCCGCAAGGCAGCACCGCGGCCAAGCCGACCGCCGGCAAGCTGTGCGGCGAATGCGGCAACTACACGATGATCCGCAAGGACGGCTGCGACTTCTGCACCGCCTGCGGCGCCGTCGGCACCTGCGGCTAGGCGCGGGCGCCGGGGCGGCCTAGCGCCGCCCCCCGCTTCGCTGCGAGGGCAGCGCTTCACGGGAAGCGCTGCCCTCTTTCCTTCCCCGGCCCCGGGCCGGCATCACCCCAACACTTTTAGGGCACGCCCCATGTGGTTCAAAAACCTGCATATCTACCGTCTTCCCAAGCCCTGGGCGATCGACCCCGCCCGCCTCGAAGAGCAGCTTTCGACGCTGACGCTGCAAGGCTGCAGCGCCACCGACGCGCAGAGCTTCGGCTGGGTGCCGCCGCGCGACGGCGGCGGCCTCGTGCATAGCGTCAACAATCAGCTGCTGCTGGCTCTCGGCGTCGAGCAGAAGCTGCTGCCGGCCTCGGTCGTCAACCAGTTCGCCAAGGACAAGGCCAAGGAAATCGCCGAAGCCGAGGGGCGCAAAGTCGGGCGCAAGGAGATGCGCGAAATCCGCGAGCAGACGACGCTGGAGCTGCTGCCGCGCGCCTTCGTCCGCCGCCGCACGACCTGGGGCTGGATCGACCCGGCGAACGGCTGGCTGGTGGTCGATGCCGCCGCCGTCGGCAAGGCCGAGGAGTTCCTCGAACACCTGCGCAAGTCGGTCGAAGGGATGCCGGCCCGCCTGCTCAAGGTCAATCAGTCGCCGGCTGCGGCGATGACCGGCTGGGTGGCCGACGGCGACGCGCCGGCCGGCTTCACGCTCGATCAGGACCTGGAGCTGCGTTCGGCCGAGGAAGCCAAGGTACGCTACGTCAAGCACGCGCTCGAGGGCGAGGAAATCCGCCGCCATATCGCCGGCGGCAAGACCGCGACCAAGCTGGCGATGACCTGGAACGACCGCATTTCCTTCCTGCTCACCGAGGACCTGCAGGTCAAGCGACTGGCCTTCCTCGACCTGCTCAAGGAAGAAAACGAGAACCAGTCGGACAACGAGGACGAGCGCTTCGATCTCGACTTCACGCTGATGGCCGGCGAAGTCGCGCGTCTGCTCGACGATCTGGTCGCGGCCCTGGGCGGCGAGCCGGCGGCCGACGCCTGAGGCCGGGCCGCAAGCGATGGGCGGGGCGCGGCGGAGGCCGGAGGCGGGCGACGGAGAGCGCCTGGACGGCGCGCCGCCGCCCTCGCCCCTACCGTCCCCTCGAAACGTGACGGTCGCACCTCCTACGCCCGCCACGGCGCGCCCCTGGCGCGTCTATCTGATCGAATGCGTCGACGGCAGCATCTACACCGGCATCGCCGTCGATGTCGCCGCCCGCTACGCCGCGCACGCCTGCGGCAAGGGCGCACGCTACACACGCTCGCACCCGCCGGCCCGCCTCCTCGGCAGCGTCGAGTTTCCCGACCGCTCGAGCGCGCTGAAGGCCGAGTACCGGATCAAGCAGCTGACGGCGGCGGAAAAACGCAGCCTCGCCGCCTCTTTGATCGGCGCCGAGGGCGCCCCTTCCCCCTGAGCCCTACCAGCCGTCGGCGACGACCTTCTCGGCCCAGAACAGGGCCGTAATCGTCTTCGCGTCGGTGATCTCTCCCGCGCGCACCGCGGCCACCGCCGCGTCCAGCGGCAGGCTGAGCAGGTCGAGGAACTCGCCCTCGTCGAGCTGCGGCGCGGACTCGCGGCGCAGGCCGCGCGCCAGGAAGATCTCGATCCTCTCGTCCGAATAGCCGATGCACGGATGCATCACGCCGAGATGGCGCCACTCGGCGGCGCTGTGCCCGGTTTCCTCGAGCAGTTCGCGGATCGCGGTTCGGAGGATGTCCTCGCCCGGATCGATCTTGCCGGCAGGCAGTTCGAGGAAGGCGCGGCGCAGGGGGTAGCGGTACTGGCGTTCGAAGAGCAGTTCGCCGTTGTCCTGTTCCGCGATGATCACCACGGCCCCCGGATGGACGACGTATTCGCGCACGCTTTCGGCGCCGTCCGGCAGTTGCACGCGGTCGAGGCGAACGTCGAGCAGCTTGCCCCGGAACACCTGGGTGCTGTCCAGCGGCGCTTCGTGCAGGTGGCGGTGATCGTCGGTCATGCTCGGTCCTCCAAAAAGAAAACGCCCCGACCTGCGGGGCGTGTCCGGTACGGCGCGGCGGCGCTCAGAGGGAACGCAGCAGGGCCACCGCGCAGATCGACATCAGCGCCTGCGGGAAGATGCCGAGCAGCGCGACGGCGAGGCCGTTGGCCGACATCAGCAGCTTGACGTCGAAGGGCGCGTGGATCGGCGACGGATCGTTCGGCTGATCGAAGTACATCAGCTTGACGACGCGCAGGTAGTAGAAGGCGCCGATCAGCGAGAAGATCACGGCGGCGATGGCCAGCCACAGATAGCCGGCGGCGACCACGGCCTGCAGCACCGAGAACTTGGCGAAGAAGCCGACGAAGAACGGCACGCCGGCCATCGAGAACATCATCATCATCATCATCGCGGCGAACCACGGGCTGCGCTTGTTGAGGCCCTTGAAGTCGTCGAGCAGGTCCGATTCGAAACCGGCGCGGGCGAGCAGCAGGATCATGCCGAAGGTGCCGGCGCTGGTCAGCACGTAGGTGATGACGTAGAACATCGACGAGCTGTAGGCGTTGAGCGCGAAGCGGGCGTCGCCGCCGATCACGCCGGTGACGAGGCCGAGCAGCATGAAGCCCATGTGCGAGATCGCCGAGTAGGCCAGCATGCGCTTCAGATTCGTCTGCGCGATGGCCGCCAGGTTGCCGATCGCCATCGAGAGGACGGAGAGGATGATCAGCATCATCTGCCAATCGGCCGCCAGCACGACGAGGCCGTTGACCAGCATGCGCATGACGATGGCGAAGGCGGCGAGTTTCGGCGCCGAGGCGATGAGCAGCGTGATCGCCGTCGGGGCACCGTGGTAGACGTCGGGAATCCACATGTGGAAGGGGACGACGCCGAGCTTGAAGGCGATGCCGGCGACCAGGAAGACGAGACCGAAGACCAGGATGCTCTTGTTGGCCTGGCCCTGGTACAGGCGTTCCGCGACGGCGGTGATTTCGAGCGTGCCGGTGGCACCGTAGATCATCGACATGCCGTAGAGCAGCAGGCCGGAAGCCAGCGCGCCGAGCACGAAATACTTCATCGCCGCTTCGGTCGCCTGCACCGAGTCGCGGTTGAGTGCGACCAGCGCGTAGAGCGACAGCGAGAGCAGTTCCAGACCGAGATAGACCGTCAGGAAGTGGTTCGCCGAGATCATCACCATCATGCCCAGCGTGGCGAACAGCGTCAGCGTGTAGTACTCGCCCTTGGCCATCTGCGGCCGGTCGAGAACGTAGCCCCGGGAGTAGAACAGGACGACGATCACCGTGAGGTAGGTCAGCAGCTTGAGCAGATCGCCGAGCAAGTCGTCGACGTACATGTTGCTGAACGTGTAGGCGATCTCGCCGGTGCTCGTCATGAAGGTGATGACAGCCGCGCCGAGCAGCGCCAACTGGGTCAGGACGAAGGTCAGCGTGCGCTTCTTGTCCTTGACGAAAAGGTCGACCAGCAGGATGCCGCAGGCCATCGCCAGCATGAAGAGCTCTGCGCTGGCGGGGCGCAGGTCGGGTATTACGAATTGCATTTCGGCCAGAGTCATAGCGGCTACCAATTATTGAATCTTGCTGATAGAGATGTGGCGCAGCAGTTCATTGACAGAACTGTGCATGACTTCGGTGAAGGGCTGCGGATAGAGACCCATGCCGAGCGTGCCGATGGCCAACAGGGCCAGGACGAGGAATTCGCGGCCGTTGATGTCGGTGAGTTCCTCGACGTGATGGTTGCCCACCGCACCGAAGATCACGCGCTTGTACATCCACAGCGTGTAGGCGGCGCCGACGATCAGGCTCGTGGCGGCGGCGAAGGCCACCCAGAAGTTGTACTTGACGGCGCCGAGGATGACCATGAATTCGCCGACGAAGCCGGAGGTGGCCGGCAGACCGGCGTTGGCCATGGCGAACAGCATGAAGAAGGCGGCGAACTTCGGCATCGTGTTCACGACGCCGCCGTAGTCGGCGATCTGGCGCGAATGGACGCGGTCGTACATGACGCCGATGCAGAAGAACATGGCGCCCGAGACGAAGCCGTGGGAAACCATCTGGACCAGCGCGCCTTCGATGCCCATGGCGCTGAACATGAAGAAGCCCAGCGTGACGAAGCCCATGTGCGCGATCGACGAATAGGCGACCAGCTTCTTCATGTCTTCCTGGACCAGGGCGACGAAGCCGATGTAGACGATGGCGATCAGCGACAGGCCGACGACCAGGCCCGAGAGTTCGTGGGCGGCGTCGGGGACGATCGGCAGCGAGAACCGCAGGAAGCCGTAGGCGCCGAGCTTCAGGGCGATGGCGGCCAGCACGATCGAGCCGCCGGTCGGCGCCTCGACGTGCGCGTCCGGCAACCACGTATGCACCGGCCACATCGGCACCTTAACTGCGAAGGCGATCAGGAAGGCGACGAAGATCCAGAGCTGCGCGCCGCGCGGAATCGGCAGCTGATGCCAGTCGAGGATCGAGAAGCTGCCGCCCGACTGGATGAACAGGTAGAGCAGCGCGATCAGCAGGAGCAGCGAGCCCATCAGCGTGAAGAGGAAGAACTTGAACGCGGCATACACGCGGTTCGGTCCGCCCCAGATGCCGATGATCAGGTAGAGCGGGATCAGCGAGGCTTCGAAGAAGACGTAGAACAGCACGCCGTCGAGCGAGCAGAAGATGCCGTTGAGCAGGCCCGACATGATCAGGAAGCCGGCGTTGTACTGCGCCACCTTGCTGTCGATCACCTGCCAGCCGGCCAGCACGACGATCACCGTGATGAAGCTGTTGAGGATCAGGAAGAGCATCGAAATGCCATCGACGCCCAGGTGGTAATTGATGTTGAAGCGCGGAATCCACGGCGCCAGCTCGACAAACTGCATCGCCGGGGTCGTCACGTCGAACCCGGTGTAGAGCGGCAGCGTCACCAGCAGGCCGGCAACGGCACCAAGCAGCGCGAGCATGCGGGCGAGCGGCGCATTGCGGTCCGAACCGGTCGCCAGCACGACGAAACCGGCGAGGATCGGAATCCAGACGGCAAGGGAGAGAAGCGGGGTACCTGACATATCGTTCCCAGTCTTTTTCTAGCTCAGACGCGCGAGACCCAGAGGGTCAGCAACACGAACACGCCAATGATCATCGTAAAGGCGTAGTGGTAAATGTGGCCCGACTGGAAGAAGCGGATCATGCTCGCCAGCCAGTTGACCAGACGCACCGAGCCGTTGACCACGATGCCGTCGATCAGGCCGACGTCGCCGCCCTTCCACAAGCCGCGGCCCAGCAGGCGGGCGCCGCCGGCGAAGACCACTTCGTTGAACTTGTCGAAGTAGTATTTGTTCTCGAGCAGCGTGTAGATCGGCTCGACGCGCGCCTTGATGGCGGCGGGGATGTCCGGACGCTTCAGGTAGAAGAACCACGACAGCGCGACACCCGACAAGGCGAGCCAGAACGGCGCGGTGGTCAGCGCATGGGTGGCCATCGCCACGGCGCCGTGGAAGTGGTGCGCAAGCTCGCTCATCGCCGGATGCGCTTCGGCATTGATGTGGATGACGCCCTTGAAGTAGTCGCCGAACAGCATCGGCTCGATGCCGATGAAGCCGATGATCACCGACGGAATCGCCAGCAGGACGAGCGGCAGCGTCACGACCCAGGGCGTTTCGTGCGGCTTCTGGCCGGGCGCGAGGCCGTGGTGGTGATCGTGCGCGACCTCCTCGTCGTCGTGGTCGCCTTCATGCGCATCGTGGCCGTGGGCGTCGTGCGCCTTGCCGAAACGCTCCTCGCCGTGGAAGACGAGGAAATACATGCGGAAGGAATAGAAGGCCGTGACGAACACGCCGGCCAGCACGGCGAAGTAGGCAAAGCCGGCGCCCGGGATGGTCGACAGGGCGACGGCCTCGATGATCGAATCCTTCGAGTAGAAACCGGCGAAGAAGGGCGTGCCGATCAGGGCCAGCGAGCCGATCAGCGAAGTGATCCAGGTGATCGGCATGTACTTGCGCAGGCCGCCCATGTTGCGGATGTCCTGATCGTGGTGCATGCCGATGATCACCGAACCGGCGCCGAGGAACAGCAGGGCCTTGAAGAAGGCGTGCGTCATCAGGTGGAAGATCGCCACCGAATAGGCCGAGGCGCCCAGCGCGACGGTCATGTAGCCGAGCTGCGAGAGCGTCGAGTAGGCCACGACGCGCTTGATGTCGTTCTGGATGATGCCGAGGAAGCCCATGAACAGCGCGGTGATCGAGCCGATGACGATGACGAAGGTCAGCGCGGCGTCGGACAGCTCGAACAGCGGCGACATGCGCGCGACCATGAAGATGCCGGCCGTCACCATCGTCGCGGCGTGGATCAGCGCGGAAATCGGGGTCGGACCTTCCATCGAGTCGGGCAGCCAGACGTGCAGCGGAACCTGCGCCGACTTGCCCATGGCGCCGATGAACAGCAGGATGCAGGTGATCGACATCAGCGAGACGGTCGCCCACTCGCGGTCGGCGAACAACGAGATCGTGACATCGGCGAGCGACGGCGCCTTGGCGAAGACGGCGGCGTAATCGAGCGTGCCGAAGTGCGCGAGGACGAGGCCAATGCCGAGGATGAAGCCGAAGTCGCCGACGCGGTTGACCAGGAAGGCCTTCATGTTGGCGAAGATCGCGGTCGGCCGGGTGTACCAGAAACCGATCAGCAGATACGACACCAGACCCACGGCTTCCCAGCCGAAGAAGAGCTGCATGAAGTTGTTGCTCATCACCAGGATCAGCATCGAGAAGGTGAACAGCGAGATGTAGCTGAAGAAACGGTTGTAGCCCGGATCTTCCTTCATGTAACCGATCGTGTAGATGTGCACCATCAGCGAGACCGAGGTCACGACGAGCATCATCGTGACCGTCAGCTGATCGATCAGGAAGCCGACTTCGAAGCGGTAGTCGCCCGAAGTCAGCCACTGGTAGACCGGTCCGTTGTAGGTGTTGCCGGCCATCACGTCCTTGAAGATCAGGAAGGAGGCGAAGAAGGCGATGGCGACGCCGGCGATCGTCGCCGTGTGCGCCACCCAGCGCGGGATGATCCGGCAGAACAGGCCGGCGATCATCGCGCCGGCGAGCGGTGCCAGCGGCACCAGGAGATAAAGGCTCTTCATGTCCATGTGCGCTTAACCCTTGAGGCTGTCCAGATCATCCACGTGGATGGTTCTCAGGTTGCGGAAGAGAACGACCAGGATGGCGAGGCCGATCGCCGACTCGGCGGCGGCGACGGTGAGGATGAAGAAGACGAAGACCTGACCGGCGACGTCCTGCATGTAATGCGAGAACGCGATGAAGTTCATGTTCACCGCCAGCAGCATCAGTTCGATCGCCATCAGCAGGACGATCAGGTTCTTCCGGTTAAGGAAGATGCCCACGACGGCGATCGCAAAGAGGATCGCGCCTAGGATCAAAAAATGGGACAGTGTAAGCAAAGTGCCTCCCTGGTTCCTTCAGCATGCGGCGGCGCAGCGCGCCACCGCCTTGTTATTCTCGCTTGCGTCTCAGCCTTGCTTCTCGGAAGGCATCTGCAGCACGCGCATACGGTCCTTGGCCTTGACGATGACCTGCGTCGCCGGATCGACTGCCTTGGTCTTGCGGCGATCGCGCATGGTCAACACCACCGCGGCGACGATGCCGACCAGCAGGATGACCGACGCGAGTTCGACCGGATAAACATAGTCGGTATACATCAGGCGGGCGACCGACATGACGTTGGTCGCGTCGGCGGCGGCCTGCGGCACCTTGTTCTCGAACAGGTCGAAATAGTTGCCGCCCAGCACCAGCCCCATTTCGGCGACCATCAGCAAAGCGACGATGGCGCCGAGCGGAAGGTAGCTCCAGAAGCCCTCGCGCACCCGGTCGAGGTTGATGTCGAGCATCATCACGACGAACAGGAAGAGCACCATCACCGCGCCGACATAGACCAGCACCAGCGCGATCGCGAGAAACTCGGCCTGCAGGAGCATCCAGATGCCGCTGGCGCTGACGAAGGTCAGGACCAGAAAGAGCGCGGCCTGCACCGGGTTGCGCGCGGTAATGACGCGCAGGGCGGCGAACACCATGATCGCCGCGAAAAAGTAAAAAACGAAGGTCTTGAATTCCATCGTGTCGGCCTCAGCGGAATTTCGCGTCATGCGCGCGGTCTTCGGCGATCTGCGCTTCGTAGCGGTCGCCATTGGCCAGCAGCATCGGCTTGGTGTAGTAGAGATCGCCGCGCTTTTCGCCGTGATACTCGTAAATCCGGGTTTCCACGACGGCATCGACCGGGCAGGCCTCTTCGCAGAAGCCGCAGAAGATGCACTTGGTCAGATCGATGTCGTAGCGCGTCGTGCGGCGCGAGCCGTCCGCGCGCTGATCCGACTCGATGGTGATCGCCATCGCCGGGCAGACCGCCTCGCAGAGCTTGCAGGCGATGCAGCGCTCCTCGCCGTTCGGATAGCGGCGCAACGCATGCAGGCCGCGGAAGCGGAAGCTCTGCGGCGTCTTCTCTTCGGGATACTGGACGGTGATCTTGCGCGCGAACATGTAGCGCCCGGTCACCGACATTCCCTTGAACAGCTCCTTGAGCAGGAGGCTGTTGAAAATTTCTTTCATAGAACCCATGACTAGCCTCTCACTTCCAGATGTTCCACGGCGACATCATCCAGCAGCCGACGACGGTCAGCCAGATGAGGCACACGGGAATGAACACTTTCCAGCCCAGGCGCATGATCTGGTCGTAGCGGTAGCGCGGGAAGGTGGCGCGAATCCACAGGAAGAAGAACAGCACGGCGGCGATCTTCACGAACAGCCAGAAGATGCTGTCGGGCAGGAAGCCGACCGGGGACAGCCAGCCGCCGAGGAACAGGACCGCGGTCAGCGTGGAGACCAGGATCATGTTGGCGTATTCGGCGAGGAAGAACACCGCGAAGGCCATGCCCGAGTACTCGACGTGGAAGCCGACGATTTCCGACTCGCCTTCGGCCATGTCGAACGGCGCACGGTTGGTTTCGGCGACGATCGAGATCAGGTAGACCACGAACATCGGCAGCAGCGGTAACCAGTTCCACGACAGGAAACCGAGGCCGTTGTCGGCGAACATGCCGCGCCCCTGCGCCTTGACGATGTCGCCGAGGTTGAGGCTGTTCGAGACCATCAGCACGACGACGAGGGCAAGGCCCATCGCGACTTCGTAGGAAATCATCTGGGCAGCGGAACGCATGCCGCCGAGGAAGGCGTACTTGGAGTTGGAAGACCAGCCCGCGAGGATGATCCCGTACACCCCGACCGAGGTCACCGCCATGATGTAGAGCAGGCTGGCGTTGACGTTGGCGAGCACCATGGTGTCGTTGAACGGGATCACCGCCCAGGCGGCCAGCGCCGGTGCGAAGGCGAACATCGGGGCGATCAGGAAGATGCCCTTGCTGGCGCCGGAAGGAATTACGATTTCCTTCATCAGCAGCTTGACGCCGTCGGCGATCGGCTGGATCAAGCCCCAGGGACCGACGCGGTTCGGGCCGATCCGCACCTGCATCCAGCCGATGACCTTGCGTTCCCAGAACGTCAGGTAAGCGACGCCGAGCAGCAGCGGAGCGATGATGAGAACGATCTTGAGCAGCGTCCAGACCAGCGGGAAAACCGGTCCGAACACGCCTTGCAACAGTTGCTGCAGCGCATCCACCATCATGCACGCTCCACGGTAATCTGGCCGAACATGTCGCCCAGCGCAGCCGTTGCAGCATGCGCTGCGGCCACGCGGACACATGCCGCCGGAACGGTTTCATCGATCTTGACCGCCAGGCGGGCTTCGCCCTGCCCCTGCCGGACACGCACCGGCTCGCCGTCGGCGACGCCGAGGCCGACTGCGGTCGCAGCGCTCATGCGGGCGCTCGGCGCGGCCGCGTCGCGCGTCAGCAGGAGAGCCGGCGCACGGCGCGCGAGCGGGTCGGCGAAGTGGATCGGTACGTCGGCGATCCGCTGCAAGCCGTTCGCCGCAGGCGCGCCGAGCGAAACGGCGACGCCGGCGATGCCGTTGTCCAGCCCGGTGACGAACTCCTGACCGGCGGTGATCACCTCGTCGCGCACCTGCTCGCTCGAGTCGTAGTCGAAGCCGGGCAGCGCCAGGACGTTGCCGAGGACGCGCAGTACCTTCCAGCCCGGACGCGCATCGCCGAGCGGACGAACGACGCCGTTGAAGCTCTGCACGCGGCCTTCGGTATTGACGTAGGTGCCGGAAGTTTCGGTGAAAGGCGTCACCGGCAGCAGAACGTCGGCGGTTTCCAGCAGCGTCGCGCTCTTGAACGCCGTCAGCACGACGGTCAGCGCCGCCTGCTTGAGTGCTGCCACGGCCTGCTGCGGATTGTGGCAATCGAGTTCGGGTTCGACGCCGAACAGGATGTAGGCCTGGCGCGGCTGGGCGAACATTTCGCGGGCGTTGAGCGCGCTCGGCACGGCCTTGGCGACGTATGCGCCGACGCTGTTCGCAGCTTCGCCGAGGAAGCCGAAGCTGGCGCCGGTCAGCTTGGCCAACTCCTGCGTCAATGCGTGAATCTGGGCGGCTTGCGCATTCTGCTCGGCGACGTTGCCAAGGAAGATCGCGCGCTTCTCGCCGCCAACCAGGCTTTCGGCGATGCTTCGCGCGGTGGCGTCGGGCTCGACGGCTTCGAGACCGGCCGGAACACCGGCGCCCTTGAGCTGGGCGGCGGTCTTGAGGACGCCGGCCAGGGCGGTGAGGAGTTGAGACGGAGCGACCGTTGCCTGAGCGTGCAGCTTGATCAACTGCTCGTCACCGGCGACGGAAATCAGGCTGACCTTGGTCCACTTCTTGGCGGCCTGGCGCAGGCGCTGCGCGAGCAGCGGATGATCCTTGCGCAGGAAGCTGCCGACCACCAGGGCGGCGTCGAGATCCTTGATCTCCGCCAGCTTCAGCCCCAGCCACGGCATACCGGCCAGCTTGCCGTCCGCCGAGAAGTCGGCGCGGCGCGCACGGAAATCGACGCTACCGGAACCGAGACCGCGTGTCAGCTTTTGCAGCAGATGGAGCTCTTCGAGCGTTGCGTGCGGCGCGCCCAGCGCAGCGATCGCTTCGCCGCCGTGCGTCTTGGCGACGTCCTTCAGGGCGTGCGAGACGTAGTCGAGGGCGACGTTCCATTCGACTTCGCGCAGGGCGCCGTCGACGCGGATCATCGGCTTGGTCAGGCGTTCGGCGGAATTGAGCGCTTCGTAGGAGAAGCGTTCCTTGTCCGAAATCCAGCATTCATTGACGTCTTCGTTCTCGCGCGGCAGGACGCGCATGACGACGTTGTTCTTGATCTGCACCGTCAGGTTGGCGCCGACGCTGTCGTGCGGACTCACCGACTTGCGCCGCGACAGCTCCCAGCTGCGCGCCGAGTAGCGGAAAGGCTTGGAGGTCAGCGCGCCGACCGGGCAAAGATCGATCATGTTGCCCGACAGTTCGGAATCGACGCTGCGGCCGACGAAGGTCTGAATCTCGGAATGCATGTTGCGGTTGGCCATGCCGAGTTCCATCACGCCGGCGATTTCCTGGCCGAAGCGGACGCAGCGCGTGCAGTGGATGCAGCGCGCCATTTCCTGCATCGAGATCAGCGGACCGACTTCCTTGTGGAAGACGACGCGCTTTTCTTCCTGATAGCGCGAGGAGCTGCCGCCGTAGCCGACCGCCAGATCCTGCAACTGGCATTCGCCGCCTTGATCGCAGATCGGGCAGTCGAGCGGGTGGTTGATCAGCAGGAACTCCATCACCCCTTTCTGCGCCTTGACGGCCAGTTCGGAGTGCGTGAACACCTTCATGCCGTTGGTCACCGGCGTGGCGCAGGCGGGCAGCGGCTTCGGCGCCTTCTCGACCTGCACCAGACACATGCGGCAGTTGGCGGCGATCGAGAGCTTCTTGTGGTAGCAGAAGTGCGGGATGTAGGTACCGAGTTGCTGGGCGGCATCCATGATGGTGCTGCCGTCCGGTACCTGCGCCTGCTTACCGTCGATTTCGATTTCCAGCATATCTAAACCTTAAGCCTTGGCCGTGAAGAAGCCGCTACCGGCGCGTTGCACGTCGACCGGAACGAGGCACTTCTTGTGTTCGATGTGGTACGCGAATTCGTCGCGGAAATGCTTGATGAAGCTCTGCACCGGCATCGATGCGGCGTCGCCGAGGGCGCAGATGGTGCGCCCCATAATGTTGGTCGTGACGCTGCCGAGCAGGTCCAGATCGTCGGGACGTCCGAGACCGTTCTCGATGCGGTGTACCACCTTATACAGCCAGTTCGTCCCTTCGCGGCACGGCGTGCATTGACCGCAGGACTCTTCGTAGTAGAAAAAGGACAGACGTTCGAGCGCCTTGACCATGCAGGTCGTTTCGTCCATCACGATGACGGCGCCGGAACCGAGCATCGAGCCGGCCTTGCTGATGGCATCGTAGTCCATCGTGCAATCCATCATGACGTCGCCAGGAATCACCGGCGACGACGAGCCGCCAGGGATGCACCCCTTGAGCTTGCGCCCGCCGCGCATGCCGCCGGCCATTTCGAGCAGGGTCGAGAACGGCGTGCCAAGCGGAATTTCGTAGTTGCCGGGGCGATTGACGTGGCCCGAGATCGAGAACAGCTTGGTGCCGCCGTTGTTCGCCTTGCCGGCTTCGAGGAAGGCTTCGCCGCCCATGTTCATAATGAACGGAATGGCGCCGAAGGTCTCGGTGTTGTTGATCGTCGTCGGCTTGCCGTAAAGGCCGAAGCTTGCGGGGAACGGCGGCTTGAAGCGCGGCTGCCCCTTCTTGCCTTCGATCGACTCGAGCAGCGCGGTTTCCTCGCCGCAGATGTATGCGCCGTAGCCGTGGTGCGCGAAGAGCTCGAAACTGAAATCGCTGCCGAGAATCTTCTGGCCGATGAAACCCGCGGCGCGGGCCTCGTCCAGCGCTTCCTCGAAGCGCGTATAGATTTCCCAGACTTCGCCGTGAATGTAGTTGTAGCCGCGCGTCGCCCCCATCGCGAAGGCAGCGATGGCCATGCCCTCGATCACCGAATGCGGGTTGTAGCGAAGGATGTCGCGGTCCTTGAAGGTACCCGGCTCGCCTTCGTCCGAGTTGCAGACGATGTACTTGTCGCCGGGAAAGGAGCGCGGCATGAAGGACCATTTGAGGCCGGTCGGAAAGCCGGCGCCGCCGCGGCCGCGCAGGACGGATTTCTTGACCTCGTTGATGACCTGTTCCTGGGTCATCTGCTCGCTGATGATGCGCTTCAGGGCGGAATAGCCGCCGCGATTGACGTAATCCTGCAAACGCCAGGCGTTGTCGCCGTCCAGCCCCGCCGAGAGCAGCGGATTGATCGCTCCGAGAATCGCCATTATTCGAGCTCCGCCAGCAGTTTGTCGATTTGCTCGGGATTCATCCAGCTGCACATGCGGCGGTTATTCACCAGCATCACCGGCGCGTCGCCGCAGGCGCCCATGCACTCGCCTTCCTTGAGCGTGATCTTGCCGTCCGGCGTCGTCTCGTTGTAACCGATGCCGAGCTTTTCCTGGAGGTATTCGCCGGCATTGACGCCGCCGGTCAGCATGCACGGCAGGTTGGTGCACACCGTCAGCTTGTACTTGCCGACCGGTTTCAGATCGTACATGTTGTAGAAGCTAGCCACCTCGTAGGCGGCGATCGGCGGCATGCCGAGATAGTCGGCGACGAATTCGATGGCTTCGCTGGGAAGCCAGCCTTTTTCTTCCTGGGCGATCGCCAGACAAGCCATCACCGCCGACTGCTTCTGGTCGGCGGGATACTTGGCGATCTCGCGGTCGAGTCTCTTGAGGGATTCTGGAGTCAGCATCAGCGGTCAATCTCGCCAAAAACAATGTCCTGCGAACCAATGATCGTCACCACGTCGGCCAGCATGTGGCCGCGCGCCATTTCGTCCATCGCGGAAAGGTGCACGTACCCGGGGGCACGAATCTTCATGCGGTACGGCTTGTTCGCGCCGTCGGAAACGAGATAGAGGCCGAACTCGCCCTTCGGGTGCTCGATCGCCGCGTAAGCCTCGCCTTCCGGCACGTGAATGCCTTCGGTACACAGCTTGAAGTGGTGGATCAGCTCTTCCATGTTGGACTTCATGTCCTCACGGGCGGGCGGCGCCACCTTGTGGTTGTCGGTGATGACCGGCCCGGGGTTCTTGCGCAGCCAATCGATGCACTGCTTGATCAGACGATTGGACTGACGCATCTCTTCCATGCGGACGAGATAGCGGTCATAGGAATCGCCGGTCACGCCGACTGGAATGTCGAAATCGAGGCGGTCGTACACTTCGTAGGGCTGCTTCTTGCGCAGATCCCAGGCGATACCCGATCCGCGCAGCATGGCGCCGGAGAAGCCGAGCTGCAGCGCACGCTCAGGCGAAACGATGCCGACGTCGACCAGACGCTGCTTCCAGATACGGTTGTCGGTAAGCAGGGTCTCGTATTCGTCGAGCAGCTTCGGGAAACGCGCGACGAAATCGTCAAGGAAGTCGAGCAGCGAACCGCCGCGCGCCTCGTTGATCGCCTTGACCTCGGCCGCGCTCTTCCACTTGGAGCCCTGGAACTGCGGCATGTGATCGGGCAGGTCGCGATAGACGCCGCCCGGGCGATAGTAGGCGGCGTGCATGCGCGCGCCGGAGACCGCCTCGTAGGCGTCGACCAGATCCTCGCGCTCGCGGAAGGTGTACAGCACCATGGTCATGGCGCCGACGTCGAGACCGTGGCAACCGATCCACAACAGGTGGTTCAGGATGCGGGTGATCTCGTCGAACATGACGCGGATGTATTGCGCGCGGACCGGCACCTCGATGCCGAGCAGCTTCTCGATGGCCAGACAGTAGGCGTGCTCGTTGCACATCATCGAGACGTAGTCGAGACGGTCCATGTAAGGAACCGACTGGACCCAGGTCTTCTGTTCGGCAAGTTTTTCGGTACCGCGGTGCAGCAGGCCGATGTGCGGATCGGCACGCATCACGACCTCGCCGTCCAGCTCGAGCACCATGCGCAACACACCGTGCGCGGCCGGGTGCTGCGGGCCGAAGTTGAGGGTGAAATTACGAATTTCAGCCATTCTCGACGTCCCCGTAGGTCTCTTCGCGAACGATCCGCGGCGTCACTTCGCGCGGCTCGATGGTCACGGGTTGATAAATCACACGCTGCTGATCGGGGTCGTAGCGCATCTCGACGTAACCGGAAATCGGGAAATCCTTACGGAACGGATGCCCGATGAAACCGTAGTCGGTGAGGATGCGACGCAGGTCGTTGTGACCGGGGAAGACGATACCGAACAGATCGAACGCCTCGCGCTCGAACCAGTTTGCGGAATTCCAGATCTCGGTCACCGAGGGAACGGCGGGGAAATCGTCTTCCGGCGCGAAGCAACGAACGCGAATCCGCCAGTTGTTGGCGATCGAAAGCAGATGACTCACGGCGGCAAAACGCTTGCCCTGCCGCTCGGAATTTCCATAGGTCGAGTAGTCGATACCACAAAGATCGATCAACTCTTCGAACTGCAACTCCGGCTCATCCCGGAGAGTCTTCATCGCGGCGAGGTAGTCGGCTGCATCGACTTCGATGGTGACCTCGCCGAGCGCGGTCTTCAGGGACTTGATTCGCTCGCCGAGATGTTTTTGCAGGTTCTGGCTAAGCGTTTCCAGCTTGGCGGACATGACGAACTCTCGGTTGGTTTAGCGGGCGATGGTGCTGGTACGACGAATCTTGTTCTGCAGCTGGATCAGCCCGTAAATCAGAGCCTCCGCCGTCGGCGGACAACCGGGAACATAGATATCGACGGGAACGATGCGATCGCAGCCGCGAACCACCGCATAGGAATAGTGGTAATAACCGCCACCGTTGGCGCAGGAGCCCATCGAGATGACCCAGCGCGGCTCGGCCATCTGGTCGTAAACCTTGCGCAAGGCCGGCGCCATCTTGTTGGTCAATGTGCCGGCGACGATCATCACGTCCGACTGACGCGGACTCGGACGAAAAACGATGCCGAAACGGTCCAGGTCGTAGCGCGAACAGCCGGCATGGATCATTTCGACCGCACAACAGGCCAGACCGAAGGTCATCGGCCACATCGAACCGGTCCGCACGTAATTGATCAGCTTGTCGGCCGTCGTCGTAACGAAGCCTTCTTGGAGAACGCCCTCAATACCCATCGCTCACTCCCACTCGAGCGCGCCCTTGGCCCAGGCATAGACGTACCCAATGACCAGAATCGCGATGAAAATCAGCATTTCGATGAACCCGAACCACCGAATCGATTCGGTGCCGACAATTTCCTTGAAAATCGTCGCCCACGGGACGAGAAACGCAATTTCGAGATCGAAAAGAATGAAGATGATGGCGATCAGGTAATACCGCACATCGAACTTCATGCGGGCATCTTCAAAAGCCTCGAAGCCGCATTCGTAAGGGGAGAGCTTTTCGCTGTCGGGACGGCTGGGGGCAAGAACCCAACCAAGGAGAACCGGAAGAACACCAAATGCGATGCCAACCAGAACGAAGACAAATACCGGGAAATAATTTTCCAGCATGATCCGCCGCGCTATCGCTGTATTTCAGATCAGAGCCACCCCTCAGGACAACTCCACTTGGTGCCGACGATGAGACTCGAACTCATACGACCGAAGTCACTACCCCCTCAAGATAGCGTGTCTACCAATTTCACCACGTCGGCACTACTACAGACAAAAGCGAGAAAAATGAGGAATAAAGCTTTCCCACCCTTGCTTATACCTAGTTACCTAGGAATATTCTTAGCCTGAGATCCCGGATCCGCAGAATTTGCACCTGCTTCAGACCCCGCCGTTACCGGCACCGGAACAGTCTGCGATTGTACTGCATCCTGCATCACGCCGCCAGTAGTTTTTGGTTTATTTGAAGCAATAAATGCAAGTGCGAGGCTAGTTGCGAAAAACACCGCCGCCAAGACAGCCGTACTGCGACTCAGAAAGTTCGCCGAGCCAGTGGCTCCAAACAAACTACCGGAAGCGCCACTACCGAAAGCAGCCCCCATATCCGCACCTTTACCGTGCTGAACGAGCACCAGACCGATCACGCCAAGCGCGGCCAGAATATGAACCGCCAACACCACCGAAAACAAATAGCCCATATCGCCTCTTTATCGACCTGCCATCCGGCAAATCTCTAGAAAATCATCAACCACCAAGGACGCCCCTCCGACCAAAGCACCGTCGATATCGGGCATCGCAAACAACTCCGCGGCTCCGCGAGGCTTAACGCTCCCGCCGTAAATCACCCGCAAGCCGGCCGCCACTTTTTCGTCCAAGGAAGCAAATTTCGCACGAATCGCCGCATGCACCTCCTGCGCCTGCCCGGGCGACGCTGCGCGCCCGGTCCCGATGGCCCAAACCGGCTCGTAAGCCACCACCGCACCAGCAAACGCCGCCACCCCCACGCGCCGCTCGACCACATCCAACTGCGCCGCAACAACCTGCAGAGTTTCGCCCGCATCCCGCTGCGCCAAGGTCTCGCCGACACACAAGATGGGACCCAAACCCGACGCCAGCGCGGAAGCGAACTTCTCGGCAACCACGGAGTCCGTCTCGCCGTACATTGCACGCCGCTCGGAATGCCCGACGATCACATAGCGACAGCCAAAATCACCGAGCATTGCGGCGCTGACCTCGCCGGTATAGGCACCTTCGGCATGCTCGCTGACGTTCTGCGCCCCCCAGCCCAAAAGCGTTCCGGCCAACGCGACCCGAACCTGCTCCAGATAGGGATACGGAACACAAACCGCCGCCTCGACCGAACTGAGACAAGTTCCCGCACCATTCACCACTCCCTGGAGAAGCTGCTGGTTAAACGACAACCCGCCGTGCATTTTCCAGTTTCCGACCACGAGTTGACGACGCACTTGTGAGCCCCGTGAAAAACCTATCAATTATAGCCAGACCCGCCCATTACGGTCAATACGCAGGAGTCGAACCCGCTTCCGCACGAGCTTGCCCCAGCCCGCAGCCGCGAGGAGTCCACGCAAAACCCACTCTTGATGTTCGGCGACGGCTGCCACAAAGGAGGAAGGAAAAGAAAACGCCCGCGCAAACCTCACCAAACATCAAAAAGAGGCACTAGGCTAAAGTTCATCTGGCGGCACTACCGAAAATCGGCGAAACGGGGTACCATTGCAAGCTGACTGACGTGCACGCCAGTCAGGTCGGCGAACACCGACTGCCAGACATAATTCTCTATCGATAAGGGATCTCCAAATGAAAAACTCTCTCCTCGTTGCTGCTCTGATCGCTCTCGCCGTTTCCGCTTGCGGCAAGAAAGAAGAAGCTCCGGCTGCCGCCCCGGCTCCGGCCCCCGTTGCTGCTCCGGCTCCTGCTGAAGCCGCCCCGGCCCCGGCCGCTCCCGCCGAAGCCGCTGCTCCGGCCGCTGGCGACGCTGCCAAGCCCGCTGAAGCCGCCGCTCCGGCCGCTGCCGACGCTGCCAAGCCCGCCGAAGCCGCCAAGTAATAGCGCTCAGCTGCAATGAAAAGCCAGCCTTCGGGCTGGCTTTTTTTATTTCAGACGAGGTGACAAGGACTGCGTGAGACAAGCCCCCTACAAAAGCTCACGCCAGGAAAAGCCGCTCTCCTGCCCTGCGACGCCAATCCAGCGCTCCGCACAACCGAGCGCGGACGCCAGAGCGTGCACGGCCAATCCGGGGCGATTGTTCTGCTCGCTCAGGTGTGCGGCGATGACATGCTGCAGCCGCCCGAGGTCAAGCTCGAGAAGGAGCGATGCGGCAGTTTCGTTGTCGAGATGCCCGAGGCGACCGGAAATTCTCCGCTTGAGCGGCAGCGGATAGGAAGACTTCGCGAGCATTTCGCGGTCGTGGTTGCACTCGAGGACCAATGCATCGCAAGCCCGCAGCACGCTGGCGATATGAGGAGTCAGGGAACCGGTGTCGGTCAACACACCGAGATGGTGCCGGCCATCGAAAAAGACGTACTGGACCGGCTCGCGTGCATCGTGCGGCACGGGAAAAGGCTGCACTTCGATTCCGCCGACGGGAAATGCGGCATGGCTGTCGATGATGCGGATGTCGGGTAACGAGGCTTTGCCCTGCGGCGCAGCGGCAAAAGTACCGTGCGTGAGGTAGACCGGCAGCGCATAGCGTCTCGCCAGCCCAAAGACGCCGTTGATGTGGTCGCTGTGCTCGTGCGTCACCAGAATCCCCGACAACTGCTCGGGGCACAACGCGAGTCGCTCCAACCGTTCGAGCACCGCCCGCGTCGAAAATCCGCAGTCTAGCAGCAGCTTCGTATCGCCGGCATCGACAACCAGGGCATTGCCCCGGCTGCCGCTGCCGAGCGAGGCGAAGCGCATTATTTCAACTGGTCGTAAAGCAGGGCCAGGATCTTCTTGGACGTTTCAGACTGATCCGCACCGCCCTCACGCGACAGGACCTGAACGGTCGACAGATTGCCTGCGTCCTTGACGAAGACGCGATACTGCGTCTGCGCATCAACGGGGCTGCTGCTCTTCCAGAACGCCAGCTTGGAGAGGAAACCGTCGTCCTTCTTCTTGTTGTCGGCCTCGGGGTCGACGTAGCGAACGAAATACAGACCCTTGGAGCGATCCCGATCCTCGACGGTGAAACCGACGCGATCAAGCGCCAGCCCGACGCGACGCCAGGCGCGATCGAAGCTCTCCTGCACTTCCAGCGCCCCCGTACCGTCGGCGCCGCGCGAAAGGCGCGCTTTTTCCAGAGGCTTGTCCTTGGCCGCAACGAGCGCCGCCGAGGCGCGCTTCTCGTCGGTACCGAAACGCACCATCAAACGACGCAGCATTTCGGCTTCCAGATCCGGGTCGGCCGGACGGGGCTGCCAGCGCGTCTGATCCTTGCCTTCCGTGATGAAGGTTTCGTACATGCCGCGGTGGCTGATGAAGATATCGGTCGTCCCCGGCTCGGCGCCCGGTTCGAGGCGGGTACGGAATTTGTCGCGTTCGGCCGTCGAATAGAGCGAATCGAGAACCTTGCCGAGCACGTTGCGCAGCATGTCCTGCGGAATCTTCGCCCGGTTTTCGGCCCAGTCGGTTTCCATGACGCCGGCTTCGGGCAGTTCGAGCTTGATCAGGAAACCGGTTTCCTGCCAGAAATCCTTGACCGTATCCCAGACCTTGTCCGGCCCGCCGGCGACGACGAGCCAGCGCTGATTGCCCGAACGCTCGATGCGGGTCTTGTCGACCTGCGGTAGGACTTCGCTCTGTTGCTGGCTCTGCGCCTGCGGCGAGCGCTCCGCGCTGTAGGAGGAGAAGGTCGCCGAACCCTTGCCGACCGTATCTGGCACCGCGAAGCGGTCGTCGCGCGACGGCGCGGTCAGGTCGGGCGGTATCTCCAGCGACGGCGCCTTGCCGGCCGACTTGTAGTCGATCTTCTTCGACTCGATCAGCGATCCGCTGCACCCTGCCAGCGCAAGCGCCAGCAAGCCCAAAAACAAACGCGAGACAGCAAATTTCATGGATATCCCTGGATTTAGGCGGTCAGACCGGCTTGACGCATCGCGCCACGCACGCGCTCATGACAATCCGCCGACAGCGGGGTCAGCGGCAAGCGCATGCCGCCGGCGATCAGGCCGAGTTGCTGGCAGGCCCACTTGACGGGAATCGGGTTGGCTTCGCAGAACAGCTGGCGGTGCAGGCCGAGCAGGCGCTCGTTCAGGACGCGCGCCTTGGCGACGTCGCCGGCCAGCGCGGCGGCGCACATTTCGTGCATCAGACGCGGCGCAACGTTGGCGACCACCGAAATGTCGCCCTGGGCGCCGAGCAGCATCAGCGCGCAGGCGCTGGCGTCGTCGCCGCTATACACGGCGAAGCCCTCGGGCGCCCGGGCGATCAGGTCGGTGCCGCGTTCGATATTGCCGGTCGCGTCCTTGATGCCGACGACGTTTGGAATATCGGCCAGACGCAGCGCGGTATCGTTGCTCATGTCCGCGACCGTGCGCCCCGGCACGTTGTACAGGATGACCGGGATATCGACCGCTTCGGCGATCGCCTTGAAGTGACGATAGAGACCTTCCTGCGTCGGCTTGTTGTAGTAGGGGACGACGGACAGGGCGGCGTCGGCGCCGGCCTTCTTCGCGAAATGCGTCAACTCGATGGCTTCAGCCGTCGAATTGGCGCCGGTCCCGGCGATCACCGGGATGCGTCCGGCGGCCTGCTCGACGGTCACGCGAATCAGTTCGCAGTGCTCGTCGACATTGACGGTCGGGGATTCGCCGGTGGTCCCGACAATCACGATGGCATCGGTACCCTCCTGCACATGAAAATCGACCAGACGGCGCAGGCCGCCGAGGTCCAGACTTCCATCCTCATGCATCGGGGTGACAATCGCAACGATCGATCCAGTAATCATTTTTGGGTATGCGCAAGTAAATTAAGCGAAGAATTCTAACCGAAGGCGCGCTGCATGCCTATAAAAACGCCGCCCTTCCGCATGGCGGCAACGGGCGGCGCAATATGGGACGAAATGCCTCAGAGATCGGCCAGCGAGCGCAGATGGGCGGTCACGCTACGCGCCAGCGCGGACAGCGAGTAACCGCCTTCGAGAATGGACACGATACGCCCGTGCGCCGTTTCCTCGGCCAGGCGTTTGAGCTGTTCGGTCACCCAGACGTAATCCTTTTCGAGCAGCTTGAGGTTGCCCATGTCGTCTTCGTAATGGGCGTCGAAACCGGCCGAGATGAAGATCATCTCCGGCTTAAATTCGCGCAGGCGCGGCATCCAGATGTCGCTCACCACCATGCGGAATTCCTCGCCGTCGGCACCGGCCGCCAGCGGGACGTTGAGCATGTTCGACGCGGGATTCTCGGCGCCGCTGTACGGATAGAAGGGGTGCTGGAAGATGCTGACCATCAGCACCTGATCGTTGCCCTTGAAGCAATCCTCGGTGCCGTTGCCGTGATGCACGTCGAAATCGACGATCGCGACGCGCGACAGCTTGTGCGCGGACAAGGCATGCGCGGCGGCGACGGCGACATTGTTGAAAAAACAGAAACCCATCGCATTGGCGCGCTCGGCGTGGTGACCGGGAGGACGCACCGCGCAAAAGGCATTCTGCACTTCACCGCCCATCACCAGATCGACCGCCATCACCCCCGCCCCGGCCGAGCGCAGGGCCGCCTGCCAAGTATGCGGACACATCGCCGTATCGGGGTCGAGATGCACGATACCCAGTTCGGGCGAGGCGCGCTTCAGGCGCTCCAGATGCGCTGCCGGATGCACGCGCAGCAACTGCTCGAAGGTCGCCAGCGGCGCATCGTGATAAACGAAATAAGGGTCCAGCCCCTGCGCGATCATTTGGTCGCTGATCGCAGAAAGCCGTGCCGGCGATTCCGGATGGAAGGAGCCCATGTCATGCAGATGACAGTCGCGGTGCGTGATGAATGCAGTACTGGTCACTATTGCCTTTCTACCGTATTCCGGGACGGTGGCGAGCGCTAAAATCGGCGTGGAATCACATTATCTGCTTATACTTAATTATCATCCCATTCACTCCGCCCCGACAAGCCATGCCTCTTTCCCGCGAACCTTCTCCGATCGCCGATGTCCTGGCGGCGGCCAACGAGGTCATTCTCGGCAAGGAGACGCAGATCCGGCAGGCGATGGCCTGCCTGCTCGCCCGCGGGCACCTCCTGATCGAGGATCTGCCCGGCGTCGGCAAGACGACGCTGGCGCACACCCTGGCCCGCCTGCTCGGCCTGCAGTTTTCCCGCATCCAGTTCACCAGCGACATGCTGCCGGCCGACATCGTCGGCATTTCGATCTTCGACCGTACGAACAGCGCCTTCAATTTCCTGCCCGGTCCGATCTTCTCGCAGCTCGTCCTCGCCGACGAGATCAACCGCGCGACGCCGAAGACGCAGAGCGCCCTGCTCGAAGCGATGGAAGAGCGGCAGGTGAGCAGCGACGGCCAGACGCGTCCGCTACCCGAGCCCTTCTTCGTGATCGCGACGCAGAATCCGTCCTACCAGATCGGCACCTTCCCGCTGCCGGAATCGCAGCTCGACCGCTTCTTGCTGCGCATCGAACTCGGCTATCCCGACCGCGCCGCCGAGCGTGCGCTGCTCGAGGGCGGCGGCCGCCGCCAGCAGCTGCCGGCGCTCGCCGCCCGCCTGGCGCCCGAGCAGATTCCCGCCCTGCAGGAACGTGCGGCAGCGGTCCATGTCGCCCCGGCCCTGCTCGACTACGTGCAGGCCCTGGTCGAAGCGACGCGCAACAGCCCCGACTTCACCCACGGACTCAGCCCGCGCGCCGCGCTGGCCCTGCTCGCGGCGGCTCGCGCCTGGGCTTTCATCGACGGTCGCGACATGGTCCTGCCGGAAGACGTGCAGGCTGTCCTGCCCGGCGTCGCCTGCCACCGCCTGCGCCACGCGCACAGCGGCGCCCTCGCCCGCCCGGCGGACATCGCGGCGCTCGCCCACGGCGTCGCCATTCCCTGATGCGGGCGAGCGCGCAGCTCAGGCAGTGGCTGTTCCGCCTCGGCCGCGACGAGCGATTGCCGATCGTCCTCACGCAGCGCCGCATCTTCATCCTGCCGACCCGCGCCGGTGTCCTGTTCGCCACGGTCCTCACCGTCATGCTGATCGGCGCGATCAACTACAACCTGAGTCTCGGCCACGCCCTGGTCTTTCTGCTGGCCGGCGTCGGCATCGTCGGCATGGTGCATACCTTCCGCAATCTGGTCGGCCTGCGCCTGCGCCCGGGACGCGCGGAACCGGTATTCGCCGGCGAGATCGCGCAGTTCCCCCTGCACGTCGAAAATCCGCGCCGCGAAGCGCGCATCGCGCTCGAATTCGCTTTCGCTTTCGCCAAGGCCACCGGCGTGCGCGCCGACATTCCCTCCGACGGCAGCGCAACCGTGTTTTTGCCCTGCCCCGCGGCGCGGCGCGGGCGCCTCGACCCGGGCCGCGTCACACTCTCCTCGCGCTACCCGCTCGGGTTCTTCCGCGCCTGGAGCTACCCGCATCCGCCGCTCGTCTGCATCGTCTATCCGCAGGCGCTCGATACGCCGCTGCCGCCCGTCGCGGCGGTCGCCGACAAGGGCTACCGGCAGGGCGCGAGCGGGCAGGAGGATTTCAGCGGACTGCGCGAACGCCAGCCGAGCGACCCGCCGCGCCACATCGCGTGGAAGGCGGCAGCGCGCGACCTCCCGCACCGCCCGCTGCTGGTCAAGCAGTTCGCCGGCGGCGCCGACGAGGAGCTGTGGCTCGACTGGGCGCTGACGCCGGCCGACGCCGACGGCGAAACGCGCCTCTCGATCCTTGCCGGCTGGGTGCTCGCCGCCGAGGCCCGCGGCGCCCGCTACGGCCTCGCGCTGCCGGCGCGCCGCATCGCGCCGGCGCAGGGTCACGCCCACCGCAACGCCTGCCTCGAGGCGCTGGCGCTCCATGGGCAAGAAGACGCCTGACCCCGGCCCGCCGCTAGCGCGCGGCGCGCTGCCCTGGCTGCTGCTCGTCGCGCTGGCGACGATCGCGCCGCACGCCGACCATCTGCCGCCCTGGCTCTCGCTGCTGGCCGCCGGCCTGCTCGCCGGCCGCCTCTGGCTGTGGCACGGCCAGCGCCGGCTGCCGGCGCGCTGGCTGCTCGTGCTGCTCGTCGTCGGCGGCAGCGCCGGCATCGCCGCCGAGTACCGCACCCTGTTCGGACGCGACGCCGGCGTCGCCCTGCTGGTCCTCTTCATGGCACTCAAGCCGATGGAACTGCGCACGCAACGCGACGCGCTGGTGATCCTGATGCTCGGCTATTTCCTGCTGCTCACCCACTACTTCTACTCGGAGAGCATCCCGACCGGCCTCTGGCTGCTGGCCGCCGCTACCCTGCTCACGGCGACGCTGGTCCGCCTGCACGGCGGCCCGCAGCCGCTCGCCCGCAGCGCCCGCCTGGGCGGCCTGCTGCTCGCCCAGGCGCTGCCCTTCATGCTGATCCTCTTCCTGCTCTTTCCGCGCATCGCTGGCCCCCTGTGGGGCTTGCCGCAGGACGCCCACGCCGGACAAAGCGGCCTGTCCGACCGGATGGCGCCGGGCACGCTGAGCGAGCTGATCCAGTCGGGCAACATCGCCTTCCGCGTCCAGTTCGCCGGCGCCATCCCGGAAAAGTCCGAACTCTACTGGCGCGGTCCGGTTTTCGACGACTACGACGGCCTCACCTGGCGCGCAGGGAACCGTGCAGCGCGCGCCGGCAGCCGGCCGCAGATCGAGGCGAGCGGCCGCCGCTTCGATTACGTGAGCACGCTCGAAGCGCACAACCAGCGCTGGCTGCTGGCGCTGGACCTGCCGCTGACGCTGCCGCCGGACGCCCGTCTCTCGGCCACCTTCGAATCGCTGACGCGGGAGCCGGTGCAAAAGCGCGTCCGCCTCGCCTTCACCTCGGCGCCGGACTTCCGCGCCAACGTCGTCGAAACGCAGGCCCTGCTGGAGAACGCCCTGCGCCTGCCGCCGGACGTCAATCCGCGCGCCCGTACGCTGGCCGCCGAGTGGCGCGTGCTGCCGCCGGAAAAGATCGCCGACAGCGCACTCGCCCTGTTTCGCCGGGAAGCCTTCTTCTACACGTTGCGTCCGCCGCTGCTCGGGCCGCACGCGATGGACGAATTCCTCTTCGACACCCGGCACGGCTTCTGCGAACACTACGCCTCGGCCTTCGTCTTCCTGATGCGCGCGGCCGGCGTTCCGGCCCGCGTCGTCGCCGGCTACCAGGGCGGCGAGCTGAACCCGATCGACGGCTTTCTCACCGTCCGCCAGTCCGACGCGCATGCCTGGGCAGAGATCTGGATCGCCGGCCGCGGCTGGCTGCGCATCGACCCGACCGCTGCCGTCGCGCCCTCGCGTATCGAACGCGGAATCGCCGCCGCCCTGCCGCAAGGCGAAGCGCTGCCGGTTTTCGCGCGCCTCGACGCCGACTGGCTACGCGCCATGCGCAACCGCTGGGAGGCTGTGGACAATGCGTGGAACCAATGGGTCCTCGGGTACAATCCGCAGCGCCAAAAGGAAGTGCTCGCGCAACTGGGGATGGCCAATCCCGACTGGCGCAGCATGACGACGCTGCTGGCGATCCTCTGCGCCGCAGCCCTCGCGCTCGTCACGGCATGGACGCTCTACCGGCGCCCGCCCGGCGACCCTGCGCAACGCGCCTGGCAGCGTTTCTGCCGGCGGCTCGGCCGGCTCGGCGTGCGCCGGGCGGCCTGGGAGGGGCCGGCCGACTTCGCGAACCGCGTTGCGCGCGAGCGCCCCGAGTGGGGTCCGCTGGCGAGCGAAGCGGCGCAACACTACGCCGCCCTGCGCTACGGCAAGGGCACACCGGACAATCTGGAACGGCTGCGGGCGTGCGCCGCCCGCCTGCCGCTCCGCTGGAGACAACAGACTTGAAGCTCGCGCCGCGCCGCCCGTCCCTGATCCGCCCCATTCTCATCGCCGTCGCCGCCGCGCTCCTGCCGCTGGGCAGCCAGGCGGCCAAGCCGCCGCCGTTCAGCGAAGAGGCCGACGTCAAAGCCTTCGTCGCCGACATGCACGCGCAATACGGCTTCGACACGGCGCATCTGCTGCACCAGTTCGCCGCCATCCGGCCGAACGCCACCGTGCTGCGCGCCATCCGCCCGGCCGCGGTGCCCGAGCAGCAGCGCTCGTGGCAGCGTTACCGCGAGCGCTTCGTCAACGCGCGCCGCATCGACGGCGGCCTGCGCTTCTGGCAGGAGCACGGCGCGACGCTGGTCCGCGCCGAGGCCATCTACGGCGTGCCGGCCGAGATCATCGTCGCGATCATCGGCGTCGAGACCGAATACGGCCGCAACATGGGCAAGTTCGGCGTCATGGAAGCGCTCGCCTCGCTGGCCTTCCACTACCCGCCGCGCGCCGCCTTCTTCCGCGGCGAACTCGAACAGTTCCTGCTGCTCGCCCGCGAAAACGGCGTCAGCCCGCTCGCCATCAAGGGCTCCTACGCCGGCGCCATCGGCATCCCGCAGTTCATGCCGAGCAGCCAGCGCCGCTTCGCCGTCGACTTCGACGGCGACGACCGCATCGACCTGCGCAACGAACCGGCCGACGCGATCGGCAGCGTCGCGCGCTTCCTGCAACAGCACGGCTGGGAAGCCGGCGCCCCGGTCGCCGCGCCGGCGAGCCTCGACGGCGACCCGGCGGCGCTGATCGCGGCCGGCATCAAGCCGGTCAGTCCGCTGCGCGAACTGCTTCGGCAGGGCGTTCGAGCGGCTGGCGAGGCCGGCGACGGCGAGCGGCCGGCGGCGCTGATCGATCTGGTGACGCCGGGCGAACCGAGCGAATACTGGGTGGGATTCGGAAATTTCTACGCGATCACGCGCTACAACCGTTCGAGCTTCTACGCGATGTCTGTCTTCCAGCTCGCGGAAGCGCTCCGCGCGGCGCGCACGGAGGTGCAGGCGGGGCGTTAGGACAATCCCGCGCAGCCAAGCCCCGGGACCGACCGGATTGATTTCGGCAAGCCGGGCGGCAACGGCTGCGATGCAAAAAAGGCCGCTCCGGCTATCTGCGGAGCGGCCTTTTGCTTCCGGCGAAAGGCGCCGGGGCGCTACAGCAGATTGTCGCGCGTCACGCCGCCGCGCTTGATGATGCGCCGCAGCTGGTCGAGCGCCTCGATCTGGATCTGGCGCACGCGCTCGCGCGTCAGCCGGAGATCGACGGCAATTTCTTCGAGCGTGCACATGTCGGTATTGCCGAGGCCGTAGCGGCGCTCGATCACCTGCCGCTGCTTGTCGGAAAGCTGGGCGACCCACTGCCCGAGCAGATCGCCGATTTCGTTCGACTGCAGCAACTCCTCCGGATCGAGCGCATTGTCGTCGGCGATGGCGTCGGCGATCGTGTGGTTCGGGTCGATCTCGAGCGGCGCGTCGAGCGAGGCGATATGCTCGTTGAGCGCCAGCACGCGGCGCACGTCGCCGATCGGCCGGTCGATCAGGTGCGCGATCTGCTCGATGCTGATCTCACGCCCGTTGGCCGACTCCAGATGGCGCACGGCGCGCAGGACGACGTTGATTTCCTTGACCACATGCACCGGCAGGCGAATCGTCCGCGACTGGTTCATGATCGCGCGCTCGACGCTCTGGCGGATCCACCACGTGGCGTAGGTCGAGAAGCGGAAGCCGCGTTCCGGATCGAACTTTTCGAGCGCGTGGATCAGGCCGAGGTTCCCCTCCTCGATCAGGTCGAGCAGCGGGATACCGCGATTGAGGTAATGCTTGGCGATGTTCACGACCAGCCGCAGATTGTGCTCGATCATTTTCTGGCGGGCGGCGAACTCGCCGGCCCGTGCGCGGCGCGCCCAACTGGCTTCTTCCGCCGGGGTGAACAGCGGCTTGGCCCCGATCTCGTTGAGGTAGAGCTGGGTGACGTCGTTGAGCAGTTCGACTTCGGCCGCTGCCACCGGCGCTTCCGCTTCCTCGGCTTCGGCGGCAGACAGCGCCCCTTCCTCACCCGGCCCCGGCTCCGGAATTTCTTCTTCGGCGAGATCGGGATCGTCTGTCATGACTAGCGCTGCGGCAGATACTTGAGCGGATCGACCGGCTTGCCCTGGCGCCGGACCTCGAAGTGCAGCTTGACCTGATCGGCGTCGGAACTGCCCATCTCGGCGATCTTCTGACCTTTGCTCACGCTCTGCCCCTCCTTGACCAGAATGTTCTGATTGTGGGCGTACGCCGACAGGTAGGTGTTGTTGTGCTTGACGATCACCAGCTTGCCGTAGCCGCGCAAGCCCGTCCCGCTATACACCACCTTGCCTTCGCCCGCGGCGATCACCGGATCGCCCGCCTTGCCGGCGATATCGACGCCCTTGTTGCCGCCTTCGCTGTAGGTCGCGACGATCTTCCCGCTGGCCGGCCAAATCCACGCCAACTCGTCGCCGACGAGCGCCGGTGCCGCCGGCTTGGGTTCGGCTTCCGCCTTCGCCTCGGCCTTCACGTCGGATTTGACAACGGCATTCGCCGGAGGTTCGGGCGTTTTCGCCTGACCCTGCGCCTGCGCCAGCGCCTGCTCGGAATACGGTTCCTTGCCGGCCTTCGGCTCGCGCTTCACCGTGTCGGTGTTGCCGTCGAGGGCGCGCTTCTCGATCGCCGGCGCACCGACGATAGGCTGTGCGACGGCGACGTCCGAGACGGCGGCGTCGGCCGCTCCGCCGGGACGCTTCACGCGCAGCTGCTGGCCGACCAGGATGCGATTCGGATTCTCGATGTTGTTCCAGGCGACCAGGTCCTTGTAGTCGAGACCGTGATCGAGGGCGATGCTGTACATCGTGTCGCCCTTCTTGACCGTATAGAGATCCTGGCTTGCGGGCGCCGCGGCGGTCGGCTGGGTCGACCGGTCGATCACCGGCGCCGGGGACTTGCTCGCGCAACCGGCGATGGCGAGCAGCGCGAGCAGCGCGCAGCCGGATTGCAAGCGGACGATAAGACCTTGTTCCTTCATTCGGTTCCCGAGAGCAGTGGAACGAAGCGCACACCGTCGAGTCGGGATTCGACGTAGCCTTCGGCCCGGTGTTCGATCAGCGAAAGATACTGTTCACCCGCCCCGAGCGGCAAGATCATTCTGCCGCCGGGCGCCAGCTGCTGCAAAAGCGCGGGCGGCACGCGCGATGCCGCGGCAGCGACGATGATCGTGTCGAAGGGCGCCGCTTCCGGCAGCCCGAAATGGCCGTCGGCGTGCTTCAGACGGACGTTGAACTGCTGGATGGCGCTCAGATTCCGCTTGGCGCGGGCAAGCAGCGGCTCGATGCGCTCGACCGCGTAGACTTCCTTGGTCAGCTGCGCCAGGACCGCCGCCTGATAGCCGCAGCCGGCGCCCACCTCGAGGGTCTTGCCAAGCTCGCGCCCGGCGCGCAGGACTTCGATCATGCGCGCCACGACGTAGGGCTGCGAAATGGTCTGCGCGAAACCGAGCGGCAGCGCCGTGTCTTCGTAGGCGCGCGAGGCCAGCGCCTCCTCGACGAAAAGATGGCGCGGCACGGCGGCAATCGCGGCGAGCACCTGCTCGTCGCGGATTCCCTGGTCGCGCAGGCGCTCGATCATCCGCGCGCGCGTGCGCTGCGAAGTCATCCCGATGCCGGCGACCTTGCTCATAGGCTCAGCCAGTTGCGCACGACGGGCAGTTGCGCATCGTGCGTGAGGTCGATCTGCAGCGGCGTGATCGACACCCGGTTGTTCTTCACCGCATGGAAGTCGGTGCCCTCGCCCGCGTCCTGGGCTTCGCCGGCCGCGCCGACCCAATACACGGTCTCGTTGCGCGGCGTCAGCGTGCGCACTACCGGCTCGGCCTTGTGGCGCTTGCCGAGATGGGTCACGAGCGTTCCCTGCAGCTGTTCGTAGGGCACGTCGGGGACGTTGACGTTGAGCAGCAGCGGCTCGCGGATCGTCTGCCGCTGCAGCCGCTCGACCAGCTCGCGGGCGACCCGCGCGGCGGTGTCGAAGTGCGCGCCGGCCTTGCTGCACAGCGAAATGGCGATCGACGGGACGCCGAGCAGGAAGCCCTCGGTGGCCGCCGCGACGGTGCCGGAGTAGATCGTGTCGTCGCCCATGTTGGCGCCGTGGTTGATCCCGGAAACGACCATGTCGGGCAATTCGTCGAGCATGCCGGTGACGGCCAGATGGACGCAGTCGGTCGGCGTGCCGTTGACGTAGTAGAAGCCGTTCGCCGCGCGCCGCAGCGACAGCGGCCGGTCGAGCGTCAGCGAGTTGCTGGCGCCGCTGCGGTCGCGCTCGGGGGCGACGACCGTGATGTCCGCGACCTGGGCCAGCGCCTCGGCGAGGCAAGCGATTCCCGGGGCGAAATAGCCGTCGTCGTTGCTAAGCAGAATTCGCATACTCATCCAGGAAAATCGGAAACGGAAAGCGGAAAAACGACAGGACAAAAAAACCGGCGAACGGCCGGTTTCCAGGGGGTTGAGGAGCTGATCCGGCGCCGGCCCAGCCCTCCGCACCCAGCATAAAACGTGGCCGCATCATAGCATGGCGCGGAAGCCGCGATCAAACGCCCGGGGCCGCAGCGCTCGGCATTCCGAGTGCGCAACGCGGCCTCAGGAAGCGGCTTTCGCCCGCTTGGCGCGGGGCTTGCCGACGCCGCTGCGGCCTGCTTCCGGCAAGGGTGAAACAGGACCTCCGCCGACCCCGCCGCCGAAGTGCAGGATGGTGTCGATCAGCGCCTGCGTGAAGGCCGGCAGGGCTTCGCCGTGGCGGGTCAGGATGTAGCGCTCGCGCACCGCCCACGGCTCGTCGAACTCGCGCAGGACGAGGCGCATCGTGCGGCTGTGGCGCAGGGCGGCGGATTCGGGAACGACGCCGATGCCGACCCCGGCCTCGACCATGCGGCAGAGCGCCTCGAAGTTGCTGACCTGGATGCGGATGCGCAGACGGCGATTGGCGTCGCGCAGCAGGCGGTTGAGGAAGGTCTGCAGCGTACTGCCTTCGTGCAGGCCGATGAAATCGTAGGCCAGCGCGTCGGCGAAGCGCAGTTTTTCCGGGCGCTTCGCCTTGGCCAGCGGGTGATCGGGCGCCAGCGCGAGGACCAGGCGGTCGGTGCTGAAGTGATGCAGTTCGAGGCCGTCGGCGTCGATCGGCCCGGAAACGATGCCGAGGTCGGTCGTCCCGTCGAGCACGCCGCGGATGATCTCGCCGGTCAGCCGCTCCTGCAGGTCGACGTCGACCTGCGGATGGCGGGCGAGAAAGGTCGCCAGCACCTCGGGCATGAACTCGGTGACCGCCGTCGTGTTGGCGAAGATGCGGATATGTCCCTTCACCCCTTCGCCGAAACGCTGCAGGTCGCCCTTCAGGTTCTCGATCTGTGCGAGCAGGATGCGCGCGTGCTGGAGCAGGCTCTGTCCGGCCGGCGTCAGCGCCACGCCGCGCGGCGCGCGGTAGAGCAGGCGCACGCCGGCCTGCTTTTCCATCTCCTTGACGCGCGCGCTCACCGCCGGCAGCGACAGGTGGCTGCGCTCCGCGCCCTTGGTCAGGCTCTTGCTCTCCGCCACCTGGACGAAGAGGCGCAGGTCGGTCAAATCGAAATGCATGGCAGCCTCAAATCGTCTCGAAAATTGTTGCACTGCGATTCAGCAACGCGGAAGGCAGGCTATTGAAATCGTGAATTGTCGCTCGCCGGTACGCCGCTGAAGATGCGCTCCACCGCCCGGCCCCGCCGGTCTTCCGGAGACGACATGAACGACAGTAAAAACACACCGCCGACGCTCGACGCCTGGATCGGCCGCGAGGAAATCCGCCACGACCGCATCGACTCGCGCCAAGCCTTGGCCTTGGCCGCGACGCTCGACCAGAACCCGGACGCCGTCGCACAAAGCGGCGAACTGCCGCCGCTCTGGCACTGGGTCTATTTTACGCCGGCCACCCGCCAATCCGAACTCGGCCACGACGGCCACCCGGCGCGCGGCGGCTTCCTGCCGCCGGTCGACCTGCCGAACCGCATGTGGGCCGGCGGCCGCCTCGTTTTCCACCGCCCGCTGCGCCTCGACGAAGCGGTCAGCCGCCGCTCGCGCATCATCCGCTGCGAGCGCAAGCGCGGCCGCCAGGGCGACCTCGTTTTCGTCACCGTGCACCACACGCTGTCCGGCAGGGACGGCGCGGCGATCGAGGAAGAACACGACATCGTCTACCGCAACCCGACGCCGCCCGGCAGCGCCCCGGCCGGCGAGGCGGCCCCGGCCGCCGCCGATTTCCGCCAGCGCATCGTGGCGGACGCCGTGCTGCTTTTCCGCTATTCGGCGCTCACCTTCAACGGCCATCGCATCCACTACGACCACCCGTACGTGACGCGCGAGGAAGGCTATCCCGGCCTCGTCGTGCACGGCCCGCTGACAGCCACCCTGCTGCTCGAAGCCTTCCGTAACGCCCACCCGGACAAGACGGTGCGCCGCTTCGCCTTCCGCGCCGTCGGGCCGCTCTACGACCACCAGCCCTTCGACGTCTGCGGCGCGCTCGACGGCCCCGGCACGGCCCGCCTGTGGACCGACGGCGACGGCCGCCTGACGATGAAGGCCGACGTGAGCTTTACCGACTGACCCGAATCAATCCGCCATGAACGCACCTGAACGAATGGAAGCCCCGATGACGCCCTTTCTCAACTTCAACCTCAACGAAACGCACATGGAAATCCGCGAAGCGGTGCGCGACCTGTGCAGCCGCTACCCCGACGAATACTGGCGCAAGATCGACGAAGCACGCGGTTTTCCCGAACAGTTCGTCACGGCGCTGACCGAAGCCGGCTGGCTCGCCGCGATGATCCCCGAGGAGTACGGCGGCTCCGGCCTCGGCCTGACCGAAGCCTCGGTCGTCCTCGAGGAAGTCAATCGCTGCGGCGGCAACTCGGGGACCATCCACGGCCAGATGTACAACATGGGCACCCTGCTGCGCCACGGCTCGGCCGCGCAGAAGCAGATGCTGCTGCCGAAGATCGCCAGCGGCGAACTGCGCCTGCAGACGATGGCGGTGACCGAACCGACCACCGGCACCGACACGACGCAGCTGAAAACGACCGCCGCCAGGAAAGGCGACCGCTACGTGGTGAACGGTCAGAAGGTGTGGATCTCGCGCGTCCAGCACTCGGACTACATGATCCTGCTCGCCCGCACGACGCCGCGCGAGCAGTGCGCCAAGAAGAGCGAAGGCATGTCGATCTTCCTCGTCGATCTGCGCGAGGCGATCGGCAAGGGGCTGACCGTGCAGCCCATCCTCAACATGGTGAATCACGAAACCAACGAACTGTTCTTCGACAACCTCGAAATCCCCGCCGAGAACCTGATCGGCGAAGAAGGCAAGGGCTTCAAGTACATCCTCGACGGCCTCAACGCCGAGCGCACGCTGATCGCCGCCGAATGCATCGGCGACGGCTACTGGTTCGTCGAACGCGCGGTGAACTACGCGAAGGAGCGCGTCGTCTTCGGGCGGCCCATCGGCCAGAACCAGGGCATCCAGTTCCCGCTCGCCGACGTGCACATGGAAATCGAAGCCGCCAACCTGATGCGCTACCGCGCCTGCGCGCAGTTCGACGCCGGCCTGCCCTGCGGCCCGGCCGCCAACATGGCCAAACACCTCGCCGCCAAGGCCTCGTGGGAAGCCGCCAATGCCTGCCTGCAGACGCACGGCGGCTTCGGCTTCGCCTGCGAATACGACATCGAGCGCAAGTTCCGCGAAACGCGCCTGTATCAGGTGGCGCCGATCTCGACCAACCTGATCCTCTCCTACGTCGGCGAGCACCTGCTCGGCCTGCCGCGTTCCTTCTGAGGCGCCGAGCATGAGCACGCCCCGCGCCTATACCCGCGAACTCGCCGAATTCGCCGCCGGCCTGCGCTACCAAGACCTGCCGCCGGCGGTCGTCGCGCGCACCGAAGAACTCTTCCTCGACTGGGCCGCCGCGGCGCTCGCCGCCAAGGGCATGCACCCGCTGCCACAGTTCGAGCGCTTCGCCCGCGCCATGGGCCCGGCCGACGGCAGCGCGCAGATACTCGTCAGCGGCCGGCGCAGTTCGGCCTACTTCGCCGCCTGGGTCAACGCCGCCTCGTCGCACCTCGTCGAACAGGACGACCTGCACAATGGCTCGGTGCTGCATCCGGCCACCGTCGTCTTTCCCGCCGCGCTGGCCGCCGCGCAGGACCTCGGCAAGAGCGGCGCCGACCTGATCGTCGCCGCCGTCGCCGGCTACGAGGCCGGCATCCGCATCGGCGAGTTCCTCGGCCGCTCGCACTACCGCATCTTCCACACCACGGCGACCGTCGGTACGTTGGCCGCCGCCGTCGCCGTCGGCCACCTGCTCGAACTGGACACTGAGCAGATGGTGCACGCGCTCGGCTCGGCCGGAACCCAGGCCGCCGGATTGTGGGAATTCCTGCGCGACGCCGCCGATTCCAAACAGCTGCACACGGCGCACGCCGCCGCCAGCGGCCTGGCCGCCGCCTATCTGGCGCGCGACGGCGTGAGCGGCGCCCGGCACATTCTCGAAGGCAAGCAGGGGCTGGCCGCCGGCATGTCGTCTGACGCCGATCCGGCGCGCCTGGTCGACCGCCTCGCCGCGGGACCGCAGCGGCGCTGGGCGCTGCTCGAAACGTCGTTCAAGTTCCACTCGTCCTGCCGCCACACGCACCCGGCCGCCGACGCCCTGCTCGCCCTGATGCGGCGCGAAGGGCTGCGCCACGAGCAGATCGCAGCGGTAACCGCTCGCGTGCACCAGGGCGCCATCGACGTGCTCGGCGCCGTCGACGTACCGAGCACCGTGCATCAGGCCAAGTTCTCGATGGGCACCGTGCTCGGCCTGATCGCCGTGCACGGAAAAGCAGGGCTGGAAGAATTCCGCGACCACGCGCTGAGCGATGCGCGCGTCGCCGACTTCCGCGCCAAGGTGCGCATGGAACTCGACGCCGAAGTCGACGCTGCCTACCCGCAACGCTGGCTGGGTCGCGTCGACGTCGCCACGACCGACGGCCGCATCCTGCGCGGCGCGCTCGACGAACCCAAGGGCGACCCCGGCAATCCGCTCGACCGCGCCGAGCTGGAAGACAAGATGCGCCGCCTCGCGCGCTTTTCCGGCGCCGCCTGCGCCGCAGAGATCGACGCCCTGATCGCCCGCCTCTGGCAACTGCACGCCGCACCCGCCGTCGGCGATCTGTTCCGAATCCCCGTTTCCGCTGGATAGCCATGACCGAAACCATGCAAAACTCCGCTCCCCTGCCGCTCGAAGGCGTCACCGTCGTCTCGCTCGAGCATGCCATCGCCGCACCGCTCGCCACCCGCCACCTGGCCGACCAGGGCGCCCGCGTGATCAAAATCGAGCGCCCCGGCGTCGGCGACTTCGCGCGCGCCTACGACCGCCGCGTCGACGGTCTCGCCTCCCACTTCGTGTGGGTCAACCGCTCCAAGGAAAGCCTCTGCCTCGACCTCAAGCAGGCCGCGGCGCGGGAAATCCTCGAAGCCATCCTGGCCAAGGCCGACGTGCTCGTGCAGAACCTCGCGCCGGGCGCCGCGGCGCGCCTCGGCCTGTCGTTCGAGGAGCTCTCGCCGAAGTACCCGCAGCTCATCGTCTGCGACATCTCCGGCTACGGCGACGGTGGCCCCTACACCGAGAAGAAGGCCTACGACCTGCTGATCCAGAGCGAGGGCGGCTTCCTATCGGTGACCGGCACGCCGGACGAGGAAGTGAAATCGGGCATCTCGGTGGCCGACATCGCCGCCGGCATGTACGCCTACTCGGGCATCCTCGCCGCGCTGCTCGAACGCGCCCGCAGCGGGCGCGGCCGCTGCGTCGAGATCGCCATGCTCGACAGCATGATGGAATGGATGAGCTTCCCGCTCTACTACGCCTACAAGGGCCAGCAGCCGCCGCGCCGCGCCGGCGCCGCGCACGCCACGATCTATCCCTACGGCCCGTTCAAGGCCGGCGACGGGCGCACCGTGATGCTCGGCCTGCAGAACGAGCGCGAATGGGCGATCTTCTGCGAGCAAGTCCTCGAACGCCCCGAGCTGAAGAGCGATCCGCGCTTCGCCGACAACGCCGCGCGCACCGCGCACCGCGCCGAACTGCACGAACTGATCGTCGCCGAGTTCGCTCGCTTCAGCGCCGAAGCGGTGATCGCCCGGCTCGACGCGGCGGACATCGCCAACGCCCACGTGAACACCATGGCCGACCTCTGGGAACACCCGCAGCTCAAGGCGCGCGGCCGCTGGACGACGGTGCAGTCGCCGGCCGGCCCGCTGCCCGCCCTCTACCCGCCGGGCAGCGGCCCCGAGCGCCCGGCCCGGATGGACCCGGTACCCGCGCTCGGCGCGCACACCGAGGCGATCCTCGCCGAACTCGGCTTTGCTACGCGCAGCGCGGAACTGCACGCGCAGGGAGTCGTGTGATGAGCGCCCATCCAACAACGCCGGAAATCGCCCGCGCCGACGCGCCGGCACCGACCTTGGCTAGCGCGCGCAGCTTCCTGTTCGTCCCCGCGACGCGGCCCGAACGCATCGACAAGGCGCTGGCCAGCGCCACCGATCTCGTCATCGTCGACCTCGAGGACGCCGTCGCGCCGGCCGACAAGGAGCGCGCCCGCAGCCAGCTGAGCGCGTGGCTGGAAACCCATCCGACGGCGTCCGTGCTGGTCCGCATCAACGGCGCCGGCACCGCCTGGCACGCCGCCGACCTCGCCGCCTGCCGCCACCCCGGCGTCGCCGGCCTGCTGCTGCCCAAGGCCGAATCGGCGGCGACGATCGACGAAGCCTGGCGCAGCAGCGGCAAACCGATCCTGCCGATCGTCGAAACCGGGCACGGCATCGACGCGCTGGACGAAATCGCCCGCGCACCGGGCACCGCCCGCCTCGTCTTCGGCAAGCTCGACCTCGCCGTCGACCTCGGCCTGACGCCGGACGAAAGCGACCCCGAAGAGCTCGTTTTCCTGCCCTATCGCACCCGGCTCGTCCTCGCCAGCCGGCGCGCCGATCTGCCGCCGCCGGTGGACGGCGTATTCACCGCGATCGGCGACCCGCAGGCGCTCGCTGCCTACGCCGGACGCGCGCGCCGGCACGGCTTCGGCGCCCTGTTGCTGATCCATCCGGCGCAGGCCGCGACGGTCGGCACCGCGTTCACGCCGGCCGCCGCCGAAATCGCCTGGGCCGAAGCCGTCATCGCCGCGGCCGCAGCCGCCGGCGGCGGTGCCGCGGTAGTCGACGGCCGCATGATCGACGCCCCCGTCATCGCCCGTGCCGAGCGCCTGCTGGCCGCTGCCGCCCTGATCCCGCAACGCCCCTGAGAAAAACCCCGCAGCACCTTATTCGCAACACCATTACAACGGAGACAAAGATGAAACCCCTCAACACCCTGCGCAAAACGCTGCTCGCCCTGACGCTCGCCGCCGCCCTGCCGGCCGGCGCCTTGGCCCAGGATTCCGCGCATCCCATCGTGATCAAATTCAGCCATGTGACGACCTCCGACACGCCCAAGGGCAAAGGCGCCGAACGCTTCAAGCAGCTGGCCGAGGAACGCACCGGCGGACGCGTCAAGGTCGACGTCTACCCGAACAGCCAGCTCTACAAGGACAAAGAGGAAATGGAGGCGCTGCAACTCGGCTCGGTACAGATGCTGGCGCCGGCGCTGTCCAAGTTCGGCCCGCTCGGCGTCAAGGAATTCGAGGCCTTCGACCTGCCCTTCATCTTCCCCGACCGCGCCGTCCTCTCCCGCGTGACCGAAGGCCCGGTCGGCGCCGGCCTGCTCAAGAAGCTCGACCCCAAGGGCATCGTCGGCCTCGCGTTCTGGGACAACGGCTTCAAGGTGATGAGCGCCAACCGCCCGCTGCGCGAAGTGAAGGACATGCGCGGCCTGAAAATGCGCATCCAGTCGTCGAAGGTACTCGACGCGCAGATGCGCGCCGTCGGCGCCCTGCCGCAGGTGCTCGCCTTCTCCGAAGTGTACGGCGCGCTGCAGACCGGCGTCGTTGACGGCACCGAAAACACCGCGTCGAACTACACCACACAGAAGACCTACGAAGTGCAGAAGGACATCACCGTCTCCGACCACGGCTACATCGGCTACGCGGTGATCAGCAACAAGAAGTTCTGGGATGGCCTGCCGCCCGACATACGCACCATCCTGCAAGGCGCCATGAAGGACGCCAGCACCTACGTAAACGCCATCGCCCAGCAGGAAAACAGCGAAGCCCTCGAAAGAATCCAGGCCTCCGGCAAGACCCGCCTCATCAAGCTCAGCCCGGCCGAGCGCGAAGCCTGGCGCCAGGCCATGCTGCCGGTCCACAAGGAAATGAGCGGCCGCGTCGGCAAGGAAACCATCGACGGCATCTACCGCGAGGCCGAAGCGCTGGGCTACAAGCGCTGAACGTTGTGCCGAATCGTTCGCCGGGGCCGCCAAGCCCGGCGAACTCCCGCCATGGCGCGCCGTCGGAACGGCGAATCGAATCGGAAGAAAGCCCGCAGGCGTCCGAATACACGCTGAAAAAACAAAAAGGCCAATCCGGAGATTGGCCTTTTTGTTTGATTCTTTGGTCGGGGCGGCGGGATTCGAACTCGCGACCCCTTGCACCCCATGCAAGTGCGCTACCAGGCTGCGCTACGCCCCGACATTTTTCAATTATACCCGAATTCGGCGAAAAAGCTCAAATTCTCAACATTTCCGCGATATTCAGCAGTTCGCCGCGCAGCGCCTCGGGAGTCAGGGCCTTGCCGCCGCCGGCAGATTCCGCGAGGCTGTCTTCGAGCCGGTTGCGCGCCCCGCTGATCGTAAAGCCCTGGCTGTACAGGAGTTCACGAATCCGGCGCACCAGCAGCACCTCGTGGTGCTGATAGTAGCGACGGTTGCCGCGCCGCTTGACCGGCTTCAGCTGGGTGAATTCCTGTTCCCAGTAGCGCAACACGTGCGGCTTGACACCGCACAACTCGCTGACTTCGCCGATGGTGAAGTAACGCTTGGCCGGAATGGGCGGCAAAGAATCCTTGCCGCCTTCTTTATGACTGGATTCCATTGTAGGAGAGCTCCACCTCGGCCTTCAGCTTCTGGCTGGCATGGAAAGTTACGACACGACGTGCGGTGATCGGAATCTCTTCGCCGGTCTTCGGATTGCGCCCGGGACGCTGCGGTTTGTCGCGCAATTGAAAATTCCCGAAGCCGGAAAGTTTCACGCCGTCGCCGCGCTCCAGGGCATTCCGAATTTCTTCAAAGAATGCTTCGACCATGTCCTTGGCCTCGCGCTTGTTGAGGCCGACCTTCTCGAACAACAAATCTGCGAGTTCTGCTTTGGTAAGCGTCATTATTCTTCCCTGTCAGACGCGAAGCTGCGCCGCGAATGCCTGCTGCAAATAGGCAACCAGCTGCTGCACGGCGGCGTCGACTTCCGCATCTTGCAAAGTCCTTTGAGTATCTTGCATAACTATCCGAAGCGCAAGACTTTTCTTGCCGGACTCGACCCCTTTTCCGGTGTACAGATCGAACAGGCGGATGTCCTGAACGAGCGGCGGGCGATTGGCCGCCATGCCATCGAGCAGGGCCTGCAGTTCGAGCTTGTGATCGACGACGACGGCCAGATCGCGAACGGCCGGCGGCTGCCGGGAGACCTCGGCGTACTGCGGCAGCTTCGCCTGCTTGAGCGCGTCGAGATCGAGTTCGAAGACGATGGGAGCCAGCGGCAAGTCGTACTTTTGCACCCATTTCGGGTGCAATTCGCCAATCACGCCGATTTCCTTACCGGCAAGCAGAACGCGCGCGCTGCGCCCCGGGTGCAGCGCGGGATGTCCGGTCTTTTCGAAACGGGCGCCGGCCGGCGCGAGAAGAACCTCCAGATCGCCCTTGACGTCGAAGAAGTCGACGTTGCGCGCCGGCGCCCCCCACTGTTCGGGCACTGCGCCACCGTAGGCGAGACCGGCGAGCTTCCACGGCTGGCGGAAGCCGGCCACCGGGCCGCCCTGCGCATCGCGGAAGAAGCAGCGGCCGGTTTCGAAGACGCGGACGCGACTTTGCTTGCGCTTGAGATTGGTGGCGACGTTGGCAACGAGGCCGCCGATCAGCGTCGAGCGCATCACGCTGAGCTGGCTGGCGATCGGGTTGGCCAGACGGATCAGGTTTTGATTGCCGGAAAAATCGGCTTCCCAGGCTTCTTCGACGAAGGCGAAGTTGACCACTTCCTGATAGCCGCAATCGGCGACGATCTGGCGGATGCGCGCAAGCGGACGGGCATCTTCGCGTTGCGCGGCCATGGCGAGCATGGCCTGCGGCGCGCGCGCCGGGATGTTGTCGTAGCCGTGCAGGCGGACGATTTCCTCGATCAGGTCCTCTTCGATTTCGATGTCGAAGCGATAGGTCGGCGGGGTGACGATGAAGTCATCGCCGTCGCGCATGAAGCCCAGGTCGAGGCGGGCGAACAGTTCGGCGATGCGCTCGGGCGAGAAGGCGATGCCGAGCACCTTGGTCACGCGCGCCGGGCGCAGGCGCACCGGCTGGCGCTCGGGCAGCGCGGCCTGCGCTTCGCTGACCGGGCCGGCCTGACCGCCGCAGATGTCGAGAACGAGCTGCGTCGCGCGCTCAAGGGCGCGCAGCGTGCCGCCGAAATCGACGCCGCGCTCGAAGCGGTGCGAGGCATCGGAGACGAAACCGTAACGCCGGGCGCGCCCGGCGATCGCCTTCGGTGCGAAAAAAGCCGACTCGAGGAAGAGCTCCCGCGTTTCCAGCGTGATCCCGCTCATCTCGCCGCCCATGATGCCGCCCATGGCGAGCGGCCGCGCGTCGTCGGCGATCAGCAGGACGTCTTCGTCGAGCGTCAGCGTCTGCTCGTTGAGCAGCAGGAGAGTTTCGCCGGCCCTGGCCATCCGCGCATGCACGGCGCCATCGAGCTTGGCGTTGTCGAAGGCGTGCAGCGGCTGGCCGAGTTCGAGCATCACGTAGTTGGTGATGTCGACCAGCGACGAGATCGGGCGAATGCCGGAGCGCTCGAGACGACGCTTCATCCATTCCGGCGTCGGCGCCTTCGCATCCACACTGGCGATCACGCGTCCGCAGTAGCGCGGACAGGCGTCCGGCGCGTCGAGCACGACGTCGCGCCGGGCGGCGATCTGCACCGGCGCTTCGGGAATTTCCGGATAGGTCGCCGGGGTCCCGGTCAGCGCCGCGACTTCGCGGGCGATGCCGGACAGCGAGAGGCAGTCGGCGCGGTTGGGCGTGAGCTTGAGCGTCAGCAGGCGGTCGTCGAGGTCGAGATAGCGGCGGATGTCTTCGCCGACCGGCGCGTCGGCCGGCAGGACGAGCAGGCCCGAGGCGTCCTCGGCGATGCCGAGTTCCTTGGCCGAACAGAGCATGCCCGAGGACTCGATGCCGCGCACCTTGGCAACCTTGATCTTGAAGTCGCCGGGCAACTCGGCGCCGGGCAGCGCGCACGGCACCTTCAGGCCAGGCGCGACGTTGGGCGCACCGCAGACGATCTGCTGCGCCTCCCCGCGGCTGATATCGACGCGGCAGACGTTCAGGCGGTCGGCATCCGGATGCTTGTTCACTTCGAGCACATGCCCGACGACGACGTTGCCGAAGGCGGGGGCGACGGTTTCCTCCTCCTCGACTTCGAGGCCGGCCATGGTCAGGAGGTGCGACAGCTCCGCGCCGGAACAGGCGGGGGCGACGAAGCTGCGGAGCCAGGATTCAGAGAATTTCATGGACGAGTATCACCAAAAAGCGTCGTCAAAACGGGCGATCAGACAAACTGGCGCAGGAAGCGCAAATCGCCGTCGAAGAACAGCCGCAGATCATTGACGCCGTAGCGCAGCATGGTCAGACGGTCCGGCCCCATGCCGAAGGCGAAGCCGAGGTATCTTTCCGGATCGATGCCGACGTGGCGCAGCACGTTCGGATGCACCATCCCGCAACCGGCGATTTCCAGCCAGCGACCTTCGAGCGGACCGCTCATGAAAGCGACGTCGATTTCGGCGGAGGGCTCGGTAAACGGGAAGAAGGAAGGACGGAAACGCACCTGCAGATCGTCGCTTTCGAAAAAGCGGCGCAGGAAATCGGCGACCACGCCCTTGAGGTCGGCAAAGCTGACGTTTTCGCCGATCCACAGGCCCTCGACCTGATGGAACATCGGTGAATGCGTGGCGTCGGAATCGACGCGATAGACGCGCCCCGGCGCGATGATGCGGATTTCCGGCATCGTTTCGAGGTGGGCGTACTTCGCCACATGCGCCTGCATGTAGCGCACCTGGATCGGGCTCGTGTGCGTGCGCAGCAGGATGCCGTCGGCGACCTTGCCGGACTCTTCCTGCAGGTAGAAGGTGTCGTGCATCGAACGCGCCGGATGGTCTTCCGGGGTATTCAATGCCGTGAAATTGTGGAAATCGGCTTCGATCTCGGGACCGTCGGCCACTTCGAAACCGATGGAATGAAACAGCGCCTCGATACGCTCGAGCGTACGGGTCACCGGATGCAGGCCGCCGCGCACTTCGCCGCGTCCGGGCAAGGTCACGTCGAGCGCCTCTTCGGCCAGACGGGCTTCCAGCGCCAGTTGGCGAATGGCGTCGCGGCGCGCGTTGAGCGCGGCCTCGACGCCTTCCTTGGCGCGGTTGATCGTCGCGCCGGCGGTTTTCTTCTCTTCGGGCGGCAGCTTGGCGAGGCCCTTGAGCAACTCGGTGATCTGGCCGCTCTTGCCGAGGTAGCGCGCCTTGATTTGCTCCAGCGCGTCGGGATCATCGGTCGCCGCAAAGGCGGCCGATGCTTCTTGGACAATTTGATCGAGGTTCTGCACGAGTTTCTAACGCTCCACCGAAAAAAAAGGAGGCTTGCGCCTCCTTTTTTGTCACCTGTACAGGTTAGGCGCCGAGTTGTGCTTTGGCCTGACTGGCCAGAGCGGCAAACGCGGGCTTGTCAAAAACAGCCAGATCGGCCAGAACCTTGCGGTCGACTTCGATCTGGGCCTTCTTCAGGCCGTTCATGAAGGTGCTGTACTTCAGGCCGAGCTCACGGGCAGCCGCGTTGATACGGGCGATCCACAGGGCGCGGAACTGACGCTTCCTTTGACGACGGTCACGGTAGGCGTATTGACCGGCCTTCATCACCGCCTGTTTGGCGATGCGATATACGTTCTTGCGACGGCCGCGGTAACCCTTGGCCAGTGCGAGGACTTTCTTGTGGCGCGCGCGCGCCGTTACACCACGTTTAACTCTGGGCATCTCTCGCTCTCCTTACGCGTAGGGCATCATGGCGCGAACCATGGCCTTGTCGGAGTCATGCACTCCGGTCATGCCGCGCAGTTGGCGCTTGGCTTTGGTCGTCTTCTTGGTCAGGATGTGGCGCTTGAACGCTTGGCCGCGCTTGATGCCACCGCTGGCACGAAGCTTGAAGCGCTTTTTGGCGCCGCTTTTGGTCTTCATCTTGGGCATTTAAATGCTCCTGTTTATAAACATGAAATCAGGTGGCTCCCGACGGGAATACTTTTCAACCCGATCCCACTTATGGGTACTGCCACGAAGCAACTACAACTGCTGCTACTTCTTCTTGTGCGGCGACAGAATCATCACCATCTGCCGCCCTTCCATCTTGGGCATCTGCTCGACGAGAGCCAGATGCTCGAGATCGGACTTGATGCGTTCGATCTGGCGCATGCCGATTTCCTGGTGGGCCATTTCACGGCCGCGGAAGCGGAGGGTCACCTTGACCTTGTCTTCCTCTTCCAGGAAGCGCGTCATGTTGCGCAGCTTGATCTGGTAATCGTTTTCGTCGGTACCGGGACGGAACTTGACTTCCTTGACCTGCACCTGCTTCTGCTTGAGCTTCTGCTCATGCTGCCGCTTTTGTTCCTGGTACTTGAACTTGCCGAAGTCCATGATGCGACAGACCGGCGGCTGGGCCATCGGAGCAATCTCGACGAGATCGACACCGGCCTCTTCAGCCAGCGCCAAGGCAGCCCTGGAGCTCATGATCCCGAGTTGCTCGCCCTCTTCGCCTACCAGACGGACTTCCGGCGCGTTAATCTCTTCGTTAACGCGTTGCGACTTTTGCAGTGCTATGGTCCCGCTCCTTTATCCCGAAGGATTCCGAAAAAAATCAAGCCGTGCCACTTCGCGCCGCGACTTCACCTTGAAGTCGCTCGACCAGAGCCTCGAGCGGTATCTGCCCGAGATCCTGGCCGCCGCGTGTACGCACGGCCACCAGATTGGCCGCCATTTCCTTGTCGCCGACGACGAGTTGGTACGGCAGCCTTTTCAAGCTATGTTCTCGTATTTTATAGGTAATTTTCTCGTTGCGCAAATCCGCCTCGACGCGCATACCCGCCTCGCGTAGCGTTTTTGCAACAGTTTCGGCGTATTCCGACTGTTTTTCCGAGATATTCAGCACGACCGCCTGCACGGGAGCCAGCCAGAGCGGCAAGGCGCCGGCAAAGTTCTCGATCAGGATCCCGATAAAACGCTCGAGCGAACCGAGAATGGCGCGATGCAGCATGACCGGCACGCGGCGAGTGTCGTCGGCGGCCACGTACTCGGCCCCCAGGCGTCCCGGCATCGAGAAATCGACCTGCATGGTGCCGCACTGCCACGAACGGCCGATCGCATCCTTGATGTGGAACTCGATCTTCGGCCCGTAGAAAGCGCCCTCGCCGGGCAATTCCACCCACTCCAGCCCGGAAGCGCGCAAGCCGTCGCGCAAGGCGTTTTCCGCCTTGCTCCAGACCTCGTCGGAACCGACCCGGCTTTCCGGGCGCAAAGCCAGCTTGACCGCCACGTCGGTGAAGCCAAAATCGGCGTAGACCTGCTTGACCAGCGCGTTGAAGGCCGTCACTTCGGCCTCGATCTGATCTTCGGTACAGAAGATGTGGCCGTCGTCCTGCACAAAGCCGCGCACGCGCATCAATCCATGCAGCGCACCGGAAGGCTCGTTGCGGTGACAGGAGCCAAACTCGCCGTAGCGCAGCGGCAATTCGCGATACGAGCGCAGGTCGGAGTTATAAACCTGGACGTGCCCCGGGCAATTCATCGGCTTCACCGCATAGTCGCGATTCTCCGACGACGTGGTGAACATGTTGTCCTTGTAGTGCTCCCAGTGCCCGGATTTTTCCCACAGGGTGCGATCGAGAATCTGCGGGCAACGCACTTCCTGATAGCCGTTGTCGCGGTACACCTTGCGCATGTACTGCTCGATTTCCTGCCAGACGGCCCAGCCCTTCGGATGCCAGAACACGAGACCCGGTGCTTCGTCCTGCATGTGAAAGAGGTCGAACTGCTTGCCGAGGCGGCGGTGATCGCGCTTTTCGGCCTCTTCGAGCATGTGCAGATAGGCCTCAAGATCTTCCTTCTTCGCCCAGGCGGTACCGTAGATACGCTGCAGCTGCTCGTTGCGGTGGTCGCCGCGCCAGTAGGCGCCGGCCACCTTCATCAGCTTGAACACCTTGAGCTTGCCGGTCGACGGGACGTGCGGTCCGCGGCACAGGTCGATGAAGTCGCCCTCGCGGTAGAGCGAAACCTGTTCGCCGGCCGGAATCGCACCGATCAGTTCGGCCTTGTATTTCTCGCCTTGCTCGAGGAAGAACTTGACGGCGTCGTCGCGCGCCCAGACTTCGCGCGTGACCGGCACGTCGCGCTTGGCGAGCTCGGCCATGCGCTTCTCGATCGCCACGAGATCCTCGGGCGTGAATGGGCGCTTGTAGGCGAAGTCGTAGTAAAAGCCGTTTTCGATGACCGGACCGATCGTCACCTGCGCCTCGGGAAACAGCTCCTTCACCGCGTAGGCCAGCAAGTGCGCCGTCGAGTGACGGATAACTTCAAGCCCTTCCGGGTCCTTGTCGGTGACGATCGCCAAATCGACGTCGCACTCGATGCGGAACGAGGTATCGACCAACTGACCGTCGACCTTGCCGGCCAGCGCCGCGCGCGCCAGACCGGCGCCGATGCTGGCCGCCACTTCGGTGACGGTGACCGGAGCGGAAAAGGAGCGAATAGAACCGTCGGGCAGTTTGACGTCGGGCATGATCTCAAGCCTCAGGCAAAAAAAAAGTGCGGCCGAGCCGCACTTTTTTGTCGAACGAATGCAAACTCGATCAGGGTTTCAGAAAGCTAGCAGTGCTAGTTCGGAAAAACATCGGATTTGCTTCGCCTATAAATTTGGTAGGCGCGATTGGATTCGAACCAACGACCCCCACCATGTCAAGGTGGTGCTCTAACCAACTGAGCTACGCGCCTTCATTGCCGCTTTCAACTGCTTGCAGCACCGAAGAAGCTGCGCATTATAGAGAGCCTGCAAAAAAGCGCAAGCACTTTATCGCCAGGCGGCGAGAAATTCTTTCCAGTGCGGCTTGTCGAGCTTCCCGAGTTCGGCGCGCACGAAGGCGATTTCGGTTTCGTACTCGGCACGCGACAGTTCGCCGCGCATCAGGCGGAAGCGGGTCGCGACGAGGTAGGTATTGACCACGTCGGTTTCGCAATAATCGCGGATTTCGGCGGTCTGCCCGGCGTGCCACGCCTCCCAGACCTTGCCGCCGTCCATGCCGAGCTTGCCGGGAAAGCCGATCAGCTTGGCCAGGTCGTCGAGCGGCGCGCTGGCGCGCGGCTGGTACATGGCGAGCAGGTCCATCAGGTCGAGATGGCGCGTGTGATAGCGGCTGATGTAGTTGTTCCACTTGAACTCGCGGCTGTCGGCATAGTCGCCGTCGCCGAGGTCCCAGTAGCGCGGCGCGACGACGCCGTGAATCAGGCCGCGGTAATGCAGCACCGGCAGGTCGAACCCGCCGCCGTTCCAGGAAACGATCTGCGGCGTGAACTTTTCGATGCCGTCGAAGAAGCGCTGGATGATCTCGGCCTCGCCCTGCTCAGGCTCGGCCAGCGACCACACGCGAAAATCCTTGCCGGCGCGCAGCGCGCAGGAAATGACAGCGATGCGCTGCAGGTGTAGCGGCAGGAAATCGCTGCCGTTCTGCGCACGCCGCTGCTGGAAGGCGAGTTCAGCGACCTCCGCGTCGGACAGGTCCGGGTCGAGGTCGTGCAGGCGGCGCAGACCCGGGACGTCGGGAATCGTTTCAATGTCGAAGACAAGGACGGGCTTCATGCTCAGGCGGGGAAAATGCCGGTCGACAGATAGCGGTCGCCGCGGTCGCAAACGATGCTGACGATGGTTGCGTTCTGCGCCTCGCGCGCGAGGCGCAGCGCTACGGCCAGCGCGCCGCCCGACGAGATGCCGCCGAAGATGCCCTCTTCGGCGGCCAGACGCCGCGTCATTTCCTCGGCCTCGGCCTGCGATACCGACTCCACGCGGTCGACGCGCGAGCGGTCGAAAATCTTCGGCAGGTAGGCTTCCGGCCATTTGCGGATACCCGGAATCTGGGAGCCATCCTCGGGTTGGCAGCCGACGATGCAGATCGCCGGATTCTGCTCCTTGAGGTAGCGCGACACCCCCATGATCGTGCCGGTGGTGCCCATGCTGCTCACAAAATGCGTGACCTGCCCCTCGGTCTCGCGCCAGATTTCTGGCCCGGTCCCTTCATAATGCGCCAGCGGATTGTCCGGATTGGCGAACTGGTCGAGGATGATACCGCGCCCTTCGCCCTGCATCTTCTCGGCCACGTCACGCGCCAGCTCCATGCCGCCGTCCTTCGGCGTGAGCACCAGTTCGGCGCCGAAGGCGCGCATCGTCTGGCGCCGCTCGACGCTCTGGTTCTCCGGCATGACGAGGATCATACGGTAGCCGCCCATCGCCGCCGCCATCGCCAGGGCGATGCCGGTATTGCCGGACGTGGCTTCGATCAGCGTATCGCCGGGCTTGATGTCGCCGCGTTTCTCGGCACGGAAAATCATCGACAGCGCCGGGCGGTCCTTCACCGAACCGGCCGGATTGTTGCCTTCGAGCTTGAGTAGGACGACGTTGCCGCGCGCCGCGGCCTCGGCGCCGGGCAGGCGCTTGAGGCGCACCAGCGGTGTGCCTCCGACGTAATCCTCAAGCGTCTTATACGCGGGCATTGAGCCACTCCACATAGTGCTTGACGCCCTCCTCGACGGTCGCGAACTCGGCGTCGTAGCCGGCCGCGCGCAGCTTCGTCAGATCGGCTTGCGTGAAGCTCTGGTACTTGCCCTTGAGCGCATCGGGAAAGGGAATGTATTCGATCTGGCCGCGCCGCAGGAGTTCGTCGAGCGGCAGCGCCGCCTCGCCGGCCAGGGCACGCCCCCCGTTGACGCTGGCCACCGCGACATCGTTGAAGCTTTGCGCGCGGCCGCTGCCGAGGTTGAAGATGCCAGATTTTTCCGGATGGTCTAGGAAGAAGAGATTGACCTTGGCCACGTCGCTGACGGCCACGAAGTCGCGTCGCTGCTCGCCGTTGGCATAGCCGTCGCAGCCTTCGAACAACTTGACCTTACCGTCGGCGCGGAACTGGTTGTAGTGGTGGAAGGCGACCGAGGCCATGCGCCCCTTGTGCGATTCGCGCGGGCCATAGACGTTGAAGTAGCGAAAGCCAACCACTTGCGAAGCGGAGCCGCCGGCTTCGGCCAGGCGCTGGCGGACGATCTGGTCGAAAAGGAACTTGGAGTAGCCGTAAACGTTGAGCGGCGCCTCGTACTGGCGCTCTTCCTTGAACACGCCGCCGCCGCCGTAGGTCGCCGCGCTCGATGCGTAGAGCAGCTGCACTTCCTGCTCGAGGCACCAATCGAGCAAACCGAGCGAGTAGCGGTAGTTGTTCTCCATCATGTAGCGACCGTCGGTCTCCATCGTGTCGGAGCAGGCGCCTTCGTGCAGGATGGCCTCGACGTCGCCGTCGAAGTGACCGGCCAGCAGACGCTCGATGAACTCCTGCTTGTCGATGTAATCGGCGACCTCGCAGTCGACGAGATTCTTGAACTTGTCGGCCTTGGTCAGATTGTCGACGGCGATGATCTTGCGCACACCGCGCTCGTTGAGCGCCTTGACGAGATTCGAGCCGATGAAGCCGGCGGCGCCGGTAACGATGGTGTACATGGATCTACCTCAATTCAAAGCGGCTTCGAGTTCGCCACGCGTGACCACGGCGGTCCCGAGCTTGCCGACGACGACGCCGGCCGCCACGTTGGCGACGTGGATCGCCTCGGCCCAGCCGGCGCCGTGCGCGAGCATCACGGCCAGCGTGGCGATCACCGTGTCGCCGGCGCCGGACACGTCGAACACTTCGCGCGCAACCGCGCCTTGATGAACGGCGCCGCCGGCGTGAAAGAGCGACATGCCTTCTTCGCTGCGCGTAACCAGCAGGGCTTCCAGGCCGAGTTCGCGGCGCAGCTCCTCCGCTTTGCGTTCGAGCTCGACATCGTCCTTCCAGCGTCCCACGACCTCACGCAACTCCGAGCGGTTCGGCGTGATGATCGTGGCGCCGGCATACTTCGCGTAGTCGTCGCCCTTCGGATCGACCAGCACTTTCTTGCCGGCGGCGCGGGCCAGACAGATCATCTCGGTGATATGCGCGAGACCGCCCTTGCCATAGTCGGACAGGACGACCACGTCGCATCCAGGAAGACGCTCGGCGAACTCGGCGAGCTTGGCACGCAGCACCTCGTGCGACGGCGCCGTTTCGAAGTCGATGCGCAGCAACTGCTGCTGGCGACCGATGACGCGCAACTTGACCGTCGTGCTGATCGCCGCATCGACGTGCAGACTGGCGTCGACCTGCCCTTCGCCCATCAGGCGCTGCAGGCTGCCGCCGGCCTCGTCGTCGCCGACGACCGAGAGCAAACAGACCTCGGCGCCGAGCGCGGCGGCGTTGCGCGCGACGTTGGCGGCGCCGCCCGGACGCTCTTCACTGCGCTCGATCTTGACCACCGGCACCGGCGCCTCGGGCGAGATGCGCGACACATCACCGAACCAGTAGCGATCGAGCATGACATCGCCGACGATGAGCAGACGCGCCGCGGAAAAATCACCCAGCCGCATTATTTGCGTCCGATCGCGAAATATTCGAAGCCGTAGCCGCGCGGCAGCTTGGGCTCGTACAGATTGCGCCCGTCGAAGATGACCGGACTCTTGAGCTTGGCGAGCAGCACGGCGAAGTCCGGGCTGCGGAACTCCTTCCATTCGGTGACGATGATCAATGCATCGGCTCCATCGAGCGCGGCCGCCGGGCTCTCGGCGTAGGTCAGGCGCGGTTCGTCGCCGAACACGCGCTGGGCTTCGTGCATCGCCACCGGATCGTAGGCGGCCACGGTGGCGCCGGCGGCAAACAGGTCGGCGAGCAGATAGCGGGAAGGCGCTTCGCGCATGTCATCGGTATTGGGCTTGAAGGCCAGCCCCCAGACGGCGAATTTCCGGCCGCCGAGATCGTCGCCGAAACGGGCCTTGACCTTGGCGGTCAGCACGCGTTTCTGCGCGTCGTTGGCCTCCTCGACGGCGTTCAGTACTTTCAGCTCGACCCCGGCGTCGAGACGCGCGGTGCGCTGCAGAGCCTGCACGTCCTTCGGGAAGCACGAGCCGCCGTAGCCGCAGCCCGGATACAGGAAGTGGTAACCGATGCGCGGATCGGAGCCGATGCCCTGACGCACGTGCTCAATGTCGGCACCGAGCTTTTCGGCGAGATTCGCGAGTTCGTTCATGAAGCTGATGCGCGTCGCAAGCATCGCGTTGGCAGCGTATTTCGTCAGCTCGGCGGAGCGCACATCCATCACGATCAAGCGCTCGTGATTGCGCTGGAAGGGCGCGTAGAGCGCACGCATCAGTTCGATCGCGCGCTCGTCCTCGGCACCGATCACGATCCGGTCGGGACGCATGAAGTCCTCGACCGCGGCCCCCTCCTTGAGGAACTCGGGGTTGGAGACGACGCTGAAGTCGATCTGCTGCCCGCGTGCGGCGAGCTCCTCGGCGATTGCCGCGCCGACCTTGGCGCCGGTGCCGACCGGCACCGTCGATTTGTCGACGACGACCTTGTACCCGGTCATGAAGCGTCCGATATTGCGCGCGGCGGCGGTGACGTACTGCAGGTCGGCCGAACCGTCCTCGTCGGGCGGCGTGCCGACGGCGATGAACTGAATGCTGCCGTGCGCGACGGACTCTTCGATACTGGTGGTGAAACGCAGACGGCCGGCGGCGACGTTGCGGCGAACCATTTCGAGCAAACCCGGCTCAAAAATCGGAATCCCGCCTTCGTTGAGGACACGGATCTTTTCTGGATCGACGTCGAGACAAAGCACGTCGTTGCCGACTTCGGCAAGACAGGTACCGCTCACCAAACCGACATAGCCGGTACCAACTACGGTTACTTTCAAAACGGACTCCTAAGGGGTCAAGTCGAATTCTTCGGTACGCTTGGGCGGGTAGGTTTCCCAGCCGCCGCAGGCCGGGCAGCGCCAGTAGAACTGGCGCGCCTTGAACCCGCAATTATCGCACCGATAGCGGGCCAGTCGGCGCGTGTAGCCCTGCACGATGCTCTTGGCGAGATCGAGGTCGGCGCGGTTTTCCGGCGAGGCAACGAGGAGGCGAGCCTCGAGCAGCTTGTCGAAGCCGAGCAGCGTCGGATTGCGCTTCAGCTCGTCGCGCACCAGGCGATAGGCCGAATCGGCCCCCTCGCTCTCGAGCACCAGCTGAAAGACGACATCGAGCAAATCAAGCGATGGGTAGCGCTCGAGATAACCGCGCAGCAGTTGCAGACCATCGTCGCGCTTGTCCAGCTTGCGGTAGGCCTCGAGCAGGCGCTGGGCGACCAGCGCCAGGTACGCGGGATCCTGCTGTTCGATGCGCTGCCAGCACTCGATTGCGCCGTCGACGTTGCCCTGCTGAACCTCGAGATCGCCTTGCAAAAGACTCGCCCGCACGCACTTGCGGTTACGGTCGAGCGCCGTCCGCAGGTGCCGAAGCGCCTCGTCCGGACGCGAACGGATCATTTCCGCCGCGGCCAGTTCGCAGTAGTACTCGGCGACGTCCCGCTGCGAAGCGACATCAGGCAGTTCGCCGGCAATGGCGATGGCTTTCTCCCAGTCCTTTTCGAGCTGGTAGATTTCGAGCAGGTTGCGCTTGGCGTCGTCGGCCAGCGCCGAATCGCGCAGTTTGTCGAAAGCCTCTTCGGCACGATCGAGCAGACCGGCCTTCAGATAATCCTGACCGAGTTCGGCCAGCGCCTGCAGCTGCAAATCCTGCGGCAGATCATCGCGCTCGAGCAGGTTCTGGTGCATGCGAATCGCCCGCTCGGTTTCACCACGCCGGCGGAACAGGCTGCCGAGCGCGAAATGCAGCTCGATCGTCTGAGGATCGACCTTGACGGCGTCAACAAACGATTCGATGGCCCGATCAGGCTGTTCGTTGAGCAGGAAATTCAGCCCCTGAAAATAGGAGCGCGGCAAAGCGCGCGATTCCTTGACCAAATGCCGGATGTCCACGCGCGCGGCCGCCCAGCCCAGGCCGAAAAAAAGGGGAAACAGCAACAGCTGCCAATATTCGAATTCGATCATTCGCGGGACGGATCAGGCGCCGGGTTGCGGCGCTTGGTTGACGGGCGGAGGAGCGGACTGCGCTTGTTTCAGCTCACGGCGCAGGCGTGCGGCCTCGCGGCGCAGGCCGAAAACGGTACCGAGCAGCGCCAGGACGCCGAGCACCGCGCCACCAGCAAAGAATGCCAGCGCGACGATGACCAAGGGCGCCTGCCAGGCGGCATCGAAGAAGAAGCGCACGCTGACGGGATCGGTGTTCTTGACTGCAAAGGCGAACAGAAACAGAAATATGACAATTCGGGAGGCCCACAACAAGGCTCGCATCATTCCCCCTCCGGATGCTCCGGCAATAAAAAGGGCGGCAACTTCCGTTGCCGCCCGCAATCTACCACAGCTTGTAATGCACGGAATGCTCAGAGCGCGCTATCGACGCGCTCGCGCAATTCCTTGCCCGCTTTGAAATGCGGCACCCACTTCTCCGGGACGCTGACTTTCTCCCCAGACTTGGGGTTTCTGCCGACCCGCGGCGGGCGATAGTTCAGCGCGAAGCTGCCGAACCCGCGGATCTCGATGCGGTCGCCCTTGGCCAGCGCCTCGGACATCGCATCGAGAACCATCTTGACCGCAAAATCAGCATCCTTCGCGACCAGCTGGGGAAAGCGTTCCGCCAGCCGGGCGATCAGCTCGGATTTGGTCATACCAGAACCTTATTGCGGGTTGTTCAGCTTGGCCTTCAGCAGAGCACCGAGGTTGGTCGTACCCGAGCTGGCAGAGCCGCTTTCCGAGGCCAGCTTCTGCATGGCTTCGTGCTGCTCGGCCTGATCCTTGGCCTTGATCGACAGATTGATCGAACGCGACTTGCGGTCGACGTTGATGATCATCGCTTCGATTTCGTCGCCTTCCTTGTACAGCTTGGTCAGGTCGTCGACGCGATCGCGCGAGGCTTCGGAAGCACGCAGGTAACCGTCCATGTCGCCGTCGAGCGTCACCACGGCGCCGCGGGCATCGACCGACTTGATCGTGCCGCGAACGATGGCGTTCTTCTCGTGGGTGGCGATGTAGCTGGTGTAGGGGTCGCCGTCGAGCTGCTTGATGCCGAGGGAGATGCGCTCCTTGTCGGTATCGATGGCCAGCACGACCGCCTCGACCTCGTCGCCCTTCTTAAAGTTGCGGATCGCCTCTTCGCCAGGGACGGACCACGACAGGTCGGAGAGGTGCACCAGACCGTCGATGCCGCCGGGCAGGCCGATGAAGACGCCGAAGTCGGTGATCGACTTGATGGCACCCTTGACCTTGTCGCCCTTCTTCTGGTTCATCGAGAAATCGTCCCACGGATTGGCTTGACACTGCTTCATGCCGAGGGAGATGCGGCGGCGGTCTTCGTCGATCTCGAGGATCATGACTTCGACTTCGTCGCCCAGCTGGACAACCTTGGACGGGTGGACGTTCTTGTTGGTCCAGTCCATTTCGGAGACGTGCACCAGGCCTTCGATACCCTGTTCGATTTCGACGAATGCGCCGTAGTCGGTGAGGTTGGTGACCTTGCCGAACAGGCGGGTGCCCTGCGGGTAGCGGCGCGAGATGCCGACCCACGGATCTTCGCCGAGCTGCTTGAGGCCGAGCGAAACGCGGTTCTTTTCCTGGTCGAACTTGAGGATCTTGGCTTGCACTTCGTCGCCGACGGCCAGAACTTCGGACGGGTGACGGACGCGGCGCCAGGCCAGATCGGTGATGTGCAGCAGGCCGTCGATACCGCCGAGGTCCACGAAGGCGCCGTAGTCGGTGATGTTTTTGACGATGCCCTTGACGACCGAACCTTCCTTCAGGTTGGCGAGCAGCGCTTCGCGCTCTTCACCGACGCTCGCTTCGAGAACGGCACGGCGGGAGACGACGACGTTGTTGCGCTTGCGGTCGAGCTTGATGACCTTGAATTCGTAGGTCTTGCCTTCGTACGGGGTGGTGTCCTTGACCGGACGCATGTCGACCAGCGAGCCCGGCAGGAAGGCGCGGACGCTGTTGGTCATGACGGTCAGACCGCCCTTCACCTTGCCGGTGATGGTGCCGGTCACGAGGGTACCGTCGTTCAGGGCCTGTTCGAGCGAGTTCCAGGCGGCGACGCGCTTGGCGCGGTCGCGCGAGAGGCGGGTTTCGCCGAAACCGTTCTCGAGCTGCTCGATGGCGACCTGGACGAAATCGCCCACGTTCACTTCGAGTTCGCCCTGATCGTTCAGGAATTCTTCGACATCGATGTAGCTTTCGGACTTCAGTCCGGCGTTGACGACCACGAAGTTCTGGTCGACGCGCACAACTTCCGCGGTGATGACCTCACCCTGGCGCATTTCCTGGCGCGCAAGGCTTTCTTCGAAAAGTTGGGCAAAGCTTTCTTCAATTATGGGATTGGCAGACATTTGAGTTACCTGACCGCATTGCTGCGGGGTGAGTTAAACACGATTGCCGACTCAGGCCATTCCGCAAGACTCTCGCTGGTACGCAGACGGAAGGGCCGGCCGAGCCGGCAACACCGAACGGCAAAACCCGGAAAACCCGGATCCCGCCGGCCCTACTGCAGCGCCTTGTTCGCCCAAGCCAGCACCTGCGCCACCGCGGCTGCGATGGACAAATCGGTGGTGTCGAGCAATTCGGCATCCGCACTTTGCTGAAGTGGCGCCACGCTGCGTTGGCTGTCGCGTTCGTCGCGCGCGCGCAAATCCAGCAAAAGAGGCTGAATACTAGCAGCGATTCCTTTTTCGATCAACTGCTTATAGCGCCTCTCGGCACGCACCTCGACACTCGCCGTAAGGAAAACCTTGGTGCGCGCATCTGGAAAAATGACGGAAGCCATGTCGCGTCCGTCGCCGACCAGACCGGGCGCCCGGCGGAAGACGCGCTGGCGGAAGAGCAACACTTCGCGCACGGCCGGCAAGGCGGCGACCTGCGAAGCGCCGAAGGAGATATCCTCACTGCGGATCGCCTCGCCCACCTCCTCGCCGGCCAGGCGGATCGAGTCTTCGCCGAAGACGACGTCGAGCCCGGCGGCAATCGCCGCAACGGCGGCTTCGTCGCCCCAAGCGACGCCGGCGCGCTGCGCGGCGAGCGCGGTCAGGCGATAGAGCGCGCCGGAATCGAGATAGTGCCAGCCGAGCGCCGCCGCGACCCGCGCCGCGACCGTCCCCTTGCCGGACGCCGAGGGACCGTCGATGGCGATCACCGGGACCGGCGTCGTCACCGCCATGAAGCGCTCGAAATAATCGGGGAAAGTCTTGGCCACGCAGTTCGGCTCGTTGATGCGCAGCGGCGTGCCGAAGGCGGCCAGCGAAAAGCACATGGCGATGCGGTGGTCGTCATAGGTGTCGATGACGGCAGGCTTGAGATCGGCCGTCCGGACCGGCGGAAAGACGCGGATGAAATCCAGCCCCTCCTCGACGCGCACGCCGAGCTTGCGCAACTCGGTCGCCATCGCCGCGATGCGGTCGGTTTCCTTGACCCGCCAGCTGGCGATGTTGGTCAGCGTGGTCGGCCCCTCGGCGAACAGCGCGACTGTGGCCAGCGTCATCGCCGCATCGGGAATATGGTTGCAATCGAGGTCGATACCGCGCAGCCTGCCGGCCGCCGGCGAACGCGCCTCGATCCAGTTCGCCCCCATTTCGATGCGCGCGCCCATTTGCTGAAGGGCTTCGGCAAAACGCACGTCGCCCTGGATCGAATCGCGCCCGACGCCCTCGACGCGTAGCGGGCCGCCGCCAATGGCGCCGAGCGCCAGGAAATACGAGGCGGACGAGGCATCGCCTTCGACGTGAATGATACCCGGCGAACGATAGACGGACGCGGCTGGCACCGTGAAGCGCTGCCAGCCGTCGCGCGCGACCTGAACGCCGAAACGCGCCATGACGGCCAGCGTGATTTCGATGTACGGCTTGGAGATCAGCTCGCCGACCACCTCGACCGTCGTCTCGACGCCGGTCAACGGCAACGCCATCAGGAGGCCGGTCAGGAACTGGCTGGAAACGTCGCCGCGCACACGGACGACGCCGCCCGGACGGATCGTCGCCGGCCGAATTTCGAGCGGCGGATAGCCGTCATTTTCACGATAGACGATGTCGGCGCCGACCTGGCGCAGGGCATCGACGAGATCGCCGATCGGCCGCTCGTGCATGCGCGGCACGCCGGACAAGTGATAGTGGCCGCCGGCCAGCGCCAGCACGCCGGTCAGCGAACGGAAGGCGGTCCCGGCGTTGCCGAGGAAAAAATCGCCGGTCTTGACCGGAAAGGCGCCGCCGACGCCGCGCACGCGATAGGCATTCCCGCCGAGCGCCTCGACGCCGACGCCGAGCACCTTGAGCGCGTCGAGCATGCGCGCGGTGTCGTCCGATTCGAGCAGGTCGCGGACTTCGGTTTCCCCCTCGGCCAGCGCGGCGAGCAGCAGAACCCGGTTGGAGATGCTCTTCGAGCCGGGCAGGCGAACCGTGCCCTGCGCGGCCATGAGCGACGGCAGATCGAGAAATTCCATAGTCTCTCTTGGGTGTCTTATGGTTTGTCCGAGGCCCAGGCGCGGCGGGCCGTGCGCGCGACGTCGAAGGTCGCTTCCAGCTGCGCGCCGTCGCCGCGCTGCAGGGCATCGCGCAGTTCGTCGAGCTGCGCGCGGTAACGGTCGAGTTCGTCGAGCAGGGCGACGCGATTGGCGAGACAGATGTCGCGCCACATTTCCGGATGGCTCGCGGCGATCCGCGTAAAGTCGCGGAAGCCGCTCGCGGCGAAGCTGAAAAAGAGTTCGCGGTTGTCGCGCACGGCGATGTCATGCACCAGCGCGAACGACAGCAGGTGCGGCAAATGACTGACCGCCGCGAAGACCCGGTCGTGCTCGGCCGGCGTCAATTCGTGAATCTGGGCGCCGCACCACTCCCATGCCGAACGCACGCGCGCCACATCGAGCACGGTATTTTCGGCGAGCGGCGTGAGAACGACCTTCTTGCCGCAATAGAGGTCGGCGCGCGCCGCGGCGGCACCGCTATTCTCGGCGCCGGCGATCGGATGCGCCGGAACGAACTGGCCGGCCTTGGCGCCGAACGCGGCGCGCGCCGCGGCGACGACGTCGGACTTGGTGCTGCCGCCGTCGGTGACAAGCGCCTGCGGACCGAGATAGGGCGCGATGCGCGCCATGATTTCAGGCATCTGCGCGACCGGCGTCGCGATCAGCACGAGGTCGGCGTCGGCCACTTCCTGTCCGGCATTGGCGCCGACCCGGTCGATCACGCCGAGCTCGAGCGCCTGCGTGAGCGAAGCGAGGCTGCGCCCGAAGCCGACGATCTCCTCGATCTGCCCGGCCGCTTTCAGGCCGAGCGCGAAGGAGCCGCCGATCAGGCCGACGCCGAAGACGACCAGCTTGCGAAACTCGGGTTCGCCCGTCATGACCTAGGCGCCGGCGCAGCTTCGCGGGCGCTGCGGGAAAGAAAGCGACTGCGCGCGGATGGACATGGGCGACCTTCGCAAACGGGCGGTGAAGTTCAGTATACGGCGACCGGATAGGAACCGAGCACCTTGAGCCAGGCGGCGCGCCGGGTGAGCTCGTCGAGCGCGGCGCGCACCGGCGCATCGTCGCGATGCCCTTCGATGTCGACGAAATAGACGTATTCCCAGAGCGTGTGACGTGCCGGCCGGGACTCCAGCCGCGTCATCGACACGCCGGCGTCGGAGAACGGCGCCAGCAGCTTGCCGAGCGCGCCGGCGCGGTTGTGCGCCGACATGATCAGCGAGGTCTTGTCGCGCCCCGAGGCGCCCGCGTCCTGGCGGCCGAGAACGACGAAACGCGTCGTGTTGTTCGGCTCGTCCTCGATGCTGCTCGCGAGCATTGGCAAGCTGTAGCGCTCGGCGGCGGCTTCGCCGGCGATCGCCGCGGCGCCCGGCTCGGCGGCCGCCAGCTGGGCGGCCTGCGCGTTGCTGCCAACCGAGATGCGCTGCGCGCCGGGCAGGCTGCGATTGAGCCATTCATGGCACTGCGCCAGCGACTGGGCGTGCGAATACACTTTCTGGACGTCGCCGAGCGCACCGGCGTTCGACAGCAGATGCTGGTGAATGCGCAGAACGACTTCGCCGCAGATCTTGAGCGGCGTCGTCAGCAGCAGGTCGAGCGTGCGGCCGACGGCGCCCTCGGTCGAGTTCTCGATCGGCACCACGGCGTAATCGGCGTGCGCCGCCTCGACTTCGCGGAAGACGTCGTCGATCGACGCCTGCGGCATGAGGCGGGCGGCGTGCCCGAAGTGGCGCGTCGCCGCGCTCTCCGAAAAGGTCCCGAGCGGGCCGAGAAAAGCGATGCCGAGCGGCTGCTCAAGCGACAGGCAGGCCGACATCACCTCGCGGAAGAACCAGGTCACGCTATCGTTGCTGAGCGGACCGGCGTTCATCGCCTGGATGCGGCGCAAAACCTGGGCCTCGCGCTCGGGGCGGTAGACGAAGCCGGCATCGCCGTGTCGCGCCTTGATCTCGCCGACCTGCTGCGCACACTTGGCGCGCCGGTTCATCAGCTCGAGCATCTGCGCATCGAGGCTGTCGATTTCGTTGCGCACCACCGACAGTTCTTTCTGGAGGTCGTCGTTCATACGGAAACTCGCGGCGTCAGGCCTTGCAGCGGGCGAAATCGTTCATGAAGTCGACCAGGACGCGTACGCCATCGAGCGGCATCGCGTTGTAGATCGAGGCGCGCATGCCGCCGAAGGACTTGTGCCCTTTCAGCGAAACCAGTCCGGCCGCCTTGGTTTCCGCAAGGAAAGCCGCGTCCAGCGCGCCGTCGGCAAGCGTGAACGGCACGTTCATGCGCGAGCGGCACGCCGCCGCCACCGGATTGCGGTAAAAGCCGTCGCTGGCATCGATGCAGGCGTAGAGCAAGTCGGCCTTCGCGGCATTGACGCGCTCGATGGCGGCCAGCCCCCCCTGCGCCTTGAGCCACTGGAAGACGAGGCCGGCGACGTAGATCGCGAAAGTCGGCGGCGTGTTGAGCATCGAGCCGTGCTCGGCCATCACCGCGAAATCCATGACGCTCGGAACGGACGGCGCGGCGCGCCCGAGCAGATCGTCGCGCACGATCACCAGCGTCACGCCGGAAGGACCGATGTTCTTCTGCGCCCCGGCGTAGATCAACCCGTAGCGCGACACATCGACCGGACGCGACAGGATGTGCGAACTCATGTCGGCGACGATCGGCGCGTGCGTTGGCAAGGCGTAGTCCGGCGGCACTTCGACGCCGTGGATCGTTTCGTTGGTGCACAGGTGGAAGTAGGCTGCCCGCGGGTCGAGATCGAGCCTCGCGGGATCGGGCAGGTCGAGAAAGCCGCCGCCCTCGGTCGAACCGGCGCAGCGCACGCTGCCGCTGCCGGCGACGACGCGCTGCGCTTCCTTGAGCGCCTTCTTCGACCAGGAGCCGGTGACGAGATAGTCCGCCGAACCGCCGGCCAGCAGGTTCATCGGAATCTGCGCGAACTGCTGCGTCGCCCCACCCTGCAGGAACAGCACCTTGTAACCGGCCGGCACGCCGAGCAGCTCGCGCAGGTCGGCCTCGGCCTGCTCGACGATGCCGGTGAACTCCTTGCCGCGGTGGCTCATTTCCATGACGCCCATGCCGGCGCCGTGCCAGTCGAGCATTTCCTCGCGCACCTGCTCGAGGACCGGCTGCGGCAGGGCCGCCGGGCCGGCGCTGAAATTCCACACACGTGCCATCGCTTACTCCTGATCCGGTTGTTCGGCGGAACCCGCCAACTCACCTGACTCACCCGATTCGTCCGCGAAATCCTCGCCCTCGGCAGATTCCTGACCTTCCTGGCTCGATTCGTCCTCGCTCTCGACGATCTTCTCGAGACCCGCCAGCTTCTCGCCCTGATCGAGCGCGATCAGCGTGACGCCCTGCGTGGCGCGGCCGAGCTCGCGGATCTCGGCGACGCGCGTTCGGATCAGCACGCCGCCGGTGGTGATCAGCATGATCTCGTCCTCGTCCTGCACGAGACGCGCAGCGACGACCTTGCCGTTGCGCTCGCTGGCGGCGATCGCGATGACGCCCTGCGTGCCACGGCCGGAATGGCGGAAGTCGGCCAGCACGGTCCGCTTGCCGTAACCGTTTTCGGTCGCAACGAGCACGGACTGCTGGTGATTCTCGGCGACCAGCAGCGAAAGCACCTGCTGCCCGGAGCCGAGCTTCATGCCGCGCACGCCGCGTGCGGTGCGGCCCATCGGACGCACATCCTCTTCGTCGAACCACACCGCCTTGCCCGCGTCGGACACCAGCACGATGTCGTGCGTTCCGCCGGTGATGTCGGCGCCGATCAGGAAGTCGGCCTCGTCGAGCGCGACGGCGATGATGCCGGCCTTGCGCGGATGGGCGAAGTCGGACAGCGGCGTCTTCTTGACCGTGCCCTGCGCGGTGGCCATGAAAATGAACTTGTCTTCGGCGAATTCCTTGATCGGCAGGATGGCGTTGATCTTCTCGCCGGCCTCGAGCGGGAACATGTTGACGATCGGCTTGCCGCGGCTGCTGCGCCCGCCCTGCGGGACTTCATAGACCTTCAGCCAGTAGACGCGGCCGCGGTTCGAGAAGCACAGGATGTAGTCGTGGGTGTTGGCGGTGAAGAGGTGGTCGACGAAATCGTCTTCCTTCATCGCCGCCGCCTGCTTGCCGCGTCCGCCGCGCCGCTGCGCGCGGTAGTCGGCGAGCGGCTGCGCCTTGATGTAGCCGGTGTGCGAGAGCGTCACGACCATGTCCTGCGGCGTGATGAAGTCCTCGATGCCGAGATCCTGCGTGTGCACGACGATCTCGGAGCGGCGCTTGTCGCCGAACTGGGCACGGATCGCGTTGAGCTCGTCGCCGATGATCTCGGTGATGCGCTCGGGGCGCGCCAGGATATCCATCAAGTCGGTGATCTTCTCGAGCAGTTCGGCGAAGTCGGCGACGATCTTGTCGCGTTCGAGGCCGGTCAGACGCTGCAGACGCAGTTCGAGGATGGCCTGGGCCTGCGCTTCGGAAAGCAGGTAGCCGCTCTTCGACAGGCCGTATTCGATGGCCAGCCCTTCCGGGCGCGTCGCATCGAGCGAAGCGCGCTGCAGCATCTCGCCGACGGTGGGCGAGGTCCACAGGCGCGCCATCAGGCCGCGCCGTGCGTCGGCCGGCGTCGGCGACGCCTTGATCAAGGCGATGATCTCATCGACGTTGTCGAGCGCGACGGCCAGGCCTTCCTGGATGTGCGCGCGCTCGCGCGCCTTGCGCAGCTCGAACACGGTGCGCCGCGTGATGACCTCGCGGCGGTGCGACAGGAAGCAGTCGAGCATCTGCTTCAGGTTGAGCAGGCGCGGCTGACCTTCGACCAGCGCCACCATGTTCATGCCGAAGGTGTCCTGCAGCTGCGTCTGCTTGTACAGATTGTTGAGGATGACCTCGGGGACCTCGCCGCGCTTCAGCTCGATGACGACGCGCATGCCCGACTTGTCGGATTCGTCGCGCAGATCGGAAATGCCCTCGATCTTCTTCTCGTTGACCAGCTCGGCGATCTTCTCGAGCAGGGTCTTCTTGTTCACCTGGTACGGCAGCTCGTCGATGATGATCGCCTGCCGGTCGTTGCTGCCCTTGATGTCCTCGAAGTGCGTCTTGCCGCGCATGACGACGCGGCCGCGGCCGGTCTGGTAGCCCTCGCGCACGCCGGACACGCCGTAGATGATGCCGGCGGTCGGGAAGTCGGGCGCCGGAATGATGTCGATCAGTTCGTCGATCGTCATTTCCGGATTGCGCAGCAGCGCCAGACAGGCGTCGACGACCTCGTTGAGGTTGTGCGGCGGGATGTTGGTCGCCATGCCGACGGCGATGCCCGATGAGCCGTTGATCAGGAGGTTCGGAATCTTGGCCGGAAGGATCAGCGGTTCCTGCTCGGAGCCGTCGTAGTTCGGCCCGAAATCGACTGTTTCCTTGTCGATGTCGGCGAGCAGCTCGTGGCCGATGCGCGCCATGCGCACTTCCGTGTAACGCATCGCGGCGGCGCTGTCGCCGTCGACCGAGCCGAAGTTGCCCTGGCCGTCGACCAGCATGTAGCGCAGCGAAAAGTCCTGCGCCATGCGCACGATGGTGTCGTACACCGCCGTATCGCCGTGCGGATGGTACTTACCGATCACGTCGCCGACGATACGCGCCGACTTTTTGTACGCCTTGTTCCAGTCGTTGGAAAGTTCGTGCATGGCGAACAGCACGCGGCGATGCACGGGCTTCAGGCCATCGCGCGCGTCCGGCAGGGCGCGGCCGACGATGACGCTCATGGCGTAATCGAGATACGAACGGCGCATCTCGTCTTCGAGACTGACGGGCAGTGTTTCCTTGGCGAATTGTTCCATCTTCTATCCGGAATCTTCCAGCAACGGCCGAACGGCGCCGCTTATGTTGTCGTCTTGACGAAACCCGGAATTCTACCATGCCTGCCACGCCCGGCCGGAATCCGCCGAGCACGCCGTCCAAACGTCGCGAAAACGCCACACCGTCGGTTGATGCGCCTTCGGCTTGTATGATTAAATCGCCGGGCAGTTGAAAACCCGGACGGAATACCCGAATCCGGGATCAAGAAGAGTCGGACACAAAAACGAGGAGGAACATCTTGAATTCCAGAATCATCGCCACCCTGCTGGCCGCCGCCGGCCTGTTCGCCGTCGCCGGCACCGCCAGCGCGCAAAGTGCCGCCGACCGCGTCTATGCGATCGACGCCCGCAACGAAGTCGTCAAGAGCGGCGCCGGCCTCTGCTGGCGCACCGGCTACTGGACCCCGGCCGCGGCCGCCAACGACGCCGCCGGCTGCGCCTGCGACAAGGACCTGCTGCCGAAGGCGAAGTGCGAGCCGGCCGCTGCGCCAGCCGCCGCCCCGGCTGCCGCGCCTGTCGTCGCGGCAGCGCCGAAGACCTGCGACTTCACCTCGACGCTGAAGGACGATCAGCTCTTCGCCTTCAACAAGGCCACCCTGAAACCGGCCGCCATGGCGCAACTCGACAAGGACGTGATCGCCAAGCTCGGCAACTGCGCGCAGGTCAACCTGGTCATCGTCACCGGCCATACCGACCGCCTCGGCTCGCAGCAATACAACCAGAAACTCTCCGAAAAGCGCGCCGAAGCCGTCAAGGCCTACCTCGTCAAGAAGGGCGTCAAGAGCGACGTCATCGACACCATGGGCGCCGGCAAGACGCAGGCGGTTCCGGGCGTGTCCTGCGACGACAAGCTGCCGCGCAAGAAACTGATCGAGTGCCTGGCGCCGAACCGCCGCACGGTGGTCGAGGTCAAGGGTCCGGCCAAATAAGCGGATGCTCCCGAAAAACCCCGCCGCGGCGGGGTTTTTTTATCGCTTTTTCCGAAACGCAGCCATGAACAACACTTCCGTAGACCTCTTTATCGAAGCGCGCTGGATCGTCCCGGTCGCACCCGCAGGCCTCGTTCTCGAATACCACACGGCCGTCGTCGACGCCGGGCGCATCCTGGCCGTCCTGCCGCACGAAACTGCCGACGCCCGCTACACGCCGCGCCAACGGCAGAAGCTGCCGCAGCACGCGCTGATCCCCGGCCTCGTCAACCTGCACAGCCACGCGGCGATGAACCTGATGCGCGGACTGGCCGACGACCTGCCGCTGATGGAGTGGCTGCAGAAACACATCTGGCCGGCCGAAGCAAAGCACGTTTCCGCGCAGTTCGTGCATGACGGAACGCGACTCGCCTGCGCCGAGATGCTGCGCGGCGGCATCACCTGCTTCAACGACATGTACTTCTTCCCCAAGGCGGTCGGCGAAGCGGCGGTCGCCTCCGGCATGCGCGCCGCGATTGGCCTCATCGCCCTCGATTTCCCGACCGCCTACGCGGCCGACACCGACGACTACCTGGCCAAGGGCCTGGCCGCCCGCGACGAATTGCGCGAAGAAGCGCTGCTCACCTTCTGCCTCGCGCCGCACGCTCCCTACACGGTCAGCGACCGCAGCTTCGCCAAGGTTCTCACCCTGGCAGAACAGATCGAACTACCGATCCATCTTCACCTCCACGAAACGCGCCAGGAAATCGACGACAGCCTGCGCGATTTCGGCGTACGCCCGCTCGAGCGACTGCACCGCCTGGGATTGCTGAGCCCGGGCCTGATCGGCGTGCATGCCGTACACCTGAACGCCTCGGAAATCGATCTCCTCGCGCAACACGGCTGCTCCGTCGCCCACTGCCCGAGTTCCAACCTCAAGCTGGCAAGCGGCATCGCGCCGGTCACCGAGCTTCTGCAAAAAAGCGTCAATATCGGGCTCGGCACCGACGGCGCAGCGAGCAACAACCGCCTCGACCTCCTGCAGGAAATGCGCCTCGCCGCCCTGCTCGCGAAGGGCGCCAGCGGCCGCGCGGAGACGCCGAACGCCCATCAGGCGCTACGTATGGCAACCCTGGGCGGCGCCCAGGCGCTCGGACTGGAGACCAAGATCGGCAGCATAGAACCGGGCAAAGAAGCGGATCTGTGCGCAATCCGGCTCGACAGCGTGGAACTCGCGCCGTGTTATGACCCTGTCTCGCATCTCGTGTATTGTGCGGGACGCGAACACGTTTCCGACGTATGGGTTGCTGGCCGGGCAAGGGTCGCCGACGGACAACTCATTGAAAATAACGAAACCGAATTGATCAAACTCGCGGCTTTATGGCAAAATAAAATCTGTCCGCGCAATGTTTGACCTGAAGTTTGGACAATACCGGCGCAACAGAGTACAGCCCAACAGGCCGCGCGGAGCGGGTCCGCAAGCTCAACTAAAGAGGAAACATATATGAACAAAATTGCGAAACACTCCTTGATGGCCATTCTGGCCGCCACCTTCGGTCTCGGCGCCACGCTGGCCCAGGCCCAAACCGCCGCCGACCGCGTCTATGCGATCGACGCCCGCAACGAAGTCGTCAAGAGCGGTGCCGGCCTCTGCTGGCGTACCGGTTTCTGGACCCCGGCCGCCGCCGCCAACGACCCGGCCGGCTGCGCCTGCGACAAGGATCTGCTGCCGAAGGAAAAATGCGAGCCCGCCGTCGCCCAGGCCGCTAGCCAGCCCGCCGCCACCGGCGTGAAGCCGGCTGCCGAGAAGATCACCCTCTCCGCCGACGCCCTGTTCGACTTCGACAAGGCCACCCTGCGTCCCGAAGGCAAGGCCAAGCTCGACGAGCTGGTCGAGAAGGTCAAGAGCATCAAGCTCGAAGTGATCATCGCCGTCGGCCACGCCGACCGCTTCGGCACCGATGCCTACAACCAGAAGCTGTCCGAGAAGCGCGCTGCCGCCGTCAAGGAATACCTGGTCGGCAAGGGCATGGAAGCCAACCGCGTCTACACCGAAGGCAAGGGCAAGAAGCAGCCCGTGACCAAGGCTGACCAGTGCAAGGGCCCGAAGAGCAAGAAGACCATCGCTTGCCTGCAGCCTGACCGTCGCGTCGAAATCGAAGTCATCGGCACCAAGTAATCCCGCCGATGTCAAAAAGCCCTGCCTAGGCAGGGCTTTTTTATTTCTTCAACTCAATGCCGTCCACATCATGATCAATGCCGACCCGGTCGAACTCGACAAATTCAGCCAACTAGCCCACCGCTGGTGGGATCCGAACAGCGAATTCAAACCCCTGCACGACATCAACCCCTTGCGCCTGGACTGGATCGACGCTCATGCCGGCCTCGCCGGCAAGAAGGTCCTCGACGTCGGCTGCGGCGGCGGTCTGCTGTCGGAGGGAATGTCCGACAAGGGCGCGACCGTGACCGGGATCGATCTTTCGGACAAGGCGCTCGGCGTCGCCCGCCTGCATCTTCTGGAGAGCGGCCGCAGCGTCGACTACCGCAAGATATCGGCCGAAGAACTCGCCGCGGAACAGCCCGCCAGCTACGACGTGGTGACCTGCATGGAAATGCTCGAGCACGTCCCCAACCCGGCCAGCACGATCGCCGCCTGCGCGGCGCTGGTCAAACCCGGCGGCCACGTCTTCTTCTCGACGATCAACCGCAATCCGAAGGCCTACCTGTTCGCCGTGGTCGGTGCCGAATACGTCCTCAAGCTGCTGCCCAAGGGCACGCACGAATACGCCAAATTCATCAAGCCGTCCGAACTCTCGCGCTGGGCGAAGAGCGTCGGCCTCGAACCCGACGAGCTGGTCGGCATGAGCTACAACCCGCTCACCAAGATCTACGGCCTGGGCCGCGACACCAGCGTCAATTACCTCCTGCACACGGTCAGAAACGCCTGATCGAGTTTCGCCCGCACGCCGCCCCGCCCGCTTGCGCAACCGGGCGAATAGCGGTGCGCCGGGAGAAGCGGCACCCGGCAAGGCCGAAGGACGGCGCCGACCGACCGCCGCAAGCGGGTACGCGGCGTACCCGGCCCGCCCGCCTTCCTCCGGCGTCTTGCCGCCGCTCTTTGAAAACCCGCCGAACCGCAGCGGGTTTTCCCTTTTCCACCGGCCGCGCCCGCTGCCTTGCCGAACGCAAGAACGTCGGCGCGCGGGTGCAGGAAAAGGGCGGCCGATTGGCTAGAATGGGCGGACCAAACACCGATTCGACATTCTTCCGGGCCGAAGCATGACCGCAATTCCTCTTTCCCGCCCCGCATCCGCCTCCGGAACCGAGTGAAGCGCCATGCGTTTATTGTTGGTCGAAGACGACGCGATGATCGGTGCAAGCCTCCGGACCGGGCTGCAGCAGTTCGGCTACACGGTGGACTGGGTGCGTAACGGCGGCGCGGCGGAGTCGGCCACGGAAACGACCGAATACGACGCGATCTTGCTGGATATCGGCCTGCCGGGGAAAACCGGACTGGAGTCGCTGGCCTTCTGGCGCAAGCGCAACAATCCGGTGCCGGTGCTGATCATCACCGCCCGCGACGCGGTCAGCGACCGCATTCGCGGCCTCGACGCCGGCGCCGACGACTATCTGGTCAAGCCCTTCGACCTCGACGAACTGGCCGCCCGCCTGCGCGCCCTGCTGCGGCGGCGCGCCGGACGCGCCAATCCGCTCATCGAACACGGCGCCCTGACGCTCGACCCGGCGACCCACGAAGTCCGCCTCGACGGGCAGCCGGTCAACCTCTCCGGGCGCGAATTCGCCCTGCTCCACGCGCTGCTGGAAAAACCCGGCGTTCCCCTCTCGCGCGGCCAGCTGGAAGACCGGCTCTACGGCTGGGAGGAGGAAATCGGCAGCAACGCCGTCGAGGTCCATATCCACACCCTGCGGCGCAAGCTCGGCAGCGACTGGATACGCAACGTGCGCGGCGTCGGCTACATGGTTCCCCGCCTGCCATGAACTCGATCCGCCGCCAGCTGCTCTATTCCCTGATCGGCGCCATGAGCCTCGTCATGCTCATCGGCGCCTGGGCCACCTACCGGGCCGCACGCGAGGAAATCAACGCGCTCTTCGACTACCAGCTCGAACAGATCGCCTTCGCCCTGCGCAACCAGACCTTCCAGGGATCGACCGAAGCGCTGGCCGGCGATCTGGATCTCGATTTCGTCATCCGCGTCTGGGACCGCGACGGACTCAGCGTCTATTACTCCCGCCCGCACCGCGCGCTGCCCGACATCGCCCGCCTCGGCTACGCGACGGAGAAGACCAGCGAAGGCGAGTGGCGCACCTACGCGCTGCAGTACCGGGGCGAAACCATCGCCGTGGCGCAGCCGATGAGCGTCCGCGCCCGCCTCGCGACCGCCGCCGCCGTGCGTACACTGACGCCTTTCATCGCTCTCCTGCCGCTGCTCGCGCTCCTCGTCTGGCTGGTCGTCGGCCGCGCCCTGCGTCCGCTCACCGACCTCGCCCGCTCGGTCAGCACGCGCACCGCCGAAGCGCTCACCCCCTTCGGCGAAGAGGACGTCCCCGAGGAAGCGCAACCCCTCGTGCGCTCCCTCAACGCCCTGCTCGCCCGCCTGCGGACGGCCATCCAGACCCAGCGCCAATTCATCGCCGACGCCGCGCACGAACTGCGCACGCCGCTCACCGCCCTGCTCCTGCAAACCCAGCTCGTCGAGCGGGCGAGCGGCGAAGCCGAACGCAGCGCCGCCCTACGCGACCTCAAGGGCGGGCTGGAGCGGGCCATCCACGCCGTCCAGCAACTGCTCGCCCTCGCCCGCCAAGAACCCGGCGCCGCCGAGCGCCCCTTCGCCATCGTTTCCCTGGCCGGGCTGATCGCCCAGAGCGTCGCCGACCACGCGGCGCTGGCGGCGGCCCGCCGCATCGACCTCGGCGTCGCCGCCAGCGCTCCGGGAGCGTGCGTTGCCGGCGACGCGGACGCCCTGCGCACCCTGCTCGACAACCTGATCGACAACGCCGTGCGCTACACGCCGGAAGGCGGGCGCGTCGACGTCGGCTGCGGCGTGGCGGGCGACGCCACGGCGGGGAAAACAGGCGACCAGGCCGACGGCGGAACGACCGGCCGCGCCTGGCTGGAAGTCAGCGACAGCGGCCCCGGCATTCCGCCGGCAGAGCGCGAGCAGGTCTTCGCCCGCTTCTATCGGCGCGGCGGCGAGGAAGCCAGCGGCAGCGGCCTCGGCCTCGCGATCGTGCGCAGCATCGCCCAGCGGCACCGGGCCGCGGTCCGTCTCGACGACGCGCCGGGGGGCGGCCTGCGCGTACGGATCGACTTCCCCGCCCCGCCGCGGGACGAGACGCCGCCGGCACCACCAACGCCGGTCGACGTTCACACCTTAAGTCAGCCTTAAGTTTCCCCGGCGCATGCTTCCTTTCGTCGGCAAGCCCCGCGCTTGCCCGCCGTTTACCCCAACGCGCACGAAAGGAAACCGCCATGAACGCAAACCGACTCAAGCTCACCGTGGGCGCGGCCGCCGTCATCGCCGCCCTGACCGGCGCCTATTCCCTGGGCAATATCGAAGCGCTGGGCAAGGCTCATGCCGCCGCGCCCGTGACGCTCGCCGCCAGTACCCCAGGCGTGCCGGGAAGCGCCCTGCCCGACATGAGCGAGATCGTCGCCCGCAACGGCCAGGCCGTGGTCAACATCAGCGTCTCGGCCACGCGCAAGGCGGGCAACGGGCACGCCGAGATGCCGCAGATCGACCCGGACGACCCCTTCTACGAATTCTTCCGCCGTTTCCGCATTCCGCAGGCGCAGGGCGAGGTCCCGGTGCGCGGCCAGGGCTCGGGCTTCATCATCGACGCCAACGGCACCGTCCTGACCAACGCCCACGTCGTCGACGGCGCCGACGAGGTCACCGTCAAGCTCACCGACAAGCGCGAGTTCACCGCCAAGGTGCTCGGCATGGACAAGGCCAGCGACGTCGCCGTCCTCAAGATCGAGGGCAAGAACCTGCCCGTGGTGAAGACCGGCAGCTCCAGCGGCACGCGCGTCGGCGAATGGGTGCTGGCCATCGGCTCGCCCTTCGGCTTCGAGAACAGCGCCAGCGCCGGCATCGTCTCCGCCAAGTCGCGCTCGCTGCCCGACGGCAGCTACGTCCCCTTCATCCAGACCGACGTCGCCGTGAATCCCGGCAACTCCGGCGGACCGCTGTTCAACATGGCGGGCGAGGTAATCGGCATCAACTCGCAGATCTATTCGCGCAGCGGCGGCTACCAGGGGCTGTCCTTCGCAATCCCGATCGAGGTCGCGATGCACGTCGAGCAGCAGATCGTCACGCACGGCAAGGTGCAGCGCGGCCGCCTCGGCGTTTCGATCCAGGAGGTCAACCAGTCGCTGGCCGACTCTTTCGGACTCAAGCAGCCGACCGGCGCGCTGGTGGACGCGGTCGAGAAGAACAGCCCGGCGGCCAAGGCCGGGCTGGAGCCCGGCGACGTCATCCTCGCCATCGACGACAAGCCGATCGCCTCGTCGGGCGAACTGCCGCTGATCGTGGCCGGCATGGCGCCGGGCGAAACCGCCCGGCTGAAGGTATGGCGCAACGGCGGCACGCGCAGCATCGACATCCGCGTCGGGCAATTCGGCGACGAGAAAGTCGCGGCCAAGGACACCCCCGAAGCCGCCAAGGGCCGCCTCGGCGTCGTCGTGCGCGCCCTCTCGCCGGAGGAACTGCGGCGCGCCGAACTGAACGGCGGCGTCCTCGTCCAGGATGTGGCCGGCGCGGCCGCGCGCGCCGGCATCCAGCCCGGCGACGTGATCCTGTCGATCAACGGCGAAGCGATCTCCGGCACCGATCAGCTGCGCAAGCTCGTCGCCAAGGCCGGCAAGCGCATCGCCGTCCTCGTCGAGCGGGAAGACGCGCGCATCTTCATCCCGGTCGACCTCGGCTGATGTTGCGGCGCCCTGCCGCCGGCCACGGCCTGCGCGCCGCCCTCCGCCGCCGCCCTGCGCTAGCGGCGGGGCGGCGGACGGCGGCGGCCGATGCCGAAACGCTGTCCTCCCCCTCCCCGGCGCCGACGTCCGATCACCGTCCGCGATCCGCCGCGCCGACGAACCCGCTTGCGTCCCAGCGGGCCGAGGCGCGCTCAAGCGTGCAATCCACCGCGCAATCCGCGGCACAATCCGCCTCGGTCTCCACCCACATCCTGCCGTCGTCGGCGACGCTGGTCGGCGCCTGCATCACCGCGCTGAGCGTCGTCAAACTGGCGCACGTCGGCGCCGCCGGCGCCTTCATCGACCGCCTGCTGGGCATCGCGACCTGCCTCTTCCTGCTCAGCGCCATCGCATCGTTCGCCGCGATGCGCCGCGCCGCAGTGGAGGCGCGCCTGGAGAGCGCCGCCGAAACGGTCTTCCTCATCGCGCTGGCGCTGGTGACGCTGGCGGCGCTCGGCATGGCTTTCGAAATCGCCTGAAACGCGCACCGTCACCCGCGCCCACCTGCGAACGGCAGGCTGCCCGCGGATTCACATGCCGCCGAGCCGCTTCGCGAAGGACAGGGCGTAGGCGGGCGAACGGAATCTGAGCACGGGATCGTCGGTCGGCGCGATGCCGTCCGCCATGACCAGCGGATCGTAGTTGATGGCCTCGCAGGCGGCGCCTTTCTGCGGCATCGCGGCGCTCAGGGTGAGCGTGCCGGCCTTGAACTGGCGGCGTGTCTCCGGCCACGCCTGCGTCGGATCGTCGGCCGGGTCGCCCGCCTCGCCGACGCTGACCAGCATGTCCCAGCGCACCGGCCCGCCGCGCATGCGGGCGATCAGCACCGGCTCCAGGAGGTTCGGGCCGGCGCTCTTCATCTCCTCGTCGGAGAGCCGCTTCTCGCCGTCCTGCGGGACGAAGCGCCAGCGCACCAGCGTCGTCCGGTCGTTGCGGTCGATGAAGCGGAAGGTGTGGATGCCGAAATAGGCGCTGCTGGCGTAGCTGGCCGGCGGATTGTGGCTGTCGAGAAACTGCGCCTGCGCCGCGTTGTCCGGGTGGCTCGCCTTGAAGGCCCGGATCCTCTCCGGGTCGGGCTTGCCGGTGGCCGGATCGGGGCGCATCGCCGTCATCATGTCGAGAAAGGTGCGCGGCGTCGCCGCGCCGAACAGCGGCGTATTGAGCATCGTGATGTGCTGCAGCTGCCCTTGCGGCAGACGGAACTCGAGGGCCATGCCGCGCGCGCTTTTCGCCGTATCGGGCGCCTGCGGGTTGCCGCCGGCGAGCGAAAAACGGGCGACGACCGGCACCGCCGCGCCCGAGAAAAGCGCCGAGCGGCTGTAGCGCGCGGCTTCCTGGCTGCCGACGAACTCGCCGACGGCGCAGGTGCCCTTGGTGTGGTTCCGGCGCTGTCCGGGATTGACGCCGAAAGCGCCTTCGATGGCGGTGACGACCTCGCCGGCGGAAACCTCGTCCGCGGCGGCGGGCGGGCACGGCGCGGCGCAGCAGAGCGCAGCGGCGAGCGCAATTGGGGAAACGACGATCTTGTGCATGAGAGCTTTCTCCGATGAATGCAACGCGGCATCGTGCAGGCCGGCGCACCGCGCCCGGGCGGCGGACTGCTCGTTCCCGCTCGACGGCGCCCGCGCCGGATGAAAGCCTCTCCTCCAGCCACTATTGACCCGGATGCGCGCGCTTGGTTGCAGCCGCCGTTCGCTCCCTTCGTTTGCGGCGCTCAGTCGCGCGCGGGCTTCCTCCAGACGCTCGCGAACCAGGGCTGCTGTGCCCGGGGCAGTCCGGCCGGCCGGTAGAAACGCTCGATTTCGATGAAACCGGCCCCGACGAGATGGCGGCACCAGGTTTCCGGACGGTAGTAAGCGCCGTAGCGCCCGGCCTGCCATCCCTCCTCGTCGTCGCCGCGCGGGTTGGAACTGAACAGCACGCCGCGCGGCTTCAGCGTCGCGTGCAACTGCGCCAGCACGCGCGGCAGCGCCGCCGCGGGAACGTGGAACAGCGCGGCATTGGCGAAGACGCCGTCGAAGCGGGCCGCCGGCAGGTCGAGCGCGAGGAAGTCCTGCTCCCATACCGGACAGCCGCTGTACTCCCGCGCCATGGCGGCGAAGCGCGACGCCCCTTCGACGCCGACCGCGCGGTGGCCGAGCGCCGAAAAGGTCTTCAGATCGCGCCCCGGGCCGCAGCCGAAATCAAGAATGGCGCACGGCGGAGGCGCTTCGATGTGTCCAAGCAGGGCGGCGACGTTCTGCGCGACATCGTGTTCGCGGGTGCCGAGCCAGAAAGCCTCGGCATTCCGCTCGTAGTAGGCCAGCGTCGCCGCGCTGATTTCGCGCAGCGCCCCCGCAGCGGGCGCCTCCGGCCGGCCGTGCGCCTCGTCGCCGGGCATTCCGCGCCCCGGCTTCACGGCCGCCGCCCCGGCGGCCTCAACGGCGCCCGTCCCAGCCGCGATAGCGGTCGCGATGTCCGTCCCAGTAGTGTCCATGCCAGTCGCCGCCCCGGTAGCCGTAATCGGGAACGATCACGCAGCCGCCGAGCAGGGCGGCGATCAGCGCCACGGTAAGAATGCGTGCCATGTCGGTCCTTCGCATCGTTGATCGATGGCTGTTGGACACGGCGGGAAACGCTTCGTCGCCGTCCGATGTGTAATCGTTTGTTTCCCGGAAAACACTTCTGAGAATTTCGGAGTCTCGAAATCTCGGAGTCTCGGCGTCGGCACCTCGGCGCCCCGTTCCGCCCTCGCCCCGAAGCCCCGGCGGCGGCCGCGCGCGAGTCCACGCTCAGTCGAGCAGCTCGGTATCGTCGTGCGCGTAGGCCGGGCTGCAGCAGCACAGGATATGCAGCGGCGCGTCGCCGCGGGCCGCGACGCAGTGCGGCGTGCCGGGCGGGATCAGCACGGTGTCGCCGACGCCGATCGCGAAGCGGGCGTCGCCGAGCGTCATCTCGCCGCTCCCGCGCGTCACGAAATACAGCTCCTCGCTCAGCGCATGGCGGTGCAACTGCGTGCGCTGGCCCGGGCGGACGATGGCTTCGGCGAGGCTCTGGGCACGGTTGCCGTGCACGGCGGGGTGCATCAGCTCGCGGATCTCGGAACCGTCGCGGGTGACGTAAGCGGGAATCTCTTCGTAGCGGGTTCGCATGCGGCCTCCGTTCAGGGGTTGGCGCACAGCCGGGGCGCCGCCTCGCCGGCCTGCCCGCAGGGGGTTAGCGCACCGGGCTGCGGATGCGGCGTGCCGTCCGCGTCGATCTGCGCCGCCAGCGTATCCCAGGCGAGCAGGCCGCTGCGGTCGAGCGTCAGGCGCAGCAGCCAGCCGCGCTTCGCCTCGGGCTCGGCGAAGCCGTCGAAGACGAAATTGCCGAGGCTGTAGACGATCAGCCGGCCGCGATAGTATTCGGCGCCCTGCGTGACGTGCGGATGGCCGCCGACGACGACGTCGGCGCCGGCGTCGATCATCGCGCGCGCCAGCTGCCGTTGCCGTTCGCCCGGCGCCGCCTCGCGCTCCCAGCCCCAGTGCATGAAGGGAATCACGAGATCGGCGCCGGCCGCGCGCGCCGCGCGGATCTCGCCGATCACCCGGCTGTCCTCGCTCCACGCGACGCCGGGCCAGTCGGGACCGGCCTCGAAGGAGCGCGG
>MKUH01000002.1 GCA_001897745.1 Candidatus Accumulibacter sp. 66-26
ATTGGCAAGAAAGTGTTAAGCCAGTAGAGTTCACAGCCAAGTTTCCGTCGAGAGCGGGATCGCATGGATCGTTTTCGTTGACTTGGCGCAGGCGGGTTCTGTTCGAAATCGTCCAGAGGCCGGTTGGGGGGCAAACGAGGATGGTTAGACGATCGGACGATGAAAGCCCAGCAGTATTTTTTGCCGGATCACAACTAGCCCCAATGCTCGCGACGGGCAACGTTGCCGTTGCCTGAACGAACACCGATGGAGGTTGGGTACTCGTGTTGGCGTTGAGTTGGACGCTGGCAGCGGTGGGGTTGCGAATGGCGGTAACGGAGCCGCCACCCTGGTTCAGCAGTGATATTTGCGAATTCTTGTTGCTCGGATATACATCGTTGTACCACTTCGGATCAGCAGCCGAGGGCGAGGTGGAAATGGCGAAAATTGCGCCGACCAAAAACTGAAATATGAAGTTCATGACAGTTCCTTATTTGTCGAACAGTTAGCGCGTAAATTCGCGCCAGTAATAGGTAGCGAAGAGGCGATCAACGATGTTGGTTGGGGGGGTCCGATCCGGCAATGCCACGCCTTCGGTGATCAAGGTGAGATTGAAGGGGTGGTTGTCGAGCCAGATTACCGTATAGGGGTAAGGCGTCTGGGTCGGGTAGAAGGCAAACTCCATGCTGCTATGACGATGTGCCTCGACGATGGTGGCCAAGCCGGTGGGGTCGGTGATGACCAGATCTGCTAGCGTAATTCGTTGCGATTGGTATTTCGCATTCCGAACGAGGGTGATGTTGACCGTAGTGTCGCGATTCACCGATTCCAGATAACCATAGAACCGTTCCGGTTCGAGTTCTGCGTTATCGCTTTTGTGGCGCCAGGCTCGCCACGTCCAGAAGATCGCGGATTTCCCGGCTGCCATGCGGGCGGCAGTGGTTTGCAGGCCCAGCACATTCAAAAGGGCCGTGTTGCTCCCAACGAATGTGTACAAGCCGACCGCGATGGCAAGGATTAGGCCGAGAACGGCGGCGAGAAACGCGCCGCGGTGGTGGCTTTTGAAATGATGGTAGAGAGCAGTGAGCATAGCGCGTGACCGCAGTGAAACTACTGTTGAAGGACCAACTCGAAATGGCGTTTCTTCGAGCTGGTAGCAGGTTCTGCAATACGTACCCTGTCCCCTTTGCCGGCGCGGAGCAGGACGGGGGAGACGTTCTTGCCGTCCAATCCGGGATAAGCCCATTCCGTCAGGGGCGAGTAATAGGTGTAGAAACGCTTGTTGATGATGGCCCCATCGCTGGTAACGGCCTGCAGCACAAGAACGTGGTTGCTTTCCAAGAGCGGAAAGTAATCGATGACGGCGGGCGTTCCGGGTTCTTGATTGCCACTGGAATTCCGGGGAATGAAGGCATCATCCACCTGAATAAGGTCGTCGGCGGCCGGCAGCGGAGTTGGTTTGGGGGAGGCCTTGGCCACCAGTGGATAGAGATTGTTCAGCACAGACAGATCGCTGTTGGATGGGTGGGGCGCGGTCGATCGCAGTTCGCTGATGGGGAGGTTCTGGAGCGCGGGGATGCTCGCCTCGGTGGCAAGGTAAACGCCACCAATAACCGCAGCGGCGGTAGCTATCTGGAAAACCGGCGAATTGGAAATGGCTTTCATGGTGTGAGTGTCCGAATGGCTTTTGCAGCAAAAGATGATTGGTCAGGTACGAAACACCAAGCACATGTTCACCACCGCTTTGGGTGCCCCATTAGCTACGGCCAGCGTGATATTGGAAACCTCGATGTCGCGTCGATGTGTGAGTTCGTCCAAACCGGTTAGCAATTCGGAGAAGTGAGGGGCCGTGACCGTCAAGCCGGATTCTCCGGCTGAGTTGACGCATATGCGGGTAGCGTTGAGCGCAACGCCATTCGAGGCGATCGAGTCAATTTTTTTGATGTCCAGCTTCTCCCGGTCGCTGGAAAGGCCGTACTCTTTCAGGCGGATCGCGTCAAAGAGGCTGTATTTGTCCTTGATGTTGCTGACGGATGGCAGCGAATTGTTCCATTTTGTCTGGATCGGCAGCAACGCCTCATACTCGGACTTCCACCGTTTCAATTCCGCCAAGGCCGTTTTTTGCTGAGCGGCTTTCTGGCCAACAACCTCGTAATTGACGTGGGCCGCTTGCAGTGTGATGAAAGAGGCGACGGCGACGATGCCCAGCACCTTGCGATTGGTACGTTGCCAGTAAGCGGTCGTGGTGCTCATATCAATTGCCTTTCCTCTTGAATTCGCCCTCGATGTTGAACGACAGCGTTTTGCTGTTGTTCGGCCCGATGCGCTCTTGGAATGCATTGTGGGAAAGACGGAAGTCCACCCCCATGCGTTCCGAGAGCCGGTCCAAAATAGGCTTTGCCTGCGCCAAGGCAGTCAGGTTCGGGTCTGGGGATTTCTTCATTTCGACGACGATATTGATGTCCGGATCGGTTGGCTGGACTTTGATCTGGTTCAGGGCGAGACTGCTGACGATGACGTCGCTCCCGTTGGCGGCCAGAGCGCTGGTCAGCCGGCGCAAAAATGGAACCGTGTCGTGCTGCGGGCGTTCTTCGTTGAGGAACAGACGGCGTTCCGACATTGCCTTGAGTTGGTCGGAACCGAATGCCAGATCGTTCTGCGGAATGGTCGCCGCGATGCGCCGGAAACTTTCCGTGCTGTCGTGATAGGAATCGTAGGGCAGGGCCATGGAAGCGACGTACAGCACGAGGCTGATGATTCCGGCCGTCATTGAAATGCCATGCCGGGCCATAAAGGAGGGCTCGGCTGCATCGTCGATGATGTAGAAGCTGATGAGCTTGTCGTAGATTTGCCCATCCAGATAGCGCAGGTTGCCGCTGTCCATGTGCGCCGGAGGTTGCGGTAGCGGATCGGCAACGATCACGGTGTAATCGTTGCGGTCGTAGGAGGCCAGCAAGTTAGCGTAGTCCGCCTGGAAGCGGATATGGGACGAGGATGCCAGCACCCGCTCGTTGATTGCGGTCAAGGCGCCGTCGTCGAAGGTAAAAATGTGCAGGATGGTGTCTTCATCCGCAACGTGGCCGGTGATGAGGTGCAGATGCGGCTCCGCGCGGGCTCGGCCATGGGCCAGATATTGATCCAGCGCGAAGCAGCAGCGGTGACGGGGCAAGGCTCGCTTAAGCGCAACGGCGTCCTCGTGAAGCCACACTTTCAAAGCGAAGTGGTTGTTGCGCTTGGCCAGCGTCAGATTGCCAAGTGGTTTGACGATCCGATCGGTTTGGCGATGGTAGTTGTCGGCAGGGGCGATGTCTTCCGCCTGATCGGCCATCAAGACCAAGCTTCCCGAGAACACGATGTAGGTGCTGGCCGGCGGCGGATTCTCTAGAAGCCCCCGTAGTTCCCCGACGGTTCCAACGATGGCATACGAACGGTTGTTTTTGGTCCGGCGCATGACAACAGGCGTTGCTCGGGGGCGAAGGGATTCGGCATCCCGGTGGCCGCCAAAAACAATTTTGCCGTCAGCGCTTCCCGGGATCTCGCCGGAATCGGGAAGCGGGGCGTCTTCCGCGGGGAGATCATGTCCGAAAGCTGGCGGCGAATTTGTAGCGCCCCGACGAAGTTTTGGGAAGATGCTGCGGAGGAGGGTCGAAATGGGAATCATGGCAAGGTGGCCCAATTAACGGATTTGGGAAATGGTGTCGGTCAGCTGGATGAAGTAGGGGAACATCGCGCCGGCCCCCAGCAGAGCGGCGGCAGGGGTGGCGATGTTGTTGGCCGTGCTGACGAACAACTTGATACGCATTTGGCCTTGGGCGATCAAAACCCGTGCGGCAGTCTCGAAATTGCTGTCTGTAACGCCCGTTCGTTCGCTCAGGCGGAAGGCATTGGCGATCATGAAGGGAATCCGCTTGCGGATATCGGCATCCGACCGGGGCGTCGTTGCTTCGGCCTGCCCAAGGCGAGTGATGTCCTTCGCCACGGCCAGAACCTCCTGGCGATAGTAGTCCGGGAGGATGTTGCTGGTCAGACGGATGGCCTCGAGCACCGTGATGCCGGCATGGGTATTGATCGCCATATGGGTGGCCCACTCCCCGTAAAACAGGTCTCTGGCAGCAGCCCCGAGCAACGGCACGCGGTCGAAGAGCGCCAGGATCGAGTTGCGGTTAGCCGGATCTCGCAACCACAGCAGGCCGGCGCCGACCATCGCGACGACCCCGACCAGAATATGCACCCAGTAGGTACTGATGACGCTATTGAGGGTACTGCCGACGATCTGCAGCGTCGAAGGCGTATTTCCGGAGTTGGGCGCCACGGAGCGGGAGAAGGCCGGGACAACGAACGCCAGATAGAGCAGCATGACGCCGCATGCACCAAAGAGCATGGCGAACGGGTACCCCATACTTTTGAGCGTCTTGCGCATTTCCTTTTTCTCTTCCATCGCCTGTTCCAGACGTGCGAGCACGGTGATCACCGTGCCGGACAACTCGGCCGCATTGACCGCCGAGTACATTGCCTCATCCAGCAGCGGACGCAGAATGGTGGCCATCCCGGTTCCGCGGGCGGCCTGGTAGGCCGCATGTCGCCAGAAGTCCTTGTACCGCGGTTGCAGGAACTGCATTTCGCGCAACGCCTCGTCTGGAGAAATTCCGGACCGCAGCAGGTTGGACAGAGCGGTGATGGCGTATTGCAGGTAGTCGGCTTTCATGTGCATAGTGCAATTCCGGGTCAGATGAGAGCATCGGCAAGCGAAACGACGCCGGCGGCGACGTAGCGCATCGCATCGTCGTGCAGGGTGTAGGTCCGGGCTTGGGCCAGCAGCTCGTTGTCGAACTGGCCGGCATTGACAAGCGCAGTCAGCTTTTGGCGAAGCTGCTTCGTGATCGGCAGGATTTCATTGATCGGCCGCTCACCCACGTAGCCTTCGTGATCGCAATGGGCGCAGCCCTCAGGTTTGCGCAGGAAGGACTGGCGGACGTCTTGCTCCGCGATGTCGTTGCGTTTGCAGTAATGTCTGTAGCGATCCAGCTGTTCATTGGCCTGATTCGGCTCATGCTCAAGAAAAGGAATCTTGCAACGCGGGCAAAGCTCGGGAACCAGGCGTTGGGCGATGATGAGCGAGAGGGCGTTGATGGCATCGTAAGGCGTCACGATGACGGAGTCGGCACTGCTGCCGAGATTGTTGCTGATATAGGCCAACAGCGCATTGGGTGCCTGAGGGGCGTCGTCCGAGTGAAGGGTGGACACCACAATCTGTCCGGTATTGGATGAGCGGACGCAGGTCGACGCGCTCGGCCGGTCGCGGATTTCACCGACCCAGATGAAATTGGGGTCGTGGCGCAAGAAAGCCGCCATGTAAGCTTCAAAGCGGTTCTGGGACACCTGCACTTGGGTGATGCCTTCGAGCAACCGTTCGATCGGTTGTTCCAGGGAAAGAAGGTTGCGGGTATTGCCGTAAATTTCCCGATAGGCAGTGACCATGCCGGCCACCGTCGTCGACTTGCCGGAACTGGTGGGGCCAACGACCAGGATGAGCCCGTGCTTCTGCTGAAGCTGTATGGTGATTTCCCTAATCACTCCGGGTGCCAAGTTCAAATCCCGCAAACAAATGGTGACCGCGCTTCGGTCCAGCAGGCGAATCGATACGGATTCGCGCTGCAGCGCCAAGCTATCGTTTCCGGCGGGAATGAAGCCGCAGCGCAGAAACGTTTCCGAGGTGCCGGTGCGAAAGACCAGGTTGCCGTCAGCGGGTTCCAGGAGACGACCTTCGACCCGTTTGTGAGACGACGTGTACCGCGCAGAGGTGCGGATATGGAGGAAGCGCAGCATTTCATTCGCCTCTTCTGGCGAAAGGGGGCGGATGTTCTTGAAAGGGCGTAGATCTCCATGGCGCCGATAGGACAACTCGACCGTGCCATTGTGGAGCGGCGTGAACTTGATGTTCGACGCCTTTTTCGTGATCGCTTCGGTCAGGATGCGTGCCAGGAGGCGCTCAATGTCGGTTTCTGCATCGCTGTCGCTCCAGATCGTGACGTGGTCTTCTTGGTCGACGACATGGGTGGCTTCATTCTCATTGTCGTAGAGGCGGCTGAGCAGCTGGTTGCGTTCGGCAATTCCATAGACGATCTGGAGGGAAAGGCGTTCGCTGGCGCAGAGCGTCCCCAACGGGTCCGTCATGCGATTGAGGCGAGGACTTTCCCGGTATTCCTTGAGCGCGGCGTAATCGGCAAATAGCACGCGCAAACAGTTGCTCGGGTAGCCGATGAGGGGCAGGCAATTGCGGGCGATGCAGAATTTCCGCAGAGGCTCGTTCTCATGCAGGGCCGGATGAATGCTGCCGGCCGGCACGAAATCGTAATAGGCAAGATGGTCGTTGGCTGCCAGGAGTTTTTGCGCATTGACGCGGATATTTTCGATTCGCTCGGACAGGTGCTCGAGCATCAGCATATTGCCGGGTTTGGTTTTCGCGTGCAGCTCGACCTCTTCGCGGGTAGCCAGGCCGAATGCAACCACCATGTCCCCGATCCGGTGATCGTTGGGAATCTGAAGCATGGTGTTTGCATAGGTAAAGAGCCGGGACGTGTACTCGGTGGTTGGCACGGCCCATTCAGTGAAAAGAACCTGAATTTCCGGGGCAAGAGCGGCAGGACGAATGGTTTTCATGACGACGTCTCAAAGGGATTCTTCAGTGCTGATGTACAGGGGAGAGCCGTCGGCCTTGATAAATGGCGATTGGCTCATGAGAACGATATGGGTGGGGGACACGTAGTTGTAGACGGTGGGTGTGCCCCAGATGCTGTAGAGGTCGGAGCAGTCGATGGGAATCCGGCTCCAGGTCCACATGCCGGAGCAGTTCTTCGCGTTTTGGGTAAAACCGGCGAGTGCTACCAGGGTGGCGGAAGGGGCGCCGGGGTTGGGGTAGTTGTTGCCCCAAACCCCGCTTTTTGTGCTGACGGTGATGTCGTCGTTGTACCAAGCGTTGAACTTCTGCAACAGTCGAACCAGACGGCGGCGTTCGCGTTGCACCTCGCTGGCGATGACTTCACGACTTTCCTGCTTCCACCAGCGAGTTGCCCCGTCGGCGGGGGCGCACCATTCGCCGGCGGTGGCAAAGGCGCCCGTTCCGCAAGCGTTGTTGGACGCGGCCAGGAAATCGACGTCGCTCATGGCGGGGTTGTAGCTGTCGTGACCAAAGACAGTCACGCGAGAGAAGCGAAAATTCTCGTCGGCGATGTTGTCGGCGACGGCCATGCTCTGAAAAGGGAGTTTGACCCCTTGAATGAATTCGTATCCCGAGGCCGTTGCAAGCGCATCGAGGTTTGCCGGATAGGTCCCGGTTTCGTGGCGGAAATTATTGACGGCCGCTGCCAGCTGGTGGAGCGTCTCATCCCGGGTTTCCGCTTGCAAGGCATCGCTCAGTTCCACGCGTTTCCCCGTCGCCAGGACAAGCAACGCGTTGATGAGGAAGAAGAAGGCGATGATCGCGATTTGAGCCATGGAAGGACGAAGTGTCGAGAAAAAAACAGAAACGGGGCCGTGGGAGCGGCCCCGAGACCGGCTAGTAGACGAAATAGGTGACGGTAGTGTTGCCGCCGCTGGGATTGGTGAAACGGAATTTCTGATCCGTGGCGTCGCCGCCCGGCAGGCTGGTGGCGTTCCGGGCGCCGGAAGCGGAGGAATACTGGCGATAGAGGATGATGGCGATGTCGGTCGGCACGGTTACGCTGAAAGTGATCGGAATACCGCCGCCGCCGCCGGACCAACTCACCAGATAGCCGCCGACGCGGAAGCCGTCGGTGGGGTTGCCGGTGGCCTTGCCGATCAGCGGGACGACGCCGGAAGAGTTGTAACACCCTTGGTAGGCGCCATTCAGATAGGCGCTGCCATTGATGATGAGGCCCAGGCTGTTGGCAGCGGAGGGCGAAGCAACCAGCGTGGAGCCGGCCACATCGGTGGACGTGCCGCAGGTCTGGTTTGCGAGGCGCCAGTTGTTGGCGGAGGCGTTGAAAAACTCGTCGACCTGCTTGGCAGAAGCCACATAGGACGAGCCCTGGAGCTTGGGCAGCATGATGGCCGCCAGCACGCCAATGATGGCGATGATGACTAGCATCTCCATCAGCGTGAAGCCTCGCAGACTGCGATTGAAAGAAGGGGCGTAGGGAAGCATGGAAAGTCTCCTGGTGGACATGGGAAAATGACGCGGCCGCGGTTAATCTGGGGCGTGGCAATGAGAATTGTTGGGGCCGACGCATTCGGCCATGAGGGGGCCGGCAACGCCGTATTCGAGGTCCGTGCGGCTGGCTTTGGCGCCGTAGTCCAGTTTCATGAAGTTGCTCCGTGGTCGGTGTTGGAAGGTCAGAACGTGATGAAAAGGTTGTCGGATTGCAGGGTGTTGTTGGGAGGCAGGGCCTGCGAAACATTCATGTTGATGCGCAGGGCGGCGTAATGCGGCAGGCTGTTGGCTCCGCGCAGGGCTGGGTCATAGTCGCGGCAATATTCAATGCGGGCACCCCAGGCGGTGATTCCGTACTGGGCGGCCGTCAGACCCAACTGCGGGAGGATGTTGACGTTTGCAGCGTTCAGCTGATACCAGCCGTCCCAGCATCCCTGGTTCACCGAGGCGTCGGAGCCGGCCATGTTCGGGCTCGGAGTGGTCGGCGCTCCGGTGGCATAGGAATAGGGGTACCAATTGGTGGTGTCGGCAGCATCCGCGCTCAGGCGCCGGACATTGACCCTGGCGATGGCCTGGTCACGGATCATGGCGAGCCGTTCGCTCGTTGCCGCCAGCATCTGCTTCTGAATCTCCCTAGTGGAGAACAGTGTGGGCGGCAAATCGGGCGCAGTGGTGGTCCACGTCTTGTAGTTGGCCGCCGTCAGGGCCGTGCTGGCGCCGGGCAATGGGGAACGATTGCAGCTGTTGCTAAGCATGCACGCCGTCAGATGCACCTCACCGTACTGATAGGTGATGGTGGTCAGGGGGCCGCTGCGGAAATCCAAGGGGATAGATTCGGTTAATGTCACCGTCTGGTAGACCCGCACATTGGCACCGCTGCTGCCATCGCTGTTGAGTTCGGCCGGCGGCAAGTTTGCGCTGCGGAACATCTGCGCGAGGGTTGTATCGGACGGATCGAGGATGGTGCTGTAGTAGCCGCCACCGGTGTATGGGTTGGAAAGAAATCCTTGGGTCGTATTGGTCCTGGCGTGCTGCAGCAGTGCGGCGGCGATCTTGCGATTGTTGGCCTCTTGTCGCGCCTGATAGTAGGTGGTGTTCAGACGAATGATGTTTCCCATATCGGCGATGAGCAGCAGAATGCCGATAAGGGCAATCACGAGCAGCATCTCGAACAGGGTAAAACCCTGCTCGAGATGTTTTTTCAAAGCCTGGCTTGCGGTCGACATGGTCACTGCTTGTCCTGGCGGGGGGTGTCAACCGCTTCGCCGGCCGAGACGGGTTGAGCGGCGCCCTGGGACGCGGCGGCGAGTGCCGGCGGGAATTCCGCAGGCGTGGTGTCAGTGGGGTCGTGGGCGGTCACTCGGAGGGCGAAGTAGTAGGTTGTTTTGACCTGGTTTTTGGTCTCCTTTCCGGTCAGCGCCTTGAGCGGGGTATCCATCAGCCCGGGAATGCCGGACTGGCTGTTTTCCTCGACGTCTTCGACGAGTCCGCCGACCACGACAAAGGCCCCGTTTCGGAGGACCAAACTGCCATTCTGGTTGGTCTTGGCGATGATCGGGGTTTTGGTGGGGATCAACTGAACGGAGTTGCCGGTGCTGATGGGGTTGATTTTGTCCTGATAGCCCTGCAAGGTGCGCCGATCGATGGAGAACAGGCAGTTGATCACGTCCGTCTCCACGTTGTAGGTGGGATTGATGCGGATGGTGATGCCCGTCTCGTAAGGAATGTCGATGACGTTGGTCGCCACCGCGGCACTGCCGGTGCCGCCGGAAGCGGCCGTCTGTTGATACTGTTGGTAGTAGCGGACGGTGGTGTTGTTCAGCTTCACCGGAGAGCCGCTAGTGGTGGAAATGACCGGCGTGTCCTTGATTTTCAGGTGACCGATGCTTCCCAAATAGGCGTTGATGGCCGCAAATTTCTTGGACGTAGACGCCACGCCGAAAAGCGCATTGGCGCCCGGAACCGTAGCGCTGCCGATGGAAAGCGCATCGGCAATGGATGTTGTTCCGGCCGCCGGCGAGATGACGGCGCCACCAAGGATGTTGTTCTGAGCGATGCTGGTGTACGAACCGTTGTTGATGGTATTGAATGCGGCCCAATCCAGGCCCTTGGAGATATCCTCGGTGCCGGTGATGGAAACCAGTTCGGCCTCGAAAGTGATCAGGGTGTTGTAACGCTTGATCACCCCTTTCATGTACTTGTCGAGGGTGTCCATCAGATACCGGGGGGCCTGCACGGTAACCGCGCCGGTTTCTGGGTTGATGCTGACCGTTCCGACACGCAGCATGTTGTAGAAGGAGGGTGTCTGGGGCGTGCCGATCCCCATGGTGCCGGTGTTCGGAGCGCCTGAAAGCCCAGGCACTTGATTGGGCGAAGGGGAGCCAGCGGCGTCCGTCGATGTTTTGGGGAAGGGGACCGTCAGTCGTTCGTTCAGTTCCGTGCGCAAGCGGCTCCAAACATCGTCGTAGGTCGTGATGTTGTTTCCGTTTCCGCTGCCGGCAGCGTTGGTGTTGCTTGTACTGAGCATGCTCTGGGGCATTGTGCTGCCAACCGCACCGGGCATTGAACCGGAGTTGCTGGCGCCGAAGGTCCCAGCCGCGCCATAGGCGCCGGCGCCAATGCCCTGGGACGTTTGGGTGCTGCCAATTCCGCCGGTCGACGTCGCTGAGTTTTCGCTGTCGCCGGCGCTGAAACTGGTTTGACGGTTGCCAATGTTCAATTGCCAAGTACGGGATTTCAGCGGCTGGATGACGACCAACTGGCGGGCATTGTCGAGTTCGTAGTCCAGCCCCATGGCGCCCAGGAAGACCATGAGCGCGGTTTCTGCATTGACATTGGTTACGCCGAAGCCGTTGTAGCTGTACATGTCCAAGGGGAGATGGGAAACGATGTTCAAGCCCCGGGCACGCAGCATTCGAATGATGGCGGTGGCCGGGACGGCCGCGTTCTTGGCGGGGTCGAGAGTGATCCCCTGGATGTCGGTAAGCCACTTCTTCTCGAGGGCCGCTTGCTGGGGCTTGCTGAGCGGTTTGATGGCCACGGCCGGCAGGGATGAGGTGTTCTCGGACGCCGGAGGGGTGCTTTGGCGCTTGAGCAGATCCTGATATCGCGCGCGGGTATCCCGGGTGGCGGCGTCATTTTTTTCGGAGATCGCCGTGAGACTGGAGCACCCCGAAAGAAGGGCGATGCTCAGCAAAGAGAGGGAGAAGGGAGGCAGCTTCTTCATGGTGATGGTGTCCTTGAGGGTCACTTGTCGCAGCGGACCGTGGGATCGGTAACGCGCACGAATTTCAGACGTTTGTTGGGGCAGATATTGAGGCTGGTGCCGTCGGCAATTTGCCGAAGCACGTCGGGAAACTCGCCTTCCATTGGGACGTTGTGGGTGACCTCGTAGTAGTTGGAGGCATCCCATTGCGTTGCTTGCCATCCGGCCTTCTTGGACCACGCATCCAGGTTGTCTCGCAGGGTCATGGTCTTATCCAAGAGCCATGAGGGTTTCCGAGCCAAAGCGCTTGGTGCCGAGAAAAGATTGGATGGGAGGGGGGCCGGCGTCGCGGGGCTGGGAGCCTCAGCAACGGGGGCCGACGTGCGAACGGGCGCCGCCGGCGTGACGGGATTCGTGGCGGGAGCTGGGACAGAGGCCGTCGGCATCCGGGAACTATCAGGCTCGTGAGTCAACAGCCCGGAAATCAGGGAGAGGGCAACGGCGGCGTCCATCGTCCCGTTTTGCACGGAGGTATTGATGAAGGCGACCATTCTTTCCCGGGTGGCGATCGCCGCCGCCGGTTTCCGTTGAATTTCTGTCGTAGCGATCGGGTTCGCCGGCGGCGGCATGACGGCCGGGGCTTCCGTAGCTGCAGGAGGCGGCTTGGGCGTCAGCGGCGTGTTGGTGACGGATACCGGCGTCAGGCTCGGTGTGAGGGCAGGTCGTTGCCCGGGATTGGTGGTCAGGGCCGGTGAAGCATTGTTCACCAGCACGATATGGGACAAATAATTGCTACCGTTCTGTTGCGGATTGGGCGAGTTATCGGGAGCCAGAATGATGTTGCCCGGAGACACGCCCAAGCGGATCAGGTACTGGCTGAGAGCGTTGCCTCGCGCGGTGGCCACTGGCAGGATTGCGCCACCGTCGTTGCCGAATACGTTGGAGGGTTGGGCATCCGAGCGCCCGATGATTTTGAACGTCGCGCTGGGTGGCGCTTGGGCCAGAATTTGTTCCACCGCTTTTCGTCCCAGGGGCCCCAAAACCACCGACTTGCGCGCGAAGGGGACAGGATGCGGATTCGATGATTGTCCGGCGACGCCATCCCTTGCCTCGATAATGGCGCTTGGCAACAGGTCGTCGTCGATGACGGTATAGGTTGCAGCCGCCGGACGAATGAACAGAGATCCGACGAGAAATGCCACAACGCTTGGTGTGAAGGTGTATTGTTTAATTCGCAGAGCGAAGTGCACTTTCGCCATAGAGTTCTCCATCACAGATACATTCATTGAGTTGATTCCTAGCATTGCAAAATGATACATTAAAAAATCAAGTTGCAAAGATCGTCAATTGGCTGAATGAAAGTTTTGCAGCAAAAGCTAAGTAATAGGGAGAGCGTATCTGTGTCGGAAACCGGTCAGAGAGAACAGGAAGAAGCGCTAGAGAAGCGGCGCCTCGACAGCCTGCGCTATGCTTTTGGCGAGAAGGTGATGGAAGGGTTGGCCGACAGCGACGTCGTGGAAGTGATCCTGAATGACGATGGCTCCCTGTGGTTTGAAAAATTTGGCTCCATGGCCAAAGTGGGCCGAATTGAAAAGGAAGACGCATGGGTGATTCTGAGTCAGGTAGCCAGCGCACTGCCGGACAATGAACCACTAACCCGGCAGAACCCCTTTGTCGAGGGGGAATTGCCACTGGACGGATCGCGCTTTCAAGGTGTAGCCCCGCCGGTCACCGAGTTCCCGATTTTTGCCATCCGCAAGAAGGCCAGTCGGGTCTATACCCTGGATGAATACGTCAGGGCGCAGATCCTAAGCTTCGCGCAAGCCGAGCGTTTGCGCGAGGCTATTGCCGCCAAAAAAAACGTGTTGGTAGGCGGAGGCACGGGGTCGGGCAAAACGACATTCTGCAACGCGCTTCTGCATGAAATGAGCGTCTTGTGTCCGGATGTGCGCATGATTCTCATCGAAGATACGCGCGAACTGCAAAGCGCTTTGGCCAACAAGGTGTTTCTCCGCTCCACCCAATGGACGTCGATGGACCGGATTGCAGGGGCAGTGAATCGTCTGAGACCCGACCGGGTATCGGTTGGGGAAGTCCGGTTTGGGGGGCCGTGTCTCGCGCTGCTGAAGCTTTGGAATACAGGTCACCCCGGGGGAATGGCCACTGTGCACGCCAACAACGCCTACAGCTGCCTCACGCGGGTGGATCAGCTGATCCAGGAAGTCTCCGCGAATCCCCAGCGTCTTTTGATCGGAGAGGCCGTCAATATCGTGGTGTTTCTCAAGCGAAGCGGCCCTCCACGGGGGCGCCATGTTGAAGAGATTTTGTCCGTCGAGGGATATGACGCCCTGGCGGAAAAATACATCGTCGAAGCGGTTCTCTGACGATGCCCTGTTTATTACCACCTCACCTAGGAGTTTGCTATGCAACACGAAAAGATTGACGCCCCCGACATTCCCAACGCTCAGCCAGTCGCCAAGTCCTGGCGGAAGGAACTCCAGGAATGGGCCATGGCGGTGATCTATTGCTGCTTGATGTGCGTGGCGGCGCCTGCGCTGGCTCAGTCGGCGATGGGGGCCGGGGACGAGCTGGGCGACGGTATCTGTAAGGTGGTGAACATCCTGACGGGCAAGTGGCTGTTCGGCGGCGCCGTTTTGGCGACCATCGGCGGCCTGGTCGGAATCATTTTCGGCGGCGAAATTTCCGATGGCATCAAAAAGGTGGCCACCATCGTAACGATTCTTGGCCTGTGCGTCGGCATTCCCGGCATTCTCGCCTTCGCCTTCAAGAAGTTCGCCGGCCAAACCTGTTGATCGCGAAGGTTGATCGGCCATGGAAGACCACCGTATCAAAGCGCCAACACGCCTTTCCCTATTACGCCGGATCGCGTGGCTGGGGGGTGATCGGAGCCTGGTTGGCGTATCGGGCGCCATCTACTTGGTGATCGGCATCTTCATGTTCCGCGGCCTCGGGCTTATGTACGGGTTGAGCCTCATCGTGCCGGCAGGCTTGTGGGGTCTCACAATCATGCTGGCGAGGCGGTTGTACAAGGCCGATACTTGGATGCTGCCGGTTCTGTGGCGGCACAACAAGTACAGGAAGTATTACGCCCCAAAGCCCGGGTTGGGAGTGGCGCATCCCAGAGTCCGGGATTTCCGCTGAGCGTCGTCGCCCTGTCTGAGCGCCAGCCGGGCAGGGCAATTTCTTTTAGGTAGGACATGGGCTATTTCCTTGATGAACTGAAAATAAGACAGCCGGGATTTCCCGATTTGCTGCGCTATTCCTCGATGATCAGCCGCCACGTCGTGCTTGGGAAAGGGGGAGAACTAATTTCCAGTTTCCGGTATCGCGGTCCGGACATGCAATGCGCCTCGGACGGCGCTCTGACGTTCCTGCGGGAGCGTGCGAATGACGTGGTGCGCCGTCTGGACGCGGGTTGGATGCTGCATGTCACCACGTTCCGGGAAGAGTCCGTCGTCTATACGGGAGGGGGGTATTTCCCCGGCCCCGTGAGTCGGGCAATTGAGCGTGAGCGGCAGGCTCAATATGAGGCTGAGGGCGCTCACTACGACAACGAATATTTCATCACCTTCACCTATCTTCCGGAACCGTTGCTGGTCAACCGGGCCAAGGAATTCGCCTTCGACAGCGAAGAAAAGGGACGGATGAACCCGCGGCGCATCGCGGAAAAGTCCGTCAAGTATTTCGAGCAAAAACTCGATGAGTACCGGGGCGATCTGGAAATGGCCCTTGAGTCGCGAATGGAGCGCCTGGGGGCCAAGCGCTATCTAGACAAGGACAGTCGACGCCGCATGTGGAAGGATACCCACCTTTCCTTCTTGCATCGTTGTCTGACCGGCTTGAATCAGCCGATTCGACTTCCTGACGGCGTCATTCCCATGGGTGTTGATTTCCTGATCGGCAGCTATGCGTTCTCCGGCGGCGTTCAGCCAATCCTGAACGGCGAATACATCCGGGCGGTCGCCATCGAAGGGTTGCCTGATTCAGGAACGCATCTGGGTATCCTCGAGGTACTGAACCGTCTGGGCGTTCAGTACCGCTGGACCTCCCGGTGGGTTGCTGGCGACCCCGAGATACAGAAGAAAAAGGTTCGTCGCACCCGGAGCATGTGGCGTCAGAAAATCCGGGGCTTTGTCGCGGACATGCGGGGGAATACGACAGGCCCGGTCAATGAGAACGCCGTTGACATGGCGAAAGACGCCGAAGGTGTACTGAAGGATTTGGAATCCAAAGACTGCGCCTACGGCGAGTGGTCTTCCGTGGTTATCCTGCGGGGGAAAAACCCCGGCGACCTCGAGGCCGCGGCGACCTTCTTGTCCAAGATGGTTCGTGCCAAGGGCTTCCCCGTTCGAGATGAAGACATCAACACCATTGAAGCCTTCCTCGGGAGCCTGCCCGGACATGGATACGAGAACCTTCGTCGGCCGGAGATTCACAGCTTCAACCTTGCCGATTGCTTGCCTCTGACATCGATCTGGCAGGGGCCGCAGGAGAATCCTTGCTCCTTTTACAAGAACCTGTATCCGGAAGGTGCCTTGGTGCCTCCGTTGTTTCAGGGCTCGACGACGGGAGGGGCGCCGTTCAGGGGCGTCCTGCACGTTGGCGATGTCGGTCACACTTTCATCGGCGGCCCGACAGGCGCCGGCAAATCAACGCTGCTCGGGTTGATCGCATCCTCCCATTTTCGCTACCCACGCGCCCGTTTCTATGGGTTTGAGAAAGGTGAATCCATGCTGGCCTTGTGCCTGGGTGACGGGGGCACGCACTACAACTTCATGGACGAAAAATCCGACAGGCAAATTGGTTTGGCCCCACTACGCAATATTCAGCGTTGGCAGGACCGGATTTGGGCCGTCGATTACGTCTCTACGATCCTCGAACTGAACGGCGTCGACGTGGACTTGGACGTCGGCAAGCAACTCCGATCGGCCATGGATTTGCTGGCCAGCCGGCCCGCTCACATGCGCAACTTCACTGTTCTGGCTTCTCTCGTCCAGATGCCGAAAGTGCGGGACGTTCTGCGCCTGTACGAAAGCCAGATGGCCGGCGGCATGTTGAATGCAGAAGAGGACAGCATTTCGACCGGGCGGTTTACCGTCTTCGAAATGGAAAAGCTGATGGAAATGGACGACAAACATGTCGTGCCGGTTCTGCTTTACCTGTTCCGCATGATCGAACGCAGCCTGGATGGTTCACCCACCATTATTTGCCTGGACGAAGCATGGCTGATGCTCAAGCATCCAATGTTTGCAGCAAAAATCAAGGAATGGCTGAAGGTTTTGCGGAAAGCAAATTGCTACGTCATCTTTGCAACGCAGGAAATCGAGGATTTGTCGGAGTCCCCCATTGCATCCACCATCTTCTCGGCTTGCCAAACAAAAATACTACTGCCCAACAAAGACGCCCTGCGGCCGGAAAGCCAGGAAGTTTACCGTGGCATCGGTTTGTCGCAACGGGAAATCGAACTGCTGGCGGGCGCAATACCCAAGCGCGAATATTTGTTTATCAACCCCTACGGTCGACGCCTGTTCCAATTGGAACTGGGCCCCGTCGCCCTGTCTTTCGTCGGCGTCTCCGGGGCGGAAGAGCGGGAAACCATCAAGGAACTGCAGCGTATCCATGGGGGGGAGTGGATTATTCATTGGGCAAAGAAGCAGGATCTCGATCCTGGTGTTTTCAAGGGAGGGGCGGTCGACGATGCTCCCCCGATCATGGCGCGCGCATAGCGAGGAAGGAGCTCAACGATGGCGAAAAAACGTCAGCCGCAACCGCAAGGAACCATCCTCATGCCGAACCAGGTTGCAGACCTGCTGCTGCCAGCGCACCTCGCGGTGTCGAATCTGCGGTGCAACTGCTTTTCTGCAGCAAGTTGGCGGGACTTGGCCTTCCTCTCCGACATCACCCAACTTCTGGCCGCCGAGGCAGGCAATCAAGCCATTGTCGACCATGGCATCGGCATGGGTCGGTGCCTGCTCTCGATCCGGGAGCGGCGTAGTTGCACCAAGGTATGGGGCGCCACCGAGGATGAACTGAAAGCAATGCAGAAGCACATCTTGGCCCTGGATGCTTTTCTTCGGCAGCAGCCCAGTCACAAGATTCTCGGAGCACAGATAAAGCGCGATGCGGCCGTAGCCCACGCGCAGGCACAGGGGCGCGATCAGGCGCCGATCGAACTCAATCAGGCTCAGTTGCGGGCAGGCGGTAGGCTGGCTCAATGGGCAGGTAGGGTCTGAAAGAGTACGGAGCCTTCATTATGAAATCATTGATAAACAGTAAACTGTTTCTGACAGTCGTCGTCGCGATTGGGATTGTCGGTGTAGCGCAGGGCTCCACCGGTTATAAACAGCTTTCCCTTCTCTTTGCAGCCCTGGCATTTCTTCGGCTGTTGAAATTGGGGGCGGCGGAGAGAAATCGGAGTGCCATCGAAAAAGCGTTCGCGACCCATGAGGAAGTGGTCGGCGGCCAGCTCTTTGTGGTGAGAGACGCGGAGGTGCTGGCGTGCGATCGTTGCGATACGCCGCGCGATCACGATCTACTCCGGTACGAATACGTTTGCAGGACAAGAGGTGGTCAGTGGTTTTTGTTTTGCGTTGCCGTATCACACGGGAGGGTCGTTTCCCAAGGGCTGGAGCCATGCGATGAACGTGTTGCCAGGCTTCGCCTGCAGCGCCACCGCGAAGCATATGTGAAGTGTTTTGGCCTGCCTCCAGTAGCCTAGAGGTCGAACATGAGCCAGCATGTATTGTCTGCACACTCGTTCCTTCGCCGGGGAGAAATAACACTCGTCCGTCTGGCTGCGCTGGGGGCTTTTTTTGGCGCTTTCTGGGGAAGTGGGCTTGGTCTTGTAGGGCTGTTGGGGTTGCCGATAATTTACCGAAACCTCCACTGCCGGCGGAGTGTTGCAGCTTTGATGCTGGGGTACTACCTCATGGCTGCCAGAGGGCTGCCGGGAGGCGCCGCGGTTTTTTTTGGACAAGAGGGGGGCTGGTTAGGTTGGTTGTTTTGGGCGGCGTCCAGCATGATCCTTGCCGCTCCCTTTGTCTGGCTACATCGCTGGCGCGGATATGGATTCGTGGGGGCGCTAGTCCTGGTGGCGCTTCCGCCTCTGGGTTTCGTCGGCTGGTGTAATCCTCTGACGGTTGCTGGCCTGTTGTTCCCCGGCGCCGGCATCTATGGGTTGATCCTGACTATGGGGTGCATGTTTCTGTTAGCGCACCGCTTGGCGGACAGAGGTTGGTTGTCGTGCCAAATCCAACTCCTGTTCGCCGTGCTGGTGTTCAGTTCCGCCGTGAACTTGGCGTACATAGGCAGCCAGGAAAGGGCTGGGGAGGTCGACACTTCGTGGTTGGGGATTGACACCGTTTTTTCCGCGTTGCGCAGCGGGGTTGAAGTGGGTGGTGCTGACATCGAAGGGCAAGTTGACGCTCTTGCTCGTTTGGAGTGGGTTCAGCGATTTATGGAGACGATTCCCGCGGGGGCAACGGCGATCCTGCCGGAAACCGTACTGGGCCGTTTTAGCCCTATAGCTGAATCGTTTCTTTCCAGTTCAGAACAAGGGCTGCGGGCCAGAGGTGCCGGAATATTCATTGGGGCCGAAATGCCCCAGAAGGACGGGCGCTATGTCAACGCGATGATCGGGATAGGGTATGCCGAGGAGCCTATCCTGCTGGCTCAAAGCGTGCCGGTCCCGGTGTCGATGTGGAAACCATTTACCGGTACCGGAGCCGCACCGGACCTGTTGGGCGATCATGGTGTGCGTCAAGTGGGTGACAGACGGATAGGCGTTCTGATCTGTTATGAGCAAATGTTGCCATGGGTTATGTTGCTCCGCGGTGTGGCAGCGCCCGATTTGGTGTTGTCGGTCAAGAACGTGTGGTGGGCAAGAGGGACGTCTATTCCCGCCATTCAAGAACAATCGGTTTCCTTATTCGCTCGGCTGTTCGGTTGGAAAGTGATTTCCGCCACGAACACATAGTTTTGCAGCAAAACTATTGAAAGGGGTTTTCTCTGGATACCACATGGTGTATATTGCATAAAAACATGTAAAGGGGCTTGTGATGGCTGGAAGGGTTCAGACGGCCGACCCGAAAGAAAAGGTTGGCGAGGTCGGCGGATTTGTCGAAACGGCGTTTACGGAAAAGGAAGTGGATGCCGCGGCCAAGCTTGAAATCGAAAGGAACGATGATGAAGCAGCTGAAAAAGCTTGTGATTTCCTGGGCACTCTCCCTGGCGTTGGTAAGTAACGCCGCGCATGCAGGCGGTGGCATGGGCGGTGGCGCCACCGAAGTGACGCAGATCATCAACATGGTTCAGTTGGTCCTGCAGTACACGCAGATGCTGGAGTCGTATAGCAACCAGCTTCAGCAATACGACACCATGGTCACCAACCTGAAGAAGAACCCGTCGGGGGTTTCGCTTTCGAATTTGCATCAGATGGCTGGAAATGCGGCCAAGCTGATGGACTACGGAAAAAACATCGGCTCTTCCTTGGCGCAAGTCGACGAGAATTTCGCGAAGACCTTCGATAATCCAACCGCCCAAGGGTATGCCGACAAGTTCAAATCATGGACAGCTGCCTCGCAAGATGGAATTAAATCCGCCATGCGTAATGCCGGAATGCAGCGCGAGCAGTTCCAGGACGACACATCGGCCCTCCAAAGCCTGATGAGCCAGTTGGCGGCCACCGATGGAAATCTCGGCGCTTTGCAGGCATTAGGCGCTCTGAATGCGCGACAGGTCCAGGAGTCTATGAAACTTCGGGATCTGATTTCCGAACAACAGATCGCACAAAACAACTATCTTATGGCATCCTCTAAAAAAGAAGGGCAGAAGGAAAAAATCGCCGAATGGTTGCTCAAGTCGGATAATAAGCCGTTGCCAAAGATATCTGACGGACCTACCCAAACCAAGCCTTTGTTTAAATAAATATTGAGGGAGTTAGTCATGAAAGTCGTCGCCATTATTTTTTCTTCCCTGATGTTTGCTTCTTTTCTTACTGGCTGCGAGAGCGAAGACGAACGTCGCCTGAAGGAAGTCAACAAAATTATGCAAGAAGACGCTGCGAAGACCCGTGCTCGGCTTCAAGAAGGGCGCGATGCACTTCGCTCTTCTTCCACGGATAAACAACAGTAAGCGATTACGCATAGGCCGTTGTCGGCCCGTCGGTTGTCGATCTGATTTCGGTTTTGTTCATCAAACTCGGCGGAACTCAATAATCTTATGATGCACCGGCGTATTTTTCTGTTGTTTATGTTGCTACTCGGGACGGCTAGCGTTTATGCGTCCGGCGAGGGGATTGTTTCTGATTCGAAAATTGTTGAGATAATTACTGGAGCTATAGCGAAATCAGCAGATAAGTTATTGACTGAAACTGTAAAGTGGCTGTCGCTGTTCATGCTTCTGCAATTTCTTATCACCAACTACAAACTGCTGCCGAGTGCGGATTTAGATTCGGCAATGGCGAAGTTCGTGGGTAGTTTGATCTGGTTTGGAGCGTGCTGGTACATCATGGAGGTGGGGCCAATTTTCATCAAATCTGTTGGCCTACAGTTCTGGAATGTTTTTGCCAATAAAGTGCCCACGCCTGGGACAATTCTCAACGTTACATTGGGGATTACTGCCGCAATGTTTGGGGTGGCGATTGGCGCAGGTGCGACAGTGGTTGGGACGGTGTTTGGGCAGATTTTGGCAATCGCGGCATTTACAATTATTGGAATTGGGGCGTATTTTGCTGCAAAAGTGTTTTTGCTTCAGCTGGAAATTGCGTTGATTGCGTTGCTGTCTCCTCTTAGTTTTTCATTGTTGGGTTTGAATGCATTGCGAGATCAAGGGATCGCCCCGTTCAAATCGTTGTTGGCACTCGTTTACAGAATTGTGCTGTTAGGTGTTATTTTTTCCGCCTATGCTTACATTGGCGATGCGTTGTCCGACGTTCTTAGTAAATACGCCGGTTTTAATTGGGATACTCTTACAAATGTAGTTAAAGGCGGCAAAGATATGATCGAGGCAATATTTGCAGCCTTGATTTCACTCTTTCTCCTCGCAGGGCTACTCTGGAAGTCGGACGCGATTGCCGCAAGTCTTGCGGGGGGCAACAGTAGCCTGGGCGCTGCCGATATCGCTGGTGCAACGGCGGCCGGTGTTACTGCAGGTATGGCGGCCCACACCGCAGCACAAGCGCTGAATCGTCCCGCTCAAGGGATTCGTGATGTCATGCAGGCGCTTGGCGGTAACAACAAGGTAGGGATGAACAACGTGTCCTCCACAGGATCTCGTGAAGCCGACAGCGGATTGAGCAAACCTGATCTTGGCGGGAATATGTCCACAAGCGGAGAAGGTGGCGATAGTGGCGGCGGAGCGAGCGAGGCCGCACATGATGAGTCCGGGCGCGATGCAGGTGCGTCCTTGTCCCCCAACCCCAATGAATTTACCGGCGTTAAAAACCCGTTGCCGGATAGCGCCCCGAAGGATGCGGGTCGTGATGCGGCGCGTGAGGCGCGGCGCCAAGCCCGACAGGGCGGATCGGGTAGCGATGCTGCTATTTCAGGCGGGTCGGGAGACGTCGGTGAGCAACTGAAGGAACTGAAGGACTCTTTGGGGCAACGCCACAAACCTACCTTCCGCGATCGGGCCAAGGACCTTAATCAGCAGGTGGCCCAAGAGCGCCCTCCAACTCACGTCAGCATCAATACACATCATGATTAAATCGGTACCCAATAAATTCATTCGCAGCGCACTCCATGTCTTCATGACGAGTATGCTGTTGGTCAGCGGCGCTTTTGCCGGGCAAAGTGCGAAGCTCGTGTGCACCTCGTGGTCCGACGACGGGTGTCTGGATTATGAGTTGTGGGTCAGCATTACGGCAGACGAAGACGTCGGGAAGACCGGGGCTTTTGGCATCGGGGTTTGGCTCTGGAACAGCAACAAGTTTGCCTATTGGTCGGTAAAAGATGGTTTCAAGGCGTATGACGGCGGTTTGGTGCAGCCTGTCGAAGGCGTTGTGCCGTCGCTACCAGCCAAGCGGGATTACCTGATTTTCAAAGGAAGTCCTTCTGCGCTGTGCTCGTTGAGCCAGGGGGGATTTGATCTTTATGCGGGCCGTGGAATTATTCCCGCTGACAAGGTTACCCAGATGGATTACTTGTTGAAACACAATGCCAAGCTACCGGTTGATCATATTCGCGGCGCCTATATTCAGATGGACGTGAATAACAACCCGTGGAAGGTTGCAAAGATTTTTTCTTGGCAATGTCCCGTTGTCGCCGGTTGAGAAGTGGTTTTTGCTGCAAAAGATCAACAAGAGTGATTACATAATGCACGACGCAGGGTGGCGCTATGTTTTGGTTTAAAAAGAAATCAGAAAAAAAATGGCCGGAGGACGAGGGGGAGCAAAGCTCAGCTCGGTGGGACGAATCCAAGGATGCCCCATGGTTCCGGCTGAATCTCGCCTTCTACGATGTTTTCGAGCACATGAGAATCCAGGTCAAGAACTGGCAGCGGCAGTCCTTGTTGTCCTGGGCGCTTTCGGCGCTAGCGGTCTGCGCCATGGCCTATTTGGGTGCGCAACCAAAGATCAAACCCTACGTCGTTGAAGTGGACAAGCTGGGGAGGGTGAGGGCGGTGCGCGCCCTCGAAGAAAATGACACGCGCCATGATCCTGAGCGGATCATTGCGGCAGAACTGCAAGAAACCATCGTCAACCTTCGGACCGTGACCACTGACCGGGAGGCCAACAACCGAAACATCAGCAGGGGTTTGTCTCGCCTCGATGATGCGGCGTACACCTACGCCAGAACAGAACTACGGAAGGCCCCGCCTAATACCGTCGGAGGCGTCAAGACAGTGATGGTCAGAACCGACCCGCCGCTCAAGATCAGTGCCAATACCTGGCAGATCGAGTGGGAGGAAACGTCCATCAGTCTGGCAGGCGAACAGATGGGAGCGCCGGAGCGATGGAAAGCGGTAATGCAGATCAAACTCAAGCCGAACTTCGATGACGAAGACGAATTTGCCAAGAATCCGTATGGTTTCAAGGGCCTTCAACTGAACTGGACCAAACTGTGATGAGCCGGATGCAGAAAGGACTATTTGGGTTGTGGATTGGAGCAGCTGGGTTCATATTGGCGAGCTCCGCAATGGCAGCCACCCAGTACAACCGATACGAAGATGCGGCAGTTGCGCAGGCCATGGCCTGGCAGTCCGGGAAGAAGGCAAAGCCCATCGTTTCCTCCGATGGCAAGGTGATTTTCCCGTTCGGCCAAGGTATGCCCCGGCTTACGTGTTCTCCGACGCGGGCCTGCGATGTGGAGTTGGAGCCAGGCGAGAAAGCGAGGCAAATCATTCTCGGTGACAAGCAAAACTGGAGCTGGACCGGGGCAGAGTCGATCGAGAAAGGGGTGACTGTTGCCCATGTGGTTTTTCAGCCACGGGACAACAATGTGGAGTCCAACGTGATCATCACGACCGATCGGCGGACCTACCACATCAAGCTGTATGCGCCGAAGGATGAGGGCGTGTACCTGAACCGTGTCGGGTTTTATTACCCGGAGGATCTGGTCGAGTCTTGGGAGTCAAAAATCGGGGCCAAGGAGAAAGCTCAGGCCCGGAATGAGGAAAGCAATCTCCTGCCGGCGCCCGTTTCGGTGGAGATGCTGGATTACGGCTACACCATCGACGGTAACGCCAGTTTCAGACCGATTCGGGTGGTTAACGACGGCGAGAAGGTTTACATGGAAATGCCCGATAGCATTCGTTCAGGGCCCAATCCCTCGTTCCATCTTTTGGATTCCCAAGGCAAGGTCATGGTGGTGACCTATCGTCGCAAAGAAAACGCCAGTACGGGAAGGGTCCACTTCGAGGTGGATCGGCTTTTCGACAAGGGACAGCTGGTGATGGATGACGAAAAGGTCACCATCACCTGGAAGAAGGCGAAGAAGGCCGGTTTCTGGAACGGCTTGTTCGGGGGGGGCAATTGAGCACTCCAGATCCTTTCAGCTTGGCCGCCGGCGTTCCGGCCATTGAAGGCGAACTGCGTCCGGCTCCGAAGACCTCGGCCAGGCTTTCGAAGAAGGTCAGTGCATTGATCGTTCTCTTCATTGCATTTCTGGCCATGCTGTTCCTGTACGCACTGAACGAGATCGATTCAAAGCCCGAGGCGAGCGACGGGTCATCATCATCCACGGATCAGAATGGCAAGTCCTCGAGGCAAAAGAAAGAGGATTTGCCGGAGGAACTGCGGGGAAAACAGACGGGACCGCTCTCTCCCAATTTGGCGAAGTCCGAGCCCGCGGGGAACACGGCGCCTCCGTCGACGCCGGCCGCCGCGGCGCCCACGGGGGGTGCTCGAATTCCACCGGCCCCATCGGCAACGGAGGGTATGGGAAACCTCGCCCACTCCAACCAAGTGCCTGGCATGGGGAACGGGCAGATTCCGTCCAATAGCGCCCCGCGACAACTGACGCCGGAGGAGCAAGCACAGCAGGCCGCCCGCCTTGATCGGTCAAACCGCATGCGCCAAGCGCGAACGGAAGGCCTGGAAGCAAAAGGCTTCACCGTTGGCGGCAGCGCGGCCATGTCTCAAGACGCCGCCCGGGCCAGCCTGGAGGCGACGCGGACGGCCATCGAGCAGGCGGCCAAACTTGGTTCCGGAGGCCTGCAGGAGGCGGCCGCACTGGCGGCCATGGCTAAACAGCAGGGCGGAGACAGCGAGCAGAATGAAAAGATCGATTTCGTCAAGAATCGGGGCAAGGAGAGCCATGGCTATCATCCTCACATGCCACAGGCTGCACTGTCGAATAAAGAAATCAAGGTGGGACACCTGATCCCTGCACGGTTGGAACAGGGGGTCAACTCCGATCTTCCCGGGCAGGTCACGGCAATGGTTTCGGAGTGGGTCTATGACACAGTCACCGGCTGCCTTGGCCTGATCCCGCCGCTGTCCAAATTGGTGGGAAAGTACGATTCGAAAGTGGCGTTGGGCCAGCAGCGAGTTTTAGCGCTATGGAATGCCTTGGTCTTCCCGGATGGTTCCGAACTTAATCTTGAAGGGATGCAGGGGTATGACACATCAGGCATGGCCGGCATGGAAGCAGATGTGGATAACCACTACCTACGGATTTTCGGCATTGGCCTGGGCATGTCATTCATCACGGCGACGACCCAAGCATCGGTGCCGCAATCGTCCCAGACGACCACGGGAATCAACTCGGCGCCTACCTATGGTCAAACCGTTGCTACTGCCTTGGCTCAGCAGTATGGACAACTCGGCGCTCAGCTGATCGGCAAATACGCCGCTGTCCAGCCGACCCTCAAAAATTACCCCGGGGAATCGTTCAACATTATGGTGCCGCGAACCATCATGTTTTCGAAAGTGTGGCGCAATCGATGTGCCAAACCTTCCTCCGCTTCGACATCGCGACCGGAGTGAGCTACCTGGATGCACCAATGAAGGCGCTCTCCGTCCGTCAACCCTGGGCCTGGCTACTTATCCGTCCGGACCTGACCGACCCCGCGCTGCGCGCCGTAGCCCTCGCCGCCGGCGAGATCAAGGATGTCGAAAATCGCACCTGGGCCACCAAGCACCGCGGCCCGTTCCTTGTCCATGCGGGACAGGCGTTCGACATGGAAGGCTACCTGTGGGTGAAAAGACTCTTTCCGCAAATTCCCCTGCCACGGCCGGGCCGGTATGACCTCGGGGGGATCATCGGCCGGGCCGTGCTGACCGAGTCGATCCCACCTGAGAAGGCTCGCAATGGACAGGTGAAATCCCGATGGTACATGGGGGAGCATGCCTTCATGGTGGCCAACTCCGAGCCGCTGCCGTTCCGGAAGGTGAAGGGGAAGCTCAATTTCTTCGAGGTTCCGGGAGCTACAGCCGAGGCCGCGCCGGCATGAACGCTCCTGATCACACCCTTGCCCTGACCGGGCCGCCGGTTGCCTATGCCGCTCACCGCTACGGCCGCTGGGGCCACATTTGCCACCGCGAGGAGGATCTGACCGAGTGGATTCGGGCGGCCAACGCGCTAATTCCAGACGAGAACGCCCATTGGCATGGGCCGGTCAACCTCTTCGACGAAGAGGCTATGCGGTCCGTCATGGTCGAGGCCACAAACCAACGCCGTCGCGCTGACGACCTGGCGATGATGCTGGGCCGGCTGACCCATGCAACTAGGATATCCACGGAAAAGGCCATCGTAGGTCTTCGAGAGAAGGCCGTGGCGCTGATCCGCCGGCTAGGTGAGGCTTCGCCCTTACGAGATTCCCAATCGGTTCAGGAAACGCTACCGAAGCGCCTTGTCACCCGCCTTCGGCACTATTTTTCACGCGCTGGCCGCGCCCACCGGCATGAGCTCGACGGCATCGATCTCGATCTTCTCGGTCTCGATCTGATTGAAAGCCATCAGACCACCCTCTCGGGCTGCTTGGTGTCCGTGACGGACAAGGGAGTGAAGACACTCCACGCACATCGATCATCCGACATCGAGAACCGCAACACCCACCATTCCCTCGGCAATCGCGTCGCCGCCTGGCTGCGCTCGAAGGGACGCATGACCTGGGAAAACGTGGAATTTCGCCACAAGCGATTCACGAAAGGTGAGGGCGCGAACCGGATCGACTACGAGCACTTCCAGTATGTCCGGCCCGATGTGTTCTCCATCGAGCCCAGTCTGAAGTTCGAGCGGGCAAATCCGTGTGTCCATGAGGTAAAGGTGTCCCGCGCAGACTTTCTGTCCGACCTGGTCAAGCCGGAAAAGCGCGAGGCTTACGCCGGCATGGCCGAAGCCGTCTATTTCGTCGCCCCGGAAGGACTCATCCAACCTAACGAAGTCCCGGATGGTTTCGGGCTGCTGGTGGAATGCGCCGACGGCAGCTTCAAGCTGCTCAAGCGGCCGAAGAAGCGGAAGGTGGAACTGCAGTCTTGGCACTACCTGGCAATGGTGCTGAAGCGAGGCCAGCTTCCTGGCGACAACGAATCTACCGGAGATTGATGTAGTGATCGTCAACGTCGAACGCAGCCCTGGCTACTCCGAGGCAGGATACGCCCAGCTCTGGCGCCACAAGGGCCAAGTTGTCCTGATCATGGGGAACACCGTCCAGGAGCTCCGGGACGGTACCCGCTGGCTCTGGTCGGCAAACTGGCCCACCGGTGAGCGGGTCAACGCCCCCGTCTCCGAACTGGATCCCTACGAGGGGCCCAAGCCGTCCATGCTGGAAGTGGTGCGCCAGGTCGAGAAGTGGGCTCATGAGGGGAACGGCGATGCCATGTGGTGGCTGGGAGACTTCTACGAGTTCGGGAGCCGGGCGACCGGCGCGAACGGCGGCAAGGCCTTGGCCTACTACCTGGGCGCGATCCGCTGCGAGCCCCAATGCTACGACCAGGACACGGTGGGCCGGGTCTTGCAGGACGGCATGGAGCTTTTTCGTGCTGGACATCCTGAAAGCGTCGAGGACAAGACGCCGACCGACACCCGCGCCTTCCTGGCCAAGTTCCGCGAGTTCCGGGCCATTGGCACCGAGAGCATGATTTACTTCCCGGACACGAAGGACTGGTGCGAATGCGTGATGATCGCCGAAGCCCTGCCGTGACGGCCCACGTCGACAAGTTGCGAATAGCTGTTTCTCATAAGGAGGTGCTTCATGCTGGAAACTGTGGTCAAGTCGAGCAAAGAAGAAGCTCGAAAATCACGCGCAAAATCGACGCTTGAGGAATACATGTGCGGCGCACATCTCCGGCAGTTCAAGGAATTGCTCACCGCACACCGACGCGATCTGATTGCGCTCGCTGACCGAGCAGCCTTGGGTGATGTCGATGCGGCGTCTGATCCGGTCGACCGTGCGTCGCAAGAAACCGAGTGCGCCGCCGCGTCGGCGGCCATTGCCCGCGCGCGGCGCCAGATCAAGGAGATTGATGCGGCGCTGCTTCGTATCGAGCAAGGGGAGTACGGGTACTGTGAGGACACCGGAGAACCGATCGGCCTCGAGCGCCTTCGGGTTAATCCCTCTGCGCGCTATACGGTCGAGGCGCTGACCGTGCGGGAAAAACGAAGCAGGCAATTCGGCGCCAACTAACCGACGCCGATTCGAGAGTTAGAGCCATGAAATGGTCGAGCAAGGTAGCCTGCTTCGGGCTGCCGTACTGAGCGCCCAACATCCCGGCGAAGAGGTGACCACCGCCAACCGGTTCGTGCTCTGCGTAGCGGTCGACATGGCCGACGGTAATTGTATTCGAACACCCTATCCGCATAACTGAAAGTCCAATGATTTCCCGTGCTTTCAGCTTTTTTTCGATGAACAAGTATTTTCTGCCTTTTGATGCCATACAGGTCATGAGATAATGCCTTCCTCGCCAACCCATCAGCGTACCTCAAAGCGGCCTGCGGCCGTTTTTTTTTAATCATCAATCGGGGAGTTCGGAACAACGCAGTCAACGGATTTGCGTTATATGCGTTGCTCCTATGGATTGGTGAGGAGGGTGATGGGCGGACAGCTAACACAAAAGTTGCTATTATTAGCGGCCGACGTGCCGCCTATTACGTTGGGCATAGCGTAAAAATAGAAAGAGGAAAAGCGGAATGATGGATCGCGTGCCTGCACAGACATCTGTTCCTGATTGGTTGATGACTTATTGCCGCCAGTTGGCAGATGTTCATCACGGCCGGCGGTTGAATCGGATGTACGAGTTTATGCTGAACGGATTTCTCAAGATGGAACCTTGGAAAGCGACGCCACCCCTGGAGTGGCGACAGTCGAGGGTCCACGGGTCTGCTACGCTGGTCGCTTATCGCGGCACGGGCGGCGATCCGGGGTGGGTGCCGATGAACATGATGCTGCCGGTGGAGTTGGCCGAACGCATTCGGCAGACCATTGAGATGATCAACGTCAACGGCGGGATGTGGAACACCGGTCAGAAACTGTCGATGCGCACTTTTTTGTATACCGCAGTGTACTGGTGGTGTTCGTTTGTGCATCCCTATAAAGGCCCGGGCATCATGCAGGATTAAAACTGCCACGGTGAAGGTCGGAAAAGGGCAAGCCCGCAAGGCGCTTGCCCTTTTTGTTTGGGCTGGAGACTGGGAAGACAAGGAGTCCGTAGTAGTTCAATTAAATTCGGCTTTTGCTGCAAAAGAATGTTGCTTTGTTTTCTGCAATCATGATATCGTGATGTTTGAGCGGTTCAATTATTTGATGTTGGAGATTCGAGGTGGTAAAGAAAAAAGGAGCCCAGACAAACCGCGAAACGGTGGGGTTGATGCTGAGAATTGAGGTGCCTACGTTACGCCTGTATGAAAAGGTTATGACAAGGGCCAAAATGATGGACCTGAAACGTGGTGGAAACGGTCAGGTTACGGTGCAGGATGTGATGCGTCATCAACTGAAAAAACGGCTATTCGCAAAATCATGTTGAAAGAGTGTTTTCATGGTTAGCCCACTCCGTGTGGAAACGGCTGTTGCAACTCGGGCAAATG
>MKUH01000003.1 GCA_001897745.1 Candidatus Accumulibacter sp. 66-26
CAACCTAGGAACCGACCTGTCCACCCTGGAGGCGCTTTTGGACTCAGGGCAGTTTTAGGCCGTTAACCCCGTCCGTCCACCGGAAAATCCGGATACCCAAACGAACTAATTCTCCAAGCCCGCCTTCCCGCTCTGTCGAACCACCGGTTCTTTCTGGCCCACCCGCGCCAGTTTGTCGCATTCCGGCGCATCCGCAGCGGCAAGCCCCGACGCGGCGCAGGCCGGCCGTTCGGCGAGCTTGCCGGAAGATTCCGGGGGCGGATCGCCGACCGCTCCAGTAGCCGGCGCTCCCGCCGCGTCGCCCGTCGCATCGCCCACGGTCTCGTCGACGCCGGCCTCGGCGCCCTCCCCGCCCGCCGCCCGCGCCGGCACCCCAGCGGCCATTTCCGCAGGCGCTTCTTCCGCGACAGCCTCGTCCTCCTCCTCGTCTTCGTCGAGCAACATGCGCGCCTGGCGCAACGTCGCCATCATCTCGGGGGGAATCGGGTCGCTGACCGAGTAGTCGTCGATATACACGTCGAGCCCGTCCATCACGTTGAAATGCGGGTCGGCAAAAATCTTCTTGAGCGCCTGCCGGCGCACCGCCTCGCTGATTTCCTCGCGCAGCAGCGCGGTCAGGTCGACATCGGGCGGCAGCAGGTTTTCCTCACCGGCGGCGGCCGGCACGCCTTCCGTCGCTACGGACGCCGGCACCGCCGCAGCATCCTGCCGCTTGAGGCGCGACCAGCGCGCGAGGAAGCGCGAAGGGGCGCTCACGACGGCTCCCCCGAACCTTCCGGCCGCTCGCGCCGGCGGTCTTCCTGCGCGGCGCCGAGCGGATCGTTGCGCCGCACCTTCTTGCGCGGCGCCGGCTTGTAGTGCGTGTTGACGAAATCGCCCACCCAGTCGGCGATTTCCTGCGGCATGGCGACGCCGTCCACCTGCTCGCCCGAATCGAGGAAGCGCGCCGCCTCGCCGTAGCTGACGGTGGTCACCGTCGGCCGCGCAAAGGTTTCCGCCCCCTCGCCTTCCAGGCGCCACATGACGAAGACCTTGGGAATCGGCGAGGTGATGTTGAGGTGGTAGTTGTCGACCTCGTCGCGGAAGAGTTCGAGCGCGAAGCCGCCGACCAGGAACTGCTCGCGCCGCTCGTCGGCGAAGATGCGCCGGGGCGCGCATGAAGCCGGGTCGCCGGGATCGGTGTCGAAGGCGGGGACGATGCCGACGACCTCCCACTTTTCGCTGACCCAGCGATTCTCGATCTGCATGCGTTCGACGATGACGGCGATGGGAAATTGTTTCATGGCAAGACCGGAAGCAGGGACGGGCGAAATTGCTCTATACAGGATAGGCCAAGTCGCGCGGTCCGCACACCCGCCGGCGTGTAAAATCGCCGCTGGCCTTCACCGGTTCCCGCCATGCACAAACCCCTTTTGAGCAGCGCCAGCCGCCCGCTCACCTTCACCATCGACGCGCTGAACGAGCGCGGCGAAACGGTGCCGACGCCGATCGCCGGCGAGCATCCGCTGACCCTCTACGTCGACAAGCGCGAGATCGTCACCCTGATGACGCTCGGCGCGGCGCCCGAAGCGCTCGCCGTCGGCTATCTGCGCAACCAGCGCCTGGTGCGCAGCCTCGACGAGATCGCCGCGGTGCAAGTCGACTGGGAGGCCGACGCGGTCGCCGTCACCACGCGCGGCGGCCTGCGGGACGCCGACGAGCGCCTGGAAAAGCGCACGGTGACCACCGGCTGCGGCCAGGGTACGGTGTTCGGCGACCTGATGGCCGAGATCGACGAAATCCGCCTGCCGGCCGCCGCGCAGCTCTCGGAAGCGACGCTGCACGGCCTGCTCGACGCGGTGCGCCTGCACGAATCGATCTACAAGCAGGCCGGCGCCGTGCATGGCTGCGCGCTCGCCAGCAACGCGCCGGACGGCAGCGAGATCCTGCTCTTCGTCGAGGACGTCGGCCGCCACAACGCGGTCGACGCGATCGCCGGCCGCATGTGGCTGGACGGCCTCGACGGCGGCGACAAGATCTTCTACACCACCGGCCGCCTGACCTCGGAGATGGTCATCAAGACGGCGCAGATGGGCATCCCCTTCCTCGTCTCGCGCTCGGGCCTCACGCAGATGGGCTGGGAGCTGGCGCGCCGCGTCGGGATGACGATGATCGGCCGCGCGCAGGGCAAGCACTACCTGCTCTTCACCGGCGCGGAGCGCTTCGCCCGATGAACGTCACGGACAACGAAAACATGGACTGCGAAAAAATCACCGGCGTCGTCCTCGCCGGCGGCCTCGGCCGGCGCATGGGCGGCGTCGATAAGGGCCTGCAGGCGCTGGCCGGCAAGCCGATGGCGCAGCATGCGGTCGAGCGCTTCGCGCCGCAGGTCGACGAACTGCTGATCAACGCCAACCAGAACGCCGAGCGCTACGCCGCCTTCGGCTACCCCGTCGTCCCCGACCGGATTCCCGACTTCGCCGGCCCGCTCGCCGGCCTGCACGCCGCGCTCGCGCAGGCGGCGCACCCGCTGGTCGCCACCGTGCCGTGCGACTCGCCCTTCCTGCCGCACGACCTCGTCGTTCGCCTGCACGCCGCGCTCGTCGCGCAGGACGCCGACCTCGCCGTGGCGCGCACCTTCGACCAGGCGCATCCGGTGTTCTGCCTGTGCCGGCGCGCCGTGCTGCCGCACCTCACCGCCTTCCTCGAAAGCGGCGGGCGCAAGGTCGACCGCTGGTATGAAACGCTGAAGGTCGTCGAAGTCGCCTTCGACGACGAGGCCGACGCCTTCAGCAACATCAACACGCGCGACGAACTCGAACGCTGGGCGCGCGGCGACAAATGAACGACGAAAGCCTTTCCGAAAGCCCCTACCTGACCGCCCGGCAGGCCGCCGCCTACCTGCACGTCAACGAGAAGAAGCTCTACGAACTGGCCAACGGGCGCGAGCTGCCGGCCGCCAAGGTCGGCGGCAAGTGGCTCTTCCCGCGCGCCATGCTCGACGAATGGCTGCTCGAACAGGCGCACGGCGGCGCCTTGAGCGACCGCCTGCTGCTCGCCGGCAGCGACGACCCCTGGCTGGCGGCGGCCGTCGCCCTGCTCGCGGCGAACCTCGGCGGCAAGGCCTTCGTCGCCTACGCGCCGAACGGCACCCTGCCCGGCCTCGAATTGCTCGCCCAGCGCCGGATCAGCGCCTGCGCGCTGCACTGGGGGCCGGCCGAACGCGCCGACCGGCAGCATCCGGCGCTGCTGCAGCGCCACGCCGGGCACGCGCAATGGACGCTGGTGCGCCTCGCGCTGCGCGAACAGGGCATCATCGTGCGTCCCGACAGCGGCGCCGCCGACCTCGAAACGCTGGCCGGCTACGACTACCGCTGGGCCATGCGCCAGGGCGGCGCCGGCTCGCAGCACTATCTGCTGACGGCGCTCACCGACCGCGGCTTCCGCACCGAGGACTGCGGCACGGTCGCCACCGCGCTTTCCGAACGGCAAGCCGCGGCGCTCGTCGCGCAGGGCGTCGCCGACTGCGCGCCGGGAACACGCGGCGCGGCCGGCGAATTCGGCCTCGATTTCCTGCCGCTCGGCTGGGAAGCCTTCGACCTCGCGCTACCCAAGACGCTCTACTTCCGCCACCTGTTCCAGCAACTTCTCGACACGCTGGGCAGCCCGGCGCTGCGCGCCACGGCGGACCGCCTCGGCGGCTACGACCTGTCGCCCTTGGGGCGCACGATCGCGGTCGACTGAGGCAAGGTCGCGACGATGGCGCCGACAGCGTCCGACCGGTGCCCAGGCGGCGGGCCGGCACCGTGCGGAGAGCCGGATGTCCAGACGCCGGCCCGGGCATCGACCGGGCCGGCGCGGCAAACGGAGGACGGTCGACTTGAAGCGTCGCCGCACGTCGCCATATATCCAACGTCCACCCGATGAAACCGACCCTGACCCGGATCAAGCAGTTCGCCGCCGCCCTGTCCGCCCGCCTGCGCCGCCCCGGCCGGCGCGAGCTTTCGCGCTGGATGCTGCGCGCGCTGGCGGCGGTGCCGGCGGCGCTGCTGCTCTACGTGCTCGTCCTCGTCCCGTTCACGCCTGGCATCAGCGACATCCGCAAGGCCAAGCTCGAACAGCCGGCGCAGGTGCTCTCGGCCGACGGCAAGGAACTGGCCGTCTTCAAGCGCTCCAACCGCGAGTGGGTCCGTCTCGGCGAGATCGCGCCGCCGGTGCTCGACGCGCTGATCGCCACCGAGGACCACCGCTTCTACGAGCACCACGGCATCGACTGGCGGCGCACCGCCGGCGCCGCTTTCTACACTTTCTCGGGCGACCGCCAGGGCGGCTCGACGCTGACGCAGCAACTCGCGCGCAACCTCTATCCCGAAGAAATCGGCCGCGCGCCGACGCTCACGCGCAAGCTCAAGGAAGCGATCACGGCGCTCAAGATCGAGGCGCTGTACACCAAGGACGAGATTCTCGAAACCTATCTCAACACCGTGCCCTTCCTCTACAACGCCTACGGCATCGAGATGGCGGCGCGCACCTATTTCGACTCGTCGGCCAACGCGCTCGACGTGCTGCAGAGCGCGACGCTGATCGGCATGCTCAAGGGCAACAGCTACTACAACCCGGTGCTCAACCCGGAGCGCGCGCTGCAGCGCCGCAACACCGTGCTGGGGCAGATGGTGAAACGCGAGAAGCTCACACCGGCGCAGTTCGAGGCCTTGAAGAAGAAGCCGCTGCGCCTCGATTTCGAGCGCCAGACCGAGCCGCCCGGGCCGGCGCCGCACTTCGCGCAGCAGTTGCGCAAATGGCTGATCGCCTGGGCCGACCGGCGCGACTACAACATCTACGCCGACGGGCTGGTGGTGCGCACCACGCTCGATGCGCGGCTGCAGGCGCAGGCGACGCGGGCCGTGGCGCGCCAGGGGCGGCAGCTGCAGGCGGTGGCGGATGCGGCCTGGGGCCGCAGTTCGCTGTGGAACGTGCGCAGCGAACCGGTGCGCAGCTTCCTGCGCGAGACGCCCGAATACCGCACGGCGCTCGATTCCGGCCTGGGCGACGCCGACGCGCTCAAGAAACTGCAGGCCGACCGCGCGCTGATGGCGGCGCTGCGCCGGCAGAAGACGCGCGTGCAGGCCGGCTTCATCGCGCTCGACCCGCGCAACGGCCAGATCCGCGCCTGGGTCGGCAGCCGCGATTTCAGCAAGGACGGCTTCGACCACGTGCAGCAGGCGCGCCGCCAGCCGGGCTCGACCTTCAAGCCCTTCGTCTATGGCGCCGCCTTCCTGCAAGGGGCCAGCCCCGACGACACGCTGATCGACCGGGCCGTCGAGATTCCGCTCAAAGGCGGCGAGGTCTGGCGTCCGGCCGACCACGGGCCGCCCAGCGACCTGCCGATGAGCCTGCGCGACGCGCTCATCTATTCAAAAAATACGATCACCGCCCAGCTCATGCAGCGCGTCGGCCCGGCCAGGGTCGCCAAACTCGCGCGCGCCATGGGCGTGCGCCAGAGCAAGCTCGAGGCGGTGCCCTCGCTGGCGCTCGGCACCAGCCCGGTGAGCCTGAAGGAGATGGTCGCGGCCTACGGCACGATCGCCAACGGCGGCGACTACATCGAGCCGGTCTTCGTCACCCGCATCGAGGACCGCAGCGGCCGCGTGCTCGAGGAATTCGCCCCGGCCGAGCCCGAAGCGGCGCTGCCGCCGAAGGTCGCCTACGCGCTGCTCGACGTCATGCGCGGCGTCGTCGACCGCGGCACCGGCGCCGCCATCCGCAGCCGCTTCGGCATCCGCGCCGACGTCGCCGGTAAGACCGGCACCACGCAGGACAACGCCGACGGCTGGTTCATCCTGATGCACCCGCAGCTCGTCGCCGGCGCCTGGGTCGGCTTCAACGACAGCCGCGTCACGCTGCGTAGCGACTACTGGGGCCAGGGCGCGCGCAGCGCGCTGCCCATCGTCGGCGACGTCTTCCAGCAATCACTGCGCGCCCGCGCCATCGACCCGCGCGCCCGCTTCGTCGAACGCGAGGAAACAGGCGTCTTCGGCAAGCTCCGCGACTGGTTCGCGCGCACCTTCTTCGCCCCCGAAGCGGCACCCGTTTCAACGCCGGAACCCGCACCGCGCCGCGCGCCGGCGCCCACGCCGCCGGTCGAAATCACGCTGCCAGAAGAAGACGCGCCCGCAGCGGACGCCCTGCCGACAGGGGACGCCCCCGAGCCGGCCGCCGCCCCCGACGACGCGGCGCTCGGGTCCGTGCCCTGGAATTCGAACACGCCGTAGAACGCCACGGCGCGCTGGCGGACCGGGCGTTGTGACCGGGCGTTGTGACCGGGCATTGCGGCCGGGCATTGCGGCCGGAAAACGCCGTCCGGCAAACGGCGCGCCACGCAGGCCGCCGCGCCGGAAGCTCAGGCCGCCGCCGCGCCGCGTTTGCCGGCGCCTGCCGACAGATGCCGAACCAACTCGCGCGCGGGCAGCGGCAGCGCGTCGAGTTGCCGCACGCAAAGCAGCAGCTGCCGCGTCGCCCAGGCGTCGGTGAAGCGGATCGCGCGGATGCCCGGCGTTCCGCGAAAGCGCTGCGCGGCGCGCTCCGGCACGATGCCGAAGCCGACGCCGTGCGCGACCATCCGGCAGACGCCGTCGAAGGTCCGCATGCGGGCGCGGAAAGACAGCGCCTGCCCGGCCAGCAGCGCCTGCGCATCGACATGCGCCTGCATCGGGCTGCCCTCGCTGAGGCCGATGAAATCGTGCCGCACGACCTCCTGAAACGCGATACGCCGCTGCGCGGCCAGGGGGTGCGCGCGCGGAACCGCGAGGACGAGGCGGTCGGTGGCGAAGGGAAAGGTCTGCAGGGCGCCGTGCGCCACCGCGTCCGAAACGATGCCGACGTCGGCGAGGCCGCCGGAGACCGCCTTCACGGTTTCCGCGCTCAGGCGCTCCTTGATGTTCACGCTGACCAGCGGCCGCTCGGCGAGGAAGGCGCCGAGCACGTCCGGCAGGAACTCGGTCAGCGCGACGGTGTTGGCCCACAGGCGGATGTGCGCCTTGACGCCCGTCGCGTGCTCGCCCAGTTCGCCCTGCATCTGCTCGACCTGCCGCAGCACCAGGCGCGCGTGATGGGCCAGCGTGTCGCCGGCCGGCGTCGATTCGACGCCGCGCCGGCCGCGTTCGAGCAGAGGCAGGCCGACGGTCTCTTCCATGCCGCGGATGCGGGCGCTCGCCGACGGCAGCGAAAGATTGGCCTGCGCCGCGCCGTGCGTGATGCTCCCCGTTTCGAGGATGCTCAGGAAAAGGCGGAGGTCGGTCAGATCGAAGCGCATGGCGGCAATATTAACAGCCGGTCAGCCTTCGGAAAAGGCTAAGGCTGCATACGAAAAATGCGCATTGTGCAGCATTCACACCACCGCATAATGGGCGCCCGACTACGCAAAAAGACCGCCGATGACCGACATCTCCGCCCTCCCCCTCCTCGCAATCGCGCTCACCTTCTTCGTCGCAGGCATCGTCAAGGGAGTGACCGGGATGGGCCTGCCGACGGTGGCGATGGGCCTGCTCGGCACCATGATGCCGCCCGTCGCCGCAGCCTCGCTGCTCATCCTGCCCTCGTTCGTGACCAACGTCTGGCAACTGCTGGGCGGCCCCGGCCTGCGCGATCTCCTGAGCCGCCTGTACCCGATGCTGCTCGGCATCGTCGCCGGCACGCTCGGCGGCGCCTGGATGCTGAGCCGCGACACCGGAGGCTGGACCGTCGCGGGACTGGGCGCCGTGCTGACGCTCTACGCGCTGTCCGGCCTGCTGGCCTGGCAGTTCTCCGTCCCGCCCCGCCTGGAACGGCCGCTGGCGCCCGCCGTCGGCATCCTGACCGGCCTGCTGACCGGCGGCACCGGCGTTTTCGTGATGCCGGCCGTGCCGTACATCCAGGCGCTCCGCCTGAAACGGGAAGAACTCGTCCAGGCGCTCGGCCTCTCGTTCACCGTCTCGACCGTCGCCCTCGGACTCGGGCTGGCGCGCGTCGGCGCCCTGCGGATCGACGACCTCGGCCCCTCCCTGTACGCTCTCGCGCCGGCGCTGCTCGGCATGTGGGCCGGGCAGAAAATACGCCGGCTCGCCAGTCCCGCGGCCTTTCGCCGGGGCTTCTTCGGCTGCCTGCTGCTGCTCGGCCTGGAACTGTTGCGGCGCCAGCTGCCTTGAGCGCCCCGCGCGCAAACACCGCACCGCCCGATGGCTGCCTCCCGGAAAAGAGAAACGCCGCACGAACCGTACGGGCCGGGTGCGTTGAACGAGCGCTACGGGCGCATCGAGCAGATCGACCGCAAGATCGCCCGGATCATGCGCGGACTGCTTCTGCTCGCGGGACTCCTGCTGGTCGCAGCGGCAGCCGGTTTGTATTTCTAGGCGGCCAGCCACGGTACGCGCCGACTCGGGCGGCAAGGCCGCGCAGCGGAAGCGACGCGTCCGAAAACAAGCGCCGCCGGCCGGCCCGTATTCCGTCGACGAAGAGATGAAAAATCCGTCGATGAAAATCGATCGACCATTGCGGCAGAAACCCATCCAGTCCTGTCTCGTCGATTCCGAGCGATCTCGGAAGCCAGGCTCGTTTGTACTTCAGCACTGCACGCATTCGTGTAGAACCTGGATTCCCGCGACCTCGTCCCCTGGCTTGCGGAAAGCGTCTATCTAACCGCGATCAGACCGCGCAGCGCCTCAGCGTGACTTCCGTAACGGGTTGCCGGTCATAGCTCCAGAAGCGCTCTGAAACGCGCTCGTCGATTACGACGAACCCAAGACGAAGGAATATCTCGACATTTCCCGTCTCCTTGATTGTTGCAATTTCCAGGAAAGGAAGCTCAGCGCTCGCCGCGAGCGAGGCGCAATGGGCCAGCAGGTCGGTCGCTACGCCGCACCGCCGATGCGTCGGAGCGACCGCAATGCCCTGCACATAAAGGGCCGCAACGCGGCCGACGCACTCGGCAACGCCGGCGATTGTGCCGGCGTCATCCACGGCAACAATCCGCGATGAGCGATGCCGGCTTTGAAAGACGCTCCCGGCATCCGTCCCCGCGTCCGGCTTCGGAGCATAAATCATCCGAAGCTCATGGGTGCATGAGGAGACGATGAGACCGACTGGTTCGGTGTCGATGGCGGCGAATGCGCGGACGATACCCATGAGAGAAAAGGCCCTTCAGCGCCCGCTCGCCAGCTGTTCGACGAGAAAATTGATGAAGGCGCGGCCTCTGGCGGGCAGGTTCTGCTTGCTCGGGTAATAGACGTACAGATCGGCGCTGGGCAGCGCGAAATCCGGCAGGACGCGGCGCAGGCGGCCGCTTTCGAGGTACTTGGCGAGGTCCCATTCCGAGCGGATGACGATGCCCTGCCCGTCCAGCGCCCAGCCGAGGACGATGTCGCCGTCGTTGCTCGACAAGGCGCCATGCACCTTGACGATTTCCGTGCGCCCATCGAGCAGGAAGCGCCAGACGCCGTAGGCATCGTCGTTCTGCCGATGCACGATGCAGCGGTGGTTCGCCAGGTCATTCAGCGTCGTCGGCGCGCCGTGCTTTTCCAGATAGGCCGGCGAGGCGCACATGAAGCGCCGGTTGGACATGATCCGGCGGGCGTTGATCCGGTTGTCCGGCAGTTCGCCGAAGCGGATCGCCAGATCGAAGCCGGCGTCGATCAGATCGATCGGGCGATCCGTCACTTCCAGCTGAACTTCCACCTCGGGAAAACGGGCGGCGAAGGTCGAGACGAGCGGCGCGATGACGGTGCGCCCGAAGCCGAGCGGCGCATTGACGCGCAGCAGGCCGCGCGGCGCCTGGCGGCCGGCGGAAACGATCTCGTCCATCTCGCGCAGATCGGCGAGCAGGCGCGAGGCGTGCTGCAGGTAGAGCTCGCCCTCGCTGGTCAGGCTGATCTTGCGCGTACTCCGGTTCAGCAACCGGACGCCCATGCGCTTTTCCATCGCGGCGAGGCGCATCGACGCCGCCGGCGGCGTGATATCGAGCGCGCGCGCGGCCGCCGACAGGCTGCCGAGGCGCGTCAGGAGAACGAAGAATTCGAGTTCGGAGAAGCTGGCGGTTTTCAAGAAAACTTAATAATGAAGTCAGTCGGGGGTGAAACACGGCGCGGCTCGCCGGCCTTAATCTCGCGGCACTGGCATCGAACCGCCGGCTTCGTACCTTACAGGAGACGCACGCATGAGAATAGTTGAAATCCGCGAGAAAACCGTAGCGATCAGCTCGCCCATCCGCAACGCCTACATCGACTTCAGCAAGATGACGCTGAGCCTCGTCGCCGTGATCACCGACGTGATCCGCGACGGCAAGCCGGTGGTCGGCTACGGCTTCAACTCCAACGGCCGCTACGGCCAGGGCACCCTGATGCGCGAGCGCTTCATCCCGCGCATTCTGGAAGCCGATCCCGACAGCCTGCTCGACGCCGGCGGCAAGAATCTCGACCCGCACAAGGTCTGGGACCGCATGTTCATCAACGAAAAGCCGGGCGGCCACGGCGAGCGCTCGGTCGCCATCGGGACGATCGACATGGCGATCTGGGACGCGGTCGCCAAGATCGAAGGCGTTCCGCTCTTCCAACTGCTCGCCGAACGCTACGGCACCGGCCGCGCCGATCCGAAAGTCTTCGTCTATGCCGCCGGCGGCTACTACTACCCGGGGCAGGACCACGGCAAGCTCAAGGACGAGATGAGGAGCTACATCGACCGCGGCTACACGGTGGTCAAGAAGAAGATCGGCGGCGCCTCGCTCGACGAGGACCTGCGCCGCATCGACTCGATCCTCTCCGTGCTGCAGGACGGCCAGAAGCTGGCGGTCGACGCCAACGGCCGCTTCGACCTCGACACCGCCATCCGGTACGCCAAGGCGCTCTCGCAGTACGACCTGTTCTGGTACGAGGAGGCGGGCGACCCGCTCGACTTCGAACTGCAGGCCACGCTGCGCAACTACTACGACAAGCCGATGGCGACCGGGGAAAACCTGTTCTCGATGCAGGACGCGCGCAACCTGATCCGCTACGGCGGCATGCGCGCCGACCGCGACTGGCTGCAGTTCGACTGCGCGCTGAGCTACGGCCTCGTCGAGTATCTGCGCACGCTCGACATGCTCAGGCAGCACGGCTGGTCGGCCAGCCGCTGCATCCCGCACGGCGGCCACCAGATGTCGCTGAACATCGCGGCCGGCCTCGGCCTCGGCGGCAACGAATCCTACCCGGACCTGTTCCAGCCCTACGGCGGCTTCCCCGACGGCGTGAAAGTCGAGAACGGCTACGTCACGCTGCCGGAACTGCCCGGCATCGGCTTCGAAGGGAAATCGGACCTGATCTGCGAAATGCGGAAGCTGTCCGCCTGATCCACTCGAGCGCGCCACCTTTTCGAAGCGGCCGCACCGCCTTTTGAACGAAGGCGGTGCGGCTTTTTCATCACCGCCGCCGAGGCCCGGCGGCGCTGAGGCGCAGCGGGCGCCCCGGACTCCCGCCGGAAAACCTCAGCCGAGCACCGCCCGCCAGGCATCGAGCTTGCGTTCGAAAGCGAGCGTGTAGGCCGGGCTGGTCGAGGGCAGAACGAGGGTGGCGTAGCCTTGCGCGGCGAACAGGCGCTCGAACTTCGCCGAAGTCTTGCCGTTGAAGCAGACGCGGCGCAGGCGCGGCAAGTCCGCTGCAAGGCGCGAGAAATCGTTGGGCTCGGCGGACTGGATCGCCGAATCGAGCGCGCCTTCGCGCGCGCAGCGGCGGTAGACGTCCCAGACGCCGATGCGGTGGGCGAGCAGGCGCCGTTGTTTGGTCGCGTAGTCGTAGTCGGCAAAGGCTTCGCCGGTCAGCGCGCCGAGCAGGCGCCAGAACTGGTTCTGGCGGTGCGCGTAGTACTGCTGTGCGGCGAGCGAGGCGGGCGACGGGAAGCTGCCGAGGATCAGCGTTTCGACGCCGGCGTCGAGGATGGGCGGCAGACCCGTGAGGAGGTCCGGGGCGTCGGCGCCGGGGTCGTGTCCGGCGGCGCCGGTTGCGGTGTCGGTCATACGCTTTCCGGTTACGGCCCGCAGGCCGGAAATGCGACGGGCGCAAGGAAGCCGTGCAGCCTTCCTTGCGCCCGCCCCGCCCGGCGGAATGCCGGGCGTTTGTCCTGCTCGCCGGCGGAGTCGCTGGACGGCAGCCTTGCTCGCCGGCGCAGCGCGCCGGGCAAGCGTTCTTACTTGCCGGCCGAGAGCGCCAGCATCAGGTCGTTGATGCGCTTGACGAAGCCGGCCGGGTCTTCCAGCGAGCCGCCTTCGGCCAGCGTGGCCTGTTCGAGCAGCAGGTTGGCCCAGTCGTCGAAACGGGTTTCCTCGTACTTCAGGCGCTGCACGGCCGGGTGGTTCGGGTTGATCTCCAGGATCGGCTTGCTGCTCGGCGCCTGCTGGCCGGCGGCCTTGAGGATGCGCGCCAGGTTGCCCGAAACGTCGTGCTCGTCGGCGACGAGGCAGGACGGCGAATCGGTCAGGCGGTGCGTGACGCGCACGTCCTTCACCTTCTCGCCGAGCGCGGTCTTCACCTTGTCGAGCAGTTCCTTGTATTCGTCGGCGGCCTTCTCGGCTTCCTTCTTCTCGGCTTCGTCCTCGAGCTTGCCGAGGTCGAGGCCGCCCTTGGCGACCGACTGCAGGGGCTTGCCGTCGAACTCGGTGAGGTTGCCGGTGACCCATTCGTCGACGCGGTCGGAGAGCAGCAGCACTTCGATGCCCTTCTTGCGGAAGATTTCGAGGTGCGGGCTGTTCCTGGCGGCGGTGAAGGTCTCGGCGGTGACGTAGTAGATCTTCTCCTGGCCGTCCTTCATGCGCGCCACGTAGTCGGCGAGCGAGACGGTCTCGTCCGGCGTGTCGGCGTGCGTCGAGGCGAAGCGCAGCAGCTTGGCGATGCGCTCCTTGTTGGCGAAGTCCTCGCCGGTGCCTTCCTTGAGCACCTTGCCGAACTCCTTCCAGAAGCCGGCGTACTTTTCCTTCTCGGCGGCGTCGTCGCTGTCGGCCAGGCTTTCGAGCATGCCCAGCACCTTCTTGACGCAGCCGCCGCGGATCGTTTCGATGTCGCGCGATTCCTGCAGGATCTCGCGCGAGACGTTGAGCGGCAGGTTGTTCGAGTCGACGATGCCGCGCACGAAGCGCAGGTAGAGCGGCATCAGCTGCTCGGCGTCGTCCATGATGAAGACGCGGCGCACGTAGAGCTTGACGCCGTGGCGGGCGTTGCGGTCGAAGAGGTCGAAGGGCGCGCGCTGCGGGATGTAGAGCAGCTGCGTGTACTCCTGCTTGCCCTCGACCTTGGCGTGCACGTAGGCGAGCGGGTCCTCGAAGTCGTGCGCGACGTGCTTGTAGAACTCCTTGTACTGCTCGTCGGTGATTTCCGACTTGGGGCGCGCCCACAGGGCGGATGCCTGGTTGACCGTCTCGTCCTCGTCGGTCTGCACCTGCTCCTTCTTCTCCTCGTCCCACTTCTCGGCCTTCATCAGGATCGGCAGCGTGATGTGGTCGGAGTACTTGCGCACGATCTGCTTGAGCTTCCAGCTCGACAGGAACTCGTCCTCGCCTTCGCGCAGGTGCAGGACGATGTCGGTGCCGCGCGTCGCCTTCTCGACCATCTCGACCGAGAACTCGCCCTCGCCCGCCGACTCCCAGCGCACCGCCTGCCCGGCTTCCAGCCCGGCGCGGCGCGACGTCACGGTGACCTTGTCTGCGACGATGTACGAGGAGTAGAAGCCGACGCCGAACTGGCCGATCAGATGCGCGTCCTTGGCCTGGTCGCCGGTCAGCGCCGAGAAGAACTCGCGCGTGCCGGACTTGGCGATGGTGCCGAGGTGCTCGACCGCTTCGTCACGCGAGAGGCCGATGCCGTTGTCGGAGATGGTCAGCGTGCGCGCTTCCTTGTCGAAGGACAGGCGGATCTTCAACTCCGAATCGTCGCCGTAGAGCGCGCCGTTGTTCAGCGCCTCGAAGCGCAGCTTGTCGCAGGCGTCGGAGGCGTTGGAGATCAGCTCGCGCAGGAAGATTTCCTTGTTGCTGTACAGCGAATGGATCATCAGGTGCAGCAGCTGCTTTACTTCTGCCTGAAAACCGAGGGTTTCCTTGTTGGCTCCCATTGAAGACTCCGTGAAAGACGTTGGTTTGGACTGGACGCGTACGAGCCGGCCTGCACTGGCATCCGGCAACGGAAAAGCAGGTGGGGGCGAAGCGGCGCATTTCAAGCCCTGCCCGCGCACCGCGCGGAAGCCCCGGCGCGGGCCGCTTCGGCGGATTCGCCCGCCTCAGTTGAACTCGACGCGGTTGCGGCCGCCGTGCTTGGCGACGTAGAGGGCGTCGTCGGCGCGCGCCAGCAGCCGGTCGAGCGTGTCGCTGCCCTGGCAGACGCTGACGCCGAGGCTGACCGTGAAGCGGATCGTGGCGCCGGCAAACTCGAAGCTGGCGGCCTCGACCGCCGCGCGCAGACGCTCGGCGACCTGCAGCGCGGCGTCGCGCCCGGTTTCCGGCAGCAGGATGGTGAACTCCTCGCCGCCGATGCGGCCGACCAGATCGACCGTCCGCGTCGTCTCGCCGAGGATGCGCGCGAAAAGGCGCAGCGCTTCGTCGCCGGCCGCGTGGCCGTGCTGGTCGTTGATGCGCTTGAAGTGGTCGAGGTCGGCCATCAGGACGGCGGCAGGGTGGCCGAAACGTTCGCTGCGGCGCAGCTCGGCCTCGGCGCTGTCCATGAAGTAGGCGCGGTTGCGCAGGCCGGTGAGCTGGTCGGTGGTCGCCAGCCGGCGCAGTTCGGAAATCTGCTGCCAGCGCTCGACGGCGATCGACGCCAGGCGGGCGGCGTGGCCGATGACGCTCAGTTCGCGCTGCACCGGATGGCGCGGCTGGCGATAGTAGATGGCGAAGGTGCCGAGCACCTTGCGCGCGGACGACAGGAAGGGCGTGGACCAGCAGGCGCGCAGCCCGTGCGTTTCGGCCAGCGCGCGGAAACCGGACCACAGCGGGCTGGCCGCGATGTCGTCGACGATCACCTGCTCGCCGCGATGCGCCGCCGTGCCGCAGGAGCCGACCGCCTCGCCGATGGCGATGCCGTCGAGCACGCGCGAGTAGGCGAGCGGCAGGTGCGGCGCGGCGCCGTGCAGCAGATGCCGGCCCTCCGCATCGAGCAGCAGGACCGAACAGAGGGCGCCCGGCAGGTGCGATTCGATCTGCCGGCAGAGCGTGTCGAGGACGACCGGCAGCTCGTCGCCGGCGGCGATCAGTTCGAGCACGTGGTGGCTGCTGACCATCAGGGCGTCGGCGCGCTTCCAGTCGGTGACGTCCATCGCGGCGCCGATCAGCAGCGGTTGCCCGTCGACCTCGACGAGGCATTTCTCGGAGAGCAGGATGCGGCCGTCGTCCAGCTGCTCCTCGCGGACCAGGGTTTCCTTGCCGCTCCGCACGCGCGCGTCGTCGGCACTGACACGCGCCGCGAGCTCCGCGGGGAACAGCTCGGCGGCGGCGCGCCCGAGCACTTCGCCGAGCGGGCGGCCGAGGCGCTGCGCCATCGTTTCGTTGGCGACGATCATCCGCCCCGCCTCGTCCTTGACGAAGACGCTGATCGGCAGGGCGTTGAGGATGGCGTCGGTGAGACTGGCCTGGCGCGCGAACTCCTGCTGCGTCACCTTGAGCTTCTGCGTCTGCTGTTCGAGCTGTGCGAGCAGGTCGTGCACGTACTCGTGCTCGACGTTGTCGAGGATGTCGCGGAAGGAAAGCAGGCCGATCAGCGCGTCCGCTTCATCGACGACGCCGAGGTGGCGGATGCGGTTCTGGGCGAACAGGTCGCGCGCCTGGAACAGCGTCGCGTCGCACCGGATCGTCTGCAGCGGAAAGCTCGCGATGTCGCCGGCCAGCACGCCGACGCGGCGCGCGCCGAGCGCGCCGATCACATCGCTCGGCGTGATGATGCCGAGCGCGCTCCCGCGCGTCACGACGAGCGCGTCCTGGTGCCGCTCGACCATCAGCTCGCGCAGGCGGGCAAAGCTCGTATCGTCGGCGATGCACAGAGGCGGCGCGTGGACCGCCGAGGCGACCTGGCGCGCATGCAGGAAAAAGGCGACGCCCTGGTGGCGCACGACGTCGGTCTGCGAAATCATGCCGACGTGGCGCCCGTCGGCGCCGGTGACCAGCAGGTGGCGCACCCGCTCCTGGCGGAAGCGCCGGCTGGCCTCGCCGAGCGAAGTCCGCTCGGGGATCGTCCGGACCGGCGCTTTCATGAACAGCGAGATCGGCCGTTCGAGATCGCCGGGCGTGTGCCAGACGCCGCTCAGCGCGTCGCTCTCCGTCCAGATGCCGAGCGGCGCGCCGTTCTCGACGATCAGGATGGAGCCGCAGCGGGCATCGCGCATGCGCGCCGCGGCCTCGCCGATCGGCGTCGCCGGCGCGCACTCGAGCAGGTCGCGCTGCATGAAATCGCCCACCGGACGGTCGATGCTCATGCTTCGATGCTCCGGTATTCGACCGCCAGCACGTCGACCTCGCGCCAGCCGGCCGGGCTCTGAAAGCGCACCGTGTCGCCCTCGCGCGCCTTGAGCAGCGCACGCGCCAGCGGCGACACCCAGCTGATGCGGCCGCGCGCGATGTCGGTCTCGTCGACGCCGACGATCTGGTAGGTCTGTTCCTCGCCCTGCTCGTCGCCGATCGTCACGGTCGCGCCGAAGAAGACCTGGTCGGCGCTCTCCTGGCGGGTCGGATCGACCACCTGCGCGATGTCCAGGCGCTTGGTCAGGAAACGGATGCGGCGGTCGATTTCGCGCAGGCGCTTCTTGCCGTAGATGTAGTCGCCGTTCTCCGAACGGTCCCCGTTCGACGCCGCCCAGGCGACGATCTCGACGACGTGCGGGCGCTCGGTGCGCAGCAGGTGATCGAGTTCCGCCTTCAGCCGGGCATGGCCGCCGGGCGTGATGTAGTTGTGCGTGCCTTGCGGCAGCTTGAGCGCGGGCTGGAGGTCCTCGTCGCCATCGCTGTCGTCGCTGTCGCCGTCGGCTTCGCGGGTAAATGCCTTGCTCATGGGGTCAGGCTAACAAAAGATGCGATCCGGAAGTTTATCCCAGATCAAATGCCGCACGCCGCCGGCAGGCGGATTGGCGGCCGAAGCGGCCGGTTCAGCGGCCGGCGACGCGGCGGAAGAAGGCGCGCCGGGAGGAATCCGGACGCGGTTCCGGCCCGCCGCGCTCGCCGGCCGCTTCAGCCACGCTGGCCGCTCCGATCGCTCCGCCCGCAAGCGGCGTGGCGCCTTCGCCCGGCGTTGCCGGCAAGGCCGGCACGGCCTCCGCGCCAGCGGAGGATTCGCCGGCCGGCGGCGGCGCCAGCAGCACCTCGAGCGCCGCCAGCGCGGCGCCGCGCGCCGCGTCCTGCGTCGCGAACTGGCCGACCGGAGCGAACAGCGGGCAATAGCGGTAGGCGGGAATTTCGCGTTCGGCGTCGGCCGCCGCGTCGTGATCGGCGATGAACTCCAGCGTGCCGACCGGGAAAGCGACCTTGCAGCGCTCGCCGGACGGCAGCTCGGACCACAGCGTGCCGCCCCCCGGGAGGATGAAGAGATTGAGGAACCACGGCGTGATCAGCGCGCCCACCCAGTCGCCCTGCCAGCGCCGGAAACCGAGCGCCTCGACGGCGAGCGCCGGATTGACGAAAGGCAGATCGCACATCCCGGCCGCCCAGATGCGGCGGTACATTGCTTCGAGGCGTTGGCTCGGATCGTCCGCGATGGCCGCGGCCGGCGGCGGCAGCGGCGGACGGAAGGCGGGAACGCGCAGGCGCTGGTTCATGCGCCGTCCGCGCCGAACGCCGCCAACCCGGCCCGGACGCTCACGCGCCGCGCTCGTGGAAGGCCGGGCCGAGGTCGGCGAAATGCGCCGCCGCGTCGTAATCGCCGGCCAGCGATGCCGAGAGCGCGGCGAGCGCGTCCTCGATCAGCGCGCGCTCGGCGTCGTCGAGCACCTCCTTGGCGAGGCCGAGCGAGGCCAGTATCCAGGTGCCGACCGGCTGCGCGCCGAGCAGCATCATGTTCACGCGCTCGCGCCGCACGCCCTCGCCCTGCGGGCGCTCGACGATGGCGAAATCGCCCGCCGCATCCTCCCAGGCGACCACGCGCAGCGGAATCGACAGGCACATCAGGCGGCCTGCGCCGTCCGCGCGCCCGCTTGCAGCGCGGCCTGAGCGCCCGCCCCGGCGGCGGCGCGCGGTACGAGCGCGACGCCCTGCGCCGCGAGCTCGTCAGCGACCATGCGCATCAGTTCCGGCAGCCGCGCCTCGACCTCGGGCGTCAGCGCCATGCCGGTCTCCAGCGAGACCGGCTGGATGCCGAGGATGGCCGTGTATTTCGGCGCCTTGCCGATCAGTTCGAGCGTCGCCAGCACGTCGGACAGGCCGACCTGATGCGGCGACAGCTTGGTCTTGAAGAACACCGGCACAGCGTCGCCGGCGAGGCGGACCGGCGTGCCCGGCGCCTTGTGGGCGCGCACGGCGTCGACCAAGATCAGGACATCGAGGTCCTCCAGATCTTCGAGCATCTCCATGCCGCAGGTGCCGCCGTCGAGCAGCGCCACCTCGGGCGGCACGACGTAGGCCTGCGGCAGGCGCTCGACGACGCGCACGCCTACGCCTTCGTCGGAGAGCAGGAGGTTGCCGACGCCGAGGACGACGATGCGCTTGGCGGCGTCCATCACGCCGCCTTGACCTTCACGACCTCGTTGTTCTCCTCGTCGACGATATGCACGGCGCAGGCGAGACAGGGGTCGAAGGAGTGCACGGTGCGCAGCACTTCGAGCGGCTGGTCGGGGACCGCCACGGGGGTGTCGAGCAGGCAGGCCTCGTAGGCGCCCGGTTCGTCCTTCTCGTTGCGCGGCGCGGCGTTCCAGGTGGTCGGCACGACGCACTGGTAGTTCTTGATCTTGCCGTCGTCGATCACGACCCAATGCGAGAGCACGCCGCGCGGCGCTTCGTGGAAGCCGACGCCGGCGATCTCGCCCTTCGGGAAGACCGGCTTGTTGAAGGTCTTGAGGTCGCCCTTGGCCATGTTGGCGAGCAGCAGGTCCCACTGGCGTGCGAGTTCGTCGACCTGCACGGCGGCGGAAACGGCGCGCGCCGCGTGGCGGCCGATCGTCGAGTGCAGCGCATCAAGACCGACCTTGGTCTTGGCGACGGTGGACACCAGATCGAGCGCCTTGGTCGCGTAGGCGATGGTCGGCTCGTGCTTGGCGGCGACCATCGCGGCGACGCGCGGCAGCGGGCCGACCTGCATCGGCTTGCCGTAGAAGGTCGGCGACTTCAGCCAGGAGTATTTGCCGTTGTCCTGGAAGTCGGTGTATTCCGGCTTCGTCTCGCCCTGGTAGGGGTGCAGCGGCCCCTTGCCGCCCTCGTACCACGAGTGCTTGACCGACTCGGCGACGCCGTCGCGGAAGTAGGTGTCGTTGAAGTTGGTGATTTCCTTGAAGGTCGACAGGTCGCCGCCCGCGATGTGGCCGCCGGGCAGCGCGAACTGCGTGCCCTTGCCGTCGAGCGGGATGTCCGGCACCGAGATGTAGTCGACGATGCCGCGCCCGATCTTCGTCCATTCCGGGTAGAAGCCGCCGACCACGGCGACGTCGACGAGGTAGACGTTCTTGACGAAGTCGTTGAGCTTCTCGATCCACTCCTTGACGGCGAGCAGACGTTCGACGGTGAGCACCGACTGCGAATCGATGGCCAGCGCGTTGGCGACGCCGCCGACGGCGACGTTCTGGATGTGCGGCGACTTGGAGCCGAGCACCGCGACGATCTTGCTCGCGTAGCGCTGGATTTCCAGCGCCTGCAGGTAGTGCGCGGTGGCGATCAGGTTCACTTCCGGCGGCAGCTTCATCGCCGGGTGGCCCCAGTAGCCGTTGGTGAAGATGCCGAGCTGGCCGGTGCCGACGAAGCCGGACAGGCGGTCGCGCACCTTGGTGAATTCCGAGGCGCTGTTGCCGGACCAGTTGGAGAGGCTTTCGGCGAGGCTGGAGGCCTTCTTCGGATCGGCCTTCAGGGCGCTCGTCACGTCCACCCAGTCGAGCGCCGAGAGGTGGTAGAAATGGACGATGTGGTCGTGGATGGCGTGCGCGAGGACGATCAGGTTGCGGATGTACTGCGCGTTGACCGGGATTTCGAGCTGCAGCGCGTTTTCGACGGCGCGCACCGAGCAGATCGCATGCACCGTGGTGCAGACGCCGCAGATGCGCTGCGTGATCGCCCATGCGTCGCGCGGATCGCGGCCGACCAGGATGTTCTCGACGCCGCGCCACATCTGGCCCGAGGCCCAGGCCTTCTTGACGCGGCCGGCATCGACTTCGACGTCGACGCGCAGGTGGCCTTCAATGCGGGTGACCGGATCGATCGTGACTCTCTTGGACATTTTCTTTATCTCCTGAATCCCGGATCAAGCGCGGGAAGGTTGCACTTCGCGCGGCAGGACCGGGAAGCGGCGGGTGATGATGATGTAGCCGAGCACCTCGATGGCGAACATGCCGATCGTGACGAGCAGCTCGGGGACCGACGGGAAGTAGTTCCAGCCCGGTCCGGTGTCGTAGCCGATGAGGAAGCCGTTCAGGCGCAGGAAGACGCCGCCCAGCATCAGTGCGACGCCGGCCAGGAACAGGCGGGCCGGGTTGCGGCGCGCGCCGGCGCTGCCGACGATCAGGAAAGGGGCGACGAAGAGCGCGTTCTCGATCCAGAATGCCAGTGCCACGACGGTCGGCTTGAAGGCTTCGCCGAGCGCGCCGCGCCAGACGAGGTCGCCGAAGCGCACGACGAGGTAGAAGGCGAGGAAGCCGAGCATCACCCGGGCCAGCGGCTGCAGCAGATGCGTCTCGATAGAGCGCCGATAGGCCGACGCGGCGACGCAGGACTCGAAGAGGACGACGCCGTAGCCGATGCTGATCGCGGTGAGCAGGAAGAGCAGCGGCAGCAGCTGCGTCTGCCACAGCGGGTTGATCTGCACGCCCATCACGACGAGCAGCGTGCCGAGCGACGACTGGTGCATCATCGGCAGCACGGTGCCGAGCGCGACGAGGAAGAACAGCACCTTGTTGAGCTTCTTCTTGGCGCCCGCCATGCCGAACTTCTCGAAGAAGGTCGGCGAGAACTCCAGCCACATGACGACGATGTAGGCCGAGATGCACAGCGCGACTTCGAACATCACCGAGTTCGGGTTGGCGTAGCCGGGCCAGAAGATGTGCCAGAAATTCCACCAGCGGCCGAGGTCGAAGATGACGCCGACGCCGGCCAGCGTGTAGCCGAACAGGCTGGCGAGCAGCGCCGGACGGACCAGCGGGTGATATTCGCCCTTGTTGAAGATGTACACCAGCATGGCGACCGAGAAGCCGCCGCAGGCGAAGGCCGAGCCGATCACCACGTCGACGACGACCCAGATGCCCCACGGGTAGCCGTCGTTGAGGTTGGTCACGGCGCCGAGGCCGAAGACGAAACGCACGATCAGGATGGCGGCCATGACGGCGACGAGGACGCCGCTGACCAGCGTCGCCGCGTTCGTCAGGCTGCCGCCGACGGGCGCCGGAGCGCCGTGCTGGACGGGCGCGGCGGATGAATTTTGCCTGCTCATGGTCACTCCTCCCCCTTGCGGGCGGCGCCCGTCTTGTCGTCCGCGCCGCCTTCGTCATCGTCGTGATGCACGTTGCGCTTGGCGACGAAGGTCAGCGCGCCGAGCACGGCGAGCGGCATCAGCATGCCGCCGTAGAGCGTGTGCTGGATCGTCTCCGAATGCGCGGCGGCCGCTTCCGGCGGCAGATTGGGCATCCCGACCTTCTCGAAATCGACGCCCGAGAGCTTGAGCACCTGCGTGCCGCCGTATTCGGTTTCGCCATAGACGTGCTGCTTGTAGTTGCCGACGTAGGCCTCGTAGCTCTGATCCGCCCCGCCCAGCTTGCCGCGCGGGAAGGTGGCCACGCTGCCCGGCTTGAGCGCCAGGCGGCGCTTGGCTTCGGCGAGCAGGTCCTCGGTGCGCCCGTAGAGCGTCGCGCCGGTCGGGCAGACCTCGGCGCAGGCCGAGTAGTGGCCGTCCTTGGTGCGGTGGCGGCACAGCTCGCACTTGCCGATCTTTCCGGTCGGCGAGTCGTACTGGTACTTCGGGATACCGAACGGGCACGCGGCGACGCAGTAGCGGCAGCCGATGCAGGCGTCGGCGTTGTATTCGACGACGCCGGTCTGCGGGTTCTTGGTCATCGCCGAGACCGGGCAGGCCGAGACGCACGACGGATCGGCGCAGTGCATGCACGAGGTCTTCATGAAGGCGTAGCCGTTCTCCTCGGCGTCCTTCGTCTGCATCGTGCCGTTGCGGTACATCTTGATCAGATTGAAGGTGTAGCCGCTGGTGTCGAGCGGCGTGTCCCACAATTTGTCGACGGTCGAAAACTCGGCCGGATTCTCGTTGGCCTGCTTGCACGCGGCGACGCAGGCCTTGCAGCCGACGCACAGCGTCGCGTCGTAGAGCAGGCCGAGCGCCTCGGGCGGCCGCTGCAGCGTCTCGCGCGCCTCGGCGCGCTGGCCGGTCGCGGCGACGGCGGCGACGCCGCCGGCCGCCGCGCAGCCCTTCAGGAAGCGGCGCCGGGAGTTCCCGGCCGGCCGCGCTTCGCGAGCGTTATCGGCCATCTCACACCCCTGCTTTCTCGCTGGAACGCGCGCGCTCCTTCTCGCGTTCGGCCTCCTCGGCCTGATGCGAGAGGCCGAGGTTCTTCGCCACCATCGCGCCCGCGCCGGCCGCCGCCCCGGCGACCGCGGCGAGCACGGCGGCCGAACCGAGCGTCGCGCCGGTGCCCTTCTCCTCGACGATGCGCGGATACTGCAACGGCGGTTCGATGTTCTTCAGCTTGGCGACCATGTGGATCGGCTTCTGGAAGCCGACGCCCTCCTCGGTGCAGCCGATGCACGGGTGGCCGCAACCGACCGGCCAGGTGCCGCCGCCGGCGTCGCCGAAGAGCACGGTCGGACAGTTGGCGTAGGTTTCCGGCCCCTTGCAGCCGAGCTTGTACAGGCAGTAGCCCTTGCGGTGCCCTTCGTCGCCGAAGTCCATGGCGAAGCGCCCGGCGTCGAAGTGCGCGCGGCGTTCGCAGTTCTCATGCACGAGGCGCGAGTAGGCGAACTTCGGACGGCCGAGTTCGTCGACCGGCGGCAGGCTGCCGAAGGTCAGGAAGTGCACCACCGTCGACAGGAAGTTGTAGGGGTTCGGCGGGCAGCCGGGGATGGTCACGACCGGCTTGCCGAGCACCTTGGAAACGCCCGTGGCGCCGGTCGGATTGGGATCGGTCGAAGGCATGCCGCCCCAGCTCGCGCAGGAGCCGATGGCGATCACCGCCGCCGCGTCGGCGGCGCATTCGTTGAGCAGTTCGATCGCCGTCTTGCCGCCGATCTTGCAGTAGATGCCGCCGTCGCGCGTCGGGATGGCGCCCTCGACGACCAGCAGGTACTGCCCCTTGTTCGCCTTCATCGCCGCGTGCCGTGCCGCCTCGACCTGATGGCCGGCGGCGGCGAACAGCGTCTCGTGGTAGTCGAGCGAGATGACGTCGAGGATCAGCTTTTCCAGCGTCGGGTGTTCCGCGCGCAGGATCGACTCGGTGCAGCCGGTGCATTCCTGGAAATGCAGCCAGATCACCGACGGCCGCTTCTTGGCGGCCACCGCGCCGGCCATCGCCGCCTCGGCGCCCTGCGGCAGCCCGAGCGTCGCCGACATCGCCGCGCAGAATTGCAGGAACTCGCGCCGCGACATGCCGAGACGCCGGCTCGCTGCGGCAATGCTTTCGTCCTCTTCCAGTTTCAACAGACTGGTATCAGCCATTTTCCCCTCCTCTCTCTTGTCGCCCGGCATCCGGCCGGGAGGTTTACGCGGTCACGCGGCGAGGCGTGCGCGCACAGTCGGGGAGAGGCTTAACAAGAAACGTGCCAGAAGAAAAAAGCCTTGCGAATCATCGCATCCGGCGAAGCGGCGAGAAACGAAGAGGAAAGACGCTTGGCAGCAAAAAAGGGAAGTGGAAAGCTGCTTTCCAGTGCATCGATCGCTCCGGCGGCGAAAATGAAAACGGCGCGGCCTCGAAGGACCGCGCCGCCCGCGCTGCCGCCAGCGTCGTTCAGTAGCCGATGTTGAAGCCGGCCACGTCCACGCGGATGGTGTCGCGCCCCAGCGCGAGGGCGGTGTAGCGGGCGAATTGCTTGGCCCAGTCCTTGCCGTCCACGAAGCGCTGCTCGCCGCCGTAGCGGGCGACGTTGAGGATTTTGTCGATGATCAGGACCTTGCCCATCGGATTGCTCGGCTCGCACTCCAGATCGGTGAACTCCTTGTCGAACCAGCGGCGCGCCTCTTCGGCGGAGCCTCCGGCCAGTTCGGAATCGGAGAACTTGTATTCATATTCTTTCTCCTTACCGAACGAAACGATGACGTGATAAAGCATCTGCCCCCTCCAACGGATTTACAAAGTTTACCAAGCGATACGGATTCAGCCCCTATTCTATTCGTTATTGCGCGCGATGCAGCAAGTCTCGAACAGCGGCGGGCGGATTTTCGCCGCCGAACCACGGCGCCATTGCGATACAGGAAAACGGCGGCGCAGCGCCGGTGCGGCGTTGTTTTTTACCCCGGCCCCGCCTACCATAAGCCCCGGCTTGCCCCGCCGGGCACCGACTCTGGGGATTTTCCGATGACGCTGACCGAAACAGAAATAGCCGACATCCGTGCGCGCCTGAACGAAATGCAGGTCGAACATCGCGATCTCGATCTGGTGATCGATCATCTGTCGCTGGTTCCGCCGCCGGATCAACTGCTCGTCCGCCGCCTCAAGAAGCGCAAGCTGCAACTCAAGGACCGCATCGCCCAACTCGAACAGATGCTGGTGCCGGACATCCCGGCCTGAGCGCCGAAACAGGGAAAACAGGGAAAGCGGGACCGGCGCCCCGCCGGGGCGCCGCATGGACACGAGCGCCGCGCCGCAGGCCGCGCGGGCCTGCGGCACGGCGCTTGCGGAATCAGAGGATGAAGCGGCCGAGGTACCAGAAGAGCGCGGCGACCAGCGCGCTGAACGGAATCGTCAGGATCCACGCCCAGACGATGGTGCCGGCAATGCCCCAGCGCACGGCCGAGAGCTTCTGCGTGGCGCCGACGCCGACGATGGCGCCGGTGATGGTGTGCGTGGTCGACACCGGAATGCCGAGCGCGGTGGCCAGGAAGAGCGTGATGGCCCCCCCCGTCTGCGCGCAGAAGCCGCCGACCGGACGCAGCTTGGTGATCTTCTGCCCCATCAGCTTGATGATGCGCCAGCCGCCGAAGGCGGTGCCCAGACCGATCGCCGCGTAGCAGGAAATCACCACCCAGGTCGGAATCGGCGCGTCGCTCTGCGTCATGCCGGCGGCGATCAGCAGCATCCAGATGATGCCGATCGTCTTCTGCGCGTCGTTGCCGCCGTGGCCGAGGGCATAGGCCGACGCCGAGACGAGCTGCAGGCGGCGCGACCAGTTGTCGACGCGGCGCGGCGTGCTGCGGCTGAATATCCACGAGACGAGGATCATCATCAGCGTCCCGAGCGCCATGCCGAGCAGCGGCGAGATGAAGATGAAGGCGACCACCTTGAGGACGCCCGAGGCGACCAGCGAGCCGGGGCCGGCCTTGGCCAGCGCGGCGCCGATCAGGCCGCCGATCAGGGCGTGCGAGGACGAGGAGGGAATGCCGTAGTACCAGGTGATGACGTTCCAGGCGATGGCACCGACCAGCGCGCCGAAGACGACGTAGTGGTCGATGATCGAAGGATCGATGGTGCCCTTGCCGACCGTCGCCGCGACCTTGAGCTGGAAGACGAAAATGGCGACCACGTTGAAGAAGGCCGCCATCATCACCGCCGTATGCGGTTTGAGCACGCGCGTCGAAACGACGGTGGCGATCGCGTTCGCCGCGTCGTGGAAGCCGTTCATGAAATCGAACGCAAGCGCCAGGACGACGAGAAAGATCACGACGCCGAGGCCGATGTTCACAGTTTCCATGATCCGCGCCGATCAGGAGTTTTCGAGAACGATGCCTTCGATGATGTTCGCCACATCCTCGCAGCGATCGGTCACCGTTTCGAGCAACTCGTAGATGGCCTTGAACTTGATCAGTTGGCGGACATCGGGTTCGTCGCGGAAGAGTTTCGACATGGCGCCGCGCATGACGCGGTCGGCGTCGGATTCGAGGCGGTCGATTTCCTGGCAGGTCTTGAGGATGGCCGCCGCGTTGTCCATCGTGTGCAGCAGGCTGACGGCGGAACGCACGCGGTCGCAGCAGGAGCAAACGATCTCGGCGAGATTGATCGCCTCGGGGGTGGCGCGCTTGATGTCGTAGAGGGTCACGGTCTGCGCGGCATCCTGGATCAGGTCGAGGATGTCGTCGAGACGGGTGATCAGCTGGTGGATCTCGTCGCGGTCGAGCGGCGTGATGAAAGTCTTGTGCAGCAGGGCGATCGTTTCGTGGGTGATCTTGTCGGCGCGGTTCTCGACGATGTCGATCGTCTCGCAGTGCCGCGCCGCCTCGTCATCCGATTTGCCGAGGACCGACATGAGTTCGACCAGCGTTTTGCCGCCCAGCACGACCTGTTCGGCGTGGGCGTTGAAGAGGTCGAAGAACTTGCCCTCCTGGGGCATAAAACGTGCAAACATGGATTGTTTCAATCTTGTGACGACGGGCGGCATTCTATCACCCGGCGGGTTTTTCACATTGCACACAGGTCAAGAAAAGCGGATCGGCGCTGTCGCGCCCGTCGGCGCCCCACGGCATCAGGGCGCACGCCAACGGCATGGCCCGCGCCCGCCCTTTCTCAGTAGATGCCGACCTTGCGCTGCTCGGCGCGCACGTAGGCGGTGATGTGCGCCACGTCGTCCGGCGTCACCTGCGGCACCGGCGCCATGTCGCCGAACTTCCAGTGGTGGGCGCGCACGCCGTTCTTCGCGGCGAGCTGGAAGGCCGGGTCGCCGTGGTGCGAAGGTTCGTAGATGCGGTGCAGGAGCGGCGGCCCCTTGTCCGAGCCTTTCAGGTCGGCGCCGTGGCACGACGCGCAGTTCCTGTCGAACAGCGCCTTGCCGCTCGCCGGGTTGGGCATCAGCCCGGGACTCGGCTTGGGCACCTGCCAGTTCTGCGCCTGCACGCCGGTGCCAAAGAACGCCAGCACTCCGACCAGCAGCCATTGCCTATGTTTTTTTTGCATCGTTGCTTCCTTTTTCGTTGTGTTCATGTTGGTGGCCGTGCCCGAACAAATGCAGCAAGGGGCAGAGCAGAAGGAGCAGGTAAACCCACCCTCCGGCGAGGTGGTCCCAGTGTTCCCGGACGATATAGAAGAGCAGGACGACGGCCAGCATGGCCGCCGCTGCCGGCCATGGCGATTTCCGCCCCGCGCCCGGCGGCGGCGGATTGGACTCTCGGTTCATCGTTTCCCCCCGCGTTCTCCGCCCGCTCCCGGGGGCGGCGCCGAACAGCAGGCGCCCGGTCTGGCCGCGGCGTGCGCCCGCGCGTTCTCCCGGCGCCAGGCGCGGAAGGCCCGGCGCCAGACGGCGGCGCGGCGTGCCAAATCGGCAAAAGCAGTCCGCATGTTAGATATCGCCGGCATCATGCCGTGCTCCCTCAGTCCTCGATCCCGCGCTGCAGGCGCCACTGCTTGACCAGCGCGTAGATCGCCGGGATCACCGCGAGGGTGAGGACCGTCGAGGAAATCATGCCGCCG
>MKUH01000004.1 GCA_001897745.1 Candidatus Accumulibacter sp. 66-26
TGATCAGCGCACCCTCGGCCTGTAGCTGCTTCAACGGGTCCAGCCGACATACATGTAAAAATAGGACATAGAACCGTTTGAAGCCGGTTTATGCCCTGCCGTGGCTCAGATTGGTAGCGATGGATCAATCGGCTCTGGGACAGCCTCAGCGTCGATGATGTAGTCGCCGAATCGCTTGATGTGGCTGGTGACGTAAGGGCTCAAGGTGGCCACATCCTCGCGGGCGATCGGGAATCCTTCCGCCTTGAGCTCCCGCAGGATACGGGTCTGGTCTACCACGTTGTGGAAGATGATCGCATTGGCCACGAGATCGTTGTACTTAATGATTTTTTCCTGCTCTTCGGGGTCATTATCGGCGATGACCCCTTCCCCGCCAAAGAACAGCCACTTGGAAAAGCCGTTGTAGGCTTCTACCTTGTTGGTGGTTGCGGTGATCTGCTCGCGCAGTTCGAGGTCAGAGATGTATTGCAGCAAAAATGCTGTGCGCACTACCCGCCCGAGTTCTCGGAATGCCTGGTAGAGCCGGTTCTTGCGGCTGTAGTTGCCGAGCTTGCGTAAGAGCGTCGACGACGAAATCTTGCCGGCCTTGATGGACAGCACCACACGCACCAGGTCTTTCCAGTGGGTCTCGATCAAGTTCCAGTCGATGGCGTCCTTGAACAGCGTGTCGATGTGCTCGTAGGTTGTCTCCTTGCTTGGCCGGAAAAACACCAAGTCATGCCAGTTGCGGATGCGCGGCATCAGTTTGATACCCAGCAGATAGGCCAGAGCAAAGACCGGTGCCGATTGCCCCTGAGTATCGGCATGCACCGTATCGGGCTGAATGTCCGACTTGTTTTGCAGCAGGCCTTCGATGATATAGACCGCCTCCCAGACGCCGCAGGGAATGAAATGACTGAACAGCGCCACGTAGTTGTCGGCCACATGGTGGTAGGCGATGCCGCCATAACCGCCGTAGCGGATGTGGTATTCCGCCAGGAGGTTCTGGTCGAACATGTCGAACTTGGTGCCGTCGGCCGCGGCCGATTTGCCCTCGCCCCACACCTTGGGCAACTGGAAGCCATGGTAGCGGTTGATGATGTCCCGCAGTGCCGCGTTGAGCTTGTTGGCATTGACATGCCGACGGTTGATGAACGACAGCATGTGGGGCGTCACGGCGCCGCGCAGGTGGCGCGATGCCTGCATTGGCCCAAGATTGCAACCGTAAGTGAAGGCTGTGAGGATATAGCGTTCGCCGTGGTTCTCGATCTTGGGATCGGAGCCGGATAGCGGCCCGAAGTGCCGGTTCCAGCTGGTCCAGTGTGCGACGTTGCAGAGCACGTCGATGACGTTGCGTTCCGGCAGGCGCTCCAGTAGCGCCGTTTCTAGCGCCCGAGCCGACGCTTTCGGCTCCCGCGGCGTGCTGCGCTTCAACATCGGCAGCCCAGCTTCGTCGATACCCAACGATTTGTTTTCCGGGAAACCGGCATCCACGGTCACCGCGATCTCGGTTAGGCTATCACGCAGGCTTGTGGTGAACCCCGCGGCATCGGCTGCAAAATCCAACTGCGCGCAGTAGTCAGTGACCAGCGGCTCGCACTCCTCCCAGGACAGAAGTTGCTCCCGATAGTCGGCATAGGCTTCGGAGCCCTGGATGGAGACATCGCCTGACTTGATCTCGGCCGCCAGTGCAGAGAACACGCAGACCTCGAAGTGTGGCCGGCTGATACGCTCGCCGTCGTCTGTCTTCACGAGCACGGTCCGCTTCCAGCGTTCGTTGCTGAAAGAGAGGTCCACGGCCTCGTCGATCCAGGCGCCTTTGCGGTTCTCATGGGCGAGTAACGCGTCGAGAGCCTGCATCAGCGACTGGTCTTCGCTGGTCGAGGTCATGGTCAAGAGATGCACCATGCGGAACAGGGTCGGCCGATGGCTGCGGTAGAAGCGCCAGAGCAGCGGAAAGTAGTTATCGCCGCTAAAGGCGTTGATAGCCGTGCAATCCTCCTGCAGGGCCTGGGTGCCACCACGGTTCGACAACAATGAGCGGATGGAGCGGCCGGCTTCGGCGTCCGCCGGCTGGGTCTCCAACACCTGGATGACATCCGCGAGGGTGGCCACCAGGTGCTCGGTCTTGTGGCGGTAGCGGATGCGCAGCCGTTCCAACTCGTCCTTGCCACGCCGATGGATGTGGCTCATGCGTTTGATGAACATGTCGGCCAAGTCATCGCGGGCCTGCACACGTGCACGGTGGATCAGGCTCAGAACCAATACGTAGCGCTTGGGCGAGGTGAATTTCTTCAGTTCCGCGGCGTCGAGCGCCTTGGCCTCTGCGGCAAAATGCTTGATCTTGGCGTTGGGAATATCGGCCAAGTGATGGTCGGCGCCAACGGTGTTCGACAACTTGACGATGTGGTCGAGCAACTCCTGCAAGTGCTCCAGGGAGGAGCGCTTGGGGAGTTGCTTGAGGGCGAAGAACAGGCTCTTCTTCTGGGGGCTATCGCCGACTTCCAGCAAGGCGTCGAGTTGCCCACGCTCGGCCTCGGTGAGTTGCGCCAGCACCGCCTCGAAGAAACGGCCATTGACCAAGGTACGGATGCGCCGCGAGAGCCGGTCGAGGGTGCTGAAGGCCGGCAGCTCGATACGCTGGCGCACCAGTTCCTCGATGGCGACGTTGATGAGGTCGGCCGGGTTGTCCATGACCTCGGCGGCAGTCGCCATTGCCTCACTCGCCACCCGCAGTCCCTCGTCGCCCCAGGCCGAGACACTCAGGCGCTCGCGGATCGCCAGGTGATGCCGGTAGAGGGTGCGCGGCTCGGCATAGGCAGCCGATATTTCCGCATCGATGCCGGCCGTGGCGCGCACATGCTGGACGATGGCCACCGGAATGTCCTCCATCGCCGGGAAGTAGCCCAGCCGCTGGAATGCCTTAAGCAGCAACAGCAAGCCGAAGCGTGGTTGGATCTTGCGCGCGATGAGCCGTGCGAACTGTAACTCGTCCTCGGTCGGCGTATAGAGCGTGTCCAGTTCCCGCGCCGATGGGCTGCGTTTGAAGCGGGGATAGGCGGTGCGTTCAATCGAAGCCATTGAGGGTTTGCCTCTTCTTGTTGCTTTCCGGTTTCAGGCGGATATGCGGCCGGCCAGCAGGATTACGCCTGCTGGCCATATCTGATGGGATGGGACTATGGGGTGGCAACGGCCCCGAAGCGGCCGTAGCGCAGCGCGAGGCTGGGCATTACCAGCAGATTGAGCGCGGTGGAGGTGAAGAGCCCCCCCAGGATGACCAATGCCATAGGGCCTTCGATTTCCCGTCCCGGATCGCCGCTGCCGATGGCGAGCGGCAGAAGCCCGAGCGCAGTAGCGAGTGCTGTCATCAGGATCGGCGTAAGGCGTTCGACGGCGCCCCGCAGAGCAGCCTCCGGCCCCCAGGCCATGCCTTCCACATTGACCAGGTGGTCGTAATGGGAGAGCAGCATCACCGAATTGCGCAGGGTGATACCGAAAAGTGTCACGAACCCAACCAAGGAACCGAGCGAGATGCCGCCGCCGGTGCCGAAGACGGCGAGCACCCCGCCGACCAGAGCGAACGGCAAGTTGAGCAGCACGAGGTTGAGGTTGCGCCAGCGCCCCAGCGTGATCCAGAGCAACAGGACGATGGCTATGGCGGCGATCACCGAATGGACCAGCAGGTCGCGTAGGGAGGCCGCCTGGGCTGCGGCGGCGCCGCCGAACTCGACATAGTTGCCGGGACTCAGGTGCACCTTAGAGAGGTTTTGCTTGGCATCGGCGACAAACGAGGCTACGTCCCGGCCGGCGACGTTGCAGGTGATGGTCTGCACCCGCCGGGCGCCGGTGTGCAGCACCACGTAGCGGCCAGACGTGGCATACACGTCGGCGAGCTGATCGAGTCTGACGAAAGCCCCAGCGGCATTCCGCAGTGGGAGCGCCTTCACATCGGCGATACTGCGCCGGGCCTTGGGCGGCAGGATGACGCTCACGTTGAAAACCCGGTTGCCGTCATAGACCTGCCCGACCACCGAGCCCTGGAAGGCGGTTTCCACCGCGTCGAGCACGTCCACGGCGTCGAACCCCCAGCGGGCCAGGGCCTCTGGGCGAATCCGGATACCCAGCTCGGGCGAACCGGGCGGTGATTGGAGCTGGACTTCGGTGGCGCCGGGCATCTGCCCCAATGCCTGGGCAACGCGCTGTGCCTCGGCATCCAGGGTATCGAGATTGTTGCCGTAGAGGTTGACCACCACCGCCGCCGTGTAGCCGGACAGGGTTTCCTCGACCCGTTCGGCAAGGAAGGTCTTGACCGCGAAGCTCACCCCGGGAATGCGGGCGAGTGCGTTGCGGATGTCGGCTTGCGCGAACTCTGCTTCTTTCCCGGAGAGGGGTTTCAGGTCGACGTTGAACTCGCTGTAATGGGTACCCCAGGTGTCGTCGGCCTTCTCGGCCCGCCCGACCCGCTGGCTGACCGCCCGCACGGACGGCAGCTTCAGGAGTTCCGCCGTGACCTGGCGGCCGATGCGCAGCGACTCGGCGAGCGAGGTGCCGGGTACGGCCGACATGTGCAGGATGTAATGCCCTTCCTTCAGTTCCGGCAGGAAGCTGCCGCCGAAAAACGGTAGGGCTACCAGTCCTGCCAGCGTGAGGGCGGTCACGCAGCCCACGACCCAGCGGTAATGCCGCTCGACGACGCTCACCAGCATCCGGTATCGCTCCTTCAGCCAGGCCGCCACCGCCGGATCGTGGGGGGGCAATTCGGCTTGGGGCAGGAGCGTGAGGCACAGCGCAGGCGTGACGGTGATGGCGACCACGAGCGAGGCCAGCGTCGCCAGCAGGTAGGCGATCCCTAACGGTGAGAAGAGCCGCCCGGCAATCCCTGGCAGGGTGAGGACCGGCAGGAAGACCAGGGCGATGGCGAAGGTGGCGTAGACCACGGCGCTACGCACCTCCAGCACCGCATCGAGCACCACGTCGAGGACCGGTACGGAATCCGGCAGCTGGCGATTCTCCCGTAGGCGCCGATAGATGTTCTCCACAACGATGATGGCGTCGTCCACCAGGAGGCCGATGGCGATGGCGAGGCCCCCGAGGGTCATGGTGTTCAGGCTGATCCCACGGGTTTCCAGGACGGTGACGGCCGCGAGCAGCGAGAGCGGGATGGCGGTGAGCGCGATGGCCGAGGTGCGCCAGTTGAAGAGGAAGAGCGCCACCACAACGACCACCAGCGCGGCACCTAGGAGGAGCGAATGTTGGACGTTTTGCGTCGCAATGGCGATGAAGTTAGCGGGTCGGAACACGTCGCCATGGAGGCCGACACCTTGGGCTTCGAGGTCCGGCCGCATCTCGTCCAGGGCATGCTCCATCGCCTCGGTGACTGCCATGCTGTTGGCGCCGTACTGCTCGGAAATCACCAGTTGCACGCCCGGAGCACCGGCCACCAGAGCGGCGCCGATCGGCGGCTCGGGTGCCTCTCGGACCTCCGCTACGTCTCCTAATGTCAGGTTTGCCCCACCTTGCTGGCGGACGATGGTGCGGGCGAGTTCCTCTGCCGTCAGGGACTGGGCCTGGGTGCGCAGGACGAGGCGCTGGTTGGCGTTGTCGATGAAGCCCGCTCCCCGAACGCCGGTAGCGCGCCGGGCCACGTCCAGGACATCGGAGAGCGCCAGGTCGTACTTGGTCAGCCGGTCGGGCTTCACCTGCACCTGAAATTCCTTGCTCTCGCCGCCGAACACGGCCACTTTTGATACCCCGGGCACCGCCAGCAGGCGTGGTTTCAAGGTCCAGTCAGCCAAGGTGCGCAGGTCCATGAGGGAGCGCTGTTCGGAGGTAAGACCGACGGCCATGACGATGCTCGTGGAGGACGTGAGCGGCGACATGGCCGGGGCCTGCACGCCGCGCGGCAACTGGGTGGCCAGGGCCGTCAGGCGTTCATTTACGTTCTGGCGGTCACGGAAGATGTCGCTTTTCGGATCGAAGGTAACGGTAATGACCGATAGTCCCTGGATCGACTGGGAACGCAGGGACTCGATTCCGGCGACGCCGTTGATGGCGTTCTCAGTGGGCTGGGTCACCAGCGCTTCCACCTGCTCCGGAGCAAGGCCCGGTGCCTCGATCTGGATGGTCACCTGGGGCGGGGCGAATTCGGGAAAGACATCGTACTTGGCGCCGCTGAACGCGTAGAGGCCGTAGCCCGCCAGAAGCACGGCGAGCGCAATGACCACGCCCCGATAGCGCAGGGAGAAGCCGACGATGGCGGCAAGCCAGCCGGTCCGCACATCGAGGTTCGTCATTTGTTTTCCTCGCCGACCTCGATCTGGCTGCGCAGTTCTTCCGACAGCAGCGTCTGGGCGCCGCGCACCACTACCTGGAGTGCCGGCAGTCCGGCGACGAACCAGCCTTGGTCCACCGGCATGGCGCCGGCCAGCTCACGACGTAGGAATCGGTCTGACGCACTCTGCACGTAGTACCACGCCTTGCCCTGCCACCAAACCAAGGCATCGGCCGGGATGAGACCGCCCGTGCGCTCCGCGCCGGCAGGCAGGTAGGCGATAACGACAGTGCCGGGCAGCAGTCTCTCAGCCGGGGCGGTGTAGAAGAAGGTTGGCCCCTGTATGCGGGGATCAGCCACCGGCGAGGGCGATACCAAAGCGGCTGCCCGGAAGCCGCCGTCGCTGCCCACCACCCGGGCCGCAGCAGGAGCCCTGGCGAGGGCCGTGCCGGCCGGTGCCGCTACCCGCAGCAGGACCTCACGCCCGTCTGTGAGGCGCTGAAAGCTGGCAGCGTTGCTCATGGCCGCAGAGGCCAGCACGCCGCCCCACTTTTGGCGGATGCCCTGTTCCACTGCCGTCAGCGTTTCGCCGGCGCCGCGGGCAGCGGCCTCGTCGGTCTGCTCCTGGGTCTGCGCTGCCTCCAGCATCTTGGTCGAGACGTTGTAGTCGTCGCTGTGCAGCGCCTTGATCCGCTCGTACTCTCGGCGCGACGCTTGTGCCGCCACCCGGGTCCGGTCCGCGTGGGTCCGGGCCGTGATGTAGGCACTGTGCAGATCGATCAGCTCCTGGGCGGGCAGGACGGTGGCCAGGGCTTCCACCTCCCCCCTCCGGGCGACAGCCTGCACGGGCGCCACGGCGATGTCTGCCCGCCTCTGGGTGTCGGCGTCGAACACCACTACCGTGCCGTCGGGCTGGGCGACGACGCGCGAGGGTATCTGGACGGGGCGCTCCCGCTCCGCTTCCAGCGCAAATTCCTTGCGCCCCTCGATGAAGCCCCAGACGGCGAGGCCTGCCACGGCCGCGGCGATGGCGGCCAGGATGAAGGGTTTCTTTTTCATGGTTGATTTCCGTTGCGATGGGATTTCGACGACAGGACCTGCTCCGCGGTCGGGAGCGTTCCCTGGGCACCCAACGGCCGGCGCAGGGCATCCTCCACGCGGCCCAGGCTCGTCTGTGCTTGCGAGAGCGCGCTGATGCGAGCCAGCTCGGCAGCGACGGTCTCAAAGCGGGCGGAGACCCAGGACAGCCGGTCGGCTTCACCGCCCTGGAAGGCGGCTGCGGTGCTGCGCTCCAGCTTCTGCTGGGCCTGTAACAGGGCATCAGCAGTCTCGAACATTTCGACGGCATGGCCGTAGCCGGCCAGCGCTTCGTCGACCTCGGCAATAGCCTTGGCCTGGACGGACAGAAAAGCGGCAGCCGCTTCCTCGCGCCGAGCTTTGGCCTCGGCGATGGGGCCTTCATTGCGGTTCAAGAGCGGCAGCACCAGCGACAACCCGAGCGACCATTTCACCTGGCCGGCGTCCCAGGTGTAGCCGGGGCCAATCGAGATGTCCGGGTACTGCTTAGCGATTTCCAGTTGCAGGGCCGATTGGGCGGCCTCGTAGTCAGCTAGGGTCGCGAGCACGTCAGGCCGGGTCACCAGCGCCTGGCGCCGGGCTTCTGTGGGCGGCAGATTTGAAACCGGCGGCAGTTGCTCGAAGGCTTGATAGGAAACCTCGGCCCCATCGAGGGCCGCGTCCGGCACGCCGATGGCGGCGGCCAGCCGGGCGCGGTTCTCGGCGCCCTGTTTCTGGTTCTCGCGTAGCGCGAGCGTGGCGCGGTTGAGTGTCAGGCGCGCTTGCGTCAGTTCGGGCTGGGAGGCGAAACCGGCGACAAAGCGCCGCTCGATCATGTGCGCGATTTCCTCCTGCAGGTCACGCTGGCGGCGCACCAGCTCCTTGGTCGGGTAGGCGGCCAAGAGGCTCGCGCGCACACGGCTCCTCACTTGCCAGACGGCCTCGGCCGCCCGTAGCTTCGCCGCCTGCGCCAAATGCTGCGCCTGCTCGATGCGAATGTCGCGCTTGCCGGCGGTTTCTACCGGGATGTCGAGGGTGAAACCATTGGTCCAAGGCGACTGGCCCGCCGGCGCATCCAAATTGCGCTGGAACGAGCCTCCGCCCGTCGGGTTGGGTCGTGCACCAGCGGTGATGGTCGCGGCTTCGGCAGCGACCCGCTGCGCCTGAGCCCGGTCGAGATCGGGTTGGTAGTAGAAGGCGACCAGGGTGAGTGCATCGAGGCCCCAGGGCTGGGGCGGCCATGGGGTGATTTCATGTCCCAGGCTGCGCTCGGCGAACTGCCGGACGTCCGGGGCGTCAAGCCGCCGGGATTCGAGGGCTGCCTGCTGCTTTCCCGAATCGAGCGGTTGAGGCGTAAAGCTCGCACAACCGGCCAGGAGCAGCACGAGCGTAATAGGTAGGCGCTTCATCTTCTTCCATTCTGGGTGGCTGGACCGTCGAATTGCCTGCAACCGGAAAGCGACGGTGCCGGACGAGCGAAAGAATAGGGAGTGCGGGGGAACCGGAAAATGACCGTAGCCTGACCATTTGGTCATCTTCAGCGGGCATTGGATTGTGGGCAACCCGTCAGGCCGGGAAAGTCAGCGTCACAGTCGTGCCTTGGTGAAGTTCGCTCTGGATCGACGCTGTGCCGCCATGTAGTTCCATGATGAACTTGACGATGGCCAATCCCAGTCCCGTGCCCGCCTTCGCCCGCGAACGGGCGCTATCGGCCCGGTAGAAGCGGTCGAAGACATGGGCTAGGTCATCGGACGCGATGCCGTCGCCAGTATCGCTGACGCTGATTTCGGCGCCTTGGTCCGGTCGTTGCCGGGCCGCAACGATGATGCGTCCGCCACTGGGGGTATGGCGCAAGGCATTGGCCACGAGGTTGCCGAGAGCCCGCCGCAACAGGGCAGCATCGGCCCGGACCACCCCGTTTCCCGCAGCGATCAGCGTCACCGCCTGCTCGTCCGCCAGTGCTTGATAGAAATCGCAGACGGTGGCGATCTCGTGGTCGAGTTGGAGTGGCTGCCAATCCAATTGGGCGTCGGGCTGTTCGGCGCGAGCGAGGAAGAGCAGCGCGTCCACCATGGCGGCCAGCCGCTGGTATTCCTCGGCGGCCGATTCGATGCAGGCCCGGTATGCTTCGCTCGATCCAGCCCGGGTGAGCGCTAGTTCGGCCTCGCCCTGAAGGATGTGGAACGGCGTTCGTAGTTCGTGTGCAATGTCGGCGGAAAACTGCGACATGCGGGCAAAGGCGTCTTCCAGCCGCGCCAGCAGTTGGTCGAAATTGGTGGCGAGGGGCTTTAGTTCCGATGGCCAGTCGTCATCACCGATACGGCGATGGAGGTCGGTTGCGCCCAATTCAGCGACCAGTGCCGCCAGTCTCAATACGGGTCGCATTTCACGCCGGGCGATGAGATAACCGGCCACAATGGCGACCACTAAGGCGGCGGAAATCGCCAGCCACAACATTCGCCGGTAGGCGGCCAACAACGCCTCTTCCGTGGACCGGTTCATCGCCGCTTGCACCGTGTAACCCGCTCCAACCGCAATCCGCGCAGCCATGATGCGGTAGAAACCGCCGTCCGGGGCTCGCCAATCTGTACTGTGTTCCGTCTCGGAAGGTGGAGGAAAGTGATCGAACAGGGCTGGCTGGGTACCCACGGTTTCGAAGATCCTTTCACCACTGGAATCCTGCATGCGGACCTGGATACCTGGCAGCATGGTCGCTTCGCGTTTGGCTTCCTCCGAGAAAAAAGCGGAACCGGGCGGATGGAGTTGCAGAATCGCCCGTAATTCAGCAATGCGTCCGGCAAGTAATTGGTCGTCCTTCTGGTGCAGGCGATCCACCAAGACCCAGTACATGACGCTGCCGGCAGCTGCAATCAAGACGATGCTCAGAAGTGCGTACCACAGCGTAAGACGGGTGGCGATGGAGGCAGGTTTTTCCCCCAACTTACCAGGAGATGTTCCCATGGCCTTAGTTCCTGGCTTCGAGGACATAGCCAACTCCCCGCAGCGTGTGGATCAGTTTTTGCTCGAAAGGATCGTCCACCTTGCGCCGCAAGCGACGCACCGCCACGTCGACGACGTTGCTGTCACCGTCAAAGTTCATGTCCCACACCTGCTCGGCGAGTCTGGTACGGGTCAGCACCTGGCCGGAATGGCGCAGTAGATATTCAAGCAACCGGTACTCCTGGGGCGCGAGGTCGAGAGGCTGTCCGGCCCTCGTTGCCCGATGCCGGAGCAGGTCCATGTCGAGGTCGCCATAGTTCAATACCTCGGCGCGCCGGACCGGTCCCCGTCGCAATAGGTTGCGCACCCGGGCGTTGAGTTCCGAAAATGCGAAGGGCTTGACTAGGTAGTCGTCGGCGCCGGACGTGAGACCCTTTACCCGGTGAGAGACGGCATCGAGGGCGGTCAGTAGGATCACCGGCTGGTCTGGGCGAGTCTTGCGGATTTCCTGCAGCACCCACCAGCCATCGCGCACGGGAAGCATGACATCGAGCACGATGGCGTCGTAGTCGCCGGTAGCGGCCAGATGCAGACCGTCCATGCCGTCGGTGGCGACGTCAACCACGAACCCTTCCTCAGCAAATCCTCGCTGGACAAATGCTGCTGTCTTGGGTTCGTCTTCGACCACCAGGATTCTCATTCTCGATTCTCCGTCTTTATGGTTCTGGTCAAAGTCATCGGCCAGTTGTTTTTTCGTGCCGCAGGTCATCTTCGGCATGGAGATAGATGGCCGTGGTTTCGATGGACGCGTGCCGCAGGTTCTTCTGGATGTAGCGGATGTCGTTGCCATCGTCGGCCTGGTGTGTGGCCGAGGTATGGCGCAGCCAATGAGTGGAGGCCCGCCGGAGCGTGGCCGCTCCGGACAGATCGACCGCTTCGAGGGCTACTGCGACGCGTCGGAACACTTCCTTCACGACCAGGTAGATGGCGGTCGGAGTGAGGAAGCGGTCGGTGCGCCCGGTGACAGACATGACCAAAGGGGACGTTTCCAGACTGCTCGGGATGGTCGACAAACCATGAAACCGGCGGTAACGCGCCCAGTCAACCATCAACTCATCGCTCAGCGGTACATCACCGGCCCCGCCTCCCTTGCCGACGACGTGCAGCCACCATTTGCCGCGCCGCTGCGAAAGATCACTGGTCTTCGCGTGCGCGGCTTCGGAAACCCGAAGCGAGGCCCCGTAGAGCAGGCGGAACAACCAGCGCACGCGCTCGTAATGCTGACACTCGCGGCGTGTCCCTTGCGGCAGCGTCTCGATGAAGTCGAGCACGGACTGCCATAGTTCCCGATCCAGGTACCGTTCTACAGAGGCCCGGCGGCTCGCTTTTGGGTCACCCCGACGACGGCGCAAGGCAAGCGGGTTGCCGGCGAGGTAACCCGCTGCCACCAGATATCCGAAGAGTCCGGAGAGAATTCCCTGGGCCTGCCGCACGCTACGCGGCGACAGCGGCCCCTCGAAGAGGCGACGGCCACCCCCGCGGCGCGGCAGGGTCGGATCGGCCCACTCGATGGACGGATTCGCCAGAAAGGCTTCGTAGGCGAGCAAGTCTTCCCGAGTGAGGCTGGACAGCGGCTTACCCAAGACGCGGGTCGCCCAGATCAGCAGCCGAACCGCTTCCTTGCGATAGCTACGCAGGGTATGCGGGGAACCCGCGTACTCGGCCAGCCACAGGCGCACCGCCTCCACATCAGTGTCGGCGGCGATCTGCCGAACGCCACCTCGTGCCCGGTTTAAACCTTGGCTGCCGTCCAGGGACGGCGGCATAACGGCAGTGTGTAGGGAATCGTCGGTGGGCACCAGGTCAGGCACGGTATCTGGATCTCGTGATTTTTCGAATGGCTTTTTCGCAGGGTACAGCAAAATCATTTGCGATTATGCGGATTATCGTAAATTTCGACAGCAAATAATTATACATATAATGTTATATTGTAATATACGTTCTATAGGCGTCTGAAACCCCGGCTGTTCAGCGCATTTTCGACAAGGAGGCCACGATGAGCCGCGTCAGCGACACCCGAATCCGCACCCGTGAGGCCGCGGCCCGCCTGGTCGCCGACGGCCGGCGGCCACATGAACTGACCGTCGACCTCATCTACGCCAAAATTCGGCAAGGCAGCCGCACCACCATCAATGACGAACTGAAGCTTTGGAAGGACGAGCAGGTGAAGGTCGACGCTTTGAGCGCGGCCTTGCCGCCAACCGTGGCCAACGCCATGATGGCAGCCTGGGCCATGGCAGTGGAGTATGGAGAGAAGGTCTTCGAGCAGCGACAGGCCGAGATGGAAGGCGAACTGACCACTGCATTGCAGCGGGGGCAAGTCCTCGAAACTGACCTGGCGCGGGTACAAGAGGAAGCTGCCGGGCTGCGAGCCCAGTTGGCGTCCCGCCAGACGGAAGCCGAGGCGTTGCGCAGTGAGGTTGCCCGTGGACATGCGGTAGCCGAAGTGACAGAGGCGCGCGCCTTGACACTCGAACGACAGGTTGAAGCCTTGCATGCCGAGGCGGAACAGCGGCTGGCGATGACCAACGCGACCCACGAGCGGCGGCTGGCCGAGTTGCGGGAAGCCATGGCGGCCCAGGAACAGACTTTCCGCGCCGAGATCGGCAAGGCGACTGAACGACTGGAAGGCGTACAGAAGCACGTCATGTTGCAGGTCACCGAAGCGCGAGAGGCAACCAAGCGAGCCGAGGCGCTGCTGGCCAAGACGCAACAGAAGAATGAAGAGCTATCGGCCGATGCACAGCAACTCAGGTCAGAACTGGCATCTCGGATTCAGCTATGTACAAGAGCCCATGAGGATTTGGAAAGGGTGTCCCAGGCAGCAGATCAGTTGCGAACCGAGCGCGAAACACAAATCCAGCAGCTTGCCATGCTCACCGGGAAGCTCGACGCCCAGACGACGCAGATAGAATCGCTGGAACAGAGGGCCAGCGGCGCGGAGGCGCGGCTTGAAGAGGCTTTGAAACGCTCGGTGGCAACCAAGAAGAAAGCCGGGAAAGCTGGTCAAGCCGATCTAATTTAGGGGTCGTCTCAGAAAACGGAAAATAAAGCACGCTAAGCCGGTGGCAGCGGTCGCAATGGCCTAAACTTCCCCGCACCGACCTTGGCGCTGCTGCGCCATAGGTAATCGCCGGTCAGGTTGATGTGCTCCCACCCCAGCGGCGACAGATATTGCAACAATGTGTCGTCCAGCGCCGTGCCGTTGCCACGCAAAGCACTGGTGGCACGCTCCAGATATACCGTGTTCCACAACACGATGGCCGCCGTCACCAGATTGAGGCCGCTGGCCCGGTAGCGCTGCTGCTCAAACCTGCGGTCGCGGATTTCACCCAATCGGTAGAAGAAGACCGCCCTGGCCAGCGCGTTGCGCGCCTCGCCCTTATTCAGCCCCGCATGGACGCGGCGGCGCAGCTCCACGCTTTGCAGCCAATCCAAAATGAACAGCGTGCGCTCGATGCGCCCCAGCTCGCGCAACGCCACGGCCAAGCCGTTCTGGCGCGGGTAGCTGCCGAGTTTGCGCAGCATCAGCGAAGCCGTTACCGTGCCTTGCTTGATGGAGGTGGCCAGCCGCAGAATTTCATCCCAATGGGCGCGTATTTGCTTGATGTTCAGCCTGTCGCTGCTAATCATCGGCTTGAGCGCGTCATAGGCGGCATCGCCCTTGGGGATGAATAGCTTGGTTTCGCCCAAGTCACGGATACGCGGCGCGAAGCGAAATCCCAGCAAATGCATCAAGCCAAACACGTGATCGGTGAAGCCTGCCGTGTCGGTGTAGTGTTCCTCGATGCGCAAGTCCGACTCGTGGTACAGCAGGCCATCAAGCACGTAAGTTGAATCACGAATGCCCACGTTGACCACCTTGGCACTGAAGGGCGCGTACTGGTCGGAGATATGGGTGTAGAAAGTCCGTCCTGGACTGCTTCCATACTTCGGGTTGATATGACCAGTGCTTTCTGCTTTGCTGCCGGTTCTGAAGTTCTGGCCGTCCGACGATGACGTGGTGCCGTCACCCCAGTTGCCGGCGAAGGGTTGCCGAAACTGCGCATTCACCAGCTCGGCCAGCGCCGTCGAATAGGTTTCATCGCGGATGTGCCAGGCTTGCAGCCAAGACAGCTTGGCGTAGGTGGTGCCAGGGCAGGACTCGGCCATTTTGGTCAGACCCAGGTTGATCGCGTCGGCCAGGATCGTCGTCAACAGCAAGGTTTTGTCCTTGGCCGTGTCGCTGGTCTTCAGGTGTGTGAAGTGGCGGGTGAAGCCCGTCCATTCATCGACCTCCATCAGCAACTCGGTGATTTTGAGGTGCGGCAGCAGCATAGCTGTCTGGTCGATCATGGCTTGCGCGGCGTCTGGTACTGCCGCGTCCAGCGGCGTGATCTTCAGGCCTGACGCGGTGGTGATGATGGCATCCGGTAAGTCGTTGGCCGCAGCCATGCGGTTGACTGTGGCGAGTTGCGCCTCCAACAATTCCAACCGGTCATGCAGGTATTGGTCGCAGTCGGTGGCCACTGCCAGCGGCAATTCGCTGGCCAGCTTCAAAGTGGCGAACTTCTCGACCGGCACCAGGTATTCGTCGAAGTCCTTGAACTGGCGAGAACCCTGCACCCAGACATCACCGGAGCGCAGCGCGTTCTTCAGCTCCGACAGGGCGCATAACTCGTAGTAACGCCGGTCGATGCCGTCGTCGGTCAGAACCAGCTTTGCCCAGCGCGGCTTGATGAATGCGGTTGGCGCATCGGCGGGCACCTTGCGCGCGCTGTCGCTGTTCATGCCGCGCAGCATGTCGATGGCATCGAGCACACCCTTGGCGGCGGGCGCAGCCCGCAATTTGAGCACGCCCAGGAACTGCGGCGCGTAGCGGCGTAGCGTGGCATAGCTTTCACCGATGTGGTGCAGGAAATCAAAGTCGGCAGGCCGCGCCAATGTTTGCGCTTCGGTGACGCTGGCGGCGAAGGTGTCCCAGGGCATAACGGCCTCGATGGCGGCGAACGGATCGCTGCCGCTTTGCTTGGCCTCAATCAACGCTTGACCGATGCGCCCATACATCCGCACCTTGTCGTTGATCGCCTTGCCGGAAGCCTGGAACTGCTGCTGATGCTTGTTCTTGGCCGCGTTGAACAGCTTGCCGATGATGCGATCGTGAAGGTCGATGATTTCATCGGTGACGGTGGCCATGCCTTCGATGGCCAGCGCTACCAGCGTGGCATAGCGTCGTTGCACCTCGAACTTTGCCAGATCAGCAGGCGTCATCTGGCCACCTTCACGAGCGATTTTGAGCAGGCGGTTCTGGTGAACCTGCCGCTCGATGCCTGCGGGCAGATCAAGTGCTTGCCAGGATTTCAGGCGCTCAATATGTTCGAGCATGTGGCGAGAGTTCGGTTTGGCAGGCGACTGGCGCAGCCATGCCAGCCACGTCACTTTACTGCCGTCCTTGCGCTTGAGAAGTTCGTCCAGGCGCTGACGGTGGGGTGATAACAAAGAATCGGTCAGCGCCGGGTAAATGCGTCGGTTGGCACGGGTGATGGCCTCGGCGCTTGCGCGCTCGATGGCATTCATGGCGGGCAGGATAATGCTCTGCCGCCGCAGATTCTCGACAAGTGCGCTCGCCAGCACGATGCCTTTGTCGGTCTGCAAGGCCAGCTCGGTCAATGTATGCACGGCTTGCCGATAGTGGCTCATGGTGAAGGGCTTGAACCCAAAAACCGTTTGCAGCTCGACCAAGTGCTCCCGCCGTGTCTGTTCGCGCTGGCCGTACTCGCTCCAACTTTCCACTGGCATCTTGAGTTGCGCGGCCACCATGCGCAACAGGGGCGGAAACGGAGGCTCATCGACGCCCAAAAAGGTGCCAGGGAATCGCAAGTAGCAAAGCTGCACAGCGAAGCCCAATCGATTCGCGGCGCCGCGACGCTGACGGATCACCGACAGGTCGGTTTCGTTGAACGTGTAGTGCCGTATCAGTTCGTCTTTGGCATCTGGCAGTGCCAGCAGGCTTTCGCGCTCGGTGGCGGACAGGATTGAGCGGCGTGGCATGGTCAGTCTTCCCGCAGGTACTGGTACAAGGTTTCGCGGCTGATGCCGAAGTCACGGGCCACCAAGGTTTTTTGGTCGCCTGCCGCAACTCGCCGTTTCAACTCGGCAATTTGTTCGCTGTTCAGCGATTTCTTTCGTCCCCGGTAGGCACCGCGCTGCTTGGCCAGCACGATTCCCTCGCGCTGACGTTCGCGGATCAGGGCGCGCTCGAACTCAGCGAAGGCTCCCATGACCGACAGCATCAGATTGGCCATCGGTGAGTCCTCGCCGGTGAACTTCAGCCCTTCTTTGACGAACTCCATGCGCACGCCCCGTTGTGTCAGCCCTTGGACGATGCGGCGCAGGTCATCAAGGTTGCGTGCCAGCCTGTCCATGCTATGCACCACCACGGTGTCGCCCTCGCGGACGAAGGCCAGCAGCCTTTCCAGCTCGGGACGCTGGGTGTCCTTGCCAGAAGCCTTGTCGGTGAACACCCGCGCCACCTGAACACCCTCCAATTGCCGTTCCGGGTTCTGGTCGAAGCTGCTGACGCGGACATAGCCGATGCGTTGACCTTGCAAGATGCCTCCAAAGGCAAAAGTGTCAGGATGAAATCTATTACCTTTGACGGAATATGTCAATCAATAGGAAATTTAACTCTATTCTGACATCGTTTGTCATTTTCAGAAGACGACTGCACCAATTATCAGGAGTCGATAACACTACATCGGCGAGAGCGAAAACTTCCCGGCTCAGTGCGAGCTAAGTCTGCCTGCGTACCTTCTCCACTGTGCAAATCCCTGCACTCTTCTGGAGAAGCATCATGTACCGCTACACCAAACTTTCCCTTCTGGCCGTCGCCATCGCTGCAACCGGCGCGGTCGCCTACGCCGCCAATGGCGGTATGGAAAACGACGCCCTGGCAATCAGCAAGGCCAAGATTCCCCTCACACAAGCAGTCACCGTCGCCGAGCAGCACGCCAATGGCAAGGCGTCACGCGCCGAGTACGAGAACTCGAAGCAAGGTTGGGTCTATGACGTGGAGGTCGTCAGTGGGGCCAAGGTCTTCGATGTCCGGGTCGATGCCGACAAGGGCACGGTCATCTCGTCTGCCGAGGACAAGGCGGATCACGATGACGACCACGACAAGCGGGACTGACTCCCGACAGTATGGCCGGATCGTTTCCCTCGGAGGCGATCCGGCACGGAGACCTCATGGAATCACTCAACCGTACATTATTTCTCTGGCTCAACGCGCCGGAGCATCCCAGTGCTTTAGCTCTGACGTTGGTCATTTTCTTGGCCGAACAGCTCATCTGGGCTGTTCCACTCCTGATCGGCATCGGCTGGCTTCGCGGCGGCGAGCCTACCCGCAAGACGATGCTCGTTGCTAGCGCATCGGGATTGCTGGGCCTGCTCATCAACCAGATCATCGGCCTGGCTTGGATTCATCCCCGGCCTTTCATGATCGGCCTGGGTCACACCCTCATCGCTCATGTTGCCGATTCGTCTTTCCCAAGCGATCACTTGACGCTGTGGTGGGCGGTCGCCTTCAGCCTCGCGCTGCAACGAGGCCCACGAATTGCAGGCGTGGCTTTGGCTTTGTTGGGCGTCCCCATTGCCTGGGCGCGCATCTACCTTGGAGTGCACTTCCCATTCGACATGCTCGGAGCCGGCGCGGTCGCTGCGATCTGTGCCTGGCTGACGTTGCGTGAAGCACGCTGGTATCTGGTGCCAAGTTACCAACTTGCCACCGGAATCCATCGCCGGCTTTTCGGCGGTTTGATCGCGCTTGGATGGGTGCGCGAGTGAGCCTATGGGCGGGCTAAGTCAGCCTGTTCAAACTGCTGGCAAACCATTTCACCCCGGTAGGAGAACTCTATGAACAAATTGCCCACGAGCAGCGCCACAGGCTGGCTCAATAAAGTCCCGGAAGTCGCGCTGTCGTTCTGGATCATCAAGATCATGTCCACCACGGTGGGCGAGACGGGAGCCGATTTCCTGGCGGTCAACGCAGGTTTGGGCCAAGGCGTGACTCGAACCGTCATGGCGACTCTACTGGCAGCCGCGTTGTTCATGCAGTTGCGTACCCGCCGCTATACCCCTTGGATTTACTGGCTGACGGTGGTACTGGTCAGCGTGGTCGGCACCCAGATCACCGATCTGCTGACTGATGGCCTTGGCGTCAGCCTGTACATCAGCACCTCGGCGTTCGCCGTGGCGCTCGCCGCGATCTTTTTTGTCTGGTATCGGGTCGAGCGCACCTTGTCCATCCACGACATCGTGACGCGAAACCGGGAGCTGTTCTATTGGGCCGCCATCCTCTGCACGTTTGCGCTGGGCACTGCTGCGGGCGATCTGGCGACCGAGGCATTGGGCCTGGGCTTTACCTGGGGTGCAGTGGCATTCGGTGCGCTGATCGGCGCCACCTACGCGGCCTGGCGCATGGGCGGCAACGCCGTTCTGACCTTCTGGATTGCCTACATCCTGACCCGCCCCTTCGGGGCCGCACTCGGCGACTTGCTGACACAGGCTAAGACTTATGGTGGTCTTGGCATGGGTGCCATGTGGACAAGCGCCTTGTTCCTCACGGTGATCGTCATGCTGGTGGCCGTCGCGCAGATCGCCATGAATGGACGCCGCTCGGCCCAGCTCGTCGAATAACTCTTTTCGCTCTACACAAGGAGAAAAACATGTTCATGCAGCACTCAATCGCTCGCCCGGTTGCCGCCATTTCGGCCGCCGTGCTCTTGGCACTCGCAGCTGGTTGTTCCAAATCTGCCGATCAGAACAACGCAAGCACAACATCAACGACACCGGCCCAGACTGTCTCGGCCTCGCAAGGCAAAACTGCCTCCAAGCTGGGCGACCTGTCGGCCTTCCGCAACATCGCCGCCGACGTGGTCACCATCGTGGATAAGGGCGACCTGCCCGCTGCCAAGGCCCGCATCAAGGACCTGGAAGTCGCATGGGACTCGGCCGAGGCTGGCCTGAAACCACGGGCAGCCGATGACTGGCATGTGCTCGACAAAGCCATCGACAAGTCGCTTGCGGCGCTCCGTGCCGACACGCCGAGCCAAGCTGACTGCAAGGCAGCAATGGCCGCCCTGCTGAAAGCCTTCGACACGCTCGAAGGCAAAGCCTGACCTGTGAGCGTGCCCCATGAAAACATCCACTGAACAGGCGCTGGCCAAAGTGCCCGAAGTCACGCTGGGCTTCTGGCTCATCAAGATTGCTGCCACGACGCTCGGCGAAACCGGCGGCGATGCCGTCTCGATGTCCATGAATCTGGGCTACCTGGTCGGCACGGCCATCTTCGCGGCGATCTTCCTGGCTGCCGTAGTCGCGCAGGTCAAAGCCAAAGGATTTCATCCCTTCCTGTACTGGACGACCATCATCGCCACAACCACGGTCGGCACGACGTTGGCCGATTTTGCGGATCGATCACTGGGAATCGGGTACGCTGGCGGTTCGAGCTTGCTGCTGGCCTTGCTGCTCGGCTCGCTCTTCATCTGGCATCGCACCCTCGGCTCCGTGTCGGTCAGCACGGTCAGCTCGCCCAAGGCAGAAGCCTTCTACTGGCTGACGATCATGTTCTCCCAGACGCTGGGCACCGCGTGGGGCGACTGGACGGCTGATACGGCGGGTCTGGGATACACGGGTGCGGCCGTCGTGTTCGGCGGGCTGCTCGCGCTGGTCGTGGCAGCCTACTACTGGACGAGCGTGTCCCGCACGCTGCTGTTCTGGGCGGCGTTCATCCTGACGCGCCCGCTGGGTGCCGTGGTCGGGGATTTTCTGGACAAGCCACTGAGCGCGGGTGGTCTGGCGTTGAGCCGCTATTCAGCATCGGCCGCACTGTTGGCCTTCATGCTGACTGCGATCCTGCTGTTCAGGCAGAGAGCAGCCAGGACGGCATATTGAACAACGATTGAACGGAGGGGGAATGCGGGTATTGCTGGTTGAAGACGATCCCATGATCGGTGACGCGATCCAGGGCGCATTGAAGGATGCGTCCTACGCCGCCGACTGGGTGAAGGACGGGCAGACGGCGCTCACCACGCTGGGCTGCCAGCATTACGACCTAGTGCTACTCGACCTCGGTCTGCCCGGCAAGGATGGGCTGGAGGTGCTGGCCAGCATCCGAGCCAAGGACAACCCGATTCCCCTGCTCATCATCACGGCTCGCGATGGTCTGGATGATCGCCTGCGCGGCCTGGATGGCGGGGCCGACGACTATGTGTCCAAGCCCTTTCAGATGGCGGAACTACTGGCCCGGATGCGCGCCGTCCTGAGGCGCAAAGGTGGCACGGCAGCTCCCGTGCTCAGCAACGGCGTGGTGACGCTCGACCCGGCCACCAAAGAGGCTTGTGCCAATGATGGCCCCCAAGTGCAACTGTCCAACCGCGAGTTCTCGCTACTGCAAGCCCTGCTGGTTCGGCCTGGTGCCATCCTTTCGCGCAGCGAACTGGAGGATCGCATCTATGGTTGGGGGGAAGAGGTCGAAAGCAATGCCGTCGAATATCTGATCCACGCACTGCGGCGCAAGCTGGGTGGCGAGGTCATCAAGAACGTCAGGGGGGTCGGATGGATGGTCTCAAAAGGCGCTTGAACGAATCGGTTCAGCTCAAGCTGTCCTTCACCTTGTCGCTGGCCATCCTCGTGGTGGCCGTTGTGGCGGGCGTATTCTCGTTCCTGTCCGCCTTCGATGAAGCCCACGAACTACAGGACGATGTGCTGCGCCAGGTGGCGCAGCTCATGGATCGCCAGCGCTTGTTGCCTGCCGTGCCAACCACCGATATCCGTCTCAAGGATGTCGATGAAGAGTCGCGCGTGATCGTCCAGCGCTTGGGTGAGGTCAGTCCCTCTACGGTAGGCGTGGACGCAGGAGGCGTGCTCCCGCTCCCGGCGACCTTGGCGGATGGATTGCACACGCTGGAAGTTGGTGGCGAGACGTTTCGCGTGCTGGTCAAGACCACGGCGAGCGGCGAACGCATTGCTGTGGCTCAGGAGTCCGGCTTCCGCAATGAAATTGCCCGCGACGGGGCACTGCGCACGGTGATGCCTTTCTTGATTCTCGTGCCGGTGCTGCTGTTGATCGTTGCTGACCTGGTGCGCAAGATGTTCCAGCCCATCGCGGCGCTGTCCAAGGAAATAGACCAGCGGGCAGAGCAGGAACTGCATCCCGTCGAAGACCGCCACCTTCCGGTCGAGGTACGTCCGTTTGCCGTGGCGATCAATCGCCTGCTCGCTCGTGTCGGCCAGTCGATGGAATCTCAGCGCCGCTTTGTGGCGGATGCCGCGCACGAGCTACGTTCGCCGCTGACAGCCATGTCGCTGCAAGCAGAACGGCTCGCGGAAGCGGAAATGTCCAGCGTGGCGCGCGAACGGCTGACGGTTTTGCGCCAAGGGATCGAGCGCAGCCGCAGCCTGCTCGATCAACTCTTGACCTTGGCCAAGGCGCAGTCAGCCACCGACCTGCCGAAGTCGCCTGTATCTGTCCAGAGCATCTACCGCCGCGTGCTGGAAGACCTCATGCCGCTGGCCGAGGCCAAGTACATCGACATCGGTGTCGAAGGCACGCTGGACGCCGAAGTGTGGGCAAGCGAGCTGGACATGATCGCTGTGGTCAAGAACCTGGTCGATAACGCCATCCGCTACACGCCAGAGGGAGGGCGTGTTGATCTTTCTGTGGGTGTTTCGGAAGGGAAGGTCGTACTACGTATTCAGGACAGTGGGCCTGGCATTCCGTTGGCTGAACGGGATCGAGTGTTTGATCCCTTCTACCGCACGCTGGGGAGCGAGCAGATCGGCTCGGGTCTGGGACTATCCATTGTCCAGACGATTGCCAATCGCATCGGTGCTGAAATCCGCCTCGACTTCTCAGATCAAGAGAAGCAAACTGGCTTAAATGTTGCCGTTATCGTTCCCATGCGGTAGCGGTTTGAGAAACGTGGAGGCAGGCTAAATGGTCAATTCGGCGGGGTGGTTTTATTGGGCTTTGCTGTCCGCCATCTTTGCGGCACTGACGGCTATTTTTGCCAAGGTTGGCATTCAGGGAGTTGATTCCGATCTGGCCACCTTGATCCGCACGGCCATCATCATCGTCGTCCTGTCGGCGTTTGTTGCCTACACGGGGAAATGGGCCAACCCCTTGGAGTTATCACCCAAGACATGGCTTTTCCTCGGGCTGTCCGGCTTGGCAACAGGGGCATCGTGGGTCTGCTACTTCCGCGCACTCAAGATTGGCGATGCATCCAAGGTTGCGCCAGTGGATAAACTCAGTCTTGTCCTGGTGGCGGTATTTGCTTTCGCCTTTTTGGGCGAACGCCCGTCACTGAGGGAGTGGTCCGGCATTTCGATGGTCGCCGGAGGCGTTCTGTTATTGGCGTTCAAGTGATAACAGGTAGGACATACTGACTCAACCAGTCGTCACGATTCGTCTACAGTAACCGCTGTCCTGCCATCAAACTTGACTGAGCAGTTTCTCGCCATCAAGGCGCAACTCGCCCTTCGGCGAAATGTGCCGATACAAGGTCTGCCGTGTGATGCCCAGTTCCTGACATAGATCGCCGACCTTGGTTTCGGGCTGCCCCATAGCGGCCATCGCCAGCCGCAACTTGGCGGCAGTCATCTTGAAGGGCCGGCCGCCCTTCCTACCGCGCGCCCTCGCCGAAGCCAATCCTGCAATCGTGCGCTCGGCAATCAGTTCGCGCTCGAACTCGGCCAGCGCGGCGAAGATGCCAAAGACCAACTTGCCGGCGGCCGTCGTGGTGTCAATGGCTGCACCGTGCCCAGTCAACACTTTCAGACCGATGCCACGGCCGGTCATGTCGTGCACGGTGTTGATCAGGTGGCGCAGGTCGCGCCCGAGGCGATCCAGTTTCCACACCACCAGCGTGTCGCCGGGCCGCAGCGCTTTCAGGCAAGACACCAGGCCGGGTCGGTCCTCGCGCTTGCCGGACGCCTGATCCTCATAGAGATGGGCCGGATCGACGCCGTTAGCAATCAGCGCGTCGCGCTGCAAGTCGGTAGCTTGGGAACCATCCGCCTTCGATACCCGCATGTAGCCAATCAGCATGTTTCACCTGTCACATATACGTTCGATTATGTGACAGTGTGAACCGGAAAATTCTGGCCGTCAAAATTTGTCACTTAACCCGTCATTCTGTCTAAGACATGCAAAGGGTCCAGCAGGCTTGTAATGTGACAGAAATTCCGGGGGGATGCCTTCCTTTGCAAAGGTGGCGCGCAACTGTTCCAGGGAAGCGGGAT
>MKUH01000005.1 GCA_001897745.1 Candidatus Accumulibacter sp. 66-26
GCCCCACTCGCCCCACTCGCCCCAACTCGCCCCAACCCCCCGCGGCTCCGGATGCGCCCAGCCCAACCTAGCCTTCCCCTCCCACCTTTCCCGCAGCTTTCCCCGCCCGATAAACGCGGCGCGCTGCGGGGCGCTGGTAAAATGCCGCGATGAACGTCAATGGCTCCCCCACCCGCACGATCTGGCCCGCCCGCGAAGGGCGCGCCGTCGACATCATCGACCAGACCGCGCTGCCGCACGCCTGGCGCACGCTGCGCCTCGCCACGCTGGAGGACGCGGCGCACGCGATCCGCAGCATGCAGGTGCGAGGCGCGCCGTTGATCGGCGCCACCGCCGCCTACGGCGTCGCGCTGGCGCTCGCCGCGCGCGCCGACGACGACGCGCTGGCTGCCACCGTCGCGACGCTCGCCGCGACGCGCCCGACCGCAGTCAACCTGCACTGGGCGCTGGCCCGCATGCACGCCGTCCTCACCGCGCTACCGCCCGCCGCGCGCGCCGACGCGGCCTGGCGGGAAGCCGCCGCGATCGCCGACGAGGACGCCGCGCAGTGCCGGCGCATCGGCGAGCACGGCCTCGCCCTGCTCCGCCCGCTCGCCGAAAAGCGCGGCCGGCTCGACGTGATGACCCACTGCAACGCCGGCTGGCTAGCGACCGTCGACTACGGCACCGCGCTGGCGCCGGTCTACGCCGCCTTCGAGGCGGGGATCGACGTGCGCGTCTGGGTTTCCGAAACCCGCCCACGCAACCAGGGCCTGCTCACCGCCTGGGAACTCAAACAGCACGGCGTGCCGCACACGGTCATCGCCGACAACGCCGCCGGCCTGCTGCTGGCACGCGGCGAAGTGGACGCGGTGATCGTCGGCGCCGACCGCATCGCCGCCAACGGCGACGTCGCCAACAAGGTCGGCACCTACCTCAAGGCGCTCGCCGCGCGCGAGGCCGGCGTTCCCTTCTACGTCGCCGCGCCGCGCTCAACCGTCGATTTCGCCTGCGCCGACGGCGCCGCGATCCCGATCGAGGAACGCGCCGGCGACGAAGTGCGCGTCGTGCACGGCAACGACGCTGGCGGCGCGCCGGCAGCGGTCCACCAACTGCCCGCCGACGAGGCGGTGGTCAACCCGGCGTTCGACGTGACGCCGGCGCGCTTCGTCAGCGCGCTGATCACCGAGCGCGGCACCTGCGCGGCGAGCGGCGACGGCCTGCTCGGCCTGTACCCGGAAATGAAGCCCGGATCGCGCCCCGAACCGGACTCAAAATCGCACGCGAAATCGCGCCCGGAGGGACACGGTGCCTGAGGCCGCCGCGACGCTGCGCACGCAGCTGATCGCCGCCGCGCGCCGCATGACGGCGGCCGGCCTGAACAAGGGCACGGCCGGCAATCTCAGCGTGCGCTGCGTCGACCGGGGCGAAGCCGGCTACCTGATCACGCCGACCGGCATGGCCTACGACACGCTGACGCCCGAAGACGTCGTCTTCATGCGCCTCGACGGCACGTACGCGGGCCTCCACGGCAACCGCCGCAAACCCTCGTCCGAGTGGCGCTTTCACCGCGATCTTTATGCCGCGCGCCCGGAGGCCGGCGCCGTGCTGCACGCGCATTCGCCGTTCGCCGTCAGCCTCGCCTGCCTGCGCCGCGACATCCCGCCCTTCCACTACATGATCGCCCGCTTCGGGGGCGACACGCTGCGCTGCTCCGCCTACGCCACTTTCGGCTCGCAGGAACTGTCCGACGCCGCGCTCGCCGCGCTGGAAGGACGCACGGCCTGCCTGCTCGCCAACCACGGCATGCTCGTTTATGGCCGCGACCTCGACCAGGCGCTCGACTTCGGCGTCGAACTCGAATGCCTGTGCGAACAATACTGGCGCGCCTGCCAGCTCGGCGCCCCGGTGCTGCTCGACGCGACGGAAATGGCGACGGTCCTGGAGAAGTTCGCCGGCTACGGGCAGCAGTCCTGAAACGAACCGGCGCTTTACACGCCGACGCAATGCGCCTAATTTATGCGTACATATATACGCATTCCGGAACCGATCATGAGCCGCTCAGCCAGTGAAAAACCCAGTGCCGAAGAAGCCCGCGCCGCCTACGCCGCGCACGCGCTCCTCAGCGAAGGACACAAGAAGAAGATGAGCCTGTCGATCAGCGAGCCGCTGGCCGAAGCCGCACGCCAGCTCGACATCAACCTCTCGCGTGCCGCCGAGGCGGGCATCCTGCAGGAAATCAAGCGCCGTTGCGACGACGCCTGGCTGGCCAGGAACCGCGCCGCCATCGCCGCCTACAACGAGCGCATCGACCGCGAGGGCGTGTTCGGCGAAGAGCACCGGAGCTTCTGATGCGCCACCACGTCTACGCGCTCAAGCAGGCGAAACACCCGCAGCGACCCTACGTGCTCGATCTGCAGAGCAACCTGCTCGTCGATCTCGGCACCCGCCTCGTCGCGCCGCTGCAGCGCAGGGAGAGCGTCGATCCGGCCGAAATCATCGACGAACTGATGCCCGTGCTGAACATCGGCGGCGAGGATTTCGTGCTGTTCACGCAGGAAGCCGCCGCCTATCCCGTCAAGGGCCTAGGCCACGCCATCGCCGACCTGAGCGCCCATTCATCCCGTCTGACCGGCGCGCTGGACCGCCTGACCGGCTGAACCGTCCGCCGGAAACAGCACGCAACCGCCCGCAACCATACTCTCGACCGATGATCCGACTCACCGAACTCCGCCTCCCCATCGACCACGCCCCGGAAGCCCTGCCGGCCGCCGTCTGCCAGCGCCTCGGGCTGCCGCCCGGCGACCTGCTCGAATGTACAGTTTTCAAGCGCAGCTACGACGCGCGCAAGGCGGCGCTGCTCACCTTCATCTACAGCGTCGACCTCAAACTGAAGAACGAGGCGGCCGTCCTCAAGAAATTCGCCAAGGACCGCAACGTCGCGCCGGCGCCGGACATGGCCTACCGCTTCGTCGGGCAGGCACCGGCCAGCCTGCAGGAGCGCCCGGTGGTCGTCGGTTTCGGCCCCTGCGGCATCTTTGCCGCGCTGATCCTCGCCCAGATGGGCTTTCGCCCGATCGTGCTGGAGCGCGGCAAGGCCGTGCGCGAGCGCACGCAGGATACCTGGGGGCTGTGGCGCAAGAAGGTGCTCGACCCCGAGTCGAACGTGCAGTTCGGCGAGGGCGGCGCCGGCACCTTCTCGGACGGCAAGCTGTACAGCCAGATCAAGGACCCGCGCCACCTCGGGCGCAAGGTGCTGGAAGAATTCGTGAAGGCCGGCGCGCCCGAGGAAATCCTCTACGTTTCGAAGCCGCACATCGGCACCTTCCGCCTCGTCAGCATGGTCGAGCGGATGCGCGCCGAGATCGTCGCGCTGGGCGGCGAGATCCGTTTCGAGCAGCGCGTCACCGGCCTCGCCATCGAGGCCGGCAAGGTGCGCGGCGTGCAGCTGGCGAGCGGCGAGACGATCGCCAGCTGCCACGTCGTGCTGGCGCTCGGCCATAGCGCGCGCGACACCTTCGAGGCGCTGCACGCGCAGGGCGTTTTCATGGAGCCGAAGCCCTTCTCGGTCGGCTTCCGCATCGAGCACCCGCAGTCGCTGATCGACAAGGCGCGCCTCGGCCCGCACGCCGGCAACCCGCTGCTCGGCGCCGCCGACTACAAGCTCGTGCACCACGCCGCCAACGGCCGCGCCGTGTACAGCTTCTGCATGTGCCCCGGCGGCACCGTCGTCGCCGCCACGTCGGAAGAGAACCGCGTCGTCACCAACGGCATGAGCCAGTATTCGCGCAACGAGCGCAACGCCAACGCCGGCATCGTCGTGAACGTCGATCCGCTCGATTACGGCGGCTCGGCGGAAAACCCGCTCGCCGGCATCGCTTTCCAGCGCGAACTCGAATCGCGCGCCTTCGCGCTCGGCGGCGGCACTTACGAGGCGCCCGCCCAACTCGTCGGCGACTTCCTCGCCGGCCGCCCGTCGACGGCGCTCGGCAGCGTCGAACCGTCGTACAAACCGGGCGTGCACCTCACCGACCTGTCCACCGCGCTGCCGCCCTACGCCATCGCGGCGATGCGCGAAGCGCTGCCCGCCTTCGGGCGCCAGATCAAGGGCTTCGACATGGCCGACGCGGTGCTCACCGGCGTCGAGACGCGCACCTCGTCGCCGCTGCGCATGACGCGCGGCGAGGACTTCCAGAGCCTCAACGTGCAGGGCCTCTACCCGGCCGGCGAAGGCGCCGGCTACGCCGGCGGCATCCTGTCGGCCGGCGTCGACGGGATCAAGGTCGCCGAAGCGCTGGCGCGCGACGTGCTGCGCGGCGCCTGACGCCATGCGCGTCGCGGACATCCGCCAGCGCCTGCGCGATCTGGGCGCCAAACCCTGCCACGAGGAGCGCGTCCTGCGCGCATGGACGCAGGCGCTGGCGCTCGACCACGGCACGCGCCGCCAGCGCTCGGCGGACTTCCTGCCGCTGCCCGTGCGCGAGGCGCTGCCGGCGCTGGCCGGCGAACTCGCCGCGCTCGCCCGCGTGCGCTCGGAGCACCCCGGTGCGGACGGCTCGGCGCGCCTGCTCGTCGACCTGGCCGACGGGCAGACGGTGGAGAGCGTGCTGCTGCCGCGCGACGGCGTCTGCGTGTCGACGCAGGTCGGCTGCGCGGTCGGCTGCGTCTTCTGCATGACCGGGCAGAGCGGCCTGCTGCGCCAGCTCGGCAGCGCCGAGATCGTCGCCCAGGTGGTGCTCGCGCGCGCCCGGCGACCGCTGCGGCGCGTCGTCTTCATGGGCATGGGCGAGCCGGCGCACAACCTCGACAACGTGCTCGAAGCGATCGACCTGCTCGGCACGGCCGGCGGCGTCGGGCACAAGAACCTCGTCTTCTCGACGGTCGGCGATCCGCGCGTCTTCGAGCGCTTCGCGCGGATTCCGGCGGGCAGCGTGCGGCCGGCGCTGGCTCTCTCGCTGCACACGACGCGCGCCGGACTGCGCGCCGAACTGCTGCCGCGCGCACCGCGCATCGACCCGGCCGAACTCGTCGAACAGGGCGAACGCTACGCGCGCGCTACCGGCTACCCGATCCAGTACCAATGGACGCTGCTCGAAGGCGTGAACGACGGCGACGCGGAAGTCGAGGCGATTGCGCAGTTGCTCGCCGGCAAGTACGCGATGATGAATTTCATCCCCTACAACGCCAACGAAGGCCTCGGCTTCGCGCGCCCTTCCTGGGAACGCGCCGCCGAGATGGCCGCCCGCCTGAACCAACGCGGCATCCTCACCCGCCTGCGCGATTCGGCCGGGCAGGACGTCGACGGCGGCTGCGGCCAGCTGCGCGCGCGCAGCGCGCAGGCCGACGCGGCGGCGGGCGTGGTCCTGAAAAGGATGCGCGGCTAAACGCCCCTCCGCACGCTAGGCGCGGACGCCGCCGCGCACACGCTCTTTCGCCCCCCGGCGCGCCGCCGACCGGCGGTAGAAGGCCTGCTTGGCCCCCTCCACGACGAGCAGATAGACGAGGACCATGCCGCCGAGGATGAAGTAGAAGCGGGCCGGCGGCGGCACGAAACCGAAATGCGCGCCGAGCGGCGTAAGCGGCAGCGCCACCGCGACGGCGACGACAGCCAGCGAGGCGGCGGTGAGCAGCGGGTGCGCGCGGCTCATCAAGGGGTTGCCGCGCGTGCGGATGATGAAGATGACGAGCACCTGCGTACACAGGGATTCGACGAACCAGCCGGTCTGGAAGAGCTTTTCGTCGGCGTGCAGCACGGCGAGCAGGACGTAGAAGGTGAGGAAGTCGAACAGCGAACTGATCGGCCCGATCACGAGCATGAAATTGCGGATGAAATCGAGGTCGAGCACGCGCGGGCGGCGCACCTCGTCGGCGTCGACCTCGTCGAGCGGGATCGGGATTTCCGAGATGTCGTAAAGAATGTTGTTGAGCAGGATCTGGGTCGGCAGCATCGGCAGGAACGGCAGGAAGAGCGCGGCGCCGGCCATGCTGAACATGTTCCCGAAGTTGGAGCTGGTGCCCATCATGATGTACTTCGTGATGTTGCCGAAGGTGCGCCGCCCCTCCACCACGCCATCCTGCAGCACGTGCAGGTCCGGCTTCAGGAGGATCATGTCGGCCGCCTCCTTGGCCACGTCCACGGCCGAATCGACCGACAGGCCGATGTCCGCCGAATGCAGCGAGGGCGCGTCGTTGATGCCGTCGCCGAGGTAGCCGACGACGTGGCCGCGCGCCCGCAGCGCCTGGATCACCCGGTTCTTCTGCGCCGGATTGACGCGGCAGAAGAGGTTCGCCTTGCCGACCCGGACGCGCAGCGCGTGGTCGTCGAGCTGGGCGATCTCCTTGCCGGTGAGCAGCCCGCTCACCGGAATCTTCAGTTCGGCGCACAGGTGGCGGGTGACGAGTTCGCTGTCGCCGGTGACGATCTTGATCGCCACGCCGAGCTGCCTGAGTCCTTCGAGCGCGGCGCCGGCGCTCGCCTTGGGCGGATCGAGAAAGGCGGCGAAGCCGGCCAGCACGAGTTCGCTCTCGTCGTCCACGACGGCGTGCGGGTGGTCGCGCGCCACTTCGCGCCAGGCGATGCCGAGTGCGCGAAAGCCTTCGCTTTCCAGCCCGGCGTACTGCGCATGAACCGCGGCGCGCGCCGCGTCATCGAGCGGGCGCGGCGGCGCGGCGTCCGCTTTTTCCTCCGCCCCCGCCTCTCCCGCCTCGTAGTGCGCGCACAGCCCGACGATCTCGTCGGGCGCGCCCTTCACGACCAGCCAGCGCCGCGTTCCGTCGTCGATCAGCACCGAGACGCGGCGCCGCTCGAAGTCGAAGGGCACCTCGTCGATCTTCGTCCACGCGCCGATCCCGATCCGCCCGTGCGCGAGGATGGCTTCGTCGAGCGGGCTTTTCAGGCCGGTCTCGAAGTAGCTGTTGAAATAGGCCAGTTCGAGCACCCGCTCGCTCGGCCGGCCGGCCGCGTCGACGTGCCGTTCGAGGCGGATTTTCGTTTCGGTCAGGGTGCCGGTCTTGTCGGTGCACAGGACGTCCATCGAGCCGAGGTCCTGGATCGCCGACAGGCGCTTCACGATCATTTCCTTCTTCGCCATGCGCAGCGCGCCGCGCGCCAGCGTGACCGAGACGACCATCGGCAGCAGCTCGGGCGTGAGGCCGACGGCGAGCGCCACGGCGAACAGGAAGGACTCCAGCCAAGGCTTGTGGAAGAAAGCATTGACGAGCAGCACGAACATCACCAGCAGCACCGTCAGGCGCATGATCAGCATGCCGAAGCGGCGGGTGCCGAGCTCGAAGGCGGTCGGCGCCGACGGGCGCGAAACGCTGTCGGCGATCTCGCCGATCGCCGTCACGGCACCGGTCCGCAGCACGCGCACGCGCGCGCTGCCGCTGATCACCGAGGTACCCATGAACACCGCGTTGCCCGCATCCTGCAGGTCGCCGCCGCGAGTCGGGACGGACGGCGCGGCGACCGGGCCGTCCGTCGGCGCCGGCGCAACGGCCGCGGGAGGCGCCGGGGCCGCCGACGCAGATGCAGAAGCAACGGCCGGCGGCAGACCCGGCCCCTTCTCCACCGGGTAAGCTTCGCCGGTCAGCAGCGCCTGATTGACGAAGAAATCGCAGGCTTCGAGCACCAGGCCGTCGGCCGGAATCAGATCGCCGGCCGCGAGCAGGACGATGTCGCCGGGCACCACCTCGCGCACCGCGACCTCCCGCGGCTGCCCGTCGCGCAGCACGACGGCGCGCACGGAAACCGACTGGCGCAGCTTCTCCGCCGCCGCGTTGGCGCGATATTCCTGGACGAAGTCGAGCGTCACGCTCAGCAGCACGATGCAGGCGATGATCAGGAAGTTGGCGACCTCGCCGGTGAAGGCCGACACGGCGCTCGCGGCGAGGAGGATGAGGACGAGCGGATTCCTGAAGCGGGAGAGATACTGCACGAGCAGCGATCTTTCCCGCCGCTCGCGGAAGACGTTGGGACCGTAGCGACACAGGCGCGCCTCCGCCTCGGCCTGCGACAGACCGCCCGGCGCGTCGTCCACCGGCGGCGGTTCAGGCCACCGGGAACGCGGAAGCGGAGCGCTCGACATGCGGCGGCGTCCGCTCAGTCCGGCGTCGGATAGCGGTAGTGCTGCGCGTTAAGGTAGCGCGCGACCTCCGCGATGTCCTCGTCGTTCCAGCGTAGCCCGCCGACCTCCTGCCAGCGACGCACCTGCGCGCGCAGGCTGTCCCAGTCGCCCGCCTGCGCCTTGTCGCGCCAGTGGATGTTCGCATCGTGACAGGCGATGCAATGCGTCTGGTAGAGCAGTTCGCCGCGCGACGCGGCCCGCTGCGGCGGCGCGTCGGCCACGGCGAAACTGCCGGAGATGGCGCACAGGATGGCAACAAGCGATTTCTTCAGCATCGTCGGCCTTCTCGGCTGGACGGCGCGCGGAGCGCCGCGCCCACGGGGCGCCAGCCTTTCGGATCGGAAACATGCCCGCCCGGCGACGGCAGCAGGCGCAATCGGGCGATCCGCCGTGCCCCCCGCCGCACTCCCGCCGCTCCGTAGAGCGCGGCGGGAGTGCGGCGGGAAGCCATTGCGAACGGGCAAAAAATCAGCGCAGGATCAACGGGGAATCTGCGGATGGATCAAATCCGTCGCGTGCTTCCTGGCCCGCTTGACGGCCTTCTTTTCCTTGGGGGTCAGTACCGCCTGTTTTTTCGCTTCCTTGGTTCCATGCCTTTCCTTGCCCATGATCGTGCTCCTGAAGGCTTGCGCCGAAAGTACGGCGTGTCTTGAGTATAGGCGGCAGCGCAAAGAGCGACAGTTTTATGCGCGGCTCGCCGAGCGAGCCATTCTCCGGCAGGGCGTGCGCAGCCGTCGAAGGGCCGGCGCTGCAGCGGCGCGATGCCAGGCGGGAAAATGCACATGAAAAGCCGGCGGACACGCCGGCTAAGGTCCGGCGATTTGCGCACGGCCGCGACGCCGTACTTTTCTGCCGGCTCGCATCGACGCGTGCCGACTCGTCCACAAATTCTGTGGACGAGTCTGTGGATAAAACACAAAACCTTTGTCGCGCCAGAGACATGCCTGCACGCCACAAAATCGGGCAGCCGGCGGCTGGCGACAGCCCTCTCCGGCACGGCGGCGCAGAGGCTGCCCGGCGCGCTCGCGCCTTATTGGCTATTCCTTGTTGCCGGCCGATTCCACCCTCATGGCGTGAATAGCAAACAGCTATCGCCGCATTAACGACAATCAATTGGCTACATAACCCGAAACTTCCTACTATGGAGCCATACCCTGTCGCGAGCAGGGGGATTCCAGAGAAACGCGAGGAGACTGCGATGCGCGACGATCCTTCCGCCCTGAGCCGGCTGTTCATCGGCATCCTTGCCGACATCGCCCTCAGCCACTGAATTAGCCAAGACCCGAAACAAACGATTTTTCAAAGAGGAGAGCCAAGATGACCGAGAAAAAACGCCTCACCACCGCCGCCGGCGCACCCGTCCCGGACAACCAGAACACGATGACCGCCGGCCCGCGCGGCCCCGTCCTGCTGCAGGACGTATGGCTGCTCGAAAAACTCGCCCACTTCGACCGCGAGGTCATCCCCGAGCGCCGCATGCACGCCAAGGGCTCCGGCGCCTACGGCACCTTCACCGTCACGCACGACATCACGAAGTACACGCGCGCCAAGCTCTTCAGCCAGATCGGCAAGAAGACGCCGATGTTCGCGCGCTTCACGACGGTCGCCGGCGAACGCGGCGCGGCCGACGCCGAGCGCGACATCCGCGGCTTTGCGCTCAAGTTCTACACCGAGGAAGGCAACTGGGACATGGTCGGCAACAACACGCCGGTCTTCTTCTTCCGCGACCCGCTGAAGTTCCCCGACCTCAACCACGCGGTCAAGCGCGACCCGCGCACCAACATGCGCAGCGCGAAGAACAACTGGGACTTCTGGACCTCGCTGCCCGAGGCGCTGCATCAGGTGACCATCGTCATGTCCGAGCGCGGCATTCCGGCCAGCTACCGCCACATGCACGGCTTCGGCTCGCACACCTTCAGCTTCATCAGCGCCAAGAACGAGCGCTACTGGGTCAAGTTCCACTTCCGCACGCAGCAGGGCATCAAGAACCTGACCGACGCCGAGGCCGAAGCGATCATCGGCAAGGATCGCGAATCGCACCAGCGCGACCTGTACGAAGCGATCGAGAAGGGCGACTTCCCGAAGTGGACGATGTACGTCCAGGTCATGCCCGAACTCGACGCCGCGAAGGTGCCCTACCATCCCTTCGACCTGACCAAGGTCTGGCCGCACAAGGACTACCCGCTGATCGAGGTCGGCGAGTTCGAACTCAACCGCAACCCGGAGAACTTCTTCGCCGAAGTCGAGCAGTCGGCCTTCAACCCGGCCGCCGTGGTGCCCGGCATCAGCTTCTCGCCGGACAAGATGCTGCAGGCCCGCCTCTTCTCCTACGGCGACGCGCAGCGCTACCGGCTCGGCGTCAATCACCACCAGATTCCGGTGAACGCGCCGAAGTGCCCCTTCCACAGCTTCCACCGCGACGGCGCCATGCGCACCGACGGCAACCACGGCGGCACGCTGGCCTACGAGCCGAACAGCGACGGACAGTGGCAGGAGCAGCCGGACTTCAGCGAACCGCCGCTGGCCATCAACGGCGCCGCCGACCACTGGAACTACCGCCAGGACGACGCCGACTACTACTCGCAGCCGGGCGACCTTTTCCGCCTGATGACGCCGGCGCAGCAGCAGGTGCTGTTCGACAACACCGCGCGCGGGATGGGCGACGCGCCGAAGGAAATCAAGCTGCGCCACATCGGCAACTGCTTCAAGGCCGATCCGGCCTACGGCCGGGGCGTCGCCAAGGCGGCCGGCTTCGCCGAATCGGAAATCCCGCAGTAAGGCGGCCTTGGCGCCGGCGTCCGGAAGCGCGGACGCCGGCAACGCATCGGAAACCGCAGCCCCGCCTGGACTTGGGGGGCTGCGGTTTTTTTTTGCGTCGCGCGGCCGGGAACGCTTTATCCGCTATCGAATTCAGCCTCCCGGCGGCGCGGCGCAAGCCATAGCCAACAGCTATTCAATGACTAACAACAATCAATTGGATCAATTCAAACCGGCCGCTTAGTATCGATTCCATAAGGAACCGAAACGGAGCGCACCCATGGCCACCTACCTGATCAACACGCTGCAGAACGAAATCGGCACGCGCCGCCGGCCCGGCCTGCGCCAGCGCATCGGCATGAGCATCGCGCTGATCGGAGCCATCCTCCTCGTCGGCGAAACGCTCGCCTGGTTCGCCCGCGCGCTGACCGACGCGCCGATGCGCCAGGCGCTCGCCGGCGGCATGCTCGGCGCCGCGGCGACCGCGCTCGGCGCCCTCCCCCTGCTCTGGGCACGCCCTTTCGGCACCCGCGCGCAAGGCCGCCTGCTCGCCCTCGCCGCCGGCATCATGCTCGCCGCCAGCGCCTTCTCGCTGCTCCTGCCCAGCCTCGACGCCGGGCGCGCCCTGTGGGGCGGCAACGTCGCCGCGGCGGTGACGGCGGCCAGCCTGCTGCTCGGCGCCGCCCTCGTCCTTTTGCTCGAACGCGCCCTGCCGCACGCCGAACGCGACGCCGCCGGCGGCGAAGCGCCGGCGCTCGGCGCGCACACGCGCGGGCAGATCTGGCTGTTCGTCGCCGCCGTCACCCTGCACAACATCCCCGAGGGACTCGCCATGGGCGTCGGCGCCGCTTCGGGCAGTCACGCGCTCTCCTTCGGGATCGCCGCGCAGGACATCCCGGAAGGCATGGCCATCGCCGTCGCCCTGCTCGGCGCCGGCTACGCGCCCTGGCTGGCGGTCGCCGCCGGCGCCGCCTCCGGCCTCGTCGAACCGCTCGCCGCGCTGCTCGGCGCCGCCGCCGTCGGCACCTCGGCGGCGATCCTGCCGGCCGCGCTGGCCATGGCCGCCGGCGCCATGCTCCTGGTCACCGCGCGCGACATCGTCCCCGAGGCGCTGCGCCAGGCTGGCCGCCGCCCGGTGGCGGTCGCCCTGGTCGCCGGCTTCGTCGCGATGATGCTGCTCGATACCCAGCTTTGAGTCCCCAGCGCCGAACCGGCATCCCGCGGCGACGGGTCGTGCGTCTTGCCGTGACCAAGCACCGCGCCCTGCGCCGGATCGCCGCAGGGCGCGTGTTCGGCAAACCATCGGGCAAGCGGTCGCACTACCAGCGATAGCGCACCCCGATCGCGGCAACCGAATTCGTTTGCCCGCTGCCCCGGGTCTCGTGGCCGAGATCGGCGAAGGCCGAGAGTTTGTTCGAGACCTTGAGGGAGAAGCCCGCGCCCAGGGCCAGCGCAGTCCTGCGCAGCGGCGTACCGGCCACATTGAAGGTCGTGTTGGTGCCCACGAAGGACGCCGTCACCGGCGCATCGTTATCGCCGGCCAGATGAGTGACGAGTGCGCGCAACTCCACGGCACCGGCGTCATCGCCGAAGGCACGGACGAAACGACTGCCCACGCCGAGGTTGGCCTGCTGCGTCGAGCGGCCCTTGACGCGCAACGCTGCCGGACTGCCCGACTCGCTGAACCCGTCCTCGTCCTGATAGGTATAGCGGATCATCGCCAGCGGTCGAACGTCCCAGCCGGCGGCCTCGGTCAGGGCGTACTCGGCTTCCGCCGCCACACTCCATTCCCGACCGCTGTGCCTGGAACGGGCCTGGCTCGATGCGGCGCCGATGGCGACCGTCCGCGTCGTATCGAAGCGGTTGTCGGCAAAGCTGCCGCTGAGGCGAATCTGCCAGGGACCCGAGGTGTAGCGGCCATACAGCGCCGCGTAGTGCGTATCCACATTGCCCGTGGCCGGCACGCTGGCGTCCCACTGGGTCTTGCCGTAACCGAACGCGACGCCCATCAGCCAGTCGGCATTGAGCACGGTGTCGTAGCCGGCCAGAAAGCCGGTGCTGCTGTAGTCCGAGTCCGGGCCGTTCCCGTCGCCCTTGACCTCCCCCTTGCCGCCCAGCACCTGGAACCAGACACCGCCATCCGGGGCCTTGCCGCTCGCGGCATTGAAGCGGGACACGGCAGTCGGGGTCGCAGCGGTCTCCGGCGACGGCATGCGGGCGAGCTGATACGGCGAGGCCAGCAGCCCTTGCCACGAGGAAACGCCGGCGAGGTTGAGGCTGGCGTAACGCAGAGCAGCGGGGCCGCCTGCCTGGCTGCCGGCAACGGCCGCCCGACTCATCAAGGCGCCCGAGAAGCTGCTGCCGATCTTCATCGCCACCAGCGAACCGGCGGCGTGCTGTGCGCCGGACAAGGCATTGAAGGCGGAGCGGGCTTGCGTTGCGGAGAGGCCGGTCACGGCCGCATGGATGGTTCCCGAACCCAGGGCGTCGAGTGCTCTGGCGACCGAACGCTGATTGCCCGTCTGCGCGACGGAGACAAAGCTCGCATCGTTGCGGGTCATGGTCAGATCGACCAGATTTGCGGCGTAGGACAGCGTCGGCGTCAGGAAGGCGAGGTCGGAGGTTACCGAATCGAAGGTGCCGGTGCGCATCCCCGTATAGCTCAGGATCTTATAGGTGGTGTTCTGCGCATAGCTGCCATTGGCTGCCGTGACATTCACGGTGCCGGCGAGCGTCACGTTGCCGTTGACCGCGGTCAGGCCGGTGGCGCCGGCGGCATTCACCGCCACCGCGTAGAAGGAGCCGCTGGCGAATGTCAGATCGTTATTGATCGTCAGTCCCTTGCCGACCTCCGTCGCCATCAGGGTGCTGCCGGAGGTGATGTTGAGAGCATCGGTCACGACCCCGCTGCCGCCCAACCTGGCGGCCGTCAGCGTGGTGCCGGTGAGGATGCCGTCGTTGAGCAGGGTGCCGCCGGCCAGGGTGGTCGAACTCGCGCTGCCGCCGCTGTCGATCTTCAGCTGCCCCCCTGCATTGACCACGGTGCCCTGCGCGCTGCCACCCGATGTGACTTCCAGTACGCTACCGCGGTCGAGGACGATGCCGCTTGCATTTCCGGAGTGGATCTGCATGTTGATCGAGGAAGAACCGGAAAGGTACGACGCATACATCCAGGCATCGGTCGTGGCCGACAGGATGGCGCCTGAGTGGATGCCGCCGACTAGGTGGCCCCCCGCATGCAGTACTACCGTACCGCCGGCGCTGACCGTCGATGAGTACACGGCCCCGTAAATGCTCTGGCCCCCCCCGGAATTTACGGTGACTCCATCGGCGTAGCCGCCGGCCTGGACGATTTGCTGGCCGCCGGAGTTGACCGTCGATGAGTACACGACCCCGTAAATGCTCTGGGTCCCCCCGGAATTTACGGTGACTCCGTTGGCGCTGCCGCCGGACTGGACGATTTGCTGGCCGCCGGAGTTGACGGTGGTCGCCGAGGCGGAGCCGCCGCTCGCCACCTGTTGTGTCCCGCGGTAACCCAGAGTTGTTGATGTTGCCTCGCCGCCGGAGAGCACTTGAGTCCCGTAGGAGACATTGAAGTCGCTAGCGCTACCGCCCGACTGGATGGTCTGGGTGCCATTGCTGCTGATGCTCCCGCCGACGGCGCTGCCGCCGCTCATGATGGTCTGGCCGGCGCCATAGAGCTGGGTTGAACTCGCCACGCCGCCGGACGTGACGGTTTGCTGGCCGCCGCTATAGACGTAGGTGCTGGAGGCCAGGCCGCTGTTTGCGATCGTCTGGCTGCCACCGCTCCGAATGGTGGTGCCGCTCGCACTGCCACCATCAGACACGGTTTGCTCGCCGCCGCTGTTGATGGTGGTGAAGACGGCAGTGCCGCCACTGACTTGCTGAACGAAGTTGCTGAGGACTTCTCCGGAGACGGTATCTCCAGGCCCCACGACCGGGGTCGGCGGGGTCTGCGCGCCGGCTTGCCCTGGCGTGACAAGTACGAATACCGCGGACAGGAAGGCCTGCAACAGGCCGGCGATTCGCACCTGCTTGACGCCGAAGCGGCGCGTGCCGAATTTACGAAGGAAGCTGAGTCGTTTCATGGCGTGTGTGGTCGATTCAAGAGAGGGAAACGGTGTGCTGGCGGCTCAAGCGCCGAAGCCGGGGATGGTCTGGATCGTCGCCTTGACCTGGCCGGGAGAGATGAGGCCCGTGCATTCGAACTGCCGCGGCGTGCCTTTATGGCGCGGACACCATAAAAAGTCGTGGTGGTCGAACAGCAGCTTGGGATCGTTCCAGCAGCCGTTGCATGCGTGCAGATTGATCACGCGGTAGGGCGTATGGAACTCGGTGGTCGGATGCGAGAAGCCGCTGATCAGCACCACCGGCGTGCCGGTGGCCCAGGCCAGCCATGACAGGCCGCTGCTCATCCCGATAAAGAAGTCCGCATGCTTGATCCAGCGCGCGCGCTCCGCCAGGGGGCGGTCGCCGGTCTCGTCCTCGCAGCCGTGCGGAATCTGGTTCCATACATAGCCCTGGCCGGTCGCGGCTTCACGGTCGATGCAAATCACCCGATAGCCGTGTTCCTTCAGGAACTTGACGATCTCGCGCCAGCCGTCGCGGTGGTTCCACATCTTGGCCTGCGTGGTCGCCTTGGTGGCGATGACGACGTACTTCTCGGGAATGGGTCGGGTGTCCGCCTCCGGCAGGTGCAGCCGTAACGGCACCTCGGTCGGGTCTACGCCGAGGATGTGGCCGGCGGTGCGGTGCAGGCCGACGAAGCGGTGATCGTAGGGTTGGTCGTTGCACTGCTCATCGGTGAAGAACAGACCGATGTTGTAGGTGGCGTAGTAATCCTCGGGCTTGACCTTGTCGGGCGTGACAAATTCGATATCCGGGTAGCTCTTCTCGATCAGGTCGATGATCGGCTGGCCCATCGAGCAGGTGAGCCGACAGCCGTGCTTGTGCAGGAACTTCTCGGCGTACGGCGCCCAGCCCAGCGAGTCGCCCAGCGTGCCGACCGGAAACTGGATCAGGACCTTCTCGTCGCGCAGATCCATCCGGTGCTTGAAGACTTCTTCCTTGCCTTTCCAGACCGTCAGCTCGAAAGGGACGTAGTAGCGCTTGAGACTGGACCAGCATTTGGAAGTGCCGGCTTCAACCTCGACCTCGACGTTGTAGACCACGCAGTCGGCCACCGTGTCGCGGAACTGGATACGCCATTTTCCTTCCGGCAGTTCGACGCGCATGCCGCGATTGAAGTCGTAGCGAATGCCGAGCGGCCCCTGCCGGGTCGGCCGCAGTGCGGGGGGATTGAGGCCCGAGGGCGGCGTTTCGCCGGAAACGGCCGGAGACGTCGACGTTTCCGAGGTGCTCACCGCGGACAATTTGGCGAGGGGCCTGGCGTCGGTGGCCGACACGTCCGGGGGGGATTCAGCTTCGTTGGCCGCGACTACCTGTAGCTCATGTCCACGCTGCATGAAGGGTCTCCACGATGAATGTCAAACGTTCCTGTTTATGCAATAGGGTTGCCGTACGACTAGGGGCATCGGTTTGCCCGGACGGATACAGGCCCGTAGCCGTCGGCAGCACGGATACGCCGCTAAAACGGTGACCGGAAGGGCTGCGCCGGACGGCGCCGCGCCAAGGGCAGAGGCTTCGGCATGCATTCCCCAACGAAAATGAGTTCGCAGGAGCGCATGCTAAGGAGCCATCGTTAATTCATCGTTAATAAACGCCGGGCAGGCGTCGGAGGGTCGAGACGCGGCGGATAGAAGCGCGGCGTCTCGATCTCACCCTTGCGCGCGAAGGGCCGACGATCCAGGTCGTCGAGGGCGATGCGGCCCATGCGGTCGTCGCTGCGCGCGCGACCGCTCTTGCGCAATTCGCGCAACCGCCCGGGCACGCCGCCAAGATTGCCCGTCGCCTTGATTGCGAGCCCCGCCTCGCCGAAGCGCGGAACGACGACGGCCCGATCGGATGCCCCCTGGGCAAAAGGAGAAAGCCGAATGGCACCGAGGTTTCTTGCGCCAGACCGGCCGCCGCCCGGTAGCAGTCGCGCGGGTCGCCGGCTTCGTCGCGACGATACCGCTCGATACGCCGCTTCGAGTAGCCAACGCTGAGAATGCTCTCCACAAAAACTGTGGGCGAGTCTGGGGATAAGTCGGGAAAACGGCGCCGCGTCAGCCACTTGCCGTGGCGCACAAAAAACGGGCGCCCCGCAGAGCGCAAACGTTGTTCCCGTTGTTCGATCGGCCGCGTTCAGCCGCGGCGTCGCCAAGGCGGCCGCCTTCGCCGCGCCGGAGGTACCGCAGCGGCGCCCCCGGAGAAGCGCGCCGGCGCTCGATCCTCGCCGACGCGGTTCGTTGCGGCCGCTGCCCGGCGAACGCCGCGGGCCGGCCTCCTACGCCGCGAGGCGGGCGAGCAGCGCCTCGGCCGTCCGCAGATCCGCGGTATCGAACCCCTGCGCCAGACGCTCGTAGCTGCCGCGCAGCAAATCGGCGGCGGCGGCGCGCCGGCCCTGCGCCTCCCACAGGCGGGCGAGGCTCATCGCGCTGCGCAGACGCAGGGCGTGCGCGCCCTGCGTCTGCGCCAGTTCCAGACTCTCGGCGAAACAGGCCTCGGCGGCAGCCGCATCGTTCTCGAGACGCAGCAGGATCTCGCCCTTGCAGCGCAGAAGTTCGGGCAGGATATAGAGGTCGGTGCGCAAGCGCGCCGTGGCGACGCCGGCTTCGACCGCCTCGCGCGCCTCGTCGAAGCGGTTCAGGCGGCACAGTCCGTCCACCAGGATCGCGACGGCGCTCGTTTCGACGACCGGCATGATCTGCCGGGCGCCGGCCGCCCCGTTGCGGATCGCCTGCAGCCCGCCGGCATCGCCGGCCGCCGCCGCCACCCAGCCCTGAAGCGATCCGGCCACCACCTGCCACATCAGCAGCCCGTTGCGTTCGGCGAGGGCGGCCAACTCGCGGGCCCGCGCAAGCACCTCGGCGGGCTGGTCCAGGTAGCGATGCAGCGTCGCGGCAAAAGTCAGGGCGAAACCCAGCGAATGCGCGTGCCCGCCGGCGCGGGCGGCGGCCACAGCCTGCCCGCTGACGGCCAGGGCATCGTCGGCGCGCCCCTCGAACCAGAGCGTCCAGGCCAGGAAGGCGCGCACGGTGACGCCGCCGTCCTCGCCGTACTGCGCCACCAGCCGCGCGCCCTCCACCTGCGGAATCCGCGCGATGGCCGCCTCCGCGTGCAAACGCACCTTGTCGTAGCGGCCGAGCCAGAAATAGTTGTTGGCGAAGGCGTAGTCGAGTTGCAGGCGGACCGCCGGATCGTCCGCGCCTTCCGCCATGCGCGCCAGCTTTTCCGCGAACACCAGCGGCGGCGCCTCGCCGTTGGACGGGCGCCCCTTCAGCCACAATCCCCACATTACCTGAAACTGCCCGGCATCGTCGGCGACCTGCCCGCTCAGTTCGAAAGCGCGCGCATACGCCTGCTGGGCCTCGCTGCTGCCGTAGCCCTGGAGCGCGACCAGCACGTTGCCGAGCGCGGCCTGCAGGCGAAACTCCAGCGCCAGCCGCTGCTGCGTGTCGCCCACCCGTGCCAGGGCCCGCAGGCCGGCGTGCAATTGCTCCCGCGCTTCGCCCTGGGCCGAGCGCGCCGCCGTGTGCTGCCCGGCGGCCAGCCAGGCGGCCGCGGCGTCGGCGTGGGCGGCGGCGTCCAGGTGCCGGGCCCGCAACTCGGGGTGGTCGTGCAGCCAATCGGGGAAATCGGCTTGCAGAATCTCCAGCAGGCGCAGATGCAGGGCGCGCCGCTCCGTCGCTGACAGCGACAGGTAGGCCGCATCACGGATCAAGGCGTGGCGGAAAACGTAGCGCCGTTCCGCCTCCGGCCTCACCAGCATGGCCTCGCACATCCGCGCCAGCCCGGCCTGCAGGGCGCCTTCGGCGGCGTCCCGGGCGCCGGCGAGGGCGGCCAGCAGGTCGACGTCGAACTCGCGGCCGATGACCGCCGCCCGCTGCGCCAGCGAACGCAGATCGCCCAGCGCTTCGAGACGGGCGGCCAGCAGGTCGCGCAAGGTCACCGGCAGGTCGCCGCCGTCGGTGTCGCGCAGGCGACGCACCATCTGCTCGATGTACAGCGGCACGCCGTCGGCGCGCGCCAGGACGGTCGCCAGCCGATCGGGCGGCAGGCTCTGCTCGCCGCCGCCGACGCGCTGCGCCAACTCCTCGGCCTGCGCCGGCGTCAGCGCTTCGAGGTGCATCGGGATCGCGTCCACGCTGCACGCGTTCAGGCGCGAGGTCATCAGCAACATGGCGCAGGCGCCTCCCGGCGTGCCGTTCGCTTCCCGGAAGCGGACCAACGCCTGGAGCGTCGAGGGATCGGCCCAATGCACGTCCTCGACCACCAGCAGCAACTTGCGGGCATCGGACAAGGCGACGAACAGTTCCTGGATCGCCGCCTCGAGTTGTCGCTTGCGCGCGGCAAAATCGGCGATCGCGTCGAAGCTGGACGGCAGATGCAGCAAGTGCGCCAGCACGGGCAAACAGTTCGCCAGCGCGGCGCCCTCTTCGCGCAGGCGGGCGGCCAGCGCCGCCAGGCGCACCGACGCCTCGCCCCGCGCGCCGTAGCGTTTTTCGAGGAAATCCACCAAGGGGAAATAAGGCGTTTCCCCGCCTTCCGGCTGGCAGCGCAGTTCGCACACCGCGCCGCCGCCCAGCTCCACCTGCCGCGCCACCGCCTGCACGAGACGCGACTTGCCGATTCCGGCGTCGCCGGAAAGCAGCACCGTGCCGGCCCGCCCGCCCTCGACCCCGGTCCACAGGGCGACCAGCTTGCGAATCTCGTCGCGGCGGCCGACCAGCGGCGTCAGGCCGGAAGACGCCGCCAGGCGATCGGCGGCGCCGGTGGCACCCAGCACGCGGAAGGCGTCGGCGGACGCCGGCGCGGCGAAGCGGAAATAGCCCTCGACCGCCGCCCGCACTTCCTCGCTCGCATTCACCGTCCCGTCCGCCCCGCCCTCGGCGAGCGCCAGCGCCGGCCGGGAAACGTGGCCGAGGACGTCGGGCAAGGGCAGGCTGTCGTCGGCCAAGATCCAGCCCGCGTGCAGACCGAAGACGGAGCGGATGCGCACCGGCGGCGCGCTGGTTTGCGCCGCCAGCCGCGCCGCCATCTCCAGCGCCGCCTCCACGGCGCGGCGCGGCGCCTGCTCCTGGGAAATCGGATAACCGAAATACGCCATGAACAGATCCGCCTGCATGGGTACGAAATGACCGCCCCGGGCCGCCGCCGCCTCGGCGCAGGCGGCGCGCGCCGCGGCCAGCTCGTCGAGGGCGTCCTCGGAATCGCCGGGGCCGGTCCGCAGGCGGCAAACCAGCACCGTGGCCGGCAGGCGCTGCCGGGTCGAGGGCGCCGACGGCGGCGCGGCTTCGGCGGGCAGGTGGCGACGGATACGCCGCACCAGCGCCTGCGAGGCGAGGCTCGGTTCGACGCCGAGTTCCTGGTCCAGATAGCGCCGGCAGGCCTCGAATTCGCGCAGCGCCTCGCTCGGCCGCCCCGTCTCCGCCAGCAGGCGGATCAGTTCCCGCCGCCGGTCTTCGAGCCAAGGCGCCAGTTCCACCTGGCGGCGCAGATGGGCGGTCGCCGCTTCGATCCGCCCGTGCGCTTCGTAATACTCGGCGAGACACTGGTGCAGGGCCAGGGCATGGGCCAGCGCCTGCTCGCGGCGATTCGCCAGCCAGCTTTCGAAGTCCGGCGCATCGAGCAGGGAAAGGCCAGCCAGCAATTCGCCGCGATACAGGGCGGCCTGCCGCTCCAGGCGCCCCGGGGAAAAGCCCGGCATTTCCGCCGGATCAGGAAACGCGGCGCTGAATTCATGGAAATCGACATGCTCGGCGAACGCCGCAAGCGTCGTCAGCGAATGGCGGTCGGCCCGCAACAGGGCGTCGCCTTCCGGGCCCAGCGCGCGTTTGAGGCTGAACAGCGCATGCCGCAGGCTGCCGCGCGCCGATTCGCGCTCGGCCTCGGGCCACAACAGGTCGGCCAAGCGCTCGCGGCTGTGGGTCGAACCCGCCTCGATGGCGAGAAAAGCCAGCAGAGCGCGCACTTTATCGTAGGAGAAGCCGGCGACCGGAACGCCGTCGCGCAGCACCGAAAAACCACCAAGCAAATGCAGGGAGAGACTGCCGGAAATAACCTTATTCATGCGCGGAGTATATCGTCAAAGCACTCCGCAGGAAGCCGCCGGCCGGGCGCCTCTGCCTGCCGCGCCCCCCGCTCTCCACAAAAACTGTGGGCGAGTCTGGGGATAAGTCGGAAAAGCGGCGCCGCGTCAGCCACTTGCCGTGGCGCACAAAAAACGGGCGCCCGGCGCCCGACCGCCTCAGCCGCCTTCGCCCTTCTCCACCAGCAGACGACCGACGATGCCGCCGAGGCGACGCAGCGCCGCGTCGATCGCGTCGGAATACGGCCAGCCGCAGCTGATGCGCAGGAAGTGGTCGAAGCGGCCGGAGTTGGAGAACATCAGGCCGGGCGCGACGAGGATGCCTTCGCGCAGCGCCGCGTCGAACACCCGCTTCGACGAGAGCCGCTGCGGCAGCTCGACCCACAGCGCGATGCCGCCGGCCGGCTCGTTGAGGCGGGTGCCGGCGGGAAAGCAGGTGGCGATCGTCTCCGCCGTGCGCTCGCGCTGCACGCGCAGGGCGGCGCGCAGGCGGCGCAGATGGCGGTCGTAGGCGCTCGACGCCATGAACTCGGCCGCCGCGATCTGCCCCAGTTCTTCGTTGCTGCGCGTCTGCGCGTACTTCAGCATGGCGACGCGCGACTGCCAGCGGCCGGCGCTGATCCACCCCAGGCGCAGGCCGGGCGCGAGGATCTTGTGCAGCGAGGCGCAGTGGATGACGTTGCCGTCGCGGTCCCAGGATTTCAACGCGCGCAGCGGCGTCTCGGCATCCGCCAGCGCGCCGTAGGTGTCGTCCTCGATCAGCGGGATGCCCTGCGCCGCGCAGAGCGCGACCAGCCGCTCCTTCGCGGCGTCCGGCATGATGCTGCCGAGCGGATTCTGCAGATGCGGCACGACGACCAGCGCCTTGATGTTGTCGTAGGCCTGCACGGCCAGTTCGAGCGCTTCGAGCGAAATGCCGTTCTGCGGGCTGGTCGGGATTTCGAGCGCGCGCATGCCGAGGCTTTCGAGCACCTGCAGCAGGCCGTAGAAGCTCGGCGACTCGACCGCGATCGTGTCGCCCGGCCCGGCCACGGCGCGCAGGGCGAGATTGAGCGCCTCGATGCAGCCCTGCGTGACCAGCACCTCGTCGGGCGACAGCACCATGCCGCCGTCCATCGCGCGCTTGGCGAGCACCGCGCGGAAGGCGGCGTTGCCCTGCGCCGAGGCGGCGCCGACGAGCAGATCGGGATACCGGCGCAGGGCGCGGATCGATGCGTTGCGCAGCGCCTCGGCCGGATACAGTTCCGGCGCGCAGCGCGCCCCGGAAAAATTCGTCTGCACCGGATGCTGGCGCCCCTGCGCGATGACCCCGGAAACGCGCGCGTGGATTCCGACGTATTGCGCCGGGTCCGGCGCGCGCCCGGCCGGCGGTTCGGCAACCGGCGCCGCCGCGCGGCGCGGACGGCGCACGAAATAGCCCGAACGCGGACGCGCCTCCAGCCAGCCCTCGCCCTCCAGCTGCCGGCAAAGCTGTAGCGCCGTCGACAGGCTGACCGCGTGCAGGCGCATCAGCGCGCGCACCGAGGGCATGCGGTCGCCGGGCGCCAGCGAACCGGCGCGAATCGCGTCCAGATAGTGGTCGGCCAGCCGGCGGTAGAGCGGTTGCGAATCCATACCGGATGATCCTTTTTCCCGATGGCGCGAAACAGATATAGATGCCCGGAAAACGGGCCGCAACAGGAGGGCGAAAAGCCTCTCTGTAGCGCAGCAGATTGTACTTTGCTGTCGCTGTTTCGCCACCGGCGCGCCGACTACGATGCCCTCTCCCCCACGCCATCAGGAGCGCACGCCATGGAAACAGACATCCCCCGGAAAACCCCGCTGGCCCGCGGCGAAATCCTGCGCATGCCGGCCGAGCGCGGCGCGACCGTGCTGGTGCTGGACGGCCGCGTGGCCCTGCGCACCGTGCCTGAATGGCTGGCCGAGCACGTACTGGCGCCGCGCCTCATCCTCTGCGCAGGCGAAACGCAGCCGGTCTGCGTCGCCGGCTGGCTGGAAATCGAAGCGTTGGGCGACGCGCAGATCGTGATCGTCGCACCGCACTCGCCCCTGCGCGCCGCCCTGCGCCGGTGCTGGGTACTCATTCGGGATGGAATCCCGGGCCGCCGGCGGCGCCTCGCGTTACGTCTCCGGCGAGGCTGAACGCCCCGAAGTGGGAGACCGGGAGCGCACGGCGGCGCGGCAAAGGCCATGCGGAAACGGAACGTCCGCGCGGTCGAGGGCGCCGCGCGGCATTTCGCCCGCAGGAGAAACGCTCATTCCTCGCCCCGCGCGCGGATGAAGACCGGCGCCAGGGTCAGGAAAGGGTTGGCGCCAGCCAGCGCCTGGCCGCTGCCGCCGGCCTGCCCGGGGCGCTCGGGGGACGACGCCCGGTTGGCCTCATTCGCCTGATTCCGCCAGATGGTGCCGCCTGACGGCGCCAGGTTCTCCGACGCCCCCGCCTTGGCCGCAACGCTCAGGATTCCATTGACGTAGGCGATGTCGTAGTTGCCTGCGTCAAAGCCGTTGCCGCCCTGGGCGTTACTCCCCTCGATCGCGTAGCGGCCCGCACGGGCAGCAGCTGGGGCGCCGCTGCTGCTTAAATCCGCCCTGACGAGCGTCTCGCCGTTTTTCAGCTGGCCGCCGCCCGTCGTGAACTCGGTACCCGTAAACGCCAGCACGCTGCCCTCGGTCTTGCTGGCGTCGGCGGCGGTGACGGTCAGCGCCGCCTTGGCGATGGTGCTGGCGGTGTTGTCGGCGTAGCTGACGGTGTAGTTGTTGCCGCCGTTGCCGTCGTTGACGGTGACATTGGCGACGGTGACCGTCTTGCCGGAACCGGCGTTCCTGTCGGTGAAGGCGAAGCTGCCGCCGGAGAAGGTGTCGCCGCCGAACAGCTGGGTGCCCGCGCTGGCGATGGCGCTGCCGGCAGCGGCGGTGGTGCCGTCGTAGGTCTTGGTCACGGCGCCGGTGGT
>MKUH01000006.1:0-162481 GCA_001897745.1 Candidatus Accumulibacter sp. 66-26
CGGTATTATCTGCAACTCGTCCAACAGGCCGAACCCGCCTGTACTTAAACCACGGAGCCTCTGCGAAACCCGGGGCGATTCATAGCGCTGGCATGAAGACCCTTCGATAGAATTCGTCCACCGTTCGTTTTCGGGGATGAATTTGTGATCGTGTCCCTGCGCGAAGATTATGCGGTCATGGCCGACGCCATGCGGCGCTGCCCGGCGATGCATGGGCCAGCGCGTTGCTCATGAAATGAATCCGGCAACGCTGTTAGTTGGCCGTGATCACGTTGCGCACCGCGGCTTTTAAGCCCTCGTGAGCATCGGAAATGACGAGCTTGACACCCCGCAGGCCACGACGTTCTTCACGGGGTGAACTGTTCTGATGTTCCGTGAGTGCGTCCCAGAGGTAGCTGTTCGGGCGATATTTTATACAATCGTACTGACGGACGGCGTCGAGCCAGAAAGCTGCTAATGCGCTGCCAGAGGCTGATTGGCCGTGCATAGACACCCTCGTCAATCTTGCCGCCTTCCAAAACTTGCAGGTGCCCGTGACGAACTGGTCCCGCCATTTGTCGTTGCCGCTTCTGTTCAACTATCTCACTCATCCACATAGTGCCTCTCCAGTTAAATGAGCTGTCATCGGTCGCTTGTATCGAGGGACGCTGTTGCAGTCAGTGACTGCAAACCTGAGCAATTGCCATATCGATGTCGCGGGCGTTGACTATGGCCACGCCTGTCTTGGTCGGCACTCGGCCAATGGCCAAATTGACCGCCATCTGTAGGATTTCCTGAACGTTGGCCAAGGGCTGACCCGCCAACTGCTGGGCCGTTTCCGCCAGCGAAACTTCAGTTGCCATGCGTGCCTTGGAACGCTGCTGCCACTGGGTAAGGTAATCAAGCACCGTGGCTTGATCCGGCAAATTAAACGCTACCTTCTCCGTAAAGCGCCCGCCACGCAAGGCGGCCGCATCCATTGCCTCCGGATGATTGGTTGCGGCGATGAAAAGCACATCCGGAATCCGCCCCGCCGAGCCGTCGATCGCTGACAGCAACTTGTTGGTCACGACCGAGCTTTGACTCATCCGCCGATCGGCCAGGACATCATCCGCCTCGTCGATAAACACCACACAGGGGCGCAACTCGCTTGCTTCGTCGAGAATGTCATCGACCCGCTCTGGATTCGACAGCAAGTCCAGGCCGCTGACGGGCAAGAACGCCCACTGCGCCGTCTTGGCTAAGGACCGGGCGCACAAGGTCTTGCCCGTGCCGGGAGGGCCATAGAACAGCACGCCGTGCGGCACAGACCCGCCCATGGCCTCAATATCGACGATCCGCGCCATCCGGTGCGCCAGCGACTCCAGACGCGTCCGCGCCTCGCTGGACAGAACCAGGTGATCCAGCGTGGGCGTGTTCTCCGGGAAATGTCCGGAGCGTCCTTGCAAGGTGCGCAGGGCGACCTGTAGATCGTTATAGCTAATCGCCTGGCTATGGTCTGGCCGACGGTTCACTTCATTCATGATGGCAGTAATCCGCACCACAGAGAACCCGGCCCAACGGTCCGTTGCCACCGTCAGTGCAGAAGCCGCTAACGGGCCTCGGGCATGAGACTGAATCAGATGGCGTCGGGCCGGCGCGTCGGGGGGCGGGATCTCAATCTTGAAATCGAAGCGCCCTTCGCGCACCGCCGCGCTGTCAAGACGATCCAGGTGATTGGTCGCCGCGACGACGACGACACCCGTCCTGCGGATTTCCACCAACTCAGTGAGCATGATATTGACCGCCTTGAGGCTGTCGCCATCCATGTTGGCCGTGTCCCGTGACGACAGCAAACTATCGACCTCGTCGAAGAACAGCACGCAGGGGGCCCGGGCACGTGCTTCCTGGAACGCCACCGGCAGGCGCGCCGGCATATCACCGATCCACTTCGAGGCGACATCGCCATAGGTCAGCGTCAGGAAAGGCAGGTTCAGCTCCCCGGCCAGTGCTTCCGCGAGATAAGTTTTGCCATTACCCGGCTTGCCGGTAAGCAAGATGCCATTCCGCGAGGGGCGGTCGGACTGCCCACCTTGAATGACTTCCTGGCCGGCGGCCAACAGGCGTTCCTTGATCGCTTGCATGCCGGCGACCTCGGCAAAGCGGAAGCGTGGCCGTCGCACATCACAGCACTGGATTCCCGGCGAGCTCTGCGCTTCGGCCTCCGTCGTCCCGGCTTGTGTGCGGACAGCGCGCTGTTGCGCCCAAGGGGGTGTGGGCCGGACCAGCAACCAGCGCTGGCGAACGTAGGTGACCAAGCAGATGCCGCTGATCACCCAGATCTCCGGGAATTGCTCGGGTTGTCCCCAGACTCGGAACAGCATCAGGCCACAGAGTGCCAGGTGCATGGCGGCGATGCTTGGCGATACGTAGATCGGTTCGACAAGTAGCCCCCAGATGACCAGGATGCTGACGAGGCACAGCCACACGCCGAAGAAGCCCGTGAAGGTTGCAAACTTGCCCGGCTCGGGCAGCGGGCTGATGTTGCCCATCAACGATGCCAGGACCAAAACGATACCGACGAGCAGCGCCCAACCATTCACAGCGTCAGTCGCGCGGACGGCGTAATGCTGCAGCCGTTCATTCATAACGGATCTCCAGCCGACGGCCGTTCCAACCCCAACCCATCAACCCTGCCTGACTAGCCTGCCGGTCATCGATAGCTTGCAGAAGTTGCGTCGGAACTTCGTCCTTGCGCCGCTTCCTGTCCATGGCAATGCGCACGGCGACCACCTGGCGCTGCAGGGCAGGGTCGTAGCGGTGGGCGAAGGACAGGGCCTTGCACCCCGCAGCGGTAGTGCACATCGCGGTCGCCTCGTGTGGTGAGAGCGGAAAGGGTGGGCCGTCGAGCTTGCGGATATAGAATAGGCTACACAAGGCGATCACGATGCCGATCATCGGATAGCGGAGGTGGCGGGAGAGGGTAGTCAGTGATTTCATAATGGCTCCAGTACAGCCGACTTTATCGGGCGAGCTTCGACTTTCAAGTCCCCAAATCGACTCGCCCGAAACGTCATTGCCGGAGAAATTAACGATCGCTGACCGTCAGATTGGCTTCCTTAGCCTTGAGGATTTCCCGGGTTGCCTTATAGATCTGCCAAGGGCCAACCAGCCAGCCAAGCATGGCTGAGAACACCAGATGGACCGATAACGAGAAGAAGCGCGTCAGCGGATGGTAGTAGCCGCCGCCTGAGTCAAAAAAGCGGGAGAGGGCGCTCCAGCCAAAAGGGAGGAAGGTCAGCGCTAACGCCCCGATGACGATCTGCTCCCAGGTCAAGGCCGTCCGACTCAGGAAGAACAGGCTGGCCACCAGGATGACGCCGCTGATTGCCAGTTGTTTGTAGAAGTGGCTTGTCACTGCCTGATTGTGAGCGACCAGGCAGTGACCACACAACACTTCGCCGTCGCCAATCTGGCACTCCGGGCATAGCGCCCGTTGGCAGGATGTACACAAGCCGATCGCGTCGGTGTCCGGATGATTCGCGCATTTCATGGTTTGCTCCCTGATTAAATTGTTGTAATCCATTACCGGCTGGGATTGTGACGTAAACACGGCTGACGTAAAAGCAGCCAACAGCGACCATCCGTGGATGGTTGACGCAGGTGCTCCTCCATTTGATCTCGACCTTCGCCAGACCCTCGGCGAGAACCTCCGTCGTCTGCGCGCGGAGCGGGATTGGTCGCAAGAAGATCTCGCCTTCGAGTGCCAACTGCACCGGACTTTCGTGGCCCACGTCGAAAGGGGCAAGCGCAACATTTCGCTCGACAATATCGCCAAGCTGGCCAGTGCCTTGGGCGTTCCCGCCTATCGACTGCTCGTTCCGCCCGCCGACTGACCATTCCCTGGCCGGCTCGCAGCCCCTATCCCTGCGTCAACAGATAAAGCGCGATACCGGCGGCCATGCCGCTCAGGGCGATGGCCGCGGAAACCATGGCCTGCGCCCCTTGTTGCAACGGCTGACGGTGTCTGAACAGCCAACGGCTGAACCGCCGAAAATCGTTGGCCGCGTTATCGCTGCGCCCGAGTAGGTGGTTAAAGCCATCGAACAGTACATAGGCCTGGGCGCGTAGGCTGCGGCCGCGAAGGTGAGCATGGACGCTGCGTGAATCCAGTGCTGCGAAATCCTGCATGAAGCAGCGGTGCTTCGGGTGAGATGGGTTGGTCATGGGGGCTCCTCGATGAAATGACCTTGTCCGTTTTACCCATTTCTTGCGCCCTTTCTACCCCCCAAATCGCAGGCCAGCCATCCATCGATTGGACGTTGCCCCGGCGCGCCAAATACCATCAATCGCTGCCGTTTCAAGCGGGATCTTGCTGGGAAAAAGTTTGCCGTCTCGCTGCTATTTGGGGGCTTGAATCCGAAAGCTTGCCCTGTAGAACAGGAGGAAGCGATGGGCCTTATCGAATTGACCATCGTCCCATTCTTTTTGTTGAAGGAGCTTTCATGAAAATTGCAAAACAGGCCCGGGCGCATCGGCCCTCCCTACCAACTATCCGCTTCAACCGCGATGTCGAATGTCGCGCCCGGGAGTTGCGGTTGATCCACCAGATGGCACGCAATACGCCAACCGAAAATCGGCGTCTCGCCAAGGTAATTGCCCGTCAGCGCCATTGCCTTCGCCAGACGCTTGGCGAGGTCCGCCGTTACGCCCGGCGAATCGCTCGCCTGAGCCCCCCAGAACGGCAGGCGATCCGCCAGCTGCAGGATTCCCCGTTCTACGTGGGCCTTGGAACTGCCTCGGCATTGCAGCGGGATTACCCAGATTCGCGCCATAGGGATGATCTCGATTGGCTGTTTGACGACGCCGAGGCGGGCGATGCGTAACCGGCATTCAGTGACCCGGATCAAAAAGCCAAGCGCTGGCGGTTGTCACCCTTGCTTGCGCGGAACAAGCACTCGCCCTGTTGGCCCCTAGCGGGCAGCTTGGCGCGCCTATCGCGATCCGGCAGGACGCTGGTGGTCGCCGTTGGCAGCGTGGGTGGAAGCCGTCGAGCGAATCGCCTTTGGCCCGCAACATTCGTCGAACTGCGATGGCGAGCGCGATGGGCCGCGGGTGTAGCGCATTGACATGGACCCGAACTACGTATCGGGTTGCGGTCAGTACGGATCCGTTATCGCTAGCCAGCTAGGGCGCCTATCTGTGCAACGCGCGGCCTCTTGAATCTGCTATTGGGAGGAATTCATGACTGATGTAATGGTGGTAATGGCGATTGTGCTGGCTGCTGCGGGAGGCGGTCTGTATGTTTCCTCCCGACCGGTCCGCCCAAGTCGGCGGGAAATCCGTGAAATCGAGATTCTGAAAAGCCTCGAACGGATCGAAGAAGTAATGAAGCAACACGCCAAAGGCCTGTTGCCATATGAGGTTCCCGATTCATCTGCCGCCTGTTTTATGCCGCTTTATAACCGTGAGAGGCTCGACAACTGCCGGGTCTGCGGCTGTTGCAACTGTCTGCAAGTGTTCGTGCCCGAACTGATCAAACGCTGGACGGATGATGGGCTGACCGCCTGCTGTCCTTACTGTGGCATTGACGGCGTGGTGAGCGATCGGGACGGCGTGTCACTGAACGTGCGGACCATACTGTCTATGCACCATGAACATATTGTGGGGCGACCTGCGCAGCAAGCCGAGGATCCGGACTCTTCGCCCCGTCAGGAAAAGCCATGAAGACCCCCTCGTTCAGGCCACCGCTGACCCAGGCGGGTGATGTGATCCATCTTCGCTACCCATTCGCTCGCTTCATCCGGCAGCGTCAGCGGCGACCAGAGGTCAGCCTGCAGCGTGCCTGGGCGATGGAGAAACGGCTTTGCCGGCCATTTTTTCGTCGCAGCAGCAGTATGTACTGGCTGGTGCTTGAATATCGGCATCTCTTCCTGCCGGCCTGGCCCCGGATTCGGGTCAAGCTGCTCGATGTTGGCCGCCTAACCGACAGGCGGGGGTTCCGCCCCGACAAACAGAACGCACCGTTTCGCGCGCGGCTAGCGACCTGGGCGGAAAAGTCCCGCAGCATTTGTCGGGAATTGGGGCACGACTGGATTGAGGACGGGGACGGTCCCGGTAGCTGGGTATGTGTTCAGTGCAAGAAGGAAACGATGTGGCGAGCTCAACCGCCTTCGCATGTTTTCCTGACCCCGTTGCCGCATGCGCTCGGGATCGAGCGCTATCTGGAATGGCGTCGCAAATCGCAACACTGATAGCGAAATCGCGACTGGGTTAGCCGCCCGATGTCGCTCCACCTGAGCACAGAGTGGCCATCACGTCAGTCATCGTCCGCGTTACGGCGCCGGCTGCGCACCATGACGATGATTCGGGCGATCACGCCGAGTCCGATGAATACGCAAACGAAGAGTAGTGTGCCGACTAGCTCAGCTTGGGTCAGGCTTTCCATGGTTTTCCGGCTCAGACGGCGTAGGCGGTGACCATCACCGGCCGCGTTTTCTGGCGTACAAGAACGAATCCCCATCGTAAATCCGGATTGACCCAGAGCTCTCCCGGTCGGTTGGCAGCAGGGGCATGATTGATGGGCGGTTCGACGCGCTGCCTGGCGCCAGTTGCAATGCGCCGGAGAAGGCGCCAGCGCTCACTCGGCTCCAATTGGCAGAGGCGCTGGCCGAAGCGATCCAGAGCGTGGGCGCTGACCTCTACCGGGCCGACCGCTGGCACCGTCAGGAGGGAGCGCAGGGGTTGGCGAACCGTGATGGTCTCGCCGGGCGTGCCGTTGGGCGTCTTGAGCCAAGTGGTGTCATGGCTCACAACAATCGCGGCCCCGGCAAAGCGGGTGGCAAGGAAATGGCCATATGGTAGGAGGTGAGGCTTGCCGGTCCCCGCCGGATCGCTGGCAACAGATGCTCGGGCAACCTTTCGGATGGCGCCGGCACTGACGGTTAAGACAAGTCCTTTGCCGGTTTGGGTCTCGCCGAAAATTGAGCGCTGGCCGAGGAGCCAATGCAGTGCTGAAAGTTCGGCGACGATGTGCGGGTCGGGCAAGTCATTCTGCACGTTAACCCGCAGCGTTTCGCTGCGTTGGCCATGGCGCCAGTGGATGTCGAAGCTCCGGGGCTCGTTGGCCACGAGCGCGCAGTAAGTTGTAAGAATGTTCATACGGCTTCCTTTAAGTCATCGGGCACATTGCCCATGGCTTCAAAGCTACCGGACTGTGTTTCGTTTTCTAGGGGGCAAATGCAGAGCAGTTGGGCCGATTCGAAGAGGGCTGAGGTCTCTTAGGGATCAAATCTAGGCAGTTGTTGCCGGAAACTCTTCATCGTTCGGTCATAAGCCGACCAACTGCCTAATGCCGATGGAAACGGGGAATCATTTGGTCATTCCAGTCGTCGCGCGCGGATCCGGACAGTAATCCATCGTTCTTCTGCTGTTCAGCCTCGAGTGGTCGTGGAACGGCTGTTTCCCTCTCTGGTGAATGCGAAAACTGTCGACCTAAGACCCAAACCAGCAGGCGACTTGATGATGTCCTGGAGAGCAATTCCGTCTGTCTGCCGTGAAGCTATTCATCGTCGCAGACGGACGAGTGCCTAGGATTTCGTGACGCTTAACAATGGCGCATTTGGGGGCTAGCAATTGTGGGGTTCGCCTGTAGCTTATTTAAGGCCAGTAGTGCATTGGCTGCTGGCGAACCGATCAACGAAACGGAGATTTCCATGGAACAACACGAAAATCTTGAAGCAGCTGCCTGGCGACTGGCCATGGGCAAGCAGAGGCTCGCACTTCCGTTGCCCTTGGCTCAGGATGAGATGGCAAAGCTGCCAAAACCCGCGGCGGAGCGCTTTTGGCGGATCTATCACGGCAGCAATACACGGCTGGCCTTGAGTGAAGTAGGTTCGACCGCTCGTGCACTAGAGTTCCTGCGAGCACAGCATATCCCGATGGCAGCCGAGGCAGTTGTCGCCGCCGGCCATGGATGGCTGCACGCCAAGTATCGCCCAGGCAAAACGACTAAAAGCCTCCACGTCGGGGTGGCGTGCCGCCTGGGCAAGGACCATCGGGAGTGCACCGCGGATAAAACGGTTTCGTGGTTTTACGCGCCGGCCAACCTGGCTTTGCTCGATGGCCCCGGTTTTTGCTTTTTGCCGGCTTGGTTCGTGGCGAAGGCCCTTCAGGGTGTGCGGGAGCGAAGTCGCTCCGCACGCCTGAAGGTTGATCGCATTCCTGTCGACGCTCCATGTTGGCCTCCAGCGCTGGCTGATGGGGAGTACTTCACGCGGCTCCTTAAATGGCTGCCTACCTCTGCCGAGCTCGACGCCTGTCGCCTGGCGATTATTGAAAGCCGGCGCGTGGCAGAGCAAAAGGTTATGCAATGGGAGGCAGACTCGGAGACTCGTGCTGCTCTCGCAACACGCCAGGCTGAGGCGCGCAACAAGCGGGAGCAGAAATCGGCAGTGGCCAGACAAAAACGGATTGCCCAACAGCCAAGCAAGACGAACGTCAATGTCCGGTGGCGCACTTGGAGCAAGTTGAATGGCCGATTCGTTGCAGCCGACCATGAGGCAAGCGGGGTGACCGTTCGTCTGGCCGGCGCTAGGGCCTACATCGTTTTTTCGACAGGGCGCGAAATCGCGGTCGCCACCAAGAACCTCACAGTCGAATGATCGGCTCGTTTTGGCGACATAACGATAGATGGCCATCTGGTTGCCCGTCAGTGCCGAGAACTTGTGGCATTCAATTGATCCCATGGCCGGAAGTAATCAACAGTGCCCTCCGGTTTGCGGACGCGTGGTGCGTCCAACTAAATTGCCCCGTGTAGCGCGTGGTGATGAAAGGTTCATATTATGCAAAATGACGCAGCAGCGGCTGCTATCGTCTGGGGCGCGTTTGCCGTCCTTGTCTTCGTTTGCGTCCTCGTAGCCCGTCGCGTCACTGCGGACGATTCTCCTGTAGAACAAAAGGCGAAGCGGGGTGCACTGCTAATTAGTGTGTTGGGCGCATCGCTGATTCTCTTTCTCGAAGCAATGTGCTTTGTTCAGGGCGATCCGGTCATTGCTGGCTTCCTGGTGTTTCCCAGCATGTTGGCGGTCGGGGTGATTCTGTTCGCTGGAAGATTACGTCTCTATCAGGCACTGGGTGGGCGTTCGTCTTTGACCGTCAAGCTACCAGCTGCAAATTTGAACGAAATTCGCGATAAGCATGAAGAGATGTGGAATCGTCTGCGCCAGTTGTCTCACTTCCGCGAAACCTTGGATGGGCAACTGATTAGCCTGCTGACGGGAGATCGGGTGTTCTGGAGCACGAATCAAAGAGAGCCGTGCCTGGCGATCGAACTCTCTGCCAAGACTACGATCACCGTCTACCGCTATGAAACCTTAGCGCGTTATGTACAGGTACAGACGCGGCTTTCTCGAGTGCTTGAGCCGATGGATGAAACAACGGCCACCCAAGGGAAAGCATGATGAACCGCAAGTCTTTCCAAGCTCGTCTTCAGGAAGAGTGGCAACGTCTCAATCCGCGCTTCGTCAGTACGGACGATTCACTTCGTCAGAGTTTCCTGACTGGATTGCGAGAAGGTTTTCATGGCTTTTGGGCGCCTCTGCGCCTTCTTTGGTGGCTGCTAACCCGTTCGTAAGCGTACAGCCGCCCCGTATTGATCCGATCAGCGTTTGATGATCTCGCCGTTGATCGTCTGCGCTTTCGAGGAATTGAGTACGCGGTGCAGTAAACCGTAACCGACTCGCCACTTCTGCCCATCTGCGCTGAGGGTCACGGTTTTGTCATTGAGGCGTACGACCTGGCCGCTACGCTGTCGATGCTCATGATCAAGGAAACCGACGGTGTCGCCGACGGCCACTTCATGGCGGCTCAGCCCGAGCTGCGGATTGTCCCGGATGGTGACATCGACGCCATCAAGATTGATGGCGGTGTAGGCAATCAGCCAGTGCTCGCCAGTGTCGGTTTCACGAACCAGCACTTCTTTGGTTCGGAACTCGCGCACTTGCGCCGGACGAAGCTTGTTTGCGCGGGCATCGAAATATTCAATATCCTGGCCAATGCGCAGTTGCGAACGAATGGCGATGATCCATTTTGGATCGGCCAGTACGCGATCAATTGCAGCACGTAGGCGATAGAGTTCGAAGCCGGAGGCTTGGTTCATGGCATCGAGCAGCGTGGCAAATTCCATAGCTAATGGACCTCCGTTGGCCTGAGCGGCAAGAGTTCATCGATCCGGCTGTACGGCCAGACATGGAGCTTTTCCAGAACATCCTTGAGCCAGGCATAGGGCTCAAGGCCATTCAACTTGGCGGTCGCCAACAGACTTTGAATGGCGGCCGCCCGACACCCTGCGCGTTCCGACCCAGTGAAGAGCCAATTTCGGCGCCCGAGCGTAATCGGCCGAATCGCATTCTCGACCGGGTTGTTGTCGATCGGGGTATCGCCTCGCGAAACATAGCGCCGGATGGCCAGCCACCGCTTGAGCGTGTAGTCGATTGCTCGCGCCAATCCGCTGCCATTGGCCGTTCTGAGTCGCTCAGCTTTCAACCAGCCATGGAGCGACAGGAGGCGTGGCAGAGCCTCGCGTTGGCGTAATGCGAAACGCACTGCCGCTTCCGCTGCTGCTACCTCGGCTTCCAGCGCATACAACTCGGCGATGTGGCGCAGCGCTTCTTCCGCCACCGGATGCCCCCCCGGCAACGCATGCAAGTCGAAGAACTTGCGCCGGCAGTGTGCCAGGCAGGCGAGCTCGGTCACGCCTTGCTGGAACAGGGCTTTGTATCCGCCGTAATCATCGACCATCAGATCACCGCGCCAGTCCGCCAGGAAATCGCGCGCATGCTGACCGCTACGACTGGTCTGGTAATCGAAGACGACGATGGGCGGCCCGCGCTCCAGGTCGTTGCTGCGGTAGGCCCACATGTAGGCCCGTTTTGTCTTGCCCTTGCCGGGATCGAGCTGCTGAACCGGCGTTTCGTCGGCATGCAGGACCTTGCCCTGCTTGAGTAATTCGCTCAGTCGATCAACCAGCGGCTGCAGGGCAACGCCCAATTGCCCAACCCATTGCGCTAGGGTCGAACGGGCAATCCCGACACCGTGTCGTTCGCTGATCTTCTCAATCCGGTACAACGGCAGATGATCCAGATATTTCTGGATCAGTACCCAGGCATGCAGCCCCGGCGCCGCCAGGCCACCGTCAATCAGCGCCGGCGCAACGGGGGCTGCGGTGATCGTTTCACAGGCGCGGCACGCATACTGCGGCCGAATGTGGCGATGGACGAAGAAACGTGCTGGTTCGACATCCAGTTGCTCGCTGACATCCTCACCGATCTTGATCAGGCCTGCACCGCATTGCCCACAGGTGCAGGATGCGGGCTCATGTCGGTGTTCGATGCGCGGCAAATCCGGCGGAATCGCCTTGCGCCCGGTCGGTTTCGGACGCGACTTCTCGGTGGCACCCTGAACCTGTGCGAGTTCGGCCGAAATGGCTGCCTGATCTTCGTTGCAGGATTCGAGAAACAAATCCTGCTGCGCAACCGACAGGGATTCGCTCTTGGCGCCAAACTTGACTCGTCTGTAGTACGCCAGTTCCAGCGTCAGTTTCTGAATCTTCAGATCGCGCTGCTTAATTTCTCCGGCTTGTTCCTGACGTTGCTTCTCACTGGCGGCCAACTCGGTTTGCAGGGCTGCAAACTGTGCTTCAGCCCACTCTGGCAGCACCCGTGCAGCAGCAAATTGAGCGGTTTCTGCACCAGAATTCATGCCCCGAATTATACCATCGACAATGCCGCAAACCCTTGCTGCATCAGGGTTTAAGCTCGATCAAACCCGCCACTCCCCAGGCGCTTTGGCATGCAGTCGGCGCCAATCAATTCCCTTGCTCAGCCACTGCCACTCGGAGGCGCTCAACGTGCAAGTCGTACTGCCCGGTTTGGGCCAGGTAAACCGCCCTTGGTGCAATCGCCGGACACAAAGCCAGACACCGGTGCCATCCCAAACCACCAACTTGACCCGGTTGCCCTGGCGATTGCAGAACGCGTATGCCGTACCGTCGCAGGGTGAACAACCCAGTAATTGCTGAATCCGCAGTGACAGTCCGTCAATGCCCATTCTCATATCAACCGGCTCGACCGCCAGCCAAACCTGTTCCGGCGTAATCATCGCAACAGGTCTCGTAGCCAGTCAGCGCAGGATGTCGATTGCGATACTGGCCAGGTAATCGAGATCAACATCTGGTTGCGATGGATTTCGATCTTGATCTCACCGGAGGGAGGGGTCTCCGGCATCGCGACCGTGATCGGCACCAAGCCAGGCGTGGTCGGTTCGGCGATTTCCAATGGACGTTGATCCGGCAATATGGCACTGCCAGCCGCCTCTTCTTGGCGTTCAGTAACCCAGCGCCGGAGCAGGTTGGCATTCAGGCCGTTGGCCAAGGCGACCGACGCCATGGATATCCCAGGCTGTAGGCAGGCCTCGATCGCCTGCTTCTTGAACTCTTCCGTATAACGCCGCCGGCTCCGGCGCATCGGTGCTTTGATTAGCTTCGTGTGCATGTGTCCACCTAATTTACGTGGACACGAGCATCCTATCCCCAGGGGACTTCAGCAATGTGGTGCCGTTGAACGCTTACGTTAGACCGCGAAGATCGTGTCCCCTTAAAAACCATGGTGGACACTCTCGATGGAAATCCAGAAGCCAAGTCGGCGCAGGCGGCATCACCCGGAGGAATTCAAGCAGGCGGTGATTGAGGCGTGTTGCGAGCCGGGCGCCTCGGTTGCAGGCATTGCGATGGCCAATGGCGTTAACGCCAATCAGGTCCGCCGGTGGCTGCGTGAGCGCGGCATCGAAGTGCCGAAACGGCGCATGTTGATGCCTGCGGCCCAGCCCGTGCCGGGAACGGCGCCCGAGTTCGTGCAACTGCCGTTTACGCCAGTAGCGCCGGCATCGCCTGATATCCGGATCGAAATCCGGCGTGGCAACACCGCGATCAAGGTCGACTGGCCGGTACAGGCAGCAGGCGAGTGCGCTGCCTGGTTGCGCGACTGGCTGCGATGATCCGGGTCGATGCCCTGTGGCTCTCCATCCGGCCGCTGGACATGCGGGCGGGAACGGAAACAATTCTGGCTCAGGTCGTGCGGATCTTCGGCGAAGCGAAGCCGCACCATGCCTACCTCTTTGCCAACCAACGCGGTAACCGCCTGAAGATACTGGTCCATGATGGTTACGGTGTCTGGCTGGCCAACCGGCGGCTCAACCAGGGCAGGTTTCAACTTCGGCCGGGCGACGGCAGCGTCGCGCTCACCCGAGGGCAATTCGATGCGCTGATTCTCGGCCTACCGTGGGAGCGGCTGGCCGATGGCGGCGTGATCCGGGTTCTATGACGGTGCACCATTGGGGAAGTCCACGATAGTCAGTCGGGCTGGTGGGCGGCATCATGTCGGTCATGACATTGCCGCCCAATCTCGATGAACTGACTGCGGATGAACTGCGCGAACTGGTACTCAGCCAGGCCGCGGTCATTACGCGAAATGATCAGGAACTCAATTGGCGTCAGGCCAAGATCGACAAGCTGACGCATGAAGTGGCGTACTACAAACGCCACTACTTCGGCGTCAAGGCAGAGCGCCTGCCGGTTGAACAGGGACAACTGTTTGAAGAAACCATCGCCGCGGACATGGCGGCGATGACCGAAGAGCTGGCGCAGCTTTCGGAAACGAAGCCCAAGGGACAAGCGAAGCGCAAACCTTTGCCGCCGGAACTGCCGCGCACCGAGATTCACCACGAGCCGGAATCGACCACCTGCGCCTGCGGCTGCCAGATGAAGCGCATTGGTGAAGATGTCGCCGAGAAGCTGGACTACACACCGGGCACCTTTACGGTCGAACGCCATATCCGTGGCAAGTGGGCCTGTAGCGAATGCGAAACCCTGGTGCAGGCACCGGTGCCGGCGCATGTGATCGACAAGGGTATCCCGACCACCGGATTGCTCGCCCATGTGCTGATTGCCAAGTATCTGGATCATCTGCCGCTGTACCGTCAGGAAGGCATCTTTGGCCGGGCGGGTTTGCCGATCCCGCAATCGACACTGGCCGAATGGGTGGGTCGGATGGGAGTCACCTTGCAACCGCTGGTCGATGCCCTGAAAGCCGAGATGCTGACCTACCCGGTGCTGCATGCCGACGAAACGCCGGTGGCGATGCTTGATCCCGGCGCCGGCAAGACCCATCGGGCTTATCTCTGGTCCTACAGCATCGGCGCCTTCGAGCCGGTCAAGGCGGTGGTCTATGACTTTGCCGAGAGCCGGGCGGGCAAACATGCCCGGGAATTCCTCGGCGACTGGCGCGGTACGCTCGTTTGCGACGATTACTCGGGCTACAAGGCCCTGATCGCTGACGGCGTGACCGAAGCCGGTTGCATGGCCCATGCGCGCCGGAAATTCTTCGACCTGCATGCCAACAACCAGAGCCAGATTGCCCAGCAGGCGCTGGCCTACATTCAGAAGCTCTACCAGGTCGAGCGGGAAGCCGCCGAGCTGAGCTCGGACGAACGACGACGAATACGCCAGGAACAGGCACGGCCGATTCTGGATGAACTCCATGACTGGCTGACCCGGCACCGATTGCTGGTACCCAATGGATCATCGACGGCCAAAGCGATTGATTACAGCCTCAAACGCTGGACGGCGCTCGCCCATTACGTCGACGATGGTCAGGTACCGATCGACAACAACTGGATCGAGAACCGCATCCGGCCCATTGCCACGGGCCGGAAGAACTGGCTATTTGCCGGCAGCCTGCGCGCCGGCAAACGGGCGGCCGCCATCATGAGCCTGATCCAGTCGGCCAAACTCAACGGCCACGATCCCTTCCTTTATCTAAAGGATATCTTGGCCCGCCTACCGACTCAGCCCAACAGTCGGATCGGCGAATTGCTGCCACATTGCTGGCTGCCGAATACCTCACTCTGAAAAACAAGGTGGGTTCGCCGGGGGCTTACACTTCGTGACGGATAAGGTCGATCAACAGGCTGAAGGAAGACCTTGCTGCCAGATTCGCCACGATTGACGAACGACGGCAGTGGCCGAGGATGCCATCTGTTGCTACTGGCATGTGGCGGGATATCGGCCAATCCGGCCGTTGATGGTTACTCGACTGTAGGACCGGTGTCATCCATGTTGCTGCCGTTGGCAGGCTGGATCAACTGAAAGTCCGCTTACCTCCGCGACGTGGGACGGCACCCGCCCCTCAGCTGGACTTCGTCGCTTGGGCGTAGCGAAGGCAACTTGCTGAGCGGAGCAGACGTTCAGGTATATGCTGAACGCGAACTCCCCGGCCATTGCCGTTGCTCGTCTGCAGAGATATTTTGGCAGCTAAATTACAGTTAACTGCCAACCGAAATCCAGCGCTTTGGCGTAAAAAAGTGAGTGATGCGGGCTTGTCTTGGCAAGCCCGCATGCAGCACTCTGTGATATTTATTTTGAGTCTTTTGCACTCATCCATTGCGCGTTCTTCTTGTCGGCAGTCGCTTCGCAGATCAGAGCCACTCCAGAAATCGTTGCCTTCTCGCCGACCTTATAGAACTTTGAGTCATCCCCGTTGTAGCACTGGGGGACTTGAGTTGCCTGATCCTGCGTGGTTGCCGGCGTGGCATCGGCGGCAAATACATTGATGGAAACTGCAGTCAGAAGAATAAATAGAATGCGCATAGCTGCTCCTTGATTAAAACTCCCTGAAATCGAGCCGGGGTCGCTCACGACAGCGCGAAATCTCTGTCACAAAACTGTCGTTGAGCGATTTATACAATTCTATTATTATAGAAATATGACTAACAAAGAAGCCGTCGCCGCGCTGGGTGCGCTGGCGCAAGAAACCCGTTTGCAGATATTCCGCTTGCTCGTTCAAGCAGGAGCCGAGGGGCTTTCCGTGGGGGCTATTGCTGAACGCCTTGGCACTGAGGCCAACGGACGGCTTTCCTTTCATTTGAAAGAGTTGGCCATTGCCGGGTTGGTTCGCTCCAGCCAGTCTGGCCGTTTTATCTACTATTCAGCTAATTATCCGGCGATGAATGATCTTTTGGCCTACCTGACTGAACACTGCTGCAGCGGTACTTCGTGTGGGATCGAGGTTGTACCCTGCGATCCTGAAAAGACCATCTAAAAACTCCGATAGCGATAAATCTCATGTCTAAAACAACCTACAACGTACTTGTTCTCTGTACTGGGAACTCCGCGCGCTCCATTCTTGGCGAAGCTTTGTTCAACCACCTTGGACAAGGTCGGATTCGTGCTTACTCTGCAGGTAGCCAACCGTCGGGAAAAGTGAATCCGGTCGCCTTGCAAACGCTTGAAAAGCATGGTGTTCCCCTGCCGGAGGCGCGGAGCAAGTCGTGGGACGAGTTTGCCGCCCCGGGGGCTCCCGAGATTGACTACATCTTTACGGTCTGTGCGAGCGCCGCTGGTGAAACCTGCCCCGTCTGGATCGGTCATCCGACTACCGCGCACTGGGGTATTCCAGATCCCGCACATGTCGAGCCGATGTCGGCTCGTATTGAAGCCTTTGAGGTTGCCTATAAACAGTTGGAACGCCGCATCAAGGCTTTCCTCGCGTTGCCGCTTGAGACAATGCCTGCAGCAGACATCAAGAATGCTGCCAAACAGATTCACGAAGAAGCTGCCACTCAGGAATAAGGGCCTGTGCCGCGGATTTCATTTCCTCGAAGGGTGTAGCGGGTGACCGGAGAGCCCATCGCTGTGAGCGTGTTGTTCGTTGACTGGTGCAATTCCTGCCGCTCCATTATGGCGGAGGCGATATTCAATCATTTGGCACCTGAGGGCTGGCTTGCCTCTAGTGCTGGATGCAAACCAGCAAAAGACGTGCATCTCCGGGTCATTTCATTGCTAAGTCGATATGCAATTCCGACGCATCTTCTCAGACCAAAACCGATTGAACACGTATTTATCAAACCGCAAAAAGTCATAATATTTTGCGAAGATTCAACGCTGCTCAATAGTGTCCGAGCGATCACTAGGCAAGATGCAGTGTGCTGGCCGGTTTCTGACCCGGCCGAGGCAACTGGCACGCATGACGAACTCGATCTGGCATTTTTGAAATCTTTCCGCCAGTTGGAGTTTGCGGTCGGAGAGTTGATCGATGGTTTGAGGCCGAAGTCTCAAACAGGTCTGTGAAACGAGATTTTTATGGCTGGCACATTCAATCGTGCCGGTAGGTTAGGCGCACATTTTCAAGGGGTAAATTTCATGTCAATGATTCAAGTTTTCGATCCTGCCTTGTGCTGCAGCACTGGTGTTTGTGGCGTTGATGTCGACCAGCAATTGGTCAGCTTTTCTGCCGACGTCGATTGGGCAAAGCAGCAAGGGGCGCAAATTGAACGCTTTAACCTCGCCCAGCAACCCATGGCGTTTGCTGAAAATGCCGTCGTCAAAGGCTTTCTTGAGCGCTCGGGTCAAGAGGCACTACCGCTGATTCTGGTCGATGGGGAATTTGCCCTGGCTGGTCGGTACCCGAACCGGGCTGAGTTGACTCGCTGGGCAAAAATTGAAGCTGCTGCGGTCGACGCGGACAAGCCGGCCAAAAGCTGCTGTAGCGGTTCCAAGTGCTGCTAACCGATTAAGGGTTGCCATGAAATTCCTTGAACAGCCGCCACGCTATCTGTTTTTTACGGGCAAAGGCGGGGTAGGTAAAACCTCGATTGCTTGTGCCACCGCAATCCAATTGGCCGAAGCTGGACGTCGGGTTCTATTGGTCAGCACCGATCCGGCTTCCAATGTTGGCCAGGTATTTGGCGTGGAAATCGGTAACCGAATTGTCGGTATAGAGGCTGTTCCAGGTTTGTTTGCGCTTGAAATCGATCCGCAGGCGGCGGCCCAGGCTTATCGGGACCGGATTGTCGGTCCGGTGCGCGGCGTATTGCCGGAAGCCGTGGTCAAGGGGATTGAGGAGCAGTTGTCAGGCGCATGCACCACGGAAATTGCCGCGTTCGACGAGTTCACCGCACTGTTGACCGACTCGACCTTGGTTGCCGGCTACGATCACATTATTTTCGATACCGCGCCGACCGGCCATACCATCCGCCTGCTGCAGTTGCCTGGGGCATGGACGGGCTTCCTTGAAGAAGGCAAAGGTGATGCCTCCTGCCTGGGACCGCTGGCAGGCCTGGAAAAGCAACGGACCCAGTACAAGTCTGCGGTAGAGGCACTGGCCGATCCCGTGCGGACCAGACTGGTCCTCGTCGCTCGTGCTCAGGCTGCGACTTTACGCGAGGTCGCACGGACGCATGAAGAACTGGCGGGAATCGGTCTCAAACAGCAGTTCTTGGTCATCAATGGCGTCTTGCCAGAGTCTGCCGTGGGCAGCGATCTGCTGGCCAAAGCCATCTACCAACGCGAGCAAGCGGCTCTGCTCGATATCCCGGTAGTTCTCAAAACATTGCCTATCGATCAAGTCGGCTTGAAGCCGTTCAACCTGGTCGGCCTGGATGCGTTACGGAAGTTGCTTGTCGCTACTGCCTTCGATGCAGGATCAGGTATTCCAGCCGCCACGAAGCTGCCGGAAGTGCCAAGCCTGGCCGTGCTGGTGGATGGTATTGCCGCCGATGGACATGGGCTGGTCATGCTGATGGGCAAGGGCGGGGTTGGCAAAACAACGCTGGCGGCCGCTGTTGCCGTCGAACTGGCCAGCCGCGGCTTGCCGGTACATTTGACGACCTCCGATCCGGCTGCACATTTGTCGGAAACCCTGGCTGGCAATCTCGAACATCTGACCGTCAGCCGCATCGATCCGCACGCCGAAACCGAACGCTATCGCCAGCATGTTCTGGACAGCAAAGGCTCGACGCTGGATGCTCAGGGCCGGGCGTTGCTGGAAGAAGACCTGCGCTCCCCCTGCACCGAGGAAATTGCTGTTTTCCAGGCTTTTTCACGGGTAATTCGTGAGGCCGGCAAAAAGTTTGTCGTCATGGATACTGCGCCGACCGGTCATACCTTGTTGCTGCTCGATGCCACCGGTGCGTATCACCGAGAAATCGCCCGCCAGATGAGTGGCAAGGACATGCATTACACGACCCCGATGATGCAGTTGCAGGATGCGAAGCAGACCAAAGTGTTGATTGCCACGCTGGCCGAAACGACGCCGGTGCTTGAAGCCGCCAATCTCCAGTCAGATCTGCGCCGTGCCGGCATTGAGCCTTGGGCGTGGGTCATCAACAACAGTGTGGCGGCGGTGCAGTCGTCATCTCCGCTGCTGCGTCAGCGGGCCGTCAATGAACTGGCCCAGATCGACCTGGTTGCCCATACCCATGCCATACGTTATGCAGTTGTTCCGCTGATCCAGGATGAGCCGGTTGGCGTCGAGCGTTTGCGCGCCCTGGCCAATTGCCATTCTGTGACGGCCTGATCGAGATAAATCATGAGTGCAGTTACCAAAAAACTATCCTTTCTCGACCGCTACCTGACGGTCTGGATCTTCGCCGCGATGGCGCTGGGTATTGGTCTTGGCTATTTCGTGCCGGGCACCGAAGCCTTCATCAACCGCTTTCAGGTCGGGACGACCAATATCCCGATCGCCCTCGGCTTGATCCTGATGATGTATCCGCCGTTCGCCAAGGTGCGTTATGAGGAATTGCCTGACGTCTTCAACGACAAGAAGGTACTCGGCCTGTCGTTGGTGCAGAACTGGATACTCGGGCCGATCCTGATGTTCGCTTTGGCCATCATCTTTCTGCCGGACAAGCCTGAATACATGGTCGGCCTGATCATGATCGGCCTGGCTCGCTGCATCGCCATGGTCATTGTCTGGAACGAAATCGCCAAGGGCTCGACTGAGTACGCGGCCGGCTTGGTCGCCTTTAATTCGATCTTCCAGGTGCTGTTTTTCAGCGTCTATGCCTGGTTCTTCGTCACTGTATTGCCGCCGATGTTTGGCCTGAGTGGCATGGCGGTAGATATTTCCATCGGCCAGATCGCCGAAAGCGTCTTCATCTACCTTGGCATTCCTTGCGTTGCCGGCGTTCTGACCCGCGTCATCATGCTGCGCTACGTCACCAAGGAGTGGTATCACACCCACTTCGTGCCGAAGATCGGCCCGATCACGCTGGTCGCATTGCTCTTTACCATCGTCGTCATGTTCAGCCTCAAAGGACAGTTGATCCTCACGATTCCCCTCGATGTGGTGCGCATTGCGATCCCGCTGCTGATCTACTTCGTGGTCATGTTCCTGTTCTCGTTCTACATGAGCAAGCGGGTCGGGGCAAACTACAAAAAGTGCACCACGCTCTCTTTCACGGCGGCAAGCAATAACTTCGAACTGGCCATTGCGGTGGCGATCGCGGTCTACGGCATCAATTCCGGAGCAGCTTTTGCAGCGGTCATCGGCCCCTTGGTCGAAGTGCCGGTCATGATTGCACTGGTCAGTCTTTCGTTGTGGTTCCAGAAACGGTTTTTCCCGACCGAAACTGCTTGATAATCGACGCGTCCTTCCAATCGACGGGGATTTGATCATGCTTGAGTACGAAGTCTTCGCTCAACGGCTATCAGCACAAGGCAGCGTGGCGACCACCAAGTGTGCCGAGGTGGCGCTCGATACCAATCTCGAAGGTCGGGAGGATGCGTTCAATCCGGCCGAATTGCTGCTTGCCGCACTATCGGCCTGCATGCTGAAGGGGATCGAGCGTGTCACGCCGATGCTCAAATTCGAATTCCGGGACGTCGCGGTACGTATTCATGGTTGGCGGCAGGATGCGCCGCCAAAAATGGCTCGTATCGAATACACGGTTTGGGTCGGTAGCGATGAACCCGATCGTCGGCTTGAGTTGTTGCATGAGAATCTCAAGAAGTACGGGACGGTTTTCAATACGCTTGCCGCCGGCTGCGAGCTGAACGGTACCCTTCTTCGTGGGCGGCCCGACTAGCATGGGTGTTCCCTGTTTGATCACCGCCTGGACGGCTTACGAGGCGGAATTGCGTGGTTTTATACGCCACCGTTCCGGCTTGGCAGAAGAAGCAGATGATCTGTTGCAGGAAGTCTTCATTCGGGCACTACGCCAGGATTCCCAGTTCTGCAGCATCGAAAACCCCAGGGCATGGCTCTTTCAGGTTGCCCGCAATATCCTGGCCGATCGCTTTCGGCATGCTCACGAGCATGTGTCATTGCCTGACGATATTCCAGAGGTCTCGCGTGATGAAGCTCCCGCGGTGGATTCTTTGAGCCAATGTCTGCCGCGGGTGCTCTCCGAGTTGTCGGCCGACGACAGGTTGGCCATCACCTTCTGCGATATTGAAGGAAACTCACAACAGGCTCTGGCTGAGCATCTCGGTATTTCCCTGCCGGGGGCAAAATCGAGAATCCAGCGAGCCAGGCAGAGGCTGCGAGAGCAATTGGTCTGTGCCTGCCAGGTTACCTTCGACGACAAAGGGGATGTCTGCTGCTTTGTCCCGCGGCCACCGCTCACCGGGTCGGCAGACACGTAGGGCTGCCGCTACTCTGGTTTTTGCCCCAAAACGGCGTTGACCGTAGCAAGCATCGCCTCCGGCGAAAAATTGCGTTGGCTGCATCTTTTTCACGCGCTACTCGTCTTCACAAGTGAGCGGTAATCCGGCTTGCGCCAGATTGCCTGATGAATGATTCGTCTTTGTGGAGGTTCCCATCATGAGCGCCATTGATGTCGTCCTGTGCAACCCCGTTCGCACGGCCATTGGTACCTATGCCGGCAGTCTCAAGTCGACGCCGGCGACGGAGCTGGGTGCGACCGTTATCCGCGAAACCCTGAAACGTTCGGGACTGGCAGTGGAAAAAGTTGAAACGCTGGTCATGGGACAGGTGATCCAGGCTGGCAGCAAGATGAATCCGGCCCGCCAAGCCGGCATCTTGGCCGGGTTGCCGGTCGAGGTTCCGGCGTTGACCGTCAATCGGGTCTGCGGCTCCGGTGCCCAAGGGATTGTCAGCGCGGCACAGGAAGTCTGTGCTGGCTTTCTCAAGTGCGCCATCGCCGGTGGCATGGAAAATATGGACATGGCTCCCTACCTGCTGCCCCAAGGTCGCTGGGGCGCGCGCATGGGGGATGTCCAGTTGTACGACAGCATGTTGATGGATGGTCTCAACGATGCCTTTTCCGGACAGCACTCGGGTTGGCATACCGAAGACCTGGTCAGTAAGTTCGGTATCAGCCGGGCCGATCAGGATGCCTGGGCGCTTCGCTCGCAACTGAATTTTTCAGCTGCACAGGCTGCCGGGAAATTCGCGGCGGAAATCGTTCCGGTCGAAATCAAGGGGCGCAAAGGGCCGGAATTTTTTGGCAAAGACGAACACAACCGACCGGAAACCACGGCGGATTCGCTCGCCAAGCTCAAACCGGCCTTTCGCAAGGAGGGCACCATCACCGCCGGCAATGCACCCGGGCTGAATACGGGTGCGGCGGCGATGATCGTTGCCGAGCGGGCTTTTGCCGAGGCCAATGGTTTGCAGCCGATGGCGAGGCTGGTTGCCTACGGCGTGGCCGCCGTTGAACCGGGGTTTTTCGGCATTGGCCCGGTGCCGGCTGTGCGTCAGGCGCTGGTACGGGCAGGTTGGCAAGTCAGCGACTTAGAGCGCGTTGAAATCAATGAAGCCTTTGCGGCGATTGCCATTGCCTGTACCCGCGAACTGGGGCTGGCGCCCGAGGTGGTCAACGTGGAAGGCGGAGCCATCGCGCATGGCCATCCCATCGGCGCTTCAGGTGCCGTGCTGACGACACGCCTGCTGCATTCAATGCAACGCGATGGCCTGAAGCGTGGCATCGTGACCTTGTGCATCGGTGGCGGCCAAGGTATCGCCCTGGCGCTGGAAATGCTTTGAGGAGTCCTGTCATGGAAGCCCCAGTACATCAATTGAGCGAGCTTTTTCGACAACTGGGATTGCCGGATGAAGGGCCTGCCATTGAGCGATTCATCGCCACCCATCGGCCTTTGGATGGCGCGATTCGGCTGGCCGATGCACCTTTCTGGAGTACGGCACAGGGGCAATTCCTGCGCGAGGAAATTGCCGAGGATGCCGACTGGGCGGAGCTGGTCGACACGCTGGATAACCGCCTGCGAGCCTGAGACGAACAGGTGTTGAGGAGAGGGCTATGACCTTGCTGATCGCTGCAGTGGTCACGCTGGCATTGACGACGGTTTTGTCGATGGCAGGCGTTGGTGCTGCGTTTGTGCTGATACCGGTGTTTCTCACCCTCGGCGTGGAACTGCATTCAGCCATGGCTACGGCCTTGCTTCTCAATACGATCGGAATGAGCATTGCTTCCTTCACCTTCGTACGCAAGGGTTTGGTCGCCTGGAAGTTGGTCGTACCGATGTTGCTGGTCGCAGTATTGGCCTCGCCGATCGGTGTTCGCGTCGGGCAAGGTATGGATCGGTCAATGCTCTTGTGGCTGTTTGTCGGTTTCCTGTTGTTTGCCAGCAGCATGATGTGGTTCTACCGTCCCAAACCGCGCTCGGCGCCGAATTCCACGCATTCCGGTTTGATACTTGGTACGCCAGTCGGTGCGGTTGCCGGGTTTGTTGGCGGCCTGCTCGGGGTGGGTGGCGGCAACATCATCGTTCCCGCTCTCGTCGCTTCCGGACTGGAGCCCAAGCGCGCCTCGGCCAGTGCTTCGTTCGTGGTGATTTTCGCTTCGCTATCCGGCTTTCTCGCGCATGCGCAAGTTGCCGAAATCAGTCCTCCCCTTTTGATCACAACGGCCATCGCCACCGCCATCGGGGCTGGGCTGGGTGCCTGGCTGGCGAGTGAGAAACTGCGGGCTGAACAACTCAAGCGGGTCATTGCCCTCGTTCTCGTTGCCGTGGCCGTCAAAACCGCCTGGAGTCTCTTGTGATGACCACAACCACGGTCGAGCATGATCACGGTCATGAACACCCCCATACCCACCGTGCCGCTGGCCGAACGCTGGCAATCGCGCTGGTCCTGACGCTGGGCTATGCAGTTGTCGAACTGTTGGCCGGATGGCGGGCCGGCTCGCTGGCGTTGCTGGCCGATGCAGGTCACATGGTGACCGATGGCGCAGCCTTGGGATTGTCGGCGCTGGCTGCCTGGCTCGCCTCATTGCCGCCGAACCGGCGCCACAGTTATGGGCTGGGCAAGACTGAACTATTGGCTGCACTGATCAACGCGCTCTCGATGCTGGCCGTGGTTTTCGGCATTGGCGTCGAAGCCTGGCAGCGCTTGCAATCACCGGGCAGTATCGATGGGGCAACTGTCGGCGTCGTGGCGATCTTCGGGTTGCTGGTGAACCTGCTGGTTGCCTGGATTCTGTCTCGGGGTGAGCAGAATCTCAATGTCCGTGGTGCATTGCTGCATGTCATGGGTGACGTGTTGGGGTCGGTCGCGGCGATTGTCGCCGGTGCCGTCATCTACTTCACTCACTGGACCCCCATCGATCCGCTGCTTTCACTGCTGATCGGCGGCCTCGTTCTCTCATCGAGCGTGCGCCTGTTGAAGGACGCATTGCACGGCACGCTGGACGGCGTCCCGTTCCATATCAATCTCGACGAATTAGGGAGAGAGTTGGCAGGAGTCGAGGGCGTAAAGGAAATTCATGATCTGCATGTTTGGCCGATTGCGTCTGAAAAAATGGCGCTTTCCGCGCATGTCCGTATCGCAAATCTGGTCGACTGGCCCCGGATACTGTTCGGCTTAACCGAGATTGCCGAGCATGAAGGAATTCAACATGTAACGTTCCAAGCTGAATTGCACAGCGACGAGCTGCAAGCCATGGTCTTTTCGCCCGCGCATCGCGTTAGGGATAATCTTCACCCTTAACTGGTTGTTCAAATTCTGTGAAAAGCGCAATGATTTGAGGCTGCGCGCTTGATAAAAGCTACTTTCCAGCGACGTCGCCCGGCAGGAGGAAGCCGTACTTTGTCATCACGGCACGGGCAGGCTTGCTACTTATGTAGTCGGCGAAGCGCCTGGCCAAGGCGTTGCCCTCAGCCCGTTTGGTGATGACGAATCCCTGTTCCAGCGGCTCATGCAGTTTGTCAGGAATAAGCCAGTAGCCGCCACGCCTGGAGAGTTCGGGATTTGTCGCGAGGGATAGGGCGACGATGCCGACCTGAGCATTGCCGGTCTGCACGAATTGCACGGCATGGGCGATGTTCTCACCATAGACCAGCTTCGGCTCAACCTTTTCCCACAAACCGGAAGCTTTCAAGGCTTCCTCGGCGCGCTTGCCGTAGGGTGCGTGCTTGGGGTTGGCGATGGCGATGCGGGTAACCTTCGGATCGGTCAGGCTTCCCATCGTCATTTTGGTGGCGTCCATGCTCGCGCTCCACAGCACTATGCGGCCGAAGGCATAGGGTTTCACCTCGGAGGCGGCAAAGCCCGCCTTGGCCAACTCGCGGGGAAATGCAATGTCGGCCGAGAAATACAGGTCGTAAGGCGCGCCCTGCTGAATCTGGGTGTGGAACTTGCCGGAAGAACCGTAGATGACTTCCACTTGGTCAGTTGGGTTGGCTTGTTTAAAAGTGGTGACCATTTCGTCCATCGCGAACTTCAGGTCGGCTGCCGCCGCAACAGTAATCCTTTCGGCATGGGCCGTCGCTGCGATTAGCAGCGAGCAGGCAAGCAACAAGGGACGTAAGAGTTTCATGGGCAGGTTCCTTTTCATCGAGTCATGCTACCTATGAACCCGACACATTGCGTTTGTTGGGTTCGCTACATCTTTTTGTCAGAAAAAATAAAGCGAAAAGCATAGTGCAACTGGCGTGCCAGAAGATGATGAAGACCAAGCACTGGAGCCGTCAATTCCAACTGAAATTATGGTAGGTAATCCTGCATCCTTTTCGCTATCACTTCGTCTCCACAAGTAGGAACACCTTTTATAGGAGACGATCATGAGAACCACCTTCATTCCCCCTGAATGGGCTTTTGAATTTCACGGTCATCAATGTCCGTTCATGCCGCTCGGCTACCGGATGGGGCGGCTGGCCATGACTAGACTCGGCGTCGAGCGTGAAAAGGATCATGGCTTCTTCATCTTTCCGGAACTCGGCGAAGGGCATCCTCAGACCTGCCTGATGGACGGTCTCCAGGTTGCTAGCGGGGCGACTTACGGCAAGGTGATGATCGCCAAAACCTTCTATGGCAAGTTAGCCGCTGTTTTCTATCACCCCGCCAAGGGTGCGGTGCGTTACTCGCTGAAGCCGGAATTCATCGACGCCATGGGTAAATTCCCGTTCTTCGCGTTCCGCAAGCAGGGCATGGAGCCCTCGCAGATACCCGCAGAGGCGCGTGACGAGATCCTCAACTGGGTCTATGAACAAGCGGATGATTTCGTTTTCAAGGTCGAGGACAAGCCCGATTTCAAGTTCATGCCGGTGAAAGGTTCGTTCAACAAAACAAAGTGCAGCGCCTGTGGCGAATATGTGTTCGAGCGCTATGTGCGCAGCAAGGACGGTCAGCCCGTTTGCATTCCTTGTTCGGGTTATTGAGCGCATCATGATGTCGCTGGCCAATCACAAGAGGAGACTGAAATGGAACTGATCAAACAGATTCTGGCGTCCTTCGAAGGAACGCTGCCCAACGACAGCAAGACGGCTGCTGCCATTGCCCGCGGGGCTTCGGCAGAAGAGATTTCTGCCTGTGCTACCGAGGAGGGGCTGCATGCCTTGGCCGGGGCGTTGTTTGAGGCCTGTGAGGAAGGGGCCGAAGACGGACGCCTCGATAATTCGGCACGCGTCACCGGGGCACTCGCCGAGCGTCTCAAGGAATTTCGCCAGGGGCTACCGCCTGGCTGTGAAACGGCGCGTCTGATCGACGCAGGCGTCGGTCTGGAAGAAATCTCGGAGGCGGCCGAGAAGGAAGGCCTGATCGCCTTGGCGAGCATGCTGTTTGAGGCCGAGCAGGAGCAAGGCAAGGACGCGGCCTGAGTTACCGATAACGCTGGCATGCAGGGAGGCATCCATGAAAGCGCGTTGGTTTTTGATGACATTATCTGGGTCGTTGCTGCTGACGGCGGCGTTTGCCGCTGAGGCTCGCGGCCCATGGCGGGCCAGTGAAGACAACACCCGGGGTTGGCAATTCATGACTCCGGAGGAGCGTGTCGAGCACCAGGCGCGGGTTCGGAGTTTCAGGACGCTTGATGAATGCCGGGCCTACCAGCAGGAACACCACCGCCTGATGGAGCAACGGGCCAAGGAGAAGGGCTCAGCGCTGCCGTCCGGTGGGCGCGATATCTGCGAGCATCTGAAGCCGGCAAGCTAAAGCATCGAAGCCAAGATCCAAGGTGGAATTTCGTATGTCTCGCCTGCGTACCTCGTCACTTCCAGTTCTGCTTCTGCTCTTCGTGGGCCTGCCTGTCTTTTGGGCATTCCCCGATGAGCTGCCGCTCTGGCGAGCGACCGGGGTTCTCCTTGGCTGGACAGGAGCAGGTCTGCTTTTATTCAGTTTGCTGCTGATGGTGCGTGAGGTTCGTCTGGCCAGTAGTTTGGGCGGACTGGAGCGAATTACTGCCTGGCATCATCGAGCCGGCATGGCTGCTTATGTGTTGCTCCTGGCGCACCCGCTTACCCTGGCCGCTGCGGGTTGGGCCGAGTCACCGGAACTGGCGTGGCAGGTCATCTCTCCGCTGTCCGAGAATTGGCCGGTCTGGCTGGGCTGGGTGGGGCTGATCTTGCTGATGCTGGGTTTGGCCACCACCTTCATGAGCCGCCTGGCCTATGGTGCCTGGCGATGGCTGCACAGCTTGCTCGGGCTCGGCGCCCTTATCGGCTTTGTCCATATCCTGCAGCTCGGCATTAGCGCGGGAGGCTTGCTGGCCCTGGCTACCGCCATGCTGCTCTTGCTCTGGCGCTTGCTGCGTGTCGACCTGGGAGCAGCAGCAAAGCCCTATATCGTGACCTCGGTGCGTTCGGTAGCGCAGTCGATGGTGGAGGTTACTCTGAAACCATTGGGCGTGCCGATCGACGCTGCACCCGGGCAATTCGCCCTGACGGCATTTTTCAGGGGGCCGCGCTATCAAGGCTGCGGGGAATTTCATCCTTTTACTATCAGCGGTATTGGAGATGGCCACGAACTTCGCATCGGGGTAAAGGCGCTGGGTGACTGTACTCGACGTATGCAGCGCCTGGAACCGGACGTTGCCGCCCGGGTGCATGGCCCCTTCGGCGAATTCCTGAAAGATGTGCCGTCCCGCCCATTGTTGTGGGTGGCGGGCGGGATTGGCATTACGCCATTTATCGGCTTTTTGAGGCAGCAAGCGGTTGAGACCCCCACGACCCTGATCTATTTGTATCGTGGCGAGCCGGATGCCGCTTATCTCGATGAACTTGCCTCTTTGGCCAAGGACAGCCCCGGGCTCGCCTTGCAGGCGGTGGCAACCGGCACTGACATGCCGGATATGAACCGGCTATTGCCGGAATTCGCGGCATTGGCAAATCACGAGTGCTATGTCTGCGGCCCTCCGGGACTGATCGCGGCCGTTTCCCAGGCGCTGCTTGAGCGCAGCATTCCCAACGAACGAATTCACTTTGAGCACTTCGACTTCCGATGACACGCAAACTCTATATTGTTTCGACGACAGTCTTCTGGCTGGTCGTTTTCGGGCTGGGCATGACGTCAGCGCTTTGGAATCCCGTTGAACAAGGCGATGCGCAGGCCCAGGGCAAAACCATCACCCTGGCGGAGGTAGCCAAGCACGCGGCGGCCGGAAATTGCTGGATGGCGATTCGCGGATCGGTCTATGACCTCAGCGCCTACCTGCCGGCCCATCCTTCGCCTCCCGACATCGTCCAGCCCTGGTGCGGCAAGGAGGCGACCGAAGCCTACAACACCAAAACCAAAGGCCGCCCGCACGCGCCTTATGCTGACGAACTGCTGGCAAAATACCGTATCGGTACATTGGCGAAAGTGCCCTGACCATGAACGCATGCGGACCATCGGGTTGCTACCAGGAACTGGTGCCGGGTTGCCCGGTGCCCGATGGTCCGCCCCTGGGGGTTATCGAGGAGGTGCAGGGGCCGGTTGTCGATGTTCGCTGTTCTCGTCTGCCGCCCTTGCACCGGGCGATTTACGTCTGCCTGAACGGGGAGCGTTTCACCTTCGAGGTGCATCGGCATCTCGATGAGCAGCGGGTGCGAGCCATCGCCTTGCATCGCACCAGCGGCCTGAAGCGGCAAATGCCGGTTTTCGACGGCGGTGGCGGGTTGCAGGTACCGGTCACCCCGGATTGCCTTGGGCGCCTGCTGGATATTTTCGGTCGGCCGCTCGATGGTGGGCCGCCGCTTGTTCCAGAATCCATGCGCCAGATTGTGGCCGCGCCTGTGCCTTTGTCGGAGGTCGCCAGTGCTGGCGACGTGCTGCTGACCGGAATCAAGGTCATCGATTTGCTGTGCCCCTTCGTGCGCGGCGGCAAAACCGGTCTGTTCGGCGGTGCCGGGGTGGGCAAGACCGTGCTGATCATGGAATTCATGAACGCCATCGTGCGGTTGCACCAGGGCGTCTCGGTCTTCGCCGGCGTCGGCGAACGCATCCGGGAAGGTCACGAACTCTGGCACGACATGCAGGATGCCGGTGTGCTGCCGCGCACGTTGATGGTTTTCGGGCAAATGGATGAATCGCCCGGCGTCCGTTTTCGTATCGGCTTGTCGGCATTGACCTATGCCGAGTATTTGCGGGATACCGTCGCCAAGGAGGTCTTGTTCCTGATGGACAATGCCTTCCGCTTTGTCCAGGCGGGGAGCGAATTGTCGGGGCTGCTTGGACGGATGCCGGCGACGGTGGGCTATCAACCGACGCTGCTCTCCGAGGTGGCCGAATTGCAGGAACGCATACTGTCGACCAGGCGCGGCAGCATCACCGCCGTCGAGGCCGTCTATGTCCCCGCCGACGACATGACCGACCCCGCGGTCAGTGCCATTCTCGCCCACCTCGACACGACGGTGATTCTTTCCCGCAAGCAGGCGGCCAAAGGCATTTACCCGGCGGTTGATCCACTCGCCTCGGGGAGTCGGGCCATGGGTCGTAGCGTCCTGGGTGACCGTCATTACCGGGTGGCCCAGATGGTACGGGAACATTTGGCACGTTACCGTGACCTCGAAGACATCATTGCCATGCTCGGTCTGGAAGCTCTTTCGGTGGCCGATCGGCGCATAGTGCACCGGGCGCGGCGGCTGGAGCGTTACCTGACCCAGCCCTTCTTCGTGGTCGCTGAGCATACCGGCATCGCAGGCGCCTCGATTCCCCTGGAGACGACGCTAACCGATTGCGAGGCTTTGCTGCGGGGCGATTACGACAGCTTGCCGGAAGATGCCTGCTACATGCAGGGAAGTCTGATGGGGAAGGGCGGTGTAGCGTGAGCAGCGGATTCACTCTGCATCTGCAAAGCGCGGCGCTGTACGAATGCATCGAAGGCGTCGGCAGTTTTGTCGGCCAGGATGCGAGCGGTAGCTTTGGCATTTTGCCTGGACGTGCCCGGTTCATGACCGTGCTCGACTATGGACTCGCCCGTTTTCGCTGGCCAGGGGGAACGTGGCATTACCTGGCGTGTCCCGGCGCCGTGCTTTCATTCGTTGATGACCAGCTTTTCCTGAATACCCGCCGCTATCTGCGCGATGACGACTACGAGCGGGTTTCGGCATTGCTGACCGGGAAACTGGCCGAGGAAGAGGCTGAACTGAAGTCCGTGAAAGACAACCTGCAACGCCTAGAACACGAGTTGTTCCGGCGTCTGCATCAACTGGAGCGTTGGCCGGCATGAACGACGAAAAGTGGCGTCGTGAGGTGCACCGGGATAGCGAGCGACTCAAGGGGGCCGAGCGCGAACGCCGGTCCCTGCTGGCCCAGAGCGTCTTTCTCGGCACCTTGTCCGTGCTCTTCCTGGTGCCCTTGATCGGTGGCGCTTACCTCGGGCGCTGGCTGGATGGTTTGAGCGATGGCTACTCGGTGCGCTGGACGATCAATGCGATCATCCTCGGTCTGGCGGTCGGCGTGTTCAACGTCTATGTCTTCATACGGAAGAACTGGTAATGGAAGCGCTCAGCGTCATTTTCAGTATCGGACCGTTCGGCATCACGCGAACGGTCGTGACGACCTGGGGCATCATGCTGGTACTCGGGGTCGGTAGCTGGCTGGCAACCCGTCGGTTAGCCGTCGAGCAGCCGGGGATCATCCAGGCCGCGCTGGAAGGCGTCGTCCAGGCAATCGAATCGGCCATTGCCACCGTTCTGCCGGAGCGCTCGACGCTGTTGCTGCCTTTCGTTGGAACGCTCTGGCTTTTCGTCGCCATTGCCAATTTAATCGGCTTGGTGCCGGGTCTGCATGCGCCGACTGGCGACCTGTCGACGACGGCAGCGCTGGCCATCGTGGTCTTTCTGTCCGTGCATTGGTATGGCATCCGTAGCGCCGGACTGCGGGCCTATCTGCGCCATTACCTGTCCCCCAGTCCGGTACTCTTGCCCTTCCATGTTCTCGGCGAGTTCTCGCGCACCCTGGCCCTGGCCGTTCGCCTGTTCGGCAATATCATGAGCCTGGAAATGGCGGCGCTCCTTGTCCTGCTCGTTGCCGGACTTCTTGTGCCAGTGCCCGTCCTCATGTTGCACGTCATCGAGGCACTGGTTCAGGCCTACATTTTTGGCATGCTGGCGCTGATCTACATCGCCGGCGGCATGCAATCCCAAGCCGAACAAGCATCCACCCAGACAAACAAGAATGGAAACACGCCATGAGCGACATGCACTGGTTTGCCCTGATCTCCACCGTCGTGGCCGGACTGGCCATCGCCCTGGGCATCATTTTTCCGGCGATGGCCATGGGCAAGGCCATCACCCAAGCGCTGGAGGCGCTTTCCCGACAGCCGGAAGCGGAGAAGTCCATTACCCGGACACTGTTCATTGGTCTGGCGATGATCGAGTCGCTGGCCATTTACGTTCTCGTGATCGTCCTCATCATCCTCTTTCGCAATCCACTTCTTGAATATCTGCTCAAGTAGAGCCTGTCATGAACATCGACTGGACAACCTTCGGCCTTGAAATTGTCAATTTTCTGGCCCTACTCTGGATACTCAAGCGCTTTCTCTACAAGCCGGTGCTAGAGACACTGGCCCAGCGTCGCGCCGGCATCGATAAAACCCTGAGCGAAGCGCGTGAGGGCGAAATCAAGGCGCAAGGGCTGCAGGCGCAATACGAAAGTCGCCTGGCTGATTGGGGTAAGGAAAGAGCCAAAGCCAGAAGCGAACTGGACACCGAGATCGCCCTTGAGCGTTCACGGCAGATGCAGTCGCTGGCGAAGGAACTGGCCGAGGAGCGGGCGCGAAACGCTGCGGTCGACGCCCATTGGCAGCAGGAAATGCAGCGCGAGATGGAAACCGCCGCCTTGCTACAGGCGCAGCAGTTCGCCACGAAACTACTCGGCCGCCTGGCGTCTCCCACCCTTGAGTCGCGCATGGTCGATCTATTGCTGGAGGACTGGGCAAAACTTCCCGATCAACAGATTTCCGGTTTGCGTGCTGCCGCCGAAGATCCGGCGCTGGCCGTCCGGGTAAGCAGTGCCTTTCCTTTGGATGAGGTGCAGCGAGGCCGAATTATCGAGGCCTTGAACCACCGTCTGGGCAGACCGGTGGAGGTGCTCTTCGAAGAACTCCCGGGCTTGCTGGCGGGTCTGCGCATCTCCGTGGGCGCCTGGCAACTTCATTTGAATTTCACCGATGAACTTGCCAGCTTTGCGGCAGGCGCCAACCATGTCGATGGCTAAGCTGCTAACCTCACCACTGCTTCGTCAGGCCAATTGGCTTGAACGTTACGACCTGCAACTGCGGGTGGCGGAGAAGGGACGGGTCATTTCGGTCGGCGATGGGATCGCCTGGATTGATGGCTTGCCGTCGGCCGCGATGGACGAGGTTTTGCGCTTTGAAGATGGTAGCCGCGGCTTGGTCTTTCACCTTGGCGCGGAACGGATCGGGGCCATCCTGCTGAATCAGGGCGGAGAGGAAAGGGAACTCACAGCCGGGGCGGCGGCCTTTCTGACCGGGAAAACCCTGGATATCGGTGTCGGCGATGCCTACCTTGGCCGCGTGGTCGACCCGATGGGGAGCCCTCTCGATGGCGGCGCTCCCATATCGGCGATCTCGCGCCGTCCGCTGGAACCCGCTTCGCCACCCATTCCGGCCCGGGATTTTGTCGATCGCCCCTTGGTTTCGGGCGGCAAGATGGTCGATACGATGATCCCGATCGGCAAGGGGCAGCGCCAACTGATCATCGGCGATGCGGGTACGGGGAAAAGCGCCCTCGCGCTCGATGCCGTGGTTGCCCAGAAAGGGCGCAATGTCCTGTGTGTCTATGTGCTGATCAGCCAAAAACGCTCCAGTGTCGTGGGGACCATCGAAACGCTGCGACGCACCGGCGCACTGGAATACACCTGTGTTGTGGTCGCCGAATCGACCGCCATGCCGGGCCTCAAATATATTGCGCCGTTTGCCGGTTGCGCTCTTGCCGAAGGCTGGATGTCGGCCGGGCGGGATGTGCTCGTGGTCTATGACGACCTGACGACTCACGCCAAGGCTTACCGCGAGCTTTCCTTGCTATTGCGCCGCCCGCCGGGGCGTGAAGCCTATCCCGGCGATATTTTCTTCCTCCATTCGCGGCTGCTTGAGCGTTCGACCTGCCTGGCGGCTGCCAGCGGTGGAGGCAGCATGACAGCATTGCCTCTCGTCGAAACGGAGCAAGGGGAAATTTCGGCCTACATCCCGACCAACCTCATTTCGATTACCGATGGACAGGTCTATCTTGACCCGCGCTTGTTTGCGGCGGGATTTCTCCCGGCGATCGACATCACCCGTTCAGTCTCGCGTATCGGCGGAAAAGCCCAGCACCCGGCGATCAAGGTCGAGGCCGGGCGGATGAAACTCGACTACTTGCAGTTTCAGGAACTGGAGATCTTTACTCGTTTCGGTTCGCGGTTGGAGGCCAGTGTCGAAGCCAAGATCCGGCGCGGCCGCCTGTTGCGGGAGTTGCTGAAGCAGGAGCGTCTGGCCCCGTTGGCCCCCGAACAGCACATGGCCTGGCTGGTGGCCTACAACGAGGGTTTGTTCGACGGCTTGGACGGTGATCGTCTCGCGACAAAGCTTTCGACGCTCATGGAAGACTCGCGGCTCTTGTCCTTGAGCCTGGAAAACAGCCGTGAGGATTGGCTGCAGGCTGTTCGTGCCGCACTTGCGGGCGGGCCAGATGAGCCAGCGGCGTGAATTGTCGAGGCGCCTGGGCGCCTTGGAAGAAATCTCCGGCATCATGTCCGCCATGCGCGGCCTTGCCCTGATGGAAACACACATCCTGCAGGAGTTTCTGCTCACCCAACGCCGGATGGTGGCCAGTATCGAAGCGGCAGCCGCCGACTTCCTCGCCTGGCATCCAAAACTGCTGCCAGTCGCCGAGCCTGATTCTGAAATTTGTATCCTGGTCGGCTCGGAGCAGGGTTTTTGCGGGGATTTCAACGAGGCGTTGCTGCACTACAGGGATGAACATTGCCGCGATAAAGCGGCCCCCGGGCACTTCCTGACCCTGGGCCATCGCCTGGCCAGCCGGCTTGACGGCGATGTCTCGCTTGCGCTGATTGAGCTGCCAGGCGCCAGCGTTGCCGACGAAGTACCGACGGTACTGCTGCGGCTGACCGGCGAACTGAATCGCCTGCTCTTCACAGGGAAGATGGCCGGTTGCGGCCTGTCCGTTCTCTACCATTGCGACGAAACCGGCGATATTCGCTTGCGCCACCTGTTGCCTCTGCGCGACTTGCCCGCGCCGGAGATTCGTCGCTATCCACCGGAAATCAACTTGCCCCCCGGCGAGCTACTGACCTCCCTCACCCGTCATTATCTTTACGCGGCGCTGAACGAGGTGCTTTACAGCTCCCTGATGGCCGAGAGCCGCCAACGGCATGCCCACATGGATCGGGCGTTGAAGAAACTCGACGAAGACAGCGAGCATCTGCAGCAGGCCTACAACGCGCAGCGCCAGGAAGACATTACTGAGGAAATCGAGGTCATCCTGCTATCAGCAGGGATGCTGGAAGATGATTGCTACGGTCAACGGTAAAAAATGGCGATTTTCTGCATCTTTTTTTGAGCTTCTCCGTCTCCGTTGTCAGAACAGCAAACAACACGTATTGAAGCTTACCCATGAACACCTCGATTCTGACCGAACGGAAACCGCTTTCATTAAACACCTGGATCGCCGGCCTGCTGCTTGGAGCGGTGTTGTGGGTTCTGGCCTATAGCCAGCTCACCCATTTCGCCGATGCGATGATCGGGCTATTTGGCCTTAGCCATGGCAACCACCTTGGCGAAGCGGTGCATTTTTTCTTCTACGACACCCCCAAGGTCTTGCTGTTGCTGACCGGCATCGTTTTCTTCATGGGTGTGATCCAGACCTTTTTCTCGCCCGAACACACCCGCGCTTTGCTTTCCGGCAAACGGGTCGGGGTCGGCAACGTGTTGGCCGCATCGCTGGGTATCGTGACGCCGTTCTGTTCCTGTTCGGCGATTCCCCTGTTCATCGGTTTCCTTTCGGCCGGGGTGCCACTGGGTGTGACCTTCTCTTTCTTGATCTCGGCGCCGATGGTCAATGAAGTGGCTTTGGCGCTCCTGTTCGGGATGTTTGGCTGGAAAGTTGCAGCACTCTACCTCGGCCTGGGCCTACTCGTGGCCATCATTTCCGGTTTGATTATCGGCAAGCTGAAGATGGAACGCTATCTGGAGGACTGGGTGCAGGCCATCCATGCCGGGGAAGCCCCGGAAATCGAGGGAGAAACCTACACCTGGCTCGACCGTTTCCATGCCGGTGGCCGCCACGTCAAGGAAATCGTCGGCAAGGTCTGGCCCTACATCATGGGGGGCATTGCCATCGGTGCCCTGATTCATGGTTACGTGCCCCAGGATTTCATGGCCTCCATCATGGGCAAGGATGCTCCCTGGTGGTCGTTGCCGGCCGCCGTTGCCATGGGCGTGCCGATGTATACCAATGCAGCAGGCGTCATTCCCATCGTCGAAGCGCTGATCGGCAAGGGCGCGGCGCTGGGTACGGTGCTCGCCTTCATGATGAGCGTCATTGCCTTGTCGCTGCCGGAGATGATCATCCTGCGCAAGGTATTGCGGATTCCGCTGATCGCAACCTTTGTCGGTGTCGTGGCCAGCGGCATTCTGCTGGTCGGGTACGTATTCAATCTGGTTTTGTGAGCGGGCGGGCATGGCTGTATTTGCTACTGCTCGAAGTGTGCTGACGCTTGGACTCCTGGCTTCTGTGCTGGTCGGTTGTGGCGAAAAGCAGAGCGATTCACCCGGCGTGCGTCTGATCGAAAATTCCCGCCAGTCCGGCCTGCCGACCGTGGTCGAGTTCGGTGCTTCCTCCTGCACCACCTGCCGCAACATGAAGCCAATTCTGGAAGCGACGGCTCTGCAGTTGCAAGGCAGGGCGCACGTCGTGGTGATTGACCTGAACAAGGATTACGCTGCCGCGAGCCAGTTCAATATCCGCATGATGCCGACGCAGGTCTTCTTCGCCGCCGATGGTCGCGAGACCGGTCGCCATCTGGGGGGCATGGCGCAGGCCGAGATCGTTCAGCGGCTGGGTTTTGGCCATGAGGGAGATTGAGTCATGGTGGCTGAATTCGATCAGTTGGTAACGACTTACCCGGTCTGGGCCATGGCTTCGGCTTTGCTGGCTGGCATCGCCTCTTCGGCTTCGCCGTGTGCTATCGCAGCGGTCCCGCTGGTGGTCGGTTATGTCGGTGGCTATGCCGGGGGGAGCCGGTGGCGAGCACTTGGCTACGCGGCCGCGTTCGTTTTGGGCATGGCTTTGACGTTTACCGCAGCAGCCGTCGCCATGGTGACGGCGGGTGCGATTTTTGGTCCGGCCGGGCATGTCTGGCAGATCGTCATGGCGACGCTGGCGATTGTCTTTGGCGGGCATCTGCTCGGCATTTGGTGTTTGCCCGGGCTGGATAAACTTTCCTGCGCCTTGCCGCCCCTACGCTGGCGCGGGGCACTGGGCGCCGCCGTCGCCGGTGGTTTGTCCGGCGTGGTCTTCGCACCCTGTGCGACGCCGGTGCTGGTCGGCATCCTGTCGGTCATCGGCAGCCAGAGCGATCCGCAGTTCGGTGTCGCCCTGATGTTTGCCTATGCCGTCGGCCACGGCGCCTTGCTGCTGGCGGCTGGCTCTTCGATTGGTTTTGCCCAGTGGCTGGCGCATTCGCGCCTGGCGGCGAACGCGGGGCAAATTTTCGTGCGCCTGGCAGGGGGCTTGCTGCTGCTTTATGGTGGCTGGCTGCTCTGGGAGGTCTGGCGATGATGGTGCTACTGCAGCGCCTGCCGCTTATGCGGGGCCGGTTACTTCTTTCGACGATGTCGCTGGTGGCTCTGGGGATAGTGGCCACGGCCATCGTGCTGACCGAGTGGTTGCGCCTCAATCCCTGCCATCTGTGCATCTTTCAGCGCATCCTGCATATGGGGTTGGCCTTGTGCTTTGCGCTGGCTGCGCTGAGCTTTGGTCATAGTGCCTCGCGCCGTTTCTGGGTGCTGGCGGGTGGGCTGATTGCGCTGGCCGGCCTTGGTGTCGCTGGTTTTCAGAGCTGGGAGCAGTGGTACCCGGAAATGGTCGGCGGTTGCACCGGTGCCGAACCCGGGCTGATCGAACAACTTGTCGAATGGCTGGGCATCCGCTGGCCGCGACTCTTCATGGCCACGGGTTTCTGCGAGAGCAAGGAACTCGTGATTCTTGGCCTTTCGCTGGCCAACTGGTCATTTCTTGCCTATGCCGGATTTGCCACCATGGCCTCGCTGATTCTGTTTTATCCCTCAATTTCCGGAAAGGAAAACGCATCATGAAAGACATCAAGGTACTCGGTACCGGCTGCGCCAACTGCCGTAACACCATCAAGCTGATCGAAGAAGTTGCCGCCGAAAAGGGCGTGGAAATTTCGCTCTCCAAGGTCGAGCAACTCCCTGAAATCATGAAGTACGGTGTGATGTCCACACCGGGCGTGGTGGTCGACGGGAAGGTCGTTCATGCCGGAGGCATTCCAGGCCGCAGCAAGATTGCGAACTGGCTATAACCCGACACCCCAATCCCGATAGAGGAGGAACGAGACAATGAAATCGATCAAAGCGCTGCTTGGCGTATTGCTGCTGTGTACCCAGTTGGCCCACGCCGGCACGCTCCTGAAAACTGAAAGGCTGGCTGAAGGCGTTTTTGCGCTGATTGGCCCAACGGGTGCCCGGCTCTATGAAAACCATGGGCTAAATGCCAACTACGGTGTGATCGATACCCCGGAAGGCGCCATTTTGATCGATTCCGGGGCGTCGACCGTAGCAGCCAAACTGCTGGAGGCCGAAGTGCGCAAGCTAACCGGCAAACCAGTGCGCTGGGTGATCAACTCGGGGAGCCAGGATCATCGCTGGCTGGGCAATGCCTATTTCGCGGGGCAGGGTGCCGAAATCGTTGCCCTGGAACGAACCGTAGCAACACAGAAGCGGCTCGGGTTAGGCCAGATCGAATCGCTTAAACCCAGCCTGAAAGAGCAGGTCAATGGTTTGCAGCCCGTGGCGGCAAGCAAGCCTCTGGCAGCCACTTCGGCCAGCCTGATGCTGGGCGGTCGTTCCATCGAATTGCATTACTTCGCTGATGCGCATTTCCCGGGTGATGCGGTCGTCTGGCTTCCTGCCTCGAAAACGCTCTTCTCCGGTGACCACATCTACGTTGATCGCATGCTCGGCATCCTGCCCGAGAGTAACAGCGAGGCCTGGCTGAGGGCCTTTGATCAGGCGATTGCGTTGCAACCGGTGAGAATTGTTCCGGGCCACGGTCATGTTTGCGATGTTGCCAAGGCTCAGCGAGATACTGGTGACTATCTGCGTTTTGTCGTGGCTGGGGTGAAAAAGTTTGCCGAGGACATGGCTGGGGTTGACGCGGCAGTATCCGGCTTGGGAAACGATCCTAGTTTCAGCTATCTGGAAAACTCGGCTGAGTTGCACAAAGGCAATATCAACCGGGCGTATCTCAGGGCGGAGAGCACTCAGTAGCCGAGGCGCTATCAATCCGGAGGAGAAGGCGTTCCCCTATGTGACCTTCTTGTCACGATGGCAGTTGGGCAAAGCGCCATCGTGAGCGAACTTCTCTGTAGGTGATACGGTTTAATAATTCTGTAAAGATTGAAATGTAGTCTTCATGGCTCTCCATTCCTAATAATGAGGCACGATAGATGGTCAAGCATTCCAATCTCGTTTCCACGCTGGTAATGGCTGGCTTTATGCTGGCTGGTACGCAAGCCGCACAGGCTCAAGTAATCAAAATCGACGGTTCATCTACCGTTTATCCCGTCACAGAGGCGGTCGCAGAAGATTTCCAGAAAGCCAAGAAGAATGCGGTTAAGGTCACGGTTGGCATTTCTGGTACTGGCGGTGGCTTCAAGAAGTTCTGTCGTGGCGAAACGGATTTTTCAAATGCATCCCGCCCGATCCTGGCCAAGGAAATGGAAGATTGCCGTGCGGCCGGAGTTGAATATGTTGAAATGCCGGTTGCATTCGATGCGTTGACCGTGGTCGTTAATCCGAAAAACAGCTTCATCAAGCAGTTCACAGTTGAAGAATTGAAGAAGATGTGGGAACCGGCTGCCCAAGGCAAGATTACGAAATGGAACCAGGTTAATCCGGCCTGGCCTGATGCCCCGATCAAACTGTTTGGTGCCGGTTCCGACTCTGGCACGTTTGATTACTTCACTGAAGCAATTGTCGGTAAGGCAAAATCTTCGCGTGGTGATTACACGGCTTCCGAAGATGACAATGTTTTGGTAAAGGGTGTTTCAGTTGACGTCAATTCCGTTGGTTATTTTGGCTATGCTTACTATGCAGAAAACATGGGCAAGCTGAAGGGGGTTCCGGTTGTCAATCCGAAAACCGGCAAGCCGGTCGAACCGTCGGGTACCAACGTCGAGAATGGCTCGTATGTCCCGCTTTCACGCCCGATCTTTGTTTACGTGAATGTGAAATCTTTGGCCAAGGCTGAAGTCAAGGAGTTCATCGACTTCTACATGAAGAACGCTGACAAACTGGTTCGTGAGGTGAAGTATGTACCGTTGCCCAAGGTTGTTTATGATGCCAACCTGAAACATGTCAGGGAACTGAAGAAAGGTACGGTCTTCGGTGGGCACAATGAAGTGGGCGTTACGGTAGACGACCTGATCAAGCGCGAAGCAAAGATGTAATTGGCGATTCGCGAATCGTGCAAAACCGGCCTCCGTGGCCGGTTTTGTTATGGAGGGGTGATATTTTGCATGTGATCATCCACTCCCACTCAATTAGCAGGTGAAGCAAATGCTTAGCGTTTTTGGCAATTGTGCGGTACAGATTCAAGCATGAATTACACGAGGGAAAATGGTATTGGGTTCCTAATGCTCGTGCCACCCGGTGATCATCATCTTGAAATGGGTGCTGATCTTGTGTCCTGTCGTTCCCAGGTAAATGTGGGCGAACATGAAGCTGACGATGACCAAGGCCGCCAGATAGTGCAGAACAGCAACAGGCATCAAACCGTCGTATCCAAAGACACTCTTCGGGGCTAGATCAGGCCACATGAATATGACACCGGTGATTAATAGGACGGGCATGACCAAGTACATGATGAACCAATAGACAATCTGCTGCATGGCGTTGAAATTGTTCTTTGGCGTCGGCGGGTAGGGCGGGATTTCACCGTGAAAAATACCCCAGGCGTAGAAGCGGACCTGACGCACGCATTTCTTGATGAAGCCCTCTGGCTTGGGAACGTATTGCCACCAGTTCCCGGTCACAACATTGGCGATGGCAAAGAAACTGTAGGCAGCAACCAGCGCCAACCCCGCAAGGTCGTGAATGCGAGCTGCCAAGGCAAAGGGAACCAGAACCAGCTCCGGATCGGCAAAGTGCAGGCTGGCGCCGCTGACGCTCAGGATGATGATCAGCAGGGCATTCGTCCAATGCCAGATGCGAATCCAGATGGGCAGGATGAAGACGCGAGTGCTCATGATTTTCTCCGGCGGGCAGCAAGGATGCGGAGCAGGCCGTGGAGGCTGACACCGCCAATGGTGCCGCCGACCATGATCAGGCCCAGCAGGTCGAGATAAATGTTGCGGGTAGCGCCTACGACATAGGAGTTGCGCAGGAAGGCGGCGTTGGCAAAGCCCATTTCCTTGGCCTCGGTTTCCTTGATGTGACGGTACAGACCTGTGCGCAGGGCGCTGTCTTGGGCGTGGCAGGTAGAGCAGTTCTTCTGTGCCTTGTCCTTGTTGAGGATTTCATGTGAGACCGACAGTGAAGCGTTGGCCTTGACTGGCGGCGTATGGCAGTCGATGCAGCGGGCGGCCTGCCAGTGGCGCTGGGTGTTGGGTAGCCATTCGTGGATCTTGTCGATATCCGGGCGCTTTTTGTCCGGCAAGACTTTGCCGCCAAACTCGGCGAATTTCTTGTCAGAGTTATGGCATTCCATACACATCGCATTGTCCTGGGCGACCAGTTTATGCACGCTGCCGAGTTTTTTGGCCGAAGCGACGACATGCGGGTCGTGACAGGTCGAACAGGTGAAGTTGTCCTTCAGGTTCTTCGAATGCACGCTCTTGGCAACCTGAGCCTCGACCCGGAAGGATTCCTGGGCGTGACATTCGTTGCATCCCAAGGTTTCGGCTTTCTTGCTGATCTCCTCGGCGACGTGCGGATAGCTCAGGAAGGCGCCTACGTGGCAAGTCTTGCAGGCCATATTGCCGTGATTCGATGCAGTGAATTTCGGTGAGATGCGGTCCGATTTGTTTGCTGCCTTGGGAAGATTGAATAGGCCTTTTCCTTGCTCATGCAGCGAATCGCCGACGTGACATTGCAGGCATTCTGCGTTCCATGCCCGGACCTGGGCTACGGTTTCCGGATCGGTCCCCATCGCGCCCTTGGTCTGGGCTGCCGCTACGCCAGATAATGCCAGGCCAAGGAGCAATGAAGCAGTCAGCCTGCGAGCCAGGGTTGAAAATCTAAATTTGGGCATAAGTCCCCCTATGAGGGTCATGCCGACCCCCTTTGTAACAGACGAATTTGCCACGATGGCAAGCTTGAAGCGTTTTCATTGCACCCTCTCCGCAAGTTCCTCAGCGTCCTGGGCGATGACTGTTGCGGTAACTGTGGCCAAGGAGCGATAAAGGGTCTCGGTTGATAACGCAGCAATTTTTTGGCTGTAGGTGCCAATCCAGTTGCCGAGGTGCTGGCTCAGGAAATGCTTTTGCTTTTCGATTAACTGTGCGGCAAGTTCATCGTTGTCCGAGTGCAGCGCTTCGTATTCGGCATTGCTCAACGAGGCCATGAAGCGCAGTTCCTCGACCAGATGGTCCAGCGGTGCGAAGCGCCCGTCAGGCTCATATCCAGCCTCCAGGTAGCAACGGGCAACCTGAACTGTGCACTCGCCCATCAACACACCTTCACGCCAAAGGGATTCGTACGGAGGCGGCGGACCATATTCCTCGCTGATGCCACCGAACAAGCGCGTGTGTTCTTGCGCAAGCATCAGGGTCAGCACATCGATGTCGCGACTATCGATAAAGGCCTTGAAGATTTCACCGGCCAATCCAGCCTCCTCGCCGTTGTTGGATGCAACTGAAGCCATCCGCTTGACGGAATCCTCATCCAGTTGATTGGCGAACAGTTCGGAAAGGAACCAGTAGGCTTCACCACGCTGCCGACCGTTCAATTCCCGGGTGTGCTTGGTCATTTGGGCGATACCCCATAGAAGCGGGTGGCCAGCGATCCTTCGCCGCGATGACAACCCATGCATGTACCACGGTCGACCGCGCCAGGATAGGCGGAAAGCGGAAACTCCTCACGGCGCAGAAACTGGAGGTTGTCGGGGAACTTCACCCCTTCATGACAGGTGGCGCACTTGATGGCCATCAGCTTGGTATGGACGTGGTGGAAGCGTCCACCCAGCGCCATGGTGAAATCCTTGCCGACAGCGAGGTCACCTTCGCGCACCATGTCGGCAATGATCCCCGCACCCACAGGTTTCTTGCCTTCAAGAAGCGCAGCGGTTGCCACAGGGTCGACTGGGGCGGCCGGTACGACTTTTGCGGCTTCAACAACCGGGGCTGCTGCGGGTTTGTTGCCGTCGCAGGCACTGAGGAAGGCGGCGGTGGCGATCATGCCGAACAAACCAGTCAGGGAAAATTTCATGATTGTTCTCCCCCTTCCAGAACGTAGTAAACCTGAGGGCTGAGTCCGTAGGATTTCTTGATCTGCGTGGCCTTCTTCTTGGCAATGTACTGGGCAACCGGCGAGGTCTGGTCATCGATGTCGCCAAACAGACGTGCATCCACCGGGCAGACCAGATCACAGGCTGGGGTGTATTCCCTATCCTTACCTATGCGGTTGGTCTTGCCGGCTTCGACGGCTTTTTCCAGCTTGTGCCAGCAGAAGGTGCATTTTTCTGCCACTTTGGGCTTTTTGCGATGGGTCCAGTGGCGGTCATTCAGTGGAATGTTTTCGTACGGCGTCGGCTTTTCGTCCGGATAGAGAGGGGCAAGCTTCTCTCCATTGATCTGCGGTACGCCGTAGGGACAGACTGCGGCGCAGTAGCCACAACCCGTGCATTTTTCGTAGTCAATCAAAACGACGCCCAGTGCGTTCTTGGAGATCGCCTTGAAACCTGCGTGGTCGCAGGCGACCTTGCAGGCCGGCTTTTCGCAGTGCTGGCAGTTCATCGTGACGTAGGTGCGGGACACGTTTGGGAAGGTACCGCTTTCGGATTCAATCATCACGTTCCATGGCGCACCCACGGTAAAGTGGTTTTCCACGGCGCAGGCCGCAACGCAGGAGCGGCATCCCATGCAGCGCTCTGTATCAATAACTCGGACCAGTTTCATGGTTCTTGCTCCTAAGCCTTATAGACTTTGCATTTGGTGTCGTTGAACGAATTCATCCCGGAAACCTTGTCGGGGTGGAGTTCAAGCACCGAATTGATGGCGATACCCTTGCGCGCGTAGGCCGGGAAGGCAGTGATCAGGTGACCGTAGTGATACGACACGCCAACCGTGTCCGGGCGGATACCCTCGGTCAATTTGCACTTGCCGGAAACCTTGCCGATACGTGATTCGACGACGACGACGTCACCATCCTTGATGCCGAGTTTTCCGGCAGCGCTGGTATTGAGCATCACGTGGTTTTCCTGGGTGTCTTTGCCAAGCGCAAAGTTGAGGATGGGGTTGGTGTTGCTGCACGCCATCTGGTTGCGGAAGATGCGCTTGAAAGTCATCAGGTAGAAGGGCAGTTTTTCCGCTTCGCGATGCGGTGTCGGGAAGGCATGGTCGCGGGTCGGGAAAGGTGAATAGGCGATCTTGTATTGCGCCAGATCGATATTCTTGATGCCATTCTTTTCCACAGTCTGCTTCACCTTCTCGTAGGTTTGCACCATGGAGTCTGCGTAAAACTGCATCTTGGGCTTTCCGGCGCCCTTGAACTGGGACTCGATACCTTTGGTGTAGACCTCTTTGGTCGGAATCGTCGAACCGACAAAGCCTTCCTTGATGGCGATGCTGAACGGCTTGCCCTTCGTCGCATCCAGCCACAGCACTTCGACTGCTTCCTTGGCCGTGTAATCGCGGCCAGTGGCAAACTTGTGCTCTTTCAGCTTCCAGGCGCCGTTGATGCCTTCGATGTACTTGTCACGTAGTCCGAGGCGCTTCGACAGTTCCCACAAGATGGAGTAGGCATCGTGCGGGATGTTGTAGGCATTGACGATAGGCTGGCGAATAGCGGTGTGCTTGGTCGTCGGGGTCGAGCGGGTCGGTGCAAAGTGCCAGGATTCGAGATAGCCGAGGTCGGGCAGAACGATGTCGGACATCCAGGCCGTTTCGCTCATGTGCACTTCGATGGTGACGTTGAAGGTCTTTTCCATCGAACGGAACTGGACGTTGGTGTCCGAGGTGGACACCGGCCGGTTGGTTGCATAGAAAATCTGCATTTCCGGCTCATAGGGCAGGCCATACGCCTTCGGGTCAAGGACGGTGAGGGCAACCTGCTGGCAGACATCGTGATGGCCATTCGGGAAATACACGCTCTTGGCGAGGTCGACGCGCTTGGGCGGGTATTCGCATTTGGCGGCTTCCATGTATTCGGGATGGTCGAATACCTTGCCCAGTTTGTGTCCGCCGATGGCATCCGGAACACCCAGCAGCATTTGCAGCATCAGCGCCGAGCGCCAGGTCTGAACACCGAATTCCTTGGCCGTCATGCCGCGCCAGGTATGGATTGATACCGGACGGTAACGGTGTGAAAAATCACCGATGCGCGTTGTCGTACCAATTCGTGCCTCCTTGCCGATCAGGGCGGCAAGATCGCGAATCGTCTGGGCCGGAACGCCGCAAATGTCAGCGGCTGCTTCCGGGGTCATCTTTTTCAGACTGTCGGCATAGACATCGAAGCCGGTCGTGACGGATTTGCCATCGACCTTGAAGCTACCCCGCAACGCGGGTGTTACGCCATCGACAAAAGGCTTGGCTGAATTGCTCGTGGTATCCCAGACCAATGCCTTACCTTCTGCGTCGCGGATGACTTTCCCATCGGCACCAACCAGTTGCGGTGCATTGGTATAGGTAATGAGGAAAGGCTCGTCGTATTGCCCTGCATCGATCAGCAAGCGGGTCATGGCCATGACCATGGCGACATCCTTGCCAGGCCGGATCGGGATCCACTGGTCGGCCTTGGCGCCGGGAGCAGACAGTCTCGGTTCGACGACAATTACTTTCATGCCGCGTTCTTTGGCACGGGTGACGGTGTGATCCATCCAGCGGGCGTACTGCTCGGCCTCGAAATAGTTGGAACCGAACACGACGAACAGGTTGGTGTTGTCGAGATCGGGCAGGAAGCCGTGGTAACCCCAGGTAATGTCATCCGCGACGTGACGCGCCGACTCGCAGGTGGTCGTGCGGTGAATTACGTTGGGGGTGCCAAAGGCCTTGCAGAATGCCTTCGGGAACTGATCTCCCATGAGGTATTTGCCGTGACCGTGTTGCCAGATCAACTTGGAGGGATTGTCTTTCTTGATCTTGGCCAGGCGCTCGGTAATGGTTGCGAAGGCCTCTTCCCAGGAAATCTCGACCCAGCGCGGATCTTGATCCAGCCCCTTTTTTGGGTTGGTCCGCTTGAGCGGCACTTTGACCCGATAGGGGTTGTACATGTTGAAGCCACCGGAAACGCCCTTCGGGCAAATACCGTGGTTGTAGATGTCCCGCCGTGCCGCATCTGGAGCGATCGAACGAATGACGCCACCCGCTTTATGGACTTCGATGCCGCAGAAGTTCACACAGTGAACGCAGATCGACTTGATGATTTCCTCAGATACCTTCCCGCCATTGAACAGACTGACACGGGCAAAGGCAGGGGCGCTTCCGCAGACGGCTGCCATGCCGGCGAGTGCCCCCATTCCCTTGATAAAACTGCGACGTGTGACTTCCATTTTCTTTCCTCCAGAACACGAGCGTTCGGGAGGTTGTCTGCAAGCCACGTGCCAGCATGGCGCGGTGCAGCAATTCAGGCTCTAATGGGTAATGATTTAAATGAAAAACTTTATTAGATTGGAAAATTGTTATGAAATGGTTAATTAAATCTCGGGCAAATTGCGCCATTTAAATGGGTTATCGTTACCAGAGAGTAACCAGGGAAATCTGCCGATTGTTACCAATGGGTAACTTGGTAAAGGGCCTTTTGCGTTACCGGAGGTAGAATCTAGGTTTGCGTCCGAATCCCCCCCAAATATCTGCTGCCATGTCCCTTTTTCGTGTCGTCCTGACTGCTCTATTGCTGGCTGTTTTTTCATTGACTGTCGCTGCCGAGGAAACTCCGCGTCCGATCCGGGTGGGAATGACGCCCGCCTTTCTTCACGACCAGCATGCCATGTTGGCCGAATGGAAAATCTATCTTGAAAGCAAGCTCAAGCGTCCGGTGGTATTTGTCCAGCGTGATAGCTACAGGGAAACAATGGACCTGATCCAGAAGGAAACGCTGGATTTTGCCTGGCTGTGCGATTACCCCTATCTGGCTCTGGGGGATGAAGTGCGACTTCTCTCCGTGGCGTCTTACAAAGGCAAGCCGGCCTATCAGTCTTACTTGATTGTGCCGAGCAGCGACACGCAGAGCAAAACGATTACCGATTTAGAGGGGAAGGTTTTCGCCTACGCTGATCCGCATTCCAATACTGGCTATGTCGTACCGCGCTATCTACTGAAAAAGGCAAACAAAGACACCAACTCGTTTTTCCGGCGGACGTTTTTCACCTGGTCCCACCACAAAGCCATTCAGGCGGTCGCCTCCGGGTTGGCTCAAGGTGCTGCAATTGACAGCTATGTCTGGGAAACCCTGCAGCGTGTGAACCCGGCGCTGGTCGCGAAAACACGGGTTGTCTGGAAGTCTCCCGAATATGGTTTTCCGCCTATCGTTGCCCACCGCCAGGTCGGCAGCAAGGATTTCGCTGAATTCCAGGCCGTTCTTTTCAACATGCACCGTGATCCAGCTGGACGTGCCTTGCTCGAAAAGCTCAATCTCGATGGCTTTGTCGCCGGTTCGCCGCGCATGTACCAAAATGTAGCCGAGATGATGCGGGTCTTGGGCGACTCCTGATGCTGTTCAATCTAAGCCTTCGCTACAAACTTCCGATCTGGGGCAGCCTGTTGATTGTGGTGACGGCGCTGGTGTTGACCGCTTCATTGATGGCACAAGCCTGGGACAACCTGAGGCGTGACACCTTGAAAAGTGCGGAAGACCTCGGGCGAACCATGGCTCGCCCACTTTTTACTGCGCTGCTTCACGACGATGTCTGGCGAGCCTATGAAACGGTGTCGCTGCCATTCGCCGATAGCAAGGAATCCGAATTGGCCAAGAGCCTGCTTGTGCTCGATGCCAGCGGACTGGTCTATGTTTCGTCTGATCCCGAGACTCACCCTATCCTGACGGATCTCAACGGGCTGGGTAGCGATTACCAGGAACTCAAGCAGCGACTGGCCGTCGGCCGCGATAGCACGCCAGTGGTCCTTGATCGGTCCGATATTCCGCATATCTTTATTGCGCTGCCGATTGCCAATGACAGCATCCGTCTCGGTACCTTGATCGTCGCCTACGACAAAGATTTGCTCTGGCAGCGGTTTGCGATTCTGATTGAGCGGGCGGTCTGGATTACGCTGCTGGTTCTCGCCGTGCTCCTGCCCATTAACTGGTATTGGGGAGGACGAATGGTGGCCCCCTTGCGTCTGGTGACCCGCCGCCTGAGTCGGATCGGCAGCGGTGACCTGGACAATCTGGAGCCCGGTCTTTACCCCTATCGCGACGAGATTGGCCAACTTTACGCCGCCTATGACCAGATGGCGGTAGAACTACGCGAGAAGGTGGCACTCAAGCAGGAGGTCATCAAGACCGAGCGCATGGCAGCGGTTGGGCGTCTGACGGCAAGCATTGCCCACGAAATCAATAACCCGCTGGGCGGCATGCTGAATGCCATCAGTACCCTGAAACGCTACGGTCAACCCGATCCGCAGACCCAAAAAACGATTGCCTTGCTTGAACGCGGCCTATCCCAGATCCGGGAAACCGTAGGGGCGCTGCTCGTTGAAGCGAAAGTCAAGACACGGCCGCTGACAGGGCAGGACATCGAGGATGTTCGCGTACTCGTCGCGCCGACGGCCAACAAGGCCAAGGCCGCAGTCGAATGGCAGATCGACTTGCCGACTAGCTTGCCGCTGCCCTCAACCCTGATTCGCCAAGTCTTGATAAACCTGACATTCAACGCGATCCAGGCGGCTGGCACTGGCGGCAAGGTTGCTATCAAACTGGGCGTGGTCTCTGGAAGATTCAACCTCTGCGTCGAAAACGACGGCAAGTTACTCTCAGATGAACAAAGGGACAGCCTGTTCGAGCCTTTTTCCCGTTTTTCCGAACATGGTCATGGGCTCGGCCTGTGGATCTGCTATCAGATCGTCACGCAGTTGGACGGCGAGATCCGTGCCGAAACCCGGGATGGCCTGACCCGATTCTTAGTCTCCCTGCCTCTGGAGTGCGAAATTGCAACGAATTAATCCTCGCCTGTGCCTCATTGAAGATGATGAAATCATGGGGGAGTCGCTGGTGGATCGTTTCGAGTTGGAAGGATTTGCCTGCGACTGGCACCAGACTGGCGCCAAGGCACGGGCTGCCCTGCACGACAATGACTACGCCCTGGTGATCAGCGATATCACGCTACCCGACCTGAGCGGTGACCAGTTGTTCATGCAACTGCTGGCCGAGCACATCAGCATCCCGCCCTTCATTTTCATTACCGGGCACGGCGATATCGACACAGCGGTCAATCTACTCAAGCAGGGCGCGCATGATTTCATTACCAAGCCTTTTGATCTCGATGCACTAGTCGACCGTATCCACGGTATCGTTACTCCGAGCAAGAGTCTGGTCGAAAGCATCTTCGGTACTTCGCCGGCCATTCGCCAGATCACCAGCATGTTGCCGCGCCTGGCAGGCAGCAATGCCTCGGTTCTGATTACCGGCGAATCGGGCGTCGGCAAGGAGCGGGTCGCCAGTACCTTGCACGAACTCGCCAGCCCGGAACAGCCTTTCATTGCCGTCAATTGCGGCGCCTTTTCGGAGAGTCTGCTTGAAGCTGAACTGTTCGGTTACGAAAAGGGAGCCTTCACCGGTGCGGCCCGGACCAAGAAGGGAGTTTTCGAACAGGCTGATGGCGGCACGCTCTTTCTCGACGAAATCGGCGACATGCCGCTGTCGATGCAGGTCAAGCTGCTGCGTGCCTTGCAGGAACGCTGCATTACCCGGGTCGGTGGCGAAGGCAGCATTCCTGTCCAATTGCGCCTTGTCTGTGCGACGCACCGCAATCTTAAGGAGATGGTGCTGGCCGGTGAATTTCGCGAAGACCTCTATTACCGGATCAACGTCGTCGAACTGCGGGTGCCGCCGCTGCGCGAACGACGCGAAGACATCATCGCCCTGAGTAAACTGTTTCTCGCCGAATTCGCCCGTGATGCCGAAATGCCGCAGGTGCTATCGCCCGCCGTTGAACAGGCGCTCAAGGAATATCCCTGGCCGGGCAATATCCGTGAGCTGAAGAACACCTTGGAACGCGCCACCCTACTCAGCGATGGGCGCATCATCTCCGCCGAAAATCTCTTTCCCAACAACGAACCCAAATCCTTGAACGGGTCGTTGCGCGACTATCTGGCCGACAGCGAGCGCGACTTCATCGTGCGTGCCCTGGCAGCCGCAGATTGGAAAATCCAGGCCTGTGCCGACGCCATCGGCATCAGCCGGAAGAACCTGTGGGAAAAAATGCGCAAACTGGGAATCGAGAAAGACGAACAATTCGACTGATCACTTACTCGTTGCCGCAGAACGGGCTAGCCACCCGTCGAAGACATGACCCGAATGATTTTTCCGGGCTTTCGCTGAATTCGTGGCGCTCCGGCTTGCGATCGATAGCCGCCTGAATGGCGGCCAGGATGCTGTTATCGCTTTCCCCGCTGCGCATCAATGAGCGCAAGTCGAGGCGGTCGTCCTGGCCAAGGCAGAGGTGGAGTATGCCGTCGACGGTCAGGCGGACACGGTTGCAGGTGGCGCAGAAATGCTGCGACATCGGGGTGATGAAGCCAAGGCTGAACTGCTCATCTGGGCTGACCAGATAGCGTGCTGGGCCACCGCCGGGAATCAGGCCGTCGATCAGGCCGAACTTGGCTTTCAGTGAAGCGATCAGCGGTTGCAGGCTGGCATATTGCGACTGGCGGCCGGTTTCACCCATCGGCATGGTTTCGATCAATCGCAGGATGAACTGGCCGCGGCGACAAAAGTCGACCATCGCTTCAAGCTCATCGTCGTTGACGCCGGCCAGCCAGACCATGTTGATCTTGATCGGCGCGAAGCCGATTTCCCGAGCCGCGGCCAGACCGGCCAACACGTCTGCCAGAGCATCGCGGCGGGTAATTTCGGCAAAGCGGCTCGGCTGCAGCGTGTCGAGGCTGACATTCAGGCGATCGACACCGGCTTCGCGCAGTGCCTGTCCATGCTTTCTCAGTTGGGTGCCGTTGGTACTCAGCGAAAGGTCTTCGACACCCGGAATGGCCTTGATGCGGCGGGCCAGACTGGCCAGGCCGTTACGCATCAGCGGTTCGCCGCCGGTCAACCGGACGCGGCGCAGGCCAAAGCGTGCGAACAGGGTGACCAAGCGTTCAATTTCATCAAAGCTTAGCCAGTGCTCTGGCTCCTCGTAGCCGCTGAAATCGCTGGGCATGCAATAGGCGCAGCGCAGGTCGCAGCGGTCAGTAACCGAGAGGCGCAGGTATTCAACACGGCGGCCAAATCGATCAGTGAGGTGCTGCTGTTCCATGGATTATCGTTTTACGCTGCCAGCGGCGCCGCAGCAAGCTTGGCATTCCAGGCGGCGGTGTCTTCGATCGCTTGTTCCAGCGCCATACCGGATTCGATACGGTCCATGATCAGGCGTTGCAGGATGGCGCCGAGCATCTCCACGTTATCAGTCATCATCGGCTCGATTTCGCGTAAGAATTCAACAGTCGGCGGATCGTAGGCATAGGCGCCAAGATGGCTATCAAGTTCCTTGCTGGTAGCTAGTGCGTAGCACAGATCGTAAATCAAGTTGAAGCTGCGTTGTTCCTGTTGTGCGTCCGCGGGCGGCAGGTTCATACGCACCTCTTCGGCCAGATCACGGCGAAAATCAGCAAGCCCATAATCGGCGCGGGCCTTGACGACATCTTCCGGCGAAAAATCCCATTGCATCGTTTGTCTCCTGGTGGTCAGCCAAATATGGCGGCAAAGGCGTCTTCGTCATCGCGGCAGACTGGGCAGGTCTTTTCCGGTGCGGTAGAGACGAAGTGGCGGTCGCAGCGCGAGCAGCGCTGCTTGTTCAATGACATCAGTGTCTGCACTGGCTGATCGGAACGGGCATCGAAACTCGCCTCGGCATCCAGTACGCGTGGCTGACAGACTTCGAGGCAGGCCTGGCAGGCAACACAGCGGTCAATTCTGAACTGCAGTGCCCAGGCATCCGGATTTTCTTCGATCTGGATGGCGCCGGTTGGGCAAACCCGGAAGCAAGCTTCGCAGACGGTGCACCCAGGTTGAAGGGTGAGCCGCATCAACGGCAGGGCCTCATGCAACTGAACCGGGAAGGCTTGGCCATCTTTCTGCTGGGTAACGATTTGCAGGAGTTCGCGGCGTTCAGTCAGCGAATAGGGCCCTGGGCGAATTGCCTTTACCGGGACCGGCTCATTCTCCTGCTGCGGCTTGGCGAGGATCACTTCATCGATGCCACGACCGATTAGACGGCGGAACAGTTGGCGGCGGGCCGGGGCAAATTCGGCAGCCGGCATTTTGTCCCGGCCGCGATTCAGGGCTTTGGGAGGCAGGGCCAGTTGCGGCAGCATCCAATTGACTGTTGCATCTGAATTGGCAGCGCCATCCCGGGCGCCCTGATGCAAGACATCAACTGCTTCGAGATTCAGGGCCAATTGGGCTGCCCCGGTCTTGCCATGCGGGCAATCGCCGCAATGCCACTGGCCGTGGAGGGTAAGCGGGATGCCGCGTTTTGCCAGATAGCCCATCGTTACCGCATCGACAGCCCCCAGGCAGGGCACGATGGCGTCGGCGGCCTCACCCGAGGGCGCGCACGCAACGCTCCAGGTGGGTTGTTTGATCGCTTGGCGCAGCAGGTCGAGCAATTTGAAATTGCCGCTCGACCAGGCGCCGGTCTGGCACGCACTGACGCACAAGGCACAATTTTGGCAATTTTTCGGGTCGACCGTGGCGCCCTCGTCATTCAACGCTATCGCATCATGTGGGCAAGCGTCTGCACAACGCTGACACTCGCTGTAGCGATAACGGTAACGGGTGCATTGGCTGCTGCGAATATTCGGTGTTGCGAGGCTCATTTTTTCTTGCTCTGCAGCTTTTGCAGGGGCTCGCCCGTCTCGCAGGTGTTGTGTGGAATGACGAACTGCAGGTTGGCGCCGGGAGCGCCTTCGTTTGCCGGTGCACTGCTCAGGCTTGCGGTTGCCGCTTGCCAGGTTTTCAGTCCCCCCTTGACGGCGAGAATGGCCTTGCCCGGGTGTTGTTTCTCGAAGATGCCAGCGATGCGGAGTGCTTCACTATCGGAATCCGCCAGCACGACAACGGTGGCCGTTGGCGTGATGTTCAAGCCGGCGCGATAGGGTAGCGCCTCCGGTAGTGGTGCCTTGGCACGATTGAACTCCTTGCGGCCGTCGATGACACAGCAAGGAGGAGTTTCCTTCAGGACGAAGCCCAATTCGTTGCCGCCAAGTAGAACGACCTCAGCGTGGCCGATATTGCTGATAAGCAGTCCGCTCAGCATGCATACCCTAGCCAGAATTTTCACGAAGTTGCCTCGATGGGTTCTTCTGCATTGCCTTGGCATTGCCAGGCGGCGCGTTGTTGATACAGGTCCGGTGGCAGCGCCAGTTGGCGCACCTGTCCGAATGCGATCCAGTCGGCCAGAGGCGGGGTGCAGTTGGTGCGAGGTGTAACCCACAACTGATCGCCCAGTTTCTCGACTAGACCTGCACACAGGTTGAGGTCGGTATCGCTATCGACGTCGGCGTGCAGCAGGACCGTTTGTGCGCCTCGTTCCTGCATCTGGCCTATCCACCAGTCGGCATGGGTGCCGGTGCCGGAGCCATCGGCGCGCAGCACTTCCCAGGTCGGCTCGCATAGCGAAGGGGTGACCACCTTGAAGTCCGCATTGGAAACCGTCTCAAAGGACCAGTCGACCGCAAGAATGCGAACGGGCACATAGAGACCGATCCGCTCCTTGCCAAATTTTTCGACCAGTCGCTCGATGCAACCGCTATCGAGCAGGGCCGCTTGGCCAATCAGAACCTGCTTTGCGCCGGCTACCAGCAAAGACTCTGCTCGCGCTTCGCTGCTATTCGGTAGAACGATGGCCGCACATGAGGCCGCGCCGACATCCGCGCTCGGTCCATCGAAGAGAAACTGCGTTTCTTTAGCAGGATCGAAGATGTCAGACAGGCAGCAGAATCGGACAGTCATGGCGTGCTGTGAAAATACTGAAATTTCGGATAGGCAAAAGGATACAGCGGGCAAGGATCGTCGGTGGCCAAGCCACAAAGCAAGGGGCGCAATTCCTGAAGGGCACCGACAATCGGATCGATGGCCACGCCGAGATAGCTCGGGCGGTATTTGTTCAACGCAACCAGTGCATCGTCGGCCATCAGCAGGGCGCCTTCCTGATTCTGGTTCTGGGTAAAAAACAGCGCCAGAACGGCGAAAGCCAGGGCCTGCAGAAACTCGGCCTCCGGATCTTTCTGGCCGAGAACGCTGTCCCGGATCAAGCGTGACCAGCGTTCATTCAACCAATCGTGCAGTTGCCCGAGCTGGTTGTTGTCCCACATGGCAGCCACTTCGCTCCAGTCGAGTTCGGAGAGTACCTGGCGATCCGGTTGGGAAAATGGGCGAGCGTGCAGATCGAGCAACATGATGTGTCCTTAGAAGCGCAGGTCATGCAGGGGGTGTTCGGTCTTGGCGGGTTTTTCCTGGGCGCCGGATGGGCAAGCGCCGCAGACCGGTTCATCGGGGTTGAATTCGACCTGGATTTCGCTTTTGGGTACGACGGCGCGCCCCATGTCGAGATCCTCCAGGTTCTTAAGGTTCATGGCGGCAATTTCTTCTTCGGCAAAACCGCCCAGGAATTTGGCCATTTCGCGATAAAAGGAATGATTGCTGGCCCGGCCGATCAAGCGACTGTAGCCGCGTACCCAGCGCCCCAGATGCTGGGTCCAGAAACGCTTGATTTCCTTGTCGAGACGCCGGTATTCCTTCATTTGTTCGGTGCTTAAAGCCTCCACGCACCGGTTCAGCATTTCGGCAACGAATAGCAACTCGACGCCCAATTGATCCGGGAAAACCTCGAAGCGACCTTTGCAAAGGGTGAATCCGGCTTCGCGATAAGTACGTTCGAGCTGGAAACAAGGTTCCTGCTTGAAACGGCCCATCAGGCGAACCGATTCGACGGGAGGAAAACAGCCGGAAGAGGCAAACAGGGTGGCGTACTCGCAGGCCAGCGCATCGTCCAGCGTCTTCTCGTCAGGACCCAGAAAATCTTCGCCGAAGACAATGCCAGCATCGGCCAGTTGGGCCAGCAAGCTTTCGTTGCGCATGGCTGCGATAAAGGCTGGGCTGGGTTCTTCGATGAACACGCCGGACAGCATGCGATAGATGCTGGCTCGCGCCAGAGCATCCTCAATCAAGTCAGGAAGGTTGAGTTCCAAAGGTGTTGCAGCAGGCAATGTGGCCTGATCAATGGCAAATGCAGTATCGAGCATGACAACTCCAGAAAAAGCGGCCCGCCGGGGATGAAACCGGCAGGCCCAATCTCGTCGCTACAAAGGAATTCCGATCAATGTCCGCCGCCAGCCTTGGGCTTGACGCTTTCCGGTCCGGCCCAGGCAGCCATTTCCGGATGCATCTTGCGGTGCATGTCGCCGGTAAAGGCATAGCGCATGGTTTCCTTGTAGGCCTCCATATGCTTGTCCCAGTCGGCAACAGAATCACCATACTTGTCGTTGGGACCGGCCTTGGTCACCTTGACCACCGTATCGAACCAGCCCTGGGAGCCGCCAATCGGGTCGGCAACCACCGGAATGATGTCGTTCGGGTGCACACCCTTGTCATCCCACCAGACGTTATTGAGGTCCGGATCGTCCTGGCCGTGGCTGTATTCTCCCTTCTTGTCCTTCAGCTTGAGCGTTGCCAGGCGGCCGTATTCCCAGTGGCCGAAGCCGGTCGGGATGGAAACGACCTTGGGATGGATGCCTTCGGTGACATAGGCCTTGGTAACCAGATGACCGACCGGGCTTTCGATACGAACCAGATCGCCGGTTTTAACGCCAAGTTTGGCTGCTGTTTCCGGGTTCATCCAGGCCGGGTTGCTGTGGGCAATCTCGGCCAGCCACTTGATGGCCGCAGTCCGGGACTGCTTATGGACATTGAGCTTGAAGGTCGAGAGGATCATCTCGTCTTCCTTCATGGTTTCATGCCACGGAATGCGCTTGAAGGTTGGCATCGGATTGAAGCCGTGGTCTGCCCACATCTGGACGCGCACATTGATCAAACGGTCACCCGTCGGAAAACCAACGCAATTCTTGCCGTTGCGGCGGACGCCAATGGCCTTGCCGTTCTTCATGATGGTGCCCTTGCTGTCCACGGTGGCACCCGTCATGTCGGCGGCGGAAAGCTCCTTCATATGCAGACCGTAGTCCGCCCGAATTTCACGTCCGGTCTTATCGGTCACCTTGCCGGTCTTTGGGTCGAGTTTGCCGTAGATTGGCCAGACTCCATGCTTCTTCAGGAAGTCCAGACCACCGGCCTCCTTCAGTCCAGGTACATTGTCAAAGTGATGGCGCATGTAGTCCTCGCCATCCTTGAAGTCCCAGAACTGCTTCATGCCGCGTTTGCCGTCCGGGTCCAGCTTGTGAATGATGTCGCGGAGCAATACCCGGTTCTCACGTGACTCGCCGAGTGACTTGTGTACTGGCTGACGAATGCCCAGCCAGGGCCACAACGAGTTCGGCATGGATTCGGGTTCCCAGCGCTCCAGATAAGGGCAATCGGGCAGGATCAGGTCGGCCAGTGCCGTTTCCTCACCCATGTGCGAACTCATGGATACGAAGTAGGGGATCAGTTTCTCATCCCGATAGAGTTTGCCCCAAACCGCCCGGGCACCTGGATTGGTATAGACCGGATTGTCCTGGTAGGTGAAATGGACATTGATCTTCTGGCGGCCTTCGGCGATCCAGAATGGAACCAGATGGCTGACCTTGTGCGCGGCCAGCGGATACTCGGGGGGATGCGCCAGAACCGAGTCGTGGGTCGGTTTGCCCGGCTCAGGCATCGGCTGCGGCCAGCCCATGCCGCGGGGCAGGCAGTAACCGCCCTTCTTCTCGACGTTGCCGGTCATGATCGGCAGCATCATGCAGGCCTTCTCGTTGTACGAACCATAGAGGTGCTTGGCCGGGCCGCGATAGGTGAACAGCGTAGCAGGCTTGGTCGTCGCGAATTCTCGGGCAATCCGTTCGATGGTTTCGACCGGTACGCCTGATATCTTCGAAGCCCACTCCGGCGTGTATTGCTTGTAGTGCGCCTTCAGTTCAGCAACCGTTACATTGGTCCAGTTGGTGATGAAGTCGGAGTCCTGCAAATCCTCGCGCAGGATGACATGACCAATGGCCAAGGCGACAGCGCCGTCGGTGGCGGGGAAGACTGGAATCCATTCGTCGGAAAAGCCGGCGGTATTCGACAAGCGGACGTCAAAGGTGACGATCTTCATCTGGTTGTCGACGCGGCCTTCGGTCACCCGTTGCGACAGCGGGTTGTGGAAGTAGGAGGCTTCCAGGACGTTGGAACCGAAATTCAGCACGTACTTGGCGTTGGCAAAGTCCGGTGTTTCGATATCCGGTCCCCAGGTTGGCTCCATCCCACACTTCTTCGATGACTCACAAACAGAGGTGTGGTTAAGCACTGTTGCCGAACCCAGCGTTTTCATGAAGCGGTCGATGGTGCCACCTGTGCGGTTACGACCATACTTGAGCATGATGGTGTTGGGGTCTTCCTTGAGAGCCGCATCCAGCTTGGCCGCCAGCTCTGTCAGTGCTTCGTCCCAGGTGATGCGTTTCCACTTGCCTTCGCCGCGGGCACCGACACGCTTTAGTGGGTAGAGGATGCGATCCGGGTCATAGCTGTACCACATGCCAGAATTGCCCTTGGCGCAGAGGCGGCCGCGGGTGGATACGTGTTCGGGATTACCTTCGAGTTTGACCACGCGGTCATTCTCGACATAGGCGATGGCGCCGTCCTGGATGTTGCAAACGTGGCAGTTGACCGGGATGGCCTTGCGTTCGGCACCACTGACCGGACCGAAATCCTTGCCGCCAAGATCGTTCTCCATCGCCGTCAGCAGACTGGGCGCAGAGGCTGCTGCCGCACCTGTGCCGGCACTCACCTTGAGGAAGGTCCGACGTGTGACTTTGGGCATTTCCATGTTCTTTATCTCCTCGTGACCTGGATCAGTACAGGGTTTGTAGTTGTTGCGGCGCCATCAGCAATACGTAGCGCAAGGCTGCACTGCCGGCCAAAATGAGCAGGGCTGAAACCAGCACCACGCCCTGGCTTTTGCCCATTGGAGCAAACAGCATGAGTGCCGGAGCGACACTGCCGCCGAGAAAGCCGACGCCGATGAAGAGCAAGCCCATCGTGCCTGTGGTCATGATCATGAAGGTCAATTCAGCGGCTGATCCCCCGTAGTTGGTCGTGCCCATGATCGAAACCAGCATCACGGCGACTGCACCGGCTGACCACAGCATGTATTCACGCAAAACCTTCTGCGCTTCGGTGTTGCCAGCGGCGAGCAAGGCCCCGACGGCTGAGCCCGAGGCGATTGCCAGCGCGACGAAGAGGACTGGCATGATCGGCGTGTTCCAGACTGGACGCGACTGGTGCACCGTGAGGTCGAAGCCGGTGTAGATCGGCAGACCCAAAGCCAAGAGCGCGGTGATCAGCGCGAGCAATTGGCCGTTCTTCTCATCCCTTCTACGCAGCGCCAGGATATAAACGATGGAAGCGATGCTGAAGGCAACAATATTGAGTGCCCCCCAAGCTAGCGGCGACGTGAAGTTCAGATAGGCCGGGTTGAGGATATTGAGAAAGCGCATCGGTTGCGACAGGTCGGCGATCAGCAACATGCCGCCCAGGCCGAGCAGGACAAACGAAGCGTAGGCTGTCTTCTCACGCAGAGGCCGCAGCGCTGGGGTACGCCACGAGCCGAAGGAAATGAATGACAGGCCGGCAAGTATGCCAATCACAAAAAAATAGACGGCATAACTCGCATGCCAAGACACATCATGGAACCAGACGTAATCACCCATGATTTTCCCCTTAGATTTTGAAGTGGCTCTTGAAGGCGGAGCGTTCCAGCTCCATCACTTCGCGCTTCTGGTAGGCATCGCGGCCAAACTCGGTCGTGTTGCGATCGGCGCCGATGTAGAAGACGTGCGGCTTGGTACCTTCTTCCGGGCGTAGTACCTGGGTCGCATTCTTGGCGACCAGATAGGAAACTTCGCTGTTCGGATCGTTGAGATCGCCAAACACGCGCGAACGGCCGATACAGGTCTGGACGCAGGCCGGTACCAGGTTCTGAGTAACGCGGTGGAAACAGAAGGTGCACTTGTCCACGACATTGGTGATCGGCGTGTAGGTCCGGTGCGAGGGAAGCATGAAGCGGGCGTTGTACGGGCAGGCTGCCATGCAACTGCGGCAACCGATGCAACGCTCGTAGCGCTGCAGCACGAAGCCACCATCTTCAACGACGAAGGTGGCTTCGACCGGACAGTTACGTACGCACGGTGGGTCTTCGCAGTGGTTGCACAAACGAGGTAAAAACTGTTTCTTGACGTTGGGGTACTTGCCAACCACCTTGTAGGGCACCCAGGTCCGATTGACCCCCAGTGGCGTGTCGTACTCCGCCTTGCAGGCGACTTGGCAGGCCATGCAGCCAATGCAACGGCGGGTATCGACCACCATTGCATAGCGCTTCTTGCCCCCGCCAGCCGAAACCTTTGATCCTTCACTCATCTGCTTGCCTCCTCTGGTTGCAGTGGTGTGTTGCTGAATATGCTGGACCCCGTCGTAGCGCGGCCAATAGCGGTGTCTTTAACGCAACATGCGGGCCATGGCCTTGGAATAACTCGCCAAAGCCTTGCTGGCCGGTGATCCTGGGTGATTTAACACTGGTGAACGAATTGTCCGGGTGTTACGGCGGCGTAACGCTCGAGCAAATTGCTGCGGCGCAAGGTGCTACGCCAGCGTAACGCTGGAAAAAATCGACTGGCTGGATTGACTGGCCGACGCTTATCATCGTCTCCATGCCTGCATCAGATCGATCTCTTTCGCGTTCTACTCGCCGCCGCCTGCTGCTTGCCTTGGCGACGCTGCCCGCCTGGCCGGCTTATGCTGCCAATGGTGATGGCGCTGTTCTTCGTATCGGCCTGACGCCGGTTTTTCTCGATGACCAAGTGAGCTTTCTTGGCAAGTGGCGGGCCTGGCTGGAACAGAAACTCGGCCGCACAGTAGTTTTTGTACAGCGTGGCAATTATCGCGAGATCATTGATCTGTTGCGCTCAGGGAAAATCGATTTTGCATGGTTGTGCGGCTATCCATACATACGCCATCGCCATGAGTTTCGCCTGGTCGTAGTGCCTTTGTGGCGCAACCAGCCGCTTTACCAGTCCTACCTGATCGTGCCGGCTGACGACAAGCGAACCAAGACCATCGCTGACTTGCGCGGCAAAGTCTTCGCTTATTCCGATCCGGATTCCAATTCTGGCTATCTCTATCCGCAATACGCGCTAACCATGCTGGGAGAAAAGCCGTCGATCTTCTTTTCGCGTACCTTTTTCACCGGGGCTCACCGTAAGGTCGTTGAGGCCGTCGGTGTCGGACTGGCGGATGGGGGGGCTGTCGATGGCTATGTCTGGGATACGCTGGCTGAAGTGCGCCCTGATCTGACGGCAGCGACCCGGATCATCGACCGTTCGCCACTCCTCGGCTATCCGCCGTTTGTGGCGCGCAGTGATATTCCCGCCAAAGAACTGGACCATTTTCGCCAGGTCTTGCTGGGCATGGCTGACGATCCTCTAGGCAGCGAATTGTTGGGGCGCTTGCGGCTGGATGGCTTCGTGACCGGCCGGCCAGGCTTGTTCGACGGCATAGCCCAGATGGCAGCCAAGGTCGGTCGGAAATGATCTTTCGGCGTAACCTTTCGTTGCGCTGGAAAATCCCGCTGCGGGTGATGGCTGCCGTGCTGGGCACGGCAATCACCGTAACGGTGGCACTAGTCGTCTGGGAATACGACGAGATGCGCCAAAACCTGGAAGGCCATGCCAAGAGTCTCGGGCGGGTATTGGCCAACACCTTGGTAGCTCCGGTGCTCCATGATGACATTTGGCGAGCTTACGAAATTCTGCAGTCGGCGCGTGAAACCTATCCGGCCGCTCCCGAACTTCAGGCCGAAGTGGTCTTGATCACCGACGCTGATTACAAGGTTTTCGTTTCGACCAAGCCTCGCGAATTTCCCATCGGCAGTAACCCGGCTACCCGCGGCGGAGCCTATGCGCAGTTGCGCACCGGTTTGGTCAGCGGTGACGCAATGGCGCAGCGCGTCCTCGAGCCAGCCGACTCCCCGGTCTACTTCGTGATGTCACCGCTGGTTGCCGATGGCGTGGCACTCGGCCATGTCATTCTCGGCTACTCCAAGGTTTCCTTCGTGCCGCGTTTCGTCGGTCTGGTCAAGCGGGCGGCGCTGGTCACTGTACTGGTGCTGCTGATCATTGCGCCGATTTCATGGGTATGGGCCAGCCGCACCGGGGAGCCGTTGCTCCGCCTGGCCGAAGCGATGCGCCGGGTGCCAGGCGAACTTGAGGAATCTCGTCTGACTGATCTACCGAACAGCGGCGACGAGATTGGCCAACTGGCCGCCGCATATCAGCGCATGGTCTCTGAGCTAAAAAACAAGCAAGAGTTGGAGCGGCAGATGCTCGTCTCCGAACGGCTCGCTGCTGTCGGCCGGCTGACGGCCGGCATCGCTCACGAAATCAACAATCCGCTGGGCGGCATGCTGACCGCCATCAATACCTACCAGCGGCACGGCAGCGGCAATGATCCGCTCGCCCTGAGCACACTGTCGCTGCTCGAACGCGGCCTGACGCAGATTCGTCATACGGTGGGAGCACTACTCGTCGAAAGCAAGGCCAAGGATCGCCCCTTCGCCTCCGAGGATGTGGATGATCTGCTGATCCTGGCCGAGTCCGAAGCGCATGGGCGTGGTATCGGAGTGGTCGTCGAGAGCAATCTCGACGGTTCCCTACCGCTGCCGGCAACACTGATGCGCCAGATTCTACTCAACCTGCTACTTAACGCCTTGGCGGCAGCCGAGGAGGGGGGCGGCGTGCGCTTGGTCGTCGAGTCAGCCGAAAAGCAATTGCACCTGGCTGTGACCAACGATGGTGACTACATTCCGCAGGAACGCATGGATACCCTGTTCGAGCCTTTCGCTACGACCAGCGAGCGTGGAAATGGTCTGGGTTTGTGGATCGTTTATCAGATCGTTCAGCAACTGGGTGGCGAAATAGAGGTCGAGAGCCTGCCCGGCTGCACTACTTTCAAGGTTGAAATTCCTTATGGCAACACCGTCTGAAATCCGCCCACGTCTTTGCCTGATCGAGGACGACGAGATTATGGGAGAGTCGCTTTCCCAGCGCTTCCAGCTCGAAGGTTTCGATGTCGATTGGTGGCGAACGGCTCGCGAAGCATCGGCGGCGTTGGAAAGTCGGCGCTATGGTGTCGTCGTCAGCGATATCCGTCTGCCTGACCGCAACGGAGGCGATCTTTTTCTTGATCTGACCAAACGCCTGCCGATGTTGCCCCCATTTTTGTTCATGACCGGGTACGGGAGCATTGATCGGGCAGTCGAATTGCTCAAGGCTGGCGCTGCTGACTATATTACCAAGCCATTCGATACCGATGCCTTGGTGGAAAAAGTGTGCGGTCTCGCCGAATGTTATGGCGCCCGCGGCACGAATGAGGGAGATGCTCTTGGCGTTTCTCCGGTGATGCAGCGTATCGCGGAGAGCTTGCCTCGGCTGGCTCGCCACGCATCTGCGCTGTTGATCACCGGCGAGTCCGGGGTTGGCAAGGAACATGTGGCCAAAGAATTCCATCGGCACGCCGTAGGTAATTCAGCCCCTTTCGTTGCGGTGAACTGCGCTGCAATACCAGATTCGCTACTTGAAGCGGAACTCTTTGGCTACGAAAAAGGTGCTTTCACTGGGGCAGTTAAAGCCAAGCGTGGATATTTCGAGTTGGCCAACAATGGCACGCTTTTTCTCGACGAAATCGGTGAAATGCCGCCGTTGATGCAAGCCAAATTGCTGCGAGTGATCCAGGAGCGTACTTTGGTTCGGCTTGGCGGTGAATCTGCTGTTGCTGTCAACTTCAGGCTGGTTTGTGCCACCCATCAGGACTTGAAGGCAATGGTCGAAATGGGCGAGTTTCGAGAAGATTTGTATTACCGGATTAACGTTATTCAGCTACGCATTCCACCGCTTCGGGAGCGTCAGGACGATATACGCTGGTTCGTACGACATTACGTGGAAATGTTCAATCGAGCCAACCCCTCCGAATCCCGCCGGCTTGATCCGCGAACCGAGCAAGTTCTCACCAGTTATCTCTGGCCAGGCAATGTCCGTGAGCTCAAGCACGCCGTCGAACGCGCTTGCATTCTCTCTCCGGGACCATTATTGGGTGCAGAAGCATTTTTTGGTGACAATCTGAACTGTGGTGAATCAGCGGGGGCCATTTCCCCATCCTTAGCCGACTACCTAATGGCTTGCGAGCGAGACTACCTTCAGGTTGCGCTGGATAAACATGGCTGGCACATGACGCAGACAGCCGAAGCCCTGGGTATTTCCAGAAAGACGCTCTGGGAGAAGTTGCGACGGATGGGGATTCATGCGGATGAGGTGTAACAAGCCGGCAGTAGCTATCAATAGCGTCTTTCATAAAACCTGGATGTATTCAGATAGACAGCTGACGTCGGCAACCGGCGCAACACCGGCCGTTCAACTGAGCCAGCACCAACGGCGGCATTGGCCGACTTCCGGTCCTCGGCCTGAACTGCCGTTGGCCTGACGCACTCGGTCAGGCGGCAAAGCGCCGGTTACCTGTCGTTCAGCCGAAACTTTCGCTAAATGGCAGATTTCCGATGCACAACAGCGGTCTACATTCGGGAAGCACCAAGCGACTAACTACCGATCACACCCCCCGCACCAAACTCATCACCTGCCCCATATCCAGTGACTGCGCCTTATGTTCCATTTGCGGGAGGTACTGCTGCTGCAACTGCTTGGCAGGAGTCAGCAGGCTCTGGAAAGTTTCCTGTAACAACGCGGTGCTCATGGTCCGACCACCGGCGTAATACCGCTTCGCTACCTGTCCGAGCGCATAGGTGGTGGCGAACGAGAAGGCCATGCCGGTGGCAGCGCGACCGATCTTCCCAAAGGTCTTTCCTGCCGCCTTGCCCAGCAAGCCGCCCAGCAGCTTTCGGCCGAACTGCTCCAGATACTGCGAGGTCAGACCGACTCCCGCGGCGGCGATGAACTCCTTGATATGCCCTTGATCCAGTTCGACTCCATGAGCCTTACCGATGCCATACACCATGCGGATTTGGAGCGGAATGATCGCCATCGATGCCCAGGACTGGGGTAACAGTTCGAGTGCTCCGTTAAGCAAGGCGCTGTTGAGGATTGTCTTGTCCAGTTCAGTATCCAGGGGGCCAACTTGTTCCAACTGCTTCACAGGCAAATCGGCGGCGGAAACAACCGGATCGATCGCCTGTTCGATTGCACTGGATTGTCCAGCGTCGAGATTCAGGGAACGCTTGAGTTCGTCAAGGAAGGTGCGTTCGGCCGGACTCATGCGCCCGTCAGCCTCGCAGACACAAACTGCCATTTCGTAGGCGAACAGGCGCTGCCCGATATCGGAAAGTGTGCCTGCCGCCGTGTCCAGCGGCAGGCGTTTGAGCAGGACGTCTTGATACAGGCGGGCCATATCGAGGCCAGGGGTGCCTTCGGATAGTGATTCTGCAATGCGTTTTACCTCCTCGCGTTCATGGTCGTCCTTAACGCCATCGGCAAAGGCGGCATGCAGGCACAGGGCGAGGATGGAACGTTGTTCTTCGAGTGTCATGTGATTATCCTGGGGAAGTTCAGAAGCGGGGGCGGTCACCAGCGAGGGCAGGCTTACCTGGCCCGATCAAGTGCCTGATCATCCATTGAACATGGATCATCTATCGGCTCCAGATGGGAAGTGATGTGGCAGTTGGGGATCGCTGTCCTCAGGTCACGCTCAATTCGCTCAACCCAGTCATGGGCCTCCTGAACTGACCATTTTCCCGGCACTAGCGCATGGAAACTGATGAACGACCGTCGCCCAGCCTGTCGTGTCCGCAAGGCGTGGTAGGCGATGCCCTGTTCGATGTAGCGATCGAAGACTTCGGTAATGAGGCGCTTTTGCTCTGGCGGCAAAGCAGTGTCCATAAGCCCGGAAGCTGAGCGATGCATCAACTGCCATCCCGTCCAGACAATGTTCGCGGCAACGAGCACTGCAATCGTCGGATCCAGCCAGTTCCAGCCTGACATCGCCACAAGTCCCACCCCAAGGATGACACCAACGGAGGTCCAGACATCCGTCATCAGATGGTGGGCATCAGCTTCGAGCGTAATGGACTGATGCTCGCGGCCTGCCTTCAATAGCAAGCGTGCCACAAGCAGGTTTATGACTGAGGCCGCCACTGAAACAACCAATCCAATGCCGACAGCCTCGATCGGCTGGGGATTTATGAATCGTTCGATTGCCGTATAACCAATGCTGACGGCTGCCAGGATTATCAGGAAACCCTCGAAGGCGCTGGAGAAATGCTCGGCCTTACCGTGTCCGTGTGGGTGATCCTCGTCGGCAGGTTGTTCCGCCAGCCAGAGCATCCACAGCGCCATGAGTGCGCCCGCGAGATTGACAAAAGACTCGATGGCATCCGAGAGTAAGCCGACCGATCCGGTTAAATGCCATGCCACCCCCTTGAGCAGGATGGTCGCAATTGCTGCACCAATGGAAATCCACGCATAACGTTGCAGGCTGGGTACGGCCGTGTCAGTCATCATCATGCTTTTTGCCGCGCTTCCCTTTTCCCTCACGCTCCCTTCCTGGCATTCGGATATCGTGTTCGTCGGCATTCTTGTGGCACTCGACACAGTTGTCAAAGTCACGGATTCCTTCCTCGATATGCTCGCGACGGATTTTCTGCTGTGAGTGCTCATGGCAGCCGTAGCACGTATAGCGGCTGTAGTCGTTACGGACATGGCAGGTCGCGCATTTAACGTTGTGGTCGCGATCCAGTTCGAAATACTTCGCGTGATCGAAGGTGGCGGGGGTCCATTTGTCCTGGCTATGGCACTGACTGCAATTGCCGGTGATCTGCTGGTGGAGGCTGTCCTTGGGTGACTTATGGCAACCCTGACATTCGTTGCGCGTCGCCTTCTCCAGCAAGCGGTGGTTGAACTGCCCGGTCGGGCGGAAGCGCTTCACCCCGGCATGATCGCTATGGCAGGCGATGCAGTCCGAGCGGATGAGTTTTTGGTGGAACGGTGTCGAAGTCAGAGGCTTCTGGACTGGCAGACCTGTCGTGGTGAGTTTGCCGATTTCCTCCGGCTTGTGACAGCTGACGCACCGTTCCGATTCGGCACCGGTGAAGGTAGCGTGACAGGCAAAGCAGTCCGACTCCAGTTTTGCATGACCTGGAATTAACTTGCCGGGGCCAACCATCAGGTGGGGATAAACGAAAGCCAGAATGGCCAACACAATCAGGTTGGCGGCAAGGATCCACTTCAGCGTGCGGTTCATGCCCAGCCCCAGAACAAAAAGATGCTGATGATGTGGCCCAGTGCCAGGACCGCGAAGACGATGAAGATCGGGATATGGACTTTGCGCCACTTCGTCATGGCATCCAGGGTGACCGCATCCCAGAACACCGCGCGCTCAATATCCTCTTTGGACATCCCTCGCAGTTGGTAGTGGTCACGCTGTCCCAGGACATGCTCGCGCGAACGGCCGAGAAGTAGTTTGCCCACCATACCGCTGATGACATTCACGCCCATCGCCACTGTAGCCAGCCAGGGCAGGATGGCATTAAAATGAATACCGGCATGCAGCAAGACCATCAGGGAACCCAGCCATGTACCGACTTCGTGCATGCTGAGCCAGGATTTCATATTGCCCGAGGTGATCATCTTGCGCTTGCGCAACGAATAGATCAGGGAACCGATGATAAGCAAGGTGCCCGGAATGCCCAGGTAGCGCCCGATCCAGACCAGATTGAAGCGGTGCAGCAGATAGTCGCCCACCAGGGTTGCTACACCGAGCAGGCCGACCAGCAACGTGAAGGGAAGGATATGATTGCGCCAGAGGTTGTTGGTCATCTAGGCCTCCAGAGTCACGCTGGTTTTCGGGGTGCAACTGCAGAGCAGGCAACTACCTGGTTCGGGATCAAAGTCTGGCGCATGACCGTAAGCCACTTCGCCTGCTTTGATCGTGGTTTGGCAACATCCGCAACTTCCCGCCCGGCAACTGGACTCAACTTTTACCCCATTGGCCTCGGCGAAATCCAGCAAACTCCCCATACCCGGCTGCCAGGGAATCTGTTTTCCCGACTTGGCAAAGTTGACGACGATGTCGCTTTGTATTGCCGCCACAGGTTCAACGGCTTTCGGGTTTGCCGAGCGCTTGATCGATGCCGGACCAAAGGCTTCGTAGTGGATACGACTCTCTGGCACGCCCCAGCCTTCCAGGCCCAGAACGAGGCTTTCCATCATCGGTGTCGGTCCGCAGATGTAGAAATGGTAGGGTTTGAGGGGGAGTTCCGTCCTGAATAGCGCGATATCCACGCGCCCTTGGTGGTGATAGTCGCGTCCAAGCTGATCACCCGGCAAGGGATCACTGAAACACAGCCGCAGATGGAAGTTCGGGTAGGTCGCGGCAAGCGCTTCGAGATGGGATCTCTTGATGGGTTCGCTGCTGTTGCGAACGCCGTAATAGAGCCAGACTTCCCGGCCAGGCTGCTCGGCCATGCACCAGTTGAGCATGGAAAGCACAGGGGTAATCCCGATACCGCCGCCAATCAACACGACTGGTGCGTCACTGGAGTCGATATGGAAGTGACCACCAGGCGCGCGGACTTGCAGTTGGCCACCAACCTGAATGTGGTCATGAAAGAAATTCGACGAGCGGCCCGGTGCATAAGCGCTGCCGGCAGGTGCAGGTACGCGCTTGATGGAGATGCGGTAATACCCCGCGTGGGGTGCATCGGACAAGGAGTAGCAGCGAGTAATCTGCTCTGTCTTGCCGTCGGGCGCGGGTACGTCAATACGGAATGTTAGGAATTGACCTGGCTTGAATGCCGGAAGCGGCTGCTTGTCTTCCGGTACCAGGTAAAACGAGCAAATGGATTGGGCACCGTCTTCAATTTCCTTGCGATCGACCCGAAAATTCCTGAAACCACTCCACGCCGCTACAGATGCCGGCTCGGATGCTGAAGGCAAAGTCTCTTTAACGGGAACGGGCATTCCCCCGCCGGACCCCACGTCTGTGCGCAGCGTCTGATACTCACTCCAATGCCTCCAGAAGCTGATACCCAGCCACAGCGCGATTTGCAGCGTAATCCCCAATACGATCCAGAGTAGCAAGGAGACCGAGGTCATTTCAGGTGGCATCATGATTCTGGCAGTCTTTCACGTTCAGCTTAAGGAACCCTTAATCAACATCCGTTTCCTAGCTCGCTTAGCGAGCATCATGAACGAGGCGGATGTGTTTTGTCACTGACTTGAAGTCTGTATAGGTATTCCCCTCATTGACGAATCCTGGTTTGAAATATACAAACCAAGCAAAACTCGGATCATGCGTAAATGAATCCGCTGTCCAGTATGCATCTGCCGGTGTTTCAGGGAAGAAGCGGGTATCAATCGCTGATTGGTTGATATTGCGATTCCCCTGAGCCTGTATTTGTGCGACGGAACTACTGTCCTTGATCAGGATTGTCAGCAATTCGTTGTGGGTTGGTAGTCGCCAGCCTGATGAAAAAGCACAACGTGATTCTTGGTTCGCGGCTTTGGAGTATTCACCCTGCGCATAATTCCAGGATCCCTTGCCGCTTTCTATCGACCACACCAGGTTCGTCTTGTTGTCGCGCGTACACGACCAGTCGCTCGGCTGGTTTCCAGGCTTGGGTTGCGCGGGGCAATTGCCTTGGCCAACCACATTGCCGCTCATGCAAACCGGCACATACCGACTCTCCTCAGCCTGTGCAGAAAGCGCCGCCAACAATATGGGGATCAGGAAAATATTTCGCATCGCTATAGCTCCAAGAAAAAATCTGAAAGATAGCCACTCATGATTAAGAAATGCTTATGGAAACACTGAATAAGTCCTACGAGCCGGCCGCAAACCCGCATGACTACGTAGGTGTCTTCTCAAAATTGACACTTGTTCAGCGTTTCCTTAACCGGGTATGGTCAGGCACCCCATTATTAGTTGGTATCACTTTCTCAATCGTCGTCGTGCTCGCGCCCTTTCGAGCGACGATCACGTCGATCGTCCTTGGGTAGGGGCTTGTCGCCCCAGGCCGCACGATACGCCTCGGCAGAAGTGAAACGGCATTTCTTGTTTTCACCCACCTTGCCCAGCAGGATAGTATTGGGTTTGGCCGGAATCCCCGTATGCGCCCGAATCTGCTCCCTGATTTGATCACAGGATTCCGCTTGGACCTCAGGGGTGGCGGCATGTACGGTCGTCATGGACAAGGCAAGCAGGATGATCGAGATGGTTTTCATGATTTCATTTCCTTTGGTTAGATCGGCAAGGGTTTCACCGCATTTCAAAAGCTTCTTGGTGGAATCTGAACCGGCCTCGCCCGATACGCCCGAGTTCATGCTTGAGCTTTTCTGCCAAGCCTTGTGGCCCGCAGAACCAGATTTCGGACCGGCGTGAGCCGGTCTGCGCAGCAGCCACATCGGCAGCGCTCAATGTTTCGCCCTGTTGGGCGCCATGAATGTGCAGACGTACGCCAGGCAACGCGACGCAGCTTGCCTCGAGGCGAGCGACAAAGGGATCATTGGTTCGATCACGGGTGCAGTAATGGAAATCCGCAGAAACCTGGTTCGGCGTCTGCTGTAATGAATCTAGCCAGGCCAGGAAAGGCGTCACTCCGATCCCGCCGGCAATCCAGATTTGTTGGGCGCTCGAATCCTGCCGGGCCACGTCGAAGCGACCATAAGGCCCCTCAACCTTGACGGCATGACCGACCTCCAGTCGCTTACCCAAGGTGCGGGTGTAATCACCGAGCGCCTTGATCTGAAAACTGATGCTTCGATCACCCCGATCAGCACTGGCGATCGTGAATGGGTGAGCCCCCTCCTTTTCGTCGAAGGTAATGAATGCGAACTGACCAGGGCGATGACCTCGCCAGTTATTGTCGAGTTGGCACTTGACGGTAAGCACATCCGGGGAAGGTTGCTCGATGGCCGTCACTGTCCCGCTGGCGCGGCGTGCTCTCCCGATGCGACCCACCAGCGAGTACAGCGCGCCATAAATTCCGGCAGCGCCAAGCAACGCGATGAGAATGCCGACTGGTTGAGTCCAGTAATCTGTCGGAGCGAGCATAGCTGCATGCAGCGCCAGCATCAGATAAAGCACAGGCATTGCCTGATGCACTACCCGCCAGGTTTTATAGGGAAACCGCTTCCATAAGGTGATGACCAGCATCGCCAGCACAAGATAAAACGCCCACTCCCCCATGTCCTTCGCCAGGTCGCGCATCACTTCCAGGAAGCCGGTGAATTGCTCCTTTGGTATGCGGCCTTCGCGTCCGACCATCGCTTTCAGAATGTCTCCGACGATTTCCTCTACCAGCCAATGCACTACGGCGAAGCTCACCGCGAAAATGCCGGCCCATTTATGGGTCCGATAGACTCGATCCATACCGCCCAGCGGGGTTTCGAGCCAAGCGGGACGTGTGGACAAAAACATCGCCAGCGACATCAAAGCGATCGATAGCAGGCCACTCAGATAGAGCGCTTCCTGCCGGATTACCCATGGCAGAGTGCCGCCATTGCTTCCACCTGTGGCAAGCACATCCATTCCCCAGGCGACGGTAACGATGGCGAGAAGCAAGCCGAGCAAGATTTTCATGTCAGAACTCCTGATGGATCATTTTCCAGCGGCGGGTTGAGGGTTTCCCGGTTGGGGCAAGTCATCACGGCAGCGTCGTTCGTTGCAGTCAGCCGAATTGCGCTGATTGTTTTTTGCATAGCCACCGTCGTATTTGTCACGCTTGATGTCACGCTGCCGCTGATCGATGACCTCGCCCGTTTGGGCATGCACATACAGCTTGATCCGCCGGCCCGCCTGGTCGGTGGCCTTGACCTCATAGCTGCCGCTTTCACGTTCGATCTTCTCGATATTTCGATAGCCGGCGGATTCCAATCTGGCGTGCACTTCGGGAATCGATAGCCATCTCGCTTTGTCGGTATTGGCAGAGCGAACATCCTGGGCATGACTCGAAATGGAGAAGAAAACAGTGGCAAACAATGCCGTGATGGTTAATGGTCGCATGGTGAAATCCTCCTGCTCAGGAAAGTGTCTGAAATGGTCATTCTTCGTAATAGCCTTGCTCTGCTGCGGTATGGCAGGCGACACAGTTCGCTTTGGTGCGCACCTCCTTGTGACACCACTCCCAATCAGGCACTTTGCGATGTTCGCTCACCCATTTGGGCAGTTCAGTGATGCGCTGTGGGGCGGCACCTGGCGTAACGCCTTTGAGCAATTTGCTGCTGTAGCGCTGGCCACCTGCATCACCGGCATTGGCAACGAGATAGCTCGTAATCTTCTCGGCGGTGGCCGGATCGAGGCTGGCGTTGTCGCCGAAATGCTTGTCCAGTTCGCCCATCATGCGTTGCCAGGATCGCGCCGGGAGCATCGAGGGGGCAAAGGCCAGGTGGCAACTACCGCATTCCTCCTTGACGATCGGATCGGCCACCGGGGCAAAGAAATGGCGGTCACCGGCCTGGGCACGGGCTAATACAAGGGCAGAAAAAGCCAAGGTCACGAGGCCGATGGCAAGCGGACGATAGGGAATGCGCACGGGAGTCTCCTTTGAATGGGATTACTGACCGATCACGAAGGTGAGCCAGTCACCTTTCTCTTGCGGGGTACATTCGCGCCCCAATACTTCGGTGCAATTGCGCTTGAACCACTTTTCGACCTTGGCCGGATCGGTATAACGCGTTGGCGTCACGGACACGGCGACCGGTTCGATGGTCTTGCCGGTCAGGGCCCGTCCGGCACTCCGGGTGTCCTTGCCGTGACAGGTGGTGCAGGAAGGTGTGTCAGGCTTTCCGCCGGAAGAACTCTGCGTATGCAAGGCCTGGCCGCGTGCCGCTGAAAAGCTTGTTACCTTGGCGGCTGCCGCATACTGGGCCAGCAGGTCTTCGCGAGGACTGGCAATGGTGGAGGTACTGAGTATCATGGCAACAATTCCTGAGGTGACGACCAACATATTCTTCATGCGTTTCTCCTGGCGGTTATCGGACTGTGGATCGCACTTTGCGCCACCCCGTCTGAATGAATGCTGAATCGCTTGTTCATCCTACGTTCAGGTTCAAAGGGCTAAAAGATCCGGCTGGAAGACTGCGGAGTTGAAGATGTTGTCGAGAATCACCACCCAATGGCGTCGTACCCTGGCTAGTCTTGTTATGCTGATGACGCTGGCGTTGCCGGGGTCGGGAGTCAGCTTCGCAGCGGACAAGCCCGACCATGACCGTGCCCGTCAAGCCGTTGAGGCTGGAGATGTTCTGCCTTTACGCACGATTCTTGATCGGCTCGAACACGAGTATCCCGGCCAGGTCATGGAGGTTGAACTTGACCGCGAAAAGGGCGAGTGGGTTTATGAAGTCAAGTTATTGCGCAAAGGAGGTGTCTTGATGAAGCTGAAGATTCTCGCTCGCGACGGCACCATCCTTGGCTCTAAGGAAAAGCCGGGCAAACCGCATAAACCAAACGACCGGGGAGAGCCCCGCTGATGCGCATTCTGGTTGTCGAAGACGAACCAACGCTGGCCACACAACTTGTTGAAGGCATTCAGTCGGCCGGCTATGTCGTCGATGTGGCGCATAACGGGGTCGATGGCCACTTCATGGGGGAGACCGAACCTTACGACGCCATCGTGCTCGACATTGGCCTGCCGCAGATGGATGGCATCACGGTTCTGAAGAAATGGCGTGCGGCAGGGCGTACCTTGCCGGTCCTGATCCTGACGGCACGAGACACCTGGCGGGAAAAAGTGGCCGGCATCGATGCCGGTGCGGATGACTATCTAACCAAGCCCTTTCACATGGAAGAACTGCTGGCCAGGCTTCGCGCCCTGATTCGCCGTGCCGGCGGACATGCTAGTACCGAGTTGGTTTGCGGTCCGCTGACCCTGGATACCCGCAGCAGCCGTGCCAGCGTGGATGGAACTGCCCTGACGCTGACGAGCCATGAATACCGGGTTCTCGCTTACCTGATGCACCATCCGGGTGAAATCGTCTCCCGTGCGGAACTGACCGAACATATTTACGCGCAGGATTTCGATCGTGATTCGAATACGGTCGAGGTATTCATCGCGCGCTTGCGCAAGAAATTACCGCCGGGCCTGATCGAAACCGTGCGCGGATTGGGCTACCGGCTCAACAAAGCACAATGAACTTTGCCTTCTTACGCAACTCCCTGCGTATACGTCTCTTGGCGGGCACGCTCGTCTGGATCGTCATTTCGATTCTGGTTGCGGGCTGGGGGCTTGGCCAACTCTTTCATCAGCATGTCGAAGCCCAGTTCGATGTGGAACTGAAGAATCATCTGGATCAGCTAACAGCCCAACTAATTCTCGATGAGCAGAATCTGGCCCAGGTTCGATTGCTTCCGAGTGACCCGCGCCTTAACAAGCCCCTGTCCGGCCTGTATTGGCAGATCGATCGCATCTCCGCTGCGGATGAGCAACCCGACAAGGCTGTTTTGCGTTCCCGCTCACTGTGGGATGAAACATTGACTGTCCCGGCCGATACCCCGGCGGACGGAGAGATTCATCAGCATCGGATTGAAGGCCCCCAAGGAGTTGCTCTAAGAGTGGTGGAACGTACCGTCACCATTGACACTCACTCCCTGAGGTTGATGGTTGCGGCCAATGAAAGTCTGATGACAGAGCCTATCGAGGACTTCAAAGGCCATCTTTGGATGGCGCTGGGCATACTTGGAATGGGATTGACGCTCGCCGCTTTGATGCAGGTATTCGTCGGGCTTGCTCCACTACGTAACATGCAAAACGCCCTAGGGCGTGTCCGGCACGGAGATGCCCGAAACATGGAAGGCACCTTCCCGAACGAGATCATGCCGCTGGTGAATGAGTTCAACACGGTGCTGGCGCAAAACGCTGAAGTGGTCGAGCGTGCCCGAACGCAAGCCGGCAACCTTGCCCATGCGCTTAAAACGCCGCTGAGCGTCCTCGCCAATGCCGCCAATGCTCCCGAGAAGCGAGATGACGACTTGGCACGTCTGGTCGCATCGCAAGTCGATACCGTGCGCAAACAGGTCGATTACCACCTGAGTCGGGCACAAGCTGCCGCATCTGTACAGGTTCCGGGCATGCGCACCGCCGTTGAACCTGTCATCCGGGGACTGGTACGGGTCATGCAACGTGTTTATGCAGACCGTAATCTCGAATTTGCAGTTGTTTCTGCCGATGTAACCCTGGTATTTCGCGGCGAAGAGCAGGATTTGCAGGAAATGTTGGGAAATCTGATCGACAATGCCTCCAAGTGGGCCAACTCCCGGATAGAGATTCAGGCTCGGGCCGAACAGGAGCGGCTCACGATCAGCGTCGACGACGATGGCAAGGGCATCGTCCCCGACAAGCGCGACACCGTGCTCCAACGCGGAGTTCGCGTCGACCAGCAGGTGTCTGGTAGCGGGCTGGGCCTGGCCATCGTCGACGACTTGGCGCGCATGTATGGCGGGCAATTGACACTGGCAGACTCCCCTCTGGGGGGGCTACGGGCCAGTCTGAGTTTGCCCGGAGCGGACTGACGCACCCCGCATGCACGCCGACGCGGAACATTTTCCGACGTGATTCGTTTCACTCAGGAGCAGTCGAAAGCGAAACGGATGACAGCGGGGATCGACGATGGAGAAGATGTACAACTTGCCGTCCGGGCCCAGATGGGGGATCGGCCGGCATTCGAGCGGCTGGTGCGACGTTACCAAGATCGGGTGTTCCGTTTCATTTTGCGTATGGTCGGTATACGCGACGAAGCTATGGACCTGGCCCAGGAAACCTTCTTAAAAGCCTATCGGGCGCTGCCCGGCTGGCGGCCGGAAGCGCGCTTTTCCACCTGGCTGTTCCAGATCGCGCGAAATGCCGCGCTCGATGCGCTGCGTCGCCGTCGCCACATCGATTTCGTCTCGCTGACGTCCGGCCCAGATGAAGAGGCCATCGATCCGTGCGACACAGCACCTCTGCCGGAAGAACTGCTGGCGGACAAGCAGCGTATCGGCCTGCTGGAACGCGCCCTGCGCGAACTGCCCGTCGAGCAACGCGAAATCCTGCTATTGCGCGAACTGGAAGACATGAGCTACGCCGACATCGCGGCAACACTGAATATCGAGGTCGGTACCGTCAAGTCGCGCATTGCCCGCGCGCGTGTCGCCGTCCTCGCCCATTATCGACACCATGCCGGAGAGTCTTGCCATGACTGACCCCGTCCGCCCGCACCTGCCGGACATGATTCGCCTCTCGGGCTATCTGGATGGTGAACTCGACGGCGCCACGCAGCGCGAAATGGAAACGCATCTAGCGGCGTGCCCGCCCTGCGCGGAGCGTCTCGCCGAACTACGGGCGCTGACGGCCGCTTTCGACGCACTGCCGCAGGACACGTTGGGCTTCGACCTGGCCGGCATGATTGCGGGCCGGCTCGCCGCCGCACCACGCCCGTCACCAGAGCGGCCAGCACCGCGCTGGTGGGGTTTGCTGCCGGCCTCCCTCGGCGCGGCGGCTGCCCTTACGCTCGGCACCGGCATAGGCTCGGTGCTGATCGGCGGCGGTGCGGCCATGCCGCGCATGGCGGCGATGAGCGTGTTCGACACGCTGCCGCCGGGCGGTCTCTGCCTCGGCCCGGATTCTTGCTACAGCAAGGGAGCCAGAAAATGAAATCCACCGTCCTGCGGGTTCTGCTCGCCGTTTCGCTGCTGGTCAACTTGGGCGTAATCGGCGCCGTCGCTTACCGCATGGCCAACAAGGACAGTTTTCCCGGCCTGCCGCGCTATCTCGAATTGAGCGCGGATCAGGTGCGCGACTGGCACGCCTCGGAACAGGGTTTTCTCATGCAACTCGGCACCAGCGCCGAAGCCATTCGCACACATCGCGACCGCATGATCCATGCGATTTTCGCCGACACACCAGACCCGGCGCTGATCGATGCCGAGCGCATCGCAATTGCGCACTTGCAGGACGAACAGCAGAAACGGGTGATCCAGCAGTTGCTGCGCGAACGAGAACTGCTCACTCTGACGCAGCGTACAAAACTGGCGCAACTGCTGCTCGACCAGCCAGCCGGGCTGTCGACCATCGAACTTTTGCACCGCGATTGACGCAGGTGTGGAACATTTCTCTCCGCCAATCGTTGAAGCAGGAAGGCCGACAAGCGCTGGCCCCTTCAACCATCAGACTGGAGAATCGAGAACATGAAACAAAACATCCTGACCGCCTTGATCGTGCTTTCCCTAGGTGTCGGCGGATCGGCTCTTGCCGCGAATAACGCGGCGCATGACCACAGACACGATCACGGCGGGAAACCGGCGACTCTGCAACTGAATGCCGGCAAAAAATGGGAAACCGATGCGCCGCTGCGCAAGGCGATCGGCGAGATTCGCCAGTCGATGGCGGCATCGCTAGATGCCATCCACAACAACCGCCTGCCGGCAAAAGACTACAGCGCCCTTGCGCACAAGGTGGAAAGTGCCGTCGGCGATATCGTGGCCAATTGCAAGTTGGGAACGCAGGCCGACGAGCAACTGCACATCATCATCGCCGACCTGCTCGCCGGCGCAGAGCAAATGGCGGGCAAGGTGAAGCAGGCCAAGCTCATGGACGGTGCGGTCAAGGTTATCGGCGCGCTCGACAACTACGGCAAGTATTTCGACGATCCTGGCTACCAGCCAATCGCGCACTGAGGGCAGGGGCGGGGCGCGACAAGCCGCCGTCCCGCCGGCACCGACTTTTAGTTAGATCGGCCGTACTTCAGGTAACCGGCACATTGCTGCCCAAGTTTGGACACAGGCTCAATGGCCGGAGTGGCCGAGGTGAAGTCAGTGGTCGACTGCTCAATAACTGCCACCTGGTATAAATTGTGGGTTGAGATATCCTCTTGCAGTGCCTTTTGATTGGAGAGCGCCCTTGAATCTTCTGGATACCGTCGCGCTGGTTGTGGATGCGAGGGGCAGGTCTATGGATGACCAAGAAGTATGTTTGTTGCGTGGCCAGGTTGGAACAGTGATTGAAGCCAGAGACGCGGAAGTGGTGATTGTCGAGTTCGCGGGGATAGATGGCGTGGCATATGCTCTTGCATCTGTTGCTTGCTCGAATTTGCTCCGGTTACATCATGAAAAAGCTGTGGTGCTTTAGTGGCTGCTTCACCTTAAGGGCTTGCGAAGGCGCAAGCCCTTTGCTTTTTCAGATCACTGGAATGGTGTAGGTTGGCCGGTGCAGCAAGCCCCAGCGCCTCAAATTTGAGCAGTCCCGGAAATTCATTGGTGTGTCAGACAGTTGGAGAGTTGCCCAACGGCCAACCCACAACCTTACCCACAGGTTTCGGGGATAAGTCTTCGCCGTTACAGCAAGCTTTGCTGAGGGGCATTCGACAGCAATTCTTCCGCCGGAAAGGGCAACAGGAAATCGCGGATCGCCGATGCCGGCGCCTGCAGCCAGGCGTCGTAGTGCCGCTCCGGCAGGATCACCAGCATCCGCTTTTCATCTTGGGGGCGATGGAACTGATTCATGAAGGGGTGCTGGTCAGCGTTAATGGTCAGCATGGTGAAGCTGTGAGTAAGTTCGCCATCGGGACGTCTTCGTGGTGCCCATAGGCCGGCGAATCCCATAGGCTTTCCATCGGCCCGACTGATCCGCGTGGAGATGGCCTTCCCCGTTCGCCAGTCCGGCTCGTAGAAGGCTTCGGCCGGAATGATGCAACGCCGGGCAAGACGCCAAGACTCCCGAAAGGTCGGCTTCTCGTGCGCCGTTTCAGCGCGAGCGTTGTAGGTTCGTCGGCCATACGTCTCGTCTTTGGCCCACTGCGGCACCAGGCCAAATGCTCCGGTCAGCAGTTCCCGAATGGGGGCAGCCTCGCCACCGACACCGGCTACCTCAGGTTGGCGTATGAACGGACCCGCATACCCGGGCCACACGCTCGCCTTGAGCTCGCGCAGCAAGCGTCCATCCGGAGCGACAGCGAAGAATTCACGCAGCGCGCTGGAAGAGATGATGGGGGCGTAGTTCACACACATAGGCGCCAGCCTAACAAATCAGGCCCCAGAAAGGCGAAAGCCCCGCAGGGGGGCGGGGCTTTCTGACGGTCATAAGGAGGAGGGGGGGCCTCGACCGTCAGCACTGTTGGGGTTGTCAGCGCATGTGCCTAATCTAAGGGTCGCCCCGCCCGAATTCAAGTAACGCTTTGCGACAGCTTGTATGGGTATGTCTCTGGCGCAGTGCGGCCTCGCCTGTGGTTCTCCCTACGCTTTCGGCCACATCCGTTCGGCATACAGTGTTGCGCGCCTGCGGTTTACTGTACAAAATTACAGTATCTGGAAGCGAGGAGCCTCACCATGATTCGAATCAACTGCCCCTATTGCCATGCCACTCTGGCGCCCGCCGAACTCGAGCAGGCCGATATCCAGGGCCAGCTCGGCCTGCTGTGTCCGGACTGTGGATCGGTTCTCGTGCGCGAAGCACCAATCACGGAAAGCCATGGCATCGAAGCGCATTATCCGGAGATGCCTTTCAATCATGCCCGTTAGGGATGTCCGACCAGGTGGGCCTGGCCTCTTTGTGCCGCTGCCGGGTGCACCGAAGCGCTACCAGCCGCTCGACGAGGTGCGTGTCTCCGCCGGATTTCCCAGTCCGGCGGCGGACTACGAGGACAAGCGCCTCGACATCAACGACTACCTGGTCCGCAATCCAGTCAGTACCTTCTTCTTCGTGGTCGAAGGCGATTCGATGCAAGGGGCCGAGATCTTCGATGGCGACGTACTGGTCGTCGACAAGAGCGTTCGACCCCGACACGGCCATATCGTGATCGCCTTCGTCGATGGCCAGCGTCTGGTGAAACGCCTGTTTCGCTGCAGTGGCCGGGTCGCACTGCTGGCCGAGAATCCGCACTATCCGCCGCTCGAGATCCGGGAAGGCCAGGAACTGCAGGTCTGGGGTGTCGTTGTCGGTAAGTTCAAGCGCTTCGTGACCTAATCGCGATGTCGGCATTTGCCCTGGTCGATTGCAACAACTTCTACGCCAGTTGCGAGAAGCTGTTCGACCCGACGCTGAGGGATCGGCCAGTCGTCGTGCTCTCCAACAACGACGGTTTTAATCAGCCCTTTTTCACATAGTTGTTTAGGTGAGTGAGTGAGTGGCCCATAAAAACGGCCATTCTGGCCATCCTAACAAATATGTATTATGTATTCCGTAGTTGTGCTGACGGCCATTCCGAAGCCTGGCCAAAGATGACGAACTAAGCCCGCTTCGTGCCCAAAACGGCCGGTCGCCCCTCGGAGCGTTCAAAGACGGGTAACTGAGGACAGCAGCCATTCCGGCAAGATGCTCACTGACAGGACCTCGGCCAAAACGGCCATTGGCCTGAGGCGCTCAAACGGGCAGCAAACCGCCGCTTTCCAGCCGTTCAACCTTGAATGATCACCAACGGCAGCATTTCCTTCTGTCGAATGCGTACTCCGTGCCCGAAGCGGTCCTTGGCGTTTTGGAAAAGCAGACCTTCAACGCTTGAGTTGGGCGAACCTTTGCTGCGTGGCTTTCCTCGCAACAACGCAAGCTGACGTATTCTTGGCCTATATGATTTCAACAGTCAGCAGCGGATCGAATGACTGATTTTCGTTCAGCCCGTCCTTTGCGTAGCCCCTGGGGTTGCACAGCACCCGCGTGCCATTGATTTCGTAGTTTGAGCTGTCGTGTAAGTGGCCGTGCACCCACAGGCAGGCGCGTTCGTGACCCACTAGGTATTCGGCGTCAGAGACGAAGTTGACGTTGAGAGCGGAGCCAGCAAAACGGGCGGGGACACTGCGCAACGAAGGAGCGTGGTGCGTGACTACCACCGTTGAGCCGCCAAAGGGCTGGCGTAGCACTGAGTCTAACCAGCTGGCATTGCGCGCAAACAGCGCGGCTGAGTCTTGTGGTGTGAATAGCCGTCTGTCGGGCGGCTCATCGTTGTAGATACGACTAAAGTCTCGGTTGAACGCCAGCGATTGCGCTATGGCGCTAGTTTGTTCGGCTCCAGTGCCTGCGGCGAGAAAGTCCGTCCACAGCGTGCTACCCACAAAACGAACGCCATGCCACTCCAGTACTTGGTTGTCTAGCACATGGATGTTTGTACCTTCTGCCAGCCGCTGCAGTTCTTGTACCGTGGCCTGGAAGCTGGAGCCGTAGAACTCGTGGTTGCCCGGGACGTATACAGCAGGTTTGCCCAGTGCCAGAATCCATGCGATAGCCTCTACCGGGCGAGCAATATCGCCTGCAAGAATGACCACATCCGCGTCGGTTTGTGGCGGTGGCATGTCGTGCACACTCAGGTGTAGATCCGAAAGGATGTGGAATTTCATTGTTACCTCCGTTTCACATAATAACGGCTTTGGAATTTACGGTGGACACATTGTTTTCCAGCCTAATGCGCCCAGCGTGAAGTGAGCTGCACCATTGCGGCATAAGCTGGCCGGGTGCCTGCCTCGCAACCGATTGTCATCGTGCTGGTCTTTCGCGCTAACGGCTGCTTCGAGCAAAGTTGTCCTGGGTCCGCTCCTGGCCGGCAGGGTGTGGTTACCACCGGCCGCTTTGTAGCAATCAAATCACAGAACCGGAGTTTTGGCTGAGCGGCCGGTCTGGAGAAACCTGGATGGCCGGAATGTGCACCGAGCACTCATTCATTGAAAATGGAAGCTGACATTCACGTGGCTTGCAGTTCAATGGCGGCAACCTGCGCGACACCGGACATTGATATCAACCAACTTCAACGGCCGTTCAGGCCGAGGTACTTCCGTAGGCCATCCGGCAGCTTTCAGATTTAAGCGGCCCTCTGAATGACAACCTCCGGCGAAGGGTGACAGACCGCTCCTGGCCGTACCCGGACCTTGGGGCGCTGCCCCAAACCCCGCACTCGCCGTGGGGCAGCCGGGGCGGGTTAAAAACCAACCCACCCCAGCAGCCGGGAGCGTTGGGTCGCGTCGTTCAGTCAAGGGCTTTCGCGGCATAAACAGGCTTCCTCCCGCAAGCGGGCCCCTCCTATTTATTCCACGGTCCCTTGACAGCCCGTCGCTCATTTCAGTCCCTTGGTCAGCAATCTCGGCAACATCACATTCCGACGAGCGGCGGTGGCTGGGGCTTTGATGGAGGCGTTCGTAGCATCCAGATCTCCCACCAGCACCACCTGATCGACGCCCCGGGTGACTGCTGTGTAGATCAGGGTTTGGTCAAGCAAGCGAGACTTGCGGATCGGCACGATCACCCGCGTGAACTGGCTCCCCTGACTCTTGTGCACCGTGATGCTGTAGCTGTGGCTGAGAGTCTGGACCTGGGTGGAGTCAAGCAGGTACTCACCGCCTTCAAACATGCAGCGGCAGCAGGGGTCATCCGGTTCGCTGACCGGCAACGCTCCGACAATGCGCCCGAGACTGCCATTGCGCAGGCCAAGCTTGTAGTTGTTTTCGGTGAAGATGACTAAATCGCCCACGCACAGAGGTATGCGGTCGAGCGTATTGGCGGCGACGTTGCCGTACTCGGCGTCCAGCGCCATGACCACCTCGCCATCGGCCTGATAGCGATTGTGCAGGGCGACATTGAGGTTCTTCACCCCGCCCAGGTTGGCGTTGGTGATGGAGAGGATTTGCACGGCGTAGTCAGTGCCATTGCCGCCCAAGTCTTCGTAAATGGCCTGTACCGTATCCTCAAGTCGCGCGTCATCGCAGGGCACGAAGGACACCCCTGATCCCTTGCCCTGGTACTCCACCCAGGCCGGCACCTGATGGGCGCGGATCGCGGCGGCAACTTGCGGGATGCCACTGGCGCTGCTCTGGCGCTTGACCACCTTCAGTTCGGTTTGCGGGATGCTCGGCAGCTCCGCCAAGGCATGCAGGACGAGTCCGGGGCCGATGGGCGGAAGCTGGCTGGGGTCGCCGACGAGAATCAGGCGCACACCCGAGGGGATATGGCGCAACAACCGATACATCAGGATCACATCGACCATCGAGACTTCATCGACGACGACTGCGCTACCGATTTCGATGGAACCCGGCTCGATCCCGGCAAGAAAGCCGGCGATGGTCATGGCCTCGCGTTGGGTGGCCTCCGCCATGCGCTGGGCGGCACGGCCGGCCAAGGCAAGCTGATAGATCGGCATATTCTCACGCTGATCCCCCAGTGCTTCATACAGCGCCTTGAGCACGGTGGTCTTGCCGGTGCCGGCTCCACCCAAGATCAGGCTCAGATGATTGGCGGCCGAGGTACGCACAGCGAGGCGCTGTTCCTCGGACAGGGTGATTCCGTGCGTGGCCTCATAGTCGTCAATGACTTGTTCAATGCCCCTGGGGTGGGGGGCGATCTGCGCGAAGAGGCCGGACTGTCCTGATTCATCCTCGCCCGCGACCATTTCGTGCAGGCGACGGGCAACGTAGCTTTCGATCAACCATGCGCCATGGGCTTGCAGGAGGCCGTCAATGCGGTGAAATGGAATGCCAGATACATCCTCCGATTGGGGATCATTTTGTGGCAAAGGATTCAGCGCCCGCTCGGCCAGCTCAGCGCTGTCCAGAAGCCGGGACAGGCGTGTGCGGGCCTCGCTCTCGGGGAGGCAGGTGTGGCCGTGCCTCATGCTGCCGTACAGCACGTCCTCGACCGCTCCGGCGAGGCGGCGGGGATCGTCTTCGGCGATGCCGAGGCGGGTGCGGACAAAGGTATCGACTTTCTTCCAGTCGGCCTCGAAGGAGATCAGGGCATAGGGGTTGGCCTCGATCTTCTCCTGCGCCTCGCCCTTCCAGTAGCTGACGACGCTCTGGCCCATCTTGCGGCTCATGCCCGCGCGATCCAGCCAGAGCAGGGCATTGGCAACCTTGAACTTGTCGAAGGCGTTGCATAGCAGCTCAGCGGCTTCCGCGCTGATGATCTGGGTCAGGGCCTCCAGGTCGCGGTCTTCAATGAGGTCAGCCAGATCGGGACCGAAGCGGTCATACAGCCGTCTGGCCTTGACCTGCCCGATCCCGGCACAGTCGGGGCAGTTGGCGATCCAATCGATCATGTTGCGCCCGGTGGGTCGCAGCATCTCGGCGGCGGTGGCGTTGATGACCTGCTCATGCCGGAGGATGGCGGTACTGCCGACGGTCGCGCTGCGCATCGTCACCGGCCCCTCGATGAGCCAAACCTGACCCTTCTCTATCAGGCTAGCATCCGGAAGGAGGCGGTAGTCGGAGACGACGGCGTAGTGCTCTGCGCCATCGGTCACGCCGGCGAACACGGCACCACCGGCCTTGCCGCGACTGCGGATCGACGTGATGCGCAGGCTGACATTCACCATCGGCGGGGTGAGCCGGGCGTTCATGCGGGCAGCAGCCTTCCGGTACGAGAAAGGTGAGCATCCAGATGCTCGAAGCGGCGCAACCGCTCACGCAAGCTGGCGACTTCGGCCTTGAGGCTGGCGTTCTGTTCTTCCAGCGCCTTGACCCGCGCTTCCGCGCGACCCTTGGCGGCCATGATCCGCTTGTCGATGACTTTCTCGGAGGCGGCTGCGGCCTCATTGGAAGCGTCAGGAGCGGTTCTTAGGGGTTGGGTGAGGCCAAGGGTTGTCAATCGACTCTCCAGGGCCTCCAGAGCCTCCTTGACGGCCGGGTTCTGACGCATGACCGACAGGGAGAAGTCGCATTCGGCGGCAATCTCGCTGCGGTTGAGCTTGTCGCCTCGCAGGTAGTCGTGCCAGTCGTTGGTGACCTCGCGCTCAGCGATCCACGATTGGAACTTGGCGAGGTTGTCACGTGCGAGTTGCTGGCCGGATTGGTTGGATTGGCTCATACCCGCTTTCCCTTCACTTCCAGCATTGGCGTTCTGTCACTCCTGCCGAGGATTTTGGCGATGGCGGTGGCGAAGCCCGGATTGAAGACGAAGCGCCCGCGTTCATCTACGATCTCCCCGGTATCGCCGATACGCAGCTTTTGCTGAGCCAGGGACTTGGGATCGATGGCGGCAGCGAGAGCATTGCGTTCGGAATCGGTGAGTTGCGCTGCCGGTTCGATTATCGCTACATTCGTTGATCCCTTAGCAATCTCAGCCCCCAACGGCCTCATGTCGATGGGAACGACTGTCACGCTCTTGAGCATGTTGAGTTCGGCGCGAATCTTGTCGCGCTCAATGATCGCCATCTGACAAAGGCTACGGACGGCCGGGTCTTCAATCTTCTTGAGGAAGGCATGCTTGTCAGCTGGTGCAAGCTGGGCCTTGACCGCTTTCGACGGCTTGGGACCGTTGTAGGCTTCCCACGCCTTGATCAGTGCTGCGTAGTCTTCCGACTGCTTGTTGTAGATCGTGCGCGCCTTGAAGAGTCCATGGCTCTCAGCAACGCGGGCCATGTTGGCTATGCTCAGGTCGCGGGCGCCCTGGCTGTGCCGGCTGTATTCCAATGAGCACAGCTCATGGATCTTGCGCAGCTTCTCTTCCTTGTCGCGACGATTGCCCTTGTCGAGGATCGCCTTCAACACTTCGTCAGGATGCACGTCGGTCGTCATGATCGTCCTCCGTCGTTGGCTTCACAAGACGCAAGGGCGTCTGATTCTTGGCGGGCAATGCCTGGCGCGCAATCTCATTCAGCTTCACCCCAAGCAGCTTTTGCAGCGACTCGCCACGGTCAATGATTTCAACCACTGCCCGGCGTCCGAGCAGATGGTTTTGCGGGTTGGCGTGCCGCTCCAGTTGCCGCATGAGGGCGTTGGCGCACTGCATCTTTTCGTCCTTGGATAGTCGTACTAGGATGCGTGGATGACCCTCGCACTCGAAAGCGTTGTCGAGCAGATCGGCATAGGCATAGACCGCCTCGCCAGTATTCGATTGAAGGTCTGGGTACAACTCCATGTCTCCCACCACATTCGCCAGTTGCAGCAGCTCACTGGCATCTTCAATGACAGCGTGGGCGGTCAGGGCATCGCCTTGTAACGCCAGTACAGTGGGGCCATCGACGTTGACGGGCAGGGCCATGACCCGATCGATGGTGCGATTCAGCGCTGCAACATCCAACGTGAGTTCCTGCATTCGATGCATCGCAGCTTCATGGCGGCGCTCGGCGCTCGTGAGATCATGAGTCTGGCCGAAAGGTTCATTAGCCGCCTCGGTTCTAGCCTTGGACTTGAGAATCGCATCACGTTCTCGAAGTGTCGCCAAGGCTTCGTTCGAGGCATTCTGAAGGTGCCAGGATCGGTTGGTCAGGGTCGCAGCGAGAGAGTCAAGGTGCTCCTTGCCCGATGCACTCCAGCGGCAACGGCAGCAGTTACGCACGCCGCCCGGAACCGGGTCGTGGATGTCTTTCTGATTTCGACCTTCTTTGGTTCTGACCGGGCCGCCGTTATGGCAACCGGGGACCTGGTTGTTTCCATGTGTATTGCCGCCTGCGAAACAGACTCGATCATGCATGTAATACCAACCAAGTGGCGAGCGATCCGCAGAATTCAGCGGTAGAACCGTAGTCCAGTCCTCTGTATTGAATACGGCGATTTCACGCATCCGTTCTGCATTTGCGCTAAGCAGATCGCGCTCAAAGGTCTTGTGCTTCGTTTCTTCCAATACTTTTGTCGCCTGCTTGATCGAATTCTGGATGCCGACAAGTCCGGCCTTGGTGTAGTAAAGGGTCATGATGAACCGCGCATGACCGACGACCTTCGTCATAATGATAGGCGGCACGTTTCCGTCCATGATCAGGTGCGTGATCAGGCTTGGGCGGGTCGCGTGGGGGGAACTCCATGCTCGACCTGTCTCGGGATTGATCAGTTCGATGCGTTCTCCTGTAGGACTGCGAATGCCCTGCTCGCCGAGAGCGCTTTCGAACGCGGTTAGGAGAATTTGCCAAGCAACATTGGCTCTATTTGATGAAAGTGGCCAATCGGGGTGCTTGGCATCTTCCGGAAGCCGAAACAGAAAGGCTGTATCGGGATAGTCCTGCAACCGATTCTTGCTCTGGGGAGAGAGTTTGGTAGCGCCTTCCAGGTCAATCCATCGCGTCAGACGTTGGATCGGGTTGTACTTCATCTGCCAGTCCCGCAGTTTGGCAAGCCAACGGTAGGGGTCTTCGTCCGATTCCTCCATCTGCGGCCAAGGACATTCGAACCCCAGTGCTGATCCGCCTTTGCCTATATCGGCGGTCTTGTTGGAGTTGAAATAGAGCGTGATCTTTGCTCCTGCGGACTCTTCCTCGGTCGAGGGGCGACGGAACACACCCTGCTGGCGTGGGTTGCGGGCCGAACCTTGGCAGAGTTTGCTTGGATTGGGAATGAATTTAGCATCGTGCCAGATGAAGGTGTCTGCCTCGCCGCTGTCGGCCATGCGCGCCTGACCTCCCCGTACGGGGGTTTGCAGGTGCAGTAAGGCATGCACCCAGCGCACAGGCGACCACATTTCGAGAACGGGCCGATCTACAGTTGAAGGGCTTCGTACCCGCCAGACGCAATCTAGATCGCTCTTGTCGAGTCGATCCTCGCTAACCTCGAACCAATCGGGGCCAAGGCTGTTCCCATCGAGGTCTTTATTCCCCATCAAACCCTGCGCCCAAGTCCAATCGCGGAAGTTCGGACCCTGTACGATCTGCTTGCGCAGAAGAGAGACGAGCAAGTAACTTAGCAAGGTCTTTGTGGATTCCCGAGCTTGCGGTAATGCATCTTCACCACCAGCATTAGGATCAATCGGATTACGATAGAGGTCGGTAAAGCGGAGCGGTTCGCCGTCCTCCATATCGGCAAATTGCTCGCTATCCAGCACCCACTCGATCAGGTTGTAAATCTGGGTGTTATATGTTCGCCCTGACTTACCCTGCGGACAGGCAGCATAGAAGTCAGGTACCAACTGTTTGCGGTTGAGTAAGTCGGCTGGATTCAGGGGAAGGCGATGGGCGAGGAGGTAACGATCTACGAATACGCTCAGAGCGTTAATGAAGGTAGAAAATGGGGGACTGTGGGTGGCGGCATACTCGACAATCAATTTGCGCCAATGCTCAAGACTTGAGTCTCTTTTGGCTATCCACATGAACTGATCATCGTCTGATTTTGAGACATTTTCCGGTCGCTTGGCCTTACCTTCGGCAACATCCCGCCTAAACCAACTGAGTACAGCAGTTGAACTAACCCCCAATCGTGTGGCTACGGAAGTGGAAGATTCGCCGGTTTCCATAGCGCGTATCGCCTGAGCGCGAAGGGCGTCATCAGTGCTCTTCTTTCTGTATATCCCTAATGCCGCATAGATAACCCGTCGTGGAAGTTTCAGTTGCTCGGCAATCTGCCCGTATTTCTTACCAGTCTGGCGCGCATGCCATATTGCTGCCGTTTGCTCATCAGAAAGTTGGTAGTCGCTGGCGACATTTTTGATGTGATAGTCAACTGTTCCGACGCTGTAGCCTAATTCGCGAGCGATCGTTTTTGCTGATTCACCCTCAATTGCGCGGCGTATGATTTCCTTTCTGACCTCTTGTGGCACTTCGGGCAGTTTTCGAATGACGTGCTTGGTGTAATCCTGAACGGTTACTTTGGATAGGCCGAACTCCTTCGCGAGAGCGTTCTTTGTCTCGCCACTTTCGACGCGTCTTACGATCTCCATTTTCTGCTCACGCGTAACACGTGGCGGCACTTTCGGCGCGCGGTCATAGACAAGGTGGACGGCAATACCCATCGTTTTTGCGATAACAGTACGTATCTCACCATCCGCCGCTCGTCTCTGAATTTCGTCCTTTTGCGCCTGCGTTAGCTTGCTTTTCAACTTTGTCCCTCAGTTATCAAGTTCGCTTGTCAGCGCTAATTGCTGCGATGGAACCATCAGGTTATTTTGACGCAAGGTCTCTACGCCCTTGCGCAGCGTGTCCTGCGCCTCATTAAATTCGGCTTGGGTATATACAATCTGACTATCTGGCGAGCAATGGTGCATGAGTCGCTGGACGATGATCGGATCGATGCCCCCCCGTCGCGTACGCTGACCGTAGGCATGCCGTCCTCCGTGGGCCGTGGTGCCGTAGCTCTTGCCATATATCAACCCAATGCGCCCGACAGCGTTTTGCAGGGCCTTTTCATACTGCGCGATGGTGTAAATACCCCCCTGTTTATCGCTACCTACATTGATCCATGCATAGGGATGATTGCGCTCAATGTCGGCGATCTGCGCCATGTAGCACTTCCAGATTTGCATGAACCAAAGCCCGTAGGTTTCTGGATACCAGTGCACATGCATATACCAACGGTCATCCAGCGCAGGATGCTTCCAGCCCGCGTTGAGCTTGCCCCGTATCTTGTGACGCGGAACCAAGCCATATTTAAGTGCAAGGTATTCCTGTCTTGAACCCCGCTGACCGGTTGGGGTTTTCCAGTCATCGGGCGCGTAACCAAGACTCGGATGATGGACGGCGACGAATGCGCGGCTGGGATCATCCCAATGGGGATGCACATCGGCAACGTACAAATGGAACGGTTCGCTGACGCGAAGTCCACCACCAAACAGCAACAAAGTGATCAGCATGCCGCGATAGTCCTGCTTTCCTGCGACCCGGAATCCTTTGACTAACAACTCCTCGAACCGCTCTTCGGGGAACGCCGGAGGGCGCTTTGGAAGCACCTTCGGGGTACGTTCGCCCCGCGTCAGTCGTCCACGTTCTTGGGGTTTGGTTGACCACGCGTGTCCAAGGAACGCCTTATCACGACGATATTTGTACGCTTGGTAGTCCAAGCGTCGATCATGTGCGTTGCCTTCATAGCGAGGATTGAATTTGGCTGCGCGCGGCGCATCCTCGCGACCCAGCCAGTCAAAGAAGTCGCTGAGTTGGGTGATCATGAAGTTAGCTTCGCGTGGTGCCATTCCAGACCACCAGAGATTGCTTGGGTCGTCCCGTGTGTCGGGATCGACGGTGCCGACATGCAGGGCGTTTGAGAAGTTGCGGAACATCCGCCATTCCTCTTCGCCCTGGACGGCATTGACCTCCAGGTACTCCAAGAACAGTTTGACGCCACGCACCAACTTTTCTTGCCACGCGAGACTCCTGCGCAGCGAAAGGCAGTAGTCAATCAACGGGCGGACAGGGCCTTGCGGTGTCATTAGCACCGGGATTTGCAACGATGTACCGGTATTGTCGGAATAGACCTTGCCGCTGACCACGCTAAAGACCACAAGTAGTTCCTTCGATCACCATAGTTCTGGTTGCATTATATGTATTAAAGGAGGTGATAGCACTATACTTTTGCGCAAGTTTTTTTAGTTTCGCAAATTTTGGTTCGAAAAAAGGGAGCAGAACGGGGAAAGTATGTGTTCGAAAATGGGGGTCATAAATGGGTGTGTCATCGCCCGCTCCAAGGAGGCGAAAGATCTGGGCATCCCCATGGGGGCGCCCTGGTTCAAGCTTCAGGCGGACGCCCGGCGCTATGGCATCGTCGCCTTCAGTTCGAACTACGCCCTGTACGCCGACATGAGCAACCGGGTGGCCGAGGTGCTCGCCGATTACTCGCCGAACGTCGAGGTGTACAGCATTGATGAGAGCTTCCTGGACTTTTCCGGGTTCGCGCGCTGGGGCTATCACGCTTATGGGGTCGAGATCCGGCAACGCGTTGCCGACTGGTTGGGACTGGCCGTCTGCGTTGGTGTCGGTCCGACCAAGACCCTGGCCAAGCTGGCTAATCACTGCGCCAAGAAAGCGCTGGCTGGTACGGATGGGGTTTGTGACTTCACGGTGCTGAACGAGGACGAGTTGACGGCACTGTTCGACCGCATCGCCGTCGGCGAGGTCTGGGGCGTCGGACGAAAGCTTTCGGCCGGCCTGGAAGACATGGGTATCCAGAATGTTCGGCAATTGCGGGAGTGTGATGCCAGAACCCTGCGTAATCGATTCTCCGTGGTGCTCGAACGCACGGTCCTGGAACTGCGCGGCGTGTCCTGCATCAGCCTCGATGAGGTGGTTCCGGAACGACAGCAAATCATGTGCAGTCGGTCGTTCGGTACGCTGATCTATTCCCTTGCCGAACTTGAAGAGGCGGTGGCCAGTTATACGGCACGGGCTGCCGAGAAACTACGGGATCAGGACGGGCTGGCGGGCGCTGTCCAGGTCACCGTTCGAACCAATGTCTTCAAACCGGAGGTGCCGCAGTATCAACGTGCCGTGACCCTTGCCTTGCCCGAGGCGACTGCCGATAGTCGGGTGCTGACGCGTTGGACACTGCAGATCCTGAAGCGGATCTATCGCCCGGGGTACGGCTATCACAAGGCGGGAATCACCTTGATGGAGATCGTGCCGCGGGCGAGTCAGCAGTTGGGGTTGTTTGTCCCGACAGATGAAACGGAGGGGCGCGATGACCGGCTCATGCACACACTGGATGCCATCAATGCACGCTACGGTCGCGGCTCGTTGCGCTTGGCGGTGGAGGGGATGGAGAAACCCTGGCTAATGCGGCGGGAGCGTCTGTCACCGCGCTACACGACGGAGTGGGCGGGATTGGTGAAGGTTGGGGCAGGGACTCATGCCTGACGTGCCGATGAAGGCGGAGAGGTGGGTGCCTAGATCATGTCAGCGCTTTATCCGCATCCAATGGAGCATCTCTTGAACTCACCCTGCATGGCTACAATTATTTCACGCACTAGGCCCCGCCGATCTTCCGGTTTGCTCAGAATCGTCAATATGCCAATCAATACCATGATCAGGACCACCGCGATCCCGCCCGAATCCAGCAATGCCGGTTGAACGTTCCAGCCCTGGAAAGCGACAAGGAACGCGGAGATCGAAGCCAAGGTAAGCGCAGTGAGAATAGAGGCCCAGTGCATCGAATTTTTTCTGAATTGACTGCTAAGTTTGCGTTTTACCCAACCTTGCGACTCACGGGTAGAGAGCCAAAGTAGAGGCTGATACACTGATATTATTGGCGCCGCCTATCCCTATGTAAGGCAGGGCTACGTCGGCCTGATTCTCGGGGTCGCGGGCAAGTTGGAGAAGAGATGAGGGAATTGCTGATTTTCTACGGTTTGTTATCAATCCTGGTCGCGGCAGGTGTCGGATACAGCCTATATCTGTATAGCAAACGAAACCCACGCAAGCGCGTCTGATTCAAGAATCATTGCATATATTGCGAGCAACCCGGAGAAGGAGCTAAACATGGCAGCAGGACTGGAAGGAAAGCCACTCCCTCATGCATCGGAACTGGTTCGGAATGCGATTGCTCGCATGCTGGCCACTCCGCGATTCTTTGATCAGGAAGAGTGGAATGCCCTTGCTTCGTATGAAGGCGCAATTGTTTCCGGTGACCCTGACGGCCGCGTTCCGGAGAACTTGGAAGCAGACGACAACGAGTGATCCTGTGCCGGTGGTGCCATGGGATTGGAGTAGAGCTCAACGGCCGCGTTGAAGAGCATGCCGAAAAAGCGAGCAGCCTTGATTTGCAGCGATGGACACCAAGCGCGGCAGCTGCGCCATCAACTGGCGATCAAGCAGGACGAATTCTGGGCGCGAATTGCCGTCAAGCTAAGCGCAGCAAGTCGCTACGAGTCCGATACGAACCCATTGCCCATACACGTGGCTTGCATGCTGCACATTGCCTATGGACCGCCGGCGCAGGCGCAGAAACTTGTCGAGTGGCTGAGGCAATCGAAAACCATTGATTACGGTGCACTACCACCTTTGCGCGAGAGCAAGCAGAATGCAAATAGAGTCGTATGACGCGATCTGAACTCGTTTCAATGCTTGCCGAACGTTTTACTCAGCTGGTCAGAGCGGATGCTGAGATGTCGGTGTCGGTCATTCTTGACGCCATTGCCGGCACGCTTGCCAAAGGGGGGCGCCTAGAGATCCGTGGCTTCGGCAGCTTTTCTTTGAATCATCGGCGGGCCCGAGTTGGTCGGAATCCAAAGACCGGCAGGAAGGTCAGCGTTCCGGCGAAATGGACGCCGCATTTCAGCGCGGGAAAGGAATTGCGGGAATCCGTCGACTGGCACCCCACCGTTACCGATGTAAAACCTGACTTCGGCCGCATTTCCTCTGCCTCGGGGTCGACCGAGCGCTAGGACCAGATCGACCAATAGATTGCGGGCGGGGTTCCTACAACCGCTGTTGGAAAGTGTAGGTAATCGGTGCACTACCGCACCAGGGCTTCCGCACTCGAACATCATAAAGGGTTGAGGCCAAGTAATTGAGCCCGCAAATCATCATTCCAAGCCGCGCGTTTTCGTCTCAGGCGAAGGCTGGTCTTTTTGCGGCCGGAGGTATCCGTGCGCAGGATGTTCAGGACGATTTTCTTGAGCAAGGAGAGATTCTCCGGGGCGTTGTCCTTACGGATCGTGCTGGCGTCCTCCCGCATCGTGACATCGCACGAGCACCCAATGCAGCTGGTTCTCGATCGCCCAGTGCGAGCGAACCGCCTCGGCCAATGCCGAGGGCGCCAGGTTGCGCGAGCTGATGTAGTAACGCTGCTCCAGTTCAGAGGTTTTCCCCTTGACTTGGCGCAGCGAGTCGATTCGGGCAATGACGGCACAACCGGGCCAGTCGGCCTCAGGCACAATGCCCGCCGCCGGCAATATCGAGCAACGCTGGGCCACGATTCGGCCATGGCCGGTATCGAGGTCCGCAATGTGCATGACGGCTTGTTGCTGATCGATAAAGGCATCCTGAATCGCTTGCAGCAAACCCGGCTGATTGCCTTTGACCGCCAGCAGGTAATCCGCCTTCTTGCCCACGATCTGCCGGGCTATCGCCTTCTGACACCCCATGGCATCGATGCTGACCAGAAAGCCCTTGAGATAGAGGGCATCGAGCAATTCAGGAATGGCCGTGATCTCGTTGCTTTTGCTCGCCACCTTCTCCTGTCCGAGCACCAGTCCCAGTTCAGTCGCAAAGGCGCTGACCATTTGGATCGCTTGCTCGCCGCCCGTACCGGAACCGCGCACCGTTTTGCCATCGACGGCGATCGTGCCATTCAACTGCGTGACGACCTGACCGACCCAACGCCGGAAGCAGGCCTCGAAACCCTTCGGGTCCAGCAGGCGAAAGATGCGCAGGAACGTATCCTCCGACGGAATACCGTGCTTGAGCACCATGAAACGTCGCAACCAGCTTTCGTGCATGCGCGACCATTCCACGACGTCTTCCATCGTGTCGCAGTCCGAAAGTACTGCCGCAATCGTCATCACCAGCAGTTCCTGAAAGTCATGCCGCGTGCCGTTGCTCGGCTTGCGGGGATCTGCCAACCCAGCCAATTCGTCCATCAAAACCGCTCCTTCTCTCATCTTGGCTTGCACTCAAAGGATGAGAGTAGACGGGTTTTTTGATGGGTTTACAAGACCTTGTCATAAGCGCTTGAGCGTCAACGATTTTTCAGGTAACAGAATGCCAAACAAATTATTCAAGCCGAGTGCGGAAGCCCTGACTACCGCACGTGCCTGACCATTTACTCCTTCTAGCCTAACTTGCGAGCAAGTTTTTCTGCTTGCAGATGGGTGTATCTATTGAGCATCTGAAGTGTTTTGTGGCCGCTTATGGCTGCAAGTTCAAGTACTGACAAATCACCGCGCTCAGCGAGTCGGGAAATTGCCTCATGCCTGAGGTCGTGCCATGAGAAGTCGGAAATTTCGGCTCTCTTACATGCGCCAACAAATGCGTGATAAAGAGTTTGCCGCTCTAGAGGGAATATTTTTCCACTCGTTGAGCGCGGCAGCTCATCCAGTATTGCGAGCGCCTTTGTTGTCAGTGGAACAGCACGAGGATCCTCATTCTTGAGAAAATCTGGATTGAGCAGCAAAGCTAGGCGACGGCGTCTATCAATATCTTTCCATTCCAGATTCAACATTTCACCTTGGCGCATGGCAGTTTCAACTGCCAGATTCAACGCATATTTCAACCAGGGGTTGCGGCTCTTCTGGCATTCGCTCTCAAGCGCGGCCCACTCTTGGGGCGTTAGCCTTCGATCTCTGGGATTGCCATCTGACGGCTTGCGGACCTTGGTCACAGGGTTGCCTCGTGGCAATGCGATTCCGCATTCTATTTCTGCAAAGCCGAGAATCTTGGAGAGTAGGTATATCTCCTTTCGAACTGTGCTGGCGCCGACGGGTCTCCGTTTGGATTCAACGGGAGGCTTGAGTCGCGCATCCCGATAACTCGCAACAAGCCTCTGATCGATTACTGCCAAAGAGTAGTCGCCAAAATATTCTTTGAGTCGAGCAAGTTGAAATTTCCAGGCTTCCTTCTCGTCTTCACGTTTGCGGTAGTGGTGAGGAGCGAACTCATTGGTGAATCGCTGCGCAATCTCGGAAAACGTCGTGTGTTCTGCTTCGCTGGCAGACATGTAGACCCCTCGTTTCATGTCTGACTCGACATTGCGCGCCCAGTCCTCTGCCTCCGTCTTTGTTCGAAAGGATTTTGATTCGTCGGGGAATCCCTTGCGTCGAATAATTGCTTGGTAGCGGTTTGATCGCTTCCGTATCGTTGCCATGTTTTTCTCGGGTGTGACGGATTTGTGACGGATTGTGCATTGTTGCACCGATTCATGGCGTTAAGTATAGGAAAATAAATAATAAAATGTCAATAATAAACACGCCTGGAAAGCGTGTGTAGGGTAATACCCTACCGCGGGTTCGAATCCCGCCCTCTCCGCCAGAACAAGAAAAGCCCCGGTTATCCTTCCTGATCATCAGGTTGCGAGCGCCGGGGCTTTTCATTTGCCGAAAATCGCCTTCCGTTTTTCCGTGCCTTTCGCTTCCGAAAACTCCTCATGCGCTTCGTCGCGAATTCGCGTCGAGCCGAGTTTGGCCGTCTGGCGCCGCCTGCCGCGCGGCGTTCTCCGGTGGCGGGAGAACGGGAAGGCGGAGCGCGGGGCGGTGCCGGTGCAACGCTCCATTCGAAGGTCTGCGAGTCTCGATGAAACGCCATCACATCCAAGTCAATAAGCACCCGAGCGCAAGCAAGCCGTCGCGGGGCGCGCTGCTTTTCGTGCATGGCGCCTATACGCATTCGTCCTACTGGGAGTTCAACTTCATCCCCTTCTTCCAGGGCCACGGTTTCGACTGTTTTTCCGTCGATCTGTCGGGGCACGGGGCGAGCGCCGGCCGCGAGCGTCTGGACGAATTCGGCATCGACGACTACGCGGACGACATCGCCCATGCGGTGAACGCCATCGGCCGGCCGGTGACCATCGTCGGGCACTCGATGGGCTGCCTGGCGACGCAGCGCTATCTTGAGAAAGGCCAGGCGCGCGCGGCGGTCTTCTTGGCGCCGGTGCCGAGCACGGGGACCGCCGGTAGCGCGATGCAGCTGGCGCTGCGCTATCCCCGGTATTTCGACGTCCTCGAAGAAGTCGTCAGCGGCGTCTTCTCCGAGGAAAACAACGACCTCATGGCGAAGATCTATTTTTCTCCCGACGCGACCGGCGACGACGTGCAGGAGTTCCTGCCGACGGTCGGCCCGGAATCCCGGCAGGCGGTGATGGAAATGGCGATGCTCGCGACCCGCCCGCGGGTCGGGCGCCAGAAATTGCCGGTGCTGGTCATCGGCGGGGAGGACGACGCGATCTTTCCGCCCTCCCATCTTTTCTTCACGGCGCTCCCCTGGCAGGCCGAGGTGATCCGCGTGCCGAACGCCGGCCACATGCTGCCGATCGATACCCACTGGCAGCGCGTCGCGACGCATATTCTGGAGTGGGTCGTTCGGGAGTGAGGCGACGTGGCGGGGGCGGGAGTTTCCCGCCGGCGATCCGGCGGGAGAATCCCCTCCGAAATCCTGCGCGGCGATTGCTCCTGGCGTTTCCGGATAAAGAATGCCCGATGAATTCCATCGGGCATTCTTTTTGCCGCCGGTCGGCGCGGCGGCCCGTCGCCGACGGGAATTTATCGTCGCACGGGCGCGGCGTCCGGATCGTCCGGGCGCTCTTCGATGATCCACCAGGCGTACATCAGGCTGGCGTCGGAAAACTCGCGCCCGCTTTCGGTGTCGCGCCACCATTCGAAGGAACGCGCGTCGGCGCCGACGAATTCCCAGACCTGCGTTTCGCCGGAGCACAGGCCGATCAGATAGCGTCGGCCGGGAATGGGGGTGGTGGTCACGGGGCCTCGTGAATGAATGCGCTTGCGCCGATTCTAGCGCGCCGTGCGCCAAAAGGTCGCGGGCGGGGCGTCTGCTATACTCCGGGCTCCCCGAAACGCCCGCCGATTCAAGGTCAGACCATGAAATACCGGATCATTCCCGTCACTCCCTTCGAACAGAATTGCAGCCTGCTGTGGTGCGAGGAAACCGGCAAGGCGGCGGTTGTCGATCCCGGCGGCGATCTGTCGCGCATCCTGCGCGCGGTCGAGGAAAACGGCCTGACGCTCGAGAAGATCCTCGTCACGCACGGCCATATCGATCATGCCGGCGGGGTGGCCGAACTTGCCGAACGGCTGACGCTGCCGATCGAGGGGCCGCAGCGCGAGGACCAGTTCTGGATCGACGGCATGCCGCAGCAGAGCAAGATGTTCGGCTTCCCCAACGTGCGTTCCTTCGTGCCGGATCGCTGGCTGGAGCAGGGCGACACGGTGCGCTTCGGCAACGTCGAAATGGATGTCCTGCATTGCCCGGGCCACACGCCGGGCCACCTCGTCTTCTTCCACGCGCCGAGCCGGCTGGCGATCGTCGGCGACGTGCTGTTCCAGGGCTCGATCGGCCGCACCGATTTCCCGAAGGGCGATTTCGATACGCTGATCGCGTCGATCCACGGCCGCCTCTGGCCGCTCGGCGACGACGTCGCCTTCATTCCCGGCCACGGGCCGATGTCGACGATCGGCCAGGAGCGGCGCAGCAATCCTTTCTGCGGCGACTGACGCCGGGCCGGGCGACGGCCGGATTTTCCGCCGGGGCGGGGCGCCTGCTGCCCGCCAGGGCAGGGCTGTTCAGGTGTTGGTGCGGGCGAACAGGGCGGCGAATTCGTCGGCCGGCAGCGGGCGGCTGAAGTAGTAGCCCTGGATCTCGTCGCATCCGGCGCCGCGCAGGAATTCCATCTGGGCCGCCGTCTCGACCCCCTCGGCGATGACCGACAGGCGCAGGTTCTTGGCCATGCTGATGATGGCGCGGGCGATTGCCGAGTCGTCGGCGTCGTTCGGAATGCCGCGCACGAAGGACTGGTCGATCTTCAGGTTGTCGATCGGGAAACGCTTCAGGTACGAGAGGCTGGAGTAGCCGGTGCCGAAGTCGTCGAGCGACATCAGGATGCCGGCGTCGGCGAACTGGCTCATCATCTCGACCACCGATTCCACGTTGTGCATCAGCATGCTCTCGGTGATTTCGAGTTCGAGCGCTTCGCTCGGGATGCCGTGGCGGGCGAGGATGGAGAGGACGGTCTGCGGCAGGGTGGTGCTGAACTGGCGCGCGGACAGGTTGACCGCCACGCGCACCGGCGGCAGCCCCTGCTCGATCCAGGCGCGGATCTGCCGGCAGGCGGCGTCGATCACCCAGGCGCCGATCGGGATGATGAGGCCGGTTTCCTCGGCGACCGGAATGAAGTCGGACGGCGCGATCATGCCGCGCTCCGGGTGGTTCCAGCGCAGCAGCGCCTCGGCGCCGGTGATGCGGTTGCTGTCGAGGTCGAGCTGCGGCTGGTAGTGCAGCAGAAACTCGCCGCGTTCGAGCGCGCGGCGCAGGCCGCCTTCGAGCTTGAGCTGCTCGAAGGAGCGCAGATTCATTTCGTGCGAGTAGAAGAGGTGGGCGCTGCTGCCCAGCTTTTTGGCGCGGTACATCGCCACGTCGGCGTTCTTGAGCAGCGTTTCGGTGTCGCGCCCGTCGTCCGGGAAAATGCTGATGCCGATGCTCGCCGAGAGCATGACCTCATGCTTGTCGACGAAGAAGGGTTCGGCGATTGCGGCCAGCAGCTTCTGGGCGACGTGGCCGGCGTGTTCGCGGCGGCTGATGTCGAGCAGCGCGATGACGAATTCGTCGCCGCCCAAGCGGCAGACGACGTCCTCCTTGCGCAGCGACATCGACAGGCGGCGGCCGACCTCGCGCAGGACGTTGTCGGCCGGCGTGTGGCCGAAGGAATCGTTGATGTTCTTGAAGCGGTTGAGGTCGAGGAAGAGCACGGCGCCGTGGCTGTGGTTGCGGTGCGCCTCGCTGAGCGCGTGTTCGAGCAGGCTGTAGAAGAGCGGCCGGTTGGGCAGGCCGGTCAGTGGGTCGTAGTAGGCCAGCCGGTGGATCTGGCGCTCGGCTTCCTTGCGTTCGGTGATGTCCGAAAAGACGATGAAGTGGTGGCTCGGCCGCCCCTTGGCGTCCTGCACCGAGCTGATCGTCGCCCAGCCCGGAAAGGACTCGCCGTTGCGGCGCTGGAACTGCAGTTCGCCGCGCCACTGGCCGGTGCCTTCGATCTCGTCGCGGATTTCCGGGCGCGCCAGGGCGTCGACGCCCTGCGTGAAGAAGCCGTCGGGCGAACGTCCGCGCAGCTCGCTCTCGGTGAAGCCGGTGAGCGCGGCGACCGCGTTGTTGGCCGAGACGATTTTCCCGCCGGCGTCGGTCACCAGGATCGCTTCGCCGTTGTGTTCGAAGATGCGCGCGTGCAGGCGCAGGGTTTCCTCGGCGGCCAGCTGGCCGGAGATGTCGACTACGTAGCCGATCAGTCCGATGAAGTTGCCGAGTTCGTCGCGCGCGACGGAAAGCGAGACGCTGGCCCAGAAGACTTCGCCCGACTTCTTGCGCCGGCGCACGGTCATCTCGTGGCTGCCGTTCTCCAGGAAAGCGTTGAAGAAGGGGTCGTCGGCCTCGTCCTCGTCCCCGTCGGCGTAGAGCGCGAGGATGTGCTGGCCGACGATTTCCTGCGCGCTGTAGCCGAACAGCACGGCGGCGCCGTGGTTCCAGCCGGTGATGTAGCCGTCGGTGTCCATCGTGATCACCGAATCGCGGATCTGGTCGAGCATCTGCGTCTGCCGCCGCACCTCCGCCTCGCTCGCGCCGAGCGCGCTGACCCGCCGGTCGTGGGAAAGGCGCGCGTGCAGCATGCCGGCGAGCAGCGAGGCGAGGTCGGCGAAGCGCCGGACGGCGGCATGGTCGTAGGGCCGCTCGGGCGCGCCGACGCCGATGAAGCCGAGCACCTCTTCGCGGAAGACGAGCGGGAAGCCGAGCCGTTCGGGCGCGGCGCCGTCCGCTGGATGGCGCGCCAGCGTGCCGCTTGCCTCGGTCGCCGCGCGCAGCGGCGCCCATGCGGCCGGTACGCCCGAGAGGGCGGTGCCGGCGAGCGCGAAGCAGCCTTCGCGGCTGTTCAGCGCGCTGCGGAAAAGCGCCGCGATGGCCTCGGCCGAAATCGGACCGTCGCGATAGAGGGTCGCGTAGTAGAGCTGTCCGGCCAGTTCGAAGTCGGACGCTCCGGACGCTCCGGCGTCGTATCCGGGACTGAGGGCAGCACTGGGCTCGGGGGCCATATCCATGTCCGCTATCGTTCTATCGTTCGTCGGGTCTAGTCGAGGTTGATCCTGCTGGCCCAGAAGAGGGCTGTGACCTGCGCCGCGGCATGGCTGGCCGGCGCGATGCCGTGCGCGGCGAGAATCGTCGCCGCCCGGGCGTGCTCTCCCGCCTCGCCGGCCTGCACCGCCGCGAGCAGTTCGCCGAGGACGCCGCGACGTTCGCCGAGCGCCGCGGTGATCGCGTCCTGCAGCGGCAGCGCGCCGAGAATGTCGCGCATCGGCAGCTTGAGCAGCACGTCGAGCAGCGAAAAGATGCCGATCATGAAGGCCGCGTCGCCGAGTTCCGGGATGTCCGGGGGGGCGGCGAGGGCGCCGCAGAGCAGCTCCATCTGGCGGCCGCGCGCGGCGGCGAGCTGCATCAACGGATTGGGTTCGTTGCTCAGGCCGAACTGGTTGGCGTAGATCAGGAGCTGCAGCCAGCGCTGCAGCTGGCGCCGGCCGAGGATGGCGATGGCCTGGTTGAAGCTGCTGATCTGCGTCATGCCGCCGATCGCGACCGAGTTGACGAGGCGCAGCAGGTTGTACGACAGCTTGGGTTCTTCGCGGAAGACTTCCTCGATCGCCCGCGTCTCGGCGTCCTGCACGACCAGGCTGAGCAGCTTGAGCATCTTGACGCGCGCGGCGTCCGGGTCCGGCGCGCGCTCGGCGTCGGGCGCCGTCAGGAAGGTGCTGTCGCACAGCACGAAGCGCTTGCCGGCGAGCCAGTCGAACAGTTCCGGCGAGGCGACGCCGGTGGCGATCCGGCGCAGTTCCACCCGGTCGCAGTAGATCAGTTCGAGGGCCGGCAGTTCATGGCGCGAGAACGACGCGTCCAGCAGCAAGTGGTCGAAGGCGGTCAGCGGGGCGCGGCGGATCGCGTCGGCGCGGTCGACGCGCAGGGCGAAGTGGTAGCCCCGCTTGCGCAGCGCAGCGCATTCGGCGAGCGCCGCCGGGGCGTCGAGGGTGTGCTCGGGAAGGACGAAAACCGCTTGGTCGCTTCCGAATTTCTGAATAAACTCGCCCTGCACCAGCCATTCCGGCGCGATCGGCAGCAAGAGCGGTATCCTGTCGGCGAGCGGCGCAGCGCCGGACTCGGTAAAGCAATCGATGAACTCGCCGGCCGTAATGCGGTCCATGGCGTCGGTCTGCCAATGCAGGGCCGACCAGGATCGCTCCGGTCCGAGCATCGGATGAAAGAAAAAATAAGGTGCGGGCATTTCCTGTTCTTGGTTTCTGCAGCTTTCGCGCGGCGCGGCGGATTGCCCGGAGGCGCCCGTGAGCGAGGCTGGATATGCTTGCCAGGGCAGATAGTAATGCGGCGACGCCCTAAAATTCAAACGACACTCACGAGAAGGAGTAACGACATGTTGAAGGCAGCCTTTAGCCGGTTCGGCGCTTATGCGCTTATGTCCTTGTTCCTCGGCGCCATTTCGCTTTCGGCCAACGCCCGCGACCTGCGCCTGGCGACGACGACGAGCACCGAGAACTCCGGCCTGCTGCGCGTCATCCTGCCGATCTTCGAAGCCAAGCAGGGGATCAAGGTGCATGTCGTCTCGGTCGGCACCGGCAAGGCGCTCAAGCTTGGCGAGAACGGCGACGTGGACGTCGTGCTGGTGCATGCGCGCGAGGCCGAGGACGCCTTCGTCGCGGCCGGCCACGGCGTGAACCGGCGCGACGTGATGTACAACGACTTCATCCTGGTCGGCCCGCCGAGCGATCCGGCCGGCATCCGCGGCGGCAAGGACGTGCTCGAGGCCTTCCGCCGGCTGGCGGCGGGCAAGGCGCGCTTCATCTCGCGCGGCGACGATTCGGGCACCGACAAGATGGAGCAGAGCTACTGGAAGCAGATCGGCGTCACGCCCAAGGGCACGCCCTGGCATGTCTCGGCCGGGCTCGGCATGGGCGAGGTGCTGACGATGGCCGGCGAGATGCAGGGCTACACGCTGTCCGACCGCGCCACCTACGCCGCCTACAAGGCGAAGACCGGGCTGGAAATCTCGATGCAGGGCGATCCGCGCATGTTCAATCCCTACGGCATCATGGCCGTCAATCCGAAGAAGTATCCGGACATCAACTTCGCCGGCGCGATGGCGCTGATCGAGTGGATGACCGGCGCCGAGGGACGCGCGGCGATCAGCGCCTTCAAGCCGAGCGGTGAACAGCTCTTCTTCATCACGCCGGCGAAGTAAGGCAAACCCGGCTTGGAATTGCTCGAAACCACCCGGCAGGCGCTGCTTCTGCTGTTTTCCGCCGATGCCGAGCTGTGGGGCATCGTCGGCGTTTCGCTTTCCGTCTCGCTGATCGCCATGGCCGTCGCGCTGCCGGTCGGCGTCGGCATGGGCTACCTGCTCGCCAGCGTCGAGTTTCCCGGCCGGCGGCCGCTGATCGTGCTGATCCAGGGGCTGCTCGCTTCGCCGACCGTCGTCGTCGGCCTGCTGCTCTATCTGCTGCTCTCGCGGCAGGGCGCGTTCGGCCAGCTGCAGCTGCTATTCACGCAAACGGCGATGATCGTCGGGCAGGTGCTCATCGCGCTGCCGGTGCTCATCGCCTTTTCGCTCTCCGCGCTGCAGTCGGCCGATCCGCGGGCGCGCGAAACGGCGCTCGCGCTCGGCGCCTCCGGGCCGCGCGTGGCGTGGACCATGCTCGTCGAAGTGCGCTTCGCGCTCATGGCGGCGGTGTGCAGCGCCTTCGGGCGCGTCGTTTCCGAAGTCGGCTGCTCGCTGATGGTCGGCGGCAACATCGCCGGCGTGACGCGCAACATTCCGACCGCCATCGCGCTCGAAACGAGCAAGGGCGAATTCGCGCAAGGCGTCGCGCTCGGCATCGTCCTGCTCGTCGTCGCGCTCGGCGTCAACTCGGCATTCGCCTTTTTCCAGGGAGGCGCGCAGCGATGACTCTGCTGTCGGTCGCGGGGCTGGAAAAGTCCTTCGGCGAGCGCCGCCTGTTCGCCATCGATGAACTGGCGCTGGCTGCCGGCGAAAGCTATGCGCTGACCGGCGAGAACGGCGCCGGCAAGTCGACGCTGCTGCGCATCCTCGCCGGCATCGACCAGCCGGAGCGCGGCAGCGGCCAGTACGCCGACCGCGCCTTCGGCTGGCAACCGTATCCGGACTGGCTGCGGCACGAAGTGATCTATGTGCACCAGCAGCCGTATCTCTTTCACACCGGCGTGCTCGATAATATCGCCTACGGCCTGCGCGCCCGCGGCATCGAGCGCGCCGAGCGCGAGCGGCGGGTCGCCGCCGCCGTCGCCTGGGCGCGCCTCGAACACCTGCTCGACACGCCGCCGCAGAAGCTGTCGGGCGGCGAGAAGCAGCGCGTCGCGCTGGCCCGCGCCTGGGTGCTCAAGCCGCGGGTGCTGCTGCTCGACGAGCCGACGGCCAACCTCGACGCCGAATCGCGCCAGCAGACGCTGGCGCTGGTGCGCGAGTTCTGCGGGCCGCGCACGGCCGCCGTGATCGCCTGCCACGACCGCGACGTGATCGAGCTGCCGCACATGCGCCGCCTGCATCTTGCCGGCGGCGGGATCGAAGTTTGCATGGAGAATTGCAATGCAGTTTGAAGCAGAGGCGACGGCGTCTTCCGGTTTCGGCAACTGGCAGTCCTTTTCGGTGCTCGTGGTCGACGACGAAGAGGGCATGCGCAATTTTCTCGAGCGCACGCTCAAGTCGCGCTGCGGCCTCGTCGAGGCGGTCGGCGACGTCGAGCGCGCGGCGCAGCTGATGGCGCGCCTGCACTTCGATCTCATCGTGCTCGACATCTCCCTGCCGGGGAAATCCGGCGTCGAGTGGCTGCACGAACTGCGCGAGAGCGGTTTCGCCGGCGACGTGATCCTGATCACCGCCTTCGCCGACATGGAGACGGCGATCAAGGCGCTGCGCGGCGGCGCTTCCGACTTCATCCTCAAGCCCTTCCGCGTCGACCAGATACTCAACTCGATCAAGCGCTGCTTCGAGCGCGCCCGCCTGGCGCGCGAGAACTTCGTGCTGCGCCGCGAACTGGTCAAGTTCGGTGCCGAACTGGGGCCCGAAGTCGACGGGCTGGTCGGCCATTCGCTCGCCATCCAGCATCTGCGCGGCCTGATCAAGCGCATCGCGCCGATGCCGACGACCGTGCTGTTGCAAGGCGAGTCGGGCACCGGCAAGGAAGTCGCGGCGCGCGCGCTGCACCAGATGAGCCCGCGCGCGGCGCGCCCCTTCGTGCCGGTGAACTGCGCGGCGATCGCCGCCGAGCTGATCGAGAGCGAGCTGTTCGGCCACGTCAAGGGCGCCTTCACGAGCGCCGTCGATACGCGCAACGGCCTGTTCTACTACGCGCACGGCGGCACGCTCTTCCTCGACGAGATCGGCGAACTGCCGCTCGCCATGCAGACCAAGCTGCTGCGCGTGCTCGAAGAGCGCAAGGTGCGCCCGGTCGGGTCGGAGAAGGAAGTGCCGGTCGACGTGCGCATCGTCGCCGCGAGCAACCGCGATCTGGCCGGCGAGGTCGCCGCCGGACGCTTCCGGCAGGATCTCTACTTCCGCCTCGCCGTCGTCGACATCGCGATTCCGCCGCTGCGCACCCGGCGCGAGGACATCGCCGAACTGGCGGCGCATTTCATGGCGCTGCTTTCCGCGCAGCTCGGCGTCGCGCCGCTGCCGCTCGCCCGCGAAACGCTCGACGGGCTGGCGAACTATCCGTGGCCGGGCAACGTGCGCGAACTGCGCAACTTCGTCGAACGTTCGCTGATCCTCGGCGGCTTCCCGGTCGAATTGCTGCCGTCCGCCGCCGTGCCGCCGACGGACGCGGCGGCGGGCGATGAGGCGTCGACGCTCGACCTGCCGCTCGCCGAAGTCGAAAAGCGCCACATCCTGCGCGTGCTCGACGCGGCCGGCGGCAACAAGTCGGAAGCGGCGCGCCGGCTCGGCGTGTCGCGCAAGACGCTCGAGCGCAAGTGCGCCGAATGGCTGGAGTTGGACCTCCAGGGCCTGTCCTGATCCGCGCCATGGGTCTGCCCGCGCTGCTGCGCCCGCTGTTCGACTATTTCGGCGCCTCGGTCCGCGCCAAGCTGCTCTTCCTCGTGCTGGCGCCGCTGCTGCTCGGCTTCCCGGTGCTGATGGCGCTGGTCTGGTACTGGAGCGACAGCAGCTACCAGAAACTGCTGATCTTCAAGGTCGGCAGCGATCTCGTCACGGCGCACGAATACTTCGATCGCGTGGTCAAGGGCGTCGGCACGCAGGTCGACGCACTGGCCGCTTCGCAGCGCCTGCAGGCGGCGATCGCGAGCAAGCAGGACGCGGCGATCGCCGCCGAGCTGGAAGCCGCGCGGCGGCGCAACGGACTCGACTTCATCTACCTGCTCGATCGCTCCGGCAAGGTGCGTCTGGCCGCCGCCGCGCAGCGCACGGCGGCCGACCACGCCGTCTGGCCGGTGGTGCGGGCGGCGCTGCACGGCAGCGCGGGCAGCGCCATCGACGTCTACGACGCCGCCCAGCTTGCCGCCGTCGACGCCTCTCTGGCCGAGCGCGCCGGCATCAATCTGGTGCCGACGCCCAAGGCCGCGCCCGACGTGCGCAAGAGCGAGACGAGCGGCATGGTCATCCACGCCGCAGCGCCCATCGTCAATGCGGGCGAGCAGCTGATCGGCGTCGTCGAGGGCGGGCTTCTGCTCAACGGCAATCTCGGCATCGTCGATACGATCAACGCCATCGTCTACCGCGACGGTTCGCTGCCGCTGGCCAGCAAGGGAACGACCACGCTCTTCCTCGGCGACACGCGGATCGCCACCAACGTGCGTCTGTTCGAGGGCGAACGCGCGCTCGGCACGCGCGTCTCGCAGCGCGTGCGCGACCATGTCCTGACGCAGGGCAAGACCTGGCTGGACACCGCCTTCGTGGTCAACGACCTGTACGTTTCCGGCTACGAGCCGGTGCTCGACAGCTTCGGCAAGCGCGTCGGCATGCTCTACGTCGGCTTCCTCGAAGCGCCGTTCCGCTCGGCCAAGGAAAACGCGCTGGCGCTGATCTTCGCGATCTTCGCGGCGATCAGCCTGATCGGCTGCGCCTGGTCGCTGAACTGGGCGCGCGGCATCTTCCGGCCCATCGAACGCATGAACCGCACCATCGCGCGCATCGACGGCGGTGAATCCGGCGCGCGCGTCGGCGAGACGGGCAGCCGCGACGAACTCGGCCGGCTGGCCGGCGAGTTCGACCATCTGCTCGACGTGCTGGCGCAGAAGCGCGACGAGCTGCAGCGCTCGGCCGACGAGCTCGACCACAAGGTCGCCGAGCGCACGGCCGAGCTGGAGGAGGCCAACGCCCGTCTGCGCGTCGCGCAGCGCCAGCTGGTGATCAGCGAGAAGCTGGCGGCCATCGGCGAACTGACGGCCGGCGTCGCGCACGAGATCAACAACCCGATCGCCGTCGTGCAGGGCAACCTCGACGTGCTGCGCGAAGAACTTGGCCCGGCCGCGCAGCCGGTCGCCACCGAAATCCGCCTGATCGACGAGCAGGTCGACCGCATCCGCGTCATCGTCACCAAGCTGCTGCAGTTCGCCCGGCCCGGCGAGTTCGCCGGCTACGTCGAACCGGTCGATTGCGCCGCCGTGCTCGCCGACTGCCTGGTGCTCGCCCGCCACCACCTGGGCAAACGCAGCGTGCGCGTCGAGCAGGACTACGCGGCCACGCACTGGGTCGGCATCAACCGGCAGGAACTGCAGCAGGTGCTGATCAATCTGATCGTCAACGCCGTGCAGGCGATGCCGGACGGCGGCACGCTGACGCTCTCCGCGCGCGACTGGTACGAAGGCGGCGGCGAGGACGGCGGCGGCGAGCCGGAGATCGTCCCGGCGGGCGCCGCGCCGCACGGCGTGCGCATCGACGTGCGCGACACCGGCGAAGGCATCCGCCCCGAAGACCTCGACCGCATCTTCGACCCCTTCTTTACGACCAAGAAGACACAGGGCACCGGCCTCGGCCTGTCGATCAGCTACTCGCTGATCGAACGCTACGGCGGGCGCATCACCGTGCACAGCGTGCGCGGCGCCGGCGCCACCTTCTCGGTCTGGCTGCGCTGCGAACCGGAATACTCGGGGAGCGAGACCGTCTGAGCGCGAAAATGCTGCGCCGCGTATTTTCCTCGGTCCGGCAAAGGCTTAAACTGTCGGGCTCCAGGGAAAATACGCGAGGGCGCCGTGTGGCGCCGTCCCGACGGTCCGGCCGGGCAGGCCGGAAAGACGGGATAGACCGCTCCAACCATTTCAGATTGATGCCCATGACCGCCCCCGATTTCAACCGCCTGTTCTCCACCCGCGCCCGCGAACTGCAAAGCTCGGCGATCCGCGAAATCCTCAAGATCACCGAACTCCCCGAAGTCATTTCCTTTGCCGGCGGCCTGCCGGCCCCGGTCACCTTCCCGGTCGACGAAATGCGCGCGGCGATGACGCAGGTGCTCGCCGGCAACGGCCGCGAGGCCTTGCAGTACAGCACGACCGAAGGCTATGCGCCGCTGCGCGAATGGATCGCCCGGCGCTGCAGCACGCCCGAGGCGCCGGTCGATGCCGATCAGGTGCTGATCGTCTCCGGTTCGCAGCAGGGGCTGGACCTGCTCTCCAAGGCGCTGGTCGATGCGGGCGACACGGTGCTCGTCGAAACGCCGACCTATCTCGGCGCGCTGCAGGCCTTCTCGCTGTTCGGTCCGAAGTTCATCCCGGTCGCCGCCGACGAGGACGGCCTGCTGCCCGAGTCGATGGACGAATCGATGCGCGGCGCCAAGTTCCTCTACTGCCTGCCCAACTTCCAGAACCCGACCGGCCGCCTGCTGCCGGAAGCGCGCCGCCGTCAGCTTGCGCAGCGCGCGCGCGAGCTCGACCTGCTGATCCTCGAGGACGATCCCTACGGCGCGCTGTCCTACGACGGCGAAACGCCGCCGTCGATCCGCTCGCTGGCGCCCGAGCGCACGGTCTATATGGGCTCCTTCTCCAAGGTGCTGGCTCCCGGCCTGCGCATCGGCTACGTGATCGCGCCGCCGGCGCTGCGCGCCAAGCTCGTGCAGGCCAAGCAGGCGACCGACCTGCACACCGCGACGCTGTCGCAGATGGCCGTTTACGAAGTGATCAAGGACGGCTTCCTCGATACGCACATCCCGACCATCCGCGCGCTCTACCGCGACCAGTGCCAGGCCATGATCGACGCGCTCGAACGCCACATGCCGCAAGGCGTGCGCTGGAACCGGCCGCGCGGCGGCATGTTCCTGTGGGCCGAACTGCCGCGCGGCATGGACGCCTCCAAGGTGCTCGCCAAGGCCGTCGAGCAGAAGGTCGCCTTCGTCCCCGGCGCGCCGTTCTTCGCGGCCGATCCGGAAATCGAATCGCTGCGTCTGGCCTTCGTCACCGTGCCGCCGCCGCGCATCGAGGAAGGCGTCGAGCGGCTCGCCGGCGTCATCCGCAGCTTCGCCTGAGCGGCGGCCCGGCAAGCAAGGCGCAGCGTCGTCGCCTCGTCGTTGAGGCGATGACGGCCTCTCGGGTATAGTCGCCCGGTCATCCACCCGGAATACCTTCATGCCCAACAAGACGGTCAATACCGTTCAGGAGCATCGCCTGACGCTGCCCGAGGTGCTCAAGCTGCTGGTCGCCGACGGCATCGTCGCGCACGGCGACGCCGAAGCCCTGATCGCCGACAGCCGCCTGCGCCGCATCGAAGCGCATCCGCTGGTCGTCGTCGCCGACCAGAAGTGGAAGTCGCTGCTCGCGCCGAACCGCGCGCTGGGACTCGAAGACCTCGCCGAATGGCTGGCCGGCAAGGTCGGCCTCGACTATTTCCACATCGATCCGCTGAAGATCGACTTCACGGCGGTGACCGAGGTGATGTCCTCGGCCTACGCCACGCGCTTCGGCATCCTGCCCGTGCAGGTGACGACGCGCGAAGTGGTGGTCGCCACGACGCAGCCCTACCTGCGCGAGTGGGAGAAGGAGCTGGCGCCCATCCTCAAGAAGGACATCCGCCGCGTCGTCGCCAATCCGGCCGACGTCGCGCGCTACCTGATCGAGTTCTACAACCTCGCGCGCTCGGTCAAGAAGGCCGCGCAGAGCGGCGGACAGGGCGGCACCCTGTCGTCCTTCGAGCAGCTCGTCGAACTCGGGCGCGCCAACCGCCAGTACGACGCCAACGACCAGCACATCGTCAACATCGTCGACTGGCTGTGGCAGTACGCCTTCGAGCAGCGCGCCAGCGACATCCACATCGAGCCGCGCCGCGAGCTGGGCATCGTGCGCTTCCGCATCGACGGCGTGCTGCATCAGGTGTACCAGATCCCGATGAGTGTGATGACGGCGATGACCAGCCGCATCAAGATCCTCGGCCGCATGGACGTGGTCGAGAAGCGCCGCCCGCAGGACGGCCGCATCAAGACGCGCATGGCCGACGGGCAGGAGGTCGAACTGCGCCTGTCCACGCTGCCCACCGCCTTCGGCGAAAAACTCGTGATGCGCATCTTCGACCCCGAGGTGCTGGTGCGCGACTTCGCCGAACTCGGCTTTTCCGACGACGACCAGGCGCGCTGGAAATCGATGGTCGAGCGGCCGAACGGCATCATCCTGGTCACCGGACCGACCGGCTCGGGCAAGACGACGACGCTCTACTCGACGCTCAAGCAGCTGGCGACGCCCGAGGTCAACGTATGCACCATCGAGGACCCGATCGAAATGGTCGAGGCCGCCTTCAACCAGATGCAGGTGCAGGCCGCCGTCGACCTCGGCTTCGCCGAAGGCGTGCGCGCGCTGATGCGGCAGGACCCGGACATCATCATGGTCGGCGAAATCCGCGACCTCGAAACCGGCGAAATGGCGATCCAGGCCGCGCTTACCGGCCACCTCGTGCTATCCACGCTGCACACCAACGACGCCCCGTCGGCGATCACCCGCATGCTCGACCTCGGCGTCCCGTCCTACCTGCTGAGCGCCACCACGCTTGGCATCATGGCGCAGCGCCTGGTGCGCATCCTGTGCCCGCACTGCAAGCAGGCGCACCCGGCGACCCCGGAAGACATCGGCCTGTGGGACAAGCTCGTCGCGCCGTGGAAGGCCAACCGCCCGGCGCACTTCCACCACCCGGTCGGTTGCCTCGAATGCCGCATGACCGGCTACCTCGGCCGCGTCGGCCTCTACGAAATCCTGCTCCTGTCGCCCGACATGAAGCAGACGATCACCGACGGCGCCGAGCTCGCCAAAATCCGCGAACTCGCCTACCGCGAAGGCATGAAGCCGCTGCGCATCTCCGGCGCGATGAAGGTCGCCGCCGGGCTGACGACGCTCGAAGAAGTCGTCAAGGTCGCGCCGCCGGTCGAGCAGCGCGCATGACCCGGCAGGGCGACGCCTTCGCGCTTCATGGAAAATCCCTCTTGAGGAGACGCGCATGCGCTCGACGCGCGCCAGCGCCGCCGTTGCCCGCCTGAATGCGCGCAGCGCCGGCCGGCACTACCTGATGGTCCTCACCGGCAGCGGCCTGTTCCTGCTGCGCGAACGCACCGACGCCGGCGAAACGCCGCTCTGCGAACCGCTCGCACTCGACGACTTCGTGCGCTTCGTCGACTCCCTCGGCCCGCAGAAGGCGCCCCGCGTTACGAAGAACGATGCAGCCTTCGCTAAGCAACTGGTCGGGAAGCCGAAAGCTGAATAAGGCTCTGGCCGCTCGCTGCGCGCCTGCAAAATCCAGTCGATCATGGTCGAGTGTTGCAGTCCAAAGCCTAGGGAACAGCTCTTTCCCCGTGAATGCGAGGCGGGAGGGCAAGGATAGTTAGGTGAGCGACGGGTAACAACCCAAAGCGGAAACTTGCAATTATGAAGATTGGACGTTCAACGTGACGCTAAGGGGCTGCTGCCGGCGTTAGCGCAGGGTTAGATGGCCGTCACGCTAACTCCCACGGGAGATCACGGCGGCCGTGGACTGGCTTTAATGTGCCCGAATTGCGCAATGCCTGAGCAGCCCAACGAACATCGTATTGCCATGTATAGAGAAGACCTCCTGAACACTTGAGTTCAACTTCGTAGTGATCCCAAATATATTTGGCAACATCTTTGGGCCAGCCTTTGCCTCCCAATGATTTGAGGGCTTTTATTACCCAGACTTTCATATCTTCTCGTGTTGCCATTGCTCCTCCCGAGATGAAATGTCTAACGTTTGAATTCACCGGACTGCGCGGTTTTTCGCGCAGGTCCGGTGGAATGATGGGTTAGATTTCTGAGACTCACTTTGGCGTCGATGCTTGAGCATTGTGTTGCTTCTCTTTCTTCGTCGAAAGAAAGTAAGAGTGACCATTCTGGGGGAAATAATGCACCGACTTTGTACTTGGGTCTACGCCAGCACAGTTTCTGGCGCCGCAAGTGAGATACAGCAGCTTTCGTGTTTTGGAGTCTATTTGTACCGTGATTAAATCTTGATCTTGGACAGGTTTTTCATCCAGTTTTTCCAAGATCGCGACGGCAGCAGAGTGTCCTTTAGATTCGAAGTAGACGAGACTTAGGACAAAAGCGAGGAAAACGATAGCCAACAGCGCGAAAGTAATGGTGTGCCTTTTTGCCTGTCGAACGATTTGGGAGTCTTTTTGCTTGCCAAAAAGACTGCGTTTCAGTTTCAGATACTGACGCTTCTGCTTCCTGGATTTCTTTAGCCAGCTTTCCAAGCTAGGCAAGAACGCATGAGAGTACAGAAATCGCACTATCGCGTAGAGAAACAACGCAAGAAAGATTTGGGGAAATGAATCCACAAAACCCTGATACAAAACTTGCTGAAAGTTTCGATCAAGAACATCGGCATCAAGCTGAAGCTTAGAAAGGTAGCCGCCATATTTAGCAGTGCTTACGCAATACAGAAACGCGGTTGCTGCAGCCAGTACAGCCCCACTGTCAAGCAACGAATTCTGTTTATCGCTCATAGAAATCTAACTTTGATTTAGGGAGGCAGTACTGCGCCCTAACTCGACACCTGTCTCCCTTGCTTAGGATTGTCATATCGCCGAAACCGGGCACCGTTACGTGCCTTCATGGGCTAAGACCTAGAAAACGTGACTACTAAAAAGTCGTGAAAAGTAGCAGATAAGAACAATAGCATAAATTGGGCCGCATTCGTCGGCTTTTGGGGGGAATCGCTCAACGACTGCTTCTGGCAGTCGATTGTTGTCAGTGATCAGATCAGCCGTTTTGCTGAGCGTTTTGCCGGACTGTTTGATCAGATCAAGCAGTCGGATTCTATTCAGAAAAGCCGGGCTTATTCCGTGCGCTCGTCCGCCGGCTTCTCCGGATCGGCGGTGGGGTCGGGGCCGGCTTCCAGATTCCAGTCGCCGTAGGTGTACCAGTCGTCGCCGAGCAGTTCGGCGGGGTGCTGGGTGCGGCCGGAGCCGTTGCCGCAGCCGAGCGAGTCGGTCGGGCAGTATTTGTCGCATCCCCAGCAGATGCGCTCGGGATGTTTCGGATGCAAGGGAAACTTCTTGGCCATGTTCGGGCACCCCGCAAGGTCAGGGCGAAAAGCGCGCCGGTTCGTGGCCGGCGGCCGTTTCGCGTAGTCCGCGCGCCGCGGCGCCTGGACGGAATTATTGTTGATTATTTTACTCAACTATTGCGCCGGGGGTTTGATCCGGGTCAAAAGCGCCTGTCGGGCGCGGCCGTTTTCCCGCTGCCGGGCTGGCGCTTTCTCGCCTGAGCGTCTCCGCGCAATCCTCGGGCGGGAAGCGCGGGTGCTCCGGCAATCAGCCGAGGCGGCATTCGTTGACCAGCGGCGCATTCGTTCTGCCGTCGAGCAGCAGGCTTTTCCAGGGCAGGTCGATCCATACCAGACTCCGGGCCGCGTCCTCGAAACGCGGCAGTCCCGAGTAGGAGGCGTCGCGCTCCAGGCGATAGCCGTCGCCGTTCCACACGATGTCGATGCGGACGTTCGCGCCTTCGCGGATTTCGCGTTCGACGCGGATTCGTATGTCCTGTTCGCACGTATAGGTGCCGCTGCGCAGGGCCAGTTCGAGCTGGCCGCTCTGCGGCGCCCGGGGGGCCTGGGTCTGTTTTTCGGGCGCCGTTCCGCAGGCGGAAAGGACGAGGGCGGAGACGACGGTCGCCAGCCATGACAGGCGTTTCATGTTTGTTTCCTTTCTCCGGTTTTACCCGGCCGGGTATCCCGAAGTCGGGCGGGCCGGGTGGCGCCGCGCCTTTGAGGGGAGGCATGCCGGGCGCTCATACGAGCTGTTCCGGCACGACCCAGCGCTCGAACTCCTCCGCCGTCACGTGGCCCGAGGCGAGGGCGGCTTCGCGCAGCGTGCTGCCTTCGGCGTGCGCGCGCTTGGCGATTTGCGCGGCGCGGTCGTAGCCGATGTGCGGCGCGAGCGCGGTGACCAGCATCAGGCTGCGCCCGAGCAGTTCGCCGATGCGCGCGGTGTCGGCGCGCAGGCCGCGCACGCAGTGTTCGTCGAAACCGTGCATGGCGTCGGCGAGCAGGCGGGCGCTGTGCAGGTAGTTGCGGGCGATCAGCGGCTTCATCACGTTCAGTTCGAAATTGCCGCCGGCGGCGCCGACGGTGAGCGCCACGTCGTTGCCGAAAATCTGCGCGCAGACCATGGTCAGCGCTTCGCACTGCGTCGGGTTGACCTTGCCCGGCATGATCGAGCTGCCCGGTTCGTTCTCCGGCAGCAGCAGCTCGCCGATCCCCGAGCGTGGGCCGCTGCCCAGCCAGCGCAGGTCGTTGGCGATCTTGTTCAGCGCCGTCGCCAGCGCCTTCAGTGCGCTGTGCGCGAGAACCAGCGGCTCGTGCCCGGCGAGCGCGGCGAAACGGTTGCCGGCGGGGACGAAGGGCAGGCCGCTGTGGCGCGCGATCTCGGTGATGGCGCGCGTCGCGAACGCGGGGTGGGCGTTGAGTCCGGTGCCGACGGCGGTGCCGCCGAGGGCCAGCGCGTGCAGGCCGGGGAGGGCGGCGGTGATGCCCTGACGGGCGATGCGCAGCTGGTCGACGTAGCCGGAGAACTCCTGCCCGAGCGTCAGCGGCGTCGCGTCCTGCAGGTGCGTGCGGCCGACCTTGACGATGTCGGCGAAGCGCTCGGCGTGGCCGGCGAGGCTTTCCGTCAGCGCGTCGAGCGCCGGCAGCAGCGCGCCTTCGACGCGGCGCGCGGCGGCGAGGTGCATGGCGCTCGGAAAGACGTCGTTCGACGACTGGCCGAGGTTGACGTGGTCGTTCGGATGCACCGTCCGCCCCTCGCCGCGCGCGCCGCCGAGCAGTTCGGAGGCGCGGTTGGCGAGCACTTCGTTGACGTTCATGTTGCTCTGCGTGCCGGAGCCGGTCTGCCACACCGAGAGCGGGAATTCGTCCGGCCAGCGCCCGGCGAGCACTTCGTCGGCAGCCTGCACGATGGCGGCGGCGGTGGCGTCCGGCAGCATGCCGACCTCGGCGTTGGCGAGCGCCGCGGCGCGCTTGACCTCGACCAGCGCGAGCACCAGCTCGTCCGGCATGCGCTCGCCGCCGATCGTGAAGTGCTGCAGCGAGCGCTGCGTCTGTGCGCCCCACAGGCGCTCGGCGGGGACCTCGATAGGGCCGAAGCTGTCTTTTTCGATGCGATACGCGGGGTTTGCCGTGTTCATGTCCGTTGCTCCTTGCGCGTTGCCGACACCCGCCGGCGGGTCGGCGGGTCTTTTGAAATGAGGCACTGCGGCGGCGGATTGGTTCGAATCAGCGAGGCGCTTCGCAAGACGCTTCGCGAGGAGGAGCGGTGCCAGGCGGGACGGGCCGCGCGCGGGACGGCCGGGCGCGGCGGAGCGGCTACTTGCCGAGCTGGCGCATGCCGCGTTCCAGCCCGTCGAGCGTGAGCGGGAACATGCGGCCGCCGACGAGGTTGTGGATCAGCGAGGTCGACTGGCGGTATTGCCAGGAATGCTCGGGCTCGGGGTTGAGCCAGATCGCGTGCGGCCAGGTGTCGGTCAGGCGGCGCAGCCAGACGGCGCCCGCTTCCGGGTTGGTGTATTCGACGCTGCCGCCGGGCTGCAGGATCTCGTAGGGACTCATCGACGCGTCGCCGACGAAGATCAGCTTGTAGTCGTTGCCGTAGCGGTGCATCACGTCGAGCGTCGGGATGCGCTCGTGGTGGCGCCGCGCGTTGTCCTTCCACAGGTAGTCGTACACGCAGTTGTGGAAGTAGTAGTACTCGAGGTGCTTGAACTCGCTGCGGCAGGCCGAGAAGATTTCTTCGCAGACGCGGACGTGGTCGTCCATCGAGCCGCCGACGTCGAGGAAGAGCAGGACCTTGACCGCGTTGTGCCGCTCCGGGCGCATGCGCAGGTCGAGCCAGCCGGCGTTGCGCGCGGTGCCGGCGATGGTGCCGTCGAGGTCGAGCTCGTCGGCGGCGCCCTCGCGCGCGAAGCGGCGCAGGCGGCGCAGGGCGACCTTGATGTTGCGCGTGCCGAGTTCGACGCTGTCGTCGAGGTTGCGGTACTCGCGCTTCTCCCAGACCTTCACCGCCGAGCGGTTCTCGCTCTTGCCGCCGATGCGGATGCCTTCCGGGTGCGTGCCGCCGTGCCCGAAGGGCGAGCTGCCGCCGGTGCCGATCCATTTGCTGCCGCCGGCGTGGCGCTCCTTCTGCTCGGCGAGGCGCTGCTTGAAGGTTTCCATCAGCTTGTCCCAGCCGAGCTTTTCGAGCTTCGCCCGTTCCTCGGCCGAGAGGTGCTTCTTCGCCGCCTGGCGCAGCCAGTCCTCGGGGATCAGCGCGTCCATGCCGGGCAGCGCCTCGACGCCCTTGAAATACTCGGCGAAGGCGCGGTCGAACTTGTCGAAGTGCGTTTCGTCCTTGACCAGCACGGCGCGCGCCAGCACGTAGAAGTCGTCGAGGCTGTGCTCGATGACGTGCTCGCGCAGCGCTTCGAGCAGGGCCAGGAACTCCTTGGTGGAGACCGGCAGCTTGCTCGCCTTGAGGTGCAGGAAGAAGTCGATGAGCATGATCGCGGGCGGCCGCCGGGGGCTCGCGCCGGGCGCGCTTTACTCGCCGCTCGGCGCGGCGTTGCGCTTGGCGACGTGCATCCGGTGCAGGCTGAAGATGCAGTAGGCGAGCACGGCGATCAGCACGAAGCCGACGCCGGTGAGCAGGCCGGGCAGGGCGCCGGCGGCGGCGCCGTCGCGCATGCGCAGCAGCGAGGCGGCGGTGAAGGAGCCGATCGAGACGAAGGGCAGGATCAGGGCGGCGACGATGAGGAGAAAGGCTTTCATGATCGGATGAGCGGTGCTTTCAACGGTTGTGACGGGCCATGAAAATCAGGCGTTCGAAAAGATGGACGTCCTGCTCGTTCTTCAGCAGGGCGCCGTGCAGCGGCGGGATCGCCGCCTTCTGGTCCTTGGCGCGCAGCGCCTCGGGCGGGATGTCCTCGGCCAGCAGCAGCTTGAGCCAGTCGAGCAGCTCGGAGGTCGAGGGTTTCTTCTTGAGGCCGGGAACCTCGCGCAGTTCGAAGAAGACTTCGAGCGCCTCGCGCAGCAGGTTCTGCTTGAGCCCCGGGAAGTGCACGTCGACGATCTTCGCCATCGTCTCGCGGTCCGGGAACTTGATGTAGTGGAAGAAGCAGCGGCGCAGGAAGGCGTCCGGCAGTTCCTTCTCGTTGTTCGAGGTGATGAACAGGATCGGCCGGTGGCGCGCGCGCACCATCTGGCGCGTTTCGTAGACGTAGAACTCCATGCGGTCGAGTTCGCGCAGGAGGTCGTTGGGGAATTCGATGTCGGCCTTGTCGATCTCGTCGATCAGCACGACGGACGGCGTTTCGCACTCGAAGGCCTGCCACAGCACGCCCTTGACGATGTAGTTGCCGATCTCGGCGACCTTGGCGTCGCCAAGCTGCGAGTCGCGCAGGCGCGAGACGGCGTCGTATTCGTAGAGGCCCTGCTGCGCCTTGGTCGTCGATTTGACGTGCCACTGGAAGAGCGGCAGCCCGAGGGCGGCGGCGACTTCCTCGGCCAGCATGGTCTTGCCGGTGCCCGGTTCGCCCTTGATCAGCAGGGGACGCTGCAGGGTGATCGCGGCATTGACGGCGAGGGTCAGGTCGCGCGGGGCGACGTAGTGTTCGGTACCTTCGAAACGCATGATCGATCTCGCTGGGGAATCGTCCGATTATAGCGGCTCGCCGCCGTTCTTGATTCAACGGCGGCGGCGCCCAATAATCGTCTCGGCGATTTCGACCAACTGGAAAAGTGAGGAAGACCATGTTCAAGGCCATCGTGCTGGAGAAAACCGACGCCGGCGTGCTCGCCGAAGTGCGCGAGCTGGCGGACGACGCGCTGCCGGAAGGCGACGTGACGATCCGCGTCGACTATTCGACGCTCAACTACAAGGACGGGCTGGCGATCACCGGCAAGGCGCCGGTCGTGCGCAAGTACCCGATGGTGCCGGGCATCGACCTGGCCGGCACGGTCGAGGCGAGCAGCCACGCGGGCTGGAAGGCGGGCGACCGCGTCGTGCTCAACGGCTGGGGCGTCGGCGAGGCGCACTGGGGCGGGCTGGCGCAGAAGGCGTGCCTGCGCGGCGACTGGTTGGTGCCGCTGCCCGCCGCCTTCACGGCGCAGCAGGCGATGGCCATCGGCACCGCCGGCTACACCGCGGCGCTCTGCGTGCTGGCGCTCGAACGGCACGGCGTGACGCCGGCGCAGGGCGAGATTCTCGTCACCGGCGCCAGCGGCGGCGTCGGCAGCGTCGCCATCGCGCTGCTCGCCAAGCGCGGCTATACGGTCGTCGCGGCGACCGGGCGCCTGCAGGAAGCGGATTACCTGAAGTCGCTCGGCGCCGCCGAAGTGATCGACCGCGCGCAGTTCGCCGAGGCCGGCAAGCCGCTCGGCAAGGAGCGCTGGGCCGGCGCCGTCGATACGCTGGGCAGTCACACGCTGGCCAATATCTGCGCGACGGCGCGCTACGGGGCGACGGTGGCGGCCTGCGGGCTGGCGCAGGGCATGGATCTGCCGGCGTCGGTGGCGCCCTTCATCCTGCGCGGTGTGACGCTGGCCGGGATCGACAGCGTGATGGCGCCGCTGCCGGCGCGGCTGGCGGCCTGGCAGCGCCTGGTGAGCGATCTCGACCCGGCGCTGCTCGGTGAGATCGGCCGCACCGTCGGGCTCGCCGAGGCGATTCCCGAAGCGCGGCGCCTGATGGAAGGGACGGTGCGCGGCCGCGTCGTGGTCGACGTGAGCCGCTAGGCTTGCCGGAGGCGTGCGTTCAGGCGGCGCCGCTGCGCCGGCGCACGCATTCGAGGTAGCCCTCGGCGTCCATTTCGCCGCCTTCGCGCTGGGCGCGCCAGATCGTTTCGCCGAGGCATTCGAGGATGGCGTGCTCGGCCTCGTGCACGTCGAGGCGCGCGCGCAGCGCCTGATAGGCGGCGCGGATGCCGGGTGGCTGGTCGATGCTGATCTGGTCGGCGATGGCCAGGTGCAGCGACAGGTGCAGGAAGGGGTTCATGCTCCCGTCTTCCGGCGTGAATTCCTTGTGCAGCGCGGCTTCCGGGTCTTCGAGCAGGGCGTGGTATTCGGGGTGCTCGGCGATCAGGTCGGCGGCGGTCGCTTCGGCGCCGTCGAGGATCTGTCTGGCCTTGTGCTTGCGCCAGGCTTCGCAGAAGAAGGTGCGGACTTGCTCGCGCGAGGGATTGAACATGGCGGATTCCTTCAGCGGCGGGTGATCAGGGCGGTGACGGCGGCGTTGTGCAACTGGCGGTTGCGGCGGCCGGCAGAAGACATGGCGGGGGCGATCTGGCCGGTGCTGTAGGCGCCGAGCAGCGGCAGGCCGGGAAAGCGTTCGCGCAGGACGTCGAGGTCGCGGTCTTCGCCGCCGTAGAAATAGGGGCCGCGCCCGATGCACGAGAACATCAGCGCGCAATCGGGTGCCGGCGCGGCGGCGAGCCGGTCGAGGGTCCGCCGCATGTCGGCTTCGGCCGGCACCGCCTGGCGGATCGCCCAGGCCAGGCGCTGGCCGGGAACGGTGCGTTCGGCCAGCGTCAGCGAGTGGTCGGCGTTGACCGCGATGATGGCGAGCGGGCGGTAGCGGCCTTCGGCCAGCGCGGCTTGGGCGTCGTCCATGGGCGATTCGGCCGCGGCGTCGGGCGCGGATGCGCCCGCAGACGATCCGTGCGGCGCCGGCTCGGCGTCGATCAGCACGGCGGTCAGCTGGTGCAGGGGCGCCGGCGCGTTTGCCGGCGCGTCGAAGCCGGCCGGCAGCGCGCGCTCCAGGCTGTCGAGCGCGCTGCGTCCGCCGATCCGTTCGAGGTCGTAGCCGTTGCTCGCCTCCACGCGCTGCGCCGCGCCGAGCAGGCGCAGACCGCTGGAGACGCCGATGCGGGCGTCGGCGCCGAGGATCTGGACGCTGCAGCGCTGGCGCGGGTCGAGACGGCTCTGCTGCCAGACCGCCGGCTCGGCGTGCGCGCCGACGCCGCTGAAGCTGCCGCCGAAGCGTGCGCGGTCGTCGTTCCATTCCGGCGGGACGGTGCCGCCGGCGTAGCTCAGCAGCGCGGCGTCGCTCGCGTCGGCGTGGCCGAGCGAGAGGCCGTTGCCGAACACCATGACGGCGGCGGCCGGGCGGTCGAGCACCCAGCCGGCCTCGGTGAACACGCCGGCGGCGAGGCCGCCGGCGACCTGCATGCATTGCGCCGCGCGCGCCGCCGCCGTGACGGCCGCCTGCGCGTTGCGCGCGAATTCGGGCGTCAGGAAGAGCAGGACGCCGCTGGCGTGGCTCAGTCCGCATTTTCCCAGCGCTTCGAGCACCGCGGCTTCGGCGAGTTGCGGCAGCGCGACGTTGCCGGCGGCGAGGGCGGTGGCGATGGTCATTTTCGGGAGTCGGGGGCGGAAGGTTGGGCGGGCGGGCGTCGACGGCCGGTCAGCGGCTGCCGATTTCCGTCTTTTCCCCATATTCGCACAGGTCGCCGATCGTGCAGCGCCAGCACTCGGGCTTGCGCGCCTTGCAGACGTAGCGGCCGTGCAGGATCAGCCAGTGGTGCGCGTCGTGCCGGAATTCGGCGGGAACGGCCTTGAGCAGCTTGAGCTCGACGGCGAGCGGCGTCTTGCCCGGCGCCAGTTTCGTGCGGTTGGCGACGCGGAAGATGTGCGTGTCGACGGCGATGGTCGGTTCGCCGAAGGCGGTGTTGAGAACGACGTTGGCCGTCTTGCGGCCGACGCCGGGCAGCGCTTCGAGCGCCTCGCGCGAATGCGGCACCTCGCCGCCGTGCTGTTCGATGAGCAGGCGGCAGGTGGCGATCGTGTTCTTCGCCTTGGTCCGGTAGAGGCCGATGCGGTTGATGTACTCGGCGAGCCTTTCCTCGCCGAGGGCGAGCATCGCCTGCGGCGTCGGCGCGTCGGCGAACAGCTGGCGCGTCGCGAGGTTGACGCTCTTGTCGGTGGCCTGCGCCGAGAGCAGGACGGCGATCAGCAGCTGGAAAGGCGTCGCGTATTCGAGTTCGGTGGTCGGCGCCGGGTTGGCGGCGCGCAGGCGCGTGAAGATTTCGGCGCGCTGGGCGGCGTTCATGATCGGGAACCGTGTCAGTTGCCGGCGGCGAGCGCGGTGTCCGTCCGCAGCTGCCGGCGGGCGGCGGCGCGCGCCTCGATCCAGTTCTTCCAGGCGATCATGCAGCCGAGCAGGATGAAGGCGCCGGGCGGCAGGATGGCGAGCAGCAGGCCGGGGTAGTCGGCCGGCAGCAGCTGCAGCGGCTGCAGTCCGGGAAAGACCATGTCGATGCCGGAGAACAGCGTGCCGGCGCCGATCAGTTCGCGCAGGCCGCCGAGCAGGGCCAGCGTCCACAGCATGCCGACGCCCATGAAGACGCCGTCGAACATCGACTGCAGCGGCGGGTTCTTGTTGGCGAAGGCTTCGACGCGGGCGAGCACGATGCAGTTGGTGACGATCAGCGGGATGAAGATACCGAGCACGTTGTAGAGCTCGTGCAGGTTCGCGTTGAACAGCAGGTCGACGACGGTGACCAGCGCGGCGACGATCAGGATGAAGACCGGGATGCGGATTTCGTGCGGGATGAAGTTGCGCAGCGCGGCGACGGCGAAGCCGGAGAGCGCCATGACGATGATCGTGGCGAGCGAGAGCATGACGCCGTTGACCAGATTGGTCGTCACCGCGAGCAGCGGGCACAGGCCGAGGATCTGGACGATGCTGGTGTTCTGTTTCCAGACGCCGTTGGCGGCGATCTGGCGGAGTTCTGCGCGGGTGATCATGTCGGTTCGCCTGGCTGCGTTGCGTAGAGTCGGTCGCGGTTTTCATCGACGTATTTGGCCGCCTTGTACACCGCCTTGATTATGGCGCGCGGCGTGACCGTGGCGCCGGCCACCGAGTCGAAGCGACCGCCGTCCTTCTTCACCTTCCAGTCGCGCTCGCTCACGGTCAGCAGCGAGAGGCCGTTGAACTGGGCGATCCACGGACGTTCCTTGTTCTTGTCCTTCTTCGGCTCGATGTAGTCGCCGAGGCCGGGGGTCTCCTTGTGCTGCGTGACGCGCACGCCGGTCAGCGCGCCGTCGGCATTCACCGCGACGAGCAGGCGGATCTTGCCGGCGTAGCCGTCCGGGGCGACCGCTTCGAGGACCAGCGCGACGTCCTTGCCGCCCTTGCGCGCGCGGAAAACGGTCGACGGCACGTCGAGGCCGAGCACGGCGCTCGCCGGAATCTGCACGGTGTCCTTGAGCAGATCGTTGTCGTAGGCGCTGCGCGGCAGCACTTCGTCGATCAGCTTCATCTTCTCTTCGGCGGCCGAGGCTTCGATCGCCGGCAGCGTCCACAGGTAGGCGCCGGAGAGCAGGCCGGTGAAGCAGATGACGAAGACGAAGAGGATGACGGCGGTGCGCGTCGCCATCTTGACGGCCGTCGGTGCCTTGGGCTTGTGCGTCATTTTTCGTTCTTCATGCCGAAGATGGGCGGCTGCGTGTACATGTCGATCAGCGGCACGCAGATATTGACGAGCAGGACGGCGAAGGCGACGCCGTCGGGGTAGCCGCCGAACACGCGGATGACGTAGGCGAGCAGGCCGGCGGCGAAGCCGAAGACGAACTTGCCCTTCGGCGTCGTGCAGCCGGAGACCGGGTCGGTGACGATGAAGAAGGCGCCGAGCATGGCGCCGCCCGAGAAGAGGTGGAACAGCGGGCCGGCGAACTGCGCCGGGTTCCACAGCCAGAGCGCGCCGGCGAGCAGCGTGATGCCGCCGATGAAGCCGAGCGGGGCGTGCCAGCTGACGATGCCGCGCTTCCACAGCCACAGGCCGCCGATCAGGTAGCCGGCGGCGACCCATTCCCAGCCGCGCCCGGCGAAGTTGCCGAAGATGTCCTGGTTGGCGAGCAGCGCCGGTACGTCGACGGCGCCTTCGCCGAGCTTGAGCGCGGTCTTGATCGCGTCGAGCGGCGTCGCGCCGGTCATCGCGTCGACGCGCGCGGCGAGGCCGAAGACGATGTCGATCTGCTCGCCGAAGCTCGTCTTGAGGCCGAGCGCCGGCCACTGCGACATCAGCGCCGGGAAGGAGACGATGCACACGGCGAAGGCGATCATCGCCGGGTTGAAGGGGTTCTGGCCGAGGCCGCCGTACAGGTGCTTGGCGACCACGATGGCGAACAGGACGCCGACGACGAGCAGCCACCAGGGCGCGAGCGGCGGGAAGGTGAGCGCGATCAGCCAGGCGGTGACGACGGCCGAGCCGTCGCCGAGGAAGAGGCCGAGCGGCTTGTCGCGCAGCTTGAGCATGGCGGCCTCGGCGGCCAGCGCGGCGAGCGTCGCGATGGCCAGCTGGACGAGGACGATCGGGCCGATCAGCCAGATGTAGGCGGCGATGCCGGGCAGCAGCGCGGCCAGCACCTGTAGCATGACGCGCTGCACGCTGGCGGTCTTCAGCAGATAGGGCGGGGTGGTGAAGTCCATCATTGGTTCTGCTGCTCCTGCGCGGCGTCCGTCGCTGGCGGTGCGCTGCGTTCCGGTTGTTCGGCCTGCAGCGGCGCGCGGCGCGCCTCGATCTCGGCGATCTCCTTCTGCTGCGCCGGCGTCAGCCGGTCGGTGTTCTTCGGCTGCACGGCCTCGCGCTGCTGGCGCGCGCGCTCGATGGCGGCGGCGATCGTCGCCTTCTTGACGGCTTCGGCGTCGAGCGGCGCGGCGGCCGGTGCGCCGCCGTCCGCTGCCGCTGGCGCGCCTATGCCGGCGTCGGCGGCCGGTGCGGCGGGGGCGGGTTCGGCCTTCTTCTCGGCCGCCTTGGCCGCGGCGGCCTTGGCCAGACGTTCGGCCTTCTCGGCCTTTTCGCGTTCGTCGCGCAGGTTGCGGAACTCGAAGCGCGCCTTCGCCGTGTCGGCGGCGTTCTTTTCGCGCTCGCGCGCCCAGATTTCGCTCTTCGCGAAGCGGAAGTACTGCACGAGCGGGATGCGCGAGGGGCAGACGTAGCTGCAGCAGCCGCACTCGATGCAGTCGAAGATGCTGTATTCCTGCGTCTTGCCGAAGTTTTTGGCGCGCGCGAACCAGTACAGCTCGAAGGGCTGCAGTTCGTGCGGGCAGGCCTTGGCGCATTCGCCGCAGCGGATGCACGGCATTTCCGGCGCCTTCGGCGGGAACAGCGTCGGCGATCCGGCGATGATGCAGTTGGTGGCCTTGACCAGCGGCGCGTCGGGCGAGGGCATTTCGAAGCCCATCATCGGGCCGCCCATCAGGTAGCCGTCGGTGTCGGCCTTCGGCTGGCCGAGCGCGACGAATTCGGCGAGCGGCGTGCCGATCAGGACTTCCCAGTTGCGCGGCTGCGCGACGTTGCCGGTCAGCGTGACGATGCGCGAGATGACCGGTTCGCCGTGCGCGACGGCGCGCCAGGCGGTGTAGGCGGTGGCGACGTTGAAGCACTGCACGCCGAGTTCGGTCGAGCGCTTGGCGGCCGGCACTTCCTTGCCGGTCAGCACGCGGATCAGCTGCTTGGCGCCGCCGGCCGGGTAGCGCGTCGGTACGGCGATCACCGCAAAATCCTCGCCGAGCGCCTGCACCGCGCGCTTCATCGCGGCGACGGCTTCCGGCTTGTTGTCTTCGATGCCGATCAGCACGCGCTTCGGGCGCAGCAGGTCGCGGAAAAGGCCGACGCCGCGCACGACGTCCTCGGCGCGCTCGCGCATCAGGAGGTCGTCGCAGGTGATGTAGGGTTCGCACTCGGCGCCGTTGATCACCAGCTCTTCCATCGGCACGGTTTTCGACGCGCTGAGCTTGGCGTGGCTCGGGAAGACGGCGCCGCCGAGGCCGACGACGCCGGCGTCGCGCAGCATCTCGCGCACCGTTTCCGGGGCCAGCGCCTTGTAGTCGACCGGCGTGCGCGTTATCCATTCGTCGCGGCCGTCCGGCTCGATGATCACCGACAGCGTTGGCAGGCCCGAGGGGTGGGGGGCGACGCGCTCTTCGACGGCGAGCACGGTGCCCGAGGTCGGCGCATGCACGGCGGACGAAATCCAGCCGTCGGCGCCGCCGATCTTCTGCCCCTTGAGGACGCGCTCGCCGGGCGCGACGAGCGGGTCCGGCGTGCCGCCGATGCTCTGGTGCAGCGGAACGATCAGGCGCGTCGGCAGCGGCGCGACGGCGATCGGCAGGCCGACCGATTGCGTCTTGTTGGTCTGCGGCTTGACGCCGCCCTTGAATTTGAAGAGTCGTTGCAGCATGGCGGTCTCAGGCGGCTTGCCGGAGCGGCTTGATCTCGATCACCGGGTATTTCCATTTCCAGTTGTCGATGTTCTCGGCGATCGCTTCCATGCGGATGCATTCGACCGGGCAGGGGGGGACGCACAGTTCGCAGCCGGTGCACAGGCTTTCGACGATGGTGTGCATCTGCTTGGCGGCGCCGACGATGGCGTCGACCGGGCAGGCCTGGATGCACAGCGTGCAGCCGATGCAGGTCTGCTCGTCGATGACGGCGACCTGCTTGGGTTTTTCCTCGGCGTCGAGCGGCTTGGCTTCGCGCCCGAGCAGGTCGGCCAGGCGCTGCACGCCCTCCATGCCGCCCGGCGGGCACAGGTTGATGTCGGCCTCGCCCTTCGAGATGGCTTCGGCGTAGGGCTTGCAGCCCGGGTAGCCGCACTGGCCGCACTGCGTCTGCGGCAGGATCGCGTCGATCTTGTCGACCAGCGGGTCGCCCTCGACCTTGAACTTGATCGAGGCGTAGCCGAGCGCGGCGCCGAGGACGACGGCGCCGAGCGCCATGATGAGGATGGCGGTGAGCATTATTGGTACTTGTCGAGGCCGGCGAAGCCCATGAAGGCGAGCGACATCAGGCCGGCGGTGATCATGGCGATGGCGGTGCCCTTGAAGTGGAGCGGCACGTCGGCGCCCTCGATGCGCTCGCGCATGCCGGCGAAGAGGACGAGCACCAGCGAGAAGCCGACCGCGCTGCCGGCGCCGAAGAGCAGCGAGTCGATGAAGTCGTGCTTGTTGGCGACGTTGAGCAGCGGCACGCCGAGCACGGCGCAGTTGGTGGTGATCAGCGGCAGGTAGATGCCGAGCACCTGATGCAGGACCGGGCTGGTCTTCTGGATGACCATTTCGGTGAGCTGCACGATGGCCGCGATGGTGACGATGAAGGACAGCGTGCGTAGGTACTCGAGCCCGAAGGGCATCAGCAGGTAGTGGTCGATGACGTAGCTGGCGCCGGTCGCCACGGTGAGCACGAAAGTGGTCGCCGCCCCCATCCCGAACGCCGTTTCCAGCTTGCGCGAGACGCCCATGAAGGGGCACAGGCCGAGAATTTTCACCAGGACGACGTTATTGACGAGAACGGCGCCGATGACGATGAACAGGTAGTGGGTCATGGTGTGGGCGGGGGGAGGGCGCGGGGGCTTTCCGAATTCGGCGGCTGCGGTTCAACCACTTGTTTCGTGCGCTTACCGCGCACGCCGGCGGGCGATCTCGGCCGCCGCCTCGCCGACCAGTTCCGGTCCGCGATAGATGAAGCCCGAGTAAAACTGCACCAGACTGGCGCCGGCCTCGATCTTGGCTGCCGCGTCGGCGCCGCTCATGATGCCGCCGACGCCGATGATCGGCACTTCGCCGGCCAGCGCCGTCGCCAGCTTGCGCAGCACGGCCGTCGACAGGTCGAAGACCGGGGCGCCGGAGAGGCCGCCGGCTTCGGAGGCGTTCGGGAAACCTTCAATGCCGGCGCGCGAGAGCGTCGTGTTGGTGGCGATCACGCCGTCCATGCGGTGCTGGCGCAGCAGGTCGGCGATCGCCTGGATCTGCGCGTCGTCAAGGTCGGGGGCGATCTTCAGGGCGAGCGGCACGTACTTGCCGTGCTTGTCGGCGAGCCGCGCCTGCTCCGCCTTGAGGGCGCCGAGCAGGGCGTCGAGCGCGTCGTCCTTCTGCAGTTCGCGCAGGTTCTTGGTGTTTGGGCTGGAGATGTTGACCGTGACGTAGCTCGCCGCGCTGTAAACGCGTTCGAGGCAGATCAGATAGTCGTCGGCGGCCTTTTCGATCGGCGTGTCGAAGTTCTTGCCGATGTTGATGCCGAGGATGCCGCCGCGCTTCGGGAACTGGGCCGCCGCGACGTTGGCCAGCAGTTTGTCGACGCCGTCGTTGTTGAAGCCCATGCGGTTGATGATGGCCTGCTTCTCGGGGATGCGGAACAGGCGCGGGCGCGGGTTGCCGGGCTGCGGGCGCGGCGTGATCGTGCCGATTTCGAGAAAGCCGAAACCGAGCGCGGCGAGGGCGTCGATGTGGTCGCCGTTCTTGTCCAGCCCGGCGGCGAGGCCGACCGGGTTGGGGAAGCGCAGCCCCATGACCTCGACCGGATCGGCCGGAACGGGCTTGGCGAGCAGGCAGGCGATGCCGGCGGAGTTGAGGAAACCGACGCCGGACATGCCGATGCCGTGGGCGGACTCCGCGTCGAGCGCGAAGAAGAATTTGCGGATGAGGGGATAGAGCATGGGCGCGATTTTACCGCATCGCAGCAGGGGGCGGGGCACGGCGCGACGCTCCGCTGCCGGGGGCGGCTGCGTCGGGATGTAGAATCGGGGGCGTTCGCAACGGGCGCTATGCGAGGAAGGTCGATCGGCGATGAGTTGGCGGAGATGGGAACGGTTCCAGGCGCTGCTGCGCAGGGAGGTGGTCCAACTGGCGACGGTCAACGCCAGCGACCGGCGCTGGCAGATGCCGTTCTGCGCCGCCCTGGCTTCCGGCCTGCCGCTCCTGCTCGGCGCCTGGTTCGATCATCTGGAGTACGGACTCGTCTCGTCGCTGGGCGGGCTGGTTTTCCTCTATTCGCCCGATACGCCGCTCTCGCACCGCATGGTGTCGCTGATGGCCTGCGCTTTCGGCATGAGCGCCTGTTACGCGCTGGGAGTGATGAGCCACTTCTTTCCGCTGCTGCTGGTGCCGATGCTGACCTTCATCGCCATCCTGGTCTCGATGGTTTGCCGCTTCTACGTGCTCGGACCGCCGGGCAGCCTGTTCTTCATCATGGCCGCCGCGATCGGCGCCTATTCGCCGGTCGAGGTGCTGCAGGTGCCCCTGTTCGTCGGCTTGCTGACCATGGGGGCGCTGCTGGCCTGCCTGATTGCCTTCTTCTACGGCGTTTACGCCGTGCGCCGGCAGGCGCCGCCGCCGGTCAGGCCGCTGCCGTGGGCGACCTTCGATTTCGTCGTTTTCGATTCGATCGTCATCGGCGGCTTCGTCGGTATCTCGCTGGCCCTGGCGCAGGCCTTGCAACTCGAGCGTCCCTACTGGGTGCCGGTGAGCTGTCTGGCCGTCATCCACGGCGCTTCGCTGCGCGCCGTGTGGACCAAGCAGGTGCATCGCATCGTCGGCACCGGCGTCGGCCTGTTGCTGTCCTGGGGATTGCTGACGCTGCCGCTCGATAAATGGAGCGTCTCGCTGGCGATGATGCTGCTCGCTTTCGTGATCGAGACCCTGGTCGTGCGGCACTACGGGCTGGCGGCGGTCTTCATCACGCCGCTGACCATCCTGCTCGCCGAAGCCGGCCGCCTCGGGCACGGCTCGCCGGAGGCGATCCTGCAGGCGCGCCTGTTCGATACCGTGCTCGGTGCGGTCGTCGGGCTGCTCGGCGGCGTCTGCCTCCATAGTCCGCGCTTTCGCGCCGTCCTCGGCCGCCAGATCCGGCGTTTTTCTCCGTCGCGCCTGCTGCCGTGACCCTGCGTGCGGCGGTTCAGCCCGCTGCGAGGTCAGCTTCGTCCAGGTCGCGCCACTCGCCGCCGATCAGGCCTTCGATCGGCCGGAAGTTCGATTTGTAGGCCATTTTCCGGCTGTCGCGTATCCAGTAGCCGAGGTAGAGGTGGGGCAGGCGGTTGGCCTCGCACTGGGCGATCTGCCAGAGGACGTTGTAGGTGCCGTAGCTGGCGCCGGCGACGTCCGGGTCGTAGAAGGTGTAGACCGAGGAAAGGCCGTCGTTGAGCACGTCGATGATGCTGACCATGCGCAGCACGCCGTTTTCCGAGAACTCGACGAGGCGGGTGTCGACGCGGCTCTGCAGCAGGAAGTGCGAATACTGCTCGTGGCTGTCCTGGTCCATGCCGCCGCCGGCGTGGCGCGCCGACTGGTAGCGCAGGTAGAGTTCGTAGTGGTCGTCGAAGAAGCCGAGCGGCAGTTCGCGCGCCTGCAGGCCGCCGTGTGCCTTGAGGCTGCGCCGCTGCGCGCGGTTGGGCTGGAAGCGGGCGACCGGCAGGCGCACCGGGATGCAGGCGCGGCATTCGTCGCAGTGCGGGCGGTAGGTGAAGACGCCGCTGCGGCGGAAACCGGCGCGCACCAGTTCGCCGTACACCTCGACGTTGATCAGGTGCGTCGGCGTCGCGACCTGCGAGCGCGCCAGCCTGTCCGGCAGATAGCTGCAGGCATAGGGGGCGGTCGCGTAGAACTGCAGCAGCGAGAACGGCAGTTCGGAGTCGTTGAGCCGGGACATTTCCTGAGCTTCCTCGGTCTTCTTCAGTTCCAGGGCGCGCGCGCGCCATCGACCGGCCAGAGGGCGGGCGCCACAGCGGCCTCCGTGAGTTCGCGCAGGCGGACGATGAAGTCGCTGCGGGGAATTTCGCGGGCGCCGAGCGAGGCGAGATGCGGCGTGTTCATCTGGCAATCTATCATGGCGAATCCGTGCGCTTCAAGGAAGCGGGCGAGATGGGCCGCGGCGATTTTCGAGGCGTCGGTCGCGTGCGCGAACATCGATTCGCCGTAAAACATGCGGCCGATGGCGAGCCCGTACAGCCCGCCGACCAACGTCCCATCCACCCAGGTTTCGACCGAATGCGCGTAGCCGAGTTCGTGCAGCCGGCGATAGGCCTGCTGCATTTCACGCGTGATCCAGGTGCCTGCCTGCTCGGCGCGCGGAGTATCGGCGCAGGCGGCGATGACGGCCGCGAAGGCGCTGTCGAGGCGCACTTCGTAGCGCCCGGCGCGCAGCGTGCGGCGCAGCGAGCGCGAAATCCTGAATTCGGCGGGGAAGAGGACCATGCGCGGGTCCGGACTCCACCACAGGATAGGCTCGCCGGCCGCGAACCAGGGGAAGATGCCGTGCCGGTAGGCGTCGAGAATGCGCTCCGGCGACAGGTCGCCGCCGGCGCAGAGCAGGCCGTTCGGGTCGGCGAGCGCCCGCGCGAGGGGCGGAAAGGGCGCGTCGCCGACCAGCCAGGGGATCATTGCGAGAAGTGGACGGGGGCGACCGGCGTTACGCCGCGCGGCGGGAAGGCGCGCGTCGGCGTCTTGAAGGCGACGACGTGGTCGACGTCGAGCTTGATGCCGATCCGTTCGCCGAGCGCGTGGTTGTGGTGCGAGGGAACCAGCGACAGGACTTCGGCGCCGCTCGTCAGGCGCAGCGTGTAGAGGATGTCGGCGCCGCGGAAGGCCTTGTGCAGGACTTCCGCCTTCAGGCCGCTGCGGTCGTCGTGAACGATGTCGTCCGGGCGCAGCAGCACCTCGACGCCGCAGCCCTTGCCGCAGGTGCCGCAGCCCTGGCCGCATTCGAGCGGCACCTTCGATTCGAGGCGGCCGAGTTCGACTTCGACGCAGTGTCCGTCGATCACCATGCCGGGCAGGAAGACGCCCTGGCCGACGAAGTCGGCGACGAAGCGATTGGCCGGGCGGTGGTAGAGGTTGTACGGCGTGTCCCACTGCTGGATCAGGCCGTCGGCCATGACGCCGATCTCGTCGGCCATGGCGAAGGCTTCGTTCTGGTCGTGCGTGACGAGGACGGCGGTGATGCCCTGGCTCTTGAGGATGTCGCGCACTTCGTGCGAGAGGCGTTCGCGCAGGTCGACGTCGAGGTTGGAGAAGGGCTCGTCGAGGAGGATCAGCTGCGGGCGCGGCGCCAGCGCGCGGGCCAGCGCGACGCGCTGCTGCTGGCCGCCGGAAAGTTCGTGCGGATACTTGCCGCCCTGACCGCCGAGGCCGACCGTGGCGAGCAGTTCGTCGACGCGCGTACCGCGCTCGGCGGCGCGCGTGCCGCGCAGGCCGAAGCCGATGTTCTCGGTCACCGTGAGGTGCGGGAACAGCGCGTAGTCCTGGAAGACCATGCCGATGCGCCGGTGCTCGGGCGGCACGCGGAAGCCGGCGCGGCTGACCGTGCGGCCTTCGACGCGAATTTCGCCGGCGGCGATTTCCTCGAAGCCGGCGATGCAGCGCAGCAGCGTCGTCTTGCCGCAGCCCGAGGGGCCGAGCAGGCAGGCGATGCTGCCGGCGTCGACGCGGAAGTCCACGCCGTTCACGACGGTGTGCTTGCCGTAGCGCTGGATGATGCCTTCGAGTTCGAGGTGGTGGGCCATCGGGGAAAGACTCATGTTTCTGGATTGGAGTTGGAATCGGCAGGGACCCCGGACCGGGAAGGCGGCGCGGCGCGAGGCAGCTTGAAGAATAACTGCTGCACAAGGGGCGGCTCAATTATAATTCGCATTCAGAACGCCAACGAATGAAAACAGTCCGCTTCAATTCCCTGCTCGCGATTTCAGCGACCGTCGCCGCCCTGGTCGGCCTGCCGGTGGCAAGCGTTCTGGCGAATATCTTCAGCGGCGGCACCGGCGACACCTGGGCGCACCTTGCCGCGACCGTCCTTCCCGAGTACGTGAGCAATACGCTGTGGCTGTGCCTCGGCGTCGGTTGCGGCGTCATCGTCCTCGGCGTCGCCACCGCCTGGCTGACCGCCATGCACGACTTTCCCGGCCGGCGCTTCTTCGAGTGGGGGCTGGTCCTGCCGCTCGCCGTGCCGGCCTACGTGCTGGCCTACGTCTATACCGACTTCCTGCAGTTCGTCGGCCCCCTGCAGACCTGGCTGCGCGACACCTTCGGCTGGAGCAAGGCCGACTACTGGTTCCCCGATGTGCGCAGCCTGGGCGGCGCCGTGACGATGTTCGTCTTCGTGCTCTATCCCTACGTCTACATGCTGGCGCGCACGGCCTTCATCGAGCGCGCCAGCGGCATGCTCGAAGCGGCGCGCACGCTGGGGCAGGGCGCCTGGCGCAGCTTCTTCCGCGTCTCGCTGCCGCTCGCCCGGCCGGCGGTCGCCGCCGGCGCGACGCTGGCGCTGATGGAAACGCTGGCCGATTACGGTACGGTTTCCTATTTTGGCGTGCAGACCTTCACGACCGGCATCTACCGCGCCTGGTTCTCGCTCGGCGACCGTATCGCCGCGGCGCAGCTGGCGGCGGCGCTGCTCGGTTTCGTCGTCCTGCTGCTCGCGCTGGAGCGCTTTTCGCGCGGCCGTGCGCGCTTCCACAACACGACCGGGCGCAACCGGCCGATGGCCGGCCGGCGCCTGCGCGGCTGGCACGCGGCGGCGGCGACGCTGGTCTGCGCCCTTCCCCTGTGCGTCGGCTTCCTGCTGCCCGCCGGCCTGCTGCTGCGTCTGGCGCTGCTCGAGGGCGACGCGCAGTTCGGCGAGCGCTTCATCGGCCTGGCGCGCAACAGCTTCGTGCTGGCCGGCCTGACCGCCTGCATCGCGGTCGGCCTCGCGCTGCTGCTGGCGTACGGCGCACGTCTGTCGAAGGGCGTGCCGGCGCGCGCGCTGAACCGGCTGGTCGGACTCGGCTACGCGGTGCCCGGGTCGGTGATCGCGGTCGGCGTGCTGATTCCGGTGACGCGCCTCGACAACTGGCTGGCCGGGCAGTGGCAGCTGTGGTTCGGCAGCAATCCGGGGCTTCTGCTCACCGGCGGCATCGCCGCGCTGGTCTATGCCTACCTCGTGCGCTTTCTGGCGGTCGCCCTGCAGTCGGTCGGATCCAGCCTGTCGAAGATCACGCCGAGCATGGACGATGCGGCGCGCAGCCTCGGGCTGGGGCAGGGCGAGACCCTGCGCCGGGTGCACCTGCCGATGCTGCGCGGCAGCCTGTTCACCGCCGCGCTGCTGGTTTTCGTCGATGTGATGAAGGAGCTGCCGGCGACGCTGGTGATGCGTCCCTTCAACTTCGACACGCTCGCCACGCAGGCCTATACGCTGGCCTCCGACGAACGGCTCGCCGAGGCGTCGACGGCGGCGCTGGCCATCGTCGCGGTCGGCCTGCTGCCCCTGATGGCACTGTCGCGCCAGATCGCGCGCAGCCGGCGCTGAGCTTTCGCCGCTCTCCCGCTTCTTCTGCCGCGCGGCTGCCGGGCTACTGCCCTCTCCGTCGCCTCAATTCCCTCCCAAGGCGAGATTCCGAGGCGAGATTCCGAGGCGAAGGGGCGCGAAATTCCCGCGCCCAAACGAAAACGCCCCGCCGATTTCCGGCGGGGCGTCGTTTTTGCGGCGTCCGATGCTCAGCGGTAGCCGGCGCGATCGAAGATCATCTGGGCCTTGGCGCGCTGCTTGGCCAGCGCGCCGACTTCCAGCGTATCGGCCTTGAACTTGCCGAGCGCGTCGAGCGCGGGGTTGGCGACTTTGACGCTGGGGACCGAAGGCCACTCGTTGTTGCCGTCGGCGAAATAGCGCTGCGCGTCGTCGCTCGCCAGGTATTCGAGGAATTTCACGGCGGCTTCCTTGTGCGGTGCGTGCTTCAGCATGCCGCCGCCGGAAACGTTGATGTGCGTGCCGACGCCCTGCTGGTCGGGCCAGACGACGCCGACGCGTTCCATGATCTTCTTGTCCTCGGCCTTTTCGGAGCGCATCAGGCGCGCCACGTAGTAGGTGTTGGAGACCGTAACGGCGCACTCGCCGGCGGCGACCGCCTTGATCTGGTCGGTGTCGCCGCCCTTCGGCGCGCGCGCGAAGTTGGCGACGACGCCCTTGGCCCATTCCTCGGCCTTGGCTTCGCCCTGGTGCGCGATGATCGAGGCCATCAGCGACAGGTTGTACGGGTGCGAGCCCGAGCGCGAACAGACCTTGCCCTTCAGCTTGGGATTGGCGAGGTCGGCGTAGTTGCGAACGTCGTCGGCCTGCAACGCGCTCTTGGCGAAGACGATGACGCGCGCGCGGGTCGAGAACGAGAACCAGTCGTCGGTGCGCAGGTGGGCCGGGATGCGCGATTCGAGCAGCTGCGACTTGATCGGGGCGAACAGGCCGAGATCGTGCGCCGCGGCGAGGCGCGAGGCGTCCACGGTGAGGAGGATGTCGGCCGGGCTGTTGGCGCCTTCGTTCTTGATGCGCTCGAGCAGTTCGTCTTCCTTGCCTTCGATCCGGTTGATCTTGATGCCGGTCTGCTTGGTGAAATCGGCGTAAAGCGCTTCGTCGGTCTGATAGTGGCGGGCCGAGTAGAGGTTGAGGACCTTTTCCTCGGCGACGGCGCCGCCGGCGAGCGCGGTGCCCAGGGCGAGGGTGAGCAGAGACTGCTTGAGCAGGGATTTCATCACGTGGCTCCGTTTGAACAAATGAGAATTGATATCAGCGGGCCAGATCATAGCGGAAGGTGAATGCTTCGTAAATGAGAACGGTTCTTGGAGTGTCGGGCTGAACAGGCAAGAAAAAAGACGCCGCAGCGTCTTTTCGGAGGTCGTCGTTTCGAAGCGGATCAGCGCTCGACGATGCGGCGGGCGCCGTTGTAGCGCTTGACCCAGTAGCCCTGGCGCATGTCCTCGACACGGACTTCGGCGCCGGTGCGCGGCGCGTGCAGGAAGCGGTTGTCGCCGAGATAGATGCCGACGTGCGAGAAGGCGCGGCGCATGGTGTTGAAGAAAACGAGGTCGCCGGGCTTCAGTTCGCGGCGGTCGACCTTTTCGCCGACTTCGCTCTGTTCCTTGGCCGTGCGCGGCAGCAGGAGGCCGACCGCATCCTTGAACACCAGCTGGACGAAGCCGCTGCAATCGAGCCCGCTGTCCGGGTCGGTGCCGCCGTGGCGGTAGTTGATGCCGACGAGCTCCAGCCCCTTGAGGATCAGGTCCTGCGCGCTGCTCGTATAGCGCTCGAACAGGGAAAGTTCTTCCGCGGGCTTCTGCTGCTCGGTGGCGTGGGCGCCGGAGGCCGCCGTGAAGGCGATGCAGGCGGCAGCGAGCAGGGTGGCGAGGGGCTTGTTGAAATGCATGGGGCCGAAATCTATTAGAAAAATCAATGGATGTAAACCCGTGCGGGCCTCATGGCCAAGTTCCGGGCGCGTGAATTTCCATGAGCTTTTTCAGACAACTGCATGAAATTCCGGGAATAGTCGCTCAAAGGCGGCGACCGTGATTTTGTGCACAGCAATACGCGAAATTTGGCGAACGGAGTATATTTTCGGCACCAGCAGCGGGCTGGATCGCACGGCCTGCGGGCGGATGCGGGATATACCGTCCCGGGCGTATTTCGAAAGCGCGAGAAATTGCGCTTATAATCCGTAATTATGAATTAGGGTTCGGATTCCGCGTGGGCGCGTCGGGTGTGCGCCTGGCGAAGCGGTCCGACGGTTCCTTTCTCGGGGGTATGCGCATGAGTCCGTTCAAGGCTTATCTGATTGAAGAGCAGGATGGCAGGACGCACAGCGGCTTCGTCACGCTGGACGAAGCGCAGCTCGACGCGGGCGAGGTGACGATCAAGGTCGCCTACTCCAGCATCAATTTCAAGGATGCGCTGGCGGCGACCGGCGCCGGCAGGATCATCCGCCGCTTCCCCTGCGTCGGCGGCATCGATCTTTCCGGCGTCGTCGAGAAGAGCGCCGATCCGCGCTTCAAACCGGGTGATCCGGTGATCGCCACGAGTTTCGACATCGGCGTCGCGCATCACGGCGGCTACGCCGAATACGCCCGCGTGCCGGCCGATTGGGTCGTGCCGCTGCCGGCCGGGCTTTCGCTGTTCGAGGCGATGGCGCTCGGCACCGCCGGTTTCACCGCGGCGCTCGGTATCGTGCGCATGGAGGAAAACGGACTGACGCCGGCCAAGGGGCCGGTCGTCGTGAGCGGCGCGACCGGCGGCGTCGGCAGCCTGGCGGTCGACATGCTGGCGCGCCTCGGCTACGCGGTGACGGCGCTGACCGGCAAGGAGAGCGAGGTCGACTACCTCAAGCGCCTCGGCGCCGGGGAAGTCGTGCTGCGCTCGTCGCTCGACCTCGCGCGCATCCGCCCGCTCGACAAGGCGCGCTGGGCCGGCGCGGTCGACAACCTGGGCGGCGACGTGCTTGCCTGGATGGCGAGCACGATGCAGCAGGGCGGGACGATCGCCAGCATCGGGCTGGCCGCGAGCACCGCGCTCAACACGACGGTGATGCCCTTCATCCTGCGCGGCGTCAGCCTGCTCGGCATCGACTCGGGCTACATCCGCGAGCCGTACCGCAGCGGCGTCTGGCGGCGTCTGGCGAGCGACCTGCGGCCGCCGCATCTGGGCGAGATGGCGCGCGCGATTCCGTTCGACGCCTTGCCCGGCGCATTCGCCGATTTCATCGAGGGGCGCGCCCGCGGGCGCGTCGTGGTCGAGATCGGCGGCGCCTGATCCGCGCCCGGACCGGCTGGGATAGAGAGGGATAGCGCTCATGGACGACACGACGCAGCAGCCCCGTATCCTGATCGTCGACGATTCGCGCATGGTGCGCGCGACGATCATCAAGCGCATCCGCGACTTCTACGACTTCCGCGAGGAGGCCGACGGCGAGGCGGGGTGGCAGGCGCTGGTGCTCGATCATTCGATCCAGCTCGTGATCACCGATCTGTCGATGCCGGTGCTCGACGGCTTCGGCCTGCTCGGCCGCATCCGCGGCTCGCGTCTGGCCCGCATCCGCGACATGCCGGTGCTGATGATCTCCGGCGACGAGGAGGAGGCGCGCGAGCGCGCCAAGGCGCTCGGCGTTTCGGACTTCATCGCCAAGGGCATCGGCGCGGCCGAATTGCTGGCGCGCATCGATTCGCTGGTCAAGCTGGCGCAGACGCAGAACCGGCTCAAGGAAAACCGCGAGCAGCAGGTGCAGGACGCCGAGACCGGCCTGTTCACCCGCAAATACATCGAATTGCAGGCGGCGCAGGCGATGTCGCACGCAATGCGCCACGACAGCCAGGTGAGCGCGATGGTGCTCGGTTTCGACCGCTACGCCGCGCTGCGTGACGAGCACGGCGAAAGCGTGGTGAAGCAGCTGCAGTTGAGCTTCACCAAGATGCTGTCGGGCAAGATGCGCAAGGAGGACAGCCTCGGGCACTTCGCCGGCAGCCAGTTCGCCGTCGTCTCGCCGGGCACCTCGCACACGGCCTGCGAGTCTTTCGCCGGGCGCCTGCGCGAGGCGATCGAGAGCGCCAACATCGCGGTGCATGGCCAGCGCCTGCAGGTCTCGATCAGCGTCGGCGTGGCCAACAGCCCGGCCGACAGCGTGACCTCGGCCGGCGCGCTGCTCGAACTGGCCGGCGCGCGCCTGAAGGCGGCGCAGCAGGCCGGCGGCAATCAGGTGATCGGCTGCATGGGCAAGCCGCCCGCCGTCGCGGCGGTGCCCAGCTTCGCGCACGCCGTCGAGCTGCTCAAGTCTGGCCGCGAGGGTTCGCTGCTGCCGCATCTCGCCGAGCTGGGGCGGCAGGCGCTGCCGCTGCTGCGCCTGCTGGACAGGGAATTGAAGCTGGGTCTGCCGCTGGCGGACATCGAACAAGGGTTGCTTGACCGGGCGCGGGAAGCCAAAGACGCCGGGCAGGATTCGCTATAGATCAGCAGTGCAGGGTAATCACGTTCAGCAAGAGGGAGCCACATGACGTCCATCAAAGAATTTCACCGCCAATCCATCGAGCAGCCCGACGCCTTCTGGGGCGAGCAGGCCAAGTTGATCGACTGGCACAAGCCGTACACGCAGACGCTCGATTTTTCGCGTCCGCCGTTCGCCAAGTGGTTCGTCGGCGGCGAAACCAACCTGTGCTACAACGCGGTCGACCGGCACGCCGCCAAGCGCCCGAACGACCGCGCGCTGGTCTTCATTTCGACCGAAACCGACGTCGAGAAGGTCTACACCTTCGCCGAGCTGAAGCAGGAAGTGATGCGCATGGCCGCCATCATGCAGAGCCTCGGCGTCGGCAAGGGCGACCGCGTCCTGATCTACATGCCGATGATCGCCGAAGCGGCCTTCGCCATGCTCGCCTGCGCCCGCATCGGCGCCATCCACTCGGTCGTGTTCGGCGGCTTCGCCTCGGGCTCGCTGGCGACCCGCATCGACGACGCCGAACCCAAGCTGATCGTTTCCTCCGAGGCCGGCATGCGCGGCGGCAAGGCCGTTCCGTACAAGCACCTGCTCGACGAGGCGATCGACTTGGCGACGAAGAAGCCGGCCAAGGTGCTGATGATCGACCGCGGGCTCGACAAGAGCTTCAACAAGGTCGAAGGGCGCGACGTCGATTACGCCGCCCTGCGCGCCCAGTTCATGGGCGCCGAAGTGCCGGTCACCTGGCTCGAATCGAACGAGCCCTCGTACATCCTCTACACCTCGGGCACCACCGGCAAGCCGAAGGGCGTGCAGCGCGACACCGGCGGCTACTGCGTGGCGCTCGCCGCGTCGATGAAGCACATCTTCTGCGGCGGCGAGGGCGAGACGATGTTCTCGACCTCGGACATCGGCTGGGTCGTCGGCCACTCCTACATCATCTACGGCCCGCTGATCGCCGGCATGGCGACGATCATGTACGAAGGCACGCCGCTGCGTCCGGACGCCGGCATCTGGTGGAAGATCGTCGAGGACTACAAGGTCACGGTGATGTTCTCGGCGCCGACCGCCGCCCGCGTCCTGAAGAAGCAGGATCCGGCCTTCATGCACAAGTACGACCTGTCGACGCTCAAACATCTGTTCCTCGCCGGCGAGCCGCTCGACCAGCCGACGCACGAGTGGATCCAGGGCGAACTCAAACTGCCGGTGATCGACAACTACTGGCAGACCGAGACCGGCTGGCCGATGCTCTCGGCGATGCCCGGCGTGGAAAAGACGCCGATCAAGTTCGGCACGCCGAGCTTCCCGGTCTACGGCTACAACCTGAAGATCTTCCGCGAAGACGGCAGCGAGTGCGACGCCAACGAAAAGGGCATCGTCGGCATCATGCCGCCGCTGCCGCCCGGCTGCCTGTCGACGGTGTGGGGCGACGATCCGCGCTTCGTGTCGACCTATTTCTCGCTGTTCAAGGAGCCGCAGGTCTACTCCTCGTTCGACTGGGGCATCCGCGACGAAGAGGGCTACCACTACATCCTCGGCCGCACCGACGACGTGATCAACGTCGCCGGCCACCGTCTCGGCACGCGCGAGATCGAGGAAGCCGTGCAGGGCCACAGCGCGATCGCCGAAGTCGCCGTCGTCGGCGTCGCCGACCAGCTCAAGGGGCAGATGCCGATGGCCTTCGCCGTGGTCAAGGACGCGGCGCGCATCGCCACGCCCGAGCTGCGCGCCGCGCTCGAGAAGGAAGTGATGAAGCAGGTCGACGAGAGCCTCGGCGCCATCGCCCGCCCGAGCCGCGTACACTTCCTCACCGTGCTGCCCAAGACGCGTTCCGGCAAGCTGCTGCGCCGCTCGATCCAGGCGCTGGCCGAGGGCCGCGATCCGGGCGACCTGACGACGATCGAGGACCCGGCCGCGCTCGAGCAGCTCAAGCTGGCGCTCGGCATCGCCTGACCTGACGCAATGCGCGATCCGGGCGTGATCCAGATCAAGCAATAACGAAACCCGTACCGCTATCATTCGCCTGCCGCCCTTCGGGGCTGCAGGCGAATTTTTTTCCGCCGGGCCGCTCCAAGGCAAGGACTCCCCTCGGAGGCTGCGCCGCCGCGCAGCGCGAAACGGGGGGCTTTTTTTGGCGAGTCGCGCTTTCTGCCGCACCGCCGTCTTACGGGAAACGACCAATGAATACGATTTACGCGAAGACCGCCGGCGCCGCGCGCGGCGCACTGCTCGGGCTGCTGCTCGGCTTCGGGACGCTGGCGCTGCCGGCGGGCGCCGACGATGCAAAGGTCCTCGGCGCGCACGATCAGCCGATCCACGACGCGGCCCGCATGGGCTCGGGCAAGGACATCGTCCGCATCCTCAAGGCCGATCCGCAGGCGCGTGACGCGCGCACGCTCGCGCAGGGCTCGCAGCCGATCCACCTGGCCGCGACCAACCCCGACACCAGCGCGCTGAAGGCGCTGATCGCCGCCGGCGCCGACCCCAACGCGCGCGACAACGACGCGTCGACGCCGCTGCACATGGCCGTCTACACGCAGAAGGTCGAGCACACGCAGCTGCTGCTCGATGCGGGCGCCGATCCCAAGGCCAAGAACAACCTGGGGCGCGACGTTTTGTCGCTGGCCCGCAAGCAGATGGCGAACGAAGCGGCAGGCATCATCTCGCTGTGGATCCTCAAGGGCTGTCAGCCGAAGAAACCCTGCTGAGACTTGCGCGGGGGGCGTTTCCGGAGACGGCGCCGGCGTCCTCTCGCGTTGACAAACGATCGTTTGAAATGCATTCTCCAGGCCCCCACGACCTGGAGAAGCCATGAAGGCGAGCGTCATGCGGCGGCTGATCAATCTGTGGCCGCCCTTCCTTTTTTCCGGCATCGCCTGCACGCGCCTGTCGGCCGACTATCGCGAGGCCGACGTGCGGCTGCGCATGCGCTGGTACAACCGCAACTACGTCGGCACGCACTTCGGCGGCAGCCTGTTCGCGATGACCGACCCGTGGTACATGCTGCTCCTGCTCAAGCGCCTGGGATCGGACTACCGGGTCTGGGACCGGCACGCCGCGATCGAATTCATCGCGCCGGGGCGCGGCACGGTGCGCGCACAGTTCCGCCTCGACGACGCGACGCTGGATGAGATCGTCGAGAAGACGGCGGGCGGCGAGAAGTACCTGCCCGAATTCACCATCAACGTCGTGGATGAGCGCGGCGAACTCGTCGCCCGCGTGCGCAAGACGCTTTACGTGCGCCGCAAGCCGGCCGCCGCGTAACTTTCCGGTCTTTCCGCCTTACCCTTTTTCCCGGCCGGCGCCGTTCTCCACCTCGCGCCAGTAGGCGCGGTGCTGGGCGACGCTCGTCCGGCGGTCGATGGCGACTTCGAGCAGCGTCGGTCCGCCGCGTTCGAGCGCCGCAGCGAGCGCCTGCCCGAAGTCGGCCAGCGTCGCGGCGTGCGCGTAGGTGACGCCGAAGCTGCGCGCCGCCGCGCCGAAGTCGATGCGCTGCGGCGTCAGCCAGGCTTGCTCGAACTCGGGCAGGGCGGCCTGCGGCAGGTAGTCGAAAATCCCGCCGCCGCCGTTGTTCAGCACCACGCAGACGATGTCCCTGCCGTGCGCCGAGGCCAGCGCCGTCAGGTCGTGCTGCGTCGTCAGGTCGCCGAGCAGGGCGACGCAGGGGCCGGCGGCGGCGATGCCGAGCGCCGTCGACAGGTTGCCGTCGATGCCGCTCGCGCCGCGATTGCCGTAGATCGCGAGCGGCTTTTCGCCGCAGCCGGAAAACGCGTCGAGGTCGCGGATCGCCATCGAATTTCCGCAGAACAGCCGGTGTCCGGCCGGCAGGCGCGCGATCAGCGCGGCGATCAGCGCGCCCTCGAAATTCTCGCGCGCCAGATAGGGCGCGGCGACCACCGCGGCCGCCGTCTCGGCGCGCCGGAAAGCCGCCGGCCATGCCGCCGGGCCGGGCGCCGGTGCGCCGGCGAGCAGGGCGGCGCAGGCCGCCGCCGGATCGGCGTGCAGCGTCGTCGTCGCGGCGTGCTGCGGGTCGGACCAGCGGCCGGGCGCCGCCACCGCGATCTGCTCGGCTGCCGCGTGCGCCGCCAGCCAGTGCTGCACGGCGCGGGTGAGCGGGAAGGCGCCGAAGCGCAGCACCCATTCCGGGCCGTTGCCGTCGAGAAAATCCGGGCGGCGCAGGAAGGCTTCGTAGCGCACGCACAGCCGGTCGCGCGCGTGCGGGCCGAAGCGCAGGCCGGAGAGCGGCTCGGCGAGGATCGGGCAGTCGAGGCGCGCGGCGAGCGCTGCGACGGCGTCGGCGAAAGCGCGCGCCGGCGCGTCCGCCCCGCCGAACGGCGCGGAATCGATGCCGCCGCCGCAGACGATGACGCCGCGCCGCCCGCTCAGCGCGGCGACGATGCTTTCGACGGCCCGCGCGTCGGGCGGAGCCTCAGGCGGTTCGGCGCAGAGCGTCGCGACGGTAGCCGCCGTCGGCCATTCGGCGGGCGGCGCGGCCGGCAGGAGCGGCTCGCGGAAGGCGAGGTTGAGGTGCACCGGCCCGGCCATCGGCGCGCGGCTTTCGGCGACGGCGCGCGCCGCCAGGTGGTGCAGGAAGGCCGACGGGAAATCGGCGAAGGGCGCGCCCGGCGCGTGGAAGGCGCGCACGTGGCTGCCGAACAGGCGCGTCTGGTCGATCGTCTGGTTGGCGCCCCAGCCCTGCACTTCGGGCGGGCGGTCGGCCGAGAGGAGGACGAGCGGGACGCCGTCGGCGCCGGCCTCGATCACCGCCGGGAACCAGTTGGCCGGCGCCGAGCCCGAGGTGCATAGCAGCGCCGGCGGGCGGCCTTTGGCCCGCGCGAGGCCGAGCGCGAAGAAGGCGGCCGAGCGTTCGTCGAGGATTACGTGGCAGCGGATTGCCGGCTGGCGCAGGAAGGCGAGCGCCAGCGGCGTCGAGCGCGCGCCGGGCGAGAGCACGAGATCGCGCACGCCGGCGGCCGCCAGCCCGTCGGCCAGCGCCTGCGCCCAGCGCAGGTTGAGCAGGCCGGTGTCGGCGGCATCCGCCTGAGCTGCGTAGCGGAGGCGTGCGTGCGCCGCGCGTCCGGCGCGGTCGGTGTCGTCGCGGGTATCGTTCGTCATGGCGTTCCGGTGCGTCGTTGCGGGCTGGATGAGAGCTGCGGCAGGCCGGCGGCGATGCCCGGCGATCCGGTGGCGTCCAGGGCGTCGAGCGCGGCGAGCAGGGGGCCGAACTTGGCTTCGGTTTCGGCCAGTTCCTGCTGCGGGTCGGAACCGGCGACGATGCCGGCGCCGGCGAACAGTTCGGCCTGCGCGCCGTCGATGCAGGCGCAGCGCAGGGCGACGGCGACCTCGCCGGCGCCGGCGCGGTCGATCCAGCCGATGCCGCCGGTGTACCAGGCGGCGCGCCGTTCGCGGTGCGCGCGCAGCCAGCGCCGCGCGTCGGCGCCGGGCGTGCCGCCGACGGCCGGGGTCGGGTGCAGGCGCGCGATCAGGTCGAACAGGCCGACGCCGGTGCGCACGCGGCCGACGATACCGGTGCGCAGGTGCTGCAGTTCGCGTACCTGCAGCACTTCGGGCGGCTGCGGCGCGTCGAGGCTGACGCACAGAGGCGCCAGCGCGGCGCGCACGGCGTCGACGACGAGCTGCTGCTCGCGGCCGTTCTTGTCGTCCTGCAGGGTCGCTTGCCGCGCTTGGGCCGTTTGAGTTGTGCCGTCGCCGTGCCAGGCCGTTCCGGCCAGCGCGTCGGCGCGCACGACACCGGCGTCGAGCGCGACCAGGCGCTCGGGCGTCGCGCCGGCGAAGCAGCGGCCGTGCTGGCCGACGCCGTAGATCGTGCACTCCGGGTGGCGCGCGGCGAGCGCCGCGAGCAGCCGTGCTGGAACGATGGGGTGTCCGGCGTCGATGCGCGTGCTGCGCGTCAACACGACCTTGGCGAGGCGTCCGCCGGCGATGTCGGCCAGCGCGGCGCGCACGCGGGCGAGGAAGGCGCGTTCGGCGAGCGGCGTCGGCCGCCGCCGTGCGCGATTCGACGGGCTGGCGGGCAGGGCGCGCGGCCGGCCGCGGCTTGCCGCCGCCAGTTCGGCCTGCCAGCGTTCGATCGCCGTGTCGGCGTCGCGCACGGCGCAGCTGAAGGTCGCGCTGCACCGGCCGTCGCGCGCCTGCAGGAGAATCGCCGGAACGACGAGGCGGGCGTTCGGCAGCTCGCCCGCGCCGCCGTCGTGCGCTTCCTCGTCGAAGGCGAAGCCGAGGTGCGCCGCCGGCGTGTGACCGGTGCGCGCGCTGTCGTCGTGCCGCCAGTGCGGCGCGATGCCGGCGAAGGCCGCCTGCAGCGCGGCGAAGCGCGCCGGGCCGGCGGTGCCGAAGATCATCGCGTAGCCGAGCGCGAGACGCGTCTCGCCGTTTGCCGGCTGCGCCCAGCCGACGACGTGGCTGCGCGTGAAGTCGGCGGCCTGCCAGCATGCGTCGAGGTCCGCGTCGAGCGGCAGGGTGATGCTGAGCAGGCCGTTGTCGGAAGTCTCCGCAGCGCCCGCCGCGTCCGCGCCGTCGGGCAGCGCCGCCCGCAGGCGTTCGCGCAGGCGCGCCAGCAGCGGCGCATCGAGCAGGCGGCGCAGCGTCATGCGGCCTCCCGCGCCAGCGCGCGCAGCGCGGCGCGCTCGATCTTGCCCATCGCGTTGCGCGGCAGGCGCGCGACGCGTAGCACGCGGCGCGGCCGCTGCGCCGAAAGCAGGCGCTGTCGGCCCCATTCGCGCACCGTCTCGGCGTCCGCGCTGCCGACGACGAGCGCGACCAGCGCGTCGCCCCACACCGGGTCGGGCAGCGCGGTGACGGCGACGTCGGCGACGCCGGGGCAGGCGGCGAGGCAGGATTCGACTTCGAGCGGATGCACGTTCACGCCGCCGCTGACGAAAACGTCGTCGGCGCGGCCGAGGACGGTCAGGCGGCCGGCCGCGTCGAGCCGGCCGAGGTCGGCGGTCGGCAGCCAGCCGTTGAGCAGACCGTCGCCGGGGCGCAGCTCGGGGTTTAGGTAGCCGGCCATCACCTGCGGGCCGCGCAGATGCACGCGGCCGCTGTCGCCATTGCCATCGCCGATGCGGCATTCGAAGCCGGACAGCGGCGTGCCGACTTCGCCCTCGCGCCAGTCGGCGCCGGGGGCGGCGAGCGTCGCTGCCTGCGCGGCGCTTTCGCTCATGCCCCAGCTCGGGCAGAGCGGCCAGCCGGCGGCGCGGGCGCGCTCGAAGAGCGGGCGCGACAGCGCGGCGCCGCCGATCATCGCGTAGCGCAGCGTCGGCGGCGCCGCGCTCTTGCCGACGCTTTCGGCGTGATCGAGCAGGCGCGCGAGCATCGCCGGGACCAGCGAGATGTGCGTCACCGGGTGCGCCCACAGATCATGCCAGACGGTGGCAGCGTCGAAGCCTTCGTGCTGCAGCAGCGTTGCGCCGGCGCGCAGGCAGCGGTGGAGGATGGACATGCCGCCGATGTGGTGCAGCGGCAGGCAGCCGAGCCAGAGATCGCCGGCGGCGAGCGGCAGGCGCTCGTTGGCGGCGCGCGCGGCGGCGTCGAGGTTGTCCGGCGTCAGCATCACCGCCTTCGGCGCCCCTTCGCTGCCGCTGGTGGCGATCACCAGCGCGACGGCGGGCGGCGGCGCGGCGTCCGTTGTCGTGACGTCAGGTGCCTCCACCTCCGCCTCGGTCGCCGGGAACTGCGCGGGCAGGGCCGGCAGGCGCCGCAGATGGCGGCCGCCCATCGCCGCGAGCGCCGGCCAGCGCGCGTCGGCGCTCTGCGGATCGAGCGGCAGCAGCCCGCAGCCGGCCGCTGAGCAGGCGACGGCGGTCAGCGCCAGTTCGCACGCATCGCCGGCAAAAGCCGCGATCGGCGTCTCGGTGCTGGCAAGGAGGCCGCCGCTGCGCAGCCGGACGGCGTCGCGCCGCGCCGCTGCGTCGAGTTCGGCGTAGCTCCAGCGGGCCTGCCGCGTGAGCAGGGCGGTGCGCTGCGGGGTGTTGCGGGCGCCGGCGGCGAGCCAGGCGGCGAGGGTGTTCATCGGGCGGTTTTCGGGGAGCTGAATAAGCGGTCGATTATACGTGGGCAGCCTCGTTCGCCCTTTGCCGCGCATCAAGAAATCGGGATGTGGCCTCCGGGGCTGGGAAAAAACAGCGAGGACGCGGCGGCGGAAGGCGCGCAGCCCGCCGCGCGCTCGCGCCGGGGGCTAGAATGAAACTGCCCGCAAGCCAAAGGAGGAAAGCATGGAAACCGCCCCGGAAAATTCCCGGCTGACCCTGCACGAAGCCGCGCGCCTGCTCGCGGCGCCATCGATCCACGACGCCGAACTCGAACTCGCGCATGCCATCGAGGACGGCCGCCTGCACGCCAACGTCAAACGCTGGGCGACCGAGCAATGGGAAAGCGGACTGCTGCCCGGCAACATCAACCGCCTTGAAACGTGGATCGAACGCAGCGATTTCGAAGCTTGGGTGGCGGCCCGTCAAAGCACTTCCGAAGCGAAGTCCGGCTAGGGTTTTTGCCACGAACAGACGGGGATTAAGTGGATGTAGTGACGAGGTCTTGCTCTGCCAGGCAGGCGCAGAGCTTCATTGCGGAGATCAAGGTCGGCTATCGGCCGAGGCTGTGTGAAAACGCCTTGGCTGTGTACTCCAAACAGAGGTGTGGTGCGTTAATTCCTGTACGGAGGTGCAGGAATGAAACGATTCATCGAAGGCGAGTCCCGTAGCCAGCTGACCTTGATGCCAGAATGCCTGGAAGACTACATCGGGCCAGACAATCCGGTCCGGGTAGTAGATGCATTTATTGATGCGCTCGACCTGGCCGAAATGGGGTTTGACACCGCGGCAGCAGTAACGGGACGGCCTGGCTACCACCCCGGACTGCTTCTCAAGCTCTACATCTACGGCTATCTGAACCGTATCCAGTCCAGTCGAGTCGGCGACTGGAGAGAGAGGCTGGGCGGAATGTTGAATTGATGTGGCTGACCGGCCGCTTATGCCCAGACTTCAAAACGATTGCCGACTTTCGCCGGGACAACGGCAAAGGCATCCGCAATGTCTGCCGGCGCTTTGTAGCCCTCTGTCGCCAACTTGATTTGTTCAGCGAAGCGACCGTGGCCATTGATGGCAGCAAGTTCAAGGCCGTGAATAACCGCGACAAGAACTTCACACCGCACAAGCTGGCACAGCGGATGAAACAAATCGACGAGAGCATCGAGCGGTATTTGCAGGAGTTGGATACCGCCGACAGAACGCAATCGCCCGATGCCGGTCGGCGCGGTCAGCACATCCAGGAGAAGTTAAGCAAGCTTCGCCAGCAGATGGAATCTCTCCGTCAAATTGAAGAGCAACTGAAGCTGCAGCCTGATGAACAACTCTCGCTGACCGACCCGGATGCCCGCTCGATGGCAACCAGCGGCCGAGGTACGGGGATGGTTGGCTACAACGTCCAAGCATCGGTGGATACGAAGCACCACCTCATTGTGACTCATGAGGTGACCAACGAAGGTCATGACCGCCGACAGTTATCGAATATGGCGATGAAATCGAGGGAAGCCACGGGCAAGGAACAACTGGACGTCCTAGCAGACCGGGGCTATTTCAAAGGGCTGGAAATACTCAAATGCGTCGAGGCTGGCATCACGCCTTGGGTGCCGAAAACGATGACCTCGGATAACAAGGCCAAGGGCTTGTTCGACAAGCGCGATTTCATTTACGTCGAAGCGGACGACGAATATCGTTGCCCTGCCGGAGAGCAACTGCCACGCCATCATTCATCGGTCGAGGCCGGCCTGTTGATTCACAGCTACTACACGACTGCCTGCCAACGCTGCGAACTCAAGTCTCAATGCACGACCGGCAAGGAAAGGCGTGTTCGGCGCTGGGAGCATGAAGGCGTGCTCGACGCCATGCAACACCGGATGAACATCACGCCTGGGAAGATGAAGCAACGCCGATGCACGGTTGAACACGTCTTCGGCACGCTGAAATTCTGGATGGGCTCAGCGCACTTTCTGATGCGGCGGCTGAAGAACGTCAAAACAGAAATGAGCCTGCATGTCCTGAGCTATAACCTGCGCCGGGTCATCAATCTGCTGGGAGCTGACGAACTGATGGTGGCCATTAGGAGGTATGTGGCTGCAACTTGAAGCAGCCCAGGGCAAAAACGACCATTTTTACCGCTCACATTTCGACTAAAAACTGCCTCCAGGTGAAACCGTCATTCTCGGCAGTCGTCAGTGGCCCAGCATTTAGGATGCGTTTCCACACAACCTCGGCCCATTGCCGACTTTGGGACTGATATGCAAAAGCATCGGCTATAGGTCCCAAAGCGGACGCCAAATAATTGGGCAAACCTTTCAGCAAATCAAATCCCTATCCTAAAACCAGGATGGTTCTTGAATGAGCTATCAGTTGCTGTAGCTTGAGCCAACCGACTTGGCGATTCCAACGGTTTTGGCCCCCTGGGTACCGTTAACCAGCCGCAGACCGTTGAAAACGACTAGCAGACTAGCCCCCATGTCCGCGAACACCGCCATCCACATCGAGGCGCTGTCAAAGATGGCCAGCAGGAGGAATACGAACTTGATGCCAAGGGCCAAGCTAATGTTCTGCCAGAGAACGGAATGGGTTTTCTGAGACAGGCGAATCGTTTCCGGTATGCGGCGAAGGTCATCGTTCATGATGACGACGTCAGCCGCCTCCATGGCGGTATGGGTGCCGGCGCCACCCATGGCAAAGCCGATATTGGCCGTAGCCAGAGCGGGGGCGTCATTGATGCCATCCCCGACCATGCCCACCTCATTGCGTCCGGCAGCCAGGGCGCGAATGGCATCTAATTTTTCTTGCGGGAGAAGGTTGGCGCGAACGTCCTGAATGCCCACCTGAGCGGCAATGCTGACCGCTGTCGCAGGGTTGTCCCCCGTCAACATCACAGGAGTTACGCCGAGCTTCAACAACTCGCCGATAGCCTCACGGGAACTGGCTTTAATCGTGTCGGCAACTGCAAACACCGCCAAAACACTTTTCTGATTAGCCAGGATGGCCACAGTCCGCCCCTGTTTTTCCTGTTCGGACAGAAGAGATTCCAAACCCGACGAACATTGCCCACGGTCATGAATCCATCGGTGATTGCCGAGCACATAGTCGTGAGCAGATATGGTTCCGAATACACCACGGCCCGGTTCGGCGCCGAAGTTCAACACTTCCATTTGCTGGGTTTGAGCCAGACCGGCGGCGACCGCTTTGGATACCGGATGGTCTGAGCGCCCCGCCAGAGCAGCAGCGATTTGCACAATTTCGGCCTCTGGAAGGGCTTGCGTGAGGATGATACGAGCGACAAGCTTCGGCCGCCCCTCGGTCACCGTGCCGGTCTTGTCCAGGGCGATTGCCTTGAGTTTGCGGGCCTCTTCAAGGTAAGCCCCTCCTTTAATCAAGATGCCACGACGCGTAGCCGCTGCCAGGCCGCTGACCACGGTGACCGGTGTCGAGATGACCAAGGCGCATGGACAGGCGATGACCAAAATCACCAATGCCTTGTAGAGGCTGACCATCCACGTCCACTCGAACATCAGCGGACCAGTCAAGACCAAGCCCAATGCCAAAACAAACACGCCCGGGGTATAGATGGCGGCAAACCGGTCGACAAAACGCTGGGTAGGTGCCCGTGAACCTTCGGCTTCCTCGACCGCATGAATAATGCGGGCCAGAACCGTGTCGCGTGCTGGTGACGTCACTTCAAATTCGAGCGCCCCGCTTTGATTGATAGTGCCCGCAAAGACCTCATCCCCAGGCCCTTTCTCGACCGGGATGCTTTCGCCGGTGACCGGAGATTGGTCGACGGCGGACTGCCCGACGCGGACACGGCCATCGAGAGCGAAGCGCTCCCCGGGGCGAACGCGAACGATGGCGCCAACCGCCACTTCCTTTGCTGGCGACGATTTCCACTGACCGTTCGCTTGGCGTACCTCGGCATCCTGGGGAGATAGGTCAAGCAGGCTCTTGATGGCATCACGTGCCCGCTCAACGGCACGTGCTTCGATAAGCTCGGCAATGGCGTAGAGGGCCATCACCATCGCAGCTTCCGGCCACTCACCAATCACGAAGGCTCCGCCAACAGCGACCGACATCAGGGCGTTGATGTTCAGTTTTCCCCGCAGGATGGCCGCAATACCTTTCTTGAAGACAGAAAAACCTGAAAGTGCGATAGCTAAACCGGCGATAGCCATGCCCACCACTTTCCAGAGCATGATTTCAGGTGCGATATAGGCGACAAGCTCAGCGACAGTGGCGACGGCTAGCGCGGCGAGAGGCTGCAGGAACTGATTACGACCCAGACCATCCGTGTTGGCAGAGGACTCGGTCAGGATTTCCGAGTCGAATCCAGACTTCTTGATTGCCTGGCGAATATCGCTCCAGCTCTCATCCGGTACATCAACGCTCAATACCCGGGCGGTCAGGTCGAACGAGAGGCGACGCACTTCCTTAAAGCCCTCAAGAGCGCGGCGAATCTGCCCTTCCTCGGTCGGGCAATCCATGTCGGGAATCCGTAAATGAAGCTGGCCGCGCTGGGCGTTTTTCAACACCTGGGCCGTACTTGGAATATCGGTTTTAGGTCCGTGGTCATGCCCACAGCAGCCATGGGAGGCGCCGTTGGGCGTTGCCTTAGTTTGAGTCAGTTCAAGGGAAGGCATCTGCAATTTCCTGTCGTTAGTAACGTGTATGACCATTACAATCCCTGGAGTAACTACAGGGTCAAGTGTTCTGTCGAATCTTTTTCTGCGGGAGAAAAATGCGGATAGGCGAACTGGCGAAGGCCACAGGCGTGGATGTCGAGACCATTCGTTACTACGAAAAGGCGCAACTTCTCAGTCCGCCATCGCGTACCGATAACGGCTACCGTGCATACACGAAATCCCACTTGGAACGACTTTCCTTTATTCGCCATTGCCGGGCGCTGGATATTCCATTAGCCGAGATTCAGCGTTTGCTTTCGTTCCTGGATAACCCGCAGTCGGATTGCGGAGAAATCAATCTCCTCATTGACGCCCAGTTGGGTAAGGTCCGCGCCCGGTTAGCCAGCATGAGGGCTTTAGAGCTGCAACTGATGGCGCTAAGCCAACAGTGCTCGGCGCCGCATAGCGCCGCCGAATGCGGCATCCTGCATGACCTGGTGGCAGCAGCCCATGGGGAGGCTTGTGCCTGTCATCAACCTGGTACAGACAGTTGATGTAGCGTCAGCCTCCGGCATGCGCCGCACAGGAGGCTAAGCCAGCAGTTAAACCATCGGCATCTGCGTATATCCAGCCTCGACGATTGCCTCCTGGAGTTCTTCAACAGTCGCTTCAATCGGCACCACGGAGACCAAGTGCTGCTCGATGTCGATAGTGACCTTGGCTGCGCTATCAAGGTCTTTCAATGCCTTTGTGATTAGGCCGGCACAATGGCCGCAGGTCATGCCTTTTACTTCAAAGGTAACCATGGTGTTTCTCCGAGTGGGGTTTTGAACTAGCAACACCACTCTGAGGCTTCCCATGGTGACAAGGTCAACTAGAAAAACAGACGCAAAAAAATGCGCCAAGTCGCTTGGCCTTCCCATTATTGGAATCTTCATCATGGGTTCATCGTAACCCTTAGGAGACTCCAATGTCCGCCACCTCACAATCCGCATCAGCAGTCGAGATAAAGCTCGGTATCGCTGGGATGACCTGTGCTTCCTGCGTTTCTCGTGTCGAAAAAGTGCTCCAGAAGATTCCCGGTGTAACTGACGTCAGTGTCAATCTGGCCACTGAGGAGGCGTCGATAAAAGCCATCTCCGCAGTTGAGATTGCCGCTTTGGCCGAAGCAGTCCACAAAGCGGGATACCAGCCCAAAACTGAGTCCGTCGAACTTCAGGTCGAAGGTATGACGTGCGCCTCCTGCGTTGGCCGCGTCGAGAAAGCCTTGCTCAAGGTGCCCGGGGTGCTGAAAGCGTCCGTTAATCTGGCCACCGAAAAGGTGACGGTCGAGACTTTATCCGGGGTGACTTTTGCCATGTTGGCAGCGGCGGTAAGCAAAGCCGGTTACACCGCCAATCCGCTCACCGAGCAACCGAGGGAATCGCCACGCAGTCATCTCCCCGATTGGTGGCCAATTGCCCTTAGCACCTTGCTGACGCTGCCATTGATGGCGCCCATGCTGCTCGAACTCTTCGGAATTGAGTGGATGCTAGACGGCTGGGTACAAATGGCGCTGGCTAGCCCGGTTCAGTTTTGGCTGGGTTGGCGTTTCTACCGGGCTGGATGGAAGGCCGTCAAGGCGCGGGCGGGCAACATGGATTTGCTGGTCGTACTGGGCACCAGCGCCGCCTACGGCCTCTCGGTCTATCAGCTGATTCAGAGCGGCGATGAAGGGGCTTTCCATCTCTACTTTGAGGCCTCGGCAGCGGTCATCACCCTTGTCCTTTTGGGCAAATGGCTGGAGGCTCGCGCCAAACGACAAACTGCGGATGCCATTCGTGCCCTGAATGCCCTTCGCCCCAGCGTTGCCAAGGTTCTAGTCGATGGCGAAGAGGTGACGACGCCGGTCGAAAGCTTGTCCATCGGCGACCTCGTCGTTGTCCGCCCAGGTGAGCGGATTGCCGTCGATGGAGAAGTGGTCAGTGGGCAAAGCCACGCGGATGAAGCGCTCATCACCGGTGAAAGCCAACCTGTCTCGAAGAGCGTGGGTGACAAGGTGACGGGTGGTTCAGTTAATGGCGAGGGGCTGCTGCACGTCCGCACCATGGCCATCGGTGCAGAGACGACCTTGGCCCGTATCATTCGCATGGTCGAATCCGCCCAGGCTGCCAAGGCGCCGATTCAACGCATCGTGGACCGTGTCAGCGCTGTCTTTGTGCCAGTGGTGTTGGTGATTGCTGTGGCCACCTTCGCCGGCTGGATGTTTTATTCAGGGGATTGGGAGCAAGCGTTAATCAATGCAGTTGCCGTCTTGGTCATCGCCTGTCCATGCGCGCTGGGCTTGGCCACTCCCACAGCGATTATGGCCGGTACGGGCGTGGCCGCTCGCCAGGGCATTCTGATTAAGGATGCCGAAGCCCTTGAAGTGGCGCATGCGGTCACGGCAGTTGCGTTCGATAAGACCGGCACGCTGACTGATGGCAAGCCGTCACTTGCTGCGTTTGAGGCAGTTGGCGGCATCTCGAAAGATATGCTGTTGGGTATCGCTGGCGCCCTCCAGCAAACCAGTGACCACCCCTTGGCGCATGCAGTCATGGAGAAGGTGCGTGAACAGGGTGTTACTTTGCCTAGTGTTACTGAAGCCAAAGCCTTGCCTGGTCGCGGTATCCAAGCCAGGTTGGGTACGGGATCGATGCTTCTCGGTAGCTCACGACTCATGCAGGAACATCGTGTCTCTGCCGGCGAGCTTGGCCCTGTTGCGATAAAACTGGAAAGCGAAGGGAAAACCATCTCGTGGCTGATACATCAAAGCGGAACGACCTCTGAACTGCTGGGACTCCTTGCCTTTGGCGACACCATCAAGACTGCCTCTTACCAAGCGGTCTCCAAGTTACGTCAGCTCGGCATCAAAACGGTCATGCTCACGGGTGACAATCAGGGAAGTGCGCAGGCAGTAGCCAAGGAATTAGGCATTGATGAGGTGCGTGCGCAGCTTCTTCCGGGTGACAAGGCCAATATCATCCAGGAGCTTCGTGGCCAGGGACACGTTGTTGCAATGGTTGGTGACGGCCTGAACGATGCACCAAGCTTGGTGGCAGCAGATGTCGGGCTGAGCATGTCGACCGGAACCGATGTGGCCATGGAGGCAGCGGGTATCACGCTGATGCGTGGCGACCCTCGTTTGGTGGCCGACTCGTTTGATGTGTCGCGCCGTACCTACAGCAAAATCAAACAGGGTTTGTTCTGGGCCTTTGCCTACAATGTGCTGGGTATTCCTCTGGCAGCCTTGGGGATGCTGAACCCGGTCGTTGCCGGAGCCGCCATGGCGCTCAGCAGTGTTAGCGTGGTGACCAATGCGCTGCTGCTGCGTAAGTGGCAGGGCGAAGCGACTTCATAAGCACAAGGAAAACGACGCAATGAACATCGGTGCAGTAGCGAAAGCGTCTGGTGTGTCGACCAAGATGATTCGGCATTACGAAAGCATCGGGCTGCTATCGCCGGCTAGCCGGAGCGATTCAGGTTATCGTCGGTATGGCGAGAAGGATGTCGGAAACCTCCAATTCATCCGGCGTGCTCGTGACCTTGGGTTTTCGTTAGAGGAAATCAGAAACCTGCTTGGGCTATGGCAGGACCGGACTCGTCCAAGCCGCGAGGTGAAAGCGCTTGCCCAGCAGCATTTGGATTTCCTGGATAAGAAACTTGAGGAAATCCTGTCGATGAAAACGGCATTGGCACACTTGGTCAGCTGTTGCCATGGGGATGAACGGCCGGATTGTCCGATTTTGGAAGGAATTGCGGGGGCCAAGGAAAATGTTTTGCGGTAATTCGCTATTTATCAACGGGCAAGGTAGTTGTAGAGACGGTTAGTCGACCTAAAGCTGCCATGCAAGCTCTGGCGGTCGAGGGGCTGATATTGGCCGGATTCAGACACTCAATCGTCCGTAGGGATAGTCCGACCATATGGCGAGAAACCTAGCCCCGGCTCGTCCGGAAACTTCAACCGGCCGGCCTGCACCCGAGGCGCCAGCCCGGTGTCTTCCGCGAGCCAGCCGGCGGTCGCCAGCCCGTGCGCCAGGTCGTTGCCGAGGGCGGCGGCGAGGTGGGCGGCGGCGAGGATGCCGCAGGCGCTGTCGAGGCTGCTGGTGACGACGCAGTCGATGCCGGCCGCGCCGGCGGCGTGGGCGAGCGCGAGGGCGGGGCGCAGGCCGCCGAGGCGGGGCGGCTTGATTACAAGGCGGCGCAGCGGCGGGGCGGCGAAGAACGGGTCGGCGGCATCGTGCGGGCCGGATTCGTCGAGCGCCAGCGGGAAGGCGCAGGCCGCCTGCAGGCGGGCGAGGGCGGCCGGCTGCGGGTCGGCGAGGGGTTCTTCGAGCTGCTCGACCGGCAGCCCGGCGCAGGCGGCGAGGAAGCGCGCGGCGTCGTTTTCGCTCCACGCGCGGTTGGCGTCGAGGCGCAGTTCGGTACCCCCCGGCAGCAGCTCGGCGAGGCGCTGCAGGTGGGCGATCTCGGCGTCGACCGGGGCGCTGCCGACCTTCAGTTTGAGCACCGTGAAGCCGTCGGCGCAGGCCTTGCGCACGGCGTCTTTGCTGCTCGCGGCCAGGCCGCCGAGCGCGGCGTTGACGGCGACGTCGGGGGCGCACGGGGCGCCGCGCAGAAAGTGGCCGAGGCCGACGCCGGCGGCCTGCGCGGCGAGGTCGAGGAGGGCGCATTCGATGGCGCAGCGCGCGGCGGGTGCGAGGGCGATGTCGCCGGGCAGCGCGAGCGTTTGCAGTGCTTCGGCGACGCTGTGTCCGGGCAGCCAGCGGGCGTAACCGTCGAGCGCGGCGTGCGCCTGCGCCGCCGTTTCGGTGCCGCTTTGGGCATTTGGGTCGGGCAGCGGCGCGCAGTCGCCGTAGCCGCTGCGTCCGTCTTCGGTCTCGATATGCATCAGCCAGCCCTCGCGGATTGCGAAGGCGCCGGCCGCCGTTTTCCACTCGGCGCGCAGCGGCAGCGCGTAGGGGTGGAGGCGGGCGTTGCGGATCAGCATCGTGCGGACCCCGGAATCAGGGGCGCTGGCGGAACTTGCCGAAGTCGGGCGCGCGTTTTTCCAGCCAGGCGTTGCGCCCTTCCTGTCCTTCCTCGGTCATGTAGAAGAGGCCGGTGGCGTTGCCGGCCAGTTCCTGAATGCCGGCCAGCCCGTCGGTGTCGGCGTTGAAACCGGCCTTGATCATGCGCAGCGCCATCGGCGAGAGCTTGAGCATGTCGCGGCACCAGGCGACGGTTTCCTCTTCGAGCTGCGCGAGCGGTACGACGGTGTTGACGAGGCCCATCTCGAGTGCGGCCTGCGCGTCGTACTGGCGGCAGAGCAGCCAGATTTCCTTGGCCTTCTTCATGCCGACGGTGCGCGCCATGAGGCCGGCGCCGAGGCCGGCGTCGAAGCTGCCGACGCGCGGGCCGGTCTGCCCGAAGCGCGCGTTGTCGGCGGCGATGGAGAGGTCGCAGACGAGGTGCAGGACGTGGCCGCCGCCGATGGCATAGCCGGCGACCATCGCGACCACGGGTTTCGGGCAGCGGCGGATCTGCATCTGCAGGTCGAGCACGTTGAGATGCGGCGTGCCCTGCGCGTCGTGATAGCCGCCGTCGTCGCCGCGCACCGTCTGGTCGCCGCCCGAGCAGAAGGCTTCGTGGCCGACGCCTGTAAGGATGATGATGCCGACCTCGGGGTCGAACTGCGCGCGGTGCATGGCGTCGATCAGCTGCATCACGGTTTCCGGACGGAAGGCGTTGCGCTTCTCGGGGCGGTTGATGGCGATACGGGCGATGCCTTCGGCGAAGTCGTAGGCGATGTCGGAATAGCCGGAATCGTTGGCGGTAGCGAGGCGAGGTTTCCAGTCGAGTGCGGTGCGGATCATGAGCGTGTTCTGTGCGCGGTGGAAGACAGCGGCGAGTATAGCCGCCGGCGCCCGCCAATGATTTGATCCAGTCCGGGGATATTGCGCTGCAGCGTGCAAATGCCGGCGAGCGGCGCACACTGGAAGCGATCGTCCGGCAAGGACGCGCGCATAAGGAGGCGCTGTGCATCGCAGGATACTCAAGGGCGAGCGGCTGGTGGCCACGTTCGTTTGCGGCTGCGTGCTGTTCAACTATCCGCTGCTTTCCCTGTTCGACCGCGACGTCGAGGTGTTCGGCATTCCGCTGCTCTACGTCTACGTCTTCGCCGCCTGGGCCGGGCTGATCGCGCTGATGGCCTGGGTCATCGAGCGGCGTACCGAGTAGGCGGCGATGCTCGCCAGCCCCGTCATCGTTGCCGCCGCGCTGCTCTACCTCGGCCTGCTCTTCGCAGTCGCCTGGTGGGGCGACAAGCGCGCCGACGCGGGACGCTCGATCATCGCCAGCCCGACCATCTACGCGCTGTCGATGGCCGTCTATTGCACGACCTGGACCTTCTACGGCAGCGTCGGGCGGGCGGCGGTGTCGGGCATCGGCTTCCTGCCGATCTACCTCGGCCCGACGCTGGTCATGGCGCTCGGCTGGTTCCTGCTGCTCAAGATGATCCGCACGGCGAAGGCCAACCGCATCACCTCGATCGCCGACTTCATCTCCTCGCGCTACGGCAAGAGCCACCTGCTCGGCGGGCTGGTCACCATCATCGCGGTGATCGGCGTCGTTCCCTACATCGCGCTGCAGCTCAAGGCCGTCTCGGGCAGCGTCAGCATCCTGCTCAACTATCCGGAAATCGTGATGCCGCACCGCAGCGAGACGGAGCCGGTGTTCGCCGACATGAGTTTCTGGATCGCGCTGATCCTCGCCGCCTTCACCATCCTCTTCGGCACCCGCCACCTCGACGCCACCGAGCGCCACGAGGGCATGGTCGCGGCCATCGCGCTCGAATCAGGCGTCAAGCTGCTCGCCTTCCTCGCCGTCGGGCTGTTCGTCACCTACGGCATGTACGACGGCTTCGCCGACATCGCCGACCGCGTCGCGCAGAACGCCGACCTGCGCCGGCTGAGCGCCGCCGTGCCCTCGGGGCAGGGCTTCACGAGCTGGTTCTCGCTGACCGTGCTGGCCGGGCTGGCGGTGCTTTTTCTGCCGCGCCAGTTCCAGATCGCCGTCGTCGAAAACGTGAACGAGGCGCACCTCAAGCGCGCCGCCTGGCTGTTCCCGCTCTACCTGCTGCTGATCAACGTCTTCGTGCTGCCCATCGCGCTCGGCGGCCTGCTGCACTTCGCCGGGCGGGACGTCGACGCCGACACCTTCGTGCTCACCCTGCCGATGGCGCTGCGCCAGGAAGGGCTGACCCTGCTCGTCTTCATCGGCGGGCTGTCGGCGGCGACGGGCATGGTCATCGTCGAGACCATCGCGCTGTCGACGATGGTCTGCAACGACCTCGTGATGCCGCTGCTGCTGCGTATGAAGCGGCTGGCGCTCGACGAGTCGAAGGACCTCTCGCGCGTCCTGCTCGGCATCCGGCGCGGCGCCATCCTCTTCATCCTGCTGCTCGGCTACCTCTATTTCCGGCTGGCCGGCGAGGCCTACGCGCTGGTCGCCATCGGCCTGATCAGCTTTGCCGCCGTCGCCCAGTTCGCACCGGCCATGATCGGCGGCATGTACTGGCGTGGCGGCACGCGCGAGGGCGCGCTGGCCGGGCTCTCGGCGGGCTTTCTGGTGTGGGCCTACACCTTGCTGCTGCCGTCCTTCGCCAAGTCGGGCTGGCTGCCGGCCGACTTCCTGACGCAGGGGCTGTTCGGCACCGAGCTGCTGCTGCCGCAGCAGCTGTTCGGCCTCTCCGGCCACGACGAAATCTCGCACTGCCTGTTCTGGAGCATGTTCGCCAACATCGGCTGCTACGTCGCGGTATCGCTGCTGCGCGCGCCGACGGCGGCCGAGGCCAGCCAGGCGACGCTTTTCGTCGACGCGCTCAAGCACGCGCGCCCGGCCGGCGCCGCGCTGTGGCGCGGGCGGGCGGAGATGGCCGACCTGATCGCGCTGGTCGGCCGCTTCCTCGGCCCGCTGCGCGCGCGCGCCGCCTTCGCCGCCTACGCGCACGAGCGCGGTGCGGCGGGCATCGACGAACTGGAGGCCGACGCCGAGCTCGTGCAGTTCGCCGAATCGCTGCTCGCCGGCGCCATCGGCAGCGCCTCGGCGCGCGTCATGGTCGCCTCGGTGGCCAAGGAGGAGCCGCTCAGCCTGGCCGAGGTGATGAACATCCTCGACGAGGCCTCGCAGCTGCGCACCTACAGCCGCGAGCTGGAGCGCAAGTCGGCCGAGCTGACGGCGGCGACGCGCGAGCTGAAGGAGGCCAACGAGCGCCTGCAGGAGCTCGACCGCCTGAAGGACGATTTCATGTCCTCGGTGACGCACGAGCTGCGCACGCCGCTGACCTCGATCCGCGCCTTTTCCGAAATCCTGTTCGACGACCCGAAGATCGGGCTGGCCGACCGCCAGCGCTTCCTCGGCCTGATCGTCAGCGAGACCGAGCGCCTGACGCGCCTCGTCAACCAGACGCTGGACATGGCCAAGATCGAATCCGGCCACGCCGACTGGCACGCCAGCGAAATCGACCTGAAGGAACTGATCGCGCAGTCGGTGGCGGCGACCAGCCAGCTGTTCACCGAGAAGGGCGCGCGCATCAAGCTCGACCTGCCCGACGGCCTGCCGCTGATCCGCGCCGACCACGACCGCCTGATCCAGGTGATGTTGAATCTGCTCTCGAATGCGGTAAAGTTCCTGCCCCCGGATGTCGGACGCGTACGCGTCGGGCTGCGCGAGTGCGCCGGCGGGCTGGAAGTGAGCGTCGCCGACAACGGGCCGGGGATCGCCCCGGACGATCAGGCGGTGATCTTCGAGAAGTTCCGCCAGGTCGGCGACAGCATGACCGACAAGCCGGCCGGCACCGGCCTCGGTCTGCCGATCAGCCGGCGCATCGTCGAGCACTTCGGCGGCCGCCTGTGGGTCGAGAGCGCGCCGGGTGCCGGCGCGACCTTCCGCTTCGTCCTGCCGCTGGCGCCGGCCGGCGCGCTCGATATGGCGGAAGCAACGGAGGCAATGGCGAGGGCGCCCGCGCCGCTGCCGGCGTCCCGGATTTGATGATGGAGGAGCCATGACAACAACGACGACAAAAAAAGTGCTGATCGCCGACGATGAACAGAACATCGTCATTTCGCTTGAATTCCTCCTCGGCCGCGAAGGTTTCCAGGTGCTCGTCGCGCAGGACGGCGAAGAGGCCCTGGCCAAGGCGCGCGCCGAAAAGCCCGATCTCGTGCTGCTCGACGTGATGATGCCGAAGATGAACGGCTTCGACGTCTGCCAGGCGCTGCGCGCCGACCCCGAGCTGTCCGCCGTGCGCATCCTGATGCTCACCGCCAAGGGGCGCGAGACGGAGGTCAGCAAGGGCCTCGGCCTTGGCGCCGACGCCTACATGACGAAGCCGTTCTCGACCAAGGAACTGGTGGTGCAGGTGCGCGCCCTGCTGGGGCTGTAGATGAGCCCGTCGCGCAAGCTGTGGCTGGCGACGGCGGGCGTCTGCTTGTTCGTCGCCGTCCTCGTCGGCGCGGTCGGCGCGCTGCTCGTGCTCGGCGGCGCGGGCGTCGATGCCGAAGGCGGCGGGCTGACGCGCGAGGCCAGCGTCGTCGCCTCGGCGATGCTCGTGCTGGCCGCCTGCGCGCTCGCCTGGTCGGCGCTGCGCAACGCGCATGCGCTCTATCTGCGCGCGCCGCTGCGCATGGCCGAGGAAGTCGATGCGCTGGTCGGCAACAGCGGCGCGCGCATCGGCGACTACGGCGCGGACGAACTGCGGGCGCTGGCGCAGGCCGTGAACCGGCTGGCCGACGAGCGGCAGTCGCTCGAAGGCGACGTCGCGGCGCGCATCGCCGAAGCGCGCGCCTCGCTCGAAGAGGAGCGCAGCCGGCTGGCCGCGCTGATGGCCGACCTCGAACAGAGCGTCGTCGTCTGCAACCTCGACGGCCGCGTGCTGCTCTACAACCAGCGCGCCCGGCAGGAACTGTCGGCCGACGCCGAGGGCGGCGGCGCCGAGCTGCTCGGCCTCGGGCGTTCGATCTACACGGTCTTCGACCGCGCGCTGATCGCGCATGCCCTGGAGCGCCTGCAGCAGGCGCGCGGCGAGCGCGGCGGAATGGCGGGCGCTACCGGCTCGGCGCAGTTCGTCACCGCGACGCGCGCCGGCCGCCTGCTGCGCGCGCACATGTCGCCGGTGCTCGGCGGCGCGGGCGGCAAGGCGGACGGCGCGGCGACTGCGACGGGTGCGGCCGAGGCCGAGGCCGAGGCGACGGCCGCCGCGCCGATCACCGGTTTCGTGCTGATCCTCGACGACATCACCGCCGCCAACGAGCGCGACGCGCGGCGCGACGCGCTGATCCAGTCGCTGACCGAGGGCGGACGCGGACCTCTCGGCAACATCCGCGCCGCCGCCGAGACGCTGGCCGATTTCGGCGACATGGCGCCGGCGCAGCGCGAGCGCTTTCTCGGCGTGGTCCGCGACGAGGCGCGCGCGCTGTCGCAGCACTTCGAGAAAGCCGCCGCCGCCTTCTCGAACGACCTGCGCGAGCGCTGGCTGATGGAGGAAATGCTCGGCGCCGAATTCGTCGCCGTGGCCATGCGCCGCATCGCCGAGCACTGCTCGCTGGCGGTCAAGAGCGAGCACGTGGACGAGAGCATCTGGCTGCGCATCGACGGCTTCGGCCTGCTGCAGGCGCTGACCTTCCTCGCCGCGCGCCTGGAGGACGAGTACGGCGAACGCGAGGTGCGCGAAGTGCGCCTGTCGCTGACGCGCGGCGGCGGGCTGGCGCAGCTCGACCTCGCGTGGACCGGCACCTCGATGAACAACGAGACGGCGATGACCTGGCAGATGGACGCCATGCGCATCGGCGGCGCGACGAGCAGCCTGAGCGTGGCCGACGTGGTGCAGCGTTGCAACGGCGAGATCTGGTTCCAGCGCGAGCGTGTTTCGCACCGCGCCTATTTCCGCATTCTGCTGCCCGCCGCCGACGCGCCGCGCGAGACGGCGCCGCCGATTCAGCCGATTCTGCCGGCGCGCGGCGGCGACCGTCCGGAATTCTACGACTTCGATCTCTTCGGCTGGTCATCCGGCAGCCACGCGCTCGACGACCGTCCGCTCGGCGAACTGGCCTACACCGTGTTCGATACCGAAACGACCGGCCTGTCGCCGTCCGAGGGCGACGAGATCATCCAGATCGGCGCCACGCGCATCGTCAACCGCCGCCTGCTGCGCCACGAATGCATGGATCAGCTGGTCGATCCGCGCCGCCTGCTGTCGCGCGAATCGATCCGCGTGCATGGCATCACGCCCGACCTGCTCGCCGGGCAGCCGACCATCGAAACGGTGCTGCCGGCTTTCCACGCCTTCTGCGCCGACACCGTGCTGGTCGCGCACAACGCCGCCTTCGACATGCGCTTCCTGCAGCTCAAGGAAGCCGCGCTCGGCCTGCGCTTCGACCAGCCGGTGCTCGACACGCTGCTGCTCTCCGCCGTGCTGCATCCGAACCAGGAGTCGCACCGCCTCGAAGCGATCGCCGAACGCCTCGGCGTGTCGGTGGTCGGCCGCCACACCGCGCTCGGCGACGCGATGGTGACCGGCGAAGTCTTCCTGAAGATGCTGCCGCTGCTTGCCGCGATGGGCATCCATACCCTGCGCCAGGCGCGCGAGGCGAGCGAGAAGACCTACCATGCCCGCCTCCGCTACTAGCGCCGCGCCGGATTTCGGCGCCGTCGCGCCCTTGTCGGCGAACGCCGCGCTGCGCCATCTGGTGCGCGGCGAGGCGCTGTGGGTGCCGCCCTCGGCGAGCGTGCGCGAAACGCTGCTGCGTCTGGACGCGGCGGCGGCCGACGCAATCGTCGTCGTCGACCCGCAGTCGCGCGTGCCGCTCGGCATCGTCACGCTGCGCGACGTGCTGCGCCGCATCGCCATCGAGGCGGCCGGTGCCGCCGAGCTCGATGCGCCGGTCGCCGGCGTGATGACCGCCGCGCCGATCTGCGTGCCGGCCGACACCACGCTGCACCAGGCCGGCGTGCTCATGGCGCGGCGCGGCGTGCATCACCTGGTGCTGACCGGCGCCGACGGCCGCTACCTCAACGTCGTCGCACAGACCGACCTCTACGCCGTGCCCGGCGCCCGCGCCAGCGAGCTGGTCGCAGCCATCCTCGCGGCCACGAGCATCGCGGCGCTGGCCGCGCTGGCCGTCGAGATCCGCGCCTTCGCCGGCCAGCTGCTCGCCGAGCGCGTCGGTGCCGAGGCGATCTGCCAGCGCATCTCGACGCTCAACGACCTGCTCGCCGTGCAGCTCATCGACATCGTCGCCGAAGGCTTCGAACTGCCCTACGTGCCGTGGTGCTGGCTCGTCTTCGGCTCCGAGGGGCGCCTCGAACAGACGCTGTCCACCGACCAGGACAACGGCCTCATCTTCGCCGCCGAGTCGCCGGCCGACGCCGCGCGCCTGCGCGCCGCCTTCCTGCCCTTCGCGCGCGCCGTTAACGATGCGCTCGACGCCTGCGGCTTTACGCTGTGCAAGGGCGGCATCATGGCCGGCAACGAAGCGTGGTGCCTGTCGGCCGACGAGTGGCGGCAGGCCTTCGGCGGGTGGATGCGCAAGGCCGAGCCGCAGGCCCTGCTCAATTCGACGATCTTCTTCGATTTCCGTCCGCTCTACGGGCAGGACGCGCTCGCCGGCGAACTGCGCGACTGGCTGCTGGCGCGCGCGCCGGATCACCCGATCTTCCTGCGCGCGCTGGTCGGCAACACGCTCGACTGGGCTTCGCCGCTCGGCTGGTGGCAGGGCTTCCGCTACGATGCCGATCCGCAGCACCCGCACACCATCGACCTCAAGCTGCACGGTGCGCGCCCCTTCGTCGACGCCGCGCGCATCTACGCGCTGGCGCACGGCGTGCCGGAAACCAACACCGTCGAACGCCTGCGCGCCGCCGCCGCGCGCGACGCGATGCCGGCGCACGAAGCGGCGGCCTTCGTCGACGCCTTTCAGCACATCCAGCGCCTGCGCCTCGAACACCAGTTGGGCGGCGGGCACGTGGGCCACGAGGATCATGCATGCGGGGAGGGCGGCGGCGCCTCCAATCGCGTCGATCCCGACCGCCTGCACGAACTCGACCGCCTGATCCTCAGGGAATCGCTCAAGCAGGCGCGCAGCCTGCAGCAGCGGCTGGCGCGCGACTATTCGCTGGCGTAAGGCGGCGCGCGGCGCGTCGGCGGACGCCGTGCGGCCTCGTGAAATTCGTGCCGGGGAAGTGGGCGCGGGCGGGATGAATTCGGGCATGGCGGCGCGGCGG
>MKUH01000006.1:162489-354734 GCA_001897745.1 Candidatus Accumulibacter sp. 66-26
GGCGGAAGCTTTCGGGAACGGCCGCCGGTTTGCGCGCCGCGTAGTCGAAGAAGACGATCCCGGTCTTGCCGCGCGCGACTTCGCGCCCGGAGGATTTCTCGCTCATCTGCCAGAGCAGATCGCAGCCCTTGCCGCCGAAGTCGGCGGCGCCCATGCGCACGACCATCACCTCGCCGTGGAAAGCTTCGGAGCGGTACTGCAGCGCCGCGTCGGCGACGATGATGCCGGCGCCCTCGACGTTCAGTTCGCTGTAGCCCATCGACTGGAAAAAGCGCGCGCGCGCTTCGGAGACCACGCTCAGCAGCAGCGCGTTGTCGAGATGTCCGCCGTAGTTCATGTGGCTGAGGTAGAGCGCGATTTCGGTGGCGAAGGGAAGGTGTTCCGGGAGGTCGATCTGGATGCGGGGCATGGCGGGGCGGCTCTTCGGCTTGGTTTTCGGGAGCGCCAAGGATCGCAGTTTTCGCCGGCCGCATCAATTCGCCGCGTCCGCGCCGCGAACCGTGGTGGCGGGAGCGGCCTCAGTTTTCGCAGGGAGGCGACGCGCTCAGGAAAGGCGGGCGGCCAGCCGTCGTTGGAAGAAGAAGCGGAACACGTGCTTCTTGTTCTCGGTGAGGAGGCTCAGACCGTAGATCAGCAGCGGGACGACGACGAGGCAGGCGAGGGCGTTGAGCAGCGGATGGCGGTCGTGCGGACAGAGCGCGCTGGCGATGTAGAGCAGGGGCATGTGATAGAGGTAGATCGAGAAAGTGTGCGACGACAGTTCCCGGACGATGCCCGCGAGACGCGGGCCGAAAACGCGGTAGCGCCGGCCGAGCGGAGCGAAGGCGATGAAGTTCGCAGCGACCAGGGCGGCCATCAGGTAATCGCCGGCGAAGCTTTTCGCATTCATGTTGATCAGCCCCGCGCAGCATGGCGCAATGAACTCGCCGCTCGCGGCGTTGAGGCTGCGCAGGGCGCCCGGCAGCACGAAGAAAAAGAGCGTCAGCGAAAGGCCGAAGAGGCCGAGCGTGGTCGCCAGGGGCAGTTCCTTGCGCTGCGTGCAGCGGTGGCAGAACACGCCGAGCAGCCAGACGGGCAGATAGAGCGCGACGCTCGGCCCCATGACGGCCAGCACGGCGACCAGGCCGAGCGCCCGCGGCGCGCCCCGGGCGAAGAGCAGGACGCCGAAGAAGACGTAGTAGGGGACTTCGTAGCCGAGCGACCAGTACGGGCCGTTGGTGAAGAAGATGACTTCCCGCCAGCTCTGGTTCAGGAAGAAGAGCGCCGAGAGCAGCGTCGTGACCGGATCGTAGAGGGTCGCCTCGAGTTTGCCGAAGGCTTCCGGGTCGGCGCTGCCGATGAAGTAGTAGGAGGCGGTCGTCAGGACGATGGCCGGTCCGGCGACCGAATAGATGCGCGCGAGCCGATTGACCGCGTAGGTGCCGGCGTCCTTTTCCTTCGTGGCGGTGACGTAGGAGATGACGAAACCGGAAACGACGAAGAAGAAGACCACCGCATGATGGCCGCCGCCGCCCAATTGCCAGAGCCAGCCGCCCATGAAGCCCGGTGCGTGCGCGAAGAACACCGCCACCGCGGCGAGGAAGCGCAGCGCGTCGAGATAGGTCGACAACTGTTTGTTCATGGGCCGCCGAAACGCCCGCGACGCCTGTCGCCGCGTGCCGTCGCGTGTTTTTCATCGCGCATCGAAGAATGCCTCCGTCGGGTGCCTGTCGCGCTCGTTTCCTGATCGCCGGAGCGGGCGGGGAGCCGGCAGGCCGCGCCGGTGCGGCCGCTCGCCGGCCGAAGCGTGCGGCACACGCGGCCGCCTTTGCTCAAAGGCGCGCGCTTGGCGCCGACGCCAGGGCGAGTTTATGAGAAGGGGATGGGAAAGAAAGTACAGCGGATCAGGTAAATGCGGCCGCTCCGCGACGATAAGGTGGCGTCCGGCTGCGCGGCCCGGCCGGCGGCGGCTCTCCGATGCCGGCCTGCGTCGCGCGATGCGGGGCGGGCGAACAGGCGTTCAGCTACGGCCGGCCCGACGCGGCGCCATCCGCGCGCCGGTTCTCGCCGCGATCAGCCTTCGTCGCCCGGCAGAAGGCGGGGGTTCCAGGCGACTTCCCAGAGATGCCGGTCGGGGTCCTGGAAGTAGGCGGCGTAGCCGCCCCAGAAGGTGTCGTGCGCCGGCTTCACGACCACGGCGCCGGCGTCCCGGGCTTGCCGCAGCACGGCATCGACCTCGGCCTTCGACGCGACGTTGTGTCCGAGCGTGAGTTCGGTTGCGCTCGCCGCCGTCAGCGGCAGGCCGCTATCGTGCGCGATGCTCCGGCGCGGCCAGAGCGCCAGCTTCAGCCCGGCCTGCAGATCGAAAAAAGCCACCGCGCCATGCTCGAACTCCCGGCCGACGATGCCTTCGGTCGGCCAGCCCAGACCGTCGCGATAAAAGCGCACGGCCTTTTCCAGGTCGTCAACGCCGAGGGTGATCAGGGTGATGCGGGCTTTCATCGGCGTTCCTTTCTGTCGGGCTGTTGGCTTGGCTCTGAAGTTGCGGGGCGGCGGGGCGATTCCCGTGCCGCACGCGGCGTTCGCGCCGTATTCATGTGGCGCTTTCGCCTTGCAGTTCGTCGAGCCTCCGGTTGGGGGGCTTGCGCTTCGCAGCGCCGGGGGCGGTTCGGGCGAGCCGGCCCCGGGCCATCGCTCTGCCGGTTGGGCGCGCGATGCAAGTAGGACCGCCGTGCGGCCGTGCGCGTTCAGCGCGTTGCGCGTGAAGGGCGTGAAGGGCGTGAGGGGCGCATGGGTGCCTGGCGCGGTCGGACATGGCCGTAGGCTTGCGCGGTCTCCGGCGAGGTTTCGCGGGCGGGGAAAGCTGCGCGATTCCGCAGCGTGGCTTCGTCGCCCGCCGGCGCGAATTCAATACGGGCGGCCGTCCTTGTGCAGAAACATCCATTTCCCATCGCTTCCTGCAAGGGCCTGCAGGTCGTCGTCGGGATAGGTGACGGCGTCGCCTGGCGTGCGGTCGCCGACTTCGAGATAGAGAACGTCTTCCTGGCTGCGATTGACAAGTTGATGTCCGTTGCCGCTGCCGGCCTTGAAGCCGGCGCACATGCCGGGCGCCAGGGGCGTTTCGCCCTCGTCGGTGACGAGTACGGGGTGGCCGGCGAGGATGTAGATGAATTCGTCCTGCCGCGTATGCGCGTGCCGCAGGGCGGAAACGGCGCCCGCAGCCAGGCGGGTGAGGTTGACGCCGAAGTTCGCCAAGCCGAATGCGTCGCCGAGCGGCCGCTTTTCCCGCCCGCTCATGCGCGCGGCGAACGGTTCGGGGTAGTTCGATGGCTTCGTTCGCGGCGGCGCGTCGAAAGCGGCCAGCGCGACGGGGGGCGGGGTCTGTGACATATAGGATCCTTCTTGGGGCTGTCGGGGACGGTGAGCAGCGGCATATGCCGATGCCCATTTCAAGCAATAGGCTTGCACTCGCGGCAAGGCGTTCCGCTTGCTCTCCCGAACGTGGCGTTCACGACTTCGTGGCCGCCTGGAAGGCCGAGGCCAGATAAGCGGGGAGATGCTTGGCGGCAATGTCCTGGGCGGCGGCCAGCTTGATGTGCCGGCGCAGCTTGCCTTCGCCTTCGAATGCCTTGTGTTCGTCGGGAAGCGAAGCGCCCTCGCTGAACTCGAGCGAAACATGCTTCGCGTAGGAGAAAATTCCGCAAAACGGCTTGCCGGCGGAAAACAGGATGCCGCCGTATTTCACTTCTTCGGAGACGGATGCGTCCAAGCCGAGTACGAGCTTGCGCAAGGTTTGGACGAGCTCGAAGCGTTCTTCGTCGAGCAGGCGGATGTCTTCGAGCAGTTTTTCGACGCGGTCGGTAGTCATGAGGGTTCCGGGGGGGCGTTTGGTAGGGATTCGGGCTTGAGGGGGATGGGATGTGCGGGGGCTGCTTGCTTGCGGAGGACGGGGGCGCTTTTGACCATTCAGCAAGCGAAGCGAGTGACGGCGGACGGCTTACCGCGCGGTTTTTACTTCGATAAACCACTTCGGCTGCATCGCGTCGAAATCCGTCCGGACGTTCGACGGTAAATAGCTGGCCGAATCGAGAACAAAGGGCTGCCCGTCGATCCGCTTGAAAACGACCCAGTGCCAGAAATTCCTGCCGCCTTCCCGATGATGTTTGATCGACAGCAGCGCCAGATCGGGAAGCGCGTTCCATGATTCAAATGGAACTTCATCGGGAGTGATTTCGAGGCCCGCGCTTGAAAGAAGGCGTCTTACGTATTCGGTGTCCGACCAGAGCGATTCATCCGCAGCGTGAATTCCCATGGCATTGGCGATGCGCTTCATTTCGGAATAGGTTTTGCCCAAGACATTGGCAGCGGATGCGATTCCGCATCCTGTCGTTTCTTCCTGTACGACTGCTTTCAGCATCGATGCCCTTTTGTGTGCAAGGTTTGACTTCGCCGGTACCGCACGGTTTTACCACGTAGCGCCCGCGGACGGGATGGGTTGGCCGCGAAGCCGGTAGTGCGGGTGACTATGTGCTCCTCGGGGCAAACATGATGATCGCCATCCCCAGCAGTGCGACCAAAGACCCCACCGCATCCCAAACGCTTGGCCTGATTCCGTCGATGAGCCACAGCCACAGTATGGCGACGAAAACGTAAACGCCGCCATAGGCCGCATAGACGCGGCCAGCCGCCGCCGGATGAAGCGAGAGCAGCCACGCGAAAAGCGCGAGGCTCAGCGCTGCCGGAACGAGCAACCAGCCGCTCTTGCCTTCCTTGAGCCAGAGGTAGGGAAGGTAGCAGCCGGCAATTTCCGCGACGGCGGTGACGAGGAAGAGCGCGATGGTCTTGATTTCAAACATTTGGTGGGCGTCACCTTAAGTCTTGGTTATATGAAAAACTGGATAAGCACGCTAGAGGACGTGCCGTGCCAGTAACTCTGTTATGGCTGCAACCCAGCCAAAGCACAAAAACAAGAACACGTTAAATTTGATGCTTGCATACCAATCGTCCCAGAATCGCCCCTTGAAAAAGGAGTAGATGTCTGGAGTGAACAGAAACCTGATCGCCTCCCCCAGGGATTCAAATTCTTCGCCCCAGAACATCTTCCCGAGAGTCGTATAAACCGGAATGCTAAGCACCCCGACCAAAATCAGAACTACAGGATGATCAAGAAATTCCATATGCTTACCTGATGAGGAGGTCTGACCCGCTGGTTCAGGTGCGCGTAGCCGGCCTGCCTGCGCAGCCTCCCTCTGGGGCAGTGAGTTTTCCAGAAAACTGGAAGAGTTACGACCATTTGGCAAGCGCTCGCCGAATACGTGAACGGAATGTATCGACGTCCTTGGTGGAAAGACGCTCGGCTTTGTAGAGCGACAACATTTCAAACCGGCACGCGGGCGCACAGGTGCCGAGGAGTGCAGTTTTCAATACCCGTTTTACGGGTTGCCACAGCAGCAGGCGGTCCACCCACGACGGCGAGCCGAGCGAGGTAATGGCAAGCGCTCGCCGCAAGTTGTGAAGTCTGGGCTTGATCGGGCCAAGATCGGTGGCGTGGTCGTAGGCGATGCCAGGAGCCCAGACGCGGTCGAACCACCCTTTCAAGATGGCGGGAAAGCCAAACCACCAAGTAGGAAACACCAGAACGAGGGCTTCAGCCGAAAGCAGCCGCTCGATCTGCGATTGCGTGGCCGACGAATCAAAAGGCGGATCGTAATAGCTCTGGCGTTCGCTGGCGGCGAGCGAAGGCTGGAAGTCGATTTCGTAGAGATCTTCCACCTGTACTTCGTGTCCGGCCTCGGTCAGCGCTTGGATGGCGGATCGCGCCAAGGAATGGCATAGGCTGTCGGCAACTGGATGGGCGACTACGACAAGGCATTTCATGCTGGGAATGGCCTGCGGGATACGGTATTCATGCTTGTTATCATGAGGTTGGGGTGTTTGCGCATTTTTTGCGCAGATTGCTTCGAATGACGGGCTAGCTGCCAGCGAACGTCGTTGGGGACCAGGAAGAGCGAGAGATATTGCGCATGAGGCCAGAATTAAACCGCACCACGAAGCGGCGCGGGCTTGAATGGGTTGTCAGGGAATATCACTGGAACTCATCCATCAGCAGATAGGTTCCAGGCGACCTCTGATGCCGATCTATCTGTGGCACAAGCCTCTTGAAATGTTCGGTGTTGCAGTGCGCGTCCAAAGCCGCACGATCGGGCCACTCCTCTACGAACACGAAGTGCCCCGGGTCTTTCTGGTCGATGTAAAGATCGTAAGACATACACAGCGGTTCTTCTTTGGTTCTCTCCACAAGCTCGCGGTATAGAGGCATGACGTCCTCGATGTGTTCCGGTTTGATGAAATCCTGGGCAATTACTTTGAGCATGGAGATGATGTCCGGTTATTCAGCCTGGCGCCTGAGTCAAGCCGCGCCGCATAGCGGCGCCGGTATGAATGTGAATGAATTGTCAGGCCTGCCCGGGGCTGAGTCGCGATATCAGCGCGAACACTCCCCAGCCCAGATATTCGCGTGTGTAAGCCGCGTGACGCTCAGGTTCCGAGGCCAATTTGGATTGCACTTCTTGGGCCAGTTCATCGGCGGGGTTTGCTTCAAGCCATCGGCGCATGGTGAGCCATTTGGCCGCCTCGTACCTGTCCCAGCCGTCCTGATTGGCCAGCACCATTTCAACAACGTCGTAGCCGAGGCGGCCGAAGGATGCGATCAGTTCTGGCAACACAAGGAAGTCAGAGATCGCGTTGGCCAGACACCCCTTGGCGACGTCTTCCGTTGGCGGCAATTGCCGCCAGTAGGGCTCGCCGATGAGGATGATTCCTCCGGCGCGCAGGCTTCGCGCAAGAAGTTCGATGGTGCCAGCCACTCCTCCGGCGATCCAGGTCGCCCCGACGCAAGCGGCTACGTCGACCTTCTCGTCGGAAACGTAACCCGTGGCGTCGCCATGAATGAACTCGATGCGATCAGCGACCCCAAGTTCTTCAGCGCGGCGCTTCGCCTGCTCGCTGAACAATTGGCTCATGTCGATGCCTGTGCCGACAATGCCGTGGTCGCGCGCCCAGGTACACAGCATCTCGCCCGAGCCGCTGCCGAGGTCCAGAACGCGGCCCTCTGGCTCCAGGCGCAAGGCCGCGCCGAGCGTGGCGAACTTCTCGGGTGTGAACGGGTTATGGATGCGGTGCGCACTTTCGGTGATGTTGAATATCCTTGGAATGTCCATTGCGTTAATTTCCTTGCGGGCGCTAATAGATTTGGTAGAGGTCTAACGAAAAATCGAGGGGCGCCGCTTTTGGCGCGTCCCTCTCGAACGCCATGTCGGACGGCGGATGCTTAAAGGTTGCGCTCACCGATATCCCCCGCTTTGATGGATGACAGGTCGACACCATCCAAGCAAGGGGCATTGATAGCAATCGTGTAGTCAACCGAAGAGATGCAGATTGAATACGAAGCCGCGTACGGATCGTCCCAGAAGACTTTCTTTGTCATACATCCTCTATAACGTGCGGCGCCCCAAGGTTTGGATTCATCGGGCTGCGCGGCTTCTCGTTCAGCTCCGGTGGAATGAGATGTTGGCCATCACTTGATTGGATGGCGAATGATTGTTTTCCATTTTGCTGGGTCGGCACGACGTATGTCGCTCAGGTAAATCTCGTGGTGCTTTCCATCTCGCCCCGTCCGTGCGTCGATAAAACTGTGGAGGCGCTCAATCGTTGGCCCTTCCTCTGAAAATGGCCCGATGTGAAGCACTTGTGCGCAGTTGCCTTCGGAAAAGGCTTCCAGCCGAAGTTTGCCGACGGCAGGAAGTGCCTTCTTTCTCTTGACCTCAGAAATGGCTGCCTGAATGACTTCGGTTGCCACGAAGTGCGGTTGCATGATCATCATTGTCCATTTCCACCTCGACTTGTCGTTGGCGATGAAAACGGACATGTCGTCTGCCCACCAAAGTCCTTCGAGAGGCATGACCGCATAATCGATTCCTTGCGCCCCCTTTTTCACCATGAACTTTGCCGTGTAGGAGACGGCGAAGAGGGCTTCCACTGCCTGGGCATATTCCTGTGATGTATTGGGGTCACCTTCACCGTCGACCATCAGGAACTGGAAGGTTGGTACTTCAACCTGAACCACTTCTTTTGTGGATGGTTGGTAGAGGTGTTTCAACTCTTTCTTGAGATCGATCTTCTGCACGAACGCTCCTGATGATGGCTAACGTGGAACTAACTGGCCTGCGCGGTTTTTCGCGCAGATCCGGTTGAGCGCAGGTTATGCGGAATGGGTTTAACGGGCAAGACGATACAAGCAATGACGTCGAAGACCGAGCCCTTCGGGTACGTGTGGATGATCAAACGTTCCAGACTCCCGCATGCCGAGGCGTTCCATTACGGCGCGAGACCTGAGATTGCCGACAGCCGTAAAGGAGACAATTTCCTTTAGCCCGAGCGAATGGAAGCCGAAGCGAAGGGCTTCCTTTGCTGCCTCTGAAGCGAAACCTTTACCCCATCGAAGAAACGAAAGGCGCCACCCAACCTCGACGCAAGGTGAAAATGGAAGTTCAGCAGATGGCGTATGCAGGCCGACAAACCCGATGAACTCATGAGTGGCCTTGCACTCAGCGGCCCAGAAGCCCCAACCTCGTTCTTCGATGAGCAATTGGCAACGATCGGCTATCGCGTCACTCTCTGCGCGCGTGAGCACTGCGGGGAAATACTCCATGACTCTTGGGTCTGCATTCATCGCGGCGAAGGGCTCACGATCAGCAAGCTTCCACTGGCGTAAGCGAAGTCGCTCGGTTTCAAGTTCGATCAGTTCAGCCATTCTCTACAGTGCTCGGTGATGGTGCCGCATAACGTGAAAACAAGCGGCCTGCGCGGCTTTGTCGCGTAGCGTCCAGCGACCGACGGGGGCGAGGTCGAACGTAGGATTAGGCATGGCTTCCGCTCAGAGAAATCTTCTCAGCGATGAATTCTTTCGCGGCCTTGTACCTTTCCGCAAAGTAATACTTGGAGTCTTCAGATATGTTGTTTTCGTCAATAAAGTCGACATAGAACTTGAGTCGAACATAGGCTTCTTTGTATTTACCAATTTGCCTGTATCGTTCGCCAGCATAAAGGTACGCCAAGCATTGGCGTGGATTTAACTCGATTGCCCTTTCCCATGACGTTAGAGCCTGCTCGTTCATGTTCATGGCTTGAAAGCGGTTTCCAATGTTCATGAAGCATAAAGAGGGATTTGGATCGTTGTTCGAAATTGCGGCCAGATAGGCTTCAATTGATTCGACATGCTTTCCAGCAGCACCAAACAGAACACCAAGATCGAAATAGTGCCCGCCGCGTTCTTGAAGGGTTGGTATCGAAAGAGCTTTGTTGAGAAGAGCAATCTGCAACGCGCTAGTTACTCGTTGCGTTCCCTGAACGGCTTTCCCCTTCTCGTTTAGATGTATCTGCGTTAGGGTGAAGAAGCGATCCTCTGTACCCAGCGCGTTGAATGTAGAGTCACCGTCGTTGAGCAATTCTTGTATTGCTTGGGTAGCCTCGTTGTCTGGAATATTTGCCACGCGCTTTATCACAAAATCGCACGCATTGTGGTCAATTTTCGGCCTAAGTTGGTCAGGCATTGAGTTAACGATGGCCGTAAATAGCGTCTCAAGGCGAGCAATGCGCTGCTCAAGAACATCAACACGTTGCCCAGGAATGCCAAGTCCGATCAGCTCGGCCGCAAACGGCGCCGCAGGACCTAATGGTGTGAAGATCGCCCCAGCAGCTCCGAAGACAGCCTTCGAAAACGCTATCGTGACGTCTGTGATGTTTGGGCCTTCCGAGTCCATTCCTGTCACTCCTGTGGTGTGAAATGCCTAACGTTTGAATTCACCGGCCTGCGCGGCTTTTCGCGCAGGTCCGGTGGAATGATGGGTTGGGCCTCGGAGCAACATGCCACAGCAATAACCAAAAACTGGCCCGATAAGTGAACCTGAAAAGGCAGACTGCGCCTGAGTTTGCAGATGCACTCCACCACCGCGAACCATAGCGACAGGAGCGGGCGTGACAAAGGCAGAACGCTGAGTAGTTAATAGCACTCACATCTCCACGGGCCGTCGAACTTTCCCGGCGCCACCATGCCAGTGGCGAAGTGCGAAACTAAGCGAGGTGCCTTATTGAGCTTTGAGCACGTGTTTCTGCATGAGGCCTTCTCGCTTTCGCGGAACCGTTGAACAGGATTTCCGAAGTAAAGCCCAGCAAGGCCAACCGCGACGAAGACGGTGACGACAAGCCACTTGGTGCGAGCACTAATGTGCGTAGTAGTCACCGGGCGCTTAGGCATAGGAAGTAGAGGCTCAGCGTGCTAGCTCAGGGGCGCGAAGCCGGCTTGCCGGCGAAGCGTCCCTCTGGAGCGGCGGGTTATGCATCTTGGACATGCTTAGCCTTGAGGTGCTGACGGACACCAGCCGTGACTGCGACTGACGCCAAGGCGCCTACCAACGACCACGGAAACAGAAAGACGCCAGACCAAGATGAATGCTCGGAGATAGAGTACTCAGCGCCCAGCCAAACAGGAGACCAGTACAAGCAGTAGGAAACTGCGGCAGGGACGAGGGCGCAGGCGGACCAGCGCAGAGCGGCAGGCTGTAGGCGCCCGGTAAAAAGTGCGAGAACAGCTGATACAGCTGCCACCATAAAGAAGCCTGAGGACCAAGATAGCGATTCAATGAGTTGGCGCATGACAAAGCGGTTTGCGTTGAGTTACGGAAGACGCATAACGTGCAAGCTCAGCCGACGGCAAAAAGCGCAGCTTTTTGACGGTCGGCTGGAGCGGGATGTTAGGCAAGTTGGTGTGGGTCATGATGCGTTTTGTTTTGCTCGTAGCGCGTAGAAAGAAATAACCCAAACGATTAGACCTGGAGTGCCCAGCGAGATTAGCCACTCCAGAAATGGGCGCTCTGACGCAAGTGCCCATTGGCCATGACGGCTTTCAATACAAATACCATCTTGGACAGTACCTCCATCGTCAAGGCAGCTATCAATTTCCATAAGTGCAAAAAAATGACGAGAAAGCCATACAAATAGGACAAACAAGATCAGGCGGATAGATGTCTTGGTATGACTGCTCATGAGCAACGCCTAACAACGAAGGTCAGCGGCAGTCGGACAGCGCAACTGGCGGACTGTCCGCTGGGCCGCATTGTTAGGCGATGATTTAATTGGTTTCTATTGCGCTTGGACATTGAAGCTACGCAACCCACATTGAGATTTCTACTGCCCACATTGCGTCGTTGTGTAGCGCGAGAGGGTCGGTTTCTTGGAGAAATTCGATGAATTCAGTTTTGAGGTTCGTTGGTACTAGACCATTTAGATAAGCTCCCGGACCAGCAATTTCTAGGGTTCTTTTAATCAGTTGGCTACATTGCAGTAGCGTCTCGGCAAGAACAGAAATATCTTGGTTGATGTATACCTCAGCAAAACCAAAATCATGGTTGAGGCAGACGACTGGTCCCATGGGTGAAATCGCTATGGGATCGCCCGAGCCATTGAAACCGATAATGTAGTGGCGGCTAAATTTGTCGCCTACTCCCCATGCTTCCGCAACGGTTGGCAGCGAGCCGGTTTTGGGAGCATTAAACGTCAAGAAGGGGGCTGCACTGCTCGGCATTCCGGCGTTTCTGAGAAACGTTTTTGCTTCCTGCGAAATATTAACGCCGACAAATGTACTTTCCGGGAACGCTGTGAGTTCGCCCCCGTTAGCTTCCCAAAAAGCTTTGAAATCGTGAGGAGTAACCATGGTGCCTAACGTGGAAGTAAGCGGACGCCGGAGCGCGAAGCGCGGAAGGAACCACAAGCACAGCTTGTGGCGGTCCGCTTGACTGTAGGGTTAGAGGCGTGGTGGCTACTTGACTGCACGAATCAGCACTCCCTTTTGCAAGACAAGCGGCGCGTCACCTTCAGGCTCGCCTGAACGGATTTGCTTAGAAACAGCCCACCTGATTGTGTTGCCCTGCATTGTGGCAGTGCCAACGAAGACAGCGCCATTGCGATCACTGGTAACAGTGAGGGTTGCAACGCTGCCCTTCACTTTGCCTTTGACCGTGCCTTCGCCACCCTCATTGAGCCGGCCACAGCCAGGCGTGGCAAAAGTGTGATTACCAATGATTTCATTTTTGGATTGAGCGAGATCGAAGGTGGCGGCACCACACTCGACATTATTTTTCTTTTCTTCCGCAGAGCGAAGATCAACCGACCAAGAGCCGGAGAAATTAGGCGCAGCCTCAACCAAGGAAGTACTGAGAAAAACTATCGACACTGCGTATGCGAGGGCTTTGAGCATGAAGCCTCTAACGTGCTAGCTCAGCTGACGGCAAAAAGCGTAGCTTTTTGACAGTCGGCTGGAGTGGGATGTTAGGCAACGCAGCTTTACTCATTGAGATTTACTCGTTATTACGGATGCTTTTCCGTACTGAGATAAAGCTGCAAGAAGGAATGCGCTTCCCGCTACAACGTAAAGAACGAGATCACCAGAGGAGCCAAATTGGCTATAAAAAATGTTGTGAATCCATGCCCAACGCCCGGTGGCTGCACTTGATGCTGGCCACATGTATGAATTTGCCGCACTGAGGAAGCTAAGGCCGGAGAAAGCCAACCAAATGTGCCCCTTTTCCTTGGGCGACAGGGGAAAGGGTTGGAAGTTGTCAGGTTGTCCACGCCAGATTTTCATTTGAATGCCTAACGTTCAAGGTAAGGGGCGCTGCGCGGCGCTTTATCGCGCAGCGTCCCAGCGACCGAAGGGAGCACCTTGACCACAGGGTTAGGCCGGCTGGAGAAAATAGTGAGTATTTTGAAGTTGTTCGTAATCATGGTCAGGACAGCCGAGCGTTTATAAACAAAGTACTGCGACGCAGATGAGTAACCAAGACAAAAACAGCCCCACAAAAAGCAAAGCCTTCCATCGGCTAAATCGCAACAAGTAGCCGATGAAGACAAACGAAAATCCAAGGTAAAGCAATCCCATCAAAGTGGCAGATTCTCCCGTAAATAGACGGGGTGTGCGGTTGCCACGAACGAAGCTCGAAGCCTCGGAAAAGAATATGCCTCGAATAGCGCGCTCCAGTAAGGCGGCTGCTGATAGACCGGCAAACACAATATCGAACTTCGAATTCTTGAGGCTGTTTGTCATTTGCGAGAGGCCTAACGAAGAGCTAACCGGCCTGCGCGGCTTTTGGCGCAGGTCCGGTTGAGCGCAGTGTTATGCGACTGGTAATGATGAACGAAACATAGAGTGCAAGGAAATACCAACCGAAGACCCATAGGTCCGTCCAGACTAACTGGCCGAAGTTCTTCTGCATGGCAAACACTTGCTCCGAGTTGGATGCGGATGCGGCAGATAGGGTGAGGTAGCCAATGGCAATATTCCCAAGTGGAACCCAAAGTGCCGCATAGCAAAAAGCACGCTTGAATCTGAGCTTTCTGAGTGCCGCGCCGGCGATAATCCCCGCTGTGACGCTAAAGGCGAAAGCACGAATTGCAATGGCAAGAAGAACGCCGCCCTCACCACCACGCTCGGCTAAAGCAAACTGCCCCAGCGGCGACTCAAGGATAAACATGAATATGTCACTGGTTGGCAGGACGCCAGGGAGCGCAAAGCCAACCTTGATTACAACTGCTACTGCCGCGCCTAGCAGCACCGCGAAGAGGAATGAGAGAAAGGTTCTAAGTCGCATAACGTTGAACTAAATGGCGCGCCGCTTGCGGCGTGTCCAAGCGACCGCAGGGAGCGATTTTGAGTGCGATGTTAGAGATCACTGCCACTTTTCGCTGAAGGAAATGATTTCTTCGGCTCGGCTTTCAGTTAGCCGAGCTCGGCAATTTTCGTACACGGAATCACAAATTTGGGGAGTACCGCTGCATGTAGAGGATGCGAACTGGCAATACTGTTCGCGATACCGTAGCCATGTTTTTTGAGACTGGATTAGGCGTTGGCGCTGGGTCTTGGTCTCTTCACTCGACAGAATTCGTATCAAATTTCCGTAGAAGAGATTCAGTTTCTCATCAGCTTCTCGAAACTGGTTGGCAGCTATGCAACTAGACCAACTTCCGCTACCGGACTGTAATCGGTCACAGTCTGAAGCAGCTGCCGGTGGTGATAGCAATATCCAGCATGCTGCATAGATAGAAAGAGTGGGCCAGCGGATCATTGTGATCTCTAACGTGGAGATGAGGGGCGGCCGGAGCCGAAGGCGGAGGGAACCGCAAGCGCCAGCTTGCGGACGTCCCTCTCGATTGCATGGTTAGACGATTTTTTGTGCCGTAGCCTTCACTTGGTAGCTAAGGCCACGTTTCCATGGCAGGAACCGAAGCGCGTTTAGCACGCGAACTTGGACTATCGATGCGCTTGGCGATCAGCCTCCTCATCTGAATATGGCTCATGTGACCACGGTTCTTCATTGACATATTTTTCGTAACCAACGATCTCGTAATACTTGGACATTGCATCAAAGTGACATGATGCAATGAACTTCGTTACCAGCTGAGCATTGGGATTCAATAGCGCCCGAAACCCCTCCCCATCTGGCCCCGCCAAACATAGCCCAGGTAACCATTGCCCTTCCTCATCCTGCTCTTTCCAAACCTCGTGTAGCAATGCGGCCATTGGGATGTGTCTAACGTTCAAAGTAACCGGCCTGCGCGGCTTTTCGCGCAGGTCCGGTTGACTGCCGGGTTAGCCGTCGGCACGCGGCACCCGCACTAGATAATGTTCATTATCGATTTCTGCCTCCACGCAGCGCACATGGCTGAAGTACGGGGAGTCAGCGAGAATTTGCCGGATGTCTTCCTTCCTTTGCGCAGACATTCGAGAGCCAAGTACAACTGAGGTTATCGCTTGAGCTGGAAATTCAAAGAGGTGCACCGCATGCGGCCCTCCACCAATAACTGTTGATGCTGTATCAAGGGGTACGATCATTCGCCACTCGGCTTCATATTTCCAATCGGTTCCCTTGGTCATGAACGGCGCGAAGTCGTCAACATCCGCAAGCGTTAGCGATGGCCTCGTAGGGCTATATGAAACCTTTCGAAGGTGACGAAATTCATCTTCGGGATTCACCCGACGATCAAAGAATGGAGAGCGTTCGTCGAACTCGATTACAAACCCTCGATGAGAATCTGCATAGTGCGCCCACATAAGCAGGTTTTCGGCTGACTCCGACAAACACAAGATACCAATCAACTCTTCAAACTTGCGAGCCATAACTTCTTGCAGTTTCGGCATCAGCAGTTCAGCCATGCCCTGAATATTTCGCTTTGCCTCAGGAAGCTGACGGAGAAGGATTTCATGTAGCGCTTCCACAGAAATTAGCGCTCGAGCCTTCGGAGGGAGCTTCGCCAATTCTTCGCGCAAAAGCTCGGGGAGAACCCGAGTTATGTGGGCCTCCATATGTTCCGGTGATACCAGTTCCGCAAGATGTGGTTTCAGTTCAAACGGATCGTTCAATACCGCAGGCGATGAAAATCGGATGGACTGCCCCAGCAGAACATCTATTCGATCTGGATGTAGATACTTGAAGAGCGGCATTCTCAGACGGCTAACGTTGGACGTAACCGGACGGCAGAAAGCGCAGCTTTTTGACGGTCCGGTTGACGGACTTGTTATGCATTGGTGAAGTCGAAGTACAAGATGTTTGACCAGTTTCCGAGCCCGAGGTGATAGATAGGTTTCATCAAATCATGCGCAGGGCTCGGAGGTTCTGGAGTACGGCCAAACAACTTTGAGAAGAAACCAACTGGTTTAGGTGGCACGACAGGGGGCGGCACCAAAGACTGCAACGCCTGTTCTACTTCAGGCTGGAGATTTTTTACTTCCTCGAGGAGCACTAGGTTCTGCTCAAGAAGCGGTGTGTCACCCATGTCGAAAATTTCGCCGCACTCCAAAACGAAGTATTGGTTTTGGTTCCCTGGCTTGTTCAAAAACTCGATGGCTTCGGCAATCAAGTCCTGAGCTTCGGGAAGATCTATTTGCGACAAGAACCCTTCAAGATTTTTCACGCCAGAAGAGTAATCACCTATCAGAGCGATTTCCTCCGGGTTGTTCCAAATCGAAGAAAGGCAGGTTTTTGGGTTGCCGGAGAGAAGAAGCTTAAAAATGATTGGTATATCGTAGTTCCACTCCGAAATGCCAATCAGCTTGCGACCGTTGGCCTTGGCGTTCGGCCCAGGAATGACGTTGGTTGAGTAGAGATAGCTACGATTAGCCACAGTGATTACTCCGATGCATAACGTGATGTCGACGACAAAACGGGAAGTAAACAGATTATTGGACTGACCAATAATCTGGTGTTTTTGGCTAAGTGACTGTATATTAATACAGTGGTTTGTCTGCAGGAGCTTGCCATGTCCAATACCCTTTCTGCTACCGACGCCTCGCCGGATTCGCCGCGATTGCTTGATCGTGTGCGTGCGCGTTTACGTGTCAAGCACTATAGCATGCGTACTGAAACGGCATATTTGGGGTGGGTCAAGCGCTACATCTACTTTCACGGCAAGCGCCATCCGGCAGAAATGGGGCGGTCCGAGCTTGAGGCTTTTTTGTCTTCGCTCGCTGTCGAGCGCAACGTCAGTGCGGCGACGCAAAATCAGGCTTTAAGCGCATTGTTTTTCCTTTATCGGGAAGTCCTGGACATCGAATTGCCGTGGCTGGATAACGTGACGCGCGCCAAGAAGCCGGCCCGGCTGCCAACGGTGCTGACACGCGAGGAAACGGTTGCGCTGCTTGACGGAATCGATGAAGGCGAGATCAAGCTGATCGTTCGCCTTCTCTATGGCAGCGGCTTGCGTTTGCTTGAGGGCTTGCGGCTGCGCGTCAAGGACGTCGATCTGTCGCGTCGGGAGTTGATCGTGCGCGATGGCAAGGGCGGCAAGGATCGGGTCACCATGATCGCGACGCAATTGGTGGAGCCTTTGCGCTTGCGAATTGCCGGCCGCAAACAGTTGCACGATGAGGATTTGGCGGTTGGGCGCGGGGATGTGTGGTTGCCGGATGCTTTGGCGCTCAAATATCCGGCGGCATCGCGCGCTTTTGGCTGGCAGTATGTTTTCCCGGCGGCTGGCCATTCGCGCGATCCGCGCAGCGGCGCCATCCGTCGCCATCATGTCGACGAAAAGCGGGTTCAGCGCGCCGTCAAAGCGGCTGCAGCGCGTGCCGGTATCGTCAAGCCGGTTTCGCCGCACACTTTGCGGCATTCATTCGCCACGCATCTGCTGGAGGCGGGCTACGACATCCGCACCGTGCAGGAACTGCTCGGTCATTCGGATGTTTCGACCACGATGATTTACACTCACGTCCTCAATCGCGGCGGTCGGGGCGTGGCGAGTCCGCTCGACCGGCTTGGCTAGCCGCAACTCAGGAACTAGGCGGGATTTCCCGCGCAGTGGAACATTCTCGATGCCTCACCGAACACTCAGAGTCCCCGAGCGCGGCATGCTCGACGCCTACGAGGCGGTTCTCGCCGCGCGCGGTTTCACGGCCGACGCGGCGCAGCGCGCGGCGGCCGAGCGCCTGCAGCGCCTGTACTACGATCTCTTGTCCTTCAAGGTGTCGCGCGGCAGCGCGCTGCGCCGTCTCTTTTCGCCGCCGCAGCCGCCGCGCGGCGTGTTCTTCTGGGGCGGGGTGGGGCGCGGCAAGAGCTTCCTGATGGATTGCTTCTACGATTCGGTGCCTTACCGGCGCAAGCGGCGCATCCATTTCCACGCCTTCATGCACGGCATCCATCGCCAGCTCAACGAGTTGAAGGGCGAAAGCGATCCGCTGGCGAAAGTGGCCGAGCGCATTGCGCAGGAAGTCCGCCTGCTCTGTTTCGACGAGTTTCACGTCTCCGACATCGCCGACGCGATGATCCTCGGCCGCCTGCTCGAGGCGCTGTTCGAGCGCGGCGTGGTGTTCGTGATGACGTCCAACTATCCGCCCGAGAATCTGTATCCGAACGGCCTGCAGCGCGAGAACTTCCTGCCGACCATCGCGCTGATCAAGCGCGAGATGGACGTGCTGGAGGTCGATGCCGGCGTCGATTACCGCCTGCGCACGCTAGAGCAGCTCGACATCTTCCACCACCCGGCGGACGCAGCCGCCGAACTGAAAATGGCCGAGTATTTCGTGGCGATGGCGGGCGGCGAGGGGAAGGCGGGCGGCAGCATCGAGGTGCTCGAACGCGAGATTCCGACGCAGCGCCAGGCAGACGGCGTGATCTGGTTCGACTTCGCTGCGCTGTGCGGCGGACCGCGTTCGCAGAACGACTATCTCGAACTGGCGCGCGGCTACCATACGGTGCTGCTCTCGGGCATTCCGAAAATGTCGGCGCGCATGTCGTCCGAGGCGCGCCGCTTCACCTGGCTGGTCGACATCTTCTACGACCACAAGGTCAAGCTGATCGCCACCGCCGCCTGCGAGCCGGACGAGCTTTACACCGAGGGCACGCAGGCCAGCGAGTTCTTCCGCACGGCGAGCCGGCTGACCGAGATGCGCACGCGCGAATACCTCGCCCTGCCGCACCTCGGCTGAACGCCGGCCGGGGCGCTTGAAGGGCGTCCCCGGCGCGGGCAAGATAGACCGTCGCCATCCCGGAAGCCGCGTCATGCGCCACCTCCTGCCGCTCATTCTGTTCTGCCTCTGCGCGCCGGTCTTCGCCCAGCAGGAGATGGAGATCATTCCCTTGCGCCATCGCACCGTCGATCAGGTGCTGCCTGCGATCAAGCCTTTCGTCGAGCCGGGCGGCACGCTATCCGGCATGAACAACCAGCTGATCCTGCGCGCCTCGCGCGCCAACCGAGAGCAGATCAAGGCGGCGCTGGCCGCCATCGACACGCCGCAGCGCCGCCTGTTGATCCGCGTCAGCCAGGAGCGCGCGGCGGAAAGCCGGCAGCAGGGCGTCGAGGTGAGCGGCCGCGTGGCGCTCGGCGAGCACGCGCGCATCGTCCAGCCGGACGGCCGCCTGCCGGGCGGCACCCGGATCGAGGTGCGGCGCGGCGAGACGCGCGTCGCCGCCGGCGCTTACGAGGCGCGCGGCGCGAGCGATCTGCGGGCGAGCCAGATGGTGCAGGTGATCGAGGGCGGGCGCGCCTTCATCCAGGTCGGCCAGTCGCTGCCGCTGGCGCTGCGCCAGATCGTCGTCGGGCCGAACGGGGCGGCGCTCGCCGAGAGCGTGGTCTATCGCGATATCGGGCAGGGCTTCTACGCCGTGCCGCAGATCGTCGGTGACCGCGTCACGCTGGAGATCAGCCCGCAGTTCGATACGCCGGGCGGCAGCTACGGGAGCGTGAATACGCAGCGGCTGGCGACCACCGTCTCGGGGCGGCTCGGCGAGTGGATCGAACTGGGCGGCAGCGCGCAGAGCACGGCGAGCCGCGAGCAGGGAAATTTCGGGGCGGGCGGCGGCGAGCGGCGCGATACGCGCAGCGTGTGGCTGCTCGTCGAGGAGTTGCCCTAGAAAACTGCCGCGCCGACGGCCGACCTAGAAGATGTCGATGTCCTGACAGAAGTGGTTGGGGCCGGCTTCGCGCGCGTGGACGAGCAGCGATTCGGCGCGCTCTATGAGCGCGGCGGCGTTCTCGCCGGCGTACTCGGTGACGCCGCCGCTGATCGTGATGCCCCGTTTCGCGTTCTCCCGGTCGTCGGCCTCGATGCGCGACCGCGCCCGCTCCAGGCCGATGATGCCGTCGTGCATGCGCACGTTGGGCAGCAGCACGAGGACTTCCGAGCGGCTCTTGCGCGCGACGATGTCGATCTCGCGCAGGCATTTGCGGACCTGCCGGGCGATATCGTCGAGAGCGGCGTCGGTGGCCGGCGTGCCGAGGCGCTGCTCGGTCTGCGCCAGCTTGTCCATTTCGATCACGGCGAGGGTGAAGGGCGTGCCGTAGCGGCGCGCCCGGTGGATTTCCTCTTCCAGCAGATGCAGCGCGTAGGGGTAGGTGTAGGCGCCGGTCGCGTCTTCGCGGATCGACAGCGCCTGCACGGTGCTCTCCAGCTGCTTGCGCTTGCTGACGTCGACCAGCGTGAGCATGACGCGGTGCAGCGCGCCGTCGTCGGCGAACACCGGCAGCGCGTCGGCCCGCAGCCAGCGCTGGACGTTCTCGCCGTCGCTGACGCCGAGAACGCGGCCGCGTACCGCCTGTCCCGTGGCGAGCGCCTGGGCGGCCGGAAGCGCCTCGGCGGCGAGCGCCAGACCCTCTTCGTCTACCCAGCGCGGCGTCGCAACGCCGCCGAGCAATGCGTCGGCCTGCGCGTTGCGCAGGACCATCGTGCCGTCGGGCGCGCGCAGCAGGAAACCGATGCCGACGTAGTCCATCAGGTCGGCGTAGCGCTTCAGTTCGGCGTCGTCGGCTTGGAAGCGTTGCGTATGCGGTAGCGGCATCATGGGTATGACCAAAGTTATAGGCGCGAATCTTAGCTCAAATCGTCATCGGCGAAGCTGCGTTCGGCGGCCCGTGGCGCTGTCCGCACGGGCCGCCGCCTTGTCCGGGCGCGCGTTACGCCGCGGCCAGGGCCTGATCCAGGTCGGCCAGCAGATCGTCGATATGCTCGATGCCGATCGACAGGCGGATCATGTCTTCCGAAACGCCGGCCTTGACCATCTCGTCCGGGCCGAGCTGACGGTGCGTGGTCGTCGCCGGGTGGCAGGCGAGCGACTTGGCATCGCCGATGTTCACGAGACGGGTGAACAGCTTGAGCGCGTCCTGGAAGCGGCCGCCGGCTTCGATGCCGCCCTTGACGCCGAAGGTGAGGATGCCGGAGGCCTTGCCGTCCATGTACTTCTGCACCAGCGCGTGGTCCTTGTGCTCGGGCAGGCCGGCGTAATTGACCCACGACACCTTGGCGTGCCCCTTGAGGAATTCGGCGACCTTCTGCGAGTTCTCGCAGATGCGGTCCATGCGCAGCGGCAGCGTTTCGAGGCCCTGCAGGATCAGGAAGGCGTTGAACGGAGAGATCGCGGCGCCCATGTTGCGCAGCGGCACGACGCGCGCGCGGCCGATGTAGGCGGCCGGGCCGAGGGCTTCGGTGTAGACGACGCCGTGGTAGGAAACGTCCGGCTCGTTGAGGCGCTTGAACTTTTGCTTGTGCTCGGCCCAGGGGAACTTGCCGCTATCGACGATGATGCCGCCGATCGAGTTGCCGTGGCCGCCGATGTACTTGGTCAGCGCATGCACGACGATGTCGGCGCCGTGCTCGAAGGGGCGGCACAGGTAGGGCGAGGGGACGGTGTTGTCGACGATCAGCGGCACGCCGTGCTTGTGCGCGATTTCGGCCAGCGCTTCGAAGTCGGTGACGTTGCCGAGCGGGTTGCCGACCGATTCGCAGAAGATGGCCTTGGTCTTGCCGTCGATCAGCTTCTCGAAGGCCGCCGGGTCGCGGTAGTCGGCGAAGCGCACCTCGATGCCGTACTGCGGCAGGGTGTGCGCGAAGAGGTTGTAGGTGCCGCCGTAGAGCGTCGCGGCCGAGACGATGTTGTCGCCGGCTTCAGCGATCGTCTGGATGGCGTAGGTGATGGCGGCCATGCCGGAAGCCAGCGCGAGGCCGGCGATGCCGCCTTCCATCGCGGCGACGCGCTTTTCGAGCACGTCCGTCGTCGGGTTCATGATGCGCGTGTAGATGTTGCCCGGCACCTTGAGGTCGAACAGGTCGGCGCCGTGCTGCGTGCTGTCGAACGAGTACGAGGTCGTCTGGTAGATCGGCACGGCGACCGCCTTGGTCGTCTCTTCGGGGCTGTAGCCGGCGTGCACGGCGAGGGTTTCCAGTTTCATGCGCTCTCCCATTTTTGGTGTCAGGTGTGAAGCGCGAATCTTAGCACTTCGCGCCGGGGCGGCCGGCAGGATAAGAACATCAGAAGATAGCGTTGGATACGCAAAAAAAACGGCGCCCGCGAGGGGCGCCGAAGAGGGTGGAAGACTGAAGCGGGGGCGGCGGAGCGTCGGGCGGTTCCGGCAGGCGGAGCCGGAAAGGCCGGCGATGCCCGGTAGGCCGCCCGGCGGGGAGCGTTCAGAGGCGGCTCAGGCGCTCGTTGTCGAGGCGGACGCGGTCGCCGTTCTGCCATTGCGGCGGGTTCGTCTCGGTGACGGTGCGGCGGCTGCCGTCGTCGAGGCGGACGGTGATCTGGTACTGGTGCGTGCTGCGCACGTTCTTCTCGACTTGGTGACCGGCGAAGGCGCCGCCCAGCGCGCCGACGACCGTGGCGACGTCGCGGCCGCGGCCGTTGCCGACCTGATGCCCGAGCACGCCGCCGAGCACGCCGCCGGCGATCGCGCCGAGCGGGCTGCCCTGGCCCTCCTGGGCGATTTCGCGCACGCTTTCGACGGTGCCGCATTCGCGGCAGAGCGGCGGCGCGCTGCGGCCGTTTTCCGCATAGATACCGCTGTCGTTGATCGGCGCGTTGCCCGCGTCGGCCGCTGCCGGCGTCGCGCCGCGGCCGCCGTAGTCGGCGCGCGGCGGGGGCGGCGGCATGGTCGTCGATGCGGTCCTGGCGACCGCTGCGGGATGGGCGGCGGCGCGGCGGGCCGGACGCGTTTCGGCGGCCGACGCCGGCACGCTCGTCTCGCTCCTGGTGCTCGGCGCGGCGGGTTTTTCGGGCGCGGCGGCGGGTGCTGCGGTGGGCGGATTGGCGCCGGCGTCGGCCGGGGTTCCGGCCAGCTGCGCGACGGGCGCGACCGGGGTCGCCGGCGCGGCGCCGCCGGCGGGGAGCCAGCCGAACAGCGCGGCGAGGCCGGCCAGGCTGAGGGCCGTCACCGCCGTGGCGGCGATCAGGATCATCGGATGAGTGGTGTTGGCGCGCGGGGTCTGGATTTCCATGTTCGGCTCACTGTGCTCGCTATGGGTGGGTGATGCCGATTAAACGCGCGATGCGGGCGTTCGGGGGACGCGCGCAACAAAAGCTTACAACTCGTTACCGACGGCAAGCGGGCAGAGCGGAGGAAGGCGGGGCGAATGCCTGCGGGATATCGTCGGCAGTTGCCGACTGCCGCCGACTATTGTTCTTCGGCTGCGCGGCGCGCCTTGCGCGTCTTGCCGCGCAGAAGGAAGCGGCCGGGGTCGACGGCGGCGGCGAGTTCGGCTTCGAGCGGCAGCGGCTCGCCTTCGATCTGGCTGGCCAGAAGTTCGCCGGCCAGCGCCGACCACACGATGCCGCGCGCGCCGAAGCCGTCGATCAGCCAGAGGCCGGGCTGGCGGGGCATCCGGTCGAGCAGGCGGGCGGGCAGGTCGGGATTGGCCGCGGCGGCGTCGGCGTCGGCGACCGGGCCGATCATCGGCAGGCGGTCGGGCGACATCGGGCGGAAGCCGACGCGGCCGTCCAGCTTTTCGGGGTCGTAGCCGGCGGCGTAGCCGGGCAGGATGAAGTTGAGCTTGGCGAGGTTTTCGGCGTGCTCGGCCGTGCGCAGTTCGCTCCCGGCGTCGTCGGCGATAGCGGTGGCGCCGGCGCAGCTCAGGCCGTCGACGGCCGGCGTCACGTAGCCGAGGCGGCAGACGACGACCCCGGGGGGCGAGCCGGCGGCGGCCGGCAGGTGCGAGACCTGGCCGCGTGCGGCGCGCAGCGGTAGGTGGGCGGCGGGGGCGAAGCGCCGGGCGTCGGCGGCGTTGGCGAGCACGAGCACCGGGGCGGCGGCGATCAGGCGGTCCGCGTCGTCGTAGGCGTGCCAGAGGCCTGCGGCGCGCTCGATGCGCGCGATTTCGGTGCGGAAGTGCGTGCGGATGCGCTCGCCGTGCCGCGTGACGTTGGCGCGGCAGGCGGCGGGCGGCTGCACCCAGGCGCCGCCGGCGAACCACCAGCCGCCGGCGTCGACCGGCCAGCCGGCGAGACGGGCGGCTTCGTCGCGCTCGACGTAGCGCAGGTAGTCGGTGGGCGGCTGCCAGGTGTCGACGACGCGCTTCTGCGTCGCCGCGTGCACGTCGTCGCGCGCCAGATGCAGGACGCCGGTCAGACCCCAGCGCACGGTCTGGCCGACGGCGGCGAGCGCTGCGAAGTGGCGGCGGGCGTAGAGGAAGCCGGCGCGGGTGAGGCGCGCCAGCCGGTTGTCGTCGAGCGAGGGAAGCGGGCGCAGGACGCCGGCGACGTTGCCCGAGGCGCCCTGGCCGGGCTCGTCGGCGCGGTCGATCAGGTCGATCCGCCAGCCGCGCGCGGCGAGGCGCTCGGTGGCGCTGCTGCCGGCGATGCCGGCGCCGATCACGATGGCGCGCCGGTCGGTCGGCGCTTCATGCACGTTGCCGGGCCGTTGGCCGCGCAGCATTTCGCCCTTGCCGGAATAGCCTTGCGCCTTTTCGAGCGACCAGCCGCCCGCGGCAAGGGCTTCGCGCACGCCGCAGGCGACCGGCCCGGTGACCAGCGTGGCGCCGGGCGCGGCGAGGCGGGCGAGTTCGCCGAGCAGCGCGGGCGACCAGCGTTCCGGATTCTTCGCCGGCGAGAAGTCGTCGAGGTAGAAGGCGTCGACGCGTGCGGCGAGCTGCGGCAGCAGCGCGACGGCGTCGCCGAAGACCAGCGTCAGCGTTATGCGGCCGTCGTCGAAATGCAGGCGCTGGAAGCCGGGGACGAGCGTCGGCCAGTGCGCGCGCAGTTGCTGCGCGAGCGTCGCCAGGTCCAGGTCGTCGGCCAGACCGGCGTGCAGCGCGGCGAGGTCGGCGGCGGTGCAGGGGTGTTTTTCGAAGGAGACGAAGTGCAGGCGTGCGCAGCGCGCGTCGTCGGCTTTCCAGGCCGCCCAGGTGGCGAGGAAGTTGAGGCCGATGCCGAAGCCGGTTTCGGTGACGACGAAGGTTTCGCGTCCCTGCCAGCGTTGCGGCAGGCCGTTGCCGTCGAGAAAGACGTGGCGCGCCTGTCCGAGTCCGCCCGTGCCAGCGTCCTCGGCGTCGCCGTAGGTCGGCGAATACGGCGTGCCGTCGGGCCGGTAGGCGAGGGCGGCGGGAACGAGGGGGCGGCGCTCAGTCTCAGTCATGCGGAAGGTGTGGCGGTTCCGTGGCGCGAGCGGTTCGGGGAGGGGGGCGAGCCGGACTTGCGGGGAAGGCCGGCGGCGCGGGGGCGCGCACCGCCGGTCGTCGGGGCGAAGCGCTGTTTACTCGGTGCGCATCTGCGGGAAGAGGATGACGTCGCGGATGTTGGCCGAGTCGGTCAGCAGCATGACCAGGCGGTCGATGCCGATGCCGCAGCCGCCGGTCGGCGGCAGGCCGTATTCGAGCGCGCGGATGTAGTCGGCGTCGAAATACATCGCTTCCTCGTCGCCGGCGTCCTTGGCCTTGGCCTGCTCCATGAAGCGCGCGGCCTGGTCTTCCGGGTCGTTCAGCTCGGAGAAGCCGTTGGCGATCTCGCGGCCGACGATGAACAGCTCGAAGCGTTCGGTGATCTCGGGATCGCTCGACGAGGCGCGGGCGAGCGGCGAGACTTCGACCGGATAGTCGATGATGAAGGTCGGCTCCCACAGTTCGGCTTCGGCGCAGGCTTCGAAAAGCTGCAGCTGCAGGCTGCCGAGGCCGCCCGGCTTGACCGGCTCGCCGAAGGCCTTGATCTTCGCCTTCAGCCACTCGGCGTCCTTCAGATCGGCGTCGGCGAAGGTCGGATGGTATTTCTGGATCGCCTGCACGATGGTCAGGCGGTGGAAGGGCTTCGAAAGGTCGAGCGTGCGGCCCTGGTACTCGAACACCTCGGTGCCCAGCGCGTCGCGCGCGGCGTGGCGCAGCAGGCCCTCGGTGAAGTCCATCAGCTTCTTGTACTCGGTGTAGGCCTCGTAGAACTCCATCATGGTGAACTCGGGGTTGTGCCGCGGGCTGATGCCTTCGTTGCGGAAATTCCGGTTCACCTCGAACACCTTCTCGAAGCCGCCGACGACGAGGCGCTTGAGGTAGAGCTCGGGCGCGATGCGCAGGTAGAGCTCCATGTCGAGCGCGTTGTGGTGCGTCTTGAACGGCTTGGCCGAGGCGCCGCCGGGAATCGGGTGCATCATCGGCGTCTCGACTTCGAGGAAGCCGTGGCCGACCATGTAGTTGCGGATCGACTGCACCATGCGGCTGCGCGCGACGAAGGTGAAGCGCGACTGCTCGTTGGTGATCAGGTCGAGGTAGCGCATGCGGTACTTCTGCTCGACGTCGGTCAGGCCGTGGAACTTCTCGGGCAGCGGACGCAGCGATTTGGTGAGCAGGCGGATCTCGCTGGCCTTGACGGTCAGTTCGCCGGTCTTGGTCTTCATCAGCGTGCCGACCACGCCGAGGATGTCGCCGAGGTCCCAGCGCTTGAACTCCGCGTAGACGTCCTCGCCGACGGCGTCGCGCGCGACGTAGAGCTGGATGCGCCCGGAGACGTCCTGGATGGTCGCGAACGAGGCCTTGCCCATGACGCGCTTGAGCATCATGCGGCCGGCCAGCCGCACTTCGACCGGCATGCCTTCGAGCTGCTCGGCGTCCTTGTCGCCGTACAGTTCGTCGAGCTTGGCGGCGGTGTTCTCGCGCGAGAAATCGTTCGGGAAGGCGCGGCCGCTCTGGCGCCATTCGGCGAGCTTCTGGCGGCGCTCGGCGATGATGTGGTTCTCGTCCTGCTGCGGAGCGGCAGGCTGGTTCTGGGTCGGTTCGGACATGATCTGTCTCGCGGTCAATGAATCACTGGGGGGCGGCCGGATTGGCGGCGGCCTGGGCGGCGGCGTGGGCGTCCTGCATGGCGCGTTCCATCAGGAAGTTGCTCGCTTCCTTGCTGGGTTTTCCGTACCACTGCGAGAGGGCGACGCGCATGTCGTCGATGTTGTCGCGCGACGGCGGCAGGAAGAAGATGCCGCTTGCCTTTTTCGCCTGCACGTCGAACAGGATGTACAGGCGTTCGTCCTGGCAGCCCTGTTGGCTGCAGGCCGAGGTGAGGATGTGCGGCTTGCCGCCGATGTCGACGACTTCGGCCGGCGTGCCGGCGGCGAGGCGTTTGGTCCATGTCGGCAGTTCGAGGTCGCGCACGGCGCTGCGGTAGGCCTTGGCGAACTCGGGCGCCGTCTTCAGCAGCGCTTCGGGCTGCTGGCCGGCGTAGCGCTCGGGCGTGGGCGTCGCGGCGGCGGCCGGGAGGGCGGCGAGCGCGAGGGAGAGGGACAGGATGGGCAGGAGGAAAGGCTTCTTCACGGTTCAGACTCCCTGTTTCAGGCTGGCTTCGATGAATTGGTCGAGGTCGCCGTCGAGCACGCTCTGCGTATTGCCGACTTCGACGTTGGTGCGCAGGTCCTTGATGCGCGACTGGTCGAGGACGTAGGAGCGGATCTGGTGGCCCCAGCCAATGTCGGTCTTCGAGTCCTCCAGCTTCTGCTGCTCGGCCTGGCGCTTGCGGATTTCCGCCTCGTACAGGCGCGATTTGAGCATGGCCATCGCCTCGGCGCGGTTGCGGTGCTGCGAACGGTCGTTCTGGCACTGTACGACGATGCCCGACGGGATGTGCGTGATGCGCACCGCCGAGTCGGTCTTGTTGATGTGCTGGCCGCCGGCCCCGGAGGCGCGGTAGGTGTCCACGCGCAGGTCGGCCGGGTTGATCTCGATCTCGAAGGAGTCGTCGATTTCTGGATAGGCGAACACCGAGCAGAAGCTCGTGTGGCGGCGCGCGTTCGAGTCGAAGGGCGACTTGCGCACCAGGCGGTGGATGCCGCACTCGGAGCGCAGCATGCCGTAGGCGTACTCGCCGGTGAGCTTGATGGTCGCCGTCTTGATGCCGGCGACGTCGCCCTCGGATTCTTCCAGCACCTCGACGCCGAAGCCCTTGCGTTCGCCGTACTTGAGGTACATGCGCAGCAGCATCGACGCCCAGTCCTGCGCCTCGGTGCCGCCGGCGCCGGCCTGAATGTCGACGAAGCAGTTGAGTGGGTCGGCCGGGTTGTTGAACATGCGGCGGAATTCGAGGCCGCCGATGTCCTTCTCGATCGTTTCGACGTCGGCGGCGACAGCGTTCAGCGTGTCGTCGTCGTTTTCCTCGCGCGCCATCTCGAACAGCTCGCCGGCGTCCTTCAGGCCGTCGCCGACGCGGTCGAGCACCAGCACGACGCCTTCCAGCGATTTCTTTTCCTTGCCGAGTTCCTGCGCGCGTTCGGCGTCGTCCCAGACCTTCGGGTCTTCGAGCTCGCGCGTGACGGCGTTCAGCTGATCGTGCTTCTGATCGTAGTCAAAGATACCTCCGTAGCTCGGCGGCCCGCTGGGCGAGGTCCGCGAGCCGGTTGGAGAGGGCGTTGAGCTGTTCGGCTTCCATGATGGTTTCTTTTGCGCTGAATTAAACCCGGCATTATATACGCCGCCGGGCCGTCTCCGGCGGCTTCCCGCGCCATTTTCAGCGCCGTCCGGCGCGCCGGGGCGGCGCTGGTGCGCGCGCGCCGCGGAATGCACCGCTTCGGTGCGCCGGGCGCCGGCGACGGCCGTCCGCGGCACGTGCCGGAACGCGGAAAGCGTCTCGCCGCGGTCTCGTAGGACATTGGCTTGCGAGCTGGCAAGGGGCTTGCTATGGGGAATTCATGGCAACCGAATTGCGCCTCCAGCGGGCTGAAGACATGCACAACGATTCCGACGAGACGGCCGCCGCGCCGGGCAAGGCAGGGAGACTCCGGACACGTGCCCTGAGCGGGCTGGGCAGCCTGCTGCCCTTCGCCCGGCCGCTGCCGCCCGCCGACTGGGGGCAGATCGACTGCGCGCGCGTGCTCAAGGTGCTGGTGCGCAACCTCGACGGCATGGTCTTCCGCTGCGCGCTCGACGCCGAATGGACGCTGCATTTCGCCAGCGAGGGCTGCCACGCGCTGACCGGCTACTGGCCCGAGGAACTGGAGGGCAGCCATGCAATTTCGCTCGAACGGATGACCCACCCCGACGATCGCGCGCCGACCCGGCAGGCGATCATGGCCGCCGTCGCCGGCGGCTCGCGCTATCGCGTCGAGTACCGCCTGCGCGGCAAGGACGGCAGCGAGAAATGGGTGCTCGAACGCGGCGCCGGGGTGATCGACGAGCGCGGCGAGCGCGTGCTCGAAGGCTTCATCGAGGATGTGACCGAACAGGTGCGCGGGCAACGTCAGCTCGCCGAGACCGAGCTGCGCTACCGCAGCATCTTCGAGAACTCGGTGGTCGGCATGTTCCAGACCACGGCCGACGGTCACTACCTGGCCGCCAACCGGGCGCTGGCGCAGCTCTACGGCTACGAGACGCCGGCCAATCTGGTTGCCAGCCTGCGCGACATCGCGGCGCGCCTCTACGTCGATCCCGGGCGGCGCGACGAGTTCGCGCGCCTGATCAGCGAGCGCGGCCGGGTGATCGACTTCGAGTCCGAGGTTTATCGCGCCGACGGGAGTCGGATCTGGATCGCCGAGAGCGCGCACGCGGTGCACGACGGCGCCGGTGCGCTGCTTTATTACGAGGGAACGGTCGAGGACATCAGCGAGCGCCGGCAGTATCAGGCGCGTCTCGAACACCAGGCGACGCACGATCCGTTGACCGGCCTGCCCAACCGCAACCTGCTGCAGGACCGCCTGAGCCAGGCGGTGGCGCTGGCCCGGCGGAGCGGCGGGCGGGTGATGGTCGCCTTCGTCGATCTCGACAACTTCAAGTTTGTGAACGACAGCCTCGGCCACGCCGCCGGCGACACGCTGCTCGTCGAAAGCGCGCGCCGCCTGCGCGCCAGCCTGCGCGGCATCGACACCGTGGCGCGCTACGGCGGCGACGAGTTCGTGCTCATCCTGTCCGACCACGCCAGCCTCAACCATGCGGTCAATGCGCTGGAGCGCGTCAAGCAGGCGATCGCCAAGCCGGTCCTGATCGACGGCCACGAACTGCGCGTCGATTGCAGCATCGGCGTCAGTCTTTACCCGGAGGACGGGGCGGACCTCGATACGCTGCTGCGTCATGCCGATATCGCCATGCACCACGCCAAGGAGCAGGGCAAGGGGCAGTTCCAGTTCTTCACCGACGTGCTCAACACCGCCGCGCACGAGCGTCTGGCGCTCGAATCGTCGCTGCGCCGCGCGATCGACGGCGGCGAACTGTCCGTCGTCTATCAGCCCAAGGTCGATCCCTACGGCACGCCCTGTGGCTTCGAGGCGCTGGTGCGCTGGGAAAGCCCCGAGTTCGGTTCGGTTTCGCCGGTGCGCTTCATTCCGCTCGCCGAGGAAACCGGGATGATCCTGCCGATCACCGACTTCGTCCTGCGCAACGCCTGCCGCGAGGCGGCGAGCTGGAGTGCGCGCGGGCTGTGCGCGGAAGCCGGGCGCCTGAACGTCGCCGTCAATCTCTCGGCGCGCCTCTTCAAGGATCCGCAACTGCCGGCGCAGATCGCCGCCGTGCTCGCCGAAAGCGGCCTGCCGGCGCAGCGGCTCGAACTGGAGATCACCGAGAGCCTGTTGATCGGCGACGTCGAGCAGACGGTGGCGGCGCTCGAAGCGCTCAAGGCGCTCGGCGTGCGCATCGCGATCGACGACTTCGGCACCGGCTATTCCTCGCTCGCCTATCTGAAGCGCTTCCCGGTCGATATTCTGAAGATCGACCGCTGCTTCGTCATGGAGTGCGAGCGCGGCGGCGAGGACATGGCCATCCCGCGCGCGATCATTTCGCTCGGGCACAGCCTGCGCATGTGCATCGTCGCCGAGGGCGTCGAAAATCCCGCCCAGATGGCGGTGCTCGCCGCGCACGGCTGCCAGGAATTCCAGGGGTACCTGATCGCCAGGCCGCTGACGCCGGAAGGGGTTGCAGCCTTCCTGCAGGGAGAGCGCCGCTAGTTTTCCGATCCAAAGTGGATGCCGGTTTCTCGGGCATAATCCGGATTTTGTCGCCCTTCGCTGCGGAGTCTGCACGCATGCATTCCGTTCCCGGCGCCGTTCCCTTTCCCGCGCCCTTGCCTTTCCGCCTGTCCCTGCTCGCGGCGTTGCTGTGGACGCTCGCCCTCGCCGCATCGCTGGCCTGGAACCTGCACAACGCCCGGCAGCAGGCGATGGACATGGCCTATGCCGAGGCGCGCGCCAACCTGAACAAGGACATTTCGCTGCGCCGCTGGGGCACCGAGCACGGCGGCGTCTACGTGCCCGTCACCGAAGCGCAGAAGCCGGTGCCCTGGCTGTCGCACGTGCCGGAGCGCGACGTCGAGACGGCCGACGGACGCCGCCTCACCCTGCTCAATCCGGCCTCGATGCTGCGCCAGATGATGGATCGCTACGCCGAGCAGTACGGCATCCGCGGCCGCATCATCGGCCTGCGCCAGCTCAATCCCGCCAACGCGCCCGACGCCTGGGAGCGCGAGCAGCTCGAAGCCTTCACGCGCGGCGAGAAGGACGAGGTGTGGTCGGTCGCCGAACTCGACGGTCAGCCCTACCTGCGCTATCTGCGCGCGATGTTCATGGAGCCGGGCTGCGACAAGTGCCATGCCATCCTCGGTTACAAGACCGGCGACATGCGCGGCGCCACCGGGCTCAACCTGCCGCTCGCGCCGTATTACCGGCAGATCGACGCCAGCCGCCTGAACCTCGGCGTCAGCCACGGCGCCATCTGGCTGCTCGGGCTCGGCGGGATCGCTTGGGCCTGGCGCCAGCTCAGCCGGCGCGACCGCGAGCGCAAGGACGCGGCGGAGCGCCTGCGCCTCTACGCCAAGGTCTTCCAGCACAGCGGCGAAGCGATCCTGGTCACCGACCGCGACAACCGCATCGTGGCGATCAACCAGGCGCTGACGCGCTACACCGGCTTCACGCTCGAAGACCTGTACGGCGAGAATCCGCGCATCCTGGCCTCCGGCCACACGCCGCCCGAGACCTATCAGGAACTGTGGGCGGCCCTCAAGACGAAGGGCTTCTGGCAGGGCGAGCTGTGGGACAGGCGCAAGGACGGCGGCGCCTATCCGAAATGGACGGCGATTTCGCTGATCCGCGACGAGGCCGGCGCGGTGACGCACCACATCGCCAGCTTCACCGACATCAGCGAGCGCAAGACGGCCGAGGCGCGCATCGACTACCTGGCGCGTCACGACGCGCTGACCGGCCTCTACAACCGCTACAACCTGGAGGGCCGCCTGGCGCAGGCGCTGCTGCAGGCGCGCCGGGCCGGCGCGCAGGTGGCGCTGATGTTCATCGACATGGACCGCTTCAAGGTGATCAACGACACCCTCGGGCATCACGTCGGCGATCGCCTGCTGGTCGAGGTGGCGCGCCGCCTCGAAGGCTGCGTGCGCGAGAGCGACATCATCGCGCGGCTCGGCGGCGACGAGTTCGTGGTCGTGCTGACGGGGATGGAGGCCGGGCCGGACGCGGCGCCGGTGGCCGGCAAGATCCTGCAGGCGCTCGCCGGCGACTACGTGGTCGACGGGAACACGCTGCACTCGGCGGCGAGCATCGGGATCAGCGTTTTCCCGGCCGACGGCGACGACGGCGAGACCCTGATGAAACACGCCGACACGGCGATGTATCACGCCAAGGAGCAGGGGCGGAACAACTTCCAGTTCTTCACCGCGAGCATGAACGAGGTGGCCGGCGAGCGCATGCTGCTCGAACGCGATCTGCATGCGGCGCTGCTCGAAGGGCAGTTCGAGGTCCACTACCAGCCGCAGGTCGATGGGCGCGACGGCAAGCTGCGCGGCGTCGAGGCGCTGGTCCGCTGGCAGCATCCGCAGCGCGGCATGATCCCGCCGCTCAAGTTCATTCCGGTCGCCGAGGAGGCGGGCATGATCGAAGCGCTCGGCGCCTGGGTGCTCGACGAAGCCTGCCGGCAGCTGGCGGCCTGGCGCGCCGAGGGCGTGGGCGGCGGCCTGCGCATGGCGGTCAATCTCTCGGCGCACCAGCTGCGCTCGCCGGAGCTGCCCGGGCAGGTGGCGGCGACGATCGCGCGGCACGGCCTGCAGTCGGGCGATCTCGAACTGGAAGTCACCGAGTCGGTGGCGATGGCTGACCCGGCGCGTGCGATCGACCGGCTGCAGGCGCTGCGCGCGCTCGGCGTCGATCTGGCGATCGACGACTTCGGCACCGGCTATTCCTCGCTCGCCTACCTGAAGCTGCTGCCGATCCAGACGCTCAAGCTCGACCGCGCCTTCGTGTGCGACATCGAGACCGACGCCAACGACGCCGCGATCAGCGCCGCCTCGCTGGCGCTGGCGCACAGCCTCGGCCTGCGCGTCGTGGCCGAGGGCGTCGAAACGGCCGGGCAGCGCGATTTCCTGGTCGCCCAGCGCTGCGACATCCTGCAGGGTTATCTGTTCGGCCGGCCGCAGCCGGCGGCCTACTGGTCGGCGAACTGGTGCGGCGGGGCCGCGCAAGCCGAGGTCAGGGCGGAAGCCTGAGCGTTCCGGCCGTCGCGCCGCCGTCGCCGGGCATTCGCCGGTTACTTGACGGCGATGTGCTCGATCATCAGCTGCGTCGTCTGCACGCCGTTGTAGTCGTTGATCGCCAGGCGGTAGGCGGCGCGGATGCGGTCGCCGGGGGGCTGGCTGAAATTGAACTGGATCGCGTCGAGGCGCTGTTCGCCCTTGCGCAGGCGCAGCTTGAGGTGCTTTTCCTTGAGGATGCGCTGGCTCTCGACGACGAATTCGTCCTCGAACAGCGGCGGCGGGAAGCCCTGGCCCCAGACCTCGGCTTCGAGCAGGCGCGCGGTGTCGAGCGAGAAATAGGCCGATTCCAGCCCGCCGTCGGTTTCCAGCGTGCGCGTCAGGTCGGCTGGGGCGAGCAGTTCGTCGGCGACCTGTGCGAAGAGTTCGCGGAAGCGCGCGAAGTCCTCCTCCATCAGCGTCGCGCCGGCGGCCATCGCGTGCCCGCCGAATTTCTTGAGGATGCCCGGCGCGCGCTTGGACACGAGGTCGAGGGCGTCGCGCAGGTGCAGGCCGGGAATCGAGCGGCCGGAACCCTTGATCTCGCCATTCTCGCCGCGCGCGAAGGCGAACACCGGGCGGTGCAGCTTTTCCTTGATGCGCGAGGCGAGGATGCCGACGACGCCCTGGTGCCAGTCGGCGTCGAACAGCGCCACGCCGGCGCCTTCGGCGACGTCCAGGGTTTCGAGGTGGACGAGCGCCTGCTCCTGCATGCCGGCCTCGATCTCGCGCCGCTCGCGGTTGAGGGCGTCGAGTTCCTGCGCGATGTTCATGGCGCGCCCGGCGTCGTCGGTGATCAGGCATTCGATGCCGAGCGACATGTCGGAGAGGCGCCCGGCGGCGTTCAGGCGCGGGCCGAGCATGAAGCCCATGTCGAAGGCCGAGGCCTGCGCCGGGCTGCGGCCGGCGGCGCGGAAGAGGGCGGCGATGCCCGGCGTCAGCTTGCCGTCGCGCATGCGCTTCAAGCCCTGGCTGACGAGGATGCGGTTGTTGCGGTCGAGCTTGACGACGTCGGCCACCGTGCCGAGCGCGACGAGATCGAGCAGGGCGCCGAGGTTGGGCTCCGGGCGCGCGCCGTCGGCGAACCAGCCGCGCGCGCGCAGTTCGGCGCGCAGCGCGAGCATCACGTAGAACATGACGCCGACGCCGGCGATGCACTTGCTTGGGAAATCGCAGCCGGGCTGGTTCGGATTGACGATGCAGTCGGCCTCGGGCAGCGCGTCGCCGGGCAGGTGGTGGTCGGTGATCAGCGTGGCGATGCCGAGCTGCTGCGCGCGCGCGACGCCTTCGAGGCTGGCGATGCCGTTGTCGACGGTGACGATGAGGTCCGGTCCCTGCTGCGCGGCGAGGTCGACGATTTCGGGCGAGAGGCCGTAGCCGTAGGTGAAGCGGTTGGGCACCAGATACTCGACCGTGGCGCCGAAGCTTCGCAGCGCGCGCACGCCGACCGCGCAGGCGGTGGCGCCGTCGCAGTCGTAGTCGGCGACGATCAGGATCTTCGCCTCGGCCTCCAGCGCGTCGGCGAGCAGCACGGCGGCTTCCTGCGCGTTGGTCAGCTGCGCCGGCGGCAACAGCGATTTCAGTTCGTAGTCGAGCTCGCCGCGGGTCTGGATGCCGCGCGCGGCGTAGATGCGGGCGAGCAGGGGATGCAGGCCCTGCTGTTCGAGCTGCCACTGCAGGCGCGGCGGGACGGGACGGGTAGTAACGCGAGATTCGACGTGGGTCATGCGTGTTTATCTTTCGCCTTGGGCGAGGTCGTGGGCCAGCGCCGCGAGGGGCTGCGGGCGCTGCCAGAGTTTCCATTGATCGGCGCGGCCGCTGTCCCAGGCGAGCAGGGCGTAGGCGGTCGATGCTTCGAGGCGCAGCCGCGTCACCTTGCCGCGCGCGAGCGCCTTGCGCAGCGGGGCGAACCAGTGCGTTTCGAGGGTGTTCAGGGCGGCTGCGTAGGCGTCGCCGTCCTCGTAGTGGACCGGGCCGAGCAGGTTGTCGAGGACGACGAGGTGGTGCGTGTCCGGCGCGGCGTGCTCAAGCAGGCTCTCCAGATTGCGCGGCACGGTGTGCGTCGGGATGCAGGCGGCGCGCGCCAGGCCGAGGGCCAGCGGCTGCGCGCTCCAGACGCCGTCGAAAACGTTGGCGAATCTGCCGTCCTGCGCGGATTCGCCGCGCGGCGGCAGGGCGCCGGCGCCCCACAGCCACAGGCTGTTGATCGGCGGCCGGCCGCTCGCCTGGCGCTCGGCGTTGACCGCGTGCCCGTGCATGACCATTTGCGCTTCGTTGAGCAGCTTGCGCAGCCAGCCGGTCTGCGCCGTCTCGGGCAGCTGGCGTTCGACGCGCCGCCCGGCGACCGCCGAGAGCGGCGGCACGTCGAATTCATCGAGCCGCGTCGTGCCGGCCAGCTGCAGATACCAGCGGTCGGCGCTGGCGACGTGGAAGGTGCCGACGTCGCCGAAGTAGCGATTGAGTTCGCCGGCCAGCGCCTGCGCTTCGGCGAGCTCGACGCCGATGCTGCCGCTGTCGGCGAGGATGATGCGCTCCTGGTGGAAGCGCAGATGCACCGGGTCGGCGCACACCCAGCAGGCGTCTTCGACCGCAAGCTGCGCCGCGAGCGTTTCGCCGAGCAGGCGGAAGGCGCCGTAGGGCGCGCCGGCGGGCTGGCCGAAGGCGTCGGCCAGCGTCGCTTCGAGCGACTGCGGCGGGCGCCGCGTGCGGCGGCTGCGCGCGAGCAGGGCGCTCAGCCCGGGAGCGGCGACGGCGTCCAGCGTCTGCCGGTCGTCGGGCTCGGGCCAGACGAGTTCCGGAACGATCAGGGTGAGCTGCATGGGCATTTCTGCGGAAAAAAGGGAAACCGGCGGGGAATGTGCGGAAAAACGCGCGGAAAACGGTGCGGGAGGCAAGGAAAGGCGCGAACAGTGTACCATGGCGCCTTTGCCGTTCCGGCGCGACAGATTCCCCCATTTTTAAGGCCTTAACGACCGATGGCCCTGCCTTACGAACTCCTGATCGGCCTGCGCTACACGCGCGCCAAGCGGCGCAATCACTTCATTTCCTTCATCTCCCTGATTTCCATGCTCGGCATCGCGCTCGGCGTCGCCGCGCTGATCGTCGTGCTTTCGGTGATGAACGGTTTCCAGACCGAGCTGCGCAGCCGCATCCTGGCCGTCGTCTCGCACGTCCAGATCAGCGGCGCCAACGGCGAGATGGCGGGCTGGGAGCGCGTCGCCGCGCAGGCCGGGAAGCAGCCGCACGTGACCGGCGCGGCGCCCTTCGTGCAGGCGCAAGGCATGCTCTCCTACGGGCAGTCGGTGCGCGGCGCGCTGGTGCGCGGCATCCTGCCCGACCTCGAGGACAAGGTCGCCGACTTCCGGCCGCACATGAAGAGCGGCAGCCTCGACGCGCTGACGCCGGATTCCTTCAACATCGTGCTCGGCGCCGAACTGGCGCGCGCGCTCGGCGTTTTCGTCGGCGACAAGGTGACGCTGATCGCGCCGCAGGGCGTGGTGACGCCGGCCGGCGTCGTGCCGCGCCTGAAGACGTTCAACGTCGTCGGCCTGTTCGAGGTCGGCATGTTCGAGTACGACAGCGGCCTTGCGCTGATCCGCATGGAGGACGCGCAGCGCCTGTACCGCATGGAGGATCGCGTGTCCGGCGTGCGCCTCAAGCTCGACGACCTGTTCGCCGCGCCGCGCGTGGCGCGCGAGCTGGTCACGCGGATCGACGCCGACGCCTTCATCAGCGACTGGACGCGCAGCCACGCCAACTTCTTCCGCGCCGTGCAGATCGAGAAGAACATGATGTTCATCATCCTTTCGCTGATCGTCGCGGTGGCGGCGTTCAACATCGTGTCGACGCTGGTCATGGCGGTCACCGACAAGCAGGCCGACATCGCCATCCTGCGCACGCTGGGCGCCAGCCCGGGCAGCGTGATGGCGATCTTCATGGTGCAGGGTGCGCTGATCGGCTGCATCGGCCTCGGCCTCGGCGTCGCCGGCGGCGTCGCGGTCGCGCTCAACGTCGACGTCCTCGTGCCGCTGATCGAACGCCTGCTCGGTACGCAGTTCCTGGCCAAGGAGGTGTATTACATCTCCGAGCTGCCGTCCGAGCTGCAGTGGAGCGACGTGACGACGATCACCCTGGTCGCTTTCGTGCTCGCGCTGGCGGCGACCGTCTATCCGAGCTGGCGCGCTTCGCGCACCAACCCGGCGGAGGCGCTGCGCTATGAGTGAAAACGTCGAAACCATCCTGCGCTGCCGCGGGCTGTCGAAGGTCTACCGGCAGGGGCAGGTCGAGGTGCCGGTGCTCGGCGGCGTCGATTTTTCGGTGGCATCCGGCGAACGGGTCGCCATCGTCGGCGCCTCCGGCTCCGGCAAGAGCACGCTGCTGCACCTGCTCGGCGGGCTGGACGCGGCGAGCGGCGGCACGGTCGAGCTGATGGGCGCGGACTTGACCCGGATCAATGAGCGCGAGCGCGGGCTCTGGCGTAATCGCCACCTCGGCTTCGTGTATCAGTTCCATCACCTGCTGCCGGAGTTCACGGCGCTGGAGAACGTCGCCATGCCGCTCTTCATCCGCCGCATGCCGCGTGCCGAGGCGGAAAAGAAGGCGGCGGCGGTGCTCTCCGAAGTCGGGCTGGGCCATCGTCTGCAGCACACCCCGTCGGAACTCTCGGGCGGCGAGCGGCAGCGCGCGGCGATCGCGCGTGCACTGGTCACCGAGCCGGCCTGCGTGCTGGCCGACGAGCCGACCGGCAACCTCGACCGGCAGACCGCCGAAAGCGTGTTCGAGCTGATGCTGGCGCTCAACCGCGCGCACCGGACGAGTTTCGTGATCGTCACGCACGATCTGGGGCTGGCCGGCCGGGCCGAGCGGGTGCTGACCCTGCGCGACGGGCGTCTCGAATAGCGCTTGGCGCTTGAATAATTGGACAATCCGCGTAAGGTTGGACATGCGGATTGGGTTGAATGTGGTAATGCTGAAATCGATGCGGCAGCTCCGCTGCCGCCTGGAATCCCGGAGAATAATATGCAGGCACTGTTCGCTCCCGCCATCGCCCTGATGAATCGTCTGGGATACACGAAAAAGTTCGCGGTCATGGGCGCTCTGGCGCTGGTGGCGATCGCCGTCCTGCTCTTCAACCTGTTCAACGCGCTCGATCAGGTGATTCGGAAGTCGGAGACCGAACTCGTCGGCATCGAGGCGATGAAGCCGATCTCGCGTCTCGTCCAGGCCACGCAGCAGCATCGCGGCCTCTCCTCCGGCGTGCTCAACGGCAACGAGGCGATGAGGGACAAGCGCGCCGCCAAGGAGAAGGAAGTTTCCGACCTGCTGAAAGCGGTCGAGCCGACGATTCCGGCCGCGCTGCAGGGCGGCGAAGCCTGGAAGCACATCCAGACCGAGTGGGAGAACCTGCGCAGCGACGGCATGAACCTGATCGTCGGCGAGAACTTCTCGGCGCACACCGCGCTGGTCGACGAAATCCTGACCTTCCAGGCGAGCGTCGCCGACGAATACTCGCTGACCAACGATCCGGACATCGATTCGATGTACCTGATCGACACCGCGACGATCAAGCTGCCGATCGCGCTCGAGCGCCTCGGCCAGCTGCGCGCGCGCGGCACCGGCATCCTGACCAAGAAACAGATTCTGCAGCAGCAGCAGGTGGACATGACGGCGCAACTCGCCGAACTCAACTCGGCGGTCAAGGCGCTGCGCCAGAACCTCGACAAGACTTCGCGCTACAACCCCGGCATGAAGGCCGCGCTCGACGGCGCGGCGCAGGGCATGGTCGAGACGACCGCGCTGGTTTCCAAGCTGATCATCGAGGACATCTTCATCGGCGCCTTCCTGACCGAACCGGCCGAATACTTCGCGATGACGACGGCGGCCATCGACAAGGGCTACCAGCAGATGTTCGATACGCTCTTCCCCTCGCTCGAACAGCTCATCCACCGGCGGATCGACCAGGCCCGGCAGAACCTGCACACGAGCATCGGGATCACCGTGCTGATGCTGCTGATCGTCGGCTACTTCACGGTCGGCGCCTACTACGCGACGATCAACAGCATCGGCGAACTCGCCCGCAACGCGCGCACGATCGCCACCGGTGACCTCAGCGTCAAGATCGACCTCGGCACGCGCGACGAACTGAAGCTCGTCGCCGACAGCTTCAACGACATGGCCGACGCCTTCCGCAACCTGATCCGCAACGTGCAGAGCGGCACCGATCAGGTGTACGAAGCGACCAAGCGCCTGTCCGAATCGTCGTCGCAGATCACCCTGAGCACCGAGCAGCAGAGCGAGGCGGCGTCGTCGATGGCCGCCGCCGTCGAGCAGATGACGGTCGGCATCGACCATATCTCCGGCAACGCGCAGAACGCCAACCAGATTTCGCACCACGCCGGCGACCTCTCGGCCGAGGGCGGCCGCGTGGTCGGTACCGTGGTGCGCGAGATCGAACTGATCGCCGGGGTGGTGAACAGTTCGGCCGCGATCATCGGCGAACTCGGGCAACGCTCCGAGCAGATTTCGGCCATCGTCAACGTGATCAAGGAAATCGCCGACCAGACCAATCTGCTGGCGCTCAACGCGGCGATCGAAGCGGCGCGCGCTGGCGAACAGGGGCGCGGCTTCGCCGTGGTTGCCGACGAAGTGCGTAAGCTGGCCGAGCGCACGACCAAGTCGACGCAGGAAATTTCGACCATGATCGGCGCCATCCAGAGCGGCACGCAGAACGCCGTGGCGAGCATGAACGAAGGCGTCGAGCGCGTGAACCAGGGCGTCGCGCTGGCGACGCAGGCCGGCGAGTCGATCAACGAGATCGAGGGCAGTGCGCGCCGCGTCGTCGACACCGTCTCCGAAATCTCCGAATCGCTGCGCGAGCAGAGCGCGGCGAGCACCGAGATCGCCAAGAACGTCGAGCGCATCGCGCAGATGGCCGAGGAGAACAGTGCAGCGGTCGCCGAGAACGCGGCCACGGCGGTGCAACTCGAACGCCTGTCGGAAAGCCTCGAAGCCGAGGTGCGCCGCTTCAAGCTCGTTTAGGTTCAGATCCGCTCCGCCGAGTCCGGCTGGAGGTTCGTCGCCATAGGCTCCCGTCGGCGACGGGAGATTCGCCCTCCTTCCCGCAGGCTCCAGGGCCGGCCCCGCGTTTCAGGCGGCGCCGGCCTTTCTTCTTTTCCCTCGTGCGCGCCATGCGCGGATCAGGTAGAGGCGCCAGCCGCCGCGCACGAGCAGATAGCCGGCCGCGGCGAGCAGCACGGCCAGCACCACGATGCCGAAAACGAGCGGGCGGCCGAGTCCGAGCGCCCAGTCGATCATGGCGCGCGACCAGTCGGCGAAATGCTGCAGGTCGAACGCCGGCGGCTCGCTGAAGGGCCTGCCGTTCTCGCCGAGCAGCAGGCGGCCGATTTCGTAGGCCGCGATGTAGAGCGGCACGATGGTCAGCGGGTTGGTGTAGAGGGTCGTGAACAGGGCGAGCGGCAGATTCACGCGGAATGCCAGGCAGCAGAGCGCCGCGCCGAGCATCTGGAAAGGGCCGGGAATCAGCCCGCAGAACATCCCGACGGCGACCGCGCCGGCCGCCGAATGGCGATTCAGGTGCCACAGGCGCGGGTGCAGCAGGGAGCGCGAGAAGGGCGCCAGCCAGCGGTTTTCGCTGACCGCGCGATGGTCCGGCAAGTGTTTCCTGAACAGTTTGCGCATGGTGAGGTTGATTTTAGCCGAGGCGGCGCGCGGGCTCGGTATCTTCTTTCGAGGCTTGCTGTTTCGATGCGGTTTTCATTTTTTAAGATGCCGATGTCAGAAAACGGCATTTGAGTTTTCTTTTTCTGAGTGCCCATGCGGCTTTCGCCGACTTTTCGTTTGCTAAAAAGTTCGCGTTTCCCCCCCGCTTTTTCGCTACGTAATTTCCACAATGCCTGGCGTCTACGAACGGCTGATAAGCTGATCTACATCAAGGCGTGTTAAGCACAGCGATGCCTCTCCCGTGGCCGTGCTTAACACGCCTTGGTCTTAGTCGAAGCAGCCGCTTCCGCTATGCATGAGTCAAATATCGAATAGGCACGTCCAGTGCCAATCTAAAGAGACTGAGAGAGACCATATGTTCAATTCCAATACCGAACTTCGCCTGAAGAAGCTGGGTGTCGTCGTTTCCCTGGCCCTGTGCAGCACCCTGGCCGCCGCCAAGGAGCCGGTCAACGTGCACGCCGCCGAGAAAATCGGCACGGTGCAGCAGGTGTACGACGGAGCGCTGTTCCCCGATGTCCAGGTCAATACCTTCCGCAATATCGACCGCCTCTTTTCCACCCGCACCGTCACGCATGGCAGCAAGGTGTATCCGCTGCCCGCGAGCGACCGGCCGCTGAAGAACTTCAAGTTCTCCTCCAACGGCAAGGACTACGACCTCTACGACTACGTTTCGCTCAACCGCGTCAGCGGCCTGCTGGTGCTCAAGGACGGCAAGATCGCCTTCGAGAACTACCAGCTCGGCAACAACGAGCAGACGCGCTGGATGTCGATGTCGGTGGTCAAGTCGATCACGGCGACGCTGATCGGCGTGGCGATCAAGGACGGCTATATCAAGAGCATCGACGATCCGGTCACCAAGTACCTGCCGCAACTCGCCGGCAGCGCCTACGACGGCGTCAGCGTGCGCAACCTGCTGCAGATGGCCTCCGGGGTGAACTGGAACGAAACCTACACCGATCCCAAGTCCGACCGCCGCCGCATGCTCGAAGTGCAGAACGCGCAGACGCCGGGCGGCGTGCTCGACCTGATGGCCAAGCTGCCGCGCGCCGCCGAACCCGGTACGCGCTGGAACTACAGCACCGGCGAAACGCACGTCGCCGGCGCGCTGGTGCGCGCCGCGGTCGGCAAGCCGGTGGCCCAGTACCTGTCCGAGCGCATCTGGGGCAATTTCGGCATGGAATCCGACGCGACCTGGTGGCTGGAGTCGCCCGACGGTCTGGAAGTGGGGGGCAGCGGCCTGTCGGCGACCCTGCGCGATTACGGCCGTTTCGGCCTGTTCCTGCTCGGCGGCGGCAAGGTCGGTGCGGAGCAGGTCCTGCCCGAGGGCTGGATCAAGGAAGCGGGCAGCCCGAAGATGGTGGGCGGCAAGCAGGTGAACTACGGCTACATGCTGTGGCCGATCCCGAACGCCGCCGGCACCATCAACGAGGGAGCCTTCGAAGCGCGCGGCATCTTCGGCCAGCACATCTACATGAACCCCAGGGAGAACGTCGTGATCGTGGTGTGGAGCGCGTTGCCCAAGCCGACGGGCAAGGCGACCATCGGCGACAACGACTTCTTCGCCGCGACGACGCAGGCGGTGCGCTGATCCCGCCGGATTCGCTCCGCGCCGGCTGAACGCCGGCGCCGCGTTTCCTTTGCTTTTCCTTCGCCGTCCCCGCGCAAGCCGGAACGGCGATTTTCATTTCTAGGCCGGAAACCCGCGCCGCCGGGTCGGGGAAAGGCCTAGGCGCGGCCTCGGCCGCAGCCTTGGTCGCAGCCCCGGCCGTTTTCCTGCCTGCGCCTTGCCCCGTGCCCGGACTCCGGCCGGGGAGGGCGCGCGTCGCGTGCGGCCGAAATCTGCTCTAATAGGCCATGCGCATAAACATCCTCGCCTTCGCGGCCGGGGTCGGGCTTCTGCAGTTGCAGGCGCAGCTGCCGCCGGCGTGGGCGACCGCCGCCCTGCTGCTCGGCGGCGCGCTGTTCGCGCTCCTGCCGCTTCGTCTGCCGTACGCTGCCCTTCGCCTCCTGGTGCCGCTGGCCTGCGCCGCGCTCGGTTGCGGCTGGGCCGCCATGCTCGCCCACGAGCGCCTGGGAGAATTCCTGCCCGCCGCGTGGGAAGGGCGCGATATCCGCGTCGTCGGCGTCGTGGCCAGCCTGCCGCAGACGATGGAGCGCGGCGAGCGCTTCGAGTTCGTGGTCGAGCGCGTCGAGACGGAAGGTGCGCAGGTGCCGGGACGGATGCTGATCTCATGGTATCGCGGACGATCCGATGCGGTCGGCGAAGGCGGGAGCGAAGAGATGCACGGCGGGCGGAGCGTGCGTCCCGGCGAGCGCTGGCGGTTCACCGTCCGCCTCAAGCGTCCGCACGGCGCGGCGAATCCGCAGGGCTTCGACTACGAGGCCTGGCTGCTCGAACGCGATCTGCGTGCCACCGGCTACGTACGTCCGCGCGCCGAGGCGCAGCGCCTGGACGCCTTCGTCGCGCGCCCGGCCTATGTCGTCGAGCGCCTGCGCGAGCGGGTTCGGGCGAACTTCGAGGCCGCGCTGCCCGACGGAAAGTACGCCGGCGTCCTGGTCGCCCTCGCGGTGGGCGACCAGCGCGCGATCCCGCCGGCGCAGTGGCTGCTCTTCCGGCAGACGGGGATCACGCACCTCATGAGCATCTCCGGCCTCCACGTCACGATGGTCGGCGCGCTCTTCGCGGCTCTCGCCGGCTGGGCCTGGCGGCGCAGCGAGCGTTTGACGCTGGCTTTGCCGGCGCAGAAGGCGGCGGTCATCGCCGGCTGGGCGGCGGCCTTCGCCTACGCGCTGCTCGCCGGCTTTTCGGTGCCGACCCAGCGCACGCTCTGGATGCTCACCGTGGTCGCCGTCGCGCTCTGTTCGGGACGCAATCCGGGCGCGTCGCGCACCTTGCTGCTGGCCCTGCTCGCCGTGCTTCTGATCGATCCGTGGAGCTTGCTGGCGGCGGGGTTCTGGCTGTCGTTCGCGGCGGTCGGGCTGCTTTTCTACGCCGGCTCGGCCCGCCTCGGCGAAGCCGCCGGCTGGCGCGCGATGGCGCTGCGCTGGGGCGTCACTCAGTGGGCGGTGACGCTCGGCACGCTGCCCATCCTGCTGCTGCTCTTCCAGCAGTTCTCGCTGGTTGCGCCGCTCGCCAACGCCGTCGCGATCCCGCTCGTCAGCTTCGTCGTGACGCCGCTCGCGCTGCTCTTCGCCATGCTGCCCTGGGCGCCGCTGCTGCACGTCGACCACTGGCTGCTCGAAGGGCTCATGCGCCTGATCGAAACCCTCGCCGGCTGGCCGCTCTGGGAGCAGGCGGTGCCGCCGCTCGCCGCCGTCCTGCTGGCGCTGCTCGGCGCGCTCTGGCTGCTTCTGCCGCGCGGTTTTCCGGCGCGTTCGCTCGGCCTGTTTCTGCTTCTGCCGGCGCTGTTCTGGCCGCCGCCGCGTCCGCCGCCGGGCGCCGCCTGGATCGACGTGCTCGACGTCGGGCACGGCCTTGCCGTCGTCGTGCGCACGGCGCGGCACGCGCTGCTTTACGACGCCGGACCGCAATACGGCAGCGATGCCGACGCCGGGCAGCGCGTCGTGCTGCCTTTTTTGCGCGCGGTCGGCGTGCGCCGGCTCGATACGCTGCTCGTTTCGCATCGCGACAAGGATCATGCGGGCGGCGTTGGCGCGGTGCGCGCCGCGCTTCCGGTGACGCGCCTGCTCGCCTCGTTCGACGTGGCGGACGAAGGATGGGCGGGAAAAACGGTGGCCGGAAAGGCGGCGACGGGCGAGGCGGCGATGGGAGGAGCCGCAACGGGAGGAGCCGCAACGGGAGGAGCCGCGGGCGGGATGACGGCGCCCGCAGCGCTGCCCGCCGCCGCTCCGGCGACCGAGCGTTGCGCCGCCGGCCAGCAGTGGGAGTGGGACGGCGTGCGCTTCCGCATTCTGCACCCGGCAGCCGGCGACTACGCCCGTCCGGCGCGCAACACGAACAGCCTGAGCTGCGTGCTGCGCATCGAGAACGACGCCGGCAGCATGCTGCTGACCGGCGACATCGAGGCGCCGGAGGAGCAGGCGCTGCTGCGCGCGCCGGATGCGCGGGAGGCGCTCGCCGCCACCGTCCTGCTCGCCGCCCACCACGGCAGCCGCTCCTCGACGACCGCCCCCTTCCTCGCCGCCGTCGCGCCGCGCGACGTGATTTTCTCGGCCGCCTACCGCGACCGCTTCCGTCACCCGCACCCGGAAGTGCTCGAACGCATCGGCGCCAGCACTGCCTGGCGCACCGACCGCGACGGCGCGGTGCGCGTCGAACTGGACGGCGCCGTCGTCCTGCGGGCGCAGCGAACGCTGCATCGACGCTATTGGCACGGGCAGTAGTGCTATCCTTTTGCGGATAAGGGAGGTCGATGACATGAGTATTTTTTCCGCGCTCTCGCGCTGGTTCGCCGGACAGGCCGCCGCGCGCTGCAGCGAACGCGACGTGCGCTGCGTATCGCCCGCCGGCCTGCACCGCATGGCCTACACCGAATGGGGCGAGCGCGACAATCCGAACGTGCTGGTCTGCGTGCATGGCCTGACGCGCAACGGGCGCGACTTCGACGACCTGGCGCGCGCGCTGGCCGCCGATTACCGCGTGATCTGCCCGGACGTCGTCGGACGCGGGCGCAGCGACTGGTTGCGTGATCCGGCCGGCTACGGCTTTCCGCAGTACGTGGCAGACATGATGGTGCTGCTCGCGCGCATCGACGCCGAGTCCGTGCATTGGTTCGGCACCTCGATGGGCGGGCTGATCGGCATGTTCATCGCCAGCCAGGACGATTCGCCGATTTCGCGTCTGGTGCTCAACGACGTCGGCCCGCTGATCACCGCCGAGTCGCTGCGCCGCATCGGCGAATACGTCGGCAACGCGCCGAAGTTCGATACCTACGAGGACGCCGAGAAGTACATCCGGCTGGTCAGCGCGCCCTTCGGCAAGCTGAGCGCCGCGCAGTGGCGCCATCTGACCGAGAGCTGCCTGCGCCGGGGCGCCGACGGGCGCCTGGAAATGCGCTACGACCCGGGCATCGGCGCGCCCTTCCGCAACGCCATGCTCTATCAGGACGTCGATCTGTGGCCGATCTACGACCGCATCCGCTGCCCGACGCTGGTCGTGCGCGGTTCCGAGTCCGACCTGCTGACGCGCGAGACGGTGCTGGCCATGGCCGCCCGCGGGCCGCGTCCGCGGACGGTCGAAATCCCCGACGTCGGACACGCGCCGATGTTCCTCGAATCCGAGCAGATCGCCATCGTGCGCGATTTCCTGCTGGCTGCCTGAGCATGAGTTTCGTCGAAGTTCTCGGGCGCACGCTCGAATACCAGCTGATCCCCGCCCACCAGATCGACCGTCCGACGCTCGTCTTCCTGCACGAAGGCCTCGGCAGCATCGCCATGTGGCGCGACTTCCCGGCGCGCGTCGCGCAACTTACCGGCTGCCGCACGCTGCTCTGGTCGCGCACCGGCTACGGCCAGTCGTCGCCCCTGCCGGTGCCGCGCACGGCGCGCTACATGCACGAGGAGGCGCTCGACGTGATGCCGGCGCTGTTCGCGAGCCTCGGCATCGAACGCCCGCTGCTGATCGGCCACAGCGATGGCGGCTCGATCGCGCTGATCCACGCTGGCGCCTACCCGGAACGCGTCGCCGGCCTCATCGTGCTGGCGCCGCATGAGTTCGTCGAGGAGAAGGCGCTCGCCGGCATCCGCGCGGCCGGCGAGTTCTACGCCGCGAGCGACTGGCGGGAGCGCCTGGGCCGCTACCACCGCGATCCCGACGCCGTCTTCCGCGCCTGGCACGACACCTGGCTGAGCCCCGCCTTCCGCGACTGGAACATCGAGGAATACCTGCCGGCGATCCGCTGCCCGGTTCTCGCCATCCAGGGCGAGGACGATGAGTACGCGACGATGCGCCAGATCGAGGCAATCGCCGAGGCGGCGCCGGGCGGCGCGCTTGGCGGCGATATCGATCTGCTGCGCCTCGCCGATTGCCGGCACACGCCGCAGCGCGATCAGACCGACGCCGTGCTGGCGGCGATCGCCGCCTTTCTGGAGCGCCTTTCGTGAGCGCCGGATTTTCCCCGCGCCGCGCCCGGAGCCACGCCGACAGCGGACGGCGCCCGTGCCGGAGCGGACTGCCTTGAGCGCGCCCGCGATGGATGCCGCCCCCCTTGCCGACGTGCTGTTCGTGACCGACAGCGAAGGCGTCGTGCGGGACGTGCAGGGACCGCTGCAGACGATGTTCGGTCGCGGCCGCGCGGAAGTGCTCGGGCAGCCGCTGTCCATGCTGATCCGGCCGCAGAACGAAGCGCTCGCTTGCTGCAGTGCCGCGTCCGGCGTGCATCTCGCGCTCGGCCGGCGCGACGGGGGGGATTTTCCCGTCTGCATCAACCCGACCCACGCCGGCAGCCTCTGCTATCTGCACGTCCGTCCGCAGGGCTGCATCGCGCACTACGCGGTGAGCGCGCTGGCGTCGACGCCAGCCACTGTCGACGACATCGCCTCGCTGCACGAGGCGCTGCTCGAAAGCGTCAGCCACGCCTTCATCTCGGTCGGCCTCGACGGGCGGATCAACTTCTTCAACCGCGCCGCGCAGCGCATGCTCGGCTATCGCGCCGAGGAAGTCGTCAGCCACCATACGCCGCTGCTCTTCCACGACCCGCAGGAGATCGCCGGGCTGGCCGAGCGCCTGGCCGGCGAGCGCGGGCCGTCGGCCGGCGCCGGCATGGACGTTTTCTTCCAGCGCGAATCGCAGGGCGAGGTGGTCGAGGCCGAGTGGACCTACATCCGCAAAGACGGTTCGCGCTTCCCGGTCCTGCTGGCGACCATGATCCTGCGCAACGCCCGGCGCGAGGTCATCGGCTGCCTCGGCGTGGCGACCGACATCACCGAGCGCCGCAAGGCCGAGGAAAAGCTGCGCCTGTCCGACGAGGTGTTCGAGAACAGTCTCGAAGCGATCATGGTGACCGACGCCGACAACACCATCGTCGCCGTCAATCCGGCCTTCGTCGCGGTCACCGGCTACTCGCGCGAGGAGGCGGTCGGCGCCAATCCGCGCATGCTGAGCTCCGGCCGCCACGATGTCGGCTTTTACGCGGCGATGTGGCAGGAACTACGCGAGCGCGGCGTGTGGGCGGGCGAGATATGGGATCGCCGCAAGAACGGCGACGTCTATCCGAAGTGGGTGACGATCAATGCGCTGCGCGACGCGCAGAGCGGGCGGGCGACGCACTATCTGGCGATGTTCGCCGACCTCAGCGAGCGCAAGCGGGCCGAAGCGACGATCGATTTCCTCGCGCACAACGATCCGTTGACCCGCCTGCCCAACCGCACCACGCTGCTCGTCCGCCTCGAACAGGCGATCGCCGACGCGCGCCGCCAGGGACACCGGCTCGCGCTGCTCTTCATCGATCTCGACCGTTTCAAGACGATCAACGACACGCTCGGGCATCCGCTCGGCGACCGCCTGCTGGTCGCCGTCGCGCAGCGCATCGCGCAGACGGTGCGCGAGAGTGACACGCTGGCGCGCCTGGGCGGCGACGAGTTCGTCGTCGTCCTGCCGGGCATCGCGCGCGAGATGGACGCGGCGCAACTGGCGATCGACATCTCGCGCATCCTCGCCGAGCCCTTCGAGATCGGCGCGCACCAGCTGCATACCGCGGCGTCGATGGGGATCAGCCTGTTTCCGCACGACGGCAGCGATCCCGAGACGCTGATGAAGAACGCCGATACCGCGCTGCATCACGCCAAGGCGCGCGGGCGCGGCAATTTCCAGTTCTACGCGGCGCAGATGAACGAGAGCGCGGCCGAGCATCTGGCGCTCGAAAACGGCCTGCGCCAGGCGCTCGTGCGCGGCGAGTTCGAGCTGCACTTCCAGCCGCAGATGCGCATCGCCGACCGCCGGCTGATCGGCTTCGAGGCGCTGATCCGCTGGCGCCATCCCGGGAAGGGGCTGCTGGCGCCCGTCGTCTTCATTCCGCTGGCCGAGGAGAGCGGTCTCATCGCGCGCATCGGCGAGTGGGTGATCGGCGAGGCCTGCCGGCAGGCGGTCGCCTGGCAGGCGACGGCGCGGGCGCCGGTGCGCGTCGCGGTGAACCTTTCGGTGCGCCAGTTCGCGCAGCCCGACCTGCTCGGGCAGGTGCGGCGCGCGCTCGATGCGAGCGGGCTGGCGCCGGCGCTGCTCGAACTGGAGATCACCGAAAGCGCGCTGATGGAGTCGCCCGAGAAGGCCGTCGAGGTGCTGCGCGAGCTGCGCGCGATGGGTGTCTGTCTGGCGCTCGACGATTTCGGCACCGGCTACTCGTCGCTCTCCTACCTCAAGCACCTGCCGATCAACCGCCTGAAGATCGACCGCTCCTTCGTCAGCGAGATCGGCGTCGACGCCAACGACACGGCGATCGCGACGGCGACCATCGCGCTCGCGCACAAGCTCGGGCTGGAGGTCGTCGCCGAAGGCATCGAGACGCCGGCGCAGCTCGCGCTGCTGGCAGCCGAGGGCTGCGACGAGGGGCAGGGCTACTACTTCAGCCGGCCGCTGGCGCCGGCGCTGGTGGCGGGCTTCATCGAGCGCGAGGCGGCGGCCTGAGTCCCGGATCCTGGCGGTAGAAGCGCGTCAGCAGGCGGTAGAACTCCGGATATTCGGCGCGCAGAAGGTCCGGCGCTTCGAAGAAGATCTCGCTCATGACGGCGAAGAATTCGCCGGGCGTTTCCGAGGCGTAGGGATCGAGCAGGGTTTCCTCGCCGGCCGCGTCGGCTTCGTCGACCAGCGCGCAGAAGTCGTCGTAGGCGGCGAGCAGCGTGTCTTCCCAGACCTTGCGCGGAACCTGCGGCGGCAGCGGCGGAATGCCGTCCGCCTCGCCGTTCAGCATGTCGAGCTTGTGCGCGAATTCGTGGATGACCACGTTGTAGCCGGCGCCGGCCATCTGCGCGTCGCGCCAGGAAACGAGCAGCGGCCCGCCTTCCCAGGCCTCGCCGGAGGCCACGTCGTCGTATTCGTGCACCACGCCGAACTCGTCCTCGGTGCGGCGCGGGATGACGAACTCGTCCGGGTAGACGACGATGCCGACCCAGCCGCGATACCAGTCGAGCCCGAGGTTGAGGATGGGCAGGCAGCCCTGCGCGGCGATAGCGACGCTGATCGTGTCGGAGAGTTCGAGGCCGCCGGCCGTCGAGAACTCCTTGGTCGCCAGAAAGTCCGTCGCCAGCGCGCGCAGCCGCGCTTCCTCCCTGGCGTCGAGCGCGGCGAGGAAGGGCAGGCCGGCGACCGTCCGCCGCCACAGCGCGTCGGGGATGGGCGTCGGCGCGCTGCGTCCGCGCAGCCAGTCGAAGAGCTTGCCGATCACTTGCGCCGAAGCCGGGGAAGCGCCGCGGTCGTCAGGTAGATGCCGGCGAAGATCAGCGCGATGCCCGCGTAGTGGTAGGCGTGCGGAATCTCGCCGAGGAAGGCCGCCGAGAGCAGCGTGCCGAAGACCGGCATCAGGTGGATGAAGAGGCTGGCCTTGCTGGCGCCGACTTCGCTTACCGCGCGGTTGTAGAAGAGGTAGCCGATGAAGCTTGGGAAGATGCCGACGTAGAGGAGTCCGGCGGCGGCGCCCCAGTGCAGGTTGATGTGCCGTCCGCCGGCCAGCTCCCAAGCGTAGAAGGGGGCGAGGCCGACCACGCCGACGGCGGCGAAGGCGGCGAACAGGAGCATCGGATCGACGCCGGCCGGCCGCCATTGCAGGCCGATCGTGTAGATCGCCCAGACAAGGACGGCGCCGAGCATCCACAGGTCGCCGACGTTGAGGCTGAGCGTGCCGAGCGTCGTTGGGTCGCCGCGCAGGACGATGGTGGCGACGCCGACGAAGGAGACGACGACGCCGAAACCCTCGATGGGGTGCAGATGCTTCCTGAGGAACAGCCAGGAGAGCGCGATGGTGGCGATCGGGATGAAGGAGTTGAGCAGGACGGCGTTGGTCGCCGCCGTGTACTGCAGCGCGACGTAGGCGAAGGTGTTGTAGCAGCCGATGCCGACGATGCCGAGCGCGAGGACGGGCTTCCAGCCCTTCTTCAGCAGCGGCCATTGCGTCCTGAGGTGCGGCAGGGCGAGCGGCAGCACGAGCAGCAGCGCGATGACCCAGCGCCAGAAGGCGAGCGCCATGGGCGGCACGTCGCCGCGGATGGCCCGGCCGAGCACCATGTTGCCGGACCAGAACAGCGTGGTCAGCGTGAGCAGGAGGTAGGGGTGGCGGAAGCGGGAGAGCAGGGCGGGCATGCGGCGAACGTCTCTGCGAGGAAAGGCGCATTATGCCCGAGGCCGGGCGGCGGCTTATAATCCGGCCATGGTTTCCGTCGTCCACTCCGTCGCCGCACAAAGCGACCTCGAACATTCCCTGCAAACGCTGACCGAAGGACTTTCCGCCGACGAGGCGGAAAGGATCCGGCAAGCGGCGGCTTTCGCCCAATCCGTCTACGCCGAGCACACGCTGGGCAGCGGCGAGGGCGTCTGGTCGCACGCGCTGGGCATGGCCATCGTCCTCGTCGGTCTCAAGCTCGACGCCGACTCGCGCCTGGCGGCGCTGCTCTTCGCCGTGCCGAGCTACGACGAGCACGCGCAGACCAGGATCGAGGAACGCTTCGGCCACGCCGCCGCCCATCTGGTGAGCGGCATTTCGCGCCTCAACCGCCTGCGCCCGATCACGCGCGGCTTCGTCGCCCACTCGGTGGAGAGCGGCGAGCAGAAGCCGCAGGAAATGAAGGCGCAGGTCGAAGTTCTGCGCAAGATGCTGCTCGCCATGGTCGAGGACATCCGCGTCGTCCTGCTGCGCCTCGCCTCGCGCACGCAGACGCTGCGCTACTACGCCGGCGTCCCGGACGAGCTGCGCGCGCAGGTGGCGCGCGAGACGCTCGAACTGTATTCGCCGCTCGCCAACCGCCTCGGCGTCTGGGAACTGAAGTGGGAACTCGAGGATCTCTCGTTCCGCTTCCTGCATCCCGATATCTACAAGAAGATCGCCAAGCAGCTCGACGAGAAGCGCACCGAGCGCGAGCAGTTCATCGCCGACGCCATCGTCCGCCTGCGCGACGAACTGGCCGGGACCGGCATCACGAACGCCGAGATCTACGGCCGGCCGAAGCACATCTACAGCATCTGGAACAAGATGCGGAAGAAGGACGTCGAGTTCTCCGAGGTCTACGACGTGCGCGCCCTGCGCGTCATCGTCGACGAGGTGAAGGACTGCTACACCGCGCTCGGCATCGTGCACAACATCTGGACGCCGATTCCCAAGGAGTTCGACGACTACATCTCGAACCCCAAGGGCAACCACTACCGCTCGCTGCACACCGCCGTGCACTGCCCGGACGGGCGCGCGCTGGAGGTGCAGATCCGCACCCGCGAGATGCACCGCCACGCCGAGCTCGGCATCGCCGCGCACTGGCGCTACAAGGAAGGCAGCAAGCACTCGTCGGAAGACAACTACGACGAGAAGATCGCCTGGCTGCGCCAGCTGCTGACCTGGAAGGACGAAGTCGCCGACTCTTCGGACTGGGTCAAGCACTACAAGGAAGCGGCGCTCGACGAGACGATCTACGTCATGACGCCACAGGGCCGCGTCGTCGACCTGCCGCGCGGCTCGACGCCGGTCGACTTCGCCTACCGCGTGCATACCGACCTCGGCCACCGCTGCCGCGGCGCCAAGGTGGACGGCGCGCTGGTGCCGCTCAACACGCAGCTCGAAACCGGGCAGCGCGTCGAGATCGTCGTCGCCAAGCAGGGCGGGCCGTCGCGCGACTGGCTCAATCCGACGCTCGGCTATCTGTTCACCCACCGCGCGCGGGCCAAGGCGCGACAGTGGTTTTCGACGCTGGCGCTCGAGGAGTCGCTGGCCGAAGGGCGCGCCATCGTCAGCCGCGAACTGCAGCGCATGGGGCAGAGCGGCACCAATCTCGAAGAGCTGGCCGGCAAGCTGGGGTTTGCCAAAAGCGACGACATGTACATCGCGGCGGCGCGCAACGAACTCGGCACGCGCCAGCTGCAGGTCGCCGTGCGCGGCAGCGACATGCCGGTCGAAGAACGCGTCGCCGTCGAGCCGCAGGCGCGCAAGCGCAAGGCCAGCGACGAGGCCGAGAAGGGCATCCTGATCGTCGGCGTCGACAAGCTGCTGACGCAGCTCGCCGGCTGCTGCAAGCCGGCGCCGCCCGATCCTATCCTCGGTTTCGTCACCCGCGGCAAGGGCGTTTCGATCCACCGCGCCGACTGCAGCAATTTCGCCAACATGGAGGCGATGCATCCCGAGCGCGTGATCGAGACCGAATGGGGCGGCCAGACCGACGGCATCTTCGCGGTCGACATCGTGGTCGATGCGCACGACCGTCAGGGGCTGCTGCGCGACATCTCCGAAGTGTTCGCGCGCGAGAAGATCAACGTCATCGCGGTGAACACGCAGTCGAAGCAGGGCACCGCGCACATGGGCTTCACCGCCGAAATCCACAACGTCCAGCAGCTCAAGCGCACGCTGGCGCTGATCCACGAGGTGCAGGGCGTGGTCGGCGCCCGGCGCGCCTAGGCGCGGCTGGCGCCGGACGCCTCCGCGGTTTTCCTCAGGGTTTCAGCAGGACGATCAACTCGCACTGCGCGCAGCGCGGCTTGGCGCGCGACGCGCGGCGCGGGTGGTAGCCGCCGTTGCTGTCCATTTCCCACGCCTGCCGGTTGTCGGCGAGATAGGCCTGCAGGCCCTCGCTGATGACGCGGCGCTTGAGCTTGCGGTCGAGCACCGGGAAGGCGAGTTCGATGCGCCGGAAGAAATTGCGCTCCATCCAGTCGGCGCTCGACAGATAGACCTTCTCCTCGCCGCCGGCGTAGAAATAGAAGACGCGGTGGTGCTCGAGCAGGCGGCCGATGATCGAGCGCACGCGGATGTTCTCGGACAGCCCCTTGATTCCCGGGCGCAGCGCGCAGACGCCGCGCACGATGAGGTCGATCTTGACGCCGGCCTGCGAGGCTTCGTAGAGCGTGGCGATGGTTTCCGGTTCGAGCAGCGAGTTCATCTTGGCGATGATGCGCGCGCGCTTGCCTTCGCGCGCGGCCGCCGCTTCCGCGCGGATCGCCGCGACGATGTTCGGCTGCAGCGAGAAGGGCGCCTGCCACAGGTGATGCAGCGTCTGCGCGCGGCCGAGCCCGGTGAGCTGCTTGAACACCTCGTTCACGTCGGAGCCGATTTCCTCGTTGCAGGTGAGCAGGCCGAAGTCGGTGTACAGGCGCGCCGTGCGCGGGTGGTAGTTGCCGGTGCCGAGGTGCACGTAGCGGCGCAGCCGGCTTTCGCCGCCGCCGGCGTCCTTGCCGCCGCCCTCGCGGCGCACGATCATCAGCATCTTGGCGTGCGTCTTGTAGCCGACCACGCCATAGACCACGTGCGCGCCGACCTCTTCGAGCTTGGTCGCCCAGCCGATGTTGGCCTCCTCGTCGAAGCGCGCCATCAGCTCGACGATCACCGTCACTTCCTTGCCATTCTGCGCGGCGCGCAGCAGCGACTGCATCAGCACCGAATCGGTGCCGGTGCGGTACACGGTCATCTTGATCGCCACCACCTGCGGATCGACGGCCGCCTGGTCGAGCAGGTCGATGACCGGCGCGAAGCTCTGGTAGGGATGGTGAAGCAGGACGTCGCCGGCGCGGATGTTGTCGAAGATGTTGGGCGTCTTCTGCAGCGCCTTCGGCGTGCCGGGCTGGAACGGCTGGAACTTGAGGTCGTCGCGCGGCACCCAGTCGGGCACCTGCATCAGGCGCACGATGTTGACCGGGCCGGGGACGCGGTAGAGGTCGGCCTCGCCGAGGCCGAACTGGGCGAGCAGGAACTCGCTCATCGCCGCCGAACAATTGTCGGCCACCTCGAGGCGCACGGCGTCGCCGAAGTGGCGCTGCGGCAGTTCGCCCTGGATCTTGGCGCGCAGGTTCTTGACCTCTTCCTCGTCGACGAAGAGGTCGCTGTTGCGCGTGACGCGGAACTGGTAGCAGCCGCGCACCTCCATGCCGGCGAACAGTTCGCCGACGAAGCCGTGCAGGATCGACGACAGGAAGACGAAACCGTATTCGCAATCGCACAGCTCGTGCGGCAGCTGGATGACGCGCGGCAGGACGCGCGGCGCCTGCACGATGGCGGCGCCCGAGCTGCGCCCGAAGGCGTCCTTGCCTTCGAGTTCGACGGCGAAGTTGAGGCTCTTGTTGAGCACGCGCGGGAAGGGGTGCGACGGGTCGAGGCCGATCGGCGTCAGCACCGGCATCACTTCGCGGAAGAAATAGTCGCCGATCCACGCCCGCTGCGCCTCGGTCCAGTCGGCGCGGCGCAGGAAGCGGATGCCTTCGGCGGCGAGCTGCGGCAGCACCGCGCCGTTGAACAGCGCGTATTGCTCGGCGACCAGCGCGTGCGCTTCGGCGCTGACCAGGCGGAAGGCCTCCCGCGCCGTCTTGCCGTCGGTCGACAGCGCGACCGAGTTGAGCTTGATCTGCTCCTTGAGTCCGGCCATGCGGATTTCGAAGAACTCGTCGAGATTGCTCGAGACGATGCACAGGAAGCGCAGGCGTTCGAGCAGCGGCGTCTGGGCGTTGCGCGCCTGCGAGAGGACGCGGCGGTTGAAGGCGAGCAGGCCGAGTTCGCGATTGAGGAAGTTCTCCGGCGGGAAACGGCGGAGGCTGCGATGCGCGGGCGCGGAGCGTGAGGTCATGATCCGGTCGATACGGGTTTGTGGGTAGTGCACCAAGGCGCCGCCAACCGGCGCGAACCGGGATTGTGTTACCGGTATGTTACAGGGATATGTCGGCGCTGCAATCCAGTGTCCATGCGGTCCCGGATGCTAGAATAAATGGATACGCACGCCACAAGGTCAATCACAGGTAATGGGTTACGAACTGATCGCCGCCGTCGATCTCGGCTCCAACAGCTTTCGCCTGCAAATCGGGCGTGTTCTCGATGATCAGATCTATCCGCTCGACTCGATCAAGGAGCCGATCCGGCTGGCCTCGGGCCTGACGCCCGACAAGCTGCTCGACGACGCTTCGCAGCAGCGCGCGATCGACGCCCTGCGCCGCTTCGGCGAGCGTCTGCGCGGCTTCCAGCCGGAGGCCGTGCGCGCGGTGGCGACCAACACGCTGCGCGTGGCGAAGAACGCGATGAGCTTCCTGCCCTACGCCGAGGCCGCGCTCGGCTTTCCGATCGAGATCATCGGCGGGCGCGAGGAAGCGCGCCTGATCTACATCGGCGTCGCGCACTCGCTGCCGGCGGTCAATCACAAGCGCCTGGTCGTCGATATCGGCGGCGGCTCCACCGAATTCATCATCGGCAAGAAGGTCGAGCCCCTGCTGCTGGAGTCGCTCTACATGGGCTGCGTCAGCTATACGCTGCGCTTCTTCGGCGATGGCCGGGTGGACAAGAAACGCTTCCGCGAGGCGGAAGTGGCTGCGGCGCGCGAGATCGAGACGATTGCCGGCGACTACCAGCGCTTCGGCTGGAAGGAGGCGGTCGGTTCGTCGGGGTCGGCGCGCGCCATCGCCGACCTGCTCGAACTCAACGGACTCAATCCGGGCGGCGTCAGCGGCGTCACGCGCGAAGGGCTGGAGCGGCTGCGCGCGCTGCTCGTGCGCGCCGGCTCGGCCGACGCGATGCGTCTCGAAGGCCTGCGCACCGACCGCCTGCCGGTGCTGCCGGGCGGCATCGCGATCATGTCCGCGGTGTTCTCCGAGCTCGGCATCGAGCGCATGAGCTACGCCGACGGCGCGCTCCGCCAGGGCGTGCTCTACGACCTGCTCGGCCGCTTCCATCACCACGACATGCGCGATGCGACGGTGCTGCAGTTCATGCGTCGCTATCAGGTCGACGGGCGCCAGGCCGAGCGCGTCGAGCTGACCGCGCTATCGATCCTCGGCCAGCTCATCGATCTCGACGCGCCCGAGCACGAAATCGACATCAGCTTCCTGAAGTGGGCCGCCCGCCTGCACGAGATCGGCATCTCGATTGCGCACGGCGGCTACCACAAGCACGGCGCCTACATCATCACCTTCGCCGACATGCCGGGTTTCTCCAAGAAGGACCAGGCGCGCCTCGCCCTGATCGTGCTCGGCCAGCGCGGCAAGCTCGAAAAGGTGAGCGCCATGCCTGCCGGCGATCCGACCTGGCGGCTGGTGTTCTGCCTGCGTCTGGCCGAACTCCTGCATCGTTCGCGCGGCGATCAGCCGCTGCCGGGCTTTTCCGTCCGGCAATCGCCCGCCGGCTTCCTGCTCGAATTGCCGGGCGACTGGCTGTCGGCCAATCCGCTGACTTCGGCGGCCCTGAACGAAGAGACGCAGTTCTGGCTGCGCACCGCGTCGCCGCTGCGCATCAAGCGTCGCGCCGCGCCGGCGCTTCCGGCGGCGCAGGCGGCCCAGGCCTAGACGGGCATGGCCGACGCCGCGCTCGAGATCGACGACCGGGAAGCGGCCGCGCGGGCGCGCCTGAGCGGCGACTGGACGCTCGTCGGACTGACACGGACGGACGGGGTGTGCGCCGACTTCCGGGCGCGCGAGGCGCGCCTGCGTGATCTGACGCAGCGTGGCGCGCACTGGGATCTGCGCGCGATCGACCGTCTCGACAGCGTCGGCGCGGTGCTCCTCTGGCGCACCTGGGGGCGGGCCTGGCCGGCGGCGCTCGAGGTTTCGGAGGCACACCGGCGCGTGCTCGAACATGCCGCGCAGCTGCCCGAACCCGTCACCGGGCGGGCGCCGCGCGAACCTTTCCCGGTCACCCTCACGCTCGGCCGCCTCGGACTGCGCGCGCTGTCCAACCTGACCGGCCTGATCGCGCTGATCGGCCAGATGGTGCTCGACTTCGCGTGGCTGTGCGCCCATCCGCGCGACATCCCGTGGCGCGAGTTCTCGGCCAATCTCTACAAGAGCGGCGCGCAGGCGCTGCCGGTGACGGCGCTCGTCGGTTTCCTGATCGGCGTCGTGCTCTCCTATCTCACCTCGCTGCAGCTGAAGGCCTTCGGCGCCGACGTCTTCATCGTCAACCTGCTCGGCATCAGCATCGTGCGCGAACTCGGGCCGGTCCTCGTCGCCGTTCTCGTCGCCGGCCGCTCGGGCTCGGCGATGACGGCGCAGATCGGCGTCATGCGCGTCACCGAGGAAATCGACGCGCTCGCCACCATGGGGATTTCGCGCACGCTGCGTCTGGTGCTGCCCAAGGTCGCCGCGCTCGCCATCGCGCTGCCGCTGCTCGTCATCTGGTGCTCGTCGGCCGGCATCCTCGGCGGCATGGTCGCCGCCAACCTGCAGATGGACCTCGCCTACGGCTTCTTCATCGACACGCTGCCGCGCGCGGTGCCTGTCGCCAACCTCTGGATCGGCCTCGGCAAGGGCTTCGTCTTCGGCATCCTGATCGCGCTCGTCGCCTGCCATTTCGGCCTCAAGGTGCGGCCCAACACCGAGAGCCTGTCGGCCAAGACGACGACCTCGGTGGTCACCTCGATCACCGTCGTCATTCTCGTCGACGCGGTTTTCGCCATCCTGACGCGCAACGTGGGGATGCCAGGATGAGCGCGCCGTCGACGCCGCCGGCGATCGAGATCCGCGGCTTGTGGACGCGCTACGGCGAGACCGTGATCCACCGCGACATCGACCTCGCCGTGCCGGTCGGCGAAATGCTCGGGCTGGTCGGCGGTTCGGGCAGCGGCAAGACGACGCTGCTGCGCGAGATCGTCGGTCTGCTGGCGCCCAGCCAGGGCACCGTGCGCGTCTTCGGGCACGCCGTGCTCGATCCCGACGCCAGCGTGCGGCGCATGGTGCGCCGGCGCTTCAGCATGCTCTTCCAGCAGGGGGCGCTGTTCTCGGCGCTCTCGGTGTACGACAACGTCGCTTTCCCGCTGCGCGAGCTGCGCGTCTTCGACGAGGCGATGATCCGCGACCTCGTGCTGCTCAAGCTGGCGATGGTCGAACTCGAGCCGCGTCACGGCCGCCTGATGCCGGCCGAGCTGTCGGGCGGTATGATCAAGCGTGTGGCTTTGGCGCGCGCGCTGGCGATGGAGCCCGAGCTGCTCGTGCTCGACGAGCCGACCGCCGGCCTCGACCCGGATCGCAGCGAGAATTTCGTCAAGCTGATCCGCACGCTGCAGAAGGAGCTGGGATTTACCGTGGTGATGGTGACGCACGATCTCGATACCCTGGTCGGGCTGGCGACCCGCATCGCCGTGCTCGCCGACCAGCGCATCGTCGCCTGCGGCACGCCGGCCGAGGTGGTCGCCGTCGACCATCCCTTCATCCGCAATTTTTTCTGCTCCGAGCGCGCCGCAAACGCCCTGCAAAAAGGAAAGGCTTAATGGAAAACCGCTCGCACGCCCTGCTCGCCGGGCTGTTCACGCTGCTGCTCGGGCTTGCCGCGCTGGCTTCGGTCTGGTGGTTCGGCGGCCAGCGCGAGGCGACCCGCGACTACGTCGTCGTCACCCGCCAGAACGTCACCGGCCTGTCGCCGCAGGCGCAGGTGCGCTATCGCGGCATCGGCGTCGGCAAGGTGCAGTCGATCCAGCTCGACCCGGACGACGTGCGCAACATCCTGATCCGCATCCGCGTCGGCGCCGAGGTGCCGGTCACCCGCGGCACGACGGCCAAGCTCGGCTACCAGGGCGTCACCGGCATCGCGCACGTCCTGCTCGAAGAGGGCGGCAGCGACGCGACGCCGCTCTCCGGCAGCGACGGCCAGGCGCCGCGCATCGCCATGCAGCAGTCGCTGATCGAAGAGCTTTCCGAAGTCGGCGGCGCGACGATGCGCCAGGCGCGCGACCTGCTGGCCAACGCCAACCAGCTACTGAACGCCGAAAACCGCCAGCGCGTCGCGCAGACGCTGAGCAATCTGGAAGCGAGCACCGGGCGCGCCGACGCCTCGCTCGCCCGCCTGCAGCAGCTGCTGTCGCCGGAGAACGTGCGTCTACTCAACGCCACGCTGGCGCGTACCGAGCAGGCGGCGGGGCAGGCCGGCCCCTTCTTCGCCGAAGCGCGCGAACTGGTCGCCCGCCTGAAGTCTGTGAGCGAAAAACTCGACGCGACGCTCGGCGATTCGCCGGTCGGCGGCGCCGGCGCGCTGGTTCCGCGCCTCAACGAGCTGAGCGCCGAACTGTCGGCCAGTTCGCGACAGTTCAACCGCGTCCTGCAGCGCCTCGAAGACGCGCCGCAAAGCCTCATCTTCGGCAACCCGCAGCCGGCGCCGGGGCCCGGCGAAGCCGGCTTTGCCGCGCCAGCGGCGCCAGCGAACACCAGGGGGAATCAGTGAAAGCCATCAGCCTCGTCTTGTGCGCGCTGCTGCTCGCCGCCTGCAGCACCGGCGGCCGCAACGGTAGCGCCGCGTCCGCCATTTACGATTTCGGCATGCCGCCTGCGCGGATCGCCGGCGACGGCCAGTGGTCGCGTCTGGCGATCGATGTCAAGGCGCCGCACTGGCTCGATTCGCCGGCCATCGATTACCGCTTGAACTACGAAGACCCGCTCAAGCTGCACGAGTATTCCGGCAGCCGCTGGGCCGGCGCGCCGGCCCAGCTGATCGGCCAGCGCCTGCGTCAGCAGCTCGGCGTGAACGGCGCGCTCGGCAACACGGCGGTCGATTGCCTGCTGCGCTTCGAATTGCAGGAGTTCTCGCAGGTTTTCGATAGCGCGCAGGGGAGTCGCGGCGTGCTGCACGGCAGCCTCGGACTGTTCGACGCGCGGCGGCAGCAGCTGGCCGGGCGCCGGGTCGCCGTCGAGCGCCCGGCGCCGACGCCGGATGCGCGCGGCGGCGTCGGCGCGCTGGTCGCCGCCAGCGACGAACTCGGGAATCAGATCGCCGCCTGGCTGGCGGAACTGGAGCAGGGGGGCAGGCTGCAAGCCTGCCGCGTTATCGTCAGACAGGAGAGAGAGAAAAAATGAGCTCGCCAAATATCTACGAACAGGGCCTGGAAAAGAATAAGGCCAACTACACGCCGCTGACGCCGCTCACCTTCATCGAGCGCGCGGCCTACATCTACCCGGACCGCCTCGCCGTGGTGCACGGCGCGCGCCGCTACACCTGGAGCGAGTCCTTTGCGCGCGCCCGCCGTCTCGCGTCGGCGCTCGTCCAGCGCGGTATCGGCAAGGGCGACACGGTCGCGGCGATGCTCAACAACACGCCTGAAATGTTCGAGTGCCATTTCGGCGTGCCGGTCACCGGCGCCGTGCTCAACACGCTGAACACCCGCCTCGACGCCGAGGCTATCGCCTTCATGTTGAACCACGGCGAAGCCAAGATCCTGATCACCGACCGCGAGTACTCGCCGATCGTCAAGAAGGCGCTGGCCGAACTCGGCCGGGCCATCGCCGTGGTCGACGTGGACGATCCGGAATACAGCGGCCCCGGCGAGCGCCTCGGCGAGACGGAGTACGAAGCCTTCCTGGCCGGCGGCGACCCCGGGCATCCGTGGGGCGGCCCGGCCGACGAGTGGGACGCGATCTCGCTCAACTACACCTCGGGCACCACCGGCAACCCCAAGGGCGTCGTCTATCACCATCGCGGCGCCTACCTCAACGCGATGAGCAACATCGTGAGCTGGGGCATGCCGCCGCACGCCGTCTATCTGTGGACACTGCCGATGTTCCACTGCAACGGCTGGTGCTTCGCGTGGACGATGGCGGCCAATGCCGGCGTCAACGTCTGCCTGCGCCGCGTTGATCCGAAGCTGATCTTCGACGCCATCCGCGAACACCGCGTCACCCACTACTGCGGCGCGCCGATCGTGCACAGCCTGCTCGCCAACGCCCCGGCGCAGTGGCGCGAAGGCATCGAACACAAGGTTTACGGCCTGATCGCCGCGGCGCCGCCGCCGGCCGCCGTGATCGAAGGCATGGCCAGGATCGGCTTCGACATCACGCACGTGTACGGCCTGACCGAGAGCTACGGCCCGGCGGCGGTGTGCGCCAAGCATTCCGAATGGAGCGCGCTGCCGCTCGAAGAGCAGGTCGCGCTGAACGGCCGGCAGGGCGTGCGCTACCACGCGCAGGAAGCGATCACCGTGCTCGATCCGGTGAATATGCAGCCGGTGCCGTGGGACAACGAGACGATGGGCGAGATCATGTTCCGCGGCAACCTCGTCATGAAGGGCTACCTCAAGAATCCTAAGGCGACCGAGGAATCCTTCGCCGGCGGCTACTACCATACCGGCGACCTCGCCGTGATGCAGCCCGACGGCTACGTGAAGATCAAGGACCGCTCGAAGGACGTGATCATCTCGGGCGGCGAGAACATCTCGTCGATCGAGGTCGAGGACGTGCTCTACAAGCATCCGGCCGTGATGGCCGCGGCCGTCGTCGCGGCGCCCGACGAGAAGTGGGGCGAAGTGCCCTGCGCCTTCCTCGAATTGCGCGACGGCGCCAGCGCGACCGAGCAGGAGATCGTCGACTTCTGCCGCGAGCGCATGGCGCGCTACAAGGTGCCCAAGCGCGTGGTTTTCGGCGCCCTGCCGAAAACCTCGACCGGCAAGATCCAGAAGTTCGTCCTGCGCGAGCAGGCGAAATCGGCCGCGGCCTTCGAATAGAACAGCGAACCCCAAGGAGACGAGATGACCCCCCAGACTCACGAAGAAGCCTACGTCCAGCGCAGCGATGCCGGCGGCGTGACGACGCTGACGCTCAACCGTCCGGCGCAGTTCAACGCGCTGTCGAGCGCCATGATCGCCGCGCTGCAGACCGAACTCGACGCGGTCGCCGCCGATCCGGCGGTGCGCGTCGTGATCCTCGCCGGCGCCGGCAAGGCTTTCTGCGCCGGGCACGACCTCAAGGAAATGCGCGCCAACCACGAGAAGCCTTTCATGCAGGCGCTGTTCAAGCAGTGCGGCAAGATGATGATGACGCTGACGCAGATGCCGCAGCCGGTGATCGCCCGCGTGCACGGCATCGCCACCGCCGCCGGCTGCCAGCTCGTCTCGATGTGCGACCTCGCGGTCGCCGCCGACGTCGCGCGCTTCGCCACCTCGGGCATCAACGTCGGCCTCTTCTGCGCGACGCCCGGCGTCGGCCTGTCGCGCAACCTCGGGCGCAAGCAGGCGCTCGAAATGCTGCTCACCGGCGACTTCATCGACGCCATGACCGCGCAGCAGCAGGGCCTGGTCAACCGCGTCGTGCCGCCGGACGCGCTCGACGCCGAGGTCGACCGCTTCGCGCAGTCCATCGTCGCCAAGTCCTCGGTCGCCGTCGGCATGGGCAAGCAGATGTTCTACAAGCAGCTCGAAATGGGGCTGGACGCCGCCTATCAGTACGCCGCCGAAGTGATGGCCTGCAACATGATGAGCGAGGACGCCGGCGAAGGCATCGACGCTTTCATCGGCAAGCGCAAGGCCGAGTGGAAAGGACGCTGAGGCGCTGAGACGCCATCCGGCGGTCCGCTGGGCAGCGAGCGGCAGGCGAGAGCCTGACGCTCGTCCGGCGGCATGGCCGCTTTTCGTGCAGCTTTCCATGCGGCTTTCCTGACCGCGCCGCAGCACGACGATCTGCGCCGCCGGGCGGCGCATCCCCGAACCGAGAATCCCGTCATGAGCGTCGCCCGCAAGAGCGTCGACGGCTTCGCCGCCGGCGCCATGTTCCTGCTCTGCATCGTCTGGGGCCTGCAGCAGGTGGTGATCAAGCTGGCGGCGCCGGACATCGCGCCGATCATGTTGCTCGCCCTGCGCTCGCTGATTTCGGGCGGCCTCGTCGTGCTGCTCATGCGGCGGCGCGGCGAGCCCGTTCTGGTGCGCGACGCCACGCTGTGGCCGGGCCTGCTGGCGGGCGCGCTGTTCGGCATCGAATTCGTCTTTCTCGGCGAGGCGCTGCTTCTGACCAGTGCTTCGCATACCGCGGTGTTCCTGTATACCGCGCCGGTGTTCACCGCGCTCGGCCTGCACCTGCTGCTGCCGAGCGAGCGTTTGCGACCCTTGCAGTGGGCGGGCATCCTGCTCGCCTTCGCGGGGATCGCGCTCGCCTTTCTCGGCGGCCCGGTGGCGACGGCGAGCGCCGACATGCTCTTCGGCGACGCCCTCGCCATCCTCGGCGGCCTCGCCTGGGGCGCCACCACGGTCGTCGTGCGGACCACCGCGCTGTCCGAGGCGCCGCCGACGCGCACATTGCTCTATCAGCTTCTCGCCGGATTCGTCGTGCTGCTCGCCTATGCCGTCCTCAGCGGGCAGGCGGGCCAGCTGCGGCCGACGCCGCTGATGTGGGGGAGCCTGCTGTTCAACGGCGTCGTCGTTTCCTTCGCCAGCTACCTCGCCTGGTTCTGGCTGCTGCGCCGCTATCTGGCCTCGCGCCTCGTCGTCTTTTCGTTCATGACGCCGATTTTCGGGGTCGGCTTCGGCGTGCTGCTGCTCGACGAGCCGCTGACGCTCAACTTCGTCTTCGGCGCTGTGCTCGTGCTGTTCGGCGTCTTTCTCGTGAGCGCCACGCAGCTGTTCGGCGGCGTGCCGAAAGCGCCGCGCTAGAACCCCTTCGCCGGACGTGAATCGATCCGGCACCCATCGGCTTCTTTGTTCTTGTTAATACTTTGGTAATATGCCGCCATCAAAAAACTAGCGTGCCTTGAAGGCGAGGGTCATGAAGGAAGTCGCGTCCGAACATTCGCCGGAAAGCACCGAGGCGCTTTTCCGCAAACTGCCCCTGCAGCTTTCGGTTTTTTTCCTGCTTCTGATCGGCGCCATCTGGGGCGCCATTTTTTTCCAGTTGCAGTACATGCACACGCAGGAACAAGCCGGCGCGCAGCGCGACAACGAGAATCTGGCGCGGGCCTTTGCCGAGCAGGTGCATGCGTCGCTGCGCGGGATCGACCTCTCGCTGCTCGCGCTGCGCGAGGAGTGGCAGCGCAATCCGTCGGGTTTCCACGCGGCGGTGCTGCGCCAGCAGAACTACTTCGTGCGCGAGGTGAGTTTCCAGATCGGGATCATCGACGCCGGCGGCAACCTCGTCTACAGCAACCTCGAACAGCCGGCGAAGCCCGTTTCGCTTGCCGATCGGGAGCATTTCCGCGTGCATCGGGAGCGCGGCAGCGATCGGCTGTTCGTCAGCAAGCCCGTCCTCGGGCGCGTGTCGCAGCGCTGGAGCATCCAGTTCACGCGGCCTATCCTCGGGCCGGACCGGCGCTTTCTCGGCGTCGTCGTCATGTCGGTGCCGCCCGAGTATTTTTCGCGCTTCTACGACAGCATCAGCCTGGGGCAGCACGGCAGCGTGACGCTGGTGCGTTCGAGCGGCGAAATCCTCGCCCGCTCGCCCGATGCGCAGCGCGGCATCGGCATCTCGCTGGTCAATCGCGACTTTGTCGGCGATACGGCGCCGGAAACGGGGAGCTATCTCGGGAAGGGGCAGGTCGACGGTGTCGAGCGCCTATACACCTGGCGCCGTCTCGCGGAGTTCGGCCTGGTCGTGCTCGTCGGCCAGTCCACCGTTGCGGTGCTCGAGTCCTATCGCACGCCGCGCCTCGTCCTGCTGATCGGCGGTGGCGCGCTTTCCGTGCTGCTCCTGCTCTTCGCCTACAGCCTGATCGCCGGTCTGCGCCAGCGCGCCCGGGCCGCTGCGGCGCTCGCTTCGGGCGCGGAGCGCGACCGCCTGCTGATCGCCGCGCTCGAGGCGGTCGGCAACGGCGTGGTGATTACCGACGTCGATGCCAGGATCGAGTGGGTCAATCCGGCCTTCGAAGCGCTTACCGGTTACACGCGGGCCGAAGCCTCGGGCCGGCGTCCGGCGGAACTGGTCAGTTCGGGGGCGCAGAAGCCGGCGTTCTACGCCGACCTGTGGAACACCATCCTGGCGGGCAAGACCTGGCGCGGCGAGGTGGTTAACAAGCACAAGGACGGTAGCCTGTACGACGAGGAACTGGTGATCACGCCGGTACGCGACGGCGCGGGCCTCATTCGTCACTTCGTCGGGGTCAAGCAGGATATTTCCGAGCGGCGGCGGACGGCCGCCGCCCTGCGCGAGAGCCAGGAGCGCTGGCAGTTCGCGCTGGAAGGGGCGGGCGACGCGGTGTGGGACTGGGACGTGGCGAGCGGCGCCATTCAGTTCTCGCGCCGCCTGACGGAAATCCTCGGCGTCGACGAAGGGGCCGTCGGGCAGAGCTTCGACGATTGGCAGCACTGGATTCATCCGGACGACCTGCCGCGTGTGCAGGCCGATGTGGAGGCTTATCTGGCCGGTGCCAGCGCGGCCTTCGTGACCGAGCATCGCACCCGCTGCGGTGACGGCGGCGTGCGCTGGATACTGGCGCGCGGCATGGCCGTCAGCCGCGATGCGAGCGGCCGGCCGCTGCGCCTGATCGGGACGCAGTCCGATGTGACGGAGCGTAAGCTCGCCGATGAGCAATTGCGGGTCGCCGCGGTTGCCTTCGAGTCGCAGGAAGGCATGATGGTGACCGACGCGACGGGGGTGATCCTGCGCGTCAATCGGGCTTTCTGCGAGCTGACCGGCTATGCCGCCGACGATGTGGTCGGGCAGACGCCGGCGATCCTCAAGTCGGGCCGGCAGGACCGCGAGTTCTACCGGGAGATGTGGCGGGACATCGCGCAGAAGGGGCACTGGCAGGGCGAAATCTGGAACCGCAAGAAGTGCGGCGCGCTGTATCCGGAATGGCTGGTGATCACCGCCGTGCAGGACGAGGGTGCGCGCATCACCCACTATGTCGCCGCCTTCTCGGACATCACGACGCGCAAGGAGGCCGAGGCGCAGATCCGCAATCTGGCGTTCTACGATCCGCTTACCGAACTGCCCAACCGCCGCCTGCTGATGGATCGCCTCGGGCAGGCGCTGGCGGCCAGCGCGCGCAGCCGGCGCCATGGCGCGCTGATGCTGCTCGACCTCGACCGCTTCAAGACCCTCAACGACACGCTGGGGCACGACGTCGGCGACCGTCTGCTGATCGAGGTGGCGCGACGCATCCAGGCCTGCGTGCGCGAGGGCGACACGGCGGCGCGCCTGGGCGGCGACGAATTCGTGGTGATGCTCGAAGACCTGAGCCGCGATGCGCGGCGCGCCGCCGCCCAGGCGGAAGCGATCGCCGAGAAAATCCGCGAAGCGCTCGGCCGTCCCTACGCCCTGGCGGGCTGTGCCAGCGACTACCGCAGCACGTCGAGCATCGGCGTCTGCCAGTTCCTCGCCCACGAGCACGGTGTCGAAAGCCTGCTCAAGCAGGCCGACATCGCGCTTTATCAGGCCAAGGACGCCGGTCGCAATCAGGTCCGCTTCTACAGCGCCGAGATGCAGGCCGCGCTGGAGGAGCGCGCGCGGACCGAGTCCGGGCTGCGCGAAGCCCTGCACGGCGGCGGCTTCCTGCTGCACTACCAGATGCAGGTCGACCGCGATGCGCGGGTGATCGGTGCCGAGGCCCTGCTGCGCTGGATCACGCGCGAGCGGTCGGTCGTCATGCCGGCGCAGTTCATTCCGCTGGCCGAGGAGACCGGACTTATCCTGCCGATCGGCGCCTGGGTGCTGGAGAGCGCGTGCCGGCAACTGGCGCTGTGGGCCGCGACCCCGGCGCGCGGACTGGTGCTGGCGATCAACGTCAGCGCGCGCCAGTTCCGGCAGCCGGATTTCGTCGCCCAGGTGCAGCAGGCGCTGGCCGCCAGCGGCGCCGATCCTGCCTGTCTCAAACTCGAACTGACGGAGAGCGCGGTGCTCGACGACGTCGACGACAGCGTCGCCAAGATGCAGGCGCTGCGCGCCCTGGGCGTGAGCTTTTCACTCGACGATTTCGGAACCGGCTATTCGTCGCTGTCCTACCTGAAGCGCCTGCCGCTCGATCAGGTGAAAATCGACCAGTCCTTCGTGCGCGACATCGCCATCGACCAGAGCGATGCGGCGATCGCGCAGACCATCATCAGCATGAGCCGGACGCTGGGCCTGCATGTCGTCGCCGAAGGCGTGGAGACGGAAGAGCAGCATGCCTTCCTGCACGCGCACGGGTGCGAAGGCTTTCAGGGCTATCTGTTCAGCCGGCCGCTGGTCCTGGCCGAATTCGAAGGTCTGCTGGCGCAGCCGCGGCAGGGCCGCGGCTGAGTCTGCTGGACTGGCCGGATCAGGCGCTCGGCGTGCCCGCTTTGGCGGGCCGCTTGTGGAACTTGCGGAAAGGCTTCTTGGGTCCCTGTCCGGCGCCTTGCCCCTGAGCGTCGCCCTCGGGACGGGGCGGGCGGGGAGGCCTGCTTTGCGCGTTCTGCGGATTCTGCGATCCCTGCGGGTTCTGTGCGTTGGGATTGCCGCCGGAGCGGGGCTGTCCTCCGGAACGGGCGTGGGCCGGGCGCGCCATCGGATTGCGCGGGCCTTCCTGTTTGCCGGAGTCGAGGCGATTGCCGGGAGCCAACTGGATCTCGAGATCGTTCAGCTCATCCCATTGGGCGTCGGTGCGCTCGCTGTCCGGGATCGCTTGCAGTTCCTGCAGGCGACGGCGAGGGGATGTGGGTTGCGGTGTATTCATCCGCGCATTATCCCATTGTTCGGCAAGCCTTGTCCCACTCTGTCGGGCGAACGGCGCAAGACTTTTTTCCGGAAGCGGTGAAAACAAGTGCCGGCGAAGGGTACTGATCGCTTGACCGGACGGGATTTCGCAGCCAAACTGCCGGGGTACGTCTTCAATCGTCCGGTTTTTCGTCCTAGACTGCCTTTCGGTACCTCAGTTCGTTATTCCCGATACTGATTGTCGCGTTTCGGGCAATCGCCCCTTTTTTACTCCAACTTGGGAATTTTCATTTATGGCAACTGGTACCGTTAAGTGGTTCAACGACGCTAAAGGCTTTGGTTTCATCACCCCGGACAACGGTGGCGAAGATCTGTTCGCTCACTTCTCCGCCATTCAGTCGAACGGCTTCAAGAGCCTCGCCGAAGGCCAGAAGGTTCAGTACGACGAAACGACCGGCCCGAAGGGCAAGCAAGCCGGCAACATCCGTCCGGTCTAATCCGGATCAGATCGCCGCGCGGAAGGCTCAGGCCTTCCCTGCAACGAAAAAGCCCGACCGGAAACGGTCGGGCTTTTTCGTTGACTCCTTTTCGGCGCGTCGATAACGGCGCCCAGTCGGAACCGCTTCCGCCCGGCGCCGGCTAGGCCGGCGCCGGAACGGCCGCTCAGTTCACCAGCGTCCAGTCGCCGTTCTTGATTTCGAGCATGCGGAAGGCCGAGAGGTCGAGGCCCATGTGGTCGGTCGGCGACATGTTGACCTTGCCGCCGGTACCGACGTAGCCCTTGGTCGCCTCGATCGCGTCGCGCACCTTGGCCTTGTCGGTGCTGCCGGCGCGCTTGAGGGCGTCGACGGCGAGCATCAGGCCATCGTAGGCGTGGCCGCCGAAGGTCGAGACGTCCTGCTTGGTGGCGTCGTGGAAGGTCTTGGCATAGCCTTGCGCCACCGGCTTCTGCGCGTCGTTGGCGTCGAGTTTGTTGGCGACGAGCAGGGCGGCGGCGGGCAGACGGACGCCTTCGGCGGCCGGGCCGGCGAGCTTGATGAACTCCTCGGAGGCGACGCCGTGCGCGTGGTAGAGGGGCAGGGCGATGCCGAGCTGCTTGTAGTTCTTGGTGACGATCGCCGGACCCTGGCCGAGGCCGAACACGAAGACGGCCTGCACGCCGGCCGTGTTCTTGATCTTGGTCAGCTGTGGGCTCATGTCGGTGTCCTTGGGGCCGTAGGTTTCGTTGGCCACCAGCGTGATGCCGTACTTGCCGGCGACGCCTTCGGTCTCCTTCTTGCCCGAGCCGCCGAAGCCGCTCGTTTCGGAGAGCAGGGCGACCTTGCTGATGCCGCGCTTCTTCATGTCCTCGAACACTTTCTCGGCGGCCATGCGGTCGGTGTGCGGCGTCTTGAACACCCACTTCTTGACCGGCTCGACGATGACCACGGCGCCGGCCAGTGAGATGAATGGCACGCCGGCGCGTTCGACGAGCGGCACCATCGACATGGTGGCGCCGGTGGTGGTGCCGCCGACGATCAGGTCGACCTTGTCGTCGTCGATCAGGCGCTTGCCGAAGCTGTTGGCCTTGTTGGCGTCGCTGCCGTCGTCGTAATGCACGAGCTGCAGCGGACGGCCGAGCACGCCGCCTTCCTTGTTGATCTTGTCGACGTAGATCTGCAGGGTCTTCAGCTCGGGGTCGCCGAGGAAGGCGGCCGGGCCGGTGACGGACAGCACCGAGCCGATCTTGATCGGATCGGCGGCCTGCGCCGAGGCGACGAAACCGAGGGCGGCGACGGTGGCGACCGTGGCCGATGCGAGTTTGCGGAATGCCTGCTTCATGGTTGTCTCCTCCTGTTGTGGTTCGGGGTGTTCAGATGCGCTCGATGATCATCGCGATGCCCTGCCCGACGCCGATGCACATCGTGCACAGCGCGTAGCGGCCATTGCGACGCTTGAGTTCGTAGGCGGCGGTCGTGACCAGCCGGGCGCCGCTCATGCCGAGCGGGTGGCCGAGGGCGATGGCGCCGCCGTTCGGATTGACGCGCGGATCGTCGTCGGCGATGCCGAGGTCGCGCAGCACGGCCAGACCTTGCGCGGCAAAGGCTTCGTTCAGTTCGATGACGTCCATGCGGGCGAGCGTGAGACCGGTCTGCGCGAGCAGCTTCCTGACCGCCGGCGCCGGGCCGATGCCCATGATGCGGGGCGCGACGCCGGCCGTCGCCATCGCTACGATGCGCGCGCGCGGCGTCAGGCCGTGCGTGCGGGCGGCGGCTTCGGAGGCGACGATCAGCGCGCAGGCGCCGTCGTTGACGCCAGAGGCGTTGCCGGCGGTGACCGACAGCGCGGGGCCGTTCACCCCCTTGAGCTTCGCTAGGCTCGCCAGCGTCGTGTCGGGGCGCGGATGCTCGTCGGTATCGACGACGAGCGCCTCGCCTTTCTTCTGCGCGATGCGCACCGGAACGATCTCGTCCGCGAAGCGCCCTGCGGCGTGCGCGGCGGCCCAGCGCTGCTGCGAGCGCAGCGCGAAGGCGTCCTGGTCGGCGCGCGCGATGCCGAAGTCGGCGGCCACGTTGTCGGCCGTCTGCGGCATCGAATGCGTTTCGTAAAGCTCCTGCATGCGCGGGTTCACGAAGCGCCAGCCGATCGTCGTGTCGAATATCTGCGCGTTGCGCGAGAAGGCGCTGTCCGCCTTGCCCATCACGAAGGGCGCGCGCGACATGCTCTCGACGCCGCCGGCGATCATCAGCGCGGTTTCGCCGGCCTTGATCGAGCGCGCGGCGAGGCCGAGCGCGTCCATGCCCGAGCCGCACAGGCGGTTGACCGTGGTGCCCGGCACCGCGATCGGCAGCCCGGCGAGCAGGGCCGACATGCGCGCGACGTTGCGGTTGTCCTCGCCGGCCTGGTTGGCGCAGCCGTAGATGACGTCGTCGACGGCCGACCAGTCGACGTCGGGGTTGCGCTCCATCAGCGCACGGATCGGGATGGCGCCGAGGTCGTCGGCGCGCACGCTTGAGAGCGCGCCGCCGTAGCGGCCGATCGGGGTGCGCACGGCGTCGCAGATGTAGGCTTGTTTCGAGCTTTCGTTCATCGTCCGGCCTCGCTCAGGACAGCTTGGGACGTTCGTCGAGCACGCGGCGGGCCTTGCCGGTCAGCGTGCGCGGGATGGCGTCGAATTCCATGACCGTGATGCGCGTTGAGACGCCGATCAGGGTCTTGATGCGGTGCTGCAGTTCCTTGGCGATCGTCTGGATTTCGCTGCTCGCGAGCTTGCCTGACAGTTCGCGCTGCACCTCGCAGCGCACCTCGATGTTGTCGAGGTGGCCGTCGCGCGTGACGACGATCTGGTAGGTGCCGGCCAGCCGCTTGTCGCGCAGGATTTGCTCCTCGATCTGCGTCGGGAAGACATTCACGCCGCGGATGATCAGCATGTCGTCCGAGCGGCCGGTGATCTTGCCCATGCGCCGCATCGAGCGCGAGGTCGGCGGCAGCAGGCGCGTCAGATCGCGCGTGCGGTAGCGGATGACCGGCATCGCTTCCTTGGTCAGCGAGGTGAATACGAGTTCGCCTTCCTCGCCGTCGGCGACCGGCAGGCCGGTTTCCGGGTTGATGATCTCGGGGTAGAAATGGTCTTCCCAGATCACCGGGCCGTCCTTCGATTCGATGCACTCGCTGGCGACGCCCGGGCCCATGACTTCCGAAAGGCCGTAAATGTCGACCGCGTCGATGCCGAGCTTGCGCTCGATCTCGCCGCGCATGCCCTCGCCCCACGGTTCGGCGCCGAAGATGCCGACTTTCAGCGAGCAGGCGGCGGGGTCGAGACCCTGCTTCTCGAACTCCTCGGCGATCACCAGCGAGTACGAGGGCGTGACCATGATGATGTCGGGTTGGAAGTCCTGGATCAACTGCACCTGCTTCTCGGTCTGCCCGCCGGACATCGGCACCACCATGCAGCCGGCGCGCTCGGCGCCGTAGTGGGCGCCGAGGCCGCCGGTGAACAGGCCGTAGCCGTAGGCGATGTGGCAGGTGTCGCCGGGCCGGCCGCCGGCGGCGCGGATCGAGCGTGCGACGAGGTTGGCCCAGGTGTCGATGTCCTTCAGCGTGTAGCCGACGACGGTCGACTTGCCGGTCGTGCCGCTCGATGCATGCACGCGCGCCATCTTGTTGCGCGGCACAGCGAAGAGGCCGAAGGGGTAGTTGTCGCGCAGGTCCTGCTTGGTCGTGTAGGGGAACTTGGCGATATCGGCGAGCGTTTTCAGGTCGTCGGGATGGACGCCGGCCTCGTCGAACTTGCGCTTGTAGTGGGGAACGTTCTCGTAGGCGTGCTTGAGCGTCCATTTCAGGCGTTCGAGCTGCAGGGCGGCGATCTCGTCGCGGCTGGCGCGTTCGATCGCTTCGAGTTCTCCGGGCTGGGGTTTCTTGACGGGCATCGTTGTCTCCTCGTTATGGGGTGTGCGCGTGGCGAGCGGGGCGGGGTCAGGGGGCGGCGTGCTCTTCCTTCTCTTCCGCCTCCAGCCCGGCGATGACCTCGCCGTTGATCCGGTACGACTTGCCGCGAAAGAGCGCGACGACTTTCCCGGTGCGGTTGCGGATGGTGGTGTCGTAGACGCCGGTGCGTCCGGACAGCGAGCGTTCCTCGCATTCGGCTTCGAGCACTTCGCCTTCCTTCGCCGGGGCGAGGAAATCGATGTGGCAGGCCGAGGCGACGGTGTTCTTGTTGTAGCTGTTGCAGGCGTAGGCGAAGGCCGAGTCGGCGAGCGTGAACAGATAGCCGCCGTGGCAGATGTGGTGGCCGTTCACCATGTCCGGCCGGACGACCATGGCGAGCCGCGCGTAGCCGGGGCGCACGGCGATCAGGCGCAGGCCGATCAGCTTGCTCGCCGCATCGCGGCGGAACATCGCCTCGGCGGTCTGTTCGGCGAGCGCGGCGGCCTGCTCAGATAGGGTCTTGGTCATGGAAATTCTCTCCGGAAAAAACCTTGCGCTGGAGCAGCGGCGAACTGCGGTAGCGGTCCTCGCCGTAGCTCGCGGCGAGGTGGGCGAGCACGCCGTGCACCTGCGCCAGCCCGATCGCGTCGGCCCAGGCCAGCGGCCCGCGCGGGTAGTTGGTGCCGAGGCGCATCGCGCGGTCGACGTCGGCGGCGCTGCACACCTGCTGGTAGACCGCGTCGGCGCCTTCGTTGGCCAGCATGCAGACGGTGCGCATGACCGCGAGGCCGGGAACGTCGGCCAGTTCGGAGACGGCGAATCCGGCCGCCTGCAGGAGGCCGGCCATCGCTTCGAAGGCGGGCGCGGCGCACTGCGCGGCGCGGGCGACGGCGAGGCGCGGCGCCGTCGCGTAGTCGAGCGCGAGGTCGGCCAGCACAGTGTCGCGCAGGCCGCTGGCCGCCGCACGCTGGCTGGCGCTGCGCCCGTCGGTCAGGTACAGCGCCGCGCCGCCGGCTTCGGCGACGCGGCCGTCCGGCGACGCGAGCACGCGATCGATTCTGTGCCCCGCGGCCTGCAGGCGGGCGGCCAGCGCGGCGGCCAGCGGCGTTTCCCCGTAGATCCGGATGAACTGGGGCGCGGGGCAGGGGGGCGCGCTGCGCGCATGCACCGCCGGCGCGTCGGCGCCGTGGGCGTAGAAGCCGCGCCCGCTCTTGCGCCCGAGGAAGCCGGCGGCGACCAGCTCCTGCTGGAGCAGCGAGGGGGCGAAGCGCGGGTCGTGGTAGCTCGCCTTCCACACCGATTGCGTGACGGCGAAATTCACGTCGTGGCCGATCATGTCCATCAGCTCGAACGGCCCCATGCGGAAGCCGCCGGCCTCGCGCAGGACGGCGTCGAGCGTCGCGCAGTCGGCGGCGCCTTCGCCGAGCAGGCGCAGGCCTTCGCCGTAGTAAGGGCGGGCCACGCGGTTGACGATGAAGCCGGGCGTCGAGCGTGCGCGCACCGGCTCCTTGCCCCAGGCGCGCGCGGTGGCGAACAGCGTGTCGGCGACGCCGGCGTCGGTCGCCAGGCCGCTGACGATCTCGACCAGCGCCATCAGCGGCGCCGGGTTGAAGAAGTGCAGCCCGGCCAGGCGGCCCGGCGCCTTGAGCCCGGCGCCGATGGCGGTGATCGAGATCGACGAGGTGTTGGTGGCGAACAGACAGTCGGCGCCGACGAGGCCTTCGAGTTCGCCGAACAGCGCCTGCTTGGCGGCGAGGTCCTCGACGATGGCTTCGATCGCGAGACCGGCGTCGGCCAGTTCGGCGAGCTGGGAGGCGGGGTGCAGGCGGGCCTTGGCGGCGGCTGCCGCGGCGGCCGTCAGCTTGCCCTTGGCGGCGAGCTTGTCGAAGGTGGCATGCAGGTCGGCGATGGCGCGTTCGGCGGCGCCGGGGCGCGCGTCGAGCAGGCGCACGCGGTGGCCGGCGGCGGCCGCCACCTGCGCGATGCCGGCGCCCATCGCGCCGGCGCCGACGATGGCGACGGTCTGGTCGGGAGAGAGCGCCGTCGCCATCATTCGCCCTTGAACTGCGGCGCGCGCTTGGCCATGAAGGCGGCGACGCCTTCCCGGTAGTCGTGGCTGCGGCCGAGCTCGCGCATCATGTCGCGTTCGAGGTCGAGCTGCGTTTCGAGATCGTTGTTCACCGAGGCGCGCATGGCCTGCCGCGTGCGCACCAGCGCTTTGGTCGGCGCGGCGGCGAACTGCGTGGCGATCCGGTCGACCGTCGCGGGCAGGGCGTCGTCCTCGACGCAGGCCCAGATCAGGCCCCAGGCGGCGGCCTGCTCGGCCGGCAGCTTCTCGGCGAGCAGGGCGAGGCCCATGGCGCGCGCCATGCCGACGCGCTGCGGCAGGAACCAGGTGCCGCCAGTGTCGGGGATTAGGCCGATCTTGCCGAAGGCCTGCAGGAAGCTCGCCGATTTCGCCGCGACGACGATGTCGCAGGCCAGCGCGAGGCTGGCGCCGGCGCCGGCGGCGACGCCGTTCACCGCGCAGACCGTCGGCATGCGCAGGTTCTGCAGGCGCAGGACGAGCGGTTTGTAGTTCTTCTCGACCGAGGCGCCGAGGTCGGGCGCCGCGTCGCTGGATGCGTCGGAGGCCACCGAGCGGTCGTTCAAATCCTGCCCGGCGCAGAAGCCGCGCCCGGCACCGGAAAGCACCAGGACGCGTGCCGTCGGGTCGGCTTCGAGCGCGGTCAGCGCCTGCCGCACTTCCTCGTGCATGGCGTCGGTGAAGCTATTCAGGCGTTCCGGGCGGTTCAGCACGAGGCGGGCGACGCCGGCATCGACGGAGTAGGTGATCGTTTCAAATTTCATTGATTAACCTCATTCGGCACGGAGAGTACGGAAAAACGGAGCGCACAGAGAAAAACGAAAACGGGTTCTGCCTTTCTCCGTGCTCCTGTGTCTCTGTGCTTTCCATGTTCAAAGCGTTTCGTCGATCAAACGTGATAACGCCGTTGCACGACGCGGAAGCGGTTGGCGACGAAGGCCGAGTCGGCGTAGGAGGCGTTGGCCGCCGGGTTGCCGCCGGTGCCGTGGTAGTCGGAGAAGGCCGCCGACTGGTTCACGAAGACGCCGCCGGTCAGGTTGATCGAGAGCGCGACCTTGCTGCGCCAGGTGGCTGCGGTCATCGCGTCGATGACTTCCTGGCGCGTCGAGTAGAGGCCGACGGTGAGCGCGCCGTGGCGGGCGACCACGTGCTCGGAGAGGGCGATCGCGGCGGCCGTGTCGGCGACCTTGACGATGAAGCTGATCGGCCCGAAGCGTTCTTCCATCCACGCGCTTTCGTCGGCAGCATCGCAGGCGATGAGCACCGGCGTGCGCACCTGCGCGTTCGGGAAGTCGGGGTTGGCGAGCGTCCGCGCGGCGAGGATGACGCGGCCGAGGGCGCCGCCGTTGGCGATGTCGATGCGGCGCAGGGTGTCCTCGGACTGCACGGCGCCGAGCACGGCGTGCGCGACTTCCGGCTTCGCCAGGAAGCCTTCGATGGCGCGCGCAAGATCGGCGCAGACGTCGTCGTAGCTCTTGCGGCCTTCGTCGGTTTCGATCCCGTCGGCTGGCACGAGGATCGCCTGCGAGGTGGTGCACATCTGCCCCGAATAGAGCGCGAGGGTGAAGGCGAGGTTGCGCAGCATCGCCTTGTAGGCGTCGGTCGAGTCGATCACGATGTTGTTCACGCCGGCCAACTCGGCATAGACCTGCGCCTGCCGGCAGTTGTCGATCAGCCACTGGCCGAAGGCGTTGCCGCCGGTGAAGTCCACCGACTTCACCGCCGGGTGGCGGGCCAGCGTCTGCGTGTCCTCGCGCTGGTCGAAGGCGGCCAGCGTCACGAGGTCGGCGTCGAGGCCGTTCTCGGCGAGCACTTCGCGCGCGATGCGCACCGTCAGGGCGGTCGGCAGGATGGCGTTCGAATGCGGCTTGACGATGGCGGCGTTGCCGGTGGCCAGCGCGGCGAACAGGCCGGGGTAGGTGTTCCAGGTCGGGAAGGTGCCGCAGCCGACGACCAGCGCGACGCCGCGCCCGACGATCTCGAAGTGCTTTTTCATGACGAGCGGCGGGTTCTTGCCCTGCGGCTTCTCCCACACGGCTTCCGCCGGGACGAAGCTCTGCTCGCGCCAGGCGTAGGCCACGGCTTCGAGGCCGCGGTCCTGCGCATGTGGGCCGCCGGCCTGGAAGGCCATCATCCAGCCCTGGCCGGTGGTCATCATCACCGCGTGGGCGATCTCGAAGCTGCGCTTGTTCAGGCGGTCGAGGATCTCCAGGCAGACACCGACGCGCCCTTCGGCGCCGATCTTCTGCCAGCCGGCCATCGCCCGCTGCCCGGCCGCGACCAGCGCCTCGGCGTCGCACACCGGGTATTTCACGTCGAGCGCCACGCCGTAGGGCGAGCGCTCGCTGCTCATCCAGCCGCGGACGCCCGGCTGGTCGAGCGCGAATTCCTTACCGAGGCAGGCTTCATACGCGCGCTTGCCGTCTTCCATCGCGGTTTCGCCGTAGGTCTTTGGACTCGGCATCTCGTTGAAGGCCGCCCAGTAGCCGCGGGTGTGGATGGCCTCGACGGCGGCGTCGAGCGTCGCGCGGTGTTTCTCGAACAGGGGGTGGGGCATTGCGTCCTCCGTTTTTCCGTACGGTTGGTTGATGCGCTAAACGTTACAAAAACAAAATACGAATGTCAATCAAAGTATCAAGAAATAAATTCCGCTAAAAGAAATTCCGGTGCAGCTAGGTATCGATGGCTGGTCGGCGGCCTTGCTGTTTGTTGATTGAGCGCTATGTCTGGCGGGGTTATCGTCGGTATCGCGTGGCGGTGCTTTCTGCGGCTGCTTCAGATTTGTTTGTTTAAGCGATACAAAAATCGTTGACACGTCGGTCGTATTGGTAACATGATGCGTGCACCGGAATCGCGACCGGAACGAATTTTTGAATTGATCGACCGAACCCTGTGCAACGCAAAGGAGACAAGCATGGCCGCCAACAAGGAACGTTTTGCCGACAAGATGGATCTGCCGCCCGCCACCCCGCAGCCGAACGTCTATCCGCTGTCGTGGGAAGCGCATACCACCAAGATGGAAGAGGTGTTCGCCGCCTCGACCCGCGAATACTGGGACCCGGCCAAGCTGCCGTGGGACACCTTCGATCCGTCGAGCTACAGCTGGGAGGAGCGGGAAGCCATTGCCTACTGGTGGACGCTGCTCTCGGTGTTCGACGCGTCGGCGCCCCCGGTCTTCGCCGAGGCGTTGATCAAGACCTACGAGGTGCATGAAGAAGCGCCGGTGCGCAACTGCTTCTTCTCGGTGACGCGCGACGAGCACAACCACGAGATGATGTGCGGCATGGCGATCACCAAGCTGCTCGACCACCCGGACGCGCTGACCTACACGCCGAAGACCGATCTCGGCCGCCGCCTGCAGAAGAACGCGCAGTGGCTGTACTTCAACGGCGGCCGCTACTGGGAAGGCTACAAGAAGGCGGTGCCGCGCTATTCGCTGGCCGTGCTCTTCAGTTCCTTCCTGATGGGCGAGATTGCCGCCGCGACGATCTTCAAGCAGATGTACGACAACTCGCGCGAGGCGGTCTTCAAGGAAGGCTTCCGCAACATCGGGCGCGACGAGGGCCGCCACATGGCGATCTGCATGGCGCTGATGGAGCGCGACTATCCGCGCCTCGGCGACGAGGACAAGAGCGTCGTCACCAAACAGATCCGCGCCGGCTACCTCTTCCTGTCGGCCGTGCTGTTCGAGCCGCCGATGGATTTCTGGGACCTGCCGGCCGACTTCATCGCCAACCAGCGCGAAGGCGAGGAAGTCTGCCGTATGGCCGGCTTCGGCATTCCGACCTACGACCAGAAGCTGGAGAACTGGAAGAAGGCGATGCTCAACCTGAAGGGCGTGCTCGACCGCTACGGCATCGAGTTCCCGGCGATTCCGGAGGTCGGCATCACCGGCCGCGAAATCTCCGACGTCGAGATGGACGACATCATTCCGGTGTTTTAACGGAATCGGCGGGAGTCGGAGATCGGGAGTCGGGGCTCTCCGTTTTTCGATTCCGATTCCCGCCTTCCGACTCCCGATTTTCGATTCTCGAGGAAAACAATGAGCCGCATCGTCCTGCACCCCTCAGGAAAGACCGTCGAATGCGCGCACGGCGACACCGTGCTGGCCGCGCTGGAAAATGCCGGCTACGCGCTGCCCAACAACTGCCGCGCCGGCGCCTGCGGCGAATGCAAGGTCAAGGTACTGTCCGGCCATTTCGATCAGGGCGTCGTTCTCGACATGGCGCTTTCGCCCGACGAGCGCCGCGACGGCTACGGCCTGATGTGCATGGCCAAGCCGATCTCGGAGGAGATGGTCATCGAGTGGGGGACGGCCGACGCCAAGCCCAAGCTCTTTCCGCCGCGCGAGAACGCGCTCTTCGTCGTGGTCGACAAGAGCATCTGCGCCGCCCGCGTCGCCGAACTGCGCCTGCGCCCGGTCGGCCCGGTGCTGCGCTACTGGCCCGGCCAGTACGTCACGCTCGGCTCCGAGCGCGACCATATTCCCTACCGCGCCTATTCGATCGCCAACGCGCCGCGTCCGGACGGCGAGATTACGCTGCAGGTGGCGCGCTCCGACGACGGCGTGACCAGCCCCTGGGTGCACGACACCCTGCGGATCGGCGATCAGGTCAAGCTGAACGGCGCCTACGGCACCTTCATCGGCGATCCTTCGGTCGATACGCCGGTGCTCTGCCTGGCCGCCGGCACCGGGCTGGCGCCCGTGCTGGCGCTCGCCGAGGCGGCGCTGCGCCGCGGCTACAAGCGTCCGGTGACGCTCGTCGTTTCGGCGCGCACGGAGGCCGACCTCTACGCACGCGGCATCATGGCCTGGTGGCACGCCAAGCACCGCAACTTCGACTACAAGCTGACGCTGACGCGCGAGGAGAAGGAGGGCTATCTGCACGGCCGCGTCGATACCGTGCTGCCGACGCTGTTCTCCGATCTTTCGCAGCACAGCGTCTTCGCCGCCGGCAGCCCGGAGTTCGTCGATGCCTGCGTCGCCGCCGCGAAGCGGCTCGGCGCGCAGGAGGCGATGATCCATACCGAGGGTTTCTTCGCGCAGCAGCAGGCGAACGCGGCGGATGGCGATCCTTTCCTCTTCCTCAACGGCTGATTCGGCCCGCGTTTTTTGCGGACGAGACTGGCGAGCCGGAGGGCGAGCGGCTAGAATCGTCGGCTTCGCGCAGCAGGCGGGCGCGGCCGACGATTTCCGGCCGGCTCCGCCGCCAACAAGAAAAAAATGACCCACCCGATCCGTGCACGCATCGACGAATTCAGCCAGCAGAAGCGCGTCCACGCCAACTCGCTGATCATTTCCGTATTCGGCGACATGGTCGTCCCGCGCGGCGGCCGCATCTGGCTGGGCAGCCTGATCCGCCTGCTCGAACCGCTCGGCCTCAACGAACGCCTGGTGCGCACCTCGGTCTTCCGGCTCGCCAAGGAAGAATGGCTGCGCACCGAAGCGCTCGGCCGGCGCAGCGACTACCTGCTGACGCCGCACGGCCAGCGCCGCTTCGACGAGGCCTCGCGCCACATCTACGCTTCCTACGCGCCGCTCTGGGACCGCCGCTGGCGCCTCATCCTCGGCGTCGGCCAGCTCGAGCAGAAGGACCGCGACGCGCTGCGCCGCGCCCTGTTCTGGCAGGGCTTCGGCGCGCTCGGTTCCGACTGCTTCGTGCATCCGTCGACCGATCTCTCGGCAGCCTTCGATGCGCTGGTCGCCGAAGGGCTCGGCCACCTGATCGGCGGCCTGATGCCGCTGCTCGCCGCCGACTCGCGCCTGGGCGGCACGGCGAGCAACGCCGACCTCGTCGCGCGCGCCTGGAACCTCAGCGAACTGTCCGACGCCTATGCCCAGTTCGTCGCGACCTACATGCCGGCGCTCGCCGAGCTGCGGCGCGACCGCAGCGCCGAGATCGACGAGGAGGAGGCTTTCCTCATGCGCCTGCTGCTCATCCACGACTATCGCCGCCTGCTCCTGCGCGACCCGGAACTGCCAGACGTGCTGGTCCCCGCCGGCTGGCCGGGACAGACCGCGCGCGTGCTGTGCAAGGAGCTGTACCGGCGCCTGCTGGCGCCGTCCGAGCGTCATCTCGACCGCTGCTTCAGCATCGCGGACGGCAGCTGCCCGCCGTTCGATCCGGCATTCCTCGAGCGCTTTCCCGAGGACGACCCGCTGGCCGCGATCGCGCCGTGAGTGAGTGCAAGGTTTGGTAATTGACGCTCCCGGGGGCGCTGCGTAGCATTCATGCCGTACAGATCAGGACGAACTCCATGCAGACGCAGGACCAGCAAGACTTGACCGGGAACGAACTCAACGCGCAGCGCTTCCGCATGCTCGAAGACATCGCGAAGGAGTTGCAGGGCGAAGTGGTTTTCCCGATCAGCTTCGATATCGCGCTGCGCATCCGCAAGCTGGTGGACGACCCCGAGCAGTCGATCGAAAAAATCAGCGCGATGATCAACCTCGATCCGCTGATTTCAGCAAAGCTCATCAATCAGGCCAACTCCGTCGCTTACAACCCGGGCGGACAGGAAGTGCGCAACCTGCGCGGCGCGATCACCCGCCTCGGCCTGAAAGCGGTTCGCAGCACCGTGATGGCCATCGCCATGCGGCAGCTCCTGCGCTCGAAGGACATGGTCGATTTCGCCGAGATCGCCAACCGCCTGTGGAACCACACCCTCCAGTGTGCTTCCGCCGCCTACGTGCTGGCGCGGCGCATGACCCGCCTGAATCCGGACGAAGCCATGCTCGCCGGCCTGCTGCACGACCTCGGCGCCTTCTACATGCTCTACCGCGCGACGCAGTACCCGGAGCTGCGCGTGCGCCCGGATACCGTTCGCCATCTGGTGATCCGCTGGCACGACGGGATCGGCGTCAGCCTGCTCGGCTCGCTCGGCGTCGCCGAGGAAATCATCGACGCCGTCTGCGATCACGATCAGCCGCGCCTCGTGCCGCCCGCGCCGCGGAATCTGAGCGACGTGATCTACGCCGCCAACCTGATGGCCGGCGACGCCCTCGAATTGCAGAGGGATGAAGGCGACGGCAACGATTTCGCCGACTACATGCCGGGCGCATCCTACCTGGCGCTCCAGGACGAGATCGAAGCGCACGCCAAGAGCATGCGCGCCGTCTTCGACTGACGCGGCTGCGACGCGTTTCGCCGGGACTGCTTTCGTCATGTCGCACAACTCCCCGCGCATCTGCCCGAACTGCCGCTACGCCCGCAAAGCGACCGATAGCGCGCCCGACTGGCAGTGCCCCTCCTGCGAACTCGCCTACAACAAGGCGGCCGGCGCGCCCGTCACTGCGGACTACGGACGTCTGGCGCCCGTAGTCCGTGCGCCTGCGGCACGCGGCGGCGCCGGAAAGTGGCTGCTGCTCCTGCTCGTCGTCGCCGGCGTCTTCTGGTTCGGCAAGCCGGCCTGGCTGGCGGGCACGCCCGGACAGGCCAAAGCGACGGCCGGCCGCGCGCAGCCCGAGGTCGTCCTTTACGCGACCTCGTGGTGCGGCTACTGCGCGGCGACGCGCGATTTCTTCGCCGCCCACGGCATCGCGTACAGCGAACTCGACATCGAGGCGTCCTCCAGCGCCTACGAAGGCCACCGGCGCCTGGGCGGCAACGGCGTGCCGCTGGTCGTGATCGGCGACGAAATCATTCGCGGCTACAACGAAAGCGCCTTGCGCTCGTCGCTCAAGCCCTGGCTGAAATAGCCTCCCGCGCATTGCCGGATTTCTCCACGGAATCCGTGGGCAATCCTGTGGATAAGCCTTGAAACCGCCATTTCCTTCAAGGACATGACGCGCCGCCCGGGAAACGGGCGCCGGCACCGGCGCGGCAAAACCTTCCGCCGCCTTCGTCCGGCGCGCTTTCCCGTGAAATCCGGCGATTCAGGATGTAAGATCAGGTATGGGCGGATTTGCCTTTGCCGGAGTTCGTACACCATGTTTTCGGGCCTGATCACCGAGTTGAAGGAGCAAGCCGTCGAGCTTGCGCGCACGATCAGAACGCGGGAATTCTGGATTTATTCCTGCGTCACGGTCGTGCTGGCCGCGGTCGCTTTCGCTGCGGTTTATCTCGCGGCCGGTTTCAATCCGCTGACGCGCAACCAGTTGCACATGGCAATCTCGTGCCGTACCGGCGAAGCGCAGATCGGCACCATCATCGTCGGCCTGTTCGTCTTCGGCCTCGCCTGCGTGTTCACCCTTGGTGAAGTCACGCACTGGATCGAGGCGCGGCGGCGGTCGCGCGTGCCGGGCCGGCGTCCGTCCCGACTCAGTTTCTGGCGCCCGCTGCTGCACGTGGTCGGAACCGCGCTGCTCGGCATCGGCGGCTTCCTGCTGATGTCCGCATGGTGCACCTGATCCGTCATGAGCAAGCGTTTCCTGGCGCTCTCTCGCGTCTATCGCCTGCTCGAACCGGGGCCGGTCGTGCTGCTCGCGACGGCCGGCAAGACGGGGCCGAACGTGATGACCATGTCGTGGCATTGCATGCTCGAGTTCGAGCCGCCGCTGGTCGGCTGCGTCGTCAGCAACCGTAACGAGTCCTTTGCGCGTCTGCGGCGCAGCAAGGAGTGCACGCTCAACATCCCGACCGTCGAGCTGGCGGCCAAGGCGGTTGCCGTCGGCAACAGCTCGGGGCGCGCGACCGACAAGTTCGCCGCCTTCGGCCTCACCCCGGTGCCGGCTGCGCTGGTTGCCGCGCCGCTCGTCGACGAATGCTATGCCGCGCTCGAATGCCGGGTGGTCGATGGGCGCATGGTGAATGCCTACAATTTCTTCGTTCTCGAGGTGGTGAAAGCGTGGGTCGAGCGCTCGGTCGAGAACCCGAAATTCATTCATCATCGCGGAAGGGGAGAATTCGCGGTGGACGGTGAGATAATCCGCCTGCCTTCGAAAATGAAATAAAGATGCGAATGCACTTTCCCCAATAACCGGCGCGCGCCGCCCGACCGCTCATAACGACACATTCCCCCTTCGTTGAAGAAACCCGCTTCGGAAACTGGTTCCTGAAGTCGGATACCTGGAAGGTGCACGTGCTGCGCCGCGCCCTCAATGACCTGCAGCGCCTGCTGCCCGCCGATGCGACGCGCTGCCGGCGGGTGATCGACGTCGGCTGCGGTTTCGGCCACTCGTTCGACGAGCTGGCCGCGCGCTTTTCTCCCGACGAGATCGTCGGCATGGATGCCGACCCCGAGCTGCAGGCGCGGGCGGGTGCGGCCGCCGCCGCTTGCGCCGCCCCGGTGCGCCTGCACGCCGCCAACGCGGCGCGCATGGATCTGCCCGACGACGAATTCGATCTGGTGTTCTGTCATCAAACCTTCCACCATATCGTCGAACAGGAAGCGGCAATGGCCGAGTTCTTCCGCATCCTGAAACCGGGCGGCGTCCTCCTGTTCGCCGAATCGACGCGGCGCTACATCCATTCGCTGCCGATCAAGCTGCTGTTCCGCCATCCGATGGAAGTGCAGAAAACCGCCGACGAGTACCTGGCGATCATCCGCGGCACCGGCTTCGATCTGCCGGACGAGCGCGTTTCGATGCCCTACCTGTGGTGGAGCCGGCCGGACATCGGCTTCTTCGAGTGGATCGGCGTGCCGGTGCCGCAGAAACGGGAAGAGACGCTGGACAACGCCGTGGCGATCAAGCCTGCGCGCGCGCTTTAAGTTGCAGTTCGGGCGTCGCCCGCAGACGTTCTCTCTTTGCCTTGCGCTGCGTTGGCCGGAGAGCGACGCTGGGGCGCGTTAGCTCAGTTCAGCTCAGCCAAGATTGGGACGCGCCATGAAAGCGGACCAAATTGCGCCCGTCTTCCTTGGCCCGGTACATCGCTGAATCGGCCCAGTCGAGCACGTTCTCCTCGCTCGCTTCGCATCCGTTGAAAACCACCATGCCGATGCTGGCGGAGCAACGGTGCTCGAGCGCGGTTCCGGAAGGTTCGCCCGGCGCGATATTCAGCGCATAGGGAGTCGCCAGACGGGTGCGGATCTTTTCCGCGATGGCGCTTGCCTGCGTAATGGCTTCGTCACGATCGGCGCTCAGGTCGCCGAGCAGCACGACGAACTCGTCGCCGCCAAAGCGCGCGACGGTATCGACTTCCCGAACGCAGGATTTCAGGCGATTGGCGACTTCGAGCAGCAGCAGGTCGCCGGCGCCATGCCCGTGGGCGTCGTTGAGGGTCTTGAACTTGTCGAGGTCGAGGAAGGCCAGCGCGCTGTAGTGGCGGGTGCGCTGGGTCGAGGCGATGTTCTGGGCCAGACGGTCGAGCAGCAGGCGGCGATTGGCCAGCCGGGTCAGCGGGTCGTGGAAAGCCAGCTGGCGCACCTGCTCCTCCAGACATTTGCGCTGCGTGACTTCCCGGGTGATGCCGTGATAGCCGACGATTTTCCCGTGCGCATCGCGGTCGGGGTTGGACTGTACTTCGCCCCAGATCCAGCGCCCGTCCTTGCAGCGGTGTTCCGCTTCGAAGGTCATGAAACCGAGAGGCGGACCCGATTTCTCCGCAGCCGCCCGCTGCTGCATCAGGCTTGTGACCAGCGCGATGCCGTCGTCGTTGAACATTTCGAACACGTGGCGGCCGATGATCTCGTCGGCCTTGTAGCCGCGCAGGCGTTCGTCCGCGGGGCTGATGTACGTGATGCGGAGGTCGGCGTCCGCCTTCCAGAGGACATCCTGGGTATCCTCGGTCAGCTGGCGGTAGAGCGCTTCGCTTCGATGCAAGGCCCGGGTGCGCTCCTCGACCAGCGCCGTCAGGGCGCTGTTCTTCTCCTGCAGGCTCTTGAGAGGGTAGACCTCGCCGTCCTGTGCCGGGTGATAGGGAATGGAGATGCCGCTGTGGACGATCTTCCAGTCCGCGCCTTCGCGGCGGAAGATCAGCACGAGGCGGGCGACCTCGCTCGACAGCATTTCGTTTTCGGTGGGCAGGTGGATGTGGAAGAAGGCCGTGCTCGCCACGACGTCGTCGCTGATGTCCTGCAGCGCGAGATCGAGCATTTCGATGCGGATGCGCCCGGTCACCTGGGCGAAATCCTGCCGGGTGATCTTTACCCATTCTTCCCGGCTTGTGACGAGGAAACTCCCGCTGCCCGTATAGCCGCTGAAGTTCTCGCTGAAGTGCGTCGTCAGCCGGTCGTCCCGCGAGGCGTACATTTCGATGTACTCCTCGAAGAGCGCGCGGATTTCGCGGTGACGGTCTGAGTGGGCGGCGGTCATCGGAATATTTTAGTATCGTTTTTGATATAGAAAACCGTCGAAACGATCAAATTTTGTATCGCGGGCCGTTTTCCGGGCGAAGTTTCCGGGGCGAGCCCGCGCGGGCACAAGGCATTGCGCCGGCCGCTCCGGTCCTTCCCGTATGCCGTCGGGCGCCGATGCGAAAACGGCGAGGCTCGCGCCTCGCCATTCCCGTTGCGGCTGTGCGCCGGTCAGTTGGCCAGCTTGACGACCTTGCCCTTCAGCGCGACGCCCGACATCAGGGCGCCGCTGCCGCACATGTATTCGGTTTCGCTGCTGCGCTCGATGCTCTTGTAGTTGCTCTTGATGCCGACGACGGCGTTGCCGCCTTCCTTCTGGGCGCGTTCCTGCAGTTCGAGCACGGCGCTCAGGAAAACCCATTCGCAGGCCTCCTTGTCGGTCTTGTTGAAGCCGTTGGTCTTCTTGTTGGTCTTCCACTCGCCGAGTTCCTTGGCGACCTTCGGATGCTTCTGATTGCCGAAATAGAGGCGGATGTCGGGGTCGAGCTTGCTCTTGGCGGCGGGCAGGTTCAAGGCATCTTCCAGCGGGAACATGTTCTGGTCGTCGCGGGCGGCTGCGCTGCCCGCGATCAGCAGGGCGGAGAGGAGAGCGCTGATTTTCAGGAGTCGTTTCATGGTGTGATTCCCCTATGGTTGATGGCGATGCGTTGAAGAGTGTTTTCCTGCGTATCGCGCGCGAGGCGCAGGAGCGGCATGTGGCTGATGTCGTTGCTCCAGTTGAAGCTGTTCTGCAGGACGGCGACGGTGCTCCCGCGCTCGGCGCCGATCCCGATGTGGCTGGTGTAGCCCGCCACCAGACCGATCTGGTAGTTGATGCGCCGGCCGCCCACGTCGTCGGCGATCCACGCCAGCGCCGCCGCTTCCTTCGGGCGCGCGACGCGCACCTTCAGGACGGTGTCGAGGGCGGTGTCGAAGGGGGGCGCAGCACCCTTCAGATGGGCCGCAGCGAATGCGAGCAGATCGCGGGCGTCGGCGCTGAGCGCCGTCGCCGGCGGCAGCAGGTTGTCCAGCGTGTCGTCCCAGGACAGGGGGCCGTCTTCGACCAGCAGGGCGGTGATCGTCGCCAGAAAGCCCTTGCTCAGCGAGCCGACGGCAAACGGCGTGTCGGCATCGGGCCGCTCGCCGCCGCGCTCGGTCGTGCCGTAGCCGAAAAACTGCGTGCTGCCGTCCGGGAGGAGGATGCCGACCACCATGCCGGGCGTCTGGCCGCTGGCGACGGGCGGCTCCGCCAGCGCATCGACCTGGCGCTGCAGGCTTTCGCCCCCGGCGTAGCGCGGCGGATTCAGGTCCTGCGCGTCGAGCGCCATCGTCGACAGGGTGCCGCAGCCGGTCAGGGCAAGGGCGGAGCAGCAGAGCAGGATCGCACTCGCGTGGTTTGTCCGGCGGGCTGCGCCGGAGCGTGTGACGCGAGGCCGCCTCATGCGCGGCGGATCATTCCGGCAACCGCCGGAAAATCAGGCTGGCGTTGGTGCCGCCAAAGCCGAAGCTGTTCGACATGATGGCGTCGACGCGCCGGTCGACGCTCCGGTGCAGGATGGGCAGGCCGGCGCAGGCCGGGTCGGGATCGGCGAGGTGCGCGCAGCCGGCGAGAAATTCGCGTTCGAGCATGAGCAGCGAATAGACCGCCTCGTGCGCCGCGGCGGCTGCGATCGGGTGGCCGGTGAGGCCCTTGGTCGAGGAGATCGCGGGAATCTCGTCGCCGAAGACCTCGCAGATCGCGGCCAGTTCGCTGACGTCGCCGAGGCGCGTCGAGGTGGCGTGCGCGTTGATGTAGTCGACGCTGCCGCCGGCTTCGGCGAGCGCCAGGCGCATCGCGCGCGCGGCGCCCTCGGCGGCCGGCGTCACCATGTCGAGGCCGTCCGAGCAGGCGCCGTAGCCGGCGAGTTCGGCGTAGATGCGCGCGCCGCGCCGGCGCGCGCTTTCCATCTCTTCGAGTACGAGGATGCCGGCGCCGCCGGCGATGACGAAACCGTCGCGGCTCGCGTCGTAGGGGCGCGAGGCTGTGCTGTCGTTGTGCGCGGCGGAGAGGGCGCCCATCGCGTCGAAGGGCATCGTCGTCGTCCAGCAGACCTCCTCGGCGGCGCCGGCGATCACGCGGTCCTGCTTGCCGAACTGGATCAGTTCGGCGGCGTGGCCGATGCAGTGCGCCGCGGTGGCGCAGGCCGAGGTCATCGAATAGCTGACGCCCTGGATGCCGAAGGCGGTCGACAGGCAGGCCGAGGTGGTGCTGCCCATGATGCGCGGCACGCCGTAGGGCGGCACCTTGGCGATGCCCTTGGCGCGCAGGGTGTCGACGGCGACGCTGTGCTCGTACGGGGAGCCGACGCCGGAGCCGACGATCAGGCCGGTGCGCGGCGTCGCGACGTCGGCGCGCGCGAGGCCGGCGTCGGCCAGCGCGCGGCGCGTCGCGTGGTAGGCGTAGAGCGCCGCGTCGCCCATGAAGCGGCGAATCTTGCGGTCGACCGGCGGTTCGCCGCCGATATCCGGCACGCCGGCGACGCGGCTGCGCAAGCCGAGTTCGGCGTATTCGGGGACGTAGCGCACGCCGGAGCGGCCTTCGCGCAAGGCGCGCGCCACCGCATCGAGATCGTTGCCGAGGCAGGAAACGATGCCGATGCCGGTGATCGCGACGCGGCGCCGGCCGCCATGATTGTCGGTGCTCAGAGCGTCAGGCCTTGAGCAGTTCCAGGCGGATCGCTTCCTTCAGCGTCTGCACCCATTTGTTGTAGAAGGGGTGGATCAGCTTCTGGCCGTCGCGCTCGATGAAGTTCATGTTCGTGCTGTCCTTGTAGGTCAGCGCGTACTTGTCGGCGGCGTAGGCGATGTCGACGACGACGGTGTGCTTGCCGCGCACGACGATCGTCGCCTGCAGCTTGCCGTCGCCCGCCGGAGCCACCGTCCAGCCCTTGCCGGCGGCCGCGGCGGCGATCGCCTGCCTGACCTGCTCGGCGTCGGGTGCCTTGCCGCTGCTGGTGGCGATGGCGACGTTGTCGTAATTGACGATGGGCACGGAATCGCGGGCGATGGCCGGGGCGGCGACGAGCGTCGTGGCGATCAGGAGTGCGGCGAATAGTTTGCTTTTCATTGTTTCTTGTCCTCGATGGTTTTGGGTGACCGGGCGGCGGGCGCCGCCGGTCGGGCTGGATTCTGCGAACGAGCGGGAGCGGCCGTGTGCGCTGCTCAGTTGCTCGCCATTGCCATTTCCTCGCCGGCGCCGCTTTCGCCGCCGACCCGCTCGGAATAGTTTCGCCTGTTGTAGTCGGCGACCAGCGTGGTGATGCGGGCGAGCATTGCGTTGTCCTGGCCGCCGAAGGTGGCGGCGCCGCTCATCGCGGCGGCCCGCTGGTAGAACTCGGGCTCGGCGATGACCTTGCCGGATTGCTTGTCGACGTAGCGGACCTTCATGACCACCGCCGAACTGCCGGCGAGCGGCCCCGCCCAGATGCGGGCGCCGACGCCGATGAACTTGATGTGTTCGATGCGCGGTTCGATCACGAGCGTGGCGGAGCCGCCGGCGCGCTTGCCGTTCCACTCGTCCACCACCGTTTTCACGCGCGCGTCGAAGTATTCCTGAATCTTGGCGGCGGCTTTCGTGTTGGCGCCGTTGTTGGCGTACGTCGGCGAGAGTTCGACGCGCTTCAGTTCGAAGCGGTCGTACGCCGAGAACTTCTCCTGCGGCGGCGGATTGGCCGTCGTCGTCGGCTTGATCTGGGTGGCGCAGGCGGCCAGGAAAGCGCTGCCGGCGATGAGCGCCATCTTCACGAATCGATGCATTGTCATATCCCTTAAATTGAGCGTTTCAGAACGATCGAGGTGTTGATTCCCCCGAACGCGAAATTATTGCTCATGACATATTCCAAGTCCATATTCCGCCCCTCACCCATGAGGTGGTCGAGGTCGGCGCAGGCCGGGTCGGGATGGATGAGGTTGAGCGTCGGGGCGAACCACTGGCGGCGCATCATCTCGATCGCCCACCAGGCTTCGATGGCGCCGCAGGCGCCGAGGCTGTGTCCGAGGTAGCTTTTCATCGAGCTGATCGGCACGCGCGGGCCGAAGACTTCGTTCGTGGCGTGGCTCTCGGCGACGTCGCCGCGGTCGGTGGCGGTGCCGTGCGCGCTGACGTAGCCGACGGCCTGCGGCGCGAGATCGGCGTCGGCCAGCGCCTGGCGCATAGCGACGGCCATCGTCGCGGCTTCCGGCTGCGTCACATGGCTGCCGTCGGAGTTGCAGCCGAAGCCGACGATCTCGGCGTGGATGCGGGCGCCGCGCGCCCTGGCGTGCTCGTATTCCTCGAGCACCAGCGTCGCCGCGCCTTCGCCGACGACGAGGCCGTCGCGCTCGCGGTCGAAGGGGCGCGGCGTCGCATGCGGCGCGTCGTTGCGGCTGCTGGTGGCGAACAGGGTGTCGAACACTGCCGCGCCGGGTGCCGATATCTCCTCGGCGCCGCCGGCCAGCATCAGCGCCTGCCGGCCGTAGCGGATCGCCTCGAAGGCGTAGCCGATGCCCTGGCTGCCCGAGGTGCAGGCGCTCGAGGTCGGGACGACGCGCCCCTTGAGGCCGAAGAAGAGGCCGACGTTGACCGCCGTCGTGTGCGGCATCATCTGGATGTAGCTGGTCGAGGTGACGCCCTGCATCGAGCCGGTGTCGAGCATGTGGCCGAAGACGCGTACCGGGTCGACGCTGCCCGACGAGGAACCGTAGGCGATGCCCATGCGTCCGTCGCGGATCGCCGGATCGTCGAGCAGGCCGGCGTCGGCCAGCGCCATTTCGCTGGCGCGCACGGCCATCAGCGAGACGCGGCCCATCGAGCGGATCATCTTGCGCGGGTAGTGTGCTGGCGTGACGAAACCGTCGACCGGCGCGCCGAGGCGCGTGTTGAGCGCCTCGATGTAGTCCCACTCGGGCATGCGCCGCACGCCGTTGCGGCCGGCGCGCAGATTGGCTTCGATGTCCTCCCAGCGCTCGCCGAGCGCGCTGATGCCGGCCATGCCGGTGACGACGACGCGCTTCATCAGACGATGCCTCCGTTGACGCCGAGCACCTGGCGCGTGATGTACGAGGCTTCGTCGGACATCAGGAAGGCGACTGCCGCAGCGACTTCGTCGGCCTGGCCGACGCGGTTCATCGGCACGATCTTCAGCGCTTCGGCGAGCGGCAGCTCGCTCGTCATATCGGTTTCTATGAGCCCGGGGGCGACGCAGTTGACGGTGATCCTGCGGCTCGCGAGCTCGACGGCGAGCGCCTTGGTCGCGCCGATCAGCCCGGCCTTGGCGGCGCTGTAGTTGACCTGCCCGCGGTTGCCCATGACGCCGGAAACCGAGGCCAGCGTGACGATGCGGCCGCCTTTTTTGGCGCGCACCATCGGCATGGTCAGCGGATGCACGACGTTGAAGAAGCCGTCGAGGCTGGTGTCGAGGACGAGGTCCCAGTCCTCGTCGGAGAGCGCGGGGAAGGCATTGTCGCGGCTGACGCCGGCGTTGCAGACGATGCCGTAGTAGGCGCCGTGTGCGGCGACGTCGGCGTCGAGCGCGGCGCGCGCGGCGGCGCGGTCGCAGACGTCGAACTGCAGCACGCCGGCGCTGCCGCCGGCGGCGGCGATTTCAGCGGCCACGGCGTCGGCCTCGGCGCGGCCGCTGCGGCAATGCACGCTGACGGCGAAACCGTCGCGCGCCAGGCGCAGGGCGATGGCACGGCCGATGCCGCGGCTCGATCCGGTGATCAGAACGCGTCGCAGATTCATGAAAGACTCGCTTGCAGGAAGGTTTGGAAATCGTCGGGTTCGTAGACCTTGAGCGTGGCGCTCGCCACTTCCTCGTCGCCGGACGCGATGCTGCATTCGTAGGCGCCGAGGCCGCTGGCGTCGCGGTAGATGCTGCGGGTGCGGATGCGCAAGGGGGCGCCGGCGGCGAAGGCCGGCCGCTGCGCGCTGTAGCGCTGCGTGCCGAGCAGGGCGCCCTGCTTGGGCGGGGCGCCGGCGCTGCGCTTGAGCAGGCCGACGTGGGCGGCGACCGTCTGCGCCATCAGCTCGATGCCGATCCACGCCGGCATGTCGCCGTTCGCGTCGGCGTACCAGGCGTCGCCGCGCGGCGCGTATTCGGCGCTTGCCGTGTCGGCGTCGTAGGCGAGCACGCGGTCGAGCAGCAGCATGGTGCCGCGATGCGGCAGGAGGTCTTCGACCGGGGGAATGGCGGGCGCCGGGGTCATCGTGCGTCTCCGATCAAGAGGCTGGCGTTGCTGCCGCCGAAAGCGAAGGAATTGCTCATGCAGGCGCGGCCGGCGGCGCGCGCGAAACGGCGCTCGCCGGCGACGAGGTCGAGCGCCGGCAGCTCCGGGTCGGCGGCGCCGTCCCAGACGTGCGGCGGCAGGCGGCCGTCGCGTAGCGCGAGCCAGCAGAACGCCAGTTCGGTGGCGCCGGCGGCGCCCAGCGTGTGGCCGGTGAGCGGCTTGGTGCCGCTGGCGGCGACGCCCTGCGGGAAGACGCGGGCGACGGCGCGGCTTTCCATTTCGTCGTTCTTCTGCGTCGCCGTGGCGTGCAGGTTCAGGTAGTCGATTTCGTGCGCCGCGAGGCCGGCGTCGGCCAGCGCGGCGCGCATCGCCGCTTCGGCGCCGAGGCCGTCGGGGTGCGGCGCCGAGATGTGGTGGGCGTCGCTCGTTTCGCCGACGCCGAGCAGTTCGGCGGCGGCCTCGTCGCGGCTCATCAGGAAGAGCGCGGCGCCTTCGCCGATGTTGATGCCGCGCCGGTGGCGGCTGAGCGGGTTGGTCAGTTCGGCGGTCGTCGATTCGAGCGCGGCGAAGCCGTTGATCGTCAGCTTGCACAAGGAATCGACGCCGCCGACCAGCACCGCGTCGCAGAGACCATGGCGCAGGAGATTGCGCGCCGAGGCGAAGGCCTTGGCGCTCGACGTGCAGGCGGTCGACACCGTGTAGGCCGGTCCGCCGAGGCCCAGATGGCGGGCGAGGAAGACGGCCGGCATGCCGATTTCCTGCTGCGCGTAGCGGTAGCCGGCGGGCAATGCGCCGTGCGCGCGGTGCGCGGCGATCGCCGCCTCGCCCTCGGCGATGCCCGAGGTGCTGGTGCCGAGCACGACGCCGATGCGCGTGCGGCCGTAGCGCGTCAGCGCGCCGTCGACGGCGGTTTCGATCTGCGCCAGTGCGGCGAGCAGCAGCTGGTTGTTGCGCCCCGCCCAGGCGGCGTCGGGTAGCTCGGGAAGGGCGCCGCGTGCGCGACCGACGCGGGCCGGCGCGTCCGGCAGCCAGCCGTCCTCGAGCAGCATGCCCGAGGTGTCGCCGGCGAACAGGCCGCGCGCGACCGCGTCGGTGCCGCTGCCGAGCGCGTTAATGATGCCGAGCGCGGGGAGATAGACGCGGGCTTTCATGATTCCTTCCCGTCCGCTGCGATGGTGTCGAGCGCTTCCAGTGTTTCGATTTCGAGTTCGAGGTCCGCCGCCGGCACGGCGATGCGCAGGCCGCGATACGGCGGCTGCGCGCCGCGGTAGTCGATGCTGATCGTCGCCTCGCCGCGGTTGAGGATGCGCCGCCGGCCGGCGTTCTCGTCCAGCGTCAGCGGCTCCTCCAGCCCGGCGCGCACGGCGTCGGCCGGCCACAGCGCGATCTGCAGCAGCGCGATGAGCAGGGCCGGGCTGATCCGCCGGTCGGGCAGCGTCGCGGCGCTCGCCGCGCGGTTGTCGTAGGCGACCTGCAGCAGCTTCTGGCCGAAGGGCGTCAGGCCGACGAAGCGCATGCCTTCGGCGTCGCTTTCGATTTCGGCGATCATCGTCTCGCGCCGTCCGCGGAAGGTCGCCTCGACCTTCTGCTGCACGTCGAAGGGCGCGAGGGCGGTGGTCGGCTGCAGGCAGTAGCTGCCGCCGCCGATCAGCGGCGCGCACGGCGCTTCACCATCGCCCTCGCCGCAGGCGCCGAGGGCGAGCAGCAGCGGGAATAGGAGGATATGCAGGCGTTTCATGCGTTCTCCCCGGTGGAGAAAGTCAGGATCATCGGCGCCAGCAGCACGGCGATACCGACGCCGACGAGCAGGGTCAGGCCGAACCCGGAGAGCGCCGGCATCGAGCTGAAGGCGAGCAGGCCGAAGGAGAGCAGCGTCGTGCCGGCGGAAAGCAGGACGCCGGCGAGGGTGGCCGCTGCGCGCTGCCCGCCTTCGCGCAGGAAGATCGCGTAATTGACGCCGACGCCGAGCACCAGCATCAGCGCCATCAGGTTGAACAGCGTGAGCGGCGTGCCGAGGTAGCCGAAGATGCCGAGCGCCAGCGCCATCGCGAGCAGCGTCGGCGCCTGCGTGACGGCGGCCTGGCGCGGGCCGTAGCGCACGCAGAGCACGCCGAAGACGAGGAGGAGGGCGCCGAGCAGCCAGAGCGCGCCCCACTGGCGATAGTCGTGGAACAGGCGGCTGACGCTGCCGGCCTTGTCGACCAGCGTGACGCCGGGCAGGCCGTCCGCCGCCGCGGCCAGCGCCGCCACGTCAGTTGCACCCTGCGGCAGCACGATGGAGGCGTAGCCGCGCTCGCCCTGGCCCAGCCAGAGGTGGCGGAAGGGCGTCGCCATTGGCGTTTGCAGCCAGTCGTCGAGGCGCAGCGGCTGTCCGGCGGCGGCCTTGAAGGCGGCGATCTGACTTTCGGCGATGTCGTCGCGCAGCTCGCTGCGCGCGAACAGGGCATGCAGCGCCGCCGCGTCGGCGAAGACGTTTTCCTGCCACAGGCGGTAGTTCTCGGCCTGTCGCTGCGGCGAGGGGACGAAGGCGGAGAGCGCCTGGTAGCCGGAAATTTCGCCACCGGCGGTCAGGCCGGCAAGGCGCGCCGCGAGGGCTTCCTCGTTGGCCTGCACGGCGTCCGGCGTGGCGCCTTCGACCAGGAAGAGCTGGCTGCCGTTGGCGAAGCCGGTCAGCGCGCGGATCTTTTCCTCCTGCGCGACGAGGGCCGGCGGACGGGAAATCAGCAGGCGCACGTCGTCGTTGCCGGAAAGCTTCGGCCAGCCGGGCGCCGCGAGCGCGAGCAGCAGCGCGGCCAGCCCGAGGCAGCGGCGGCGGCTCATGCGCGTCTGCCACCAGCGCAGGAATTTCTGCGGCCCGGCGACGGCCGCTTCCGGATCGCGCCGGCCGGGGCTCACCAGGAGCGCCGGCAGCAGGAGGAAAACCGAGAGCCAGGCGGCGGAAAGGCCGCAGAGGGCGAACAGCGCGATCTGCGCGAGGGCCGGGAAGGGCGCCAGCAGCAGGGCGCCGTAGCCGAGCAGGCTGGTCGCCAGCGCGACGGTGAGGCCGGGCGCGATGCTGCGCAGGCCGCGCATCGGCTCCCAGTCCTTGCCGGCGCCGAGGTGGGCGGCGAAATACTGGATGGCGTAGTCGATCGCCTCGCCGATTAGGCTGGCGCCGAAGACGAGCGTGATCAGGTGCATTTCGCCGTACGCGGCGACGGTGACGGCGACCGCCGTGCCGATGCCGAAGCCGACCGAGAGCAGGCCGAGCGCGAGCGGGCGCAGCGAGCGGAAGACGAGGTAGAGCATGAGCAGCATGCCGAGCAGCGAGCCGGCGCCGATCAGGTCGAATTCGCGCTCGGCGCTCTGCCGCGCGGCGTCGGCGTAGAAGACGGTGCCGGTGCGCAGCACGGCGGCGTCCGGGTGGGTTTTTCCGAGCGCGCTTTCGGCGTGCGCGACGGCCGCGCCGAAGCGCTGCTGGAGGTTGCCGTCGTAGGCCGAGGCGGACAGTTCGGCGGCGACGAAAACCCAGGTCTTTTCCGTTGCACCGTCGGCTTCGCGCGCGACGAGCAGGCCGCCTTCGGGTTCGAGCTTCAGGCTGCGCAACGGCAGCCCGGCGAGCCAGGCGTCGGTGAAGCCGAAGGGGTCGTCGGCCGGCGAAACCGTCAGGCCGAAGCGGAAGGGGGCGTAGAGTTTTTGCTGTAGGCGCGCGTCGAGATCGGCGCGGCCGGCCGCCAGCGCGGCGCGGTCGGCGTCGGCGAGCAGCGTGTAGCGGTGCTGCAGGTAGAGGCCGGTGAGCTGTTTCGGGTCGAAGGGCGGGATGTCGGCGACGACCTGGCGCAAGGTGTCGGCGCCGGCGGCTTCACGCAGCGTCGCGGCGAAGGCGCGCGCCGCGGCCGCCGAGGCTTCCGGCGACGATGCGCCGACCATGAAGACGGCGCGGTTGCCGGCGGCGTCGGCCAGCCGGTTCACCGCCTCTTCGGCGAGCGGATTGCGCTCGGTCGGCGGCAGCAGCGCGAGCAGGTTGGTCTGCACCGGGACGCGCCCGGCGGCGACGAACTGCACGGCACAGGCGAGCGCCGCGCTGAGGGCGAGCAGCAGCCAGAGGGCGGCGCGCAGCTTCATCGCCGGGGTGGCGCGCGCGGCGGGGGCTCTCATGGCTTGCCGGCCACGCCACCGAACAGCTGCAGTTCGTCCGCGTTCGGCGCTTCGGCGCTCTGCGCGTTGCGCAGGCGGATCTGCGTCGAGTCCTTGCTGCCTTGCTGGCCCGCTTCGCCCGCGCCGCCGTTTTCGTCGATGCGAATGCTTTCGACGAAGCGACCGCCGGACAGGTAGAGGCCGCTCAGGAATTGCGCGAGCTGCGCCTGGCGCGGCTTGAGGTCGATTTCCCACTTGCCCGAATCGCCGCGCACGACGACCGTGAAGGTCTCGCCGAGCGCCGCCGTGTTGGCGCCGAGCAGGGCGCGGAAGACGCGGCCGACCTGGGCCATGCCCGGCACGTCGCGCAGGCCGCGTTCGCGGCGCGTGCCGTCGGCGGCGATCTCGACGATGCGCTCCTCGCCGAGCACGTAGGTGATGCGGTAGGGCTGCTCGATCTGCCACAGCACGCCGTGCCGGCGCGAGAAGACGAGGCGGCCGGTGGTGACCAGCGGGCGCTTGAGCGCCGCCATCTGCTTGCTCTGCGTGAACTCGGCGCGGACCACGGCGTGCTGTTCGATCTGCGCGCCGATGCGCGCCAGCGTGTCGGCGTCGGCGGGCGCGGCGTGCAGCGGTGCGGCGGCGAGCAGCAGGAGGGAGAGGATCAGTCGGCGCATGCGCGCTCCAGTTTTGCGAAGACGACGGGAGGGGAAACGAACTGCAGTTCGCGCGTCGAAGCGTCGACGGCGACCTGGATGGTGCTGCCCTTGGTCAGGCGCTCGCCGCTCTGCGCGTCGCGGATTTCGTAGCCGATCCGGATGCGGTTCTCGAATTCGAGCAGCGTCGCCTCGACGCGCAGGCGCTGGCCGTAGAGCGCCGGGCGCACGTACTTGAGATGGCAGTCGACGATCGGCCACAGATAGCCCGAGGCCTGCATCTGCGGGTAGTCGTAGTCGAAGCGGCGGAGCAGCGCGCAGCGCGCGATCTCGAAGTATTTGACGTAGTGGCCGTGCCAGGCGACGTTCATCGCGTCCACGTCGTGGAAGGGCACCTCGACCTCGACGGCGGCGCTGAGCTTAGGCATCGGCGCCACCGTCCGCGCCGCTGGCGCCGTAGAGCGCCCAGCGGCCGTCGCGGATCAGGCCGGTGACGGCGCGCAGTTCGGCTTCGAGCGGGCGGTCCTCGTCGAGGAAGGGCGAGTGTTCGCCGACCTCGCGCATGAAGGCCTCGACCTCCGGCGTCAGCTCGGCCGGTTCGGCGTCGGCCAGTCGCTGGCGCAGCGCGACGCCCTGCACGGCGGCCAGGGTCAACGCACTGGCGACCTGCTCGGTGAGTTCGAGCACGCGCAGGCAGTCGCGCGCGGCGATGGTGCCCATGCTCACCTTGTCCTGGTTGTGGCACTCGGTCGAGCGCGAGAAGACGCTGGCCGGCATGGTCAGCTTGAGTGCCTCCGCCGTCCATGCCGAAGCGCCGATCTGCACCGCCTTGAAGCCGTGGTTGATCGGCGCGCGCGCGCCGCAGCTGCCCGAGAGGTTCTGCGGCAGGCCGTGGTTGTACTTGCTGTCGACGAGCAGCGCGAGCTGGCGGTCCATCAGGTCGGCGAGGTTGGCCACCGCCGTCTTCAGCGCGTCCATCGCGAAGGCGATGTGGCCGCCGTAGAAGTGGCCGCCGTGCAGCACGAGTTCGGCGTCGCCGTCGATCAGCGGGTTGTCGTTGGCGCTGTTCAGTTCGTTCTCGATGTCGCGCCGCATCCAGGTCAGCGCGTCGCGCGCGACGCCGATCACGTGCGGCGCGCAGCGGATCGAGTAGCGGTCCTGCAGGCGGATCACCTCGGTTTCGTCGGCGTGCAGGTCGGCGAAGATCCACGCGGCCGCTTCGTTCTGCCCGGCGTGCGGCTTGGCGGCGAAGAGGCGCGGATCGAAGTGGCCGCGGTTGCCGCGCAGCGCGACCGAGGCCAGTGCGGTGAGGCGGCAGCACAGGCGGCTCAGGTGGTCGGCGCGCTGCCAGGCGAGGCAGGCCAGCGCGGTCATCACGGCGGTACCGTTCATGATCGCCAGCCCTTCCTTGGGCGCCAGCGTGAGCGGAGCGCGGCCGAGCAGGGCGAGCGCCTCGGCGGCCGGACGGCGGACGCCGGCGTGGCGCACGTCGCGTTCGCCGATCAGTGCGGCGGCGACGTAGGAGAGCGGCGTCAGGTCGCCGCTCGCGCCGACCGAGCCTTCGGACGGAATGAAGGGCAGGACGCGGTGTTCGATCAGCGCCGCGAGCTGCTGCAGCAGCTCCCAGCGCACGCCGGAGTAGCCCTGCGCCAGCGAGTTGAGGCGGCAGACGAGGACGGCCAGCGTCGCTTCGTCGTCGAGGTGCGCGCCCATGCCGCAGCCGTGGTATCGCGTCAGGTGCAGCGGCAGTTCGGCGACCAGTTCGGGCGGCACGCTGACCGTGCACGAGTCGCCGTAGCCGGTGTTGACGCCATAGACGGTACCGTTGTCGGCGAGCAGGCGTTCGAGGAAGGCGGCGCCGCTGCGGATGCGGCGGGCGAATTCGGGATTCTCCGAGAGCGCGACGCCGGCGCCGCCGCGCGCGACGCGCAGGACGTCCTCGATGCGCAGGCGGCGGGCGCCGATTTCGACGGGGGCGAGGGTGACTCTTGCGTCCATGTTCAGGCCTTGGGTTGTTCGGCGAGCGCCGGAGCGGCCGCCGGGGCGGCAGCGTCCTGCTGCCAGAAATCGTAGAAGTTGAACCACTGGTCGGGCGCCCGCAGGCAGTAGGCTTCGAGGCGCCGCGCGTACTGCTGCAGGTAGGCGTGCAGCCGCTGCCGGCGTTCGCGGCGCGGCAGCTCGATGCGCTCGGCGAAGGGCTCGAAGTGGATGCGGTAGCCGTCGTCCTCGCGCAGGCAGAAGAACAGGTAGACCGGGCAGTCGAGCAGGCTGGCGAGGATCATCGGCCCCTGCGCGAAGGGCGCCGGCGCGCCGAGGAAGTCGACCGTCGCGACGCGGCCATTCTCGGCCGGCGGCGTGCGGTCGCCGACGATGACGAGCAGTTCGCCGCGGTCGATCTTGTCCTTCAGCATGATCGCGGTGTCCGGACCGAAGTCGGAAACCTGCAGCAGGTTGACGCCGAAATCGGCGTTGGCGGCGGCGAGCATGCGGGTGAACTGCTGCGCGTGCTCGCTGTAGACGACGGCATTGACCGTCGCCAGCCGCTTGCCGCTGGCCAGCGCGCGCGTCATTTCGAGGTTGCCGAGGTGCGCGCCGATCAGCACGGCGCCTTTGCCGGAAGCGAGCAGCGCGTCGAATCCAGCGCGGTTCGGGAAATCGACGCGCCGGCCGTCGATGCCGCCCATCCAGGCCGCCAGCTTGTCGAGGCCGGACTGCGCGAAGGCGAGCAGGTGGCGGAAGCTGGCGCCCCAGCCGGGCGCTTCGCCGCCGCTGCGCTGCGCGACGCGGCGCAGGTAGTCCTGCGAAGCGCGGCGGGCGCGCGCCGAGGTCAGGAAGAAGTAGGCGACGACGGGGTAGAGCAGCAGGCGCGCGGCGCGTTCGCCGAGCAGGCGGTAGCAGGCGTAGACGATGCGCAGGCCGAGGCCGCTGCCGCGCTCGGCGAGGTGCGACCAGTGCCGCGTTTCGCCGCCGCCGGCCAGCTTGCGCCAGAGCAGCAGCGGCAGGCGCGGCAGCATGGCGAAGAAGAGGCGGGTGTGCATGCGCGTGATGCGCAGGTTGTCGCGCCACAGGTCGAAGTGCGAGACGCCGTCGGCCGGGTAATGCACGCGCGTCGGCAGGTTTTCGAAGCGGACGCCGCGCCAGTACAGGCGGACGGCGATCGCGGTGTCGAAATCCATGCGCGTCGGGATGCGCACCGCGTCGATCAGCGCGCAGGCGGCAGCCAGCGGGTAGAGGCGGAAGCCGCACATCGAATCGCCGATGGCGAAGGAGAGCGTTTCGATCCAGACCCAGAAATGCGTGACGTAGCGCCCGTAGAGGCGTCCCTTGGGCACCGATTCGTCGTAGATCGGCCGGCCGCAGATCACCGCCTCCGGGTGCGCCGCGCCGCGCGCCAGGAAGCGCGGCACGTCGGCCGCGTCGTGCTGGCCGTCGGCGTCAATCTGCAGCGCGTGGCTGTAGCCGGCGCGGCGCGCCTCGCGCATGCCGTGCATCACCGCCGCGCCCTTGCCGCCGTTTTCCGGCAGGCGGTAGAGGCGGACGAGCGGCTGCGCGGCGGCCAGCGCCGTGAGCACCTGCTGCGTCGCCGCGTCGCTGCCGTCGTCGACGACGAGGATCGGCAGGCCGTGCGGCGCCAGGCGTTCGACGGTGCGGCCGATGCTTTCCCGGTGGTTGTAGATCGGGATCAGCAGGCAGGGAGCGAAGCTCATGCGGCGGCGCCGAAGACGAGGCGGCCGGTCGAGTACTTCCGCTGGCCGTTGGCGTAGGAGAACTCCAGGCGGTCCTTGGCGGCGTTCCAGAACAGCGCCAGTTCGAGGCGCGCGTCGGGCAGCACCAGGGCCTGGAACTTGATGCCTTCCAGCGCGCTGAAGGCGCCGGCGCAACAGCCGGGCAGATGCAGGCGCGCGAGGCGTACCGCCCAGTCGATCTGCACGACGCCGGGCAGGATCGGCAGGCCGGGGAAATGTCCGGGGAAGTGGGCGAGCGCGGGCGGCACGTGCAGGTCGAGCACGACTCGCGCGCTCGCCTCGCGTTCGTCGAGTTCGTCGCTTTCGTTGCATTTGCGGCGCACGGCCAGCACCTCAGGCAGGAGCGGATTCATCTTCTTGGGCCTTGGCGGCGAGGGGCGATTCGGCGGCGGGGGCGCTCGGAAATCCGGCGGAAGCGGCGGCCGCGGCGGTGGCGGAAGTGTCGGCAAGCGCGCCGGTCGCGGCGTCGGCTGAAAGCTCGGCGTCGCCGGCGAAGAGCGCGGCAAGCGCGGCCTGCGTCAGCTTGCCGCGTTCGTCGAGCGGCAGCTGCTCCGGGAAGCGCCAGCGGCGCGGCAGGAGGACCGCTTCGAAATGTTCGGCGAGATGGCGGCGCAGTTCGAGCGCGGCGGCGCGCCGGCCGCGCGCGGCGAGCTGCGCGCGCCCTTCGGCGGTGAGCGCGAGCGCCGCGCCGATGGTCTGCCGGCGCCCGACGAGCGCCACGGCGGCCGCCGCCGCAACCCACGGATGCGCGCCGAGGCGGGCTTCGAGGTCGGGCAGCGAGAGGCGCTTTTCCTCGATCTTGACGATGCGGTCGAGCCGTCCGCGCAGGTGGAAGCGGCCGTCGGCCAGCAGGTCGACGGCGTCGTCCATGCGCCACGGCGCGTTGGCGGGCAGAAAGGGCGAACGTAGCGCGAGCGCGCCGTCGTCGGCACCCACTGCGACGCCGGGCAGCGGCGTCCACGCGTCGTCGTCGCCTGCCTGCCGCCGCCAGGCGATGCCGCCGGTTTCGGTGCTGCCGAAGACCTCGGTCGGCGCCTGCCCGAGCTGGTGCGCGAACTCGGCGGCGCTCGTCGCCGGCAGCGGCCCGCCGGAGGAAAAGACGAGGCGTGGCGCCGGCTGCAGCGTGGCGAGCGGCACCAGTTCGGGCAGGCGCGCGAGCTGCGCCGGGCTGGAAATGAGGGCGGTGTCGCGCAGCAGCGCGAGGCGTTCGCCCAGCGTGTCGGGGTGGGCGCAGGTCGTTGCGTCGAAGGCGCGGCCGGCCGCCAGCGGCCAGAGCAGGCGGAAGAGCAGGCCGTAGATGTGCTGGTGCGGCGCCGTGGCGACGATGGCGGCGTCGCCGAGCGCCGCGCCCCACAGCGCTTCGAGCGCGCCGATCTCGGCTTCGAACTGGGCCAAGGTCTTACGTACGCGTTTGGGTTCGCCGGTGCTGCCCGAGGTGTAGAGATCGACGGTCGCGTCCGCCGCGACGAGCGGCGAGAGCGGCGTTAGCGGGGCCGACGCCGTTGCCGGCGGCGCGTCGGCAACGGCGTCGTAGGCGCCGGCCAACTGCGCGAGCGTGCCGGGCTGCGTGTTGGGCGGGATCACCGCCTGCTTGCCGGCGTGCAGAAGGGCGAGCAGTTGGACGAGAAAGTCGAGCGGATGCGCGCTAACGAGCAGCCAGCGCGTTTCCGGGCGCGCCGCGAAGGCTCCTGCGTGCGCGCCGACGCGCTCCGCGAACTCGTGCCAGGGCACGATGCGTACGTCGTCGTGGCAGACCGGATGAAGCGCGTCGCGCCCGTCGGCGAGCAGGCGGTGCAGGGGCATGAGCCGCGTCATGCCATGCTCCGGGCGCGCACGCGGCGGCGCACCAGCCATTCGCCGGCGAACAGCGCGCCCATCAGCAGATAGGCGATCAGGCCGTTGTACAGCGCCCATTGCTCGCGGCTGGCGTACAGCGCGGTCCACGCGGCGAACGTTCCGTTGGCGACGAAGAAGGCGCACCACACCTGCGTCACGCGCCGCGTGTAGCGCACGCCGGCCGGCGGTAGCTCGGGCTCCTGCAGGCGGGCGAAGCGCTCGACCATCGACGGCGGGAAGCGCAGCGACAGGCCGAAGAGCAGCAGCATGCCGAGGCTCACGGCGGCGGGGTAGAGGCGGAGCAGCGTCTCGCTGTTGGTCAGTGCGGTCAGCGCGGCGAGCGCGAGGAGGGCGGCGAGCACGGCATGGTCGATGCGCGTCAGCCCGAACAGCAGGCGGCCGGCGTCGCGCCGCCGACGCAGGAGCAGGGCGGCGGCGAGCAGCAGGGCGAGCGTGCGCGGCTCGCAGACCTGCAGGCCGAAATAAACGACCAGCGGGTAGACGAGCCAGAGCGCGGTGCGCAGGAGCTTCGCGCTGGACATCGGGAGCGCGGCTTCGCTCAGGCGGCGAGCAGCGTCTGCACGGTGCCGACGACGTCGCCGACGGTGCGCACGCTCTTGAAGTCGTCCGGCTTGATGCGCTTGCCGGTCATTTCCTGCAGCTTGATGGCGAGGTCGACGGCGTCGATGCTGTCGAGGTCGAGTTCCTCGAACAGGTGGGTTTCCGGGGTGACGCGCGCGGGGTCGATTTCAAAGGCTTCGGCGAGGATGGCCCGGAGTTTTTCCAGGATCTGGTCGTTGGTCATGCGGTTCTCCTGAAGGGCAAATTGGGTCAAGGCGCTCAGGCCGCCTGCGCGCGGCTGCTGACGAGCGCGGCGAGGCTGTTCACCGAGCGGAAGTGCTGGCGGTTGCCGGCGTCGTTGGCTTCGAGCTGCAGCTGGTATTTCTTGCGCAGCGCGACGCCGAGTTCGAGCGCGTCGATCGAATCGAGGCCGAGGCCTTCGTCGCCGAACAGCGGGGCGTCGTCGGCGATGTCGTCCGGCGTGGTGTCTTCGAGGTCGAGCGCGGCGATGATCAGGCGCTTGATTTCAAGCCTGAGGGTGTTCAGTGCGTCCATGACGGGCGAGTTCCTGTGTGAAATGGGCTTCTAGGGAAAGCGTCAGCTTGCGCGCGGCGATCGCTTGCGGATCGTCGGCGGCGATCCAGCGCGCGGCGTTGATCGGTTCCAGCACTTCGACGCGCAGGTGGAAGCGGCGGCGGGGGATCTGGTACCAGCGTTCGCGCTTGGTCAGCGTGCTCGGGTTGCAGTCGATGAGTACCGGCAGGATTGGCTTGCCGCTCTTCAGCGCGATGTAGGAGGCGCCGCGCAGGAAGCGCAGCGGCTGGCCGGGGCGGGTGCGCGTGCCTTCCGGGAAAATGATCAGCGGGTTGCCGGCGGCGAGGTCGGCGGCGCAGTCGTCGATCAGGCTTTCCGGCTCGGAATTGCTGATGTAGTTGGCGGCGCGCACGACGCCGCCGAGGAAGGGGTTTTGCCACAGCGCGCGCTTGACGACGCAACTGGCGGTCGGCATCAGCGAGATGAGCGCGACGACGTCGATCAGCGTCGGATGGTTGGCGAGCACCAGCGTGTTGCGGCAGCGATGCAGGCGCTCGGCACCGATCACCTCGAAGCGCATGACTCCGACTGTTTCCATCAGCCTCATGAAGAAGCGAAAGGATTTGTGGATCACCCAGCGCGCGCGCAGCGCCCGCGTCCTGCCGGGAATGAAGAAGAGGACGGGGAAGACGACGGTGGTCAGCGCCAGTCCGCCGAAGCCGAAGACGGCGAAGCAGCCGCCGGTGGCGAGCAGGCGCCAGTAGTAGTTGAGGCCGGCGCTCATCGCGTCGTACCGCTTTCGTTGCCGTTTGAGGCCCAGCGCCAGCGCCGGCCTTCGCCGACCCAGGCGCCGCCGATGCGCTCGCCGGCCTGGGTTCCTTCCAGGCTGCGCAGGAAAGCGAGCGAATGCGGTTCTTCGTCGGACGCCGCCGCGCAGGATTCGAGGCGGCAGTCGAGGGTTCGCGCCGGTTCGGCGCCGTCGGCGGCGAGCAGCAGGGCGAGCGCATGCGCGGGTCCGGTGTTCGCCGCGTCCTCGCCGTAGACGGCGGGCGCCGGTTCGTCGGCGTAAACGAGCAGGACCGGCGTGCCGGGATCGTCGGCGAGCTGCGTGGCCGCTTCGAGCAGGCCGAAACCGAAGCTCGAGCGGGCGGCGGCGACCGCCGTCGCCGGCGCCGTGTCGTTGCGCAGGATCGAGAACAGGCCGGCGCTCGCGTTGAGCACCGAGAGGCTGAAGGCGGTCGGAGAAAGCGCTTCGCCGGCGGCGAGGTCGTCGAGCAGCGCGGTCGTGCGCGTCAGGTCGCCGTGCCGCGAAGCGAACACGAAGCGGACGCGCGGCAGGTCCTGCGCGCAGTCGTGCGCGACGCGCAGCGCCATTTTGGCCAGCCGACCGAGCCGCCGTCGCAGCATCGGCTCGATGAAGCCGACGTCGGGCGCGGCCGCCGCGTCGACGCGCGCCTCCCAGGCCGCCCAGCGGGCGATCGGCGCCCTCCAGCGCAGGCCTTCTGTTTGCGAATGCAATTGCTTTCACCAAGCGATGGCGCCCCCGCACTTCCCCTTTGTCCGGGGAGGTGCCGCCATGCTTCCGGTTCGTTTATTGGATTTGTAGCGACGCTGCCGACACGACATTCGTAGCGGGCGCGATTATAGCCGAGGAGAGCGGATTTTCGGGTCGGCCAATCATTTCTATGCCTTTTGGCATAGCGTATCCCGATGTCTTCGCGCAGCGGGAACTCTCGGGCCGGAAGCCCGGTCGGACGTGCAATTACCGGGAAGGACGTACTCATGTCGCGCTTGGAAAAGCTTCAGTTCTCGCTGGGCGAATTCAGGAAGCCGCTGAACGCCGCCCTGTGCGAGCGGGATAGTTATACCCAGTCGCATTGCGCACGGGTCGTGGCGATCGCCGACGAGCTCGGGCGCGAGTGCGCGCTGCCCGAGGAGGAGATCGGCATGCTGCGCATCTGCGCTTCTTTTCACGATATCGGGAAGATCGGCATTCCCGACCGCATTCTGCTCAAGGAGGCGGGCTTCGACAGCGACGAGTGGGAGGTGATGAAGCAGCACGCGGTGATCGGCGAGCGCATCATTCGTGCCATCGACGCCGAGGGGGCCGACGAGATCGCGACCGCGGTGCGCCACCATCACGAGCATTTCGACGGCGGCGGCTACCCGGACGGGCTGGTCGGCGAAACGATTCCGCTCTGGTCGCGCATCATGTCGATCGCCGACAGCTACGACGCGATGAGCACGACGCGCCCCTATCACAAGGCGCGCGGCCAGGCGGAGGTCATGGGCGTGCTGCTGCGCGAGCAGGGCGGCAAGCACGATCCCTATCTTCTGGGGCGCTTCACGCACCTTGTCGCGCGTGGTCTGAACGCTTGAGCCGTGCGGCGCCGGCGAAGTTGCGATGATGTCCGGCCGGGGGATGACGCAAGCGGCATGCGCCGGCTCGGCAACGCGCTCGATGAATCCGGGGGATTCGTGGCGATTCGGGATGAATTCGGGGCGAGCGCGCCTCGATCTTCCTAGGCGTGGATGTTCGTCGTCATTCGCTGGAGGCGCGCCAGCTCTGGATACAGCTTCGCCAGCATCTGCTGCAGCTTGGCGGTATCGCCAGTCAGTTTCTCGACGATCCCCTGGGGGGATGGTTTCAGGGAATTCGCATGTTCCGTCCCGTTTCGCCAGCGGGCGTGGATTTCCGCACTGTCATCCGTGTTTCGGAACGTTTCCCGAAACGCCCATGCGCTTGCATGAGCCTTGCTGTCCTTTGGTGAATTCACGAAAACTCCCTTCTTTCTTGCTCGGGACGATTTTTATTCGATCGCTGATTTCTTGTCTTTCGACTTCGATTCTCCGGTCGCCTGACGGCGACCGGGATCGATTTTTCTAGAACCATCTGTTGGGGATGGGGCTTGAAGCGCGGATGAATTGTGCCCTTGGGGATCAACCGGAGAAATACATCGACATGCGTATTTTTTCTACCGGGAAACAAGTATCCGCCGTTTTTTCTCCCCGACGCTTCCGGCATTCCGAAAATTTTGGGAAAGACGCGACTTTTCCTTGATACCCCCCGCAAGGTAGAAAAAATACGGATATCCGCGTATCGCCGGGCGGCATCCCGATCCGTATAGTCGGACCAGCTTCGTCCCGACGGTATTTCGGCAGAGGTGATTGCCGAGCGCGGGAGCCGATCCTCTGTGTCGCATGGGAGGCCGCATGAAAATTCATTTCCTGGCGGGCGTGCTCTTGGTCTTGGCGGGCGCGGCGGCCTGCAACTCGTCGCGCGAGCCGCTCGCGCCGGTGGCGCGGCAACCGCAGGGCGATCGAACGGACGGCCCGCGCAAGCCGGTGCATGAGACGGTGGATGCGGAGAAGGCGGACGTGGAAAAGGAAAAACCGGATGCGAGGAAGGTGCCGGACAACGCATCGAATCGCGCAGCGCCGCTCCGGCGCCAGACCAAGGCGGCCGATCGCGATACCGAAAAGCGCGTGACCCTGCTCTGGTTTCTTTTGCGCAGCCCCCTCGGTGGCTAGTAGACGGAGTTTTGAAAGAAACACGATAGCGCAGGAAACAAAGCTGAAAGAGCGCAGTCGAAATCTGCATGGCATTAAACGTCCCGCCCGCAGGCGCGGACCCGGAGGCGCCCGTGCCTGCGGGCACCGCGCGGCCTTTGGGCAGGGTTCCAGACGATTTTCGTTCACCAGGACCGGCGATGATCCAGATCGATGCTTCCCAGGGAAACGGCGGCGGCCTGATTTTGCGCGGCGCCTTGGTTCTATCCTCGATGACCGGGTTGGCCGTCCGCCTGACCCGGATTCGGGCGCGGCGCTGCAGCCCCGGCCTGAAGCCGCAGCATCTGCGTCTCGTCGAGGCCATGGCGCGTCTGTGCGACGCAAGCGTCGAGGGCGCGAGCATCGGTTCGCAGACCCTGCTCTTCGAGCCGCGCGGCGACGTGCGAGGGGGCGGAGTGATCGACGTCGTCACGCCCGGCTCGGTGACGCTGCTGCTGCAGACGCTGTTTCTGCCGCTGGCCTTTTCCGGCCGGATCACCCGCCTGCGCCTGAGCGGCATCACGCACGCGCCGCGCAGCCCGTCGCCCGAAAGCCTCGCCTGGAACTGGCTGCCGGTGCTCGAAGATGCCGGCTACCGCGGTGAAACGAGCCTGCAGAAGGTCGGTTTCGCGCCGCGCGGCGGCGGCATCGTTCACGCCACGATCCATCCGGTCGCGACGCCGATGCCCTTGTCGCTGACCGAGCGCGGGCGCCTGCTGCGCGTCGGCGGTCTGTCCTCGGTCGCCGGCCTCGATTTCTCGGTGGCCGAGCGCCAGCGCCGCCACGTCGTTTCCCGCCTGCAGGGGCTGCATGTGCCGGTCGAGGTCGTTCCCGGCGTCGTTTCGGCGGCGGTGCCCGGCGCCTTCGTTTTCCTGACGGCGGAATTCGAGCATGCGCGGCAGTCCTTCTTCGCGCCGGGGCAGCTCGGGAAACCGGCCGAAACCGTGGCCGGCGAGGCGGTCGACGCGCTGCTGGCGAGCCTCGGCGGCGGCGGCGCGGTCGATCAGCATCTGGCCAACCAGTTGCTGCTGCCGCTGGCTTTCGCCGACGGCACGTCGGAGATCGCCACCTCGCGGGTCGGCGAGCACCTGCTGGCGATGGCGGAGCTGATCGGCCGCTTTTTCCCGGCGAGCGTCGACGTGCATGGCAGCGTCGGCGAGCCGGGAATGATCGCCGTGCACGGCGCCGGCGTCCCAGCGCGCAGCCACGGCCTGCCCCCGCTCGATGTCGGGAGCCTGCCGGAATGGCACGGGATGGCGGCGGCCGTTACCGCGTCGCAGCCTATGCCGGCCCGCTGATTTATCGCTGATCTCGCTCGATCTCGCTGCTTCCAGCGACCTTCCGCCGCCGGTGCGGCGGGGCGGTTTCCGGGGTGGCCGCCCTGGGCTGTCCGCCATTTCCGGTGCAGGATTCCCGCTCCCGATTTTTTCGGTGCCGGATTTACTTGCGGGAGTCCGCGCCGTTGCAGGAAGGCTGAGTGTCCGAAGCGAGCGAGCTGCTGCATCCGGCGGCGACTCGCGGAACGGGCTGCCTGCGCGGGCGGTGCTCCCGCGGTTCCCGACAGTCTTCCGGTCCTTCCGGCGTTTCCGCGGCGCCGGCCTATTGCCGCCGTGCCTGCTTTTCCGCGCGCGGCGGGTCCGTTTCGCTGTAGAAATGGAAGCCTTGGCCGTGCGACGATTTTTGCCGGTACATGGCGCTGTCGGCGTGGCACATCAGCGTTTCAGCGTCGCGCCCGTCGAGCGGGAAGAGGCAGGTGCCGATGCTGGCGCGAATGGGAATCCGTGCTTCCTCGTCGCTTTCATGGTCCCGATGGCAGGCGCCGTGCGCCAGGGTGGCCAGAACCTTCTCCAGCACGATCTCGACGTCCTTGTGCCGTGCCACGTCGAGCAGGATCAGCGCAAACTCGTCGCCGCCCAGGCGGGCCGCCGTATCTTCTTCGCGTATGCACGAAACGAGGCAGCGGGCGGTCGCGCAGAGCACCGTATCGCCGGCGGCGTGGCCGTGCCTGTCGTTGATTTCCTTGAAGTCGTCGAGGTCGATATAGACGACGGCGAAGCCTTCGTTGTGGCGCGTGGCCCGCGAGAGCGCCTGGCCCAGGCGGTCCATGAAGAGGTTGCGGTTGGGCAGGCCGGTCAGCGCGTCGTGGTAGGCCTGGTGCTGCAGGCGCAGCAGGGTTTCCTGCAGGGTGTCGCTGACGATCCGGCCGCTGGCGACGTAGCTGACGATGTTGCCGTTTTCGTCGATGAAGGGGCGGATGTGCTTTTCCTCGAAAAAGACTTCGCCGTTCTTTCTGCGGTTGGCGAAGAGGGCGCGGAAGTCCTGGCCGAGGCGTAGCGCGCTCCACAGTTTTTCGTAGAAGACGGCGTCGTGGAAGCCGGACTTGAGCAGGCTGCTCTGTTGCCCGACGGCCTCTTCGCGGCTGTAGCCGGTCATCTGCTCGAAGGCCGGATTGACGTAGCGGATGATTCCGTCGGTATCGGAAATCATGATCGCATCGAGGCTCGTCTCCGCGCTGGCTTCGAGGCGGCTGAGCTGACCGTTCGGATGGGTGTCGGCGTCCTGCGGGCGCAGGCCGAGCATGATGAAGGGGCAGCCGTCCAGGGAGATCCGCTTGAGCGAGGCCTCCAGCGGGACGAAGCGTCCCTCCGGCGTCAGTCCTTCGACTTCCAGCCAGACCACGGCGCTGCCCCAGAAAGCGGCAAACGCCAGGTTGTAGCCCGGCGTTTGCTTGTTGAGCGGTAGCTCGGGGAAGAGGTGCGACGCCTCTCGCCCGATCAGTTCCTGGCTGTCCCGCTTGAGCAACTCGCCGACCGACGCGCTGCAGTAGGCGACGACGCCGTGCTGGTCGAGGATGGCGACCGCAGGGTCGCCGGCGGATGCGAAGGCATCGTCGGGATGTGCCGGACGCAGGAGCCGGGACGGCGAATCGATTCCGCCGAACCGGGGTTCGCGTGCGTTGTGGGCGGCCTCCATCGCATCTCCTTTTTTGCCCGCTTCGCCGAGCAATATAAGGATTCACTTTATCGGTGAAGGAAGCGGCGAAAAATACCCGCAATTCCTTATTTTTCGGGGCTGCCTGTCCATGGCGTCGACCCCGCCCTGCGCACGGGCGCTCAGCTCGAGGTCAGGCCGTTGCGCACCGCATATTTGGTCAGTTCGGCGACGCTGTGCAGGTCGAGCTTGCGCATGATGTTGCGCCGGTGCACCTCGACCGTGCTGGTCGCGATGTGCAGACGGCCGGCGATGATCGGCGAGGTGCAGCCTTCAGCGAGCAATTGCAGCACCTCGCGTTCGCGCCGGCCGAGCCGGATGTCGCCGTTCTTGTCGATCGATTTCTTGCCGCCGCGCACGGTGTCGATGACGACCGCGGAAATCTCCGGGCAGAGATAGGTGCGTCCCTGCGCGACGGCGCGGATGGCGCGCAGCAGTTCGTCGCGTCCGGCCGATTTGACGACGTAGCCGCAGGCGCCGGCGTCGAGCATCTGGAGCACGATGCGGCGGTCGGAATAGGTCGAGAGCGCGAGCACGCGCAGGCCCGGATGCTCGGCGAGCAGCGCGCGGGTGGTTTCGATGCCGCCCATGTTCGGCATGCCGACGTCCATGACGACGACGTCGGGCCGGTTTTCCCGTACCAGCTTCAGCGCCTCGGCACCGTCGCTGGCTTCGCCGGCGAGGGCGATGTCGTGCTCGCGGTCGAGGACGGTCTTCAGCGCGTCGCGCAGGATCTTGTGGTCGTCGATCAGCATGATGCGAATGGCCATGGTCGTTCTCCGGATCAGATGTCTGCAGCTTTGTTCGGGAAGCTGATCGAAACGGTGGCGCCGTAGCCCGGCTGGGTGTCCACGTTCATCTGCCCCCCGACGAATTCGATGCGTTCGCGCGCGCTCACCAGTCCGAAGCCGGATTCGACGCGGCTGCCGCTCAAGGCCTTTTCGTAGTCGAAGCCCTTGCCCTGGTCGGTCACCGAGAGCGTCAGCCGGCCGTCGTCGTCCTGCTGGCAGTCGATCTGCGCGAGGTTCGTCCCGGCGTGCTTGGCGACGTTGATGAGCAGTTCGCGCAGGACGCGGAAGGTCGTCGTGCGCGCCGGCTCTTCGAGGACGGGCGGCGGGCCGTCGACGTCGATGCGCACGCTCAGTCCGTAGCTCCGCTCCATTTCCTCGGCCAGCCATTCGAGCGCCGGGATCAGTCCGAGCGTTTCGAGCACCGGCGGGCTCAACTGCTGCATCAGCGAGCGGACCGAGCGGTTCGACTGGTCGATCAGGTCCTCGATTTCCTTCAGCGGCTTTTTGAGCGTGCCGCGCCGCTCGCTGTCCTCGAGCGAGGTGAGCTTGATCTTGACGATGGCGAGCAGCTGGCCGAGGCCGTCGTGCAGATCCTGCGCCAGGATGCGCCGCTCGCGCTCCTCGATCAGCCCCAGCTCGGCCATCAGCGTGCGCAGCTGGGCGGTGCGCAGGCGCACCTGTTCCTCGAGCATTCCGGCGGCGCTGCGCTGCGCGTTCGCGATCTCCTCTGCCTGTTTGCGGGCTTCGCTGATGTCGGTGTAGTTGATGATCACGCCGTCGATCCGGTCGTTCTCGGTGCGGTAGGGCAGGCTGCGGCGCAAATACCAGTGGCCGTTCGGCGACCGCAGTTCGCGCTGCGTGGCGGCCAGCGTCCTCAGCACGGTCTCGATGTCCTCGGCGAGCGCTTCGCCGAAACCGCCCGGCGCGAGGTCGTCGACCGAGCGTCCGATATCCGCCGCCATGATGTTGCAGAGGGCGCCCATGCCCGGGGAAAACCACTTGATGCGCTTGCCGCGGTCGATGCAGAGGGTCGCGATTTCACTGCTCGCGAGCAGGTTGCGGATGTCCGTGGTGGACGCTTCGAGTTCTCCGACCTTGGTCTGCAGCTGCCGATTGACGAGCTTCAGCTCCTCGTTGAGCGATTGCAGGTCCTCTTTCGAATTTTCCAGTTCGGCGTTGATCGAATGCAGTTCCTCGTTGATCGAGATGATCTCCTCGTTGGAGATCTTCAGGTCCTCGTTCGAGGTTTCCAGCTGCTCGATGGCGCTCTGCAGGTCTTCCTTGGTGGCCTGCAGTTCGTCCTCCAGCTGCCGCACCATGCGTCCCTCGCTGCCGAGCGGCGAGGGGGCGCTGGCGACGTTCTCGAAGACCACGAGGAGCAGGGGATCGCCGACGCCGTTGCTGCCGGCCGGCAGGACGCTGAACCTGACCGCCTCGAAAGTGTTGCCGCGCCAGACGCGGGCGTTGTCCACAACGACGCAGGCGTTGCCCGCGATGGCTTCGCGCACCGCGCTGCGCAGGCGCGAACGCAGACCGTCGCGGATCTGCGCGAGCAGGTCGTGGGTCGGCGCGCCGCGCGGCATCTGCAGGAATTCCTCGGTCGGCCCGGAGTAGTACAGGGCCTCGAAACGCGCGTTGATCAGCACGGCGGCGGGCGAGAAACGTTCGAGAATCAGCTGTTGCGTCAGGCCGGCCAGTGCGCCCGGAAGGCCGGTCTCGCAGCGGGTGCCGGCCGTCGGCAGGGGGTCGGGCGTCCGCTGGCTTTCGCGGATCGGAAATTCGAGCTGATTCGGCGTGAAGCCGCCGGTGTGCCGGTAGAGCCGCCATTTCCTGGCCAGCGGCCGGAAGACGTCTTCGTAGCGCCCGACCGTTTCCGCGTTGCCGAGAAAAAGGTAGCCGCCGGGCTGCAGGGCGAAGTGGAAGATGGAGATGACCTTGCGCTGGCTTTCCGGGTCGAGATAGATCAGCAGGTTGCGGCAGCAGATCAGGGCGATGCCCGAGAAAGGCGGATCGCGCAGCAGGTTCTGCTTGCCGAAGATCAGCGTTTCGCGCAGCTTCCGGCTCACCTGATAGCGCTGCGCCTCGCCGTCTTCGACGAAGTAGCGCGCGAGCAATTCGGGCGGGATGCGTTCGGCGATGCTCGCCGGGTAGCAGCCGCGGCGCCCGACTTCCAGCGCGTCCTCGTTGGTGTCGGTGGCGAAGACCTGCAGGGGGCAGTTCTTGCCCGTCGCGCGCAGGCGTTCCGTGAGCAGGATGGCGATCGAATAGGCCTCCTCGCCGGTCGAGCAGCCCGGCACCCAGACGCGGATGGGTTCGTCGTCCGGGCGCGCGTCGACCAGGGGAACGACGATTTCCTTCTCGGCCAGCCGCCAGGCATCCTCGTCGCGGAAAAAGGCGGTGACGCCGATCAGCAGGTCCTTGAACAGCGCCTCGACCTCTTTCGGATCGCGCTTCAGGAGCGCCACGTAGGCATCGACGTCGGCCACCGAATGCAGGCTCATGCGCCGCTGCGCCCGGCGCAGGAGGGTGTTGCGCTTGTAGCCGCCGAAGCAGTAGCCGCGCAGGTTCTGGATGGTGCGGAGGATTTCCTCGATCGCCGCGTTGCCTTCCTTCGCCGAGGTGCGCGGCAGCGGGTCGGCGACGTAGGCGTGGCTGGCATAGGCGAGCAGGCTGGCCGGCATCTGGCCGACCGCCAGTACCTGGCTGACGAGTCCGGTGGCGATGGCGCTGCGCGGCATGCTGTCGAACTCGCAGCTTTGCGGCGTCTGCACGAGGACGATGCCGCCGTTTTCGACGATGCTCCGGAGCCCCTGCGAGCCGTCGCCGCCGCTCCCCGAAAGGACGATGCCGATGGCCCGTTCGTGCTGGTCCTCGCCCAGCGCGGCGAAGAAGTGATCGATCGGCAGGCGCGGTCCGCGCGCGTTGTCCGGCACCCCCAGATGCAGGCAGCCGCCGTGGATCGAGGCGTAGGTGTTGGCCGGCAGGGTATAGACCCGGTTCGCTTCGAGCCGCACGCCCTCGCTGGCCTGCTGAACGGACATCGCGGTGTGCTTGCCGATGATCTCGGCGGCCAGGCTCTTCTGCGTCGGGCTCAGGTGCTGGACGATCACGAAAGCCAGTCCGCTGTCGTCCGGCATGGCGCCGAAGAACTCGCAGATCGCCTCCAGCCCGCCGGCCGAGGCGCCGATGCCGACGATGCACGGAGTCGCCGGCGCCGCTTCCTTCGCCCGGCGCCTGGGCGGCGCCGACGTGGCGCTGTCGATTGCCAAGTTCGCTTCTCCCTGTTCTTCGATGGTCTTTTCGCCTGCTGCGCGGTGTCCTCGGGATTCGCCGATTACTGTTTGAATGTTAACAAGATAGCCCTCCATAAGCGTTACCCGATGTCCGGTATTCCCGCGTCGCAAGCTTGCCGGCCAAGGCTCTGCGCGGTGCCGCGGGTTTCGTTTCCGGACGGGTGTTTCACTTGCGATGCACCGCCGGACCGGGCGCGAACGCCCATTGCGCGGGGCGTGCGGGGGCGTCCGGCGATGTTTCGCGGACGATCTGTTTCACACGGTTTACACGCTCCTTGCGTTCGTCATTCCGGGTTTTTGGTCTGTTCTGTAAATTTCATTTTAATCAGTATGTTACGAGTAATTTTTCCCCTGGCACGGGGTTCGCTTACGTCGCTCGGTGGAGGGCGCAGCATGGTGCGGCGCCTGCCCTTGATCAGGAGATTGCAAAATGAACAAGACACTATTGGCGACCGCCATCGCCTTGGCCTTCGGTACGTCTGCTGCTTGGGCGAATCCGACCAACAACGCTACGACGGTGACGCTCAATCCCGTTCCGGCGACGACGGACGGCACCCCGTCCGCCGCCGCCTCGCAGTCGGCCGACGGCGCGGCCTTCCAGCAGACCGCCATCGCCAAGTCCAAGCAGGGCGGCGAGAACAACGTCCAGGCGAACGAGAATTCGACCGCCACCGACAACAGCAACAACAGCAAGACCTATTCGAGCACCGACAGCAGCACCAGCACGAAAACCAGCACCAGTACCCGGACCAGCACGACGAACCTGACGAAGGACAGCAACAACACCCGGACGACCACGCTTACCAAGAACGACACCAAGACCAACACCAACAGCAACAACGAAGGCGATGCAAGGGCGAGCGATTACGCCACGTCGGCCAACAACGGCGCTTCGGCGACCTCCAACTTCAACAATTCCTTCAACCATAGTGCGGCGATCGCCAAGATCGATCTCAGCGGTGCGGTCACGGGCAACCGGGTACACGACATCGGCAACAACGCCGGCAACAACGGCAATGCCAACGGCGCCGGCGGCGGGACCGGCGGCAACGGCTACGGCGGCAAGGCCTACGGCGGGACCGGCGGCAACGGCGGCGCGGGCGGTGCGGGCGGTGCCGGCGGCAGCGGCGGCGTTGCCAGCGCGAGCAACGGCAGCGCCTCGGCCGGCGATGCGAGCAACGGCAGTGCGAACAACGGCAGCGCCACGGCCGGCTACGGCGGCGACGGCGGCAATGCCAAGAACGCCAAGGGCGCCAACGGCGGCGATGCCAAGGCTTACGGCGGCGACGCGACGAACACGACGGCGCAGAAGGCCACCGGTTCCGACTCGACCAGCGTCGCCAAGGGCGGTTCGTCAATGGCGGCGGATACGACCAAGACCGGTTCGGCCGACACCACGTCCATGGCCAAGGGCGGTTCGTCGACGGCGCTCGACAGTGCCAAGGGCGGTTCGTCGGCAGCGCTCGACAGCGCCAAGGGCGGTTCGTCGAAGGCTTCCGACGCTTCGCTCGGCGGTCTCGCCGCGTCCAGCCAGAAGAGCCTGACCGGCGGCGCGGATGCAAACAGCAAGACTGTGGCCGGCGGCGCCGATTCGACCAACAAGGCGTGGGGCGGCGCAGCGGCGTCCGATCCTGCCGCTCCTGGCGGCTATGCCACGAACGGCCCGACCACCACGACGGCCGGCGCGGCGACCGGCGCCGCGGGCGGAACGTCGTCGACCGGCGGCGGCACGCAGACGGCGAGCAACACCGGCGGCGCGGCGACCGGCTCGGCGACCTCGACAGCGGGTAGCGGTACCGGCACGGCGACCTCGACGGCGGGTAACGCCACGGGGACGGCGACCTCCACCGGCGGTGCCGGCACGACCGGCGCGGCGACGGCCTCGAGCGGCGCGGCCACCGGTACGGCGACCTCGACCGCGGGTACCGCCACCGGCGGTACGGCCAGCTCCACCGGCGGCAGCGCGACCACCACGGCCAATGCCACCGGTGCCGGCGGTTCGGCGACCGGCGGCGCGGGCGGCACGGCCAGCAACACCGGCGGTGCGGGCGGCGCGGGCGGTTCGGCGAGCAACGGCAGCGCGACCAACGGCGGCGCGACGACGACCGCTTCCAACGGCAGCGCGACCGGCGGCACGGCCCAGGGCGGTAGCGGTGCCATCGGCGCCGTGGGCGGCGCCGGCGGCGTCGGGCAGGGCGGTCTCGGCGGTACCGGCAACGGTGCGGTCGGCGGTGCCGGCGGCAATGGCGGCAGCGTCGCCGTCAGTGCCGGAACCTTCGACATGTCCAACACCATGACCAGCGTCGGTCAGTCGGCCGCCGGCATCATGGTGGCCGCGCAGCAGAGCGGCATCAACTCGCTGGTGCAGCAAGCGGTCAACGTCCAGGCCAACCTGAACGTCGGCAAGTAAGCGCATCGTCCCGGAGGCCGCGCGCTGCGGTCTCCGGGTGTCCTTCGACTTGCGCGGGAGAACGACGTCATGGCAACTCATCTTTCCCGGTCGCTACTGCTCGCCACCCTGCTCGGCGGCGCGCTGCAGTGGCCGGTTCATGCTTTCGCCGATGAAAACGGCAGCCTTTCCGGCGCCTTGCCGGAAGCTGCGGTCAAGACCGAGGTTGGCGTGTTCGGCAGCGGCGCGATCGAGCCTGGCGCGCTCGACGTCTATCGCGGCGGCGCCGAGAACCTGACGCTCGAACTGAACAAGAACCAGAGCACGGGAACCGTGACCGACAACCAGGCCTACAACCTGACGACCGGCAACAACCTCATCACCGACGGCTCGCTGGCCGGCGCCAGCGGCTTTTCGACGGTGATCCAGAATTCGGGCAACAACGTCCTGATCCAGAATTCGACCATCATCAACCTGCAGGTGAAGTGAGCGATCATGAACGTCGTTCGCGTCCTGCCGCTGCTGACCGTGCTGCTGGCATTGCCGCCGGGCGTCCGCGCCGAGGGCGCGAAGAGCTATGCCGACATGCCGGTGCAGTCGGGCGGCGCCTTTTCGGTGCCGGTTCACAGCATCAAGGATTTGCGCTTCCGCAACACGATTCACCAGCAATACGATTTCAGCTGCGGCTCGGCCGCGCTGGCCACCCTGCTGACCCACCACTACGCTTACCCGGTCAGCGAGCAGGACGTCTTCCGCGAGATGTTCGAGCGCGGCGACAAGGACAAGATACGTCGGGAAGGCTTCTCCCTGCTCGACATCAAGGGCTATCTCGAAAACCACGGCTTCCAGGCCGACGGCTACGTCGCCGACGTCGAGCAGCTCGTCAAGGTCGGCATTCCGGCCATCGCCCTCATCAAGGACAGCGGCTATTACCACTTCGTCGTGGTCAAAGGCCTGCGCGGCGGGCGCGTGCTCGTCGGCGACCCGTCGTCCGGCTCGCGCGCGATGCCCGAACGGCAGTTCAAGGAGCTGTGGGTGAATCGCGTCCTCTTCGTCATCCACAACAAGATCGAGATCGCGAGCTTCAACGCCGAGCAGGACTGGCGCGCGGCGCCCCGGGCGCCGCTCGGCGACGGCATCTATCGCGGCATCGCCGACGCGCTGCCGAAACGCGGCCCCTCGGACTATTAGGGACGGATGGCGATGAAACCCCGGCGGCCCACAGCCCTGAAACCCGTGCTCAAGTTTGGCCTCTCGTTGCTGCTCGCGGCCTACATGCCCGGGCCGTGGCAGAGCGGGCTGATCGCGTACGCCTTTGCCGAAGCCGCGGCGCCGAGCGACGGCGCCTTGGCGCTTGCCGTCGCGACGCCGCCCGGCGAGCCCTCGGCCGCCTGCGCGGCCGCCCTGCAGCGTGCGCTGGAGGCTGCGCCGGCCTTGCTGGCGCTCGCCGACTGGCCCCTCGACACGACGCCGCCGGCCGAATGTTCGGCCGACGGAGGCGCTGCGCTGCTCGCCGCGGTTGCCGAAGGGCTGGCGGAAGCGGAGTCAGTGGAGTTGGTCTATCCCTATCCGCCAGCGGATTTTGCGCTCAACGATGCGATAGGGGATATCACTCCGGGCGCAACGGCCAGCGCTCAACAGGGTTCGGCGGCGCCGCCAGGACTGTCGGCAGAAGGCGCGCCTGATCCCTTCGCGGGCAAGCTGGTGGCGCTTGCCGACGGATCGCTGGACGACGATTCGCTCGACGGCATTCGCGGCGGCTTCGAGCTGGCCGACTCCAACCTGAAGTTCTCCTTCGGCATCGAGCGGGCGGTCTTCATCAACGGTCAGCTGAGCGCGTCCACCGTGCTCAATCTGCGCGATCTGCAATGGACCGTGGGCGCGGGCAAGGCGCCCGAGGTGCTGACGAACGGCGCGCCCGGCGCGCTCGGCGTCATCCAGAACGGGGCCGGCAACGTCGTTCCGGCGCAGCTCGGCGGCAACCTGGCCGGAACGGTGATCCAGAACACGCTGAACAACCAGAACATCCAGACCGTGACGACGATCAACGCGGCGGTGAACAGCGCGCAGATGCTGCGCTCGATGTCGCTGCAGACGTCGATCAACAACGGCATCGTCAATTCCCTGCGCCGCTGAGCGTTTTGCGTTCGTCGACGATGCAAAAGCCGGGGGGCCGCAAGCGCGGCCCCCCGATTTTCATCCTTGCCGCCGCCTTCAGAAAGTCATCGGCAGGCGAACCGAGAGCTGGACGTCCGGCGTGTCGCGCGTGACGCCGACGCCGACCGAGACGTTCAGCGAGGTGCTCTTGTCGATGCGGTGCGAGTAGCCGAGGAGCAGGGTGCCGAGCTGGGTGCGCACGGTGTTCACCGCGTCGCTGCCGTTGATCTGCGTCTTGCCGACCGAGGCGTGGTCGTAGCCGATGCTGAACGACGAGCGGTCGTTCAGCGACAGGCCCATGCCGAAGTTGAAGCCGAGCACGCCGCCCGGCGTCACGTCGCCGATCGGAACGGCACCGTTGGTCGTGTTCAGGCTGACGCCCGTGCGCTTGAAGTTGTATTGATAGCTGATGCTGCCGAAGAATACCGCCGGGTCCGCAGGGTAGAGCATGGTCAGCCCGGGCTGGATGGTGTAGAAGCCCGACCCGGTGGGCAGTTCCTTCTGCAGTTCGTTGGAGACGTTGGGATTGGCGCCGGTGTCGGTGAGCACCTCGAACGGGTCCTTGCCGGTGCGGGTCTTGAAGCGCAGCGTGCCGACGTAGTAGGCGCGGTCGGCGCCGCCGTCGTTCAACTGGTAGCGGCCGGTGAATTCGACGTCGCCGATGCCCGAGCCGGTGCTCGTGAACAGTTCGTCGCGCCCGGCGCCGATGTTCTGCGGACGCGAAAGGACCGAATCCGAACGATAGACGTAGGGCAGCTTGGCCTCGATCTCGAAGCGGTTGGTGATGCCCCAGCGCGCCGTCAGGCTGGGCGTGAAGGTGTTGCGCCTGACTTCGCGGACGTCGACCAGACCGATCAGCAGCGCCGGGATGATCGTGTAGCCGACCAGCGAAACGCGGTTGCTCGACGAGTAGCCGTACTGCATGCCCGGCTCCAGCACCATCTTGCCGCGCGGCGTGAGCACGCCCGGCTGGTCGAAGATCGGCGCGATCGCCGGCGGCTTGCCGTCCTGCGCGGGAGATTGTCCGACCGGCTGCTGGCTAGGCTGCGACGATGCCTGCGCGACCAGGAGCGGTTCGCCGTCGCTGGCGCGGATCGGGCCGGTGGCGCCGCCGCGCGTGTTGCGCAAGGCTTCCATGCCGAGCGCCTTGCGGATGTCGGCGAGCTTGGCGTCCTCTTCCGCGACGCGCTGGCGCAGGGCGTCCAGGCGCTTGGTCTGTTCGACGATCAGGGCGCGCAATTCCTGTTCCGAGGCCGGATCGGCGGCTTGCGCCATGCCGCCGCAGGCCACGATCAGGGCACCGACGAGCGCCTTTTCGCCAAATGCCGTCCTTTGTTTCCGCCTGATTTGCATCGCACCGATCCCCCTGGCTAGTCTTCGACCGCGATCATATGCGGCCGGTATGGCGCGATAAATACCGTGAAATCAGTATTCAAGAGCGTTTGAACGGCATTCGCCGCGCATCTCTCGGGCGATTTTCCGGAGGGCTTGCCGGTCGCCTCAGTGCAGCGGTGCGATGTTGAGCTTGTTCATCATGCGGTAGAGCGTGACGCGCGAGACGCCGAGCTGGCGGGCCGCCCGGGAAACGTTGTTGCGGTTGGCGCGCAGGCTGCTTTCCACGATGTCGCGGTCGAAGGAGGCGCGGGCATCCTCCAGCGTCAGGTTTTCGCGCACCCGTACGCTGTCTTCCAGACCGAGATCGGCGGTGCTGATCAGGCGGTTCTCGCTCATGATCAGCGCGCGGTGCACGCGGTTGATCAGTTCGCGGACGTTGCCCGGCCAGTCGTAGGCGTTCATCGCCTTCAGCGCTTCGCTGCTGAAACCGCTGGCCCGGCTGCCGCGGCCGGCGGCGTTGAGTTTGCGGAAAATCGCGTCGGCAAGGATGGGTACGTCGCCGGCTCTCGCGCGCAAGGGGGGGAGCTGCATGTGAAGGACGTTCAGGCGGTAGTAGAGGTCTTCGCGGAAGCGCCCGCATTTGACCGCTTCGCGCAGGTCGACGTGGGTCGCGGCGACGATCCGGAAATCGACCGGGATCGCCTGCGTCGATCCGACGCGGGTGATCGTGTGCTCCTGCAGGACGCGCAGCAGGTTGGCCTGCAGGGCGAGGGGCAGGTCGCCGATCTCGTCGAGGAAGAGCAGGCCGCCGTTGGCCGCTTCGATGCTCCCGATCTTGCGCTGGAAGGCGCCGGTGAAGGCGCCCTTTTCGTGCCCGAACAGTTCGGACTGGATCAGCTCGGTCGGGATGGCGCCGCAGTTCACCACGATGAAGGCGCCCGTCGAGCGCTGCGAATGGCGGTGGATGGCCTGCGCCACGAGTTCCTTGCCGGTTCCCGTCTCGCCGCCGACGAGCACGGGCAGGTCGGCCTTCACCACTTTTTCCATCTGGCGGAAGAATTCGCACATGGCCGAACTCGCGCCGTAGATGCCGAAGCGGCCGGAGGCTTCGTTCTTTCCGCTCAGCGCCAGGCGCAGGCGGGCCTTGCCGTGTGCGTGGCCGATGCAGGGCAGCAGGCGTTCCGGGTCGATCGGCAAGGTATGGAAATCGTGGAAGGCGCGCACGACGAAGGCCTGGAAATCCGTATCGGCGAGCAGTTCGCGCCCGACCACGGCGATCCATTCGGTAGCCGACGAACCGAGCACGAGACGCTCGATTTCCTGTTGCTGCGCCAGCGCGAAATCCAGCGTGAGCGCATCGAAGATCGCCAGGCCGACGCCGTAGCGCTTCTGCTGCAAAAGCTGCCTCGCCTCCGCAATGGAACGGGCATGGGTGAATGTCGATTCCGGCGTGGCGATTTCGGCCAGACGCTCGGCCATCGTTCCTTGCGGATCGAGAACGAGCACATCCCGCATCTGCTCTTCGCGCATTTTCACTTCGTATTCCCCCGTGGTCGTTGACTCGAGGCGGGGGCGGCTCCGGGAAGGAGCGGCGGCCCTCGCGGCGCGGGATCGCCGCCGCCGCGAATTCGAGCTCGATGGATGGGCGCTGGTGAATGCCCGGCGAGAAGTTATTCGCTGTAGGAGACTGTAGTCTCCCGGGGGATGGCGGAAAAATACTTGAAGTACCCTAATTTCCAGGGGGGTACCTAGCAGATAAGGGTAGCGGGCGGTGTGCGAAAACGCACGAAAGGCATCGTTCCCTTGGCCGTCGATCTTCGCGGAGGCTCCTCCCGGGTGGGAGGAGCCGTCCGGGAGGCGGCGATGCGTTCGTTCTTTCAGGTCGCCAGTTCGAAGACCCGGCGCGATACGTCGAGGCCGATCTCGCGCCGCTCGCCGAGCGCCGTCATGCCGTGCCGTTCGAGCTGTGCGACGAGCGCCGGAACGGCGTCGGCGCCGATGCCGTAGCCCGAGAGGCGGGTCGGCACGCCGAGCGACTCGAAGAAGTCGCGCGTGCGCGCGATGGCGGCGTCGATGCGCGCCTCTTCGTCGCCGTCCGTCAGGCCCCAGACGCGCGCGGCGTACTGCAGCAGCTTTTCGCGCTTCTCGACGCGCCGCTCCTGCAGCATCGCGGGCAGGACGACGGCCAGCGTCTGCGCGTGGTCGAGTCCGTGCAGCACGGTCAGCTCGTGGCCGAGCATGTGCGTCGCCCAGTCCTGCGGCACGCCGGCGCCGATCAGGCCGTTCAGCGCCAGCGTCGCGGTCCACATCAGATTGGCGCGCACCTCGTAGTTGTCGGGATCCTTCAGCGCCTTCGGGCCTTCCTCGATCAGCGTCAGCAGCAGGCCCTCGGCGAAACGGTCCTGCACCTTGGCGTCGGCCGGGTAGGTCAGGTACTGCTCGGCGATGTGCACGAAGGCGTCGACGACGCCATTGGCGACCTGGCGCGCCGGCAGCGTGTAGGTCTTCGTCGGGTCGAGCACCGAGAAGACCGGGAAGAGCAGGCGGTTGGCGAAAGCCAGCTTGTCCTGCGTGGCGCGCCGCGTGACGACGGCGCCGTTGTTCATTTCCGAGCCGGTGGCGGGCAGCGTGAGGACGCTGCCGAAGGGAACCGCCGCGCGCACCGGGGCGCGCTCGGAGAGGATGGTCCAGGGGTCGCCCTCGAAGGGGATGGCGGCGGCGATGAACTTGGTGCCGTCGATCACCGAGCCGCCGCCGACGGCGAGCAGGAAGTCGATCTTCTCGCGGCGCGCGAGTTCGACGGCCTGCATCAACGTTTCATAGGTCGGGTTCGGTTCGATGCCGCCGAATTCGACGACGGCGAAGTCCTTGAGCGTGGTCTTGACCTCGTCCAGCGTGCCGGTCTTGACGACGCTGCCGCCGCCGTAGGTGATCAAGACGCGGGCGCCGGCCGGAAGCTCGCGCGGCAGGTCGGCGATGCGGCCGGCGCCGAACAGGATGCGGGTCGGGTTGTGGAAGGTGAAGTTCTGCATGGGGGGGCCTTTCGCTCAGGCCGCCGCGCTTTCGCGGACGGGGTAGTCGGTGTAGCCGCGCTCGTCGCCGCCGTACAGCGTCGCCGTCTGCAGGGGGGCGAGCGGCACGTCGTGGCGCAGGCGCTCGACGAGGTCGGGGTTGGAAATGAAGGGGCGGCCGAAGGCGATCAGGTCGGCCCGGTCCGCCGCGCGCGCCGCGATCGCCATGTCGCGCGTGTAGCCGTTGTTGGCGATGTAGGCGTTCGGGAAGAGGCGGCGCAGCTTGCCGAGGTCGAAGTCGGTCGGGCGGCCAGGCACGCGCTCGCCGCCGGTGTTGCCTTCGACGATGTGCAGGAAGGCGATGTCGCGCGCCGCGAGCTGTTCGACGGCGTAGGTGAAGACCGGTTCGGGATTGCTGTCGTCGATGTCGTTGGCGCCGCTGATCGGCGACAGGCGTACGCCGACGCGCTCCTTGCCGATCGCCGCGACGACGGCGTCGGTCGCTTCGAGCAGCAGGCGCGCGCGGTTCTCGACGCTGCCGCCGTAGGCGTCGGTGCGCAGGTTGGTCTTGTCGCGCAGGAACTGGTCGAGCAGATAGCCGTTGGCGGCGTGGATCTCGACGCCGTCGAAGCCGGCGGCCAGCGCGTTGCGCGCGGCCTGCGCGTAGTCGGCGACGATGCCGGGCAGCTCGGACAGTTCGAGCGCGCGCGGCGTCACCATGTCCTCCTTGCCCTTGCCGGTGAACACCCAGCCGTTCGGCTTCACCGCCGACGGTGCGACCGGCAGCGCGCCGCCTTCCTGCAGCGCCGGGTGCGAAATGCGGCCGACGTGCCAGAGCTGGATGACGATCTTGCCGCCCTTGGCGTGCACGGCGTCGGTGATCTTCTTCCAGCCGGCAATCTGCTCGGCGCTGTAGATGCCCGGCGTCTGGATGTAGCCCTTGCCCTGCGGCGAAATCTGCGAAGCCTCGCTGATGATCAGGCCGGCGTCGGCGCGCTGCGCGTAGTAGGTGGCCATCAGGTCGGTCGGCACGTCGCCGGCGCCGGCGCGGCTGCGCGTGAGCGGCGCCATGACGATGCGGTTGGCGAGTTGCAGCGCGCCGACGCGGGCGGGCTGGAAGAGATCGGAAGTGTCGTTGTTCGGTTGAGCGGACATCTAGGTCTCCTGTGGCTTTGGACTGAACGGTCCGGAAAGGGGGAAGAAAAGGGGGATGAAAGGGGAGGGGACAAGTGGATCAGGGGCCGCCGCCGAGCAGGCAGTCCAGTTGCGTATCGGCGAGGGCACTCAGCCGGGTGCTGGCGAAGCCGCCCTTGGCCAGGACCTGCAGGCCGGCGACGAGGCCGAGCAGGGCGTCGGCCGTGCGCGCCGGATCGAAGGCGGGCGACAGCGAGCCGTCGGCCTGCCCGCGCGCGACGGTTTCGGCGAGAAAGGCGGTGAGTTCGTCGAGATGGCGCCGCACGCCGGCTTCGATTTCGGCGTCGTGCGGCGCGAGTTCGACGGCGATGTTCACGATCAGGCAGCCGCAGCGCTCGCCGGGTCGGTGCTTGGCCGGGGCGACGCCGTGTCCGACCCAGGCCGCGAGCAGCGGCGCTACCGGCGCCGTCGATTCCGCGCCGCCGAAATGGCGGCGCGCCTCGGCGAGTTCGCGCGCGCTGTAGCGGCGCAGGGCGGCGAGCAGCACTTCGCGCTTGCTGCCGAAGCATTCGTAGAAGCTGCTCTTGCTCAGCGCCATGGCGGCCAGCAGGTCGGTCATCGAGGTCGCGGCGTAGCCCTTCAGCCAGAACGCGTCGAGCGCCCGGTCGAGGACTTGGTCGATATCGAATTCGCGGCAGCGGGACATGGCGGACCTGAGCAAAAGAATGTCGCCGATCATACTGGACCGATCGGTCCAGAACAAGCCCCCGCCCGTATCGGCGTGTGCCGGATCGTATCGCCCTGTAACGTTCCGCATCGTCCGCAGCCGCCTCTTTTGCATCTTTCGCCTCGTTCGCTTCCCGTTTCGCTCCGGCGGTCGCGCGCGGTATTTCCTTCCGGCCGCCTTGCCGGAATGGCGCCGCGCGCGCAAAGCGGCTATCGTTCGCTTCCGTCCGAACAAGGGGGCGCCCGGTGCGCCGCCCGTTTCCTGGAGCCTGCCATGAGCGCATCCCTGACCGACCTTCTCGACGAACTCGAACGCTTCGGCGCGTCCAACGACGCTTCCACGGCCGAGCGGCCCCGCCGCATGCTCAACATCACGCGCGATACCGGCGAATTCCTCGCCGTGCTGGTGCATGCCACGAACGCCCGGCGCATCCTCGAAATCGGCACCTCGAACGGCTATTCGACGCTCTGGCTGGCCGAAGCGGCGCGCGCGACCGGCGGTTCGGTGAGCACGGTCGAATTCTCCGCGTTCAAGCGGGAGCTCGCCGCGGCGAACTTCGCGCGCGCCGGGCTGGCGTCGCACATCGCCCAGATCCACGACGACGCCGGGCGGGTGCTGGCGGGGGCCGCCGACGCCGCCTACGACCTGATCTTTCTCGATTCCGAGCGCGGCGAATACTGCGGCTGGTGGCCCGACCTGCGGCGGACGCTGCGTCCGGGCGGCCTGCTGGTGGTCGACAACGCCACCTCGCACGCGGCGGAAATGGCGCCGTTCATGGCGGGCGTGCGCGCCGACGCGGATTTCGCCTGCAGCCTCGTCCCGGTCGGCAACGGCGAGTTTCTCGCGACGCGCCTGCGCTAGCCGCCGCCGCGCCGCGCCGCGCTTGCCGGCCGCCGGCCGCTCGCTCTCCGCCGTCCGCCTTTCTCACCCGGTCGCCTGACCGCCGCCCGCGCCGCAAGCGGCGCGGCGACGCGAATACGCGGACATCGGTATTGAATTGATCCCGCCGTGCGCGGTCCAATCGACGTCAATGACTTCGTCGCGTGCGTCGCGACCACTTCCGGGAGATCGGGCGGCCCATGACTGTCCGTGCATATAAGAAGGTCTTCGTCTTCACGGCGCTCGGCATCGCCGCCGCCGGGATCGTTTTTCTCGTCGAGGAAGGGCGCCATTTCCGTCTCCAGGCGCATCTGCTTTCCGATATCGGCCAGCAGATCAGCTACCGCGTCGAACCGGGCGCCAGCCAGCAAATCCGCTTCGGCGGCGGCGGTCCCTACGATCAGCGTCTCGGCTACAGCGCCCTGCCGGACTACATCCAGCGCCTGCAAGCCGACGGCTACGTCATCAGCGGGCAGGCCCGGCAGTCGCCGCAGCTGCTCAAGGTCATGGACATGGGGCTGTTCGCGCCCTACCGCGAGAAGACGCAGGCCGGCCTCGGCATCCTCGATTGCCGCAACGATCCGCTCTACGCCGCGCGTTACCCGGAGCGCGTGTTCAGCGACTTCGACGCGGTGCCGCGCGTGCTGGTCGAGTCGCTGCTCTTCATCGAGAACCGCGAACTGCTCGACGAGTCGCGCCCGCGCCGCAACCCGGCCGTCGAGTGGGACCGCTTCGCGCGCGCCCTGTTCGACCAACTGGTGCATGCGGTCTACCCCGGCCACGAGGCGCCGGGCGGCAGCACGCTGGCGACGCAGATCGAGAAGTACCGCCATTCGCCGCAGGGGCGCACGATCGGCGCCCGCGAGAAGCTGCGCCAGATGAGTTCTGCTTCGCTGCGCGCCTATCTGGACGGCGAGGAAACGCTGGAAACGCGCCGTCGCATCGTGCTCGACTACCTCAACACCGTGCCGCTCTCGGCGCGCCCCGGGCGTGGCGAAGTCAATGGCCTGGGCGACGCGCTGTGGGCATGGTACGGGCGCAACCTGCAGGACATCGGCGATCTGCCCGCGGCCGGCGAGGAGCGGCTCGGCGCGGATTTCGGGGAAAAGGCGCTGGCCTACAAGCAGGCGCTGTCGCTGATGATCGCCCAGCGCCGTCCCTCGTACTACCTGAGCGGCAACGGCGACGAACTCGAAGCGCATGCCAACGTCTATCTGCGCCTGCTCGCCGACGCCGGCATCATCACGCCCGCCGTGCGCGACGCGGCGCTCGCCCGGCCGATCGCCTTCCGCGCCGGCGGCGCCGAGCGGGCGACGGCCAGCTTCGCCTCGCGCAAGGCGGCCAACGCCGTGCGCGTCGGCCTCGCGGCGCAGCTCGGCGTCGCCGGCCTGTACGAACTCGACCGCCTCGATCTCGTGGCGCACAGCACGCTCAACGCCGACCTGCAGCAGGCCGTCACCGCCCGCCTCGAAGCCCTGCGCGACCCGGCGGTGGCCAAGGCGGCGGGGCTGATCGGCTTCCGCCTGCTCGACCACGGCGATCCGGCCAAGCTCGTCTACAGCTTCACGCTGTTCGAGCGCACGCCGGGGGCCAACCTCGTGCGCGTGCAGGCCGACAACTTCGAGCAGCCGCTCGACATCAACAACGGCAGCAAGCTCGACCTCGGCTCGACAGCCAAGCTGCGCACGCTGCTCAGCTACCTGTCCGCCGTTGCCGAACTGCACGAACGCCTCGGCGGCCTCGGCGTCAAGGAGCTGCGCGCGCTGCCGGTGCACCGCCAGGACGCGATCACCGCCTGGGCCGTCGACTATCTCGTGAAGCTCCGCGAAAAAGGCACCGGCCCGGCCGAACTGCGGCCGATGCTCGATGCGGCCATGGAACGCCAGTATTCGGCCAACCCGGGCGAAGGCTTCTTCACCGGCGGCGGCCTGCACCACTTCGACAATTTCGACGCCGCCGACAACGGCCGCATCGTCAGCGTGCGCGAGGCGGTGCGCCGCTCGATCAACCTGCCGTTCATCCGCCTGATGCGCGACGTCGTGCGCTACGCGATGTTCGCCATGCCGTCGTCGAGCCCGACCATCCTCGACGACGTCGCCGACCCGCAGCGCAAGGTCTATCTGGCGCGCTTCGCCGACCGCGAGGGCCGCGAATTCCTGCATGGCTTCATCGCCCGCTACCGCGGGCTGAGCGCCGAGGACGCCCTGCAGCAGCTGCTCAAGAACAAGCGCCCGACGCCGACGCGGCTGGCGGTCGTCTTCCGTTCGCTGGAACCGGGGGCCGACGAAGCGGAGTTCGCCGCCTTCCTGAGGCAACACCTGCCGGCGGCGGCGGAGGCCAAGGACAAGGCCAAAGCCGAGGCCAGGGTTGCACGCCTCTACCGCGACTATGCGCCGGACCGCTTCAACCTCAACGACCGCGGCTACCTGGCCGGCGTGCATCCGCTGGAACTGTGGCTGCTCGGCTACCTGCGCCAGCACCCGCAGGCGACGACCGCCGAGATCTTCGCGGCCAGCCGCGACGAGCGGCAGGAAGCCTACGAATGGCTGTTCAAGCCGCGCAAGAAGGGCGCGCAGGACGCCCGCATCAAGGTCCTGATCGAGGAGGATGCCTTCCGCGAAATCCATCGCGGCTGGAAGCGCCTCGGCTATCCCTTCGACTCGCTGGTGCCGTCCTACGCCACGGCGCTCGGCTCGTCGGCCGACCGGCCGGGCGCGCTGGCCGAGCTGATGGGAATCCTGCTCAACGACGGCGTGCGCCTGCCGACGGTGCGCGTCGAGAGCCTGCTGTTCGCCGCCGGCACGCCCTACGAGACCGAACTCGACTATCGCCCCGGCGCGCCGCAGCGCGTGCTGCCGGCCGAGGTGGCGCAGGTTGCGCGGCAGGTGCTCGCCGAGGTGATCGAGAACGGCACGGCGGCGCGCCTGAAGGGCGTCTTCCGGCAGGCCGACGGCTCGCCGCTGACGGTCGGCGGCAAGACCGGCACCGGTGACCACCGCTTCGAGACCTTCGCCAAGGGCGGCGCGCTGATCTCCTCGCGCGTCGTCGAGCGCTCGGGAACCTTCGTCTTCTATCTCGGCGACCGCCACTTCGGCACGCTGACCGCCTACGTCGGCGGGCCGGACGCGGCCGACTTCCGCTTTACCAGCAGCCTCCCGGTGCAGATCCTGAAGGTTCTGGCGCCGGCCCTCGAAGCGGCGACGCGCGGCGCCGAAGGCGCCGGGCAGGCCTGTCGGCGCCCGCCGTCGCGGGCGGTGATGGCGCAGCTCGAAGCGCTGCCGACCGGCGGTCCGCTCGAGGTGCGGTGAGGCCGGCGCGGGCGAGCGTCTGCGGCGTCTGCGTTTTCCCGGCCCCGGCTTCGTCCGGCGGGGCGCCGGAGCCGGCTAGGTATTTCCGGCCGCCAGCTTTTTCGTTTCCACCAGCGGCAGCACGCCCTCGATGGCGATCCGCTTGCGGTCGGGTTCGACGGTCGTGAGCGCTTCGGTTTCGACGAGCGTCGCGTGGCAGCGCCGCGCGAGTTCCTGGTAGGTCTGCGTGCCTTCCGTCTTCCACGCGAGTTCCTGGTCGCTCACCGTGCGCACGACCTTGGCCGGCATGCCGGCGACCAGCGAGCGCGACGGGATTTCCATGCCGGCCTTGACGAAGGCGCAGGCGGCGACGATGCACTCGGCGCCGACCACGGCGTTGTCCATGATCACCGCGTTCATCCCGACCAGCGCGTTGCGCCCGACGCGACAGCCGTGCAGCACGGCGCCGTGGCCGATGTGCCCGTTTTCCTCGACGACCGTGTCGGTGCCGGGAAAGCCGTGCATGACGCAGGTGTCCTGCACGTTCGCGCCGGCTTCCAGGATCAGCCGCCCGAAGTCGCCGCGCAGGCTGGCGCAGGGACCGACGTAGCAGCCGGGGCCGACGATGACGTCGCCGATCAGGACGGCGGAGGGATGGACGTAGGCGCTCGGGTCGATCACCGGCACAATGCCGTCGATGGCGTAAACGCGGGGGGAAGTCATGGGGCGGCTCCTGCGGGCTGAAGTTCGGGGGCGGGTGACGGTGTCGGCAGCGTCGGCATTGCGGGCATTGCGGGCATTGTCGGCGCGCGCGCCGGGACGTCGTTCGGTTTTCTTGCCGGAGTTGTCGTCGGGTTTGTCATTTGCTCCGATCATTCTATAAAATGAAATAAGTTACGCAAAACAGAATTTTCGTGCGCCGCACGCAGGCGGGCGGAATCGGGAAAGGGAGTCGGACAATGCGGCAGAAGGCAGCCGCCCGGGCGGAGCCGGGCGACAAGGACAACAGGGACGACCTCGAAGGCGGCGACGGCAAGCACGGCGTGCAGTCGATGGAGATCGGCACGCGCATCCTGCAGGCCATCGTCAACGGCCATCGCTCGATGATGCTCAAGGACATCGCGGCGGCGGCCGACATGCCGGCGTCCAAGGTGCACCGCTATCTGGTCAGCCTGATCCGCGGCGGCCTCGTCGAGCAGGACCCGCTGACCTCGCGCTACGACCTCGGCCCCTTCGCGCTCAACATCGGGCTGGTGGCCATCGACCGGCTCGACCGCATCCGCCTCGGCATCGGCGCCATCGCCAACCTGCGCGACGAGATCAACGAGACGACGGCGCTCGCCGTATGGAGCGACAAGGGACCGGTGATCGTGCGCTGGGAGCGTCCGCGCCGGCCGATCACGGTGAACGTGGTGACCGGCACCGCGCTGGAAATGATCACCTCGGCCAGCGGCCGCGTGTTCGGCGCCTGGCTGCCGCGCGAGACGGTCGAGCCGCTGGTTCAGAAGGAGCTGAAGAATCCGGATCTGCCGGAGGCCTGGAACACGCGCTTCAAGGTCGACTGCCTGTTCGAGGAGGCGCGCCGCCAGGGCATCGCCACGGTCTCCGGCTACCATCTGGTGCCCGGCGTCGAGGCCGTTGCGGCGCCGGTCTTCAATTTCAAGAACGAGATTTCGCTGGCCATGCTCGTCGTCGGCGTGCAGGGCATGTTCGACATGAGTCCGTCAGGCCGGGTGGTGACGGCGCTCAAGGCCGCCGCGGCCGATCTCTCGGCGCGCCTCGGACATGAAGGCGGCCCCGCCGCGAAGTAGCGGCGCGGGTTTGTCCGCCGGTTCTTCGCCCGTTTCGTAGGCGGATTCCCCGGATCATTCTTCGATGAACCTCCGGCTGGCTCTCACGGCCCGGCCTGCTTCGATGGACTCTCCGGTCGGCTTTCACGGCCCGGCCTGCGCGGCGGGTTCTCGCGGCCGTCGTTCCCCCGAGTTCCGCTTGCCTCTTTCTCGTTCGGCCGATCCGGCAGGCGCGCTCGCCGCTCAGGGCGGCGCGCCGCGTTCTGCGCCTGCCGCCCACGCGGCGAGGGCGGCGGCGATTTCCACCACCACCGGCGCCCAGTCGCCCGCCGCCGTTTGCCGGAAGAGACGGGCGGTGCCCGGATACCACGGCGAATCGCAGCGACCGGCGAGCCAGCGCCAGTCGGTCTTGTATTCCGGCAGCATGATCCAGCAGGGCTTGCCGAGCGCGCCCGCGAGATGGGCGACGGCGGTGTCCACGCTGATCACGAGGTCGAGTCCGGCGACGATCGCGGCGCTGTCGGCGAAGTCGTCGATCCCGCCGCCGAGATGGACGAGCGGGAGTCGGGCCGGCGGCGCCAGCGCCTCGTCTTCGCCGGCTCCCTTCTGCAGGCTGAAGAAGCGCACGCCGGCGACTGCGCCGAGCGGCGCCAGCAGGTGCAGGCCGGGCAGCGAGCGGTCGGCGTCGTTCTCGAAGCGCGGATTGCCCTTCCAGACCAGCCCGACGCGCAGCGGCGAGCCGCCCGCGCTGCTGTCGTGCGGTGCCAGTCGTGCGGTCCAGCGCGCGACGTCGTCCGGCGCGGCGCGCAGATAGGGGATGCTCGCCGGAATCGTGTCGAGGCGCGTGCCGAAGCGATAGGGCAGGCTGAGAGCGGGCACCCAGAAATCGTGCGCATCGGGAATTTCCTCGTCGAGGCCGACGACCGCGTCGACGCCGTCCAGCGTCGCGAACAGGCGCTTCAGCGCCGGGTGGCACCACAGCGTGATGCGTGCCGCGCCCCGCGCCTTGAGCAGCGGCACGTAGCGGCAGAACTGGATGAGGTCGCCGTGCCCGGCTTCCGGGCAGACCAGCAGCGCCTTGCCGGCGAGCGCCTCGCCCTGCCAGCGCGGGCAGTCCAGGCGTCCGGCCAGCCCGGCGTACCAGTTGCGCGCTTCGAGGCATTGCCAGCCTTCGTCGAAACGCCCCTGGCGCAGGAGCAGATAGCTCAGGTTGAAGCGCGCGCCGGCGTTTTCGGCGTCGAGCGCCAGCGCCTCGCGGTAGCAGGCCTCGGCTTCCGCTTCGCGCTTCAGGCAGGCGTAGAGGATGCCGGTGTCGGTCCAGACGTGCGGCCAATCGGGGGCGAGCGCGATGGCCTTCCGGCAGGCCGCCTCGGCTTCCGCGAAGCGCCGGCGCCCGGCGAGCAGCATCGCGAGGTTGATCTGGATGTCCGGCAGCGCCGGCTTGAGTGCCAGCGAGCGGCGATAGCAGGCTTCGGCCTCCTCCAGCGCGCCGCGCGCTTCGAGCACGAAGCCGAGGTTGCCGTGCGCCTCGGCGCAGTCGGGGTCGATGGCGAGCGCGTTGCGAAAAGCCGCTTCGGCGCCGGCCTCGTCGCCGGCGGCGAGGCGTTCGCATCCGATCGCGAAGTGCCCGGCGGCGCTGGCCGCCGGGCCTGCGTGGCGGCCGCTCAAGATTGCGCTTTCGTTTGCGAAGGGAGGGTCGGATTCATGCGGATGCCGGGGAGGAAAAGGCTGCGCCGATTGTGCCTCGCTTCAGGCGAAGACGTCGACGTTTTCTCCCAGCCCCGCGTCGCCGGACGTTTCCCTGGACGTCGCCGACGCGCTCGTTTCCTCGGTTGCGGAGTTCTTCTTGTCTTGCGCGGCGTTGCTTTTTTCCGACTGCAGCTGCGCGATCCTTTCCTGAATTTCGGCGATCTTTCGGGTGATGCGCTCGACCTCCTGAGCGCCGGACTCGGTCGTGGCTTCCTTCTGTGCGGCGACCAGCTGTTTTTGGTAGGAGGCGAGCTGCTTTTCCAGCGCCGCCAGTTGTGAGTCGCTGCTGCTCGCGCCGCTTGCGGTGCTGATGCCGGACGTTCCGATTGCGGAGACCATCGCTTTTCCTTTCCCTGCTTGCACGGCGAATCTGCCGTTGGGAACGATAACGGCGCCTGCCGGGGCGCGGTGAGGGCGTTTCGGGTAAAAGGGGGTAAAAGCGGGTAAGGGCGGCGAACGCCGCCGATTGCGCTAGGACGCCGCCTTGCGGACTTTTTCCGCGTGCGGCGTCATGCGGCTGGCGGCGGCCAGCGCGACGACGAAAACGACGGCCAGCAGCATGAAGCTGTCGGCGTAGGCGCCCGGTCCGACGGCGCCGTAAGCCGTTTCGCGCCATTCGACGAAGACCGACGACACGGCGATGCCGAGCACGCCGCCGAGCTGGCGCACGTAGCTGACGACCACCGACGATTGTCCGAGCTGGTGCGCCGTCATGCCGCGCAGCGCGGCCAGGCTGAGAGCGGGCAGGATCAGCGCCAGTCCGAGGCGGCCGAGCGCGGTGACCCAGATCATCTCGTCGTAGGCGATGCGTCCGCCGATCACGGCGAGCAGCAGGAAGGAGAGGCCGAAAACGGCGAGTCCGAGCATCGTCACGCGGTGCGGCGGGTAGCGGTCGGCCATGCGGCCGCCGAGCGGAATCACCAGCGCCAGCACGAGGCCGGCGGGCAGCAGGGCGAGGCCGGCGCGCGTCGCGGAGTAGCCGAGGGCGCTCTGCAGGAAGACCGGGATCAGGTAGGTCGAGGCGTACATCCCGAAACCGTAGGTCAGCGAGACGAGCGTGCCCATCGTGAACGCGCGGTTGGCGAAGAGCGTGGGCGCGATGATCGGCGCCTGCGCGCGCCGGGCGTGGCGCACGAAGAGGACGAGCGCGAGCGTGGCGAGGCCGAGCAGCGAGAGCGTCCACGGCGACGTCAGCCCGTGCCCGTGCACGCTGGTGATGCCCTCGATGGCGCAGAGCGTGGCGAGGCCGAGCGTGCCGGCGCCGAACCAGTCGAAGCGCGTGTTCTTCAGCTCGCGCGGGTGCGGCAGCAGGGCCATCCCGGCGACGCCGGCGATCAGGCAGAAAGGCAGGTTGGCGAGGATGATCGCCTCCCAGCCGAAGCGGTCGAGCAGCATGCCGCCGAGCGTCGGCGCGACGGCCGGCGCCAGTACGATGCTGAAGCCGAGGATGCCGGAGGCGCGGCCCTGCGATTCGACCGGGAAGAGGCGCATCACGGCGACCGCGCCGAGCGGCTGCAGGATGCCGGCGGCGGCGCCCTGTACGATGCGCATGGCGACCAGCCAGGCGAAGTTGGTGGCGAGCGCGCCGAGCGCGCTGCTCGCGGCGAGTACGGCGATGGCGCCGAGGAAGCAGCGGCGGAAGCCGATGCGGTCGAGCAGCCAGGGCGTCGGCAGCATCGACAGCGTCATCGCCGCCATAAAACCGGTGATGGCCCACTGCACCTTGTCCTGGCCGAGGCCGAACTGCTGGCCGATGCTCGGGATGGCGACATTCATGCTGCTTGTCGACAGGACGCCGGCGATGCCGCCGAAGGCGACGGCGAACAGCACCAGCCATTTGTAGCGTGCGCCGTAGCGTTCGCTGAGGCTTTCGAAGCTGTGCTTGTGTGGGAGCGGAGGCGTGTCTGGCATCTGGACAAAAGCGGCGGGCGGGAAGATGATGGTAAATGTTATCAAGCTAATCGTTAGCTAGCTAATTAATTAAATGAATGACGAAATGAACGACGATCTTCAACGCTACGCCACCCTGCTGCACCGCGCCGCCGCGCTGTGGCGGGCGCGGCTCGACGCGCGTCTGCGCCCGTGGGGCATGACGCAGGCGACCTGGCGCACGCTCTGGCTGTTGCGTAGCGAGGCGAGCGACGTAACTCAGAGCGAACTGGCCGCGCGCCTCGGGGTTGAAACGCCGACCCTGGTCGGCATCATCGACCGGATGGAGGCCAAGGGGCTGCTGCGGCGCACGCCGGACCGCGAGGACCGGCGGCGGAAGCGCATTGCGATCACCGACGCCGGCCTGCGGCTAGCGCGCGAAATCGAGGGCGAGGTGGTCGCCGTGCGTGAGGAGATGCTGGGGGATTTCGACGCGGAAGCGCTGCGCGCCGGCATCCGGCAGCTCGAACGCATCGTCGGCAAGGCCGGCGGGGAGGGCGCGCCGGCAGAGGGTTGAGGCGGTGCCGGGCGCGGGTTTCGCTCCTGCGCCCGGTTTTTCCGTATGCCCGGCCAGCCGTCGCTACCCCTGGCCGGGGACGGGCTGCGCGATTTGCGGGCACGGGAGCGCTTGCGGCTCCCGCTGGCAGCGGGCAGGAACCGTGCAGGAAGCGTGCAGGAAGCGTGCAGGCTGCGGGTCGGCGATGCTCCTGTCGCGCCAGGTCGGGTGCGGCGGGCAGGCGGCGTGAGCGGCGGGCCGGGCTATTTCCCGGCGCGGCGGCGCACGGTCACCGATTCGCCGCCGATCCCCCAGTTGTCGGTTTCGACCTCGTCGATCACCACCACCGTCGTTTGCGGGTTCTTGTTCAGCACGCGCTGCAGCAGTTCGGTGACGCCGGCGATCAGCTCGGCCTTCTGCGCGGCGGTCGCGCCTTCGTTGGTGATCTTGATGTTGACGTAGGGCATGGTCAGCTCCGGAGCGGGTTCGTGGCGGGATTGGGGCGCGACGCGACGTAGGCGCCGAGCGAAACGAAAACGAGGCCGGCGAGCAGCCAGGCGGTCAGCGGCTCGTCGAGCAGCGGCACGGCGAGCAGGCCGGAGGTGACGGGCACCAGCGCGAGGATTGCCGCCGTGCGCTCGGGGCCGAGGCTGGCGACCGCGCGCAGGAAGAAAATCATGGCCAGGATGGTCGCGCCGACGCCCTGGTACAGCCCCTGCGTCACGATCATCGAGAGCGGCGCGGCGTCCAGCGCCTTGGGCAGCCATAGCGCGTAGACCGGCAGATAGAGGACGGCCGAGCCAAGCGCCACGGCGCGCGTCAGCGTCCATGCGGAGAAGCCCCAGCGCTTGGCGAGCACGCTGTAGAGCGCCCAGGTCACCGAGGCGAGGAGGAGCAGGGCGTCGCCGAGCAGCAGTTCGGGCGACCAGTGCGTGAAATAGGGGATCGCCGCGCAGAGCACGCCGATGGCGATGCCGGCGAGGCCGATGCTGCGCAGGCGCGTCGGCCGCGTGCCGGCGATCAGCCAGACGATGGCGGTGATCAGGAAGGGCTGCAGGCCGGAGAGCAGGATGCCGCCGTGCGCCGCCGGCGCGAACTTGAAGGCGCCGTAAACGAACAGGCCGTAGAGCAGGCCGCCGATCAGCGACAGCGCCCACAGCCGGCGGTCGCGCCACTCGCCGCCGGCGAGCAGGCTGCCGGCGAGCGGCAGGAGGATCAGCGAGGCGGTGATCAGGCGCAGCGCGAAGACGTCGTAGGGCGTCAGCGCGCTCTTGCCGCCGAGGCGCGAGACGAGCACGAAGCCCGTCCAGATGCACAGCGTGGCGCCGGCCGCGAGATAGCCCTTGAGGTGTTCCGCGCGTTGTTCCTGTTTTTCCTGGACTGCTTGCACCGGGTTTTCTCCGTCGGGCGATGGTTTTTCCGGGAGCTTAGCGTTCGTAGAAAATTCTGTAAAATGAATAAATCAGATGCGAACGATCGCCAGGAGAGAACGATGGACCTCGAGGATCTGCGAATTTTCCGCGCCGTGGTACGCGAGGGCGGCGTCACGCGCGCGGCCCTGCGCCTGCATCGCGTCCAGTCGAACGTGACGACGCGCATCCGCCAGCTCGAACAGGGGCTCGGCGTCGCGCTCTTCATCCGCGAAGGCAAGCGCATGCTGCTCTCCGCGCCGGGCCGCGTGCTGCTCGACTACGCCGAGCGCCTGCTCGATCTGGCCGACGAGGCGCGCGCCGCCGTCAGCGAGGGCGTGCCGTGCGGGCGCATGCGCCTGGGGTCGATGGAGAGCACGGCGGCGGCGCGTCTGCCGCCGGCGCTCGCGTTGTTTCACCGGCGTTATCCGGACGTGCAGCTCGAACTGCGCACCGGTCCGACCGGGCGCCTGCTCGCCGAGGTGGCCGAGGGCGGGCTCGACTGCGCGCTGGTCAGCGGCCCGGTGCAGGACGCGCGCCTCACCGCGATCCCGGTCTTTCGCGAGGAGCTGGCCGTCGTCGCGCCGGCCGGGCATCCGCCGATTCGTTCGGCGCGCGACGTGCGGCAGCGGACGCTGCTCACCTTCGAACCGAGCTGCGCCTATCGCCAGCGCCTCGAAGCCTGGCTGGCGGCCGACGGCGTCGTGCCCGAGCGCGTCGTCGAACTCTCGTCGTATCACGCGATGATCGGCTGCGCGGCCGCCGGCATGGGCATCGCGCTGGCGCCGCTCAGCCTGCTCGACGCGCACGCCGGCACGGTGTCGGTGCACCGCCTGCCGGCGCGCTTCGCGGAGACCTCGACCGTGCTCGCGACGCGCAGCGGCAACGTCGGCCCGGCCGTCGCCGCGCTTGTCGAAGTGCTCGGCATCGACCTACAGGACGCGCCCGAGCGCGCGCTCGGTCAGGCCGCCTGAGCCGTCCGGCGGCCGGTTTCGCTCCCGGCCGGGCCGCCGCGGCCAGCCTCTTCCGGCGCGTACAGATGGGCGAGGGCGAGGGCGATCAGCGGCGGGACGGCGAACATGTGCTGGCGGTCGCCGCTTTCGAATAGCGCGAAAACGGCGACGCCGTAGAGGAAGGGATAGAGCAGCGGCAGCGCCGCTTCCGTCTGCTCCCGCGAGCGGCGCCGCAGCGCCCGCAGGCCCCGGATCGCCATGCAGCCGAGCGCGATCCAGAAGAACAGGCTGAGCAGCTTCGCCGCCCGGTAGGCGCTTTCCCGGGGCGTGTCCGGGTCCTGCCGGATTCCCGCGTCGAGCCGGCCGTCGCCGCGCTTGATCGCCCAGTAGGCGCCGTAGGCGTCGCCGCCGAGCAGGAGGATTTCCTTGCGCACGGCCAGCGCCAGCGCTGCCAGCGGCTGCTCGCGCAGCCACTGTTTCCCGAGCTCGAAGCCGAGCCGGTTCTGTTCCAGTTCCGGCATGTGGGTGATGGCGATTTCGCCCTCGGGAATCCAGCTGCCCGACGCCGCCGGATTGTTCGCCCGGTAGAAGACGCTGCCGCCGTTCGTGGCGACGCCGCAGAACTGGCCGGAAAACACCTCGCAGTTGCGCAGCATCCATGGCGCGACGATCAAGACGGCGCTGAGCAGCGTCGTCGCCAGGATGGCGAGATAGCGTTGCCAGCTCAGGGTTTTCAGCGCCGCGCGGAACATCGGCGGATAGGCCAGCAGCAGGAGCAGCAGGCCCGGCTGCGCCAGCGCCGCCCAGCCCATCGCCGCGCCGGCCGGCAGGGCGCGGATGAAGGCGCGCGGCCCGGGGCTGGCGAAGGCGGCGAGCAGCAGCGCCAGACTGGCGGCGACCAGCCCGAGGCAAAGCAGCTCCTTTGCCACGACGCCGGCGAGCAGCAGGCGCCCCGGCCAGAGCGTGAAGAGGAGGGCCGCCGGCGCCGCTGCGCGGTGCCCGCAAAGCGTTTGCGCCAGATAGGCGACGGACGCGGCGCCGAGCAGGTAGAGAACGCCGTTGGCCGCGGCGATGGCGATCGGCGTCGCGCCGAACAGGCGGACGAAGGGCGCCAGGTAGAGCGGCAGCCCGGCCGGCCAGAACGCCAGATGGCCGAAGGCGTCTACGTAGCGCCGCCCGTGCGCCAGTTTTTCGGCCAGGTCGAGATAGGCCGCGCCGTCCGCCTGCGGGATCGGCGCGCTAAGCGCGGCGACGGCGACGTGCAGCGCGAGCCCGAACAGCAGGACGTGGCGTACGGGCGGGAATTGGAGGGGGCGCGGAAATCCGGCTCCGGCCCGGACGAAGGCGTCCGGAAGCTTCCAACGCCAGGGGCGGTAGGCGCCGAGCCAGAGCACGCCGACGCCGCCAAGCAGGGTCAAGAGGGCGCCCGCGCGGCCCCAGCCGGGCAGGGTGACGTTCGCGTAGATCGACAGCACGGGGATGAGGCTCAGGGAAAACAGGGCGCAGGCGTATTCGATCCGCGTCAGCGTCTGCGCGAGCGCTGTGCACGCCGTCGCGCAAGCGCGTGCGCTCCGCGTTTGCCCGGACAGCGGAGGTGAGGCGGGCGCAGCGTCAGGCGAGTGCGTGGAAGAACGGTTTGGCGAGCGCTTCGACGAAGCGTCCGCCGAAATATCCGGTGCGGCGCCCGCTACACGCCTCGCCGCCGGCGCCGCGCCGGCGGCGGTCCGCGCGCCGCAAACAGCGGCGTCCGCCGGGTGCTGCGGCCGAAGCGGCGATCCCGGCATCACGCCGCCGGCTTCACGAATCGGCCTGCGCCTTCTGCCAGAGCGTCCCCAGCGCCGGTTTTTCCTGCCGGGCGAGCGACGACGGCAGCACGCGATTGACGAGGTAGAGCGGGCGTCCCTTGACCTCGTTGAAGATGCGTCCGATGTATTCGCCGAGGACGCCGACCGAGATGAGCTGGACACCGCCGAGAAAGAGCAGCACGACCATCAGCGACGGATAGCCGCGCACCGGGTCGCCGTGCATCAGCGTTTTCCAGATGACGAAGGCGGCGTAGAGCAGCGCGAGCAGGGCGACGCCGAGCCCGCAGTAGGTCGCCGCCTTGAGCGGCGCGATGGTGAACGAGGTGATGCCTTCGACCGCCAGATTCCACAGCTTCCAGTAGTTCAGCTTGGTTTCGCCCGCGGCGCGGGGATCGCGGCGGTATAGGAAGGGCTTCGAGGGAAAGCCGATCCACGCGAAAAGTCCCTTCATAAAGCGGTGCTCCTCGCGCAGACGCCTCAGTTCCGCCACCGCGCGCCGCGTCATCAGACGGAAGTCGCCGGTGTCGCGCGGAATGGCCACGCGGCTGACGCGCTGGATCAGGCGATAGAAGGCCTTGGCCGTTGCCTTCTTGAGCCAGGTCTCGCCGTCGCGCTGGCTGCGCATGCCGTACACCACGTCGTAGCCTTCGCGCCAGCCTTCGAGCATCTGCGGAATCAGTTCCGGCGGATCCTGCAGGTCGGCGTCGAGGACGACGACGACGTCGCCCCGCGCGTGGTCGAGTCCCGCCGACAGCGCGATCTCCTTGCCGAAGTTGCGCGACAAATCGACCAGGGTGACGTGGGGGTCGGCGGCCTGCATGGCGTGCATCATGGCCAGGGTGCCGTCGCGGCTGCCGTCGTTCACCAGCACGATTTCGTAGGGGGCGCCGATTTCGGCGAGCACCTTGCCGACGCGGCGATGGAATTCGCCCAGAACCTCCTGTTCGTTGTAGGCCGGCGCGACCACCGAGATGCTCGGGAGCGGCTCTTTGTAGCGCGGACTGAGGGCCGGATTGGTGCAGCGGCCGGCGCCGAGCGCGTTCAGTGCGTCTTGGGAAATATCCATTTTCGGCTCACGATGAAGTTGATTCCGAGGATGAGCAGCGTCGCGACGACTTGCGCGATCAGATAGTCGCTTCCCAGCCTGACCAGCCCGCCGACGATCGCGCCGTTGAACGCGATGCCCAGCGCGGCCAGCGCGAGGAAGCGGGGCAGCGCTTCACCGTGCCGGCGCGCGCTGCGGAAGGTGAAGTTGCGGTTCAGGACGTAGTTGACGCCGGCCCCGACGCCGGCGCCGGCCATCGCCGCCCACGCCGCGGCGACGCCGAATCCGGAGGCCAGGGCGATCAGCGTCGCGTAGTGCGCGAGCGTGCCGACCGCGCCGGCGGAGGTGAAATGGAGGAATTGCCGCCGGAGACTCGTTGCGCTCATGACGCATGTGCCGTTCATGGCGCTTCCGCCGCCGTCGGTTTTGCTCTTTCGATCCGCATGCCGAGTCCTCGTCGCTAGCCGCATTTTTTCCTGCCGAGGTGTGAGCAACCGGCGTGCCAGCGGGCCGGTGCGCTTGGCAGCCGGAGCAGGCGCCGGTTAGGCGGCGCGCCGGCGTCAATTTCTCCGACTCTGGACTTTCAGGTAAGGGCGGCCGGAATCCGGTAGCGATGCGCGGAGGGCGGTGTTCGGTGCGCGAAACGGATGCGGCCCCCTATCTCGTCGCGCCTACGGCCGGATGAAAAAGGGGGGCGAAGGCGGGCGTGGACGAAAAAAACCCCTGCCCGGACGAACCGGACAGGGGCTGAAGGCGGACGGCGTGGGGCGGTCCGCCGAGGGTTGATCGCTTGCCGGCGCGCTTACTGCGTCTGCTGGATGCCGGCCAGAACCCAGCCGGTCTTGCCGTCGCGCGGCTTGGTCATGTGCCAGATCTCGTCGACCGTTTCGGCGGCGGCGTCTTTCTCTTCACGCATCAGGCCGTTGAAGCGCACGCTGACGATGTAGCGGTTCGCTTCCTCGGCGACGTCGATCACCTGGGCGTCGAGCGTGACGACGTCGGTCTCCTGCTTCGCGCCGCCGCGTTCGGCGATGCTCATGCGGATTTCGGCGAACATTTCCGGCGTGGTGAATTCGCGGATGTCCTCGAGGTTGCCGGCGTCGTTGGCGGCCTGCAGGCGGATGAAGCTGACCTTGGCGTTGCGCACGAAACCGTCTGCGTCGAAGTCGGCCGGGACGTGGCCGGTGCCGGCGGCCGCAGCGGTCGCAGCTGCCGGCGCCGCGGTGCCGCCGGAGGCCGGCAGCGACATTTCGTAGGCGCCGCGGTTCGGCGCGGCACGGTCGGTGCCGGCGGCCGCGTACTGCAGGCCGCTGGCGCCGGGCTGCTGCGCGGCGGCGCGGCGGCGCATGACGATGCCGATCACCGCCATGACGGCGACGACGAGCAGGCCGATCATCAGCATCGAGGCGAGTTCCTCGCCGAAGCCGAGGTGCGAGGCCAGCGCGGCGAGGCCGAGGCCGGCGGCGAGGCCGGCCAGCGGGCCCATCCACGAGCGCTTGGGTTGCGCCTGCGGCGCGGCGGCGGGGGCGGCCTTCGCGGCGCCCGGAGCGGCGGTCGGGGATTGGGCCGGCGGAGTGGCCTGACGTTGCATGCCGGTGGATTTGCCGCCGCCGATGCGGCGCGCCGCTTCGGCGTCGGCGGTCACGAGCGTCAGGCCGAGCGCCAGGATGGCGGCGAACAGCGAGAAGGTTTTCATTGGGGTCTCCTGTGTGTGGGGGAAGTGCTCCGCGAGACTACCCCGTCTTTGTTTCATAAAAAAGCAGAATTATCGATTGCGACATATCGGAAAAAACTGAATTTCAGGGTGGCCGGAAAACTCCGGAAAGCTTGGGGCTGCGGGACTTCTACTGTGTCGGGAGAAGCGGCGGACGTGCGCTTTCCGGGCGGGGACTTTTCCGATCCGGGGGAGGGCTGCGAAATTGTAAATTCCGGTTGACAGAATGAATTATGAAATACAGAATCAAATTCGAAAGCGATACAAAAAAATAAGAATCGAATAACCGGAGGAAACACAATGCGCGCACAGCAAGCCCGGACCGGGCGCTGGCCTGGCGGCGGAGGAGACGACTGATGCTTGCCCAGTTCCTGCAGTTCCTGTTTTCCGGCGTCACCGTCGGCGCCACCTACGCGCTGGCGGCGCTCGGCTTCACGCTGATCTACAACGCCAGCAACGTGATCAACTTCGCGCAGGGCGAATTCATCATGCTCGGCGGCATGCTGACGGTGTTCTTCATGCAGCTCGGGCTGCCGATGCCGGCCGCCGTCGTCCTCGCCATCGTCGTTCCGGCGTTCGTCGGGGTGCTCGTCGAGAAGCTGGCGATCGAGCCGGCCAAGGGCGCCGAGACGGTGACGCTGATCATCATCACGATCGGCTGCTCGCTGATCATCCGCGGCCTCGTGCAGGTCTGGCTCGGCAAGGGCACGCACGCGGTGGCGCCGTTCTCGGGCAGCGAGCCGATCGCCGTCCTCGGCGCGACGCTGCTGCCACAGAGCCTGTGGGTGCTCGGCGTGACCGGCGTCGTGGTCGCCGCGCTGTGGTACTTCTTCAGCCGCACGCTGGCTGGCAAGGCGATCCTCGCCACCTCGTTCAACCCGGTGGCGGCGCAGCTCGTCGGCATCAACACGAGCTGGGTGCTGTTCATCAGCTTCGCGCTCTCGGCGGCGCTCGGCGCGCTCGGCGGCATCCTGGTGGCGCCGATCACGCTGACCTCCTACGACGTCGGGATCATGCTCGGCCTCAAGGGCTTCGTCGCGGCGGTCGTCGGCGGCCTCGGCAGCGGGCTGGGCGCGGTGGTCGGCGGTCTGATGGTCGGCATCGTCGAAGCCATGGCGGCCGGCTACATCTCGTCGGCCTACAAGGATGCGGTGCCTTTCGTGCTCATCCTGGCCATCCTCTTCTTCATGCCGCGCGGCCTATTCGGCGCCAAAGTGACGGATCGGGTGTGAGCATGATGAATTTCCGCTCCCCCTACCTCGGCCTGTGGCTGCTCGTCGCCGTGCTCGCCGTGCTGCCCTTCGCGCTGCCCAACGCCTTCTACATGGACCTGGCGATCCGCATGGCGATCAACGCCGTGATCGTGCTCGGCCTCAACCTGCTGATCGGCTTCGCCGGCCAGATCAGCCTCGGCCACGCCGGCTTTCTCGGCATCGGCGCGTATTCGTCGGCGGTGCTCACGACGCATTTCAACTGGCACCCGGCGTTCGCCATGGCGGCCGGCGCGGCGGCCTGCGCGGTCCTCGCGGCGCTCGTCGCGCGGCCGATCTTCAAGCTCAAGGGCCACTATCTGGCGATGGCGACGCTCGGCCTCGGCATCATCCTGACCATCGTCATCACCAACGAGGGGGCCTGGACGGGCGGGCCGGACGGCATGCCGGTGCCGCCCTTCGCGCTGTTCGGCTTCGAGCTGTACGGCGAGAAGCACTGGTACTGGGTGGTCGCCGCCGTGCTGGCGATCAGCGTCTGGGCCTCGCTCAACCTGATCGACTCGCCCTTCGGCCGCGCCCTGCGCGCGCTGCACGGGTCGGAAGTCGCCTCGCAGGTGGTCGGCGTCGACGTGGTGCGCTACAAGGTCGCCATCTTCGTGCTCTCGGCGGTGTTCGCCAGCCTGATGGGCAGCGTCACCGCTCACTACGTCGGCTTCGTGACGCCCGGCGTCGCCGGCTTCTTCCACTCGATCGAACTGGTGACGATGGTCGTCATCGGCGGCATGGCCTCGGTGTACGGCTCGGTGCTCGGCGCCGTGCTGCTCACCGCTCTGCCGCAGGCGCTGGCCACTTTCGAGGGCTGGGAAACGGTGGCCTTCGGGACCATCCTCGTGTTCACCATGATCTTCATGCCCAAGGGGCTGGTGCCGACGCTCGCGGCGAAACTGGGGAGGAAGGACTGATGGCGCTGCTCGAAGTCAACAAGCTCTCCAAGGCCTTCGGCGGCGTCAAGGCCGTGCAGAACGTCAGTTTCTCGATCGACGCCGGCATCGTCTATTCGGTGATCGGACCGAACGGCGCCGGCAAGACGACGCTGTTCAACCTGATCACCGGCGTCTATACGCCGAGCGAGGGCGAGATTCGCCTCGACGGCAAGGAGATCGCCGGCGCCGGTCCGCACACGCTGGCCCGCCTCGGCGTCGCGCGCACCTTCCAGAACCTGCAGGTGTGCATGAACATGACGGCGCTCGAGAACGTCATGGTCGGCGCCCACCTGCGCCTCGACCGCAACCTGATCAAGGCCGCGCTGCGCTTCCCCGCGCTGCGCCGCCGCGACGGCGAACTGCGCGACGAGGCTGCGGCGCTGATGCACTTCGTCGGCCTCGACAAGTACGTCGCGGCGCGCGCCGACGCGATGCCCTACGGCGCCCTCAAGCGTCTGGAAATCGCCCGCGCGCTGGCCGCCAAGCCGCGCCTGCTGTTCCTCGACGAACCGGCGGCCGGCCTCAACCCGAAGGAAACCATCGAGGTCGACCATCTGGTGCGCAAGGTCGCCGACTCCGGCGTCACCGTCGTCCTCGTCGAACACGACATGAAGATGGTGATGAACCTCTCCGACCGCATCCTCGTGCTCGACTACGGCAAGAAGCTCACCGAGGGCTCGGCGGCGGAAGTCCGCCGCAACCCGGACGTCATCGCCGCCTACCTCGGCGCGCACGCATAGGGGACGATCATGGAAGCACTCCGCATCATCGGCGACGAACACCGCAACCTGTGGCGCATCGCCGTCACGCTCGACCAGCTGCGCGGCGAGATCGAGGATGGCGGGCACGCCGACCGCAGGCTGTTCGATGCGATCTTCGACTACCTCGACAACTTCGTCGACCGCCTGCACCACCCGAAGGAGGACGATTTCCTCTTCCGCCTGCTGCGCGCGCGCAGCGCCGAGGCGGCGGCGGTGCTCGACCGCCTGCAGGACGACCACCGTGCCGGGCCGGACAACCTCAAGGCGCTGCGCGCCGCGCTGGCCGCCGCGGCGAACTCGCCGGCCGCCGGGCAGGAGTTCGCCGCGGCGCTCAAGCGCTACACCGACGGCCTCAAGGCGCACATCCGCAGCGAGGAAAAAGACGTCATGCCGCTCGCCCGCACGGTGCTCACCGACGCCGACTGGGCCGAGATCGACGCCGCCTTCGCCGACAACAGCGACCCGCTGTTCGGCGCCAGCGCGCAGGCCGAGTTCCGCGAGCTCTTCCACCGCATCGCCAGCCTCGCGCCCGAATCGATCGGCCTCGGCGGGCAGACGGCCGGCGAACTGACGCCGGGCGCCGGCCCGGCGCACGCCGACGTCGTCCTTTCGATCCGCGGACTCGAAAGCAGCTACGGGCGCATCAAGGCGTTGCGCGGCATCGACCTCGAAATCCGCAAGGGCGAACTGGTCGCGCTGGTCGGCGCCAACGGCGCCGGCAAGACGACGCTGCTGCGCGCCATCTCCGGCGTGCAGCCGGTCGGCGCCGGCGAGATCCGCTTCGCCGGCGAGGACATCACGAAGCTGCGCGCCGACCTGCGCATGCGCAAGGGCATCTGCCAGTCGCCGGAAGGGCGGCAGGTGTTCGGCCCGCTCTCGATCGAGGACAACCTGCGGCTCGGCGCCTACACGCAGCCGAAGGCGCAGGTCGAGGGCGACCTCGAAAGGATCTGGGCGATGTTTCCGATCCTCAAGGAAAAGCGCGCGCTGCCGGCCGGCACGCTGTCCGGCGGGCAGCAGCAGATGCTGGCGATCGGCCGCGCGCTGATGGGCCGCCCCAAGCTGCTGCTGCTCGACGAGCCGTCGATGGGCCTCGCGCCACTGCTCGTCGAGGAGGTCTTCAACGTCGTCAAGTCGCTCAAGGCGCAGGGCATGACGATCTTTCTCGTCGAACAGAACGCCTTCGCCGCGCTGGCCATCGCCGACCGCGGCTACGTGCTGGAGACGGGGCAGACGACGATCACCGGCAGCGGCCGCGAACTGCTCGAAAACGAGGACGTGAAGGCAGCCTACCTCGGCATGTAGGCCGGCAGGCAGGACAAGAACGCAGGCAACCCCCCGACCCCACGGGACCCAGTCATCAACGGAGCCAGATCATGAGCAATCCCACCGAAAAGCAGTTCGCCTCGGTCGCCGACCTCGAGGAAAAGAAGACCACCTTCGCCCAGCTGTCCGAACACTGCTGGGCCTACACCGCCGAGGGCGACCCTAACACCGGCGTCATCGTCACCGACGACGCGGTGCTCATCTGCGACACGCTGGCGACGCCGGTCATGGCGCAGCGCCTGATCGCCGAGATCCGCAAGGTCAGCGCGGCGCCGATCAAGTACGTCGTCCTCTCGCACTACCACGCCGTGCGCGTGCTCGGCGCCTCCGGCTACCAGGCCGAGGGCATGCAGCAGATCATCGCCAGCCAGGGCACCTACGAGATGATCGTCGAGCGCGGCGCGCAGGACATGATGTCCGAGTACGAGCGCTTCCCGCGCCTGTTCCAGAACTTCGATTCGATTCCCGGGCTGACCTGGCCGACGCTCGTCTTCAAGGAGGAAATGACGCTGTGGATGGGCAAGCTCGAGGTGAAGATCATGCACCTCGGCCCCGGCCACACCAGGGGCGACACCGTCGTCTGGATTCCCGCCGAGAAAGTGCTGTTCTCCGGCGACCTCGTCGAATGCGACGCCGCCTGCTACACCGGCGATGCGCAGCTCGAGGAATGGCCGGCGACGCTCGCCGCGATCCGCGCGCTCGGCGCCGAGAAGATCGTCCCCGGGCGTGGTCCGGCGCTCACGTCGCCGGCCGAGATCGCGCGCGGCCTCGACTACACGACCGACTTCGTGACGACGCTGCTCGCCAGCGCGAAGGAAGCCGTGGCCGCCGGCATGAACCTCAAGCAGGCGATGGCGCACGTGCGCCGGGCGATGGACCCGAAGTTCAGTCAGGTCTTCATCTACGAGCACTGCCTGCCCTTCGACGTGACGCGGGCGGTGGACGAGGCGAGCGGCATCAAGCATCCGCGCATCTGGACGGCGGAGCGCGACAAGGAAATGTGGCACGGGCTGCAGGCCTGAAAAACGTAAGCGCCGCCGGCGCGGAGCGCGCAAAAAAACAGAGCGGACAAGGACGCGCGCCGCGCCCCGGCGCCCCCGGCGGTTCAACGGGTCGAAAGATCCTGGAGGAGACAAAACCATGCTCAGCACCTACAAGTATCCGAAATTCGAGTACGTGAAACCGCCGGAACAGGCGGGCGCGGAAGTCGGCCGCTACCCGGCGGTCGTCGTCGGTGCCGGCCCGGTCGGGCTGGCGGCGGCCATCGACCTCGCGCAGCAGGGCACGCCGGTGCTGCTGCTCGACGACGACGACAGCGTCTCGGTCGGCTCGCGCGGCGTCTGCTACGCCAAGCGCGCGCTCGAAGTGCTCGACCGCCTCGGCGTCGGCGACGCCTGCGTCGAAAAAGGCGTTTCGTGGAACGTCGGGCGCACCTTTTTCCGCGAGGAGGAGGTGTACAGCTTCAACCTCCTGCCGCAGCCCGACCATAAGCGGCCGGGGATGATCAACCTGCAGCAGTACTACCTCGAGGACTTTCTCGTGCGGCGCGCGCAGGCCCTGCCCAACATCGACCTGCGCTTCAGGAACAAGGTCGTCTCGGTGCAGCGCGGCGTGGACAAGGTGACGCTGCAGGTCGAGACGCCGGACGGCGTGTACTCGCTCGAAACCGACTGGCTGGTCGTCGCCGACGGCGCGCGCAGCAGCATCCGGCGCATGATGAACCTGGAGATCGAAGGCAAGATCTTCATGGACCGCTTCCTGATTGCCGACGTCGTGATGAAGGCCGACTTCCCGGCCGAGCGCTGGTTCTGGTTCGATCCGCCCTTCCATCCGGGGCAGTCGGTGCTGCTGCACCGGCAGGCCGACAACGTCTGGCGCATCGACTTCCAGCTCGGCTGGCAGGCCGACCCGGAGGAGGAGAAGAAGCCCGAGAAGGTCATTCCGCGCATCAAGGCGATGCTCGGCGACGATCGCGAATTCGAACTCGAATGGGTCAGCGTCTACACCTTCCAGTGCCGGCGCATGAACGACTTCCGGCACGGCCGCGTGCTCTTCGTCGGCGACGTCGCGCACCAGGTCAGCCCGTTCGGCGCGCGCGGCGCCAACTCGGGCATCCAGGACACCGACAACTTGATCTGGAAGCTCAAGCTGGTGATCGACGGCAAGGCGCCCGAGAAGCTGCTCGACAGCTACAGCGAGGAGCGCGTCTTCGCCGCCGACGAGAACCTCCTCAACTCGACGCGCTCGACCGACTTCATCACGCCGAAGAGCAAGACCTCGCTGACCTTCCGCAACGCCGTGCTGACGCTGGCGCGGCACTATCCCTTCGCGCGCGCGCTGGTCAATTCAGGCCGCCTGTCGGTGCCGTCCTTCCTCACCGAGTCGTCGCTCAACACGCCGGACCGCGAGACCTTCGGCGGCGAAATGGTGCCCGGCGCGCCGATGGACGACGCGCCGATCCGCGAGGTCGGCGGCGCCGCCGGGGCCGGCGGCAATGCCTGGCTGCTCGACAAGGTGCGCGACCGCTTCGTTCTGCTCTGCTACGTCGACGACCCGGCGAGCGTAGACGCGGCGACGGTGAATGCGCTCAGGAGCCTCAGCGACGGGCCGATCCCGATCGAGCCCATCCTCGTCTCGGCGCGCGCCAATCCCGCGCCGGGCGGGCTGCGCGTGTTCGAGGACTACACCGGGCGCGTCGCCGAGCGCTACGACGCGAAGGCCGGCACCGTCTATCTGCTGCGTCCCGACCAGCACGTCGCGGCGCGCTGGCGCAGCGTCGACCCGAAGCCGATCCGCAGCGCGCTGGCGCGCGCCACCTGCAACGCCTGAGAGGAGAGGACGCCATGGCGAGCCCGAGCACCCCGAATACCCTGAACACCAAGTCGAATTTCAACGAACCCGGCAAGCGTTACTTCCGCGCCTACTCGCCCGGTGACGATTTCTACGAGGCGCTGATCGACACGCACCGCGACCTGTCCGACGAACAGAGCGCGCTGCTCAACGCGCGCCTGATCCTGCTGCTGGCCAATCACATCGGCGACCTCGACGTGCTGCGCGAGGCGATGCGGATCGCCCGCGAGGACGTGTGAGCGTGTCCTAGGGGGTGTTGACATGTATTTCATGGGCGCGACGGCCACTGAACGGGCGCATCGCCGCGTTGCGCCGGCTTGCCTGGCACCAGCCAGGCGGCGCCGTCGCGCCTTGCGCTGCATCCCGTTCAATGGCCGTCCCGAAGGCTTGTGACGAGGGGGCCGCGCCTACGTCGTTACGCCCCTTACTCGCACCTCGGTGCGGGCAGCGGCGCGCGCCTAGCAGTCACAGCCCCCTCGTCACAACGCGCTCCACGAAATGCATGTCAACACACCCTAGCCCGCTGGCGACACCGGGGCGCTCCACTCGTGCTGCTCGACGAAGCGGAACAGGAAGTCGATGAAGCTCTCGGCCGCCGGCGAGAGCGAGCGGCCGTTGCGGGTGAACACGAAGAACTTGCGGGTCACCTCCGGCTCGTGCAGCAGGCGCATCTGCAGGCGGTAGGGGTGGGCCAGCGAGCGCGCGTAGGGCAGGCAGGCGGCGATTCCGAGATTGGCGCTGACCATGCCCAGCGCCGTCGTCATGAAGGTCACCTCGTTGCTCGGCGTGAGCGTCAGGTGGGGCAGGGCGGCGTGCAGATCGACCGAGAGGCGCTCGGTGAATTGCCCCTGCAGGGCGATGATCGGGTATTGCACGGCGTCGGCCCAGCGGATGCGTTCCAGTTCCCCGAGCGGGTGGTCGAGCGGGAAGACGGCCATGAAGGGCATCTCGAACAGCGTGCGCGCTTCGATCTCCGGCGTCGGATCGCGTTCCGGGCCGATGCCGAAATCGACCTCGCCGCTGAAGACGCGGGCGAGCACGCTTTCGACGACGCAGTCGACCAGCCTGACCTGGATTTCCGGATGTTCGAGCCGGTAGGCGGCGATCACTTCCGGCAGCAGGGTGCAGGAGATCAGCTGCGGCGCGGCGATGCGCAGCACGCCCTTCTTCAGCGCCTTCAGGCTGGCCACCTCGTCGAGCGCGGCGTCGAGGTCCTGGATGACCTTGTCGACGATCGGGTGCAGCTTGCGCCCGACTTCGGAGAGCTGGATCTTGCGCGTGCTGCGGTCGAACACCTGCAGGCCGAGAACGCCTTCCAGTTCCTTGATCAGGCCGCTCAGCGCGGACTGCGTGACGTGCAGGCTGTCGGCGGCGCGGCTGAAGCTGCCGAGACGGGCGACGGCGAGAAAGGCGCGCAACTGGCGCAGGCTGACATTCATTGGTTTATCCGATAAATCTATCTGTAAATACCGTTTGTATGATAGTTCGCTTTGCCCTTAAATAGAACGACGCGCGCGGCGCAAGGCCGGGAAACACCGGCCCGCCGCCACGGGAAATCCGTCCGCGCCGGCCGGCGCACGGGATGCATCCACTCACACCGAGGAGACAAGCATGCAGATCAGGAAAATCCACCACGTCGCGTATCGCTGCAAGGACGCCAAGGAAACCGTCGAGTGGTACGGCAAGTACCTGGACATGAAATTCGTGCTGGCGATTGCCGAGAACGAGGTGCCGTCGACCAAGGAACCCGATCCCTACATGCACATCTTCCTCGACGCCGGCGGCGGCAACATCCTCGCCTTCTTCGAGCTGCCGACCAAGCCGCCGATGGGGCGCGACCCGAACACGCCGGAATGGACGCAGCACCTGGCGCTCGAAGTGGATTCGATGGAGACGCTGCTCGCCGCCAAGGCCCGCCTTGAAGCCGACGGCATTCCGGTGGTCGGCCCGACCGACCACACCATCTTCAAGTCGATCTACTTCTTCGACCCGAGCGGCCACCGCCTCGAACTCGCCGCCAACACCGGCACGCCGAAGATGGCGGCGGAGCTCGACCGCGTGAAGTGGGAAATGCTCGACGAGTGGTCGAAGACCAAGAAGGCGCCGGCGCACGCGCGCTGGATGCACGACGGCAGCTTCGCCGGCTGAGCCCGGTCAGTCTGACGCGCCCGAGGCAAGCGCCGTGTTCGACCGCCTGACGCTGTGGGTCACCCGCTCACTGGAGATCGGCATCGCCGTCTGTCTCGCGGCGATGGGACTGCTGGTATTCGGCAACGTGGTGCTGCGCTACGGCTTCAACTCGGGCCTGGTCTTCTCGGAGGAAATCTCGCGCCTGCTGTTCGTCTGGCTGACCTTCCTCGGCACCATCCTCGCGTCGCGCGAGCACGCCCACCTCGGGGTCGATTCGCTGGTCAGGCGCCTGCCGCACGGTGCGCGCCAGGCCTGCATCCTGGTCTCCGGCGTGCTGATGATCCTGATGTGCGTGCTGCTCCTGTGGGGCAGCCTGAAGCAGGCCGAAATCAACCTGGACAACGCCATGCCGGTGTCCGGCATTCCCTACGCCGCGCTGTACGCGGCGGGCATCGCCGCCGCGCTCGGGCTGATCGTCAGCATCTTCTACAACATCTTCCAGGCGCTGGTGCACGGCGAGCGCGAAGAGAACATCGTGATGGTGCAGCGTACCGACGACATGATCAAGGAGGCGTTGACCGAGGTCGAGGCGGACGCGGCGCGCGCCGATGCGAGACGCGAGGGGCGCGCGTCGTGACCCTGACCGTCTTTCTCGGCTCGCTGCTCGCCGCGATGGCGCTGGGGATGCCCATCGCCTTCGCGCTGCTCGTCTGCGGCGCGGCGCTGATGTTCTTCATGGATCAGTTCGACGCCCAGATTCTGGCGCAGAACGTGATCTCGGGCGCCGACAACTTCGTCCTCATGGCCGTCCCCTTCTTCATCCTGGCGGGCGAGTTCATGAACGCCGGCGGGCTGTCGAAGCGCATCGTCGACATGGCCAACGCCTGGGTCGGCCACATCCGCGGCGGGCTGGGCTACGTGACCATTGTCTCGGCGCTGATCCTGGCCAGCCTGTCCGGTTCCGCCGTGGCCGATACGGCCGCCCTCGCGGCGCTGCTCATTCCGATGATGCGCGACGCCGGCTACAAGACGGCGCGCTCGGCCGGCCTCGTCGCGTCGGCCGGGATCATCGCGCCGGTGATCCCGCCGTCGATCGGCTTCATCATCTTCGGCGTCGCCGGCGGGGTGTCGATCACCAAGCTGTTCATCGCCGGCATCTTTCCCGGCGTGCTGATGGCGCTGTCGCTGGTCCTGACCTGGTGGTGGGTGTCGCGGCGCGACGCGCTGACCGTCCTGCCGCGCCTCTCCGCGCGCCAGCGGCTGGCGACCGTGGGCGCCGGCGGCTGGGCGCTGGTGCTGCCGGTGATCATCGTCGGCGGTTTGAAGGGCGGCGTCTTCACGCCGACCGAGGCGGGCGTGGTCGCCGCCTTCTACGCCCTCCTGGTGGGCGCTTTCGTCTACCGCGAGCTGACCCCCGCGAAGATCTACCACGCCCTGCTGACGACGGCGAAAACGACCGCCGTGGTGATGTTCCTCGTCGCCGCCGCCTTCGTTTCCGCCTATCTGATCACGGTGGCCGACATCCCGAGCCAGCTCAAGACGCTGTTCGCCCCGTTCATGGACAGCCCGAAGCTGCTGATGGCGGTGATGATGCTCGTCGTCGTGCTGGTCGGCACGGCGCTCGATTTCATTCCGACCGTGCTGATCCTGACGCCGGTGATGCTGCCGATCTGCCGCGAAGCCGGCATCGATCCGGTCTATTTCGGCGTCCTGTTCATCATGAACAACGCCATCGGCATGATCACGCCGCCGGTCGGCGTCGTCCTCAACGTCGCCGCCGGCGTCGGCAAGGTCGGCATGGAGGAGGTCATTCGCGGCGTCTGGCCCTTCATGTGGGCCGAGATTCTGGTGCTGTTCCTGCTCGTTCTGTTTCCCGAGCTAGTGCTCGTTCCGATGCAGTGGTTCCACTGATTCTTTCCGTACAACACGCAAACAGGAGACGAAAATGATGGCGACGATCCAGAAACGCACCTTCCTGGCGCTGGCCCTCGGCCTTGCCGCTGCCGCCAGCCTGCCCGCCACCGTCTGGGCGCAGACTATGAACGCCAAGTTCAGCGTGACCCTGCCCGAGAAGTCCCACCAGGGACAGGGCGCCGCCCGCTTCGCCGAGCTGGTCGGCCAGAAGACCGGCGGCCGCGTCCAGATCAAGGTGTATTACAACGCCGCGCTGGGCAACGACGTGCAGGTGACTTCCGCGCTGCAGGGCGGCACCGTCGAGTTCGTCGTCCCGCAGACCTCGACGCTGACCGGGATGATCAAGGATTTCGAGGTGCTCGATTATCCCTTCCTGTTCGACAGCGAGAAGGAGGCCGAGGCCGTGCTCGACGGAGCGATCGGCAAGCGCCTGCTCGACAAGCTGCCGGCCAAGGGGCTGGTCGGGCTGGCCTATTGGGAGAACGGCTTCTTCAACGCCACCACGAGCAAGCATCCGATCGCCCGCGTCGAGGACTTTGCCGGACTCAAGTTCCGCGCCATCCAGGCGCCGATCTCGCTCGAATCGATCAAGGCGCTGGGCGCCAACCCGGTTCCGCTGCCGGTGCCCGAAGTCTATGCAGCGCTCGAAACGCGCACCATCGACGGCCAGGCGACGCCGACGGCGGTGATCGCCGCACTCAAGTTCAACGAGGTGCAGAAGTATCTGTCGGTGATCCGTCTGTCCTACGGTGCCTTCCTGCCGCTGGCCAGCAAGAAGTTCTGGGACAAGCTGAGTCCCGAGGACCAGAAGGCGATCCAGGACGCGGCGCTCGAAACGCGGGCCTGGCAGCGCCAGGTGGCGCGCGACGCGGCGCGCAACGCGCAGGTCGATCTGGCGAAGAAGGGCATGCAGGTCAACGAGGTCGCCCCCGCCGAGATCGCACGCATGCGCGAGCGCGTCAAACCGGTGTGGGACCGCTTTGCGCCCGGCACCGGCGCGGAACTGGTCAAGGAGGTCGTCGCCGAGGTGGATAAGGTCCGGCACGCCAGATAGCGAAGGAATGAAGATCGAAAGCGGGAGCGGGGCGGCGCAGCCGTTCCGCTCCGCGAGCACCGCTGTTTTTGCCACGAAGGATTGAAAGATGAAACTCGCCACGCTCAAAGCCGGCGGCCGCGACGGCACGCTGGTCGTCGTCAGCCGCGACCTGCTGCGCTGCCAGCCCGTTCCCGCCATCGCCCGCACGCTGCAGGTGGCGCTCGACGACTGGGACGCCGTCGCGCCGCAGCTGCAGGAAGCGTATGCCGCGCTCAACAACGGCGCCGCGCGCCACGCCGAGCCCTTCGACGAACGGCTCTGCCACTCGCCGCTGCCGCGCGCCTACCAGTGGGCCGACGGCTCGGCCTACGTGAATCACGTCGAACTCGTGCGCCGCGCGCGCGGCGCCGAACTGCCGCCGTCGTTCTGGACCGATCCGTTGATGTACCAGGGCGGTTCCGATTCCTTCGTCGGCCCGCGCGACCCGATCTACGCGCTGTCTGAAGACTGGGGCATCGACCTCGAAGCTGAGGTTGCGGCGATCACCGGCGACGTGAAGATGGGGGCGACGCCCGCCGAGTGCGCCGGCGCCATCCGCCTGCTGATGCTGGTGAACGACGTCTCGCTGCGCAATCTGATTCCGAACGAGCTGGCCAAGGGCTTCGGCTTCTTCCAGTCGAAGCCGGCCACCGCCTTCAGCCCGGTCGCCGTGACGCCGGACGAACTGGGCGACGCCTGGCAGGGCGCCAAGGTGCACCTGCCGCTCGTCGTGCACCTCAACGGCCAGCCTTTCGGCCGCCCGAACGCCGGCGTGGACATGACCTTCGACTTCGGCCAGCTGGTCGCCCACGTGGCGAAGACGCGCGAACTGGAGGCCGGCTCGATCATCGGCTCGGGCACCGTCTCGAACAAGCAGGGCGGCCTGCACGGCTCGTCGATCGAGAACGGCGGCGTCGGCTATTGCTGCCTCGCCGAGGTGCGCATGTACGAAATGATCGAAGGCGGGGCGCCAAAGACCTCCTTCCTCAAGTTCGGCGACCGCGTGCGCATCGAAATGGCCGACGCCGAAGGGGGCACGATCTTCGGCGCCATCGAACAGACCGTCGCGCGCTACCCGGGCTGAACGCCGCCGGCCGGCGTCTGCTTCTTGCTTCTTGCTTCTTGCTCCGGCGTGCCGACCATGCCCAGCGCGCGTCCGCGCGCTTCGCCGCTGCCGGCGCCACTGTCGCGGTGAAGCGCACCGCCGGGCCGACCATTTTTGAAGGGACGGACCATGCTCAAGCTCTACACCTACTTCCGCAGTTCCGCCGCCTACCGCGTGCGCATCGGCCTCAACCTCAAGGGGCTGGCGTATGAAGCCGTGCCGGTGCATCTGGTGCGCGGCGGCGGCGAGCATCTGACGCCGGCCTATCGGGCGCTCAACGCCGGCGCCATGGTGCCGACGCTGGTCGACGGCGACGCGGCGCTCGGCCAGTCGCTGGCCATCCTCGAATATCTCGACGAAACGCATCCCGCCGTGCCGTTGCTGCCCGCCGACCCGCTGGGCCGCGCCCGCGTGCGTTCGTTGGCGCTCACCGTCGCCTGCGAGATCCATCCGCTCAATAACCTGCGCGTGCTCAAGTATCTCGTCGGCCAGTTCGACGCGAGCGACGAGGCGAAAAGCGCCTGGTATCGCCACTGGATCGGCGAGGGGATGCAGATCATCGAGACCCGTCTCGCGCGCGAGCCGCAGACCGGCCGCTACTGCCACGGCGAAACGCCGACGCTGGCCGACTGCTGCCTGATTCCGCAGGTCTTCAACGCCGAGCGCTTCCAGGTGGACCTGGCGCCCTATCCGACGATCCGCCGCATCCACGCCGCCTGCGCCGAACTGCCGGCCTTCGCGGCGGCGCATCCGGCGCGGCAGCCGGACGCGGAGTAGGGGCAGAGCAGGGGGCCGAAGGACGTGGGGTAGGGATCGACGCCGCCGGCAGCGGAGGCGCCGCCGAGGCTGTTCAGGCGTCTTTCGATCGCCCTGCGGCGTTTCACGAAGCGCTACGGAAAGTCAAGCCGCGACCGACGAACTGTTACGGCCGATTTGTGTAATTTTTGTAACGAAAACCCGGTAATCCCATGAGCGCAAAGGGATTATTCAGTTACCCACAAAACCTGTGGATAAGTTTGTGGATTATTCCCCTCCGGCGGCCTTAAACCCAAGCCAGTCAAGCGCTTCCCTTACTTTGCTGAAAGCTTGGGCGGAAAAGGAAAATCAATATTTTTCAATGACTTGAAAATATTTTTCCCCGCCGCCGCGAAGGCTTCGGACGATGCGCGCCGGCCGTTCCGCAAAAAATCCATTCTGTGCGTAAGTCAAGTCTTGACGTCGAAAAATTTACCGTTTTCGCGCCGGCGCGGTACGCAGCCAACGCCCCTTCTGCCTAAAAACAAGGCGGCGGGAAAAACGCCTTACGGAAGAGTTATATAAGACAGTTCTCCAGTCCTTATCCACAGGGTTTCGGGCGAAGGCTGTGGATTTCGCGGCGTGCCGCCCCGCCCGGGGCTGGCGAACTTTTTTTTGCGCTACTCGCTTTTTTCCGCTTCGTAGCTCGCCGGGCTGATGCCGGCGTGGGCGATGAACTCGCGCACCTGCTTGACCAGATCGCGCGTGCACGCGCTGCCGTGGTGGGGGTGGTGGATGAAGTCCGAGACGCCGTTGAGCGTCACCTTGAAGCGAGCGCCGTGCGACGACTCGATGCTGGCGCCCAGATGGTTGAGCAGCGACTCGACTTCGCGCCAGTGGAGGTTGGCCGGCGGCGGGTCCTGGAAGACGCTGCGCAGCAGCGACAGATGCTTGTGGCTCATGAGCTCTCTCCTCGGCCAGTGCGTTCTATTGAGCTAGACCGCGCCCGCCGGGCGATGTTCAGCCGCGTGCGCTAAACGACCTGTGCGCCGTGCTCGACCAGCAGTTCGCGCAGCACCGAGCGGTGACAGTGCGCTTCGTCGGTGCAATAGCAGCCGACCGAGAAATCGGCGCCGCGCGACAGCGCCGCCAGCAGGTCGAGCGTGCGGCGGTTTTCCGGCGTCGCCATCTCGGCGCGGTAGTGCTTCGCGAAGCGTGTCCACTCCGCCGCGTTGCCGGTCTGCTGCGCGGCCTGAGCCTGCGCTACCAGCTCCGGGCTCGGCGCCAGGGCGGGATACCACACGTCGTACCAGTCGCCGGAGGCGAATTCGCTTTTCGGCACGCCGCGCGGCGGGCGGCGCACCGTGCCGATGCGCGTGCCCTCGCCGGGCAGGCGCGGGGAACCGAGACGGACGATGCGGATGCTCATGAGTGGCCTTTCTGTGCGGAGTCCGGGAGGCGGCTGGAAACACGTCGAAACGTTGCGGATACGCGCCGGCTTCGATCCGACGCCGTCCGAAAGCGGCCTGGATCGGGCCGGGAACGCGATGCCGCCAAGCTTACCCCCGCCGCGTCCGCCGATCCAGCCGCGGTATGGCTTACAAATGCAGGGACGCCGGCTATCCTGAAAGGAGGCAAAGCCAGCCGCGCCTGCCGCCGCCTCCGACCCACAAGGAGAAACGCCATGTCCGCCCATGTCTACAAGCTGGTCGAAATCGTCGGCACTTCGCCCGCCAGCACCGACGAAGCCATTCACAACGCCATCGAGGAAGCCGCCAGGTCGCTGCGCCACATGGACTGGTTCGAGGTCATGGAAACGCGCGGCCATATCGTCGACGGCAAGGTCGCGCACTTCCAGGTCAGGCTGAAGATCGGCTTCCGGCTGGAGGCGTAGGCGGACGCGGGTCGGGATGCCGCTCCTCGTCGCCTCGTTTCCAATTGTCCGCAACCCCCGACCGAAAGCGCCCGATGACCGCCAGCAAACCCCTTCGCGCAACCCTCCGGGTCGTCGAGAACGGCCCCTACCTCGTTTCCGGAGGGCTGCCGCTGAACAAGGAAATCATCGGGACCAACGCGGCCGGCGAATCCGTCCGCTGGACGCCGGGAGAAAGCTTCCCGAAGCAGGATAAATACGCGCTGTGCCGCTGCGGCCACAGCGGCAACAAGCCGTTTTGCGACGGAACGCACGCGAAAGTCGGCTTCGACGGTACCGAAACCGCCAGCCGGCGGCCCTACCTCGAACAGGCCAGCGTGCACGAAGGTCCGGTGCTTTCGCTGACCGACGTCGAGAGCCTCTGCGCTTTCGCGCGCTATTGCGATCCCAACGGGCAGGTGTGGAAGCTCGTCCGGGAAACGGACAACGTCTTGGCACGCAAGTTTTTCGTCAGCCAGACCTGCGACTGCCCGTCGGGCCGGCTGGTGGCCTGGGACAGGCAGTGCGGACAGGCCATCGAGCCCGCCTACGAGCCGTCGATCGCCCTGATCGAAGACCCGGCCAACGCCTGCTCCGGGCCGCTCTGGCTGCGCGGCGGCGTGCCCCTGGTCGGCAGCGACGGCTTCGCCTACGAAGTACGCAACCGGATGACCCTGTGCCGCTGCGGCGCCTCTAAGAACAAGCCTTTCTGCGACGGAACGCACGCGGCGATCGGCTTCCGCGACGACAGTTGATGCACGGTCGCCGGTCGCCGGGTTTGCGCGCTTCGGGCGGGGCGCTTACGCCCGCTCTTCGCCAGCGAAATAACGCCGCGGTTCCATTCCCAGCACCCGCTTGAACATCGCCGTGAAGGCGCTGGCGCTGCGGTAGCCGAGCTTTTCGGCGACGCGCGCGACCGGCACGCCGTTGGCGAGATGCCCGAGCGCTTCGACGAGGCGGGCCTGCTGGCGCCACTGGCGGAAGCTCATGCCGGTTTCGCGCGCGAACAGGCGGGCCAGCGTGCGGCTGCTGGTGGCGTGGCGCTCGGCCAGCGTCTCCAGCGTTTCCTGCGTCTCCGGGTGTTCGATCTGCGTGCGGCACAGCTTGAGCAGGCGCGGTTCGGACGGCATCGGCAGGTGCAGCGCGGGAATCTTCAGGAAGCGCAGTTCGAGCAGCGCCAGCGCGGCGATGCGGCCGGCGCGGCCGGCGAGGTCGTAGGCCAGCGGCTCGTCGAGCAGCGCCAGGATCAGCGCGCGCAGCAGCGGGCTCACCTCGATCAGGCAGCAGTGGTCGGGCAGGTCCGGCGCGGCGTCGGGGCGGATGTAGAGCGTGCGCATCTCGACCGGGCCGAGCATGCTCACCTGATGGTCGGTGTCGGCCGGAATCCACACGCCGCGCACCGGCGGCACCACCCAGCAGCCTCCGGCCGTCTCGACGCGCATGACGCCGCTGCCGGCGTAGATCAGCTGGGCGCGCGGGTGGCGGTGCACGGGCGTGACGCCGCCCCGGTAGTCGCGCGCCTTGGCGGTCACCGGGTGGGGCAGGGTCTGGTACTCGTCGTCGTGGCCGACCGGCTGGCCGGCGGGTGGGGTTGTCCGATTCACGATGTTTTTTGGCAGGACGTGTGTGAAGCGGTCATTCTAGACTGCCGACCGGATCATTTATCGCTTCTCTCCATGGAAAAGACTATCGCCGCCGGCAATCTTGCCGCCACGCCCGCCGCCCCCGCCCCGGAGGCGCACGACGCGCTGAAGCACACCGCCTACGCGGTGATCGCCGCGATCAGCTTCTCGCACCTGCTCAACGACATGATGCAGTCGGTGCTGCTCGCCATCTATCCGATGCTCAAGCAGGGCCTGCATCTCTCCTTCGCGCAGGTCGGCATGATCACGCTCGCCTACCAACTCACCGCCTCGCTGCTGCAGCCGTTGATCGGCCTTTATACCGACCACCGGCCGAAGCCGTATTCGCTGCCGGTCGGCATGGGCTTCACGCTTGTCGGTCTGCTGCTGCTCGCGCAGGCGGCGAGCTTCGGCGCCGTGCTGCTCGCCGCCTCGCTGGTCGGTATCGGCTCGTCGGTCTTCCACCCGGAATCGTCGCGCGTCGCGCGCATGGCGGCCGGCGCGCGGCCGGGCCTCGCGCAGTCGCTGTTCCAGATCGGCGGCAACCTCGGCACGGCGCTCGGGCCGCTGCTCGCGGCGCTGATCATCGTGCCGCTCGGGCAGGGCAGCGCCGCCTGGTTCTCGCTGGCCGCGCTGCTCGGCGTCGTCGTCCTCTCCGGCGTCGGGCGCTGGTCGCGCAAGCACGTGGCGGGCTTCCGCAGCCGCATGCGGGCGCATCCGGGGCATAGCCTCACGCGGCGGCAGGTGGGCCTCTCGCTGCTCGTGCTCGGTGCGCTGATGTTCTCCAAGTTCTTTTACATGGCGAGCCTGCAGACCTACTACACCTTCTACCTGATCGAGAAGTTCGCGCTGCCGCTGCAGAGCGCGCAGATGTACCTGTTCGCCTTCCTGCTCGCGGTGGCGACCGGCACCGTCGTCGGCGGCCCGGTCGGCGACCGCATCGGCCGCAAGCGCGTGATCTGGGGCTCCATCCTCGGCGTCGCCCCCTTCGCGCTGCTGCTGCCGCACGCCGACCTGTTCTGGACCGGCGTCCTCTCGGTGCTGATCGGCCTGATCCTCGCCTCGGCCTTCTCGGCGATCCTCGTCTACGCGCAGGAACTGGTGCCTGGCAAGGTCGGCGCGATCTCCGGCCTCTTCTTCGGCCTCGCCTTCGGTCTGGCCGGCATCGGCGCCGCCCTGCTCGGGCAATTGGCCGACGCGACGAGCGTCGCGACGGTCTACCGCATCTGCGCCTTCCTGCCGCTGATCGGACTGCTCACGCTGTTCCTGCCCGACGTCGAGAAGCGTTGATGTCTTGAACGGACGCGGCGCATGGCCGCGATGGGAGCCGGGGAGGGGGCCAAGCCGGACAGCGGCAAGGAGGCAGGTCCAGTCGCTTCCTTGCCCTTCCTCCCGCGCAAAAAGCAAAACGCCGAGACTCAGGTCCTGGCGTTTTGCTTTTGAGGAAGGCTGCGGTCTCTCAGGACGCTTCCTGCTCCAGCAACGTCTGATAGACGAAAGCGGTCAGCGTGATGCGGTCCTGCGGCGCGCCGCCGGTGAACTCCAGCCCGTAGCCGGTCATCCCCGGCCCCAGGTCCTCGCCGGCGGGATTGACGACGCGGATCGTCGCATCCAGGCTCACCAGCGAGACGATGTCGGCCAGCGCCAGCTTGAAGCTGAGGCGGATCGAATCGCCCTGCCGGCCGAGGGAATGCGGCGAGGCGAGCATGGCGCCGGAGATGCTGACGTTGCGGATGCTGGCCGCGGCCGCGTCGGCGCTTTCCTGCCCCTGCGCGTCCAGCCTTTTGGCGCTGGCGATCAGATTGACCTTGGCCCGCGCCCCCCGGCGCACCACCAGCGCGCGTACGTCCTTGGGGTAGGACAGGTGCAGGTAGGGGTAGGGCACGGCGACCGAGCGGATCACCGACGTCGAGAAAGCGTAGGCGTTCTTGCCTGAGAAGGCGCGCACCACGTAGTCCTGCCCGTCGCGCACGAAAATGTAGGCGCCATCTACCTTGGGCGTGCTGACCAGCACGCTCGAGGGCTTGGCGAAACCGATCAGCTTGACGTAGTGGCGGGGCGCATTGGCGTCGCCAAGCGGCTGGAGTTGCAGGGCGTCGCCGATCTGCAGCCGCGCCTCCTCCAGATTGACCCGGTTTTCCAGGGGCGCGTCGGGAACATCCTTGGTGGGAGCAGACATGGTGAGGCGGGAAATGGGAGAGGCTGGAGTTTAGCACTCCTATGTCGGCGTCGTTGCCCTTGGCGCGGTGCGGACGCCATCGCCGATGCGGCTCTTGTTCGGAGCGGCGCGCAGCATATGCGCCGGCCACGGTCGCTTAGCGATAATCGTGGCCTGTCCCGGCTTTCGAACTTTCGCTCCCGTTGTGGGATCGTTATTTTTTATTTATAAAAATTAATCGTTTTTCTTGATTGCTGATATTAATTTCTAGTATGTTTTTATCTGGCATTGAGGCGAGTGCCATCAATAGCTCGAATTTGCATTCGGAGTTTTTGTTTTCGTTTGTTTTGATGACCAGTTTTGGAGTTTGGTTTAGTAAAAGAACATTGTGAGTTGTTGTGTACATCTCCTTTTCTTTAACTAGTTGTTGAGCGCATTCTTTTGATTTTTTGCTGTAATTTTCGAAAGTATCTGAAATGTTGGCTATTCGTACTTGCTGGTTGAGGTCGGAGATTGCTGCTGAAATAAAGTAAATAATGACGAGGGTTGTAATTGCTCCGGCGTAAAAAAATGGGTTTTTAGGTTTTGTTTTTTTCATGTCTGATTTTAAAATAAATAGGGGCTGATTTCTGTTGTTTATTTTTTAGTAGCGGCTTCTTCGAACTTTGGTTACATGCCCGAATTCACAGGTCATTCTGAGTTCATTGGTTAATTCGTCCACTTCCACGTGCATGATTTTTGCTTTGCACGTGCGTTTAGCAACGGTCATTCTTTTCATGCAGCGCGGACTTCTTTCGGGGTCGCGTGGAAATAGGTACGCCCATGCGGCAAGGAGCAGGGCCGCTAGTGCAATACTCTCGCCTACTCCAAAACCAGAGATGAAGTTAGTTAGCTCGCCGCGAGTTGGCTTGCGTGGGCCAAATTCTCTCGGTATGTCCTTAAGCAAGGACGTGATATCAATTCTTTTTCTTTCCATCGTCAATCGGAGTCCGAATAATTGGGTCTAACGAATGATAGGGTCAGAATCTTAAATAATAGGGGTCTGACCCCTATTGGTTCTTTAAAAGGCCCCGGTGATAAGGTATATTAGGCAGTGGTTAATATAATAAATCTCTATTGACCCGTTTCACGTTGAGTTGCATTCCGGACGCTCTCCGTAAGCGCTGACATACTCCCAAATAAGCCTGCGCTCAAGGTATTTAATAAAAGCAGAGGTATATATCTCGCCCATATCAACCGGACAGACAGAAACCCAAAGCATATTCTCCGGCGTATCAGTCGCCAGCCTAGTGCGGAACGTATTTCCTCCAGAGTGCCCCGGCTTTTCTGCGTATGCAGAGACACTGAACTGCCGAATGCGATCACCTAAGGTTTGCCCCGTAGTTTCGCCGATATAAATAATGCTTCCGTTGTTTGCACGATAGTCGCTTGGTTCACTCTTGCTCTTAGCGATCATGTACACGCCGGGGAAATTCTTTCCTTGAATGTCTCCCCTAGACGTCATGTTTACCCAGCGATGAAACCCTGGCTCTCCGGACAAAGTGCTGACCTCCCTGTTGTGGCTAACGAGGCTGTAGAAAAACTCGACGAAGGGTCGAGAATAAGGAAATCGCGGGGTAGTTCGTCACTTCCAGGAACGCTGATCGCTTGATATGGATCGATTGCGGCGGTCGTCTTTCTGTCATGGCCGAGGCGGATTTTTCATCGTGAGACAAGCCTGACAGCATAAGGACGAAGTCTGCTTATGTCGAGCGGGTAAGATGCTGCGTGCTTTTCCCCCTACGTGCCTGCCGCCTCAAAGCAGCAGCTTGAGCAGCAGCCCGACCACCGCACATCCCCCGATCACATGAATCACGTTGCGCTGGTAGCGGAACAGCGCGACGGCGGCGCCGAGGGCGATGAGGGCGGAGGGCCAGTCGAAGTGGCCGGCGAAGCCCTTGGGCCAGAGGACGTGGTAGCCGAAGAAGAGCGCGAGGTTGAGGATGACGCCGACGACGGCGGCGGTGATGGCGGTGAGGGGAGCGGTGAATTTGAGGTCGCCGTGGGTGTGCTCGACGAGCGGTCCGCCGGCGAGGATGAAGAGGAAGGACGGGAGGAAGGTGAACCAGGTGACGACGCCGGCGGCGAGCGCGCCGGCGAGGAACAGGCTGTCCGGGCCGAGGGCCGCCTTGGCGTAGCCGCCGACGAAACCGACGAAGGCGACGACCATGATCAGCGGCCCCGGCGTCGTTTCGCCGAGCGCCAGGCCGTCGATCATCTGCACCGGCGTCAGCCAGCCGTAGTGCTCGACGGCGCCCTGATAGACGTAGGGCAGCACGGCGTAGGCGCCGCCGAAGGTGAGCAGCGCGGCCTTGGTGAAGAACCAGCCCATCTGCGTCAGCGTGCCCTGCCAGCCCCAGGTCGCGAGCAGCAGCGCCATCGGCAGTAGCCAGAGCAGGGCGCCGACGAGCGCCACGCGCAGCAGGCGGGACCAGCGGAAGCGCGCGTGTTCGGGCGTCGGCGTGTCGTCGTCGATGAGCGCCGGGCCGAAGCTGGTTGCGGCGCTGCCGTGCGCGCCGCCGATGCGGAATTTGTCCGGCGCGATGCGGCCGCCGGCGTAGCCGATCAGCGCGGCGGCGGCGACGATGGCCGGGAAGGGGACGTCGAGCGCGAAGATGGCGACGAAGGCGGCGGCGGCAATCGCCCACAGTGCGCCGTTCTTGAGCGCGCGTCCGCCGATGCGGTGCGCGGCGTGCACGACGATGGCGGTGACCGCCGGCTTGATGCCGTAGAACAGGCCGCTGACCAGCGGCACGTCGCCGAAGGCGAGATAGATCCACGACAGCGCGACGAGGATGAGCAGCGAGGGCAGCACGAAGAGCGCGCCGGCGACGATGCCGCCCCGGGTGCGGTGCATCAGCCAGCCGATGTAGGTGGCGAGCTGCTGCGCCTCGGGGCCGGGCAGCACCATGCAGTAGTTGAGCGCGTGCAGGAAGCGGCGCTCGGAAATCCAGCGCCGGTTTTCGACGAGTTCCTGATGCATGATCGAAATCTGCCCGGCCGGCCCGCCGAAGCTGATGAAGCCGAGCTTGAGCCAGAAGCGGAAGGCTTCGCGGAAGCTGACGGCGGTTTGGGGGGCGCCAGACTCGCTGGGGGCTTGGGGAACGTTGGGCATCGGAGGCTTTCCGGTGGCGTGCGGCGCGGCGTTTTCCGCGTGCGGGTCGGGGGCGGGCGTGAGGGCGAGGCCCGATCGTGCGCTTCGCCTATTGCGCGGGCATGAAGCAGCGGGCGCTGTCGCGCGCCGCGGCGAGCATGGCGGCGAAACGTTCGGGCGGCGGCGCGAGTTCCTCGGCGACGATTTCGCCGACGCGCGCGATGGCCGCTTCGGCCGCTTGCGCGTCGAGAAAGAGCAGGCGCGTGCGCCGGGCGAGGATGTCCTCGACCGTGCGCGCCGCTTCGTAGCGCAGGGCGAAGCGCACCATCGCCTCGGTGTAGGGCAGCCCGGCGTGCAGGTGCTGGTCGTTGCCCGGCAGCATGGCGAGCAGCGGCGCGTCGGTGCCGTAAGAGTCGTAAATGTCGTGGCCGGCGGCCTGCGTCGGCGGCGGGCAGCCGTGCAGCTTGAGATCGCGGGTACGGCAGGGCGCGGCGTGCAGGCCGCCGAGCTCGGCGGCGCGCTCGACGGCTTCCTGCGCCATGCGCCGGTAGGTCGTCCACTTGCCGCCGGTGACGGTGACGAGGCCGCTGTCGCCGACGAGCACCGCGTGTTCGCGCGAGAGCGCGGCGGTGCCGCTTTTGTCCGCCGCGCGCTGCGGGTGTTCGGGGTGCAGCAGCGGGCGCAGGCCGGCGAAGACGCTGCGGATGTCGGCGCGCTGCGGCGGGCGTTCGAGGACGCCGGCGGCGGCATGCAGCAGGAAGTCGATTTCGCCGGCCAGCGGCTGCGGTTCGGCCGGCAGGTCGGGGCGCGCGGTGTCGGTGGTGCCGAGCAGCACGCGGCCCTGCCAGGGAATGGCGAAGACGACGCGGCCGTCCTCGGTCTTCGGGACGAGCAGGGCGTTGCCGCCGGGCAGAAAATCGGCGTCGAAAACGAGATGGATGCCCTGGCTGGGCGTCAGCAGCGGCGCGGCGTTCGGGTCGTCGAGGCGGCGCACCTTGTCGGCCCAGACGCCGGTGGCGTTGATCACGGTGCGCGCGCGCACCTCGAAGCCCTCGCCGGTTTCCGCGTCGCGCAGCCAGGCGCCGGCGATGCGGCCGCCGGCCTTGATCAGCTGCGTGGCCGGCAGGTAGTTGAGGCTGGTGGCGCCGAGGCCGGCGGCGGTGCGCATCAGCGCGACGGCGAGGCGCGCGTCGTCGAACTTGCCGTCCCAGTAGCGCACGCCGCCGGTGAGGCCGGCGCGGCGCAGGCCGGGCAGGGCGGCGAGCGTTTCGGCGCGGTCGAGCAGGGCCGAGGATTCGAGGTTGCGCCAGCCGGCCAGCGTGTCGTAGAGCTTCAGCCCGCCGGCGTAGAACAGGCGGTCGATGGCGCTCCAGGCGGGAATCACGAAGGGCAGCGGCTGCACGAGGTGGGCGGCGTTGTGCAGCAGGCGGGCGCGTTCGCGCAGGGCCTGGCGGACGAGAACGAGGTCGCCCTGGCGCAGGTAGCGCACGCCGCCGTGGATCAGCTTGGTGCTGCGCGACGAGGTACCGGCGGCGAAGTCGCGCGCTTCGACGAGCAGCGTGCGGTAGCCGCGCGCCGCCGCGTCGACGGCGCAGCCCAGCCCGGTGGCGCCGCCGCCGATCACCAGCACGTCCCACGGGTGGCCGTCGCGCAGGGCGGCGAGGTCGTCTTCGCGGCGCAGCGGCTTGGCCATCAGCGCACTTCCTCCCTAGGCTGTTTCCCGGATTCCTCCGCGTGTTCCTCCCCGTGTTTCTCCCAGTCCCGCGCGCGCTCGACGGCGCGCCGCCAGCCGGCGAGCCGGGCGGCGCGTTCGGCGGCGGGCAGGCGCGGCTCGAAACGGCGCTCGGCCTGCCACAGGCTTTCCAGTTCGGCCTCGTCCTGCCAGAAACCGACCGCCAGTCCGGCCAGATAGGCGGCGCCGAGCGCGGTGGTTTCGGTCACGCGCGGGCGCACCACCGGCACGCCGAGCAGGTCGGCCTGGCATTGCAGGAGCAGGTCGTTGCGCGCCGCGCCGCCGTCGACGCGCAGTTCGCGCAGCGGCGCGCCGGCGTCCTGCTGCATCGCGGCGAGCAGTTCGGCGCTCTGGAAAGCGATCGCTTCGAGCGCGGCGCGCGCGATGTGCGCGCGGTTGCTGCCACGCGTCAGGCCGAGCAGGGCGCCGCGCGCGTAAGGGTCCCAGTAGGGCGCGCCGAGGCCGGTGTGCGCCGGCACCAGATAGACGCCGCCGCTGTCCGGCACAGAGGCGGCGAGCGCTTCGACGTCCTCGGCGCGGGCGATCATGCCGAGCTCGTCGCGCAGCCACTGCACGACGGCGCCGCCCATGAAGACGCTGCCTTCGAGCAGGTAGGCGGCGCGCCCGGCGGACTGCCAGCCGACGGTAGCGAGCATGCGGTGCGCCGAGGCCATCGGCCGTTCGCCGGTGTTCATCAGCAGGAAGCAGCCGGTGCCGTAGGTGTTCTTGGCCATGCCGGCGTGCAGGCAGGCTTGCCCGAAGGTGGCGGCCTGCTGGTCGCCGGCGATGCCGGTCAGCGGGATCGGCGCGCCGAGCAGCGATGCGTCGAGCGTGGCGAGCGGTCCGCTGCTGTCGACGACTTCGGGCAGGACGGCCGGCGGGATGTCGAGCAGGCGCAGCAGGTCGTCGTCCCAGCGGCGGCGGTGGATGTCGAAGAGCAGCGTGCGCGCGGCGTTGGACGGATCGGTCAGATGCCGGCGGCCGCCGGTGAGCTTCCACGCCAGCCAGCTGTCGATGGTGCCGAAGGCGAGTTCGCCGCGCTCGGCGCGGGCGCGTGCGCCGGGCAGGCGGTCGAGCAGCCACTTGAGCTTGGTGCCGGAGAAGTAGGCGTCGAGCACGAGGCCGGTGCGTTGCTGGAAGATGTCGGCGTGGCCGGCGGCGCGCAGGGCGTCGCACAGCGGCGCGGTGCGCCGGTCCTGCCAGACGATGGCGCGGGCGAGCGGCTGGCCGCTGCGGCGATCCCAGAGGACGGTGGTTTCGCGCTGGTTGGCGATGCCGACGGCGGCGATGCGCTCGGCGCCGATGCCGTTCTCGCGCAGCACGGCCTGCGCGACGGCGAGCTGCGACTGCCAGATGTCGAGCGCGTCGTGTTCGACCCAGCCCGGCTGCGGGTAGTGCTGCGCGAACTCGCGCTGCGCGACGGCGCGGATGCCGCCCGCACGGTCGAAGAGGATGGCGCGCGAACTGGTGGTTCCCTGGTCGAGCGCGAGGATGTAGTCCGGCATGCCGTGTGCAAGGAATGGCGATGCCGCGAGTATAGCCTCAGTGCCGGCGCAGGGGCCGCTGCGCGCGCGCCTCCGCGAGTTGCCGCAGGAAGATTTCGACCTGCCGTGCCGCCGCCGGCGTTTCCATCATTTCGAGCGGAGCGATGCCGCCGAATTCGCGTTGCGGCCGCCGCAGCCAGCGCTGCGCCCGTTCGCGGCTGGCGAAGGCCAGTTCCGCGAGCGCGCTCAGGCGGGCGATGCGTGCATCGGCGGCGTCGGCGTAACTCCCGTCGTCTTCCTTGCCGACGAAGCGGATGATGTGCGCGCCGCGGTCCGCCATGTCCGTCATTTCCGTCGTGTCCGTTCGGCGCACCGGGCGCGGGCGGTGGCGCGCCGCTCAGTGCCGGGTGGCGTCGCGATCCTTGCCGCGCCAGGCCGGGCCGTAGAAGCCATAGCTGTCGTCGGGAACGCTGTCGGCTTCGGCCTCCTTCTGCGCCTTGAAGTCGACCTTGTGGTTCCAGTAGATGTCCCAGCCCCGGTGTTGATCGGCGACCACTTCCGGGTGTTCTTCGAGATAGCGGTCGATGAAGGCCGTGAATTCGGAAACGTAACTTCTGTCCCAGTGTTTCATCGTCTTTGCACCTCCTTCTCTACTTCTGTCCTTGCCGCTTTCAGGCGTGCGCCGGGTCGATGCACGCCGCCTTCGATAGACCGCCGGGGCGGCGTTTGGTTGCCCGCGAAGGGGGGCGGGGCGCATGGCGTTCGCCGCCTCTCCGCTCATCGCTCAGGCGACTTCGAGCCGGTTGACCACGCGCTGCACCGCGAACAGATACCAGGCGTCCAGCTCGGCGCGCATCCTCTCGCTGACGCTGCCCACGACGCCCTGCAGGGTGACTGTGCCGTTGCGGCAGGCGATGCCGATCTGCCCGGCGTGGACATAGGGGTCGGATTCGAAGACGAGGTGCAGCGCCTCGACGATTTCCTCGTCGCTGTCTTCCTCGGGCGGCTGCACTTCCAGTTCGTTGACGACGTCGCGGCAGCCGCGCGACCACCAGGCGAGGACGCCGGCCAGGCGCTTGTGCGAGAGGCTGATGACTTGGCCGGCGAGCGTGACGACGCCGTCGGCCACGGCGATCTCGATCGATCCGGCGGAGTCGGCGCCGGCGTCGCGCAGGGTCGTGCGCTCGCCCTTGTTCCGCACGTGCAGCGCGCAGTTCTGGAAATCGATGTCGCGCAGCAGCCATTTGCAGACGGCGTCGCGCGTCGCGCCGTCGCCCGGCGGCTCGCCGGCGGCCACGCGCAGGCGGTCGACGATCCGTTCGACGCCGGGAACGCTGGCGGCGGCGTGGCGCGCCAGCTTTTTGGTGGCGACATGGGCGACTTCGCCGTCCAGCGCGAGCGCGCCGTCGCTCAGCGAGAGGGCGATCGGGTTTTGCTGCGGATCGATCCGGGTCGCCTGTTCGATGGCCGCCTGCACCTGCTTCAGTACCGCATCCTTGTGCTGCATGATGGCTTCTCCCTGGAAAAGTCCTGCGGGCAAGGCGGCAGTCGAGCGTTTTCACCCGTATTCGGGCGAAGGGGATTCTTGAGGGCCGCCGACAACGGTGCGACGGCTTGCGCCGGCACCGGGAAAAACAGGGGCCGACGCCGGGTCGACCGTGCTGCTGCTGATGATTGATTCGGGACGGTGGCGGGCCGGCTTCGCCTGTGCTGGGGCTGCCCGTCGTCGTATGGGCATCGCGCCGTTCGACGACGACCGTGCTTCGTCCACGGCAGGTATGACCCCGGTGCGCCGCACGCGTTCCTTCCCGTCTTTTCCGGCGCCGGACCTTCCTCTTTTCCGCGTCTGGCATCGCGGCGCTGCGTCGCCTATGGTGGGGTCTGGCCGGCGGTTTTCGCCCCGATCAACCCCATTTCCAGGAGGCAGTCATGGCCAATCCCTTTGTACACGTCGAATTACAGACCCGCGACGTCGCGCGGGCCAAGGACTTCTACGGCCGTTTGTTCGGCTGGACGCTGGTCGACGAGCCGATGCCGGGCGGCGGCGGCAGTTACACCATGATCCAGGTCGGCGAGGGAACGGGCGGCGGCATGTTCACCAATCCCGATCCGCAGGCGCCGCCGTGCTGGACGGCCTACGTCGCGGTGGACGACATCGCGGCGTCAACCGCGCGGGCGCGCGAGCTGGGCGCCCGCATCGTGGTCGACTGTATGGCGGTCGGCGACTACGGCAGCATGAGCGTTTTCGTCGATCCGGGCGGCGCGACGCTGGCCATGTGGCAGCCGAAGATGCCGGCGGCCTGAGGTGCTGGCACGTTAGGCGTCCTCTACCGGCGGTTCGCGCGAGGGAATGCGCCACAGCCAGGTGCCGACGCTGACGCCGATCACGACGAGCAGCGCCTGCAGCCAGGGTTTGCCCGAAACCAGCCAGATCGAGACGCAGATCGAGAGACTCATGGCGGTGACGGCGACGCGTTTCACGCGCCGCGGGATGCTGTGATAACGCTGCCATTCGACGATCAGCGGGCCGAACGACGGGTGGGCGATCAGCTTGCGGTAGAAACGTTCGGACGCGCGCGCGTAGCAGGCGGCGGCGAGCAGGATGAAGGGCGTGGTCGGCAGGACGGGCAGGAAGATGCCGGCGATGCCGAGGAGCAGGGCGAGCGTGCCGGCGATCCAGAGCAGGACGCGGACCGTCGGCGAGCGGTGCAGCTTGGGTTCCATCCCCGGTCGCGCGCCGCTCAGTCGGCGACGATGCGCTCGGCGATCCAGCGCCGGAAGTCGGTCACTTTCGAATCGTAGCGGTCGTAGGCCATCAGGCTCTGGCCGAAGACGTAGGCGTAGAGCAGCAGGCTGCGGCTTTTCGCTTCCTCTTCCGAGAGCCCGAGCGCGACGAAGAGGCGGCGCGTGCATTCGAGGCGGCAGGTGTCGACCTCCTCGACGACGGCGGCGGCCTGCGCGTCGCGGCGCGCCCAGTCGCGCACCGCGAGTTCGATCGAGATGCCCTTGCGGTTGCGGTTGGCGCTGTAAACGTCGATGACGTGGTGCAGCTGCTCGCGCTCCTTGCCCGGCGAGCCGGTCGTCTGCTTGTTGATGTCGCGGATGCGGCCTTCCTTCCAGGTCTGCAGCACCGCGTTGAAGAGATCCTGACGATCCTTGAAGTGCCAGTAGAAGCTGCCCTTGGTGACGCCGAAGCTCTTCGCCAGCACTTCGACGCGCAGACCGTCGACGCCCTGGGCGGCGAGCACGTCGGTTGCCGCCTCGATCCATTCCTTGCGGTCAAGCTGTGCGCGGGGCTTGGGCTTTGCCGGATTCATCGTTCCCCGTTCCTTTCCTGTAACGCAAGAATGTCGAAATATTTCAAACGATCGTTTTGTTGCCGTTGACATGCGCTTTTCCATACGGTACCGTACGCGCATCCATACCGTAGGGTATGGCTTATTGTCCGATCAGACCTCGGCAATGTCAAACGCACGGTGCCATAATCAGAACACCGGCGTTTACGTACGCAGTCACAAAGGAGAAGAGCTTTGAAGATCCTCGTTCCAGTCAAGCGAGTGGTGGATTACAACGTCAAGGTGCGGGTCAAGGCCGACGGTACCGGCGTCGATATCGCCAACGTCAAGATGTCGATGAACCCCTTCGATGAAATCGCCATCGAAGAGGCCGTGCGCCTGAAGGAAGCCGGCGTCGCCACGGAAGTGCTCGCCGTTTCGGCCGGCGTCGCCGGCTGCCAGGAAACGCTGCGCACCGCGATGGCCATCGGCGCCGACCGCGGCATCCTGATCGAGACCGACGCCGAACTGCAGCCGCTGGCCGTCGCCAAGCTGCTCAAGGCGCTGTGCGACAAGGAACAGCCGCAGGCCGTGATCTGCGGCAAGCAGGCGATCGACGACGACGCCAACCAGACCGGCCAGATGCTCGCCGCGCTGCTCGGCTGGCCGCAGGCCACCTTCGCCTCGAAAGTCGTCCTCGCCGACGGCAAGGCTACCGTCACGCGCGAAGTCGACGGCGGTCTGGAAACCCTCGAAATCGCGCTGCCGGCGGTGATCACCACCGACCTGCGCCTGAACGAGCCGCGCTACGCGACGCTGCCGAACATCATGAAGGCCAAGAAGAAGCCGCTCGACACCGTGACGCCCGACGCGCTCGGCGTCGATGTCGCGCCGCGCCTGAAGACGCTGAAGGTCGCCGAGCCGGCCAAGCGCAGCGCCGGCGTGAAGGTCGCGGACGTCGCCGATCTGGTGGCCAAACTCAAGAACGAAGCGAAGGTGATCTAAATGGCTATCCTCGTTATTGCCGAACACGACAACGCATCCCTCAAGCCGGCCACGCTCAACGCCGTGACCGCCGCCGCCAAGCTGGGCGGCGAGATTCACGTGCTGGTCGCCGGCAGCGCCTGCGCCGCCGCCGCCGAAGCCGCCGCCAAGGTCGCCGGCGTCGCCAAGGTGCGCGTCGCCGACGCCGCCCATTACGCCGACCAGTCGGCCGAGAACCTCGCCGCGCTGGTCATCGCCAACGCCACCGGTTACAGCCACATCGTCGCCCCGGCCACCACCGGCGGCAAGAACTTCCTGCCGCGCGTCGCCGCGCTGCTCGACGTGGCCCAGATTTCCGACATCGTCGCCGTCGAAGCGGCCGACACCTTCGTGCGTCCGATCTACGCCGGCAACGTGCTGGCCACCGTGCAGTCGGCCGATGCGGTCAAGGTCATCACCGTGCGCACGACGGCTTTCGAGGCTGCCGGCGAAGGCGGTTCGGCCGCCATCGAGGCGCTCGCCGCCGCCGCCGATTCGGGCCAGAGCAAGCTGACCGGCCGCGAAATGACCAAGTCCGCGCGTCCCGAACTGACCGCCGCCAAGATCATCGTCTCCGGCGGCCGCGGCCTCGGCAACGGCGAGAACTACAAGTCCCTGCTCGAGCCGCTCGCCGACAAGCTGAACGCCGCGCTCGGCGCCTCGCGCGCCGCGGTCGACGCCGGTTTCGTGCCGAACGACTATCAGGTCGGCCAGACCGGCAAGATCGTCGCGCCGCAGCTCTACATCGCCATCGGCATCTCGGGCGCCATCCAGCACCTGGCCGGCATGAAGGACTCCAAGGTGATCGTCGCGATCAACAAGGACCCGGAAGCGCCGATCTTCCAGGTGGCCGACTACGGCCTCGTCGGCGACCTGTTCGAAACGGTTCCGGCGCTGGTCGCGGCACTCGGCTGACGTCGGCCCGGGCATGAATCTGCCGGACGGCCTGCTCGGCGGCACCTGGACCATCGTGGCCTGGGTGCTGTTCGTGCCGCTGGCGATTCTTGCCCTGCGCCGTGCGCCTTGGCGCGTGCTGGGCGACAGCGGCCGGCTCAATTTCTGGCTCGGCCTGATCGTCTCGCTGATCCTGCTCTGGAACATGAAGGCCGGGGTCAAACCCGGCCTCAGCCTGCATCTGCTGGGCGCCGGCGTGATGGCGCTGTGCTTCGGCTGGGCGCTGGCCTTTGTCGGCCTCTGTCTGGTGCTGGCCGGCGCCACGCTGAACGGCGTCGCCGGCTGGGAGGCCTTCGCCGCCAACGCGCTGCTGATGGCCGGCGTGGGCGTCGCCGTCAGCCGCCTGATCCATCGCGCGGCGGAACGCTTCCTGCCCCGCCATCTCTTCGTTTACGTTTTCATCAACGGCTTCTTCGGCTCGGCGCTCGCGGCCGTCGCCGTCGGCCTCGGCGCCAGCCTGCTGCTCGCGCTCGCCGGCGTGTACGACGTCGAGTACCTGACCGGCGAGTATCTGCCGTATTTTCTGCTGCTCGGTTTTTCCGAGGGCTGGCTGTCGGGCATGGTCATGACGCTGCTCGTCGTCTATCGCCCGGAATGGGTGTCGACTTTCGAGGACGCGCGCTACCTCAAGAACAAGTAGGGACAAACAAGGGCTTCGCCCATCTCGGCGGCGCGCCGAGCGGCGGCCGAACGATTACGCAACGACTTACACAAGGAGAATGTTATGAGTGAATACATCGCCCCGGTTCGCGACATGCAGTTCGTGCTCAAGGAGCTGGCCGGACTCGATCAGGTCGCGAAGCTGCCGGGTTGCGAAGAGGCGACGCCCGATCTCGTCGATGCCGTGCTCGAAGAGGCCGCCAAGTTCGCCGAAGGCGTACTTTCGCCGCTCAACGTCCCGGGCGACCAGGAAGGCGCGAAGTGGGCCGACAAGGCCGTGACGATGCCGAAGGGCTTCAAGGAAGCCTACAAGCTGTTCGCCGAAAGCGGCTGGACGGCGCTGCAGTGCGAGCCCGAGTGGGGCGGCCAGGGGCTGCCCAAGGTGCTCGGCGCCGCCGTCTCCGAAATGTGGAAGTCGGCCAACCACGCCTTCTCGCTGTGCCCGCTGCTGACCAACGGCGCCATCGAGGCGCTCGTGCTGACCGGTTCCGACGAACTGAAGAAGACCTATCTCGAGAAGATGGTGAGCGGCGAGTGGACCGGTTCGATGAACCTGACCGAGCCGAACGCCGGTTCCGACCTCGCCGCCGTGCGCACCAAGGCCGAACCGCAGGCCGACGGCAGCTACAAGGTCTTCGGTCAGAAGATCTTCATCACCTACGGCGACCACGACATGGCGGACAACATCGTCCACCTCGTGCTGGCCCGCACGCCGACCGCGCCCGAGGGCGTCAAGGGCATCTCGCTGTTCGTCGTGCCGAAGTTCCTGGTCAACGCCGACGGCAGCCTGGGTGCGCGCAACGACGCCTACTGCGTGTCGATCGAGCACAAGCTCGGCATCCACGCCAGCCCGACGGCCGTGATGGCCTTCGGCGACCACGGCGGCGCCGTCGGCTATCTGGTCGGCGAGGAGAACCGCGGTCTCGAATACATGTTCATCATGATGAACGCCGCCCGCTTCGGCGTCGGCCTCGAAGGCGTCGCCGTCTGCGAACGCGCCTACCAGCGCGCCCGCGACTACGCACGCGACCGCATCCAGTGCACCGACATCGGCGTGCGCGGCGGCCCGAAGGTCGCCATCATCGCGCACCCGGACGTGCGCCGCATGCTGATGAGCATGAAGTCGCAGGCCGAAGCCTCGCGCGCGCTGGCCTACGTCGTCGCCGCCGCGCACGACGCCGCGATCCACCATCCGGACCCGGAAACGCGCAAGCAGAACCAGGCTTTCGTCGACCTGATGATCCCGGTGGTCAAGGGCTGGAGCACCGAGATCGGCATCGAGGTAGCATCCACCGGCGTGCAGGTGCACGGCGGCATGGGCTTCATCGAGGAAACCGGCGCCGCGCAGCACCTGCGCGACGCGCGCATCTCGGCGATCTACGAAGGCACCACCGGCATCCAGGCGAACGACCTGATCGGCCGCAAGATGGCGCGCGAAGGCGGCGCCACGCTGAAGGTCGTGATCGGCATGATGCGTGCGCTCGACGCCGACCTCGCCAAGCAGGACGGCGAGCACTTCGTCGCCATCCGCGCCCGCTTCACGGCGGCCGTCAATGCCGTCGAGAAGGCCGGCGACTGGCTGGTGAAAACCTACGCTAGCGACGTGCGTTCCGCTGCCGCCGGCGCCGTGCCCTTCCTGCGTCTGCTCGGCGTCGTCGCCGGCGGCTGGCAGATGGCGCGCGCCGCGCTCGTCGCGCAGGCCAAGATCGCGGGCGGCGATGCCGACCCCTTTTACGTCGCCAAGATCGGCACCGCGCGCTTTTACGCCGATCACCTGCTCTCGCAAGCCGAAGGTCTGGCGAGCAGCGTGACCGACGGCGCGGCGGGCGTCATGGCGCTGGCCGACGAAATGTTCTGATGCCGTTGTAAACCGCAAGTGCCAGGGATGGCCGGTCGCACGACCGGCCATCCGCGCTTCGGGCCCGCATTCTGAATGCATCCGTGCGCTAGAATGCGGTCTGGATTTCCGGAAGGAGTTGCAGCATGAGTGAAGCGACGCATAGAGCCGCCGAGGCGCTGCGCCGTGCGCTGGACGAGACGACGATCGGCGAGCTGAGCTTCCCGACCAGCGTGGATGCCAGCCGGCGCGTGATGAAGGCGGTCGAGAATCCCGATCTCGGGCTCGATGCGCTGGCCAAGATCGTCGTCGCCGAGCCGCTGCTGTCGGCCAAGGTGATCCGTCTGGCCAACTCGGTGGCGCTCAATCCGCTGGGCAACACCGTGCGCGACGTGAAGCAGGCGGTGATGCGCGTCGGCATGGATCCGATCAAGTCGCTGGCGATGGCGCTGGTCCTCGATCAGCTTCGGCAGTCGCATCGCCACAGCCGCTGCCGCCTGCTGTCCAACCGCCTGTGGGAGCGCAGCATCCACATCGCCGCGCTGTCCTACGTGCTGGCCCGCAAGCTGACCAAGCTCGACGCCGACGAGGCGATGTTCGCCGGCATCGTGCATGACCTCGGGCGCTTCTACCTCCTGTCGCGCGCCGCCGAATATCCGGAATTGCTCGACGATACGCAGACGCTCGCCGAACTGATCAACGACCTCGGCGACCGCGCCGGCGCGCGCGTGCTCGGCGAGCTCGACCTGCCCGAGTCGGTGGTGCATGCGGTGCTCGCCTCGCGCCGCTACGGCGGCTCGATGCCGCCGGCGACGCTCGGCGACCTGCTGTTCGTGGCCGGCGCGCTGTCGCCGCGCACCGATCCCTTCGACGAACTCGACGCGCGCGTCGTCATCCCGGAAAACCGCGCCGTTGCGCTCGGGCTCGACCAGAGCACGGTGGTCGACGCGATCACCGCCTCGGGCGACGAAATCTATTCGATCGTGGTCGCGCTCGAATCCTGATCGAATCCCGATCCGCCGCTGTGCCCGGCGCCAGCCGGACGGCGGCGCATCTTGCGCGGCATCCCGTTCGGCGATCCGTCGCGCTTATGGACCGCGCGTCGGCTCGCCCTAGAACTCGGTGTGCAGGCGCATGCCGAAGATGTTCACCGGTCCGCGGTCGGCGTTGTAGGCGGGGTTGGCGAAGTGCTGGGCGTTCAGGGTCAGCGTCGTGTTCTTCAGCAGTTCCAGGCTGTAATAGGCTTCCGCGATCCGTTCCGGACGATAGTTCAGCGCGCCGTCGCCAATGAAGAAGGAAATCCCGCCGGCGGCCAGGTAGGCGCGTCGGTCCGGGGAGAGCGTGTTGCGCAGGAGGGCCACGCCGAAGGTGTCCTGCGCGCGCCCCCAGGCGGCGCCCTTGAGCGCGCCGCCGAGCGAGAGCGAGCCGTCGACTTCGGTGAAGGCGTAGGTTTCCGTCCGCCCGTCGGCCTTCATCGCGCGCAGGAAAACCCCGAGATTTTCGTCGATCGCCTGTTCGACGTTGAGGCCGATGCCGTACTTGATCTTTTCCCCGTTGCGGACTTTCAGGATCGTCTGCGGATCGCCTCCGGGGTTGGCGCGCAGGTAGTCCAGCGCATCACGGAAGCTTGCGGTGACGGCCCGGTTGCGCCAGCCGAGCACGCGCACCTTGCCGGGCTGGCCGCCGATTTCGTGCGCGCGCTCGATCTCGATCTGGTCGCCGTAGTGCTTGCCGATCCGCGGGTCGGTCGGCAGCATGTTCGGCTCGCGCGGGCCGGTCATGCGTCCGATGCGGAAAACCCAGCCGTCGGCGCGGTACCACTCGGCGGCAAAGCCCCAGCCGAAGCCGCGCGCGTCGGCCGCGTAATCGTAGGCGGCGTAGGTCATGTTGCCCCAGTTCATGAACTGGGTGCGCGGGTCCTTGGCGTAGGCGTTGTCGTCGAAGATGTCCAGCGTCGAGAAATTGCCGACGGTCAGCACGACGTGGTTCCGGTCGACGAAGCCGGCCATCCGGTTGAGGTCGGCGTCGATGTGCTCGCGTTCGCCGCCGAGGTTCCAGGTCTGGCGCAGGAACAGGCGCTGGCGGTAGAAGGTCGGGTTGCTGCCGCCGGCGCGCGTGATTTCGCCGTTGTAATAGCCGCCCAGCCCGGTGAGGTTGGAGAGCGGCTCGCCGAGCGCCATTTCGGGGTTGAAGTACAGTTCGCCGCCGTCCCAGGCGCGCACGCCGAAGTGCGCCGTGGCGCTTAGCGTATAGCTCTGTTCGCGCGTCGTGAGAAGGCTGTTCGCGCCGCTGTAGCGGGCCGTGAAGCCCGGCTTCTTCTGCATGATGTAGGTCGACTGGAAGCGCGCCGTCCAGTCTTCGTGTTCCGGAGCGTCGTCCGCCGCCCGGGCCGGCGCGGCGGCAAGGACCAGGAAGGCGGCGAGGGCGGTGAGGATTGCGAGGGCGCAGCCGGGCAGGCGGTCGAGGTTCGGCACGGTCGGTTCTTTACGGTGGAGGCGGGACAGCGGACAAAAGAAAGGCCGCCAGGAGCGGCGGCCGTATTGTATGGCGTTGTTGTGACCGGGCGATGACGCCCGCGCGCCTACATGTTCGGGTAGTTCGGTCCTTCGCCGCCCTGCGGCACCACCCAGTTGATGTTCTGCGTCGGGTCCTTGATGTCGCAGGTCTTGCAGTGCACGCAGTTCTGCGCGTTGATCTGCAGGCGCGGGTTCTGGCCGGATTCGTCGCGCAGGATTTCGTACACGCCGGCCGGGCAGTAGCGCTGCTCGGGTGCGTCGTAGAGAGCGAGGTTGACCGTGATCGGCACCGCCGCGTCCTTCAGCGTCAGGTGGCAGGGTTCGTCTTCCTCGTGGTTGGTGTTGGAGAGGAAGACCGACGACAGGCGGTCGAAGGTGAGCACGCCGTCCGGCTTGGGGTAGACGATCGGCTGGCAGTCGGCGGCCTTCTTCAGCTTGGCGTGGTCGGGGCCGCTGTGGTGCAGCGTCCACGGCGCCTTGCCGCGGAAGACGATCTGGTCGATGCCGAACATCAGCCCGCCGAGGTGCAGGCCCTTGCTCATCCAGGGCTTGAAGTTGCGTGCCTTGTGGAGCTCTTCGTAGAGCCAGCTGTTGCGGAAGGCTTGCGGGTAGGCGGTAAGTTCGTCGCCGGTGCGGCCGGCGGCGACCGCGTCGAAGGCCGCTTCGGCGGCCAGCGCGCCGGTCTTGATCGCGCAGTGCGAGCCCTTGATGCGGCTGGCGTTGAGGAAGCCGGCGTCGTCGCCGAGCAGGGCGCCGCCCGGGAAGGTCAGCTTGGGCAGCGACTGCAGGCCGCCGGCGGTCAGCGCGCGGGCGCCGTAGGCGACGCGCTTGGCGCCGTCGAAGAAGCCGCGGAGCGCCGGGTGCGTCTTCAGGCGCTGGAATTCCTCGTAGGGCGACAGGTAGGGATTGCTGTAGGCCAGACCGGTGACGAAGCCGACCGAGACGAGGTTGTCTTCCATGTGGTAGAGGAAGCCGCCGCCGTAGGTGTCGGGGTCGAGCGGCCAGCCGCCGGTGTGGATGACGAGGCCGGTCTGATGCTTCTCCGGCTTGATTTCCCACAGCTCCTTGATGCCGATGCCGTAGACCTGCGGGTCGGCGCCGTCGCGCAGCCTGAACTTCTCTTCGAGCTGCTTGCCGAGGTGGCCGCGGCAGCCTTCGGCGAACAGCGTGTATTTGGCGTGCAGCTCCATTCCCGGCTGGTAGGCCGGGCCGTGGCTGCCGTCCTTGAGGACGCCCACGTCGCCGGTGGCGACGCCCTTCACCGAGCCGTCCTCGTTGTAGAGCACTTCGGCGCCGGCGAAGCCCGGGTAGATTTCGACGCCGAGCGCTTCGGCCTGCTGCCCGAGCCAGCGGCAGACGTTGCCGAGGCTGATGACGTAGTTGCCGTGGTTCTGGAAACAGTCCGGCAGCAGCCAGTTGGGCACCTGCGAAGCGCCGGTTTCGCCGAGAATCAGGAAGCGGTCTTCGCTGACCGGCGCCTTGAGCGGCGCGCCCTGCGCCTGCCAGTCGGGGAACAGTTCGGCCAGCGCCTTCGGGTCCATCACCGCGCCGGAGAGAATGTGGGCGCCGATTTCGGAGCCTTTCTCGATCAGGCAGACGTTGATCTCGCTTTCCTTTTCCGCCGCCAGCTGTTTGAGGCGGATCGCCGCGGCCAGTCCGGCGGGGCCGCCGCCGACGACCACGACATCGTATTCCATCGCTTCGCGTTGCATGTTCTTCCTTTCTCCCGGTGTTGTTTTTCGGCTGATATTTGCAACTCTTGCTGCAAGCGGCCGTTGCTGTTGTTATGGTTTTTGCAATACGGTATCGTATGGAAAAAGGCCCCGTGCCGTCAACCACAAGTCCCGTTGCCGCAAAGAAAAAGGAGAAGTATGGAGACCCAACGCAAACTCGTACACACCGGCCTGATTCCGATCCGCTGGGGTGACATGGACGCCTACGGCCATGTCAATAACACCGTCTTTTTCCGTTTCATGGAGCAGTGCCGCGTCGAGTACCTCGAAAAGCTCGGTTACAAGGTCGCGCCGCAGGGCACGGCGCCGGTCATCATCAACGCCAGCTGCACTTTCCTCGCCCAGTTGAATTATCCGGGCACCGTCGAGATCGCGATGTATTTCGGCGCGCCGGGGCGCAGCAGCATTCCGTCGAGCTACGAAATCCGCGTGCAGGGCGACGATACGTTGTACGCGACCGGCGAATCGAAGATCGTCTGGATGGACGTGGCGACCGGAAAATCGGTGCCCATCCCCGACGAACTGCGCGCCGAACTGTCTTAATAAAACCAATCAAAAAAAATCACCGGAGGAGACCCATGAACCAGGTGAATAAGTTGGAACGGGATGCGCTCTGGCGCCCGGGCGCCGAGCGTATCGCCGGCGCCAAGGTGAGCGCCTTCATGGCGGCCGTCAATAAGCGCTGGAACGCGGGTTGCAGCGATTACCGCAGCCTCTGGCGCTGGTCGGTGGAGCAGCCGGAGGCCTTCTGGCTGTCGGTGTGGGACGAATGCGGCGCGCTCGGCGAACGCGGCGACGCGGTGCTCGAAAACGGCGACCGCATGCCCGGCGCGCGCTGGTTTCCGCAGGCGCGCCTCAACTACGCGCAGAACCTGCTGCAATGGCGCGATGATGCGGACGCTCTGGTGTTCTGGGGCGAGGGCCAGGTCAAGCGCCGCCTGTCGCGCGGCGAGCTGTACGCCGAGGTGTCGCGCTTCGCGCAGGCGCTGCGGGCGGCCGGCGTGGGGCAGGGCGACCGCGTCGCCGGCTATCTGCCGAACATGCCCGAGGCGATCGTCGCCATGCTCGCCACCGCCTCGCTCGGCGCGATCTGGTCGTCGGCCTCGCCGGATTTCGGCGTGCAGGGCGTGCTCGACCGCTTCGGGCAGATCGAGCCGAAGGTGCTCGTCTGCGTCGACGGCTACTGGTACAGCGGCAAGCCGGTCGACTGCATGGCCAAGAACGCCGAGATCGCGGCGCAGATGCCGGGCGTGCAGCGCACGGTCGTCGTCTCCTACCTGAATCCGGCGCCGGACGTCGCGGCGATCCGTAACGGCGTGCGCTGCGCCGATTTCGTCGCGCCCTTCGCGGCCGGCGAGATCGACTTCGCGCCGCTCGCCTTCGATCACCCGCTGTTCATCATGTTCTCCTCGGGTACCACCGGCGTGCCCAAGTGCATCGTGCATTGCCATGGCGGCGCCTTGCTGCAGCACCTCAAGGAGCACCAGCTGCACGGCGACGTGAAGCCGGGCGACCGGGTGTTCTATTTCACGACCTGCGGCTGGATGATGTGGAACTGGCTGGTTTCCGGCCTCGCCTCGCAGGCCGCGCTGCTGCTTTACGACGGCTCGCCGTTCGCGGCCGGCGCGTCGGGGACGCCGGGGACGATCCTCTTCGACTACGCCGACGCCGAGGGGATGACGCATTTCGGCACCTCGGCCAAGTTCATCGACGCGATCGCCAAGAGCGAACTCAAGCCGCGCGCGACGCACCGGCTCGCGCAGCTGCGCGCGATCTTCTCGACCGGCAGCCCGCTGGCGCCGGAGAGCTTCGACTACGTTTACCGCGACATCAAGGACGACGTCCTGCTCGCCTCGATTTCGGGCGGTACCGACATCATTTCCTGCTTCGCGCTCGGCAGCCCGATTTTGCCCGTCTATCGCGGCGAGCTGCAGTGCCGCGGCCTCGGCATGGCGGTCGACGTCTATGACGACGAGGGGCGGCCGATCCCGCCCGGCCAGGGCGAGCGCGGCGAACTGGTGTGCACCCGGCCGTTCCCGGTGATGCCGGTCGGCTTCTGGAACGACCCGGACGGCGCGAAGTATCGCGCCGCGTATTTCGAGCGTTTCGCGAACATCTGGTGCCACGGCGATTTCGTCGAACTGACCGCGCACGAGGGAATGATCATCTACGGCCGTTCGGACGCCGTGCTCAATCCGGGCGGCGTGCGCATCGGCACGGCGGAAATCTACCGCCAGGTAGAGCTGCTGCCGGAGGTCGTCGAGTCGCTGGTCATCGGGCAGGACTGGCAGCACGACGTGCGCGTCGTGCTCTTCGTCAAGCTGCGCGAAGGCGTGACGCTGGACGAAGAACTGATCGCGCGCATCAAGCAGCAGATCCGTCAGAACACGACGCCGCGCCATGTGCCGGCCAAGGTACTGCAGGTCGCCGACATTCCGCGCACCAAGAGCGGCAAGATCGTCGAACTCGCGGTGCGCAACGTGGTGCACGGGCGGCCGGTGAAGAATCTCGAAGCGCTGGCCAATCCGGAGGCGCTGGATCACTTCCGCGCGCGGCCGGAATTGCAGTAGCGCAGTAGCCGTCGGCGTTGCCCGTCTAGTCCGGCGCGGGCTCCGGCGCTTTGCCGGGGCCCCGTTTCCGTTCCGGCCGTTCAGCTTTTCTCTTCTTCGTCCTGGGCCGGGTCGGCCATGGGGTCGTCCGGTGCGACGATGTGCAGCATGATCTGCAGCATGGTGAGCGCGAACAGGGCGACGGCGACGGCTTCCATCGAGCCGGTGCCGAGCAGGAGAATGAGGGGAAGGACCAGTGTTCCGGTCGCGAAAAAGCCCAGCCATGCCTCTTTGTTCATGATCGTCTCCTGAGTGCGGGTGCGGCCTGTCGTGGAAGCTTGCGGCGACGGGGTCGTACCGGAGACAGGATGCCGGGCGCGGCCTCGGAGTGGCGCATCGGCGCATCGCAAACGGGAAACGCCGACCTACCCAGAATCGACAGAAAGGCGTGCGAGAGGTTCAATGCCTCGTTCGCCCTGCGCCGTGTGTTAAGGTGCCGGCTTTCCCGCCTCCGATTCCGTTTCCGATCGACTTTTCCCCGGATTCCCATGAACGTCGCCATCGACATCGTTTCCGACCTCGTCTGCCCCTGGTGCTTCATCGGCAAGCGCCGCCTCGCGCAAGCCATGACGCTGGTGCGGGCGCAGCAGCCGGCGGTCCGTTTCCAGCTCAACTGGCTGCCGTATTTCCTCAACCCGGACACGCCGCCCGAGGGCGAGCCTTACCGCGCCTTTCTCGAAGCCAAGTTCGGCAGCGCCGTCGAGGCGGCCAAGGTGCAGCTGGAAGTGACCGAGGTCGGGCGCGAGTCCGGCGTCGTCTTCAATCTCGACCGCATTGCGACGCGCCCGAACACCCTGCGCGCGCATCGCCTGATTTACCGCGCGCAGTCGATCGGTCATCGCGCCGAGGAGATCGAGGCGCTGGTCGAGCGCCTGTTCGTCGCTCATTTCGAGCGCGGCGAGGACATCGGCGACATCGCCACGCTGGCCGCCATCGCCGCCGAGTGCGGTGAGAAGGCCGACGAAGTGACCGCCTTCCTGGAAAGCGGCGAGGGCACGCCGCAGGTGAAATCGCTGGTGGACAAGGTCGGTGCGCTCGGCGTGACCGGCGTTCCCTTCTTCATCATCCAGCGCCGCCTCGGGGTGTCCGGCGCGCAGACCGCCGAGGTGCTGGCCGCCGCCATCCTGCAGGGGATGCAGACGCCGCCCGGGAAATAACCCGGCACATCTCCGAAAACGAAAAAGGGCGCTGCGGCGCCCTTTTTTTGTGCCGTGTCTGGCAGCTAGAGGATCGGTCCCTCCGCATGCTCGCCGCGTTCATACACGACGTGCGCGCGGCCGACCAGCAGGGGATCGAGCGGGCTGATGCGGTCGATGTCCTTTTCCCGGTACGGCAGCTTGTGCAGCACGTAGCGCAGGGCGTTCAGGCGCGCGCGCTTCTTGCAGTCGGACTTGATCACCGTCCACGGTGCGTCGGCGGTGTCGGTGTAGAAGAACATCGCCTCCTTGGCCTTGGTGTAGTCGTCCCACTTGTCGAGCGAGGCGAGGTCGATCGGCGACAGCTTCCACTGCTTGAGCGGATGCACTTCGCGCTCCTTGAAGCGGCGGCGCTGTTCGCCGCGGCTCACCGAGAACCAGAACTTGATCAGATGGATGCCGCTGCGCGCCAGCGTGCGCTCGAACTCGGGCGTCTGGCGCATGAACTCGTTGTATTCGTCGGGCGTGCAGAAACCCATCACGCGCTCGACGCCGGCGCGGTTGTACCAGGAGCGGTCGAAGAGGACGATCTCGCCGGCCGTCGGCAGGTGCTGCACGTAGCGCTGGAAATACCACTGGCCGCGCTCGCTCTCGGTCGGCTTCTCGAGCGCGACGACGCGCGCGCCGCGCGGGTTGAGGTGTTCCATCACGCGCTTGATCGTGCCGCCCTTGCCGGCCGCGTCGCGGCCCTCGAAGACGATCACGACGCGTTGCCCGGTTTCCTTTACCCAGGCCTGCAACTTGAGCAGTTCGACCTGCAGGCGGTATTTCTGGCGCTCGTAGTTCTTGCGCGACATCAGGTTGCGGTAGGGGTAGCCGCCGTCGCGCCAGTCGTCGGAGAGCTGGTCGTCGGGGCTGCTCGGCAGCTTGGCGGTGGGAATCTCGTCCTTGTGCAGCAGCGCGTCGCGCAGCGCAGCGGCGTCGTCGGGCGAGGCGCCGGCCATGATCGCTTCGAGCGCGCGGGCGAGCGCCGCCGAATCGCCGGTGGCGGCGAGCGCGAGGATGTCCTGTACGGCGCTTTTCTTGGCGTTCTGCGCGGCGTCGACGGCTTCGGCGACGACGTGGGTTTCGATGCCGGCCGGGCGGCGGGTTGGTGCGACGTCGCCGGCCGTCGCCTTGCGCGGGCGGGCGACGCGGTTTGGCGCGGGAGATGCGGGACGTGCGGCAGAGCGGGGCGTTGCCGGCCGGGCAGCGGTTTTCTTGCCGGAAACGGGGGGGGGCGGGTTGGTCGGGTCGTTCTTCTTGTCCATCGAGCGGGCTCCGTGAGGATTTTTCGGCGGGCGTTTCGGCAGGGCGCGGCGCGGGCTGCGTTATGACAGATCATAACCCGGCCTCGGCGCGCGCTCCAGCCCACGGAGCCCGGATGGGTCAGCCCTGCGGCGCTTTCGCCAGGCGCGCGAGAACGGTTTCGCGCGGGAAGAGGGCGACCACCGCGTCGACCGAGGGCGTCTGCGCCTGTCCGGTCAGCAGCACGCGCAGCGGCATGGCGAGCTTGGGCATCTTGAGGCCGTGCTTGCCGACCGATTCCTTGATCAGCGCGCCGATTGCAGGCGCTTCCCAGGCGACGTCGCGCACGCCGGCGATGAAGTCGGCGAGCGCCGGCACGGCTTCCGGAGCGAGATGCTGGGCGAGCAGTTCGGCGGAGGGGTGGATGTCGATGTAGAACACCTCGGCGGCATCGGCCAGTTCGTTGAGCGTGGCGACGCGCTCCTTGTAGAGGCCGATGACGGCGGTCAGCGACGGCGTGTCACCGACCGTGACGCCGCGCGCTTCGAGGCGTGGGCGGACCAGCGCGGCGAGGCGCTCGTTGTCGCTCTGCTTGAGGTAATGGGCGTTCAGCCAGTTGAGCTTCTCGGTGTTGAACTGCGCGGCCGAGGGCGTGATGTGGTCGAGGTCGAACCACTCGCAGAACTGCGCCATCGAGAACACTTCCTCGTCGCCGTGCGACCAGCCGAGGCGGGCGAGGTAGTTGAGCACCGCTTCCGGCAGGTAGCCGTCTTCGTCGTACTGCATGACGCTGACCGCGCCGTGGCGCTTCGAGAGCTTCTGGCCGTCGTCGCCGAGGATCATCGACAGATGCGCGTAGAGCGGCACCTGCGCGCCGAGCGCCTGCAGGATGTTGATCTGGCGCGGCGTGTTGTTGACGTGGTCGTCGCCGCGGATGACGTGGCTGATCTGCATTTCCCAGTCATCGACGACGACGCAGAAGTTGTAGGTCGGGGTGCCGTCGGCGCGTGCGATGACGAGATCGTCGAGTTCGGCGTTGGCGATCTCGATGCGGCCCTTGACGAGGTCGTCCCAGGCGACGACGCCGTCGAGCGGATTCTTGAAGCGCACCACCGGCTGTGCGCCGGCCGGCGGCGTCGGCAGCGTCTTGCCCGGCTCCGGGCGCCAGGTGCCGTCGTAGCGCGGCTTGAGTCCCTTGGCGCGCTGCTCCTCGCGCATGCGGTCGAGTTCCTCGGGCGTCGTGTAGCAGTGGTATGCGGTGCCGGCGGCCAGCATCTGCTGGATCACCGCCTTGTAGCGGTCCATCCGCTGCATCTGGTAGAAGGGGCCTTCGTCGTGAGCGAGGCCCAGCCAGTCCATGCCGTCGATGATCGCCTGCACGGCTTCCGGCGTCGAACGCGCGACGTCGGTATCCTCGATGCGCAGGATGAACTGGCCGGCGTGGCGGCGGGCGTAGGCCCAGGAAAAAAGAGCGGTGCGGGCGCCGCCGATGTGCAGGAAACCGGTCGGGCTGGGAGCGAAGCGTGTGCGTATCATAGGAAGATTCAGCGGGTTCGGTTGGCGAAACCGTGCATTGTAAAGGATGCGAAAGAGATTTGACCCGAAGCCGCGGCTTGTGGTTTAATTCGCGTCCTCGATTGGGCGGTTAGCTCAGCGGTAGAGCACTGCCTTCACACGGCAGGGGTCACTGGTTCGATCCCAGTACCGCCCACCAAAATGCCGCGAAAAGGCCCGTAAAACCTATGTTTTACGGGCCTTTTGCGTTTTTTCTTTGACTTTCATGGCGGTGCCGAATGAATGCCGCGCGAGGGTTTCAACCTGTCGTGCGGCGTGATGTTCAGCATCATGAATGGCTCTGGTGGTTTTACGCCGCAGGCAATGGATTTACAGCGCGTTAAGAACATTCCGCCCCTTGTTTTCCACGCTGTACTTGAGCGGCCGATAATCACTCCTCATCGACCTGCCCACGGATACGGATGTAGCCCGGAGTCATGGTCAGATAAGGCGATGCGCTGACCAGTTGCTGTGGGCTTGGCGCTTGATCGGCCCCCATGGCCTGACGCTGCGTGCGCTTGGCCTTTTCTTCCGGGGCCGCGACATGGCTCCGAAGCGCCTGCGCGAGGCTGCCGCCCGATGGCATGCCAGGGTTCGCCATGCTCCCACCGCTTCCGGTCGCGACCGCCACAGTCAACGTGCCGTTGACGTAGGTGATGTCGTAGTTACCCACGACAAAGCCGTTTTCGCCTTGCACGTCGCTGGCTTCAATGCGGTAGCTGCCCGTCTGGGCGCTGGCCGGGGCGCCATCGCTAACCAGCATCACATTCGTCACGGTTTCCCCATTTTTCAATTGACCGCTGCCGGTAGTGAACTCCGTGCCCTGGAAGATCAGCGTATCGCCCGGGGTCTTTCTTGTGCTGTTGGCGCTAACCGTCAGTGTGGCCTTGTCGATGGTGCTGCCGGTGTTGTCGGCATAGCTGACGTTGTAGTTGCCGCCACCATTACCGTCCTGAACCGTTACGCCCAAGACGGTGACGGTCTTGCCGCTGCCCGCATTTTTGTCGGCAAAGGCAAAGCTACCGCCGGACAAGCTGTCGCCACCAAACAACCGACCGTCCGCGACGGTGGCCGTGCCGTTGGCAGCAGTGGTGCCGTCATAGCTCTTGCTGACGTTGCCGGTGCTGATCGTGAGATTGGCCTTGTCGATGCGGCTGTTAGTGTTGGCTATGTAGCTGATTGCATAATTGCCGCCGCCATTGCCGTCCTCTACCGTCACGTTCGAGACGGTAACGGATTTGCCGTTGCCCGCATTTTTGTCGGCAAAGGTGAAGCTGCCGCCGGACAACGTGTCGCCGCCAAACAACTGACCGCCCGTGACGGTGGCTGTGCCGTTGGCGGCGGCGGTGCCGTCATAGGTTTTGCTCACATCGCCGGTACTGACGGTGAGATTGGCCTTGCTAATGGTCAGTGTGGCGCTGGTGTCGTAGCGGATGTCATAGCCCTGCTGGCCGGAGTACAAGCCGCCCATGGTGAGTGAGCTATCGGTAACGCGGTAAGTGCCTGCATTCTTGCTGGTGGTGGCGTAGCTCAGGTTGCCGTCCAGTACGGCACCGGCCACATCGGTGTGATAAGTGGCCGTGCCGGTGGCGGCCGTGCCGTCATAGGTTTTGTCGCTGCCACTGGCTGTTACCGTGATGGCTTTGAGCCAGCTGCGCAGCAGCGGCGTGGTGTGGCCGTCGTAGATGCGCCAGAGGGCGCTGCCGCCGCCCTGGCTGTCGATGGCGGTACCCCAGGCGACAAAGGTAGTGGCTTGTTTCAGTTCGGTCAGCGTTTTGCCGACGCCGTTGGCATTGCCGCTCCACCCCGTACCTGCGTTGCCGCCATTGTTGATGGCGTTGCCGTTGGCATCCGTGGTGGCATAGAAGGCGCGGGTGATGCTGCCGTCGGCGCTGTCGTTATTGAGGCCTATCAGACCGCCCGCATGGTTGCTGCTGTCGTTGCCCCCCGTCGCGACGGCGCTGCCGCTGGCGTAGCTGTCGGAGATGCGTCCATCCGGACCGCCATTGTTGTTGCGGCTGGCCAGACCGCCCGCATAGTTGATGCTGTCGTGGCCTCCCGCTGCGACGGCGTTACCGGTAGCGTAGCTGTTGGCAATTCTCCCGTGGTTGATCCCTGCCAAACCTCCCGCATAGTTGGTGCTGGGGCCGTCGCTGAGGGCACTGGCGCTGCCGGTGGCGTAGCTGTTGCTAATGCTGCCGCCGCTGGTGTTGATGCCGACCAGACCGCCTGCATGATTGTTGCTGCCGTCGCTCCCCGATGCGCTGACGGAGCCGCCGGCGTAGCTGTCGGAGATGCTGCCGCCCAGGTTGTAGCCCACCAAGGCGCCAGCCAGATTGGAATTGCCGCCGCTTGCCGAAACCCCGGCGTTGACCAGACCGATACGGCGGATCTGCGCACCCGTGCCCGCCACGCCGAACAGACCCGCGTAGGTGAGGGTAGAGCTACCGCTTGGACTGCTCACCTTCACGTTCAGATCGCTGATGGTGTGGCCCTGGCCGTCGAAGCTACCGGTAAAGCGGCTGGCATCGGAGCTGCTGCGGTTGTCGCCGATGGGTGCAAAGCCCGCGCCGCCATTTGCCGTGGCGGCGGCCAGTTGGGTGTAGCCCGCTGTCGTGCTGTCGAGGTTGTTGCTCAGGCTGTAGCTGGCGGCGAGTACGTTGCGGATATTGGAGAGTTGCTGCCAGTCGGTGATGCCGTAAGGGTTGGCCGCCGTTCCCCAGCCGCCGTTGAACAAGGTGCTGCGCACCAGATCCTGGGCGCGGGTCACGCTGATCAGGGAGGGCAGCCCTACCTCGTAGCCTTCTACGTTGGCCCCGTCGCCGAAGGACCAGATCCCGGTGTCCCAGCCGCTGAAGATGGCCGAATCCATCAACTGCGCACGGGTTTTTCCGACGCCATGGCCATTGCCGCTCCACCCTCCGCTCGATTCCCCCCCGTTGTTGATGGCGTTGCCGCTGGCATCGGCGGTGGCGTAAAAAGCGTTGGTGATGCTGCCGGTGCCGCTATGGCGCCCCACCAATCCCCCCGCAGAACTGGAAGCCCCGCCCGATGCGCTGGCGCTGCCGCTGGCGTAGCTTTGGGAGATGCTGCCCCAGTCGGTCCCCACCAGTCCGCCCGCATAGTTCTCGATGCTGGCGCCCGATGCAGTGGCGTTGCCCATAGCGTAGCTGTTGAAAATGCGGCCGGTGCCACCGCTGCCGCCGCCGGAGTTGACACCAGCCAGCCCACCCGCATGGCTACTGCTGCCGCCCAAGGCGTTGGCGTTGCCGCTGGCGTAGCTGTTGACAATGGTGGCGTCGAGGTTGTTGTGGCCAACCAGCGCACCCGCATAGTTGGTGTTTCCGCCGTGCGATGCGCTGGCGTTGCCGCTGGCGTGGCTGCGGATAATGCGGCCATCGCCGAAATTCGCGCCGGCCAGCGCGCCGGCATAGTTGTCGCTGCCACCGGAGGCGCTGGCGTTGCCGCTGGCGTGGCTTTGAGTGATGTCGCCATAGTTGAGGCCCACCAGACCGCCTGCCCGATTTTTGTTGCCGTCCGATGCGCTTACGTTGGCGCTGGCATCGCTGTCGGCAACACTACTGATGTTGCCGAAACCTCGGCTGAGGCCCACCAAAGCGCCGACATAGTTGTCGCTGCCCCCCCATGCACTGACGCTGCCGCTGACATGGACGCCGACAATGCTGCCGCCATTTTGCGCCACCAGACCGCCCGCCAGGTTGAGGCTGCTGCCAGTGGCCGAGATATTTGCGTTGACCAGTCCGACCTGGCGAATCCATGCCCCTGCGCCCGTCACGCCGAACAGGCCGGCATAGGTGTAGCGATTGCCAAAAAGCTCATAACTGGGGCTGCTGACCTTCACGGTCAGATTGCTGATGGTGTGACCATTGCCGTTGAAACTGCCGGTAAAGCGGCTGGCGTCGTCGCCGGTGCGGTGGTCGCCAATGGGAATAAAGCCTGCGCCTCCGTTCCAGCCGAGTGTGCTGCTGGCGTCAATATCGCCCGCCAGCGTGAAGCTTTGGCCCAACTGCGTACTTATGCCTTGCAGACCATACACGTCGGTGAGGGCATAGGGGCTGGCACCGCTGCCGTCGCCGCCCGTGGCGCGTACAAAGCTGCTGCCGTAGTTCAGACGGAAGTCTGCCGCCCGGAAGCCGGGCAGCATGGCGGCGATCTGCCGCCAGTGCCCCGATTGCAGCGTGAAGCGGCCCACGTCCACGGAGGCCGTGGCGCTTATGGTGTTGCCCGCTTGCAGCGTCAGGCCGCCGTTGGTGGCGGTGATGGCGGCGTTGATATGGATGTCGTTGTCCGCGTGCAGCGTGAGCGTGTTGGTGCTGTAGCTGATGCCCGCATCGATATGAATGTCCCCCGCATCGCTGCCGGTGTTGGCGGTGTTTTCGCCGGGGTTGGTGTGGCCATTGCTGGTGGAAACAGTGACGTTGCCGCTGCCCAGCGCGGCTGCGATGGCCGTGGCCTTGTTTTGGTCGATGGTGATGTTCACCGGATCGATCAGCCATTGCCCCCCGCCAGTGTCGACCTTCAGGTTCTTGTCGATGTTGACGGTCGCGGCCGAGGTCTCGACAAACTTTGCTTGTAGCGTACCGGCGGCGCGGGTCTCGCCGTGCTGCATGTCGGCGAGCAGGAGAATGCGTCCGTCTTTCTCCTGCAGGGTGTTGGCCTGCACGGTGCCGGTGTTGGCCACTACGCTGGCCGAGAGGATGTCGGCGGCCTTGCCGGTCATCAGTACCTGACCGCCGTTGGCCACGATGAGCTGTTTGTTTTCGACGAGGGTGCGAACCGTGGCCGGGTCTAGCTGCACTTGCAGCAGGCCACCCGCGCCAGCCTGCAGTGTGACTCTGTCGCCCGCCGCCAGAACCACGTTGCCCAGTCGGGCACTGACGATGCCTTCGTTCCTGACGGTCGGTGCCAGCAGGGCGACCAGACCGCCGTCCCCGGCGGTGATTTCGCCCTGGTTGGATATGCCGCCGGAGGCGCCGTTGCGCCTGAAATCGAGACGGCCCGCGAGGAAATCCTCATTGGTGATGTCCATGGTGGAGGCGACGAGTCCGCCGACATCGACCTTGCTGCCGGCGCCGAAGACGACGCCGGCGGGATTGACCAGAAAGACGTGGCCGTTGGCGCTGAGTTTGCCGTAGATCTGGCTGGCTTCGCCGGAGAGCACCCGGTTGAGGGCCACGGCGCTGGTCGACGGCTGGATGAACCGGACGCTGGCCTGGCTGCCGATGTCGAAGGTCTGCCAGTTGAGGATGGCCTTGTCGCTGCCCTGGGTGACGGTCA
>MKUH01000007.1 GCA_001897745.1 Candidatus Accumulibacter sp. 66-26
GGATCCCGCGATTGTCTAGATTTTTCCTAAAAGTCTAGATTTCGGGGGATTGTTCGAACAAAGAGGCTGCTCGTTTAGAGTGGCCTTTTTGATTTTATGGGTCAAGTTCAGCTGGCTGCTATTCGGCCATAGCAGCCACTGTCATGACGAAAAGGTTCGGACGGCAATGTGACCATCAGCTGCCGTTGAGCCGAAACTTACCCCGACATACAGCTTCGCAATCTAGCGAACTCGCATCACCGACCTTGAGGTCGGCTGGGACAACGGGACTGGGCCATTGTACTATCTGGCATAAGTGATCGAGAAGAAAAGCCTAAGGGGGAAAAGTGAAGGCCAGTGAAGCAAATCTACTGAAATTTCTCAAGAAATCACCTCAGTTCGTCATCCCGATTTATCAGCGCAATTACTCCTGGACCGAAGACCAATGTAGGCAGCTCTGGGCGGACCTATTGCGTGCTGGCCGCCACGAGAGCGTGACCGCGCATTTCATCGGTTCAATTGTCTATGTTGAACGCGGCTTATCGAACGTCGTTCAGCAAGAAGCGCTGTTGGTCATCGACGGGCAGCAACGGCTGACCACGTCGACACTCCTTATCGCCGCGCTCGCCAAGCACTTCGAGAGCAAGGACGTCGGTGAGTTATTGGAGACTTTCTCTGCCAAGAAGCTACGCAACTATTACCTCCTAAACCCCGACGAAGAAGGTGAACGCCATTTCAAGCTGCTGCTGTCTGAAACCGACAAGGAAACCTTGCTGTCGATTATTCAAGGCTCGCCCATGCCTGCCGAGAGCAGCACTCGGATCAACGAGAACTACGTGCTATTCCAGCAGCTGATCGGGCAGCATGAAAATGAGTTGGAGGCAATCTGCCAAGGCCTCGCCAAGCTGATCATTGTTGATGTCTCGCTAGACCGATCGCAAGATAACCCGCAGTTGATTTTCGAGAGCATGAACTCGACTGGCCTTGAGTTGAGTCAGGCCGACCTCATTCGCAACTTCATTCTGATGGGGTTGGAGCCGAAGCTACAGACCGAGCTGTACAAGAGTTATTGGCGACCGATGGAGAAGGGTTTTGGGCAAGCTGCCTACGCCGTTCATTTCGATGCCTTCATGCGCCACTACCTCACGGCCAAGATGGGCGAGATACCCAATGTGCGCGAGGTCTATACCGCCTTCAAGACCTATGCCCGATCCCTCAAGGGAGATACGCGAGATCTGGTCGCCGATATTCACTCGTATGCGACCTACTATTGCGCCATCGCGCTGGGTTCCGAATCCGACCAGTCACTGAAGCAAGCATTCCATGACCTTCGAGAGCTGAAGGTCGAGGTTTCCTATCCCTTCCTGCTCGACGCCTACAACGACTATAAGCACGACCGCCTTACCGCCGACGAATTGGTGCAGATTGTCCGACTGGTCGAAAGCTACGTCTTCAGGCGCGCCATTTGCGCGATCCCCACCAACTCGTTGAACAAAACGTTTGCAGGCCTGTCACGAACGCTGAAGAAGGATCGCTACCTCGAAAGCGTCAAAGCCGCCTTCTTGTTGATGCCGTCCTACCGGCGCTTCCCCAATGACGAGGAGTTTCAGCGCGACATCAAGTTGCGCGACCTCTACAATTTCCGTAGCCGCAGCTACTGGTTGCGCCGCTTGGAGAACCACGGCAAAAAGGAGCGCGTCGACGTCGAGAACTACACCATTGAGCACATTCTTCCGCAGAACGAGTCGCTGTCTAAAGAATGGCAAGCCGAGCTTGGACCGGAGTGGCAACACCTCCAGCAAACGTGGCTGCATACCTTGGGCAACCTGACGCTCACCGGATACAACAGCGAGTACCGAGATTTCCCCTTCGCCTACAAGCGCGATCAGGCTACTGACAAAGACGGCAACCCGATAGGGTTCGCGCATAGCCCGCTGAAGCTCAATCTCGGTCTCGGAAAAGTAGCTACCTGGAACGAAGACGCCATCAAGGCGCGTGCCGACCGCTTGGCGCTGGAGGCCGCAAAGGTATGGTCAGCGCCGCAGCTGCCGCCAGACGTGTTTGATGCCTATCGCCCCGCTGCGGTCAAGGCTGGTCAGCAGTACAGCATCGACGATCATCCTTTCCTCGCCTCGGGTCCGATGCGGGAGTTGTTTGATCTATTCCGTGAAGCCGTCGTAGCTCTTGATCCCTGCGTAAGCGAAGAGTTCTTGAAACTGTACGTGGCCTACAAGGCCGAGACGAATTTCGTCGACGTCGTTCCGCAAGCAAAACGCTTGCGCCTTGCGATCAACATGCCCTTCCATGAGATCGACGACCCCAAGGGGATGTGTCTCGACGTAACCAACCTCGGTCGCTGGGGTAATGGCGATGTAGAAGTTGGCATTGCCACCAAGGAAGACCTGCCCTACGTCATGGGGCTGGTTCGGCAATCATTTGACCGCCAAATGGGAGGACCACAGGATGCATAGCGCGATCTCAAAGCACGCATCCGGCCTGCCAAATGATTGGTGGGCCGTGTATGCGACGGTGACTGGAGCGCAGCATGTCGCCTGAAGAACAAGCCCGCCTGAAGATCGACGACAAGCTTACCCAGGCAGGCTGGGTTATTCAGGACATGAAGCAGCTCAACCTCGGCGCTACAATTGGCGTCGCGGTCCGTGAGTACCCCACCGATACCGGCCCGGCGGATTACGTGCTGTTCGTCAATCGCAATGCCGTGGGTGTCATTGAAGCCAAGAAAGACAGCGCGGGTGAAAACATCACCGTCGTGGAGAGTCAGACCGAGCGATACGCCACCGCCAGCCTGAAATGGCGCAAGGACAATACGCCGCTGCGTTTCCTGTTCGAGGCGACGGGCCAGATCATTCGCTTTACTGACAACAGCGACCCCGCCCCGCGCTCACGGGAGATTTTCCACTTCTTCAAACCGGAAGCGCTGGCAGCTTGGCTGGCGCAACCAGAAACGTTGCGGCGTCGACTGGCCGAGCGGATGCCAGCCCTGCCCACCCAAAACCTGCGCGACTGCCAGATCAGCGCCGTGACCGGGCTGGAAAAGTCGCTGGGGATGAACAAGCCTCGCGCCTTGGTGCACATGGCGACTGGCGCGGGCAAGACCTTTACCGCCATCACCTCGGTGTACCGTCTGCTCAAGTTCGGTGGCGCCAAGCGCATTTTGTTTCTGGTCGATACACGCAACCTCGGCAAGCAGGCGCACCAGGAATTCATGGCCTACACGCCGCCCGATGATGCCCGCAAGTTCACCGAGCTTTACAACGTGCAACGGCTGGCCTCGCCCAGTATCGACCCACATTCGCAGGTGTGCATCAGCACCATCCAGCGCATGTACTCAATCCTCTCCGGCGAGCCTATCGACGATTCTGCCGAAGACCTCTCGCTTAACGAACTCCAGCAGACCACCAAGCAGGAAAAGTTCGTGCGTTACAACCCAGCCGTGCCGGTGGAAACCTTTGACTTCATCATCATCGATGAATGCCACCGCAGCATCTACAACTTGTGGAAGCAGGTACTCGACTACTTCGATGCCAGCCTGATCGGCCTCACCGCCACGCCCGACAAGCGCACCTTCGGCTTTTTTAACGAGAACATCGTCGCCGAATACACCTACGAGCAATCCGTGGCCGATGGCGTCAACGTCGGTTACGACGTGTACGAAATCGAAACCGAAATCACCCAGAAGGGCGCTGAGCTAAAAGCCAAAGAATGGGTCGATCACCGCGACCGGCAAACCCGCAAAAAGCGCTGGAGCGAAACCGAAGAGGACACCACTTACACCGGCAAAGAACTCGACCGTTCCGTGGTCAACGTCAGCCAAATTCGCCAAGTGATTCAGGCCATGAAAACTGCCGTCGAAACGCAGATTTTCCCAGCCCGCAAAGAAACCCCGAAAACCCTGATCTTCGCCAAAACAGACAGCCACGCCGACGACATCATTAATCTGCTGCGCGAGGTCTATGGTCAAGGCAACGCCTTCTGCAAGAAGGTGACCTACCGCGCCGAAGAAGACGCCGACAGCATTCTGTCCAGCTTCCGTAACGACTACAACCCGCGCATTGCCGTCACCGTCGACATGATCGCCACCGGCACTGACGTAAAGCCGCTGGAAGTGCTGCTTTTCATGCGCGACGTGCGCAGCAAGGGCTACTACGAGCAGATGAAAGGCCGTGGTGTGCGTTCACTCGATGGCGACAGCCTGAAGCGGGTCAGCAATAGTGCCGACGGCGCCAAAACCCGCTTCGTATTGATCGACGCCGTGGGCGTGGAAAAGTCGCTGAAAACAGAAAGCCGCCCGTTGGAGAAAAAGCCTGGTGTGGCGCTCAAAGACCTGCTGCAAGGCGTCGCTATCGGCCACCGCGACGACGATACCGTGCTCTCGCTGGCGAACCGCCTGATCCGGCTCGGTAAGCAACTGGACGACAAAGCCCAGACCCGCATCGAAAAAGCCTCGGGCGGTATTCCGGTGGCGGAATTGGGCAAAGGCCTGGTTGCCGCGCTCAACCCCGACGCCATCGTCGCCGCCGCGCTGGCAACTGCTCAGGCCAAGGGCATTACCCGCAGCGAAGAAACCTTGCTGCCCGAAGAAATCGAAGCCGCCCGCACCGAGCGCGTCGCCGCCGCCTGCGCCCCCTTCGACCAACCGGCGCTGCGTGACGAAATCGAAGCCGCTCGCCGCGAACGCGAGCAACTGATCGACCATATCAATCTCGATCAAGTCACCTTCTCGGGCTTCAGCGAGCAGGCCGAAGCGCAAGCCAGAAAGGTGATCGACAGCTTCGCCAGCTACATCGCCCAACACAAGGACGAAATCGCCGCGCTGAGCTTCTTCTACCAGCAGCCCTACCGGCGCCGCCAGCTTACCTTCGACATGATCGAAGAGCTGCATGACGCCCTCAGCCGTCCGCCGCTGATGCTGACCACCGAGCGCCTATGGAGCGCCTATGCCCGCGTACAAGCCGGTCAGGTGAAAGGCACAGACAGCAAGCGCCAGCTTACCGATCTGGTGTCACTGGTGCGTTTTGCACTAGGGATAGAAGCCGAACTTAAACCCTTCAGCGAGCAAGTCGATAAGCGCTTTCAGGAATGGATCTTCCGCCACAATGCCCAACGCGCCACGGCCTTTACGACCGAGCAAACCGAATGGCTCCGCCTGATGAAAGACCACATCGCCAGCAGTTGCAGCATCACCCGCGACGATTTTGATTATGCGGAATTGGCGGGAAAAGGCGGCTTGCAGAAAGTCTGGGCGGTGTTTGGCAATCAGCTCGACGGACTGATGAATGAAATGAATGAGGAGTTGGTAGCTTGAGTGATATGTCTTCCGAACTATTGGTATCACTTGGCGATGTCGCTGGCGATCCTGTTGCGCAGACCGGCCCTACGAGCGACTTTGTATATGTGGATATCAGCAGCATTGACCGCGGAACCAAGAGAGTCGTCAATGCCAAAGCAATTGCCGTGTCGGAAGCGCCGAGCCGGGCAAAGCAAGTATTGAGAACTGGTGACGTTTTGATTTCAATGACGCGGCCCAACTTGAATGCTGTTGCGTTGGTTCCGAATCATTTGGATGGTGCCATTGGCTCAACCGGCTTCCATGTGCTGCGATCAAAATGGATAAAGCCAGAATTCTTGTTTGGGCTTGTGCAGACCGATGGCTTTATTGATTCAATGTGCGATGTAGTACAGGGGGCTCTTTACCCGGCTGTAAGACCAAAAGACATCGCGGCTTTCAAGTTCGTTCTTCAGTCACCAAGCCAACAAACCCGCATCGTCGAAAAGCTCGAAGAATTGCTTTCCGATCTCGACGCCGGGGTAGCTGAACTCAAGGCCGCGCAGAAGAAACTGGGGCAATACCGTCAATCGCTGCTGAAAGCCGCCGTTGAAGGTGTGCTGACTGCAGAGTGGCGTGCAGCCCGAAAAGTCGGCGCTGGCGAAGCGGCGCAGGAAACCGGCGCAGCTTTGCTTGAGCGCATTCTCACCGAACGCCGCGCCCGCTGGGAGGCCAAACAACTCGCCAAGTTTGCCGAGCAAGGCAAGACCCCGCCCAAAGACTGGCAGAAGAAATACCCCGAGCCGGTATCCCCCGATACAAGCAACTTGCCGGAACTGCCGGAGGGGTGGGTTTGGGCGACCGTCGACCAACTTACTGACGAACAGAAATATGGCTCATCGTCGAAGACCAACGAGGATTCGACTGGAGTTCCGATTTTGCGAATGGGCAATATTCAGGATGGCGATCTAGATTTTTCCAACTTGAAGTATCTCCCCGCCGATCACGATGAATTTCCCGGCCTCTTTCTGCAAGATGGCGATCTGTTATTCAATCGGACAAATAGCCCGGAGTTGGTCGGCAAGACGGCGGTGTATCGCGCACAAGTGTCCCCTTGTTCCTTCGCCTCCTACTTGATAAGCGTGCGGTTTTCTCAGGGCTATGTCCCTGAGCTCGCATCGACATTCATCAATTCAGTGCATGGCAAACACTGGATTAAATCGGTTGTGGTCCAGCAAGTTGGTCAGGCAAATGTCAATGGGTCAAAGCTGGCTGCTCTTGCAGTGCCACTTCCACCTTTCGACGAGCAGAAGGTAATAGTTTCGTCACTTCAAGCCCAAACGAACGAAATTGTCGAGCAGCTAAAGAATGTTGAAACATCCATCAAGCAATCCGCCGCACAACGCAAAAACATTCTCAAAGCCGCTTTTTCTGGTCAGTTAGTACCGCAAGATACCAACGACGAACCGGCCAGCGTGTTGCTGAAACGTATCCGCGCTGAGCGGGATGAACGCGACAAGCTGCCGAAGTTGCGCAAGACCAAACAACAAAAGGAGATCGCCGCCATGGTGAGCAAACTGATGGACGTGCTCGCCGAGGCGGCCGATTGGCTGCCTGCCCAAGAGGCATTCCGCCGCTGCGGCGTGGCTGATGGCGCACAGACCGAACAGCTCGAAGCGCTCTACGCTGAATTGCGAGCATTGGATAAGGCTGGCCGTTTAGCCGTACAGCCCGTCACGGACACCCAAGGCCGCAAGCTGCACGACCGGCTGAAGCTGTTGGCGGCCTGACCATGCGCCTGGACAAGCTAACCATAGGCAGCGTCAAAGAAAGTCCGACGCACCAGTTCAAGAATCTGAAGAACGTCACTATCGACTTCGATCAAGATCACTGGGTGACGGTGGTGATAGGCTGGAATGGCACCGGTAAATCCAACGTACTGGAAGCGCTGGCGATCATCTTCCGTGATCTCATTACTTATTCGTCTCTACCCACGGAAAAGCGAAAAGGAATCCCACGATTCGCGTATCAACTCGCCTATCGCATGGGCAGTGGCGACGCCACGCTGCACATCCACATCGATGCCGACCCGGACCGTGAGAAAGAGCCATTCATTATTCACGTCGCCACCGATGCGCAGGCCAGAGGAGTCGGCACACTAACCCCCTTCATCGAGGGCGAAGCGGCGGTTTCCGCCCTGCGCGGCAAGACAGTCAAATTAACGACATTTTTGGGCAACGATGGCTTGCACCTTCCGCGCTACGTATTCAGCTATTACTCTGGTGAGAGTCCTCGAATGCACGAGGTGTTTCGTCCTTATCTGGAAAGCTACGATAACAAACTGCGCAATGGAGAAGACCCCGGCCTGAAACGCCTTTTCTACGCAATGCCTGTGCATAGCCAGTTTGTGTTGTTGGCATTCTTGATTCAACAGTCGGACGTGGTGCGGGCTTTTCTCGACGATCATTTGGGCCTTGATCCGGACGAAGGCATTGAATCGGTACTCTTTGTGCTGCGGCAGCCGCCCTGGAAATCAAAGGCTGCCGATGGTGACCCGCGCTTCTGGAATGCGCGGGGTGTAGTGAGTAGCTTCCTTTCGCGTCTTCAAGATATCGCTCTGGCACCTGTCGACATCAGCCGCAGTGTGCCGACATCGATCTGGAACACGAAAACACTAGAGTTCAAATATCTTTACGTAAAAGACATTGCCGCGCTGCGGAGCTTAGTCGGCAATCAACCCCCGGCTCAGTTCTTCCGCGATTTGGAAAGTACCTATGTCTCCGAGCTGATCGAGGAAGTTCGCATTCGCGTGCGCCTCAAGAAGAACGACGGCAGCGTGACCTTCCGCGAGCTGAGCGAAGGTGAACAGCAATTGCTGACAGTGCTGGGCCTGTTGCGCTTTACCGCCGAAGACGAAAGTCTGTTTCTCTTGGATGAGCCGGACACGCACTTGAATCCGCGCTGGTGCGTGGATTACCTCAACTACCTAAAGTCATTTGTAGGGCAAAACAGCGAAGGTCAGGACAATAGTCATATTGTGCTCACGACTCACAATCCCTTGGCGATTGCTGAGCTTGTCAAAGAGCAAGTTCAAATCCTCTACCGCGAAGATGGCAGCCGCACGGTGCGTGCCGAAAATCCCGCAATAGACCCTAAGGGCATGGGCTTCGCTGGAATAGTAACCAGCGATATGTTTGGTCTTGGCTCTAGCTTAGACGAGGCCACCAACAGGGATTTGCTCACATTGCATCAGCTTTCCACGCAAGGAAAGTTGAGCGATGCAGACCGCAGCGAACTGATTGATATTCGGAAGCGCCTAGAGGGTTTGGATTTCAACTTCGGCTCACGAGATCGTCTGGAGCAGGAGTATTTGAGAGCGAGATTTGATTTGGCAACGGATAGCCGAATTGATGGCGCAATCGTTACGCCTGAAAACAAGAAAAAGGCCTTGGATGCGTTGGTGCAAAGTCTGCTGCGCGGCTTGCAGGAGGGGCGTGAGTGAGATTTGTCTTCATTCCCTTGCCACCCAATCTGCCAAAAAAGTGGAACAAGATTTCCACCGCACGGATTTCCGCCGTCGGTGCATTGGTCAACCAACAAGAGCGCTCGAAGTATCTGAAAAAGAATGGCAGTTGGGGGCGGCTCAAGGAGTGGCTATCGAACGCCAGCGGCCACAAGTGCTGGTACTGCGAGGCGAAGAGCAATCGTGCCCCATTTGATATTGACCATTTCCGACCTAAGCTCGGAATCACGGTAGATGGCGTCGAGCTAGCTGGGCATACCGGCTACTACTGGCTGGCATATGAGTGGCCGAACTTCCGCCTGTCTTGTCAGCGCTGCAATCGGCCCGAGAAAGACGAGCTGACAATATTGCACGGCAAGGCCAACGAGTTCCCTATCCAGAACGAAGCAACCCGTTGCACTGCACCTGCAATCTCATTTGCTGCCGAAACCCCAAGATTGCTTGACCCCTGCATCGAGGCCGATTGTGCATTGTTGGCGCACGGTATCGATGGTGAGGTGAAGCCCGCTGCACCGGTTGGCACGTGGGAGTACGAACGTGCCCGCTACACAATTGATCAGCTTGGCTTCAACGAATGGAACACACCGGAAAGCAGGCGAGGTCGTTGGCAAACGCTAGCCACCCTGCTTACGCTCGTTGGCAACACGGTCAACCAGGCCGTCATCGACGAACTGAACAAACACATCTCTTACGATTACGAATACTCAAGCTTTTTCCGGTCGGCCATCGGCACCCATCGCGACAAAGCTTGGGTGGAGGCATTGCTATGAACACAAACACCTTAGTCCAGAAGGTCTGGAACTTCTGCCATACCCTGCGCGATGACGGCGTGGGCTACGGCGATTACCTAGAGCAGCTAACCTATCTGCTGTTCCTGAAGTTGGCGCACGAGTACGCGCAAGAGCCTTACAACCGCGACACCCATATCCCCAAGGGGTATGACTGGGCCAGCCTGACGCCGAAAGTAGGCGAGCCACTGGAATCGCACTATCTAGCGGTGTTGCACAAGCTGGGGCAAGAGCCCGGCATGCTGGGTGCCATATTCTTCAAGGCACAGAACAAGATCCAAGACCCGGCCAAGCTTTCGCGCTTGGTGCAGCTGATCGATGCCGAAAACTGGATCAGTCTCGATGCCGACACCAAGGGCGACTTGTATGAAGGTCTGCTGCAAAAGAACGCCGAAGACACCAAGAGCGGCGCCGGACAGTACTTCACCCCGCGGGCGCTAATCGAGGCGATGGTGGCCTGCGTGAGGCCGGAACCCATGAAGTCTATAGCCGACCCGGCTTGCGGCACCGGGGGATTTTTTCTTGGTGCCTACAACTGGCTGACGCGGCCCGGTGCCAGACTGAATAAGACCGCAAAAGAGTTTCTGCGCGACAAGACCTTTCTCGGCAATGAGATCGTGCCCAACACCCGCCGCATGTGTTTGATGAACCTGTTCCTGCACAGCATAGGCGAGCTGGATGGCGAACCCTTGGTGGAGCGTTCAGATGCCCTGATTTCCGAGCCCAAGCGCAAGGTGGATTACGTTCTGGCCAATCCGCCGTTCGGCAAGAAAAGCAGCATGACCTTCACCAATGAAGAAGGCGAGGAGGATAAAGACGCCCTGACCTATGAACGGCAGGACTTCTGGGAAACCACGTCGAACAAACAGCTCAACTTCTTGCAGCACATCGTCAGCATGTTGAAGTCGGATGGCAAAGCCGCCGTGGTGTTGCCCGACAATGTGCTTTTCGAGGGCGGCGCGGGCGAGAAAATCCGCCGTAAGCTGTTGGAAAACTGCGACGTGCACACCGTTCTGCGCCTACCGACAGGCATTTTTTACGCGCAAGGCGTGAAGGCGAACGTTCTGTTCTTTGATGCAAAACCCAAGGACGGCCAAATTCACACCAAGGGTGTCTGGTTCTACGACCTGCGCACCAACAAGCATTTCACGCTGAAGACGCGGACTCTGAAACTGGATGACCTGCAAGATTTCGTGTCCTGCTACAACCCCGATAACCGGCACGAGCGAAACGAGACTGAACGCTTCAAGTTTTTCAGCTACGAAGACCTGATGGCACGCGATAGAGCCAGTCTCGATATCTTTTGGCTGAAGGATGACAGCCTGGAAAACATGGATGACCTGCCGCCACCGGATGTGCTGCAGCAAGAAATCATCGATCACCTTGAAGCAGCGCTGACCGCCTTCCGAGATGTTGCAGCGGGACTGCCACGTACTGCTGTTCGCGATCCAATCAGAGAATGATTGGCGAGGGCGCTCATGAGACAACTCGGGAGCACTCGGGTTTTCAGCACGAATCTCCCGTGAACAGCTGCTAACCGGCGCATTGCCGGCGGAGCATAGCTGAAGGCCAAGCGTCTGCTATGGCCGAATACCTGTCGGCATAGACGGAGAGAAGTCATGGGCACCAATCGCCTACCTTACAAGCAACATCATCTGTTTCGATATTGCTCTTACTTTTCGTAAGCCACGTACCTGCCCCCCCCTTCAAGGGAGGAAATTTCCTTCCAAAACGAGAATGCCTTGATATTTCTGTGGGGGGAGCACGTTAAGCCTGAAGGAATTTCCACTATGCCCCAGCGAGGGAGTTGGACCGTGCCAAAAGAACGTGCAATCTTTGTCGACGAGACTTGAAATATTTGAAGGAGCCTCAGCGCCTTTCTTAACTACCAATCGAATTGGCAGTTTGTTGTTGTCGTGGCTGAATTTCTTTACGGAATCTACGAGATAGTAGACTATCCCGTTAGGGTCGATAACCTTGGTAATTCTCGCGCTACCGAAGATGATCCCACTCTGGCAGGGCAGTTGATTTATATCGTCAGCGGCCCGAGCGAGAAAATGAAAGGCATTGTGGTATGTCGTGTCACTCCCCTGAATATTGAGGCGACTAGACTTCCTCTCAATCGAAGACATTCTTGTCCAAGCAATTACCACCTCTTCAAGAGTACCAGGGTGGCGAGGCAACGATGCTGTCAATTTCTTAGCCAGCTTCTTAAGGTCATCTGGTGTCGGGCATATCCCTTTTTTCTTGACCAACAAACTAGGTCCGAGGTGCGTTGGCGTTGGGATTACCGGGTCGGCAGGAAGCTTGGTTCTCTGTACCCCAGGAACAGGGGACGGCTCACTTAGTGGTGCCTCATTCGGGCACCCCTGCTTGTGCCTATTTCTGGCTTTGAAATATACGTTTGTACGTCGCTCTGGGAACACAGGCTCCAAGCAGCATTCCATTGGGCAGAAATAAAGCAACTCCTGCCCATGTGCATACTCCGCCGTAACTTTATCCTCTAACTCCCAACACAGAGCTTCCTTCATTAGCTCTTCACGCATAGAAATCCTCTACTAAGCATGCTGTCAGTGCCCTCTCAGAAACCAAAAATGCGTTTTCTATCTTTTCTGTAGAACTTGATCGCAAGAAGGGAAAAACTGATCAAGCAAGCCCATGCGACCTTGTCATATCGATGGGAAATTTTTTCGCGAATCACATCGGCTAACGAAGAGTACATCCCCGGTATTTGTACTTCCGCGGCAAAATAGTGTCCTGCAGCCATCGTAACGACAAAGAAGACGAATCCGAATAGAACAGCCAGCTGGGTCTTGGTTGAATAGGCCAGAACTATCAAAAATTCCTCCAAGGCTTCACGCATCTTTTGCTCCTTTATCCAATCAGCGGGAGAGACTTGGCAGTCGTGAAGTCCAGAGCCAAGTGAATCAAATAAGCCGAAATCGCCACCATTCCGGCTCCTCTCCAAAACCTATCTGCCTCGGTCTGGGGTTCCCACTGATTTAGCTGATGCAAACTTTTTCCGAGAAGTGCAGCAAGAGCCAAGCTATGAAACGGTCCTCGATGATTTGGGGAAGTTGCTGGCTCCAGCAGATCCGGCAGATTCGTAAGCAGAGCTGCCGCTGTACCACCCAGAAATGGCGTTACGGTGCTTCGGCCAGCCACACTCTCATTCCTGGCCAGAAAGAGACCAACCGCAGCACCTGCAACAAGTTGGTGAGAGGAGCGATTCACTTCTTATGCTCCTTGCGAACCCCCTTGAAGGGTTCCCCGTCCTTCTTTTGATCCATGAACTGTCCAGTGTCTGTATCTCGCTTGGTCCAGGTCTGAGTCACAGGATTAAATACCTGCGACCTGTCACGCACAGCACCTCGGCGAGCGTTGTCACCTATCGGAGGATTCTTAGCCATGGTGGATTTCCTTCTCAGTTAAGCTTCGATGGTGTGGGTCCAACCAGGGAGCCCACTCTTCGACAAGTAGTCGACCAACGGCGGGCTGCCAAAGAACTGAACTTGGCTTCCGGACATGAAAGCGAGAGCCGATTGATCTACTTGAAGATTGGCCCCCCTAGCCCTAGCGGTTAACTGGGCAAGAAGCCGAGCATTGTCTTCACGGGTACCTGATGCAGACCGTGCATCAAATACGGCAAAGTTGACCCACCCCCCGCTACGAGCGTGCTCACGAAGATGAGCAAGGTTGACTCTCATATGACCCTCCATGTCCGACACTGGTTGAAACATGGGAGACATTATTGCGAGGTGAGTAGCTCAAATAGTGAGCTACTCACCTACAGACATCGAATTTTTTCTTGCCGCGTTGTTTAGTACGGTGTGTAGCTTGCTCCGTAACTCCGGTGGACCGAGCACCTCAACCTCTGGACTGTGCCGCAGTAGGTCCATTATCAACTCTTGATCATTTGAGTAAGGCACCTCCAACACATAGCTACCATCCTCCAGATAGGCGCTTGTTTGGTTGTGATGCCAAGTCTCCTTTCCCACCCATTGGGCCCGCTCTGGGGTGAACTTTAAGCTTGCTCGGTGCTCAGCCTGTCCAGCAAATATGCCGTACCCGCTACGGAAATGCTCTTCCATTTCCCTAGAACTGACCTCAATAGCGCATTCTTCGAGCAACCGGACGGATTGAATGGCATCAAGAGCGAACGAGCGGAGCGCATTCTTGCTATGACACCAAGCATCAAGTATCCAATTTTCACGATAGTGCACCAGCTGCTGTGGAGAAATGATTCGTCTGGTACTTTCCTTGCGGCCCCGGTTCCAATATTCCAAGTCCAGACGCTTCCCATCCAGTAATCCACTCGCAATTAACTGGAAGTGCTTAGGTTCGACTTTGCGTGGGGCAAAATGAATAAGTCGAAGCTTGTGTTCAATTGCATGCGTAGCGGTTGTCCCCTCTGCCAGCATACTTCTCAGCCGTGCTTTCAATGGCGCCACGTGATCCTGGAGTAATCCTGGTTGAACACCTTCAAGAAGGTGCAGCATTGTCAGAAGAGAAACTATTTCTGTTGAATCAAACCAGACGCCAGGCAGCTCAAATGTTCCTGCCCCAGCCAAGTCATCCCGGATAACCCAACCACGCCGAGTTCTATCCCACTCGAGAGGACATCCAAGGCGATCTCTAAGAAAGTCCAAATCACGCTTGAGCGTCGCCTCAGAGATTTCAAGTTCCTGCTTGAGAAATGATGTTGAAACGGACCTACGCTGCCGAATGAAGCGGACGATTTTGGTTATTCGCTCGATACTGACTTTAGACATCATCACCCCTTGCGTCGCATGGATAGCCCCAAGTCCTAGGACTCTCATTCGCAATCAATTATGCCATTGATATGTATAGACAGATTCGGATGAACATCTTAGAAATGAAGACTTCGTCATGTAACGCCATAAGAAATCCCATGGCCGGCAATCTGGATCACATCGGCTACTTGAATCGGCCTATCTGGGGGATAGAAATCATCATTGGTGGGTTGAAAATTAATTAAGTTACTTGAGATTGACCTGCCCCCTATCAATCAAAATTAAACAATAACTTAGTTATCAACCACTTACGGTTGTTTTGCGGCAAAACCCGTGCTATTTTCGGTAAGTCAAAAACCTTCTTACTGAAAACTCGTGAGTCCCTTTGCCAGCTATTTGAGAGCCCTGCGGAAGCAGCGCGGACTCCGCCAAAAAGAACTGGCCCATCTGTTGGGCTACGAAGCCAGCTATTGGTCGGCGCTCGAACGTTCGGACAAAGGTCCTCCCAAGCAGGACTTCATCAACCGCCTAATCCGGGGCCTTGAGCTAACAGAAGAAGAACAGGCCACCCTGGCCCAGGCACTCAAAAATTCTCGACGCCAGATATCACTCCCATCTCGGGCAAGTGAGCGTGAATACACCTTGCTCCACCAGCTGGAGCCCCAACTGGGCAATCTCAGCCCCCTTCAAATCCAGCTCATAGAACTGGCACTGCATATTCCTGCTGGTCAGGACTATCAGGTCCAGCCTTCTGCATAGCCAGGAGACGTCCAACCAACCAGGAGGAACCCACCATGTAAAAAGGGCAAGCACAAAGGCTTGCCCCCTTGGCAGCTGACGCTACCGGTCTAGACAACCCAAGTATCGTCTTCTTCCATCTGGGGCGTCAAGCCTTATCCCATTGATTCAAAGAGACAACAGTCAGTTTTGTACTGGCTGTGGGTCTTCTTTTGTCTCAATTTTCAAGACATGCGGCTGGCGTAGGGTCACCTTTCGCCCGCCGCCAGGAGAAAGACGATGCCAGCTAGAAAAGTTGTAACCCGCCGCGGTAGGCGCTTCCGCGGCTATTTCCCGTCCCGCAAACTCGGTCGCATGGTGGCCTGGGAGTCGCTGCTGGAGCGCGATGCGATTCTGCTGTTGGAGTTCTCTTCAGGAGTTGTTTCCTACCGGGAACAACCCGTGCTCATCGAGTACTTCGACGGCCAGCAGATCCGAGGCTACTACCCCGATTTTGAAGCGGATTTGACGGATGGGGACGTGCTTCATGTGGAGGTCAAAGCGAGCTTCCAACTGGCCAAGCCGAAGATCGAATCCAAATTCCGGGTCATCGCGGCGGACTATCGGCGGCGCCAGCACGATTTTCGGATCATCACTGAAGCAGAAATCCGCCGCGAGCCGATGCACTCGAATCTCAAAAACCTCGCTCGCTATTCCCGGCACTGCGAGACGCTGGAGTCCACTCGGCGGCAGATCAGCTTTTTGCTCAAGGATGGGGCGTTGCCCATGAATGCCCTGGGCCTGGACGACGCATGCATCTGGCGTCTGCTGGCCTGCGGCTATCTGCACTGCAACCTGGCGGCACCCATCATGGCCACCACGCTGCTTTCACTGCAAGGAGGGGGCGACGATGCAGCGCTTCTCTTCTAGAGTCGGTCAGATCTACATGCAGGGGCAGCGACGCTTCCGACTTGTTCGACGCCTGGCCAACGGCAAGCTGCAGTTCGAAGCCGATGACGGGGAGTTGCTCAACCTCTCCGATGCCGAGGTCAACAGCCGCTGGCTCCGGCAGGAGTGGGTTATTGACGAAGCTTCGCTTGGCTCGCTTGCCAACGCCATCTATGTCGCGGTGCCGCGCGATCTCGGTACCTACCCTGAAAATCAGCAAAAGGAAGCCCGCCGCCGTCAGCAATACCTGCAAAAAGTCGATCCGGAAAAGACGCCCTATAACCCTGACGAATGGCGCGCCCGTATCCTTGAGGCCGCGAAGCTGATCGGCGATGCGTTTCCGCCCTGTGCCTCGACGGTCTACAACTGGTGGCAACGTTATCGCCGGACCAAGAGCATCCTCTGCCTGATTCCGCACTACAAGCCTTCCGCGGGTCCCAAGGGGCGGCGGCGTTACCAGATTTTCGAAGAGGCGATCGCAGAGGTCTTTCTGACCAGACAGAAGTTGCCCAAGCTGAAAGTGGCTGAGCGTGTCGAACGGCGCATCGCTGCCGTCAACAACACGCTGTCGCCTGAAGAGCAGATGCGTCCGCCAGCCAGATCGACGATCTATCGCTGGATCGCTGACTTGCAGCAGGACGTCGTCGATGCGGCGCGCGATGGCGCGGAAGCGGCACGCATCAAGTACCGGGCGGCTCTCGGTAACGTAAAGGTAGGCGGTGTCCTGGAGCGGATCGAGATCGACCATACCCCGCTCGATTTGATCGTCATCGATGCCCTGACCAAGCTGCCCCTTGGCCGTCCCTGGCTGACCATGGCGATCGACGTGTATTCCCGGATGGTGGTGGGTTTCTACATCTCGTTCAATGCGCCTTCCAGCCATGGCGTACTGCAATGTCTGCGCCGGTCCATCCTCCCCAAGGACCTATGGCTGGCCCGATTCCCGGACATCAAAGGGGTCTGGCCGGCCTATGGCATTCCCGAGTTGATTGCGGTGGACAACGGGACCGACCTGCATTCGGATGCGCTGGAAGCAGCATGCCTCGAAATTGGCATTCAGATGCTGTTTTGCGGGTCGAAGACTCCGCAACACAAAGGCGCGATAGAGCGGTTTTTCCGCACCATGAATATGGGGCTGATTCACCAGTTGCCGGGCACGGTGTTCTCTTCCGTCGATGAGCGGGGCGATTATCCCGCCGAGAAAAATGCCGTCATCGACATGGAGAGGCTGACCCATTTGCTTACTAAATGGGTGGTCGAGATCTACAACGTGAGCGTTCATCGCGGGATCGGCGCTCGGCCGCTCGATCGCTGGCTCGAATCCGCAGGGCAGCGTGTCATCGAGCTGCCGGTGTATCCACAGCAGATGGAAGTCATCATTGGGATTCCGGCCAAGCGGGTGTTGTTTCACTACGGCATCGAGCTCGACGGCCTGCAGTACAACAGCGAGCTGCTGCAAACCCTCCGTCGCCGTACCGGCGAAAATCTGCCCGTTGCTCTCAAGTATTACGAAGACACTGTTGCGCATATCCACGTCTTCGATCCCCTGGCCAAGGAGTACCTCAAGGTGCCGGCCAAACTGGCCGAGTATGCGGAATCCTTGCCTCGCGACATCCATCGCTTGATCCGCGCGCACGCGCGCAAACGTTTCGGCGACAACGTCCAGCCTCCCCATCTTCAGGAGGCGCGGGCGGAGATCGAAGGTCTGGTGCAAGACGCCCTGAAGCACAAGAAGATGGGATACCGAAAGACCGGGGCCGGCTACCTGCTGCATGACAGCGAGGCCGTGCTCGATGGCCGGGATCCCCTGGCCGAAGCCCGGCGCCCGGTCAAACAGGCCAAGGCGCCGCCGCCTGCGCCGCTGTCGTCCGGTCTGGACGATGATCTGCCCAACTTCAGCGACCCTGGCGAGGAGGACCTGCCATGAATCCAAGCTCTTTCATGGCGCAGGTCCCCCCTGACGGCTGGGGAAGGCCGGGGGCCGGGTTCAAGCTGGTGACCAAGCCCCTCCCGCACAAGCGTCATCGCGAAGCGCTGTCCAGTATCGCCGAGCTGCATCAGCGTCGCTTGGCGCACGGGGTCGGCGAAGGTCTGCTGCTCAGCGGCCCCTCCGGGGCCGGCAAAAGCACCATCCTGCGCGCCTACCATGCGGCTTATCCGCGCACGCACGAAGCCGAGCGCACGCACATTCCCGTCCTTCTGGTGAAGGTGCCCTCATCGCCGACCACCAAGAGTCTCGCCGGCGCCATTCTGACCGCGCTGGGCAAGAAAAACGCCCACCGCGGAACTGCCCCCGAGAAAACGACCTGGATCTACGATCTGTTTGCCAAGTGTGGCGTCGAGATTGTGTTGCTCGATGAGTTCCAGCACCTTTTCTATCCACCCAGCCTCGCCGCCTTCAGGGACATTACCGACTGGCTGAAGAATTTCCTTGAGGACACGCAGGTCGGGCTGGTCGGCTCCGGTCTGCCGGCGGCAGAACTGGTGGTCGACAGCAACGAGCAGCTGGCTCGACGTTTCTCGGAGCGGATCCGCATCACGCCATTCAGCTACGACGATGCCGACGATTTTCTCGAGTTCCGGGGCATCCTCAAGGCCCTTGCTACCCATTTGCCGCTGCCGACCGAGACGCCATTGTTTGAAGCAAATCTGGCGCGGCGCTTTCATGTTGGGTCCTACGGTCTCCTCGACTATGCCGTCAAAATTCTCGAAGGAGCGGTTTCCGTCGCCGCGGCCGCCGAACTCGGCTGCATTGACCTTTCCGTACTGGCGGCCGGCTTCCGCAATCGGGTCTGGCGGGATGTGCCGGAACGGCTGAATCCCTTTCATCCCGAGTCCTTGCTCCGGCCCCTGGATCGGGTTGGGGAGGTTTTCTATCTACATACCCGGCAGGACGCTGTCGGGTCGCCGTTCGCCAGGCGATTGGGGATGAATCTTGCCAAGGGAGGGCGTTGAGATGGGTGATCATGGTCCAATGCTTGCGCTAGGCAATGAGCCTGACCTGCTCGTTCGCCCTTTTCCCGGTCGGCAGGAAGGACCGCGGGGATACCTGTTGCGGCTGGCCGAGGCCAACTGCATGAGACTCGTGGAACTGGAGCAACTCGGGGTCCAATATCAGCCGACGGTCTTGTCCCGGCATCGGCTATTGCCAGACCCGGCACTCGATCCTGATTTGCATCGGCAGGTCGGCCAGATTGCAGAACGAGTGCGCCATAAAGGCCGTATCTGGAATTTCCGCCATACGCGCTTCTGTCCGCACTGTCTGGCCGAGGATCCCACCTGGCGGGCCAGCTGGGAGATCCTTTTCAACGACGTCTGCGCTCGGCACGGCGTCTGGCTTGTCGATCAGTGCGCTTCCTGCGGCCAGGCGGTAAGTTGGCAACGGGACGCCCTGCTGCGCTGCCAGTGTGGTTCCGACTTGCGTGAAGAACGGGCCTTCGCTGCCCCCGAGCATCCGCGGCGGTTGTCCGCCATTCTGGAGGCCCTGCTACTGGGGCGTAACGAAGATGCTGTTCCGGTACCGCTTGCCGGCCTGGATGTGGAACAGGTTCAGCGCCTGATCCGCTACCTCGGTGGCTATCTCGATCCGGCCTCCGGCTCAAAGCCCCTGAAGCTGCGCAACGCCGGGCGGATGGAGGTTTCCTGGCCGGTCACCTCGCTGGCCGCTGAAATTCTCCACCAGTGGCCGGTGGCTTTCCACGATTCGCTGAGCCGGCTGCAGGAGGCCTCCGTGGGGAAAAAACTTGGCCTGCAAGGGCTCTTTAAGCAGGCCTATTTCTACCTGTGCAAGGGGTTGAAGGAGAGTGCCTTCGCGCCGGTGAGAGATGCCTTCGATACCTGGGTGGTCGCCTATGCGAAAACCGGCGTCTCCAAGCGCAACCGGCGGCTGGTCGAGGCGCTCCTGGAAAACGTGACGTGGATTCCCGGCAATGTCGCGGCTAGAAAACTCTCGGTCTCCCCGGCGCGAATTCGATACCTGGTTCAGGAAGGTGTTCTCGAAGGGCAGGAATCCTTCAGTACGACCGGCCGGCGCTTTCTGGTGGTGAGGAACGATAAGCTAGCGGCGGTAAGCCAACACATTGCCGCCGAGATGGACATGACTTCGGCCATGGCAGCCCTTGGGTTGGGCAAGGTGCGCATGCGCCAATTGCTCAAACTGCTGTTTCCGACGGCGCGACGTGTGACCGATCGCGCCAGCATGCTCTGGGCGATTCCTCGAAGCGAAGTCGAGCAACTGCTGGCTATTGGTGCGGGCCTGCCGGTGGTCTCGATCCCAGAAGAAAGCCAGTGGTCAGTGGCTCATGCCCTACAATTCTGGAATCTCGATGCCGAGGAAGTTGTGGCGCTGGTCGAGATCGTGAAAGCCGGCAAGCTCAAGCCCTTAGCCCTGGATAGTTCGGCGCGGGGGATCGGCCGCTGGGTATTCGAGATCAATCAGCTCAAGTCCTGGCGGCGAAGTCTCCAGCACGCCCCAAGCGACTGGTTGAGCATCCCGGACACGGCGATTGCCATGAACAGTCGCCAAGACGTCACCTACTGGCTGGTAAACAACCACTTCCTGCATGCGGAGCGCCTGCCCAAAGTGAAAGGGATTGGGTGCCGGATCCGTCGTTCGGAGATTGAGGCCTTCAAGGCTCAGTATGTTTTTGCGACTGAAGTCGCAACTCAACTCAAGGTTTCGTCGAAGAAGCTGAGGCAACTGCTGGCTGAGCGGAATATCCACCCAATCTCAGGCAATGGCATGGACCAATGCCGGCAATTGTTCTATGCTCGCACCCAAAATTTGGCCGCCGTGATCGCTGAGTATTCCGGTTGCCAAGGGAACGAGTTCAGCCTCACGGAAGCGTCCTGTCGCTCGCCGCCAAGATCGAATACCTAAGACCTAGGATTCTCTAGGTTGATGGGAAGTTCGAAGGATGGTTTTCTAAAAAAGAATTAGAAAATCTTTGATTTGGTTGGTCTCGAATTTTAAACGCCTTGGCGGC
>MKUH01000008.1 GCA_001897745.1 Candidatus Accumulibacter sp. 66-26
CTTCGCCTCCTGTAATTAACCCGAGGTACTCCAGACGCCCTCGCCCCCTCCGCCCGAGAAGGCCGATAGCGGCCCTATCCCCGCAGCTTCCCTTCGAAAATATCCGCCTGCCGTTCGCCGCCTGCGCGGCATCGCCTTTAGGCGGGAACAGCCCGCGTCTCGGCCCCGGGCCCCGCGGCAATCCCCGCTCTTCCTCCCTCACTCCGCATTCCCTCGCAAAAAACGCAGCACCGAGTACCTCCCCTGGGGCATGATAGCCCGCCTCTTCGGCTCGTCCTGGCTGAACGCTTCATTGGCGACTGCAGGGGGCTGCAGGCAACTGCCGTTTGCTTTTCGGGGAGGCCTACCGGTATGGCATGTGCAACGAGTAGAACTTTTGTTGCACTGTCCTGAGATACCTGAGCCTTTGTCGCTCTAGCGGGGCGGCGGTCGCGACTTGCGTGACGCTCCAGATGCCAGCCTGCTCCTCTTTCATCATATCGGCTGCTTAACCCTAGGATTTTGCGGGATTTGTTCACCGCCGGTTAGCGCCTGAATCTGGCAGAATGCCGGAAATCTCCGAGGTTTCTATGAACAACGATCTGCTTGTCCCGCACCGACTTTCCGTTTCCTCGATCGGCCGCGCGATTTCGCGCGGCTGGGCGCTATTCCTGATCTCGCGTCCGGTCAGCGTGGCCTACGCCATGCTGTTCGCGGTGTTCGGCCTGCTGATCTTCATCGGCATCGAGCACGCCAGCGTCGCGCCGATGATCCTGCCGATGGCCGGCGGCTTCATGCTGATCGGGCCGGCGCTGCTCTGCGGCTTCTTTTCGCTGGCGGACCGGATGGCCCGACGGGAAACTCCCCGCTTTTCGGATATCGGCGCCGGTTTCCGGCGGGCGACGCGCGAAATCTTCGCCCTTTCGCTCGTGTGCATGCTGCTTTTCATGATCTGGATGACCGATGCGGCGACGCTCTACGGCTTCATGGTCGGACGCACCCCCGCATCCCTGCTGTCGTTCAGCCTGCCGGCGGAGAACGTCTGGTCGTTCATCGCCTGGAGTTCGCTGATGGGAGCGGCGCTGGCCTTCGTCATCTTCACGGTTTCGGCCTTTGCCGTGCCGTTGCTCTATTACCGGCGCGTCGGGCTGGTTCAGGCGGTGGTTCTCAGCGTGCGCGCGGTGTTCGGCAATTTCGTGCCCTGCGTGCTGTGGGCCTTGCTGCTAGGCGCGGCGACCATCGGCAGCATTCTCATGCTGCCCTTGTTTCCGATCGTTTTCCCGGTTCTGGCGTTCGCGAGCCATGCCTTGTACCGGGAGCTTTTTCCCGAGGTCGCGGTCTGACCCGTCTCTTCCTTTCGGAGCGCGACGATGCGTGAAAAGGCGACGGAACTTGCGACGCTGGGCGGCGGCTGTTTCTGGTGCACCGAGGCGGTCTTCGAGCAGGTGCGGGGCGTTCACCGCGTCGTATCCGGCTACAGCGGCGGCCATCTTGCAAACCCTGACTATCGTTCCGTTTGCGGGGGCGGCAGCGGACACGCCGAGGTCGTGCAGCTTGCGTTCGATCCCGCGGTAATCGATTTTCGTGGAATTCTGGAAATTTTTTTCGCCACCCACGATCCGACGACGCCGGATCGTCAGGGCAACGACGTCGGCACGCAGTATCGCTCGGCGATCTTCTATGGCAGCGATGCGCAAAGAGAAACGGCTGCGGCGCTGATCGCCGAGCTGGAAGCGTCGGACGGCTGGCCGGCGCCCATCGTGACCGAACTGGCGCCGGCAGCGACCTTCTATCCGGCCGAGGACTACCACCAGCACTATTTCGCGCGGAATCCGGCGCAGTCCTATTGCCAGTTCGTCGTCGCGCCGAAACTGGACAAGTTTCGCCGCAAGTTCGCGGCGCTGCTCAAGCCGTCCCGATGAAATCGAGCAGGTCGCGCGCGAAGCGTTCGCGCTGCCACTGATGCGGCGAGTGGTCGGTGTCTTCGTAGATGTGCAGGACGGCGTCCGCGATGCGCGACTGGACGTAGTGCGCGGTGTCGGCGCGGTAGAAGTTGCTGGCGCCGCCGTAGATCAGGAGCGCCGGGATGTCGATGCGCTCCAGCGTCGCCCGGTAGTCGGCCTCGGTCAGGCTGCGCCAGCACGCGATCAGCGGCGCCGGGGCGAGGGTACGTAGCGTCTGTCGGGCCTTTTCCCAGCCCTTCGCGTTTTCCTCGTATTTCTGCCTGGCGCGCGCGTTGAGTCCGAGCGCGCCGAGGCGCAGGACCGACTCGGCGAAATCCTGCTGCAGTTCGTTGATGAAGGCCGCCGCGCGGGCCGCGTCGAAGTCGCCGTAGATGCCGTGCGGCCAGTCCGCATCGGTCAGCAGCCGGGGCGACTGGTCGATGAAACAGACCTTGGCGAGGCGCTCGCAGCCGAAGTCGGCGATGTACTGCCAGAGCGTCAGCGCGCCCATCGAGTGGCCGACCGCGACGACGTCGCGCAGATCGTAGTGTTCGAGCATGGCGCGCAGGTCGCGCGCCATGCACTGCACCGTCGGCGCACTGTCCCGGATCGGGCGGTGGCCGCCGTGGCCGCGGGCGTCCCAGCGATAGACCCGGTGCCCGGCCGTCAGCGCTTCGAGAAAAGGAAACCATTCCTCGGCGCTCGACGTCCATCCGTGCAGCATGACGATGGGGCGGCCGCTGCCGCTGATCTGCAGATGGATTTTTTCGCCGTCGTCCGCCAGGAAATAGCTCATCGAAAAGCGCCGGAAAAGAAAACGCGCAGGGTGTCACAGCCCTTGCGCAATGACAACTATAATCGCCCCTTCGCAAAGGGGGGCGTTGTTCATGGATACACTGATTCGCTACGAGAACGGCATCTATGCCTTCGATGCCGGCTACGTTCGTCCGCTGCTGGCCGCCATTCACCTGATCGTCGAGAACGGCCGCGCCGCGATCGTCGATACCGGCAACAACGAATCGCTGGGTGCGGTCGAGCGGGCACTGGCGGCGCTCGATCTGGCGCCGGAATGCGTCGATTACGTGATCCTGACGCACATCCATCTCGACCACGCCGGCGGCGCCGGCGCGATGATGCGTGCCTTCCCCAACGCCCGCCTCGTTGTGCACCCGCGCGGCGCGCGGCACATGGCCGATCCCGCCAAGCTGGTGGCCGGCGCCACCGCCGTCTATGGCGCGGCCGAAGTGCGCCGCCTGTACGGCGAGGTCCTGCCGATCGACGCCGGGCGCATCGTTGAAGCGGCGCACGAGCTGCGCCTCGACCTCGCCGGCCGCGAGCTGCTGTGCCTCGATACGCCGGGGCACGCGCGGCACCACATCTGCATCGTCGACTGCAAGAGCGGCGGCATTTTCACGGGCGACACCTTCGGGCTCTCGTATCGCGAGCTCGATACCGACGGCCGCCAGTTCATTTTCCCGACGACGACGCCGGTGCAATTCGACCCGCAGGCGATGCACGCCTCGCTCGACCTGCTCATGAGTTACCGGCCGACGGCGATGTACCTGACGCACTACAGCCAGGTCGTCGACGTCGCCGCGAAGGCCGCCGAGCTGCACCGCCTGATCGACGCGCATCTCGACATCGCCCGGCGCGAGAAGGATTCGGGGCCGGACCGCCATTCGCGCATGCGTGCGATGCTGGCGCATCTGCTGGTCGACGAGGCGAAGGCCTTCGGTTGCCAGCTGCCGCCGGCGGAAATCCTCGAAATCTTCGCCACCGACCTCGAACTCAACGCGCAGGGGCTCGGCGTCTGGCTCGACGCCCAGAACTAGGACGGACGCGCCGAAAGGCGCGTATCAGCGCAGCAGGCGGCGGTACCAGAAGACGGCGGTCATCACCGCCCCGACGCCGGCCATCAGCGAGAGTGCCTGCCAAAAGCCGAGCGGCTGGTCCAGCCACGGGATGAAGTGGAAGTTCATTCCGAAGATGCCGGCGATCAGCGTCGCCGGCATGAACAGCGTGGCGACCACGGTCAGCGTGCGGACCTCCATGTTGACGCGGTTGCTCAGCGTCGTCAGATAGACGTCGAGCAGGCCGTTGAGCAGGTCGCGCACGTCCTCCAGCGATTCGAGGACGTGCACCGTGTGGTCGTACACGTCGCGCAGATAGAGCTGCGTTTCCGGCCGGAAGAAGCCGGCGTCGCCGCGACACAGCGTGTTCAGCGTCTCGCGCAGCGGCCACAGCGTGCGGCGCAGGCGGATCACTTCGCGCTTCAGCACGTGAATGCCCTGCAGCGTCGAGGGCTGCGGTTTGCCGAGGATTTCCTCTTCGAGTCCCTCGGCGCGCTCGCTCAAACGTTCGATCACGCTGAAGTAGCTATCGACGATCGCATCGAGCAGCGAGTAGGCCAGGTAGTCGCTGCCGGTGCGCCGCAGCAGGCCCTTCTCGGCGCGCAGGCGCTGGCGGATCGGCGCGAAGGTGCCGCTCGGCCGCTCCTGGAAGGTGAGCACGAAATCGCGGCCGACGACGAGGCTGATCTGGTCGGTGGTCACGTCGCCGCGGTTGCGCCCGATGTCGTACAGGTGGAGGACGATGAACAGGTAGTCGTCGTAATCGTCCACCTTCGGTCGCTGGTCGGTGTTCAACACGTCCTCGATGACCAGCGGATGCAACCCGAAGCGCTGGCCGACGGCGGCCAGCAACTCGGCATCATGCACGCCGTGCAGGTTGAGCCAGCGCACCCCGCCGCCGCGCGGCAGGGCGTCGAGCGCGGCGACGTCGGGCAGCTCGCGCTCGCTGAAACCGTCCGGCGAATAATCGATCAGCGTAAGCGTCGGCGTCGTCGTCTTGATGTCGCCGATATGCACCAGCGCGCCGGGCGGCAGCCCGCTCTTCCTCGAGCGCAGTTTTTTCTTCAGGCGGGGCACGATTGGCTGGCCAGGTGCTTGAGCGCCTCACCGGCGGCGAACAGGCCGAAGGGCGCGGTGATGCAGACCGACGAGCCGAAGCCGGCGCAGTTGAGGCCGGCCGGCGTCGCCGGCAGGTCGCAGGCGGCGCCGCTGTCCGGGTAGCGCAGCGGTTCGCTCGAAAAGACGGCCGGGACGCCGAATTTCTTCTTCGGGTCGCGCGTAAAGCCGTATTCCTTGCGCAGCAGCGCGCGCACCTTGGAGAGCAGCGGGTCCTGGATGGTGCGCGCGAGGTCGTCGACCGCGATGCGCGTCGGATCGATCTGGCCGCCGGCGCCGCCGGCGGTGATCAGTGGAACGCCGTGGCGGCGGCACCAGGCGATCATCGCCGCCTTGGTGCGTACCTGATCGATAGCATCGATCACGTAATCGAAGCTGCGCCCCAGCGTCGCGTCGAGATTGTCCGGCGTGACGAAATCCTCGATCTCGTCGACCGCGCACGCCGGATTGATCGCGCGGATGCGCTCGGCCATGGCCGTGACCTTGGCCTTGCCGAACTCGTCGCCGAGCGCGTGGATCTGCCGGTTGACGTTGGACTCGGCGATCATGTCGAGGTCGATCAGCGTCAGGCGGCCGACCGCCGAACGGGCCAGCGCCTCGGCCGCCCACGAGCCGACGCCGCCGATGCCGACGACGCAGACGTGCGCGTTGCGGAAGCGCTCCAGCGCCGCGCTCCCGTACAGGCGGGCGATGCCGCCGAAGCGTCGCTCCAGGTCGGCGGAGACAGGCGCCGCGTGCGTCATCAGGCTTCCACGGTGCGCCGGATGACGCGGTTGAAGGGTTCGATCCACTCCGGCGCGAACTGCTTGTCGCAGGCGTTGATCTCGGCGATGGCGCGCAGCACCGAGCGGTTCTTGCCGCGATGGATGTGCTTGAGCATCACCGCCTCGAAGGCGTCGACGATGGCCAGGATCTTGGCGCCGTCGCAGATCTGGTCCGCCTTCAGCCCCTTCGGATAGCCGGCGCCGTCCGGCATCTCGTGATGCTGGGCGACCATCTCGGCGGCCGCGCTCCAGCCGTCCATGCGCGCCAGCAGGCCGGCGGCGTAGTCGGGGTGCGTGCGCAGCGCCAGCTTCTCGTCCGGCGTCATGTGGTCGACCTTGAGCCAGACCGATTCGGGCAGGAACATCATCCCGACGTCGTGCATGCACACCGCCGCCTCGAGCTGCGCCGGGTCGATGCGCTTGCCGGCGGCGAGGTTGGTCTCCTGCGCGAGGCGCAGGATGCGCGTGGTGCGCCCCTTGAAGAGCGGCGAGCGCGCCTCGAATTGCGCGGCGAGCGAGCGGAAGAAATGCAGGTCGTCGGCGACGCGCGGGTTCTTGCTGCTGGCGGCGGACGAAGTCTTGCCGCGCGTCGGGATCGAGACCGCCGCGGCCGGTCGGAAGCCGCTCACCGCTTCGATCAGGTCGCTGGCGCGGGCGTCGAGGTCGGCCGGCGTGGCGAGCGCGAGTTTTTCCAGGCCCTGGACGAGCGGCAGCAGGCGTAGGGCGTCGAGCGACTTGCCGCTGACCAGCGCCTCGGCGGCCAGCTCCAGACGGTCGATGGCGAGCAGGATGGCTTCGGCGAGGAAGTCGGAGAACGCGATCTCGCCGTCGCGGAAGCGCGAGAGCACGGTTTCGATCGGATGGGCGATGGCGACGGCCAGCTCGATCTTGCACAGCGCGGCGTCGCCCTTGATGTTGTGCACCGCGCGGAACAGTTCCGAAATGACGTGCCGGTCGCCCGGCGTGCTCTTCAGCATCGCCACGTCGCGTTCGACGTGCGCGGCGTGGTCGGCCAGCGTATCGACAAAATCCTGCAGCGCCTCCCGGTCGGCGACCACAGGCGCTATGAGCGAACGTATATCCATCAATCGCCTCCCCGGCGGTATCGTTTCTACTAGTCTATCCGCATGGCGGGCGGCGGGCTATGCCGAACGCCCGAATGCGTCAGGGCGCCTTGCGCTGGACGATGAAGCTCTTCTGCGCGTCTTCCTTGTAGGCGTAATCGACCTGGCCCTTGCGCACGACGCCCATGACCAGCATGTTGGCGCTCAGCGCGTCGTGGTCGGTCTTGCTGAAGGGATGGTCGTAGGTGGTGATGACGCCGGCCACCGGGCGCTCCAGGTTTTCCAGCGCCGCGCGGATTTTTGCCGGCTCGGTGCTCTGCGCCTGATGGATCGCGTAGAAGAGCAGCATCATCGCGTCGTAGCCCTGCGCGGCGGCCATCGGTGCCGGGATGAGCGGCGTGTTGTACTTCTGCCGGTAGGCGGCGATGAAGGCGTTGCGCCGCTGGAAGCTGGCCTGCTGGATGAAGGAGACGGCGACCAGCGCGCCCTCGCCGGCGCTGCCGGCGGGGCCGATGAAATTGCGCCAGGAGAGCGGCCAGCTGCCGATCAGCTGCACGTTCCATTTCTGCTTCTCGATGCTCTTCGCGAGCACCGCGGCCTCCGGGCCGACCGTGTAGCTGATCACCGCGTCGGCGCCGGCGGCGCGCGCTTCCTTGACCTGCTCGGAGAGGTCCTTCACGCCGAGCGCGAAACGCTGCACGGAGACCGGCGCCAGCTTGGCTGCGGCGAGCGCCTTTTCCACGTCGGCCTTGCCCGCGTCGCCGTAGCCCGTCGTGTCGGCGAACAGCGCGATCTTGTGCAGGCCGCGCTTGAGCGCCTCGGCGACGATGAAGGGCGCCTGCAGTTCCTCGCGCGGCGAGACGCGGAAGATGTAGTGCTCGGGCGCCGCGGCGAACTTCTTGGTGAGCGGCGTGCCGGTCGACACCGCGATGATCAGCGGCACTTTCGCGTTCTGGTAGCTGTCGATCGAGAGTTGGCCGACGCCCGTATTGCAGATGCCGATGGTCGCCGCCACCTTCTCCTTGCCGATCAGTTCGTCGGCGATCTTTTTGCCGAGCGCCGGGTCGGCCTGGTCGTCGCGCTCGACGAGTTCGATCTGCCGGCCGGCGACGCCGCCGATCATCGTGTTGATTTCCTCGGCGGCCAGGCGGATGCCGTTGCGCGCGCTGATCCCCATGTCCGCCGAGCCGCCGGTGAACGGGCACGAAACGCCGATGCGCAGCGTGTCGGCGGCATATGCCGGAAGCGTTGCGGCGGCCAGCAAAAGCGCGGCAATGCTGAGGCCGATGCGGATCGGGGGCTGGGCGCGGAGCGGGTGGGTCATGGTCGCCTCGGTGGGTGGGAAAAGCTGCCCGGATTGTAAAACAAACGCGTCGTGCGCCATTAGTCTAAAATCCCGCCTTTCATTCATTCGCCTTTTTATTCAAAGGAAAACCGATGTCCATCACCACCACCGAAAGCGGCCTGCAGATCGAGGACCTGACCGTCGGCACCGGCGCCACCGCGAGCAGCGGCCAGCAGGTCGTCGTGCACTACACGGGCTGGCTGACCAACGGCAACAAGTTCGATTCGAGCAAGGACCGCAACGACCCCTTCCAGTTTCCGCTCGGCATGCGTCACGTGATCGCCGGCTGGGACGAAGGCGTCCAGGGCATGCAGGTGGGCGGCGTGCGCAAGCTGACGATTCCGCCGCAGCTCGGCTACGGCGCGCGCGGCGCGGGCGGCGTCATCCCGCCGAACGCGACGCTGGTGTTCGAGGTCGAGTTGCTCGACATCCTCTAAGCGATGAGCGATACCCCCAAGTCGCCGCGCAAGACCTTGAGCCTGCCGCCGCGCGCGGAAGGCGAGACCGCCGTGCCCGATACGCGGCGCAAGCCGCTGCGCGGCGGCAGCGGATCGCGCAAGCCGTCGGCCCATCCCAACGCCGGGCGCGCGGGCGGAGCGGCTGGCGCCGGCGATGCGCCGGCGGCGCCGGGCAAGGCGCGTGCGCAAGTGCGCGACGACGCGCGCGACAAGCCGCGCGGCAAGCCGGCAACGGAGCGCAGCGGCGCGGCGGCCCCGGCTCAAGCCCCGCGCTCGGGCCCTCGCCCGGCGCCGGGTGCAAGCAAGGCTGGACCGCGCGGCGGCCCCCGTAGCGAGCCGAGAGGCGAGCCGGGGAGCGGCCCGAGAGGTGTTGCGAAAGACGCTCCTCGCGGCGAAGCCCGCAGCGGGCCGCGCGGCGAATCGTGGAACGAGGCGAAGAGCAATCCGAGAAGCGCGCCGGGCGACGCGCCAAGGAGTGGTCCCGGAAGTTCCGCCAGAAGCGCTCCCCGTGGCGCTCCCGGCCACCGGCCGCAAGGCGCCGCCAAAACGGGGGCGCCATCTGCTCCCTGGGCCGGCGCCAAGCCGTCGCCGCGATCCGAACTGTCTGAGCGGTCTGAGCGGTCTGAGCGGTCTGAGCGGTCTGAGCGATCCGAGCGATCCGAGCGGCCCGCGCGGCCCGCGCGGCCGCCGGCTGGCGTCAAACCGCCGGCCGCCGCGTCGCGTCCGGCTGCGGCCCGACCGGCTTTCGGCGCCGGCGGCGAAGCGCCGAGCGGCGTGCGCGTCTCCAAACTGATGGCCGAGCGCGGCCTGTGCTCGCGGCGCGAAGCCGACGCCTTCATCGAGCGCGGCTGGGTCTTCGTCGACGGCGAGCGGGTCAGCGAACTCGGCACGCGCGTCGACCCGGCGGCCAAGATCACGCTGGCCAACGAAGCGCGCGCCAGTCAGCAGCGGCAGATGACCATCCTGCTCAACAAGCCGGTCGGCTACGTTTCGGGCCAGCCCGAGCCGGGTTTCACGCCGGCGGTGACGCTGATCCAGCCCGAGGCGCAGTACCGCACGCCGGACACGCCGCTCTTCCATCCGACGCACCTCAAGGGACTGGCGCCGGCCGGGCGGCTCGACATCGACTCCACCGGCCTGCTCGTCCTGACGCAGGACGGACGCGTCGCGCGCCAGCTGATCGGCGAGGATTCGACGATCGACAAGGAGTATCTGGTCCGCGTCGAAGGCGATCTGCTGGAGAACGGGCTGGCCCTGCTCAACCACGGCCTCAGTCTCGACGGCAAACCCTTGCGGCCGGCCAAGGTCGAGTGGCTGAACGAGGACCAGCTGCGCTTCGTGCTGCGCGAGGGGAAAAAGCGGCAGATTCGCCGCATGTGCGAGCTGGTCGGCCTGAAGGTGGTCGGCCTCAAGCGCATCCGCATCGGCGCCGTCCGTCTCGGCGACCTGCCGGTCGGCCAGTGGCGCTATCTGCGCGAGGACGAGTCCTTCTAACCCGCGTCGGCTTCGGCGCCTTCCGCCTCCGCGGCGGCGGGCGCCGCGAGCGGCAGGTCCAGCGTGAATTCGGTGCCGGCGCCGGGCGCGCTGCGCACGTCGATGCGGCCGCCGAGCACACCGGTCACCAGGTTGTAGACGATGTACAGGCCGAGACCGCTGCCGCCTTGCCCGAGCTTGGTCGTGAAGAACGGGTCGAAGAGGTGGCCGAGCGCGCTCTCGGCGATGCCGCAGCCGTTGTCGGCGTAGCGCAGCAGCACGCGCTCGTCTTCCCGGCGCGCGCTCAGCGAGATGTGCCCGGCGGCGGTGTGCTCGAAGCCGTGGTTCAGCGAGTTGGTCACGAAGTTGGTGACGATCTGTTCGAGCGGCCCCGGGTAGCTGTTCATCTCGATGCCTTCCGGAATGTCCAGGCAGACGACGTGGCGGCTGCGTCCGAGCAGCGGATGCAGCGCGCTGAGCATTTCGTTGACCACTTCGCCGAGGTCGAAGCGACGGCGCCGCGCGCTGCTCTGGTCCACCGCCACCTGCTTGAAGTCGGCGATCAGCTTGGCGGCGCGTGCGGCGTTGCGCTCGATCAGCTCGCCCGCTTCGCGCAGCGTCGCGGTCGCGGCGTTCACTTCCGAGCGGCGGATGCTGCCCGACTGCAGTTGCTCGCTGAAGCGGGCGGTTGCGTCGCGTAGCGTCGAGGCGACGGTCAGCACGTTGCCGAGCGGCGTGTTCAGTTCGTGGGCGATGCCCGCCACCAGGCTGCCGAGCGCGGCCAGTTTTTCCGACTGCACGAGCTGGCCCATCGCCAGCTGCAGCTCGCGGCCGCGCGCTGCGACCCGCGCTTCCAGTTCCTGATTGAGTTCCTGCAGCGCGAGCTGCGCCCGCTTGACCTCGGTCAGGTCGATGATCACGCCGATGAGACCGGCCATCTCGCCGTGCGGACTGTTGAAGGTCGCCTTGTGGAAGGCGACGTCGCGTTCGCCGCCGTCCGCGCCGGTAATGCGCGTTTCGTAGATCTGCCGTCCGGCGGCGGCGTAGAGCGCCGCGTCGCGCGCTGCGTGAGCCTGCGCGAGCGCCGGCGGCGTCAGATCGAAGACCGTCCGGCCGATGATCTGCTCCCGCGCCAGCCCGCTCAGGCGCAGGAAGGCGGCGTTGCAGCCCAGGTAGCGGCCGGCGCGGTCCTTGTAGTAGATCGGGGTCGGCGTCGCGTCGAGCAGCGTTTCGAGAAAATTGCGTTCGCGCAGGATCTCGGCCGCCGCCGCCTTGCGCTCCGTGATGTCGGTGAGGCTGCCGCGGATCAGCGGGCGCGCGTCGTTGCCCGGCAGGCGGACGAGGCGGACCTCGCAGGGGACGTCGCTGCCGTCCGCCCGGCGATGCAGCCACTCGAAGGTCGGCGTCTGCCCGGCCAGCGTCTGCCTGGCGTAGTCGGCGGCGCATTCCCGCACGCCGCGTCCGTCGGGCTGCCGCGGCGCGCTGAGGTCGGCCAGCGGCTGCTGCAGCAGGTCGGCGCGCGGCAGGCCGAACAGCTGCTCGGCGTTGCGATTGGCATCGACGATGCGCCCGCTGAAAGCGTCGATCACGATGATCGCGTCCGGCGCATGTTCGACCAGCGTGCGGAAGGTGGTCTCGCTGGCGCGCTGCGCGGCCAGCGAGCGCTGGCGGGTACGGATGGCGGCGACGAGGAGGACGATGATGACCAGCAGGCAGCCGATCAGCACGAGCAGCCAGGCGAGATGCGGGCGGATCGTTTCACTGAGCGGCGGCGGGGCGCCGAGGACGACCGTTCCGGCGGGCAGCGCGGCGGGCGCGATGCCCCAGCGCTGCAGCGCGTCGTGGTTGAAGGTCGGCGTCGCCGCGCCGCGCTGCGGCGGGATGCGCTCGGCGGCTTCGCCCCGCAGCACGCGCAGCGCCAGCCGGCCGAGCGCTTCGCCCTGCTGGCGGCCGGTCACCTGGCGGCCGCCGAGCACGCCGGGGCGCATGTTGATGTCCTTCGAGGCGACGAGCGGCGAGCGCGCCGCGGCGACCCATAGCGCGGTCGACTCCGCGTGCGTGAGGACGCGGCCGGTGGCGTCGCGGTTGAAGGTGAGGAGAAAGACCAGATCGCTGGCGTCGAGCGCGCGCAGGCGCGCCTGGATGTCGGCGACGCTCAGCCCGGTGACGAATTCGAAGCTTTGCTCCGGATACTGCGGCGCCAGGCGGTGCAGCGATTCGGCCTGGGCTAGGCTGCTCCGGCTCTGGTCGTGGATGAAGACGAGGCGCTTGGTCTTCGGCAGCAGGCCGAGCATCAGGGCGACGTTGCGCGCCACGTCCTCGTCGTCGAATACGCCCGAGACGTCGCGGTGCAGCGCCAGTTCGGCCTGGCGGCTCTCGGCGATGCCGCTGAACAGGATGGGGCGGTCGGGGAAATGCGCGGCACGCAGTTGCAGCGCGAAATCGAGGGCGTCGTCGTCGCTGACCAGCAGCAGGCTCGGCGGCGCGCTGCCGTACTTGCTCGCGAACAGGTTTTCGAGCTGCGCGTAGTAGGCGGGCGAAGGCTGGACATGCTTGCTGTCGAGATATTCGACGCGCAGTTCGCTGCCCGGCCGTTCGGCGGCGAGGACGCGGCGCACGCCGGCCAGCTGGTCGTCGCTCCACGGCAGCCCCGGATGGTAGGACATCAGGAGCAGGATGCGCTCGTTGCCGGCCGCCGGCGCCGGCTCCGGCGCGGCGCCGACGAGCGGGGACAAGAGCAGCGCTGCGGCGCAGCCGGCGGGAATCAGCAGGCGGCGCAGGAAATCCGGGGCGCGGCGGCGTGCTCGGAACAAGCGGGCGAAATGTGCCAGCGGCGCCGGCCAGCGGCCGTGCGGGCAAAGCCGCCGCCGCGCGAGCCGGAGTTCCCGGCGGAGGCGGCGCACGAGCCGGGCCGGCACGGACGTTTCCTCAGCGCGCGGCCGCCGGACGCGGCGGCTTTGCGCCCGCCGCCGCTTTGCCGCGCGGCGCTTCGGGCAGGAAGAGTTCCGGATCGACCATCGCGCCGTTGAGCACCACGCTCCAGTGCAGGTGCGGGCCGGTGGCGCGCCCGGTGCTGCCGGCCAGCCCGAGGCGCTGCCCCTTGGCGACCGCGGCGCCGGGCTGCGCGTCGATGCGGTCGAGGTGGCAGTACATGGTGATCAGGCCGTTGCCGTGGTCGACGAAAACCGTCTTGCCGTTGAAGAAGTAGTCGCCGGTGGCCAGCACGCTGCCGCCGCTGGCCGCCACCACCGGCGCGCCGCGCGGCACGGCGATGTCGAAGCCGGCGTGCGGCGCGCGCGGCTCGCCGTTGAAGAAGCGGCGCAGGCCGAAGCGCCCGGCCATGCGCCCGTGCGCGGGCAGCGCGAAGCCGGTGTCGGTTTCGGCGTGTTCGGCCGTTTCGCGCCAGTGGCGCTTGAGGCGTCCGATCGCGGCGATCTCGCGCTCGGCGCGCGCCTCGTCGGCCGGCGACAGGCGCACCTTGCTGTCGTCGCGCAGCGTGATGCGCTGCTCGGGGTAGCGTTTGTCGCGCACCTCGAAGGCGAGCCGGCGCTCGCCGTCGGCGGCGCTCACGCGCAGCTCGTGTGCGCCGGGCGGCAGGTCGAGCGCCAGTCCTACGATGGCGATCCAGCGCTGCTTTTCCGCCGTCACCAGCACCGGCTGTTCGCCCAGCCAGGCGCGCGGCGCCGGCTGCCCGGCGTGCACCGGGCCGAGCGGAAGCAGGGCGACGCCGCCGGGAACGCTGGCGGCGCGCGGCAGGGCCGCGTGCGCGCCGGGCGACAGGATGAGCAGCGCCAGCGCGGGCAGGGCGGCGCACAGCAGGCGGGGGAAGCGGCTGCGTGCCGCTGGCGTCGATAGCGTCGCTGGCGTCGCGTCCATCTATAGGCTCGCCGCCTTGAAGGTGTCGCACTGGCGCAGGTCGCCGCTCTCCATGCCGCGCTTGAACCAGCGCACGCGCTGCTCGGAGCTGCCGTGCGTGAAGCTTTCCGGCACCGCGTAGCCGCGCGCCTGCTTCTGCAGGCGGTCGTCGCCGATGGCCGCGGCGGCGGTCAGCGCCTGCTCGATTTCGCCGGGTTCGAGGATGTGCCGCATGCTGTCGGCGCGATTGCCCCAGACGCCGGCGAAGCAGTCGGCCTGCAGTTCGAGGCGGACCGAGAGGGCGTTGGCCTGGGCCTCGCCGGCGCGCTGCTGCGCGGCGTGCACCTTGTCCGAAATGCCGAGCAGATTCTGCACGTGGTGGCCGACCTCGTGCGCGATCACGTAAGCCTCGGCGAATTCGCCGGGCGCGTGGAAGCGCTCCTTGAGATCGCGGTAGAAGGCGAGGTCGATATAGACCTTCTGGTCGCCGGGGCAGTAGAACGGCCCCATCGCCGACTGGCCGGTGCCGCAGGCGGTCGGCGTGGCGCCGGTGAACAGCACCAGCTTGGGCTCGCGATAGCTCGCGCCGCCCTCGCGGAAGACTTCGTGCCAGGTACGCTCGGTGCTGCCCAGCACCTTGGCGACGAAGGTCGCCATTTCGTCCGCCGGCGGCGGCTTGTGCGCCGGCGCCGACGTCTGCTGCGGTGCGCCGTCGGGGTTGGACAGCAGGCCGAGCACGACCGAGGGATCGACGCCGAGGAAGTAGCTGGCGGCCAGCGCGACGAGCAGCGTCCCGATGCCGAGACTGCCGCGACCGATGCCGCCTCCACCCCCGCCGCCGCCGCGGCGGTCTTCCACGTTGTCGCTGGCGTTTTCGTCGTCGAGGCGCATGAGGGGGCTCCGGTTCTGTGGTTTCAGCCCCGGTCGTGCGGGGCGCTGGCTGGCATATTACAGGAGCGCGGCGGGTGGGCGCGGCGCGCGGCGGCATGCTTGAGTTTCGACGCGCTTAGGCCTAGAGTGGTTCGTGCCGATGTCGGCTGCGACAAGGAGAAGCGTATGGGGAAATTGATTGCCGGCCTGATGGCTTTGGCGCTGGCGCTTTCGAGTGTGTCTGCATCTGCCTGTCCGGGTGAGAAGGCGAAGGACGGGAAGAGCGAAATGAGCACTCCGGCAAAACCCAAGACCTGACCCGCCGGTATTGCAACAGGCGCGGCGCGTGCATGGTGCACGGCGCCGCGTTTCGTTTACGGACGGCGGCCGCGTCGCCGGACTCTTCTTGCGGGCAGCGGCGCGGCGGCGGGGGAATGCCGCTTTTCCCGCGCGCATCCCCGCTTTCCCTGCATTTTCCGCCGCGCTTCCTTCCCCTTCCGCCTTCCTCCTGCCCGGAGGCTAGTCGGAGGGGCTTTCCGGGGCGCTTTCCCCCTTGCCCTCCGAATCCTGCCCGCGCGCCTGCTTCTGACGCAGGCGCTCGTTCTTCTCGTCGCTGAAGAAGGCGTAGCGGCCGTAGAGTTCGCAGCCTTTCATGCCCGGATCGCAGGGCAGCTGCTTCACCTTGCCGCACAAACCGTTCAGTTCGTGCGGGCAGCTCCAGCCGCCGCCGCTCATCCGATTTCCGGCACGAGTTCGAGCGCCTTCTCGGGCGGCCGTCCGAGCACGGCGCGCTCGCCGCGCACGACGATGGGGCGCTCGATCAGGATCGGGTGGGAGACGAGGGCGTCCAGCCATTCGTCGGCGTTCAGCGTCCGTCCGGCGTAGTGCTCCTTGAACACCGCCTCGCCGCGCCGCACCAGTTCGTCCGGACGCATTCCGAGCTTGCCGAGCAGGATACGCAGCTCGCTCTTGTCCGGCGGCGTTTCCAGGTAATCGACGACATCCGCGTCGATGCCGTGCGCGGCGATCAGCTCGCAGGTCGCGCGGCTCTTGGAACAGTTGGCGTTGTGGTAGATACGGAGGCGGAGAGTTGTCATGTGTGCGTAACCTCGATAGAAGAAGATTGGACGCGAAACACTGAAAAAAGCAGCGAAAAAGCACTTAAAAAACGTCTGCTGCCGGGAGACTTCCGAGGGGGATTCTAGCCCGGACCCGACAATTTGTCGGCTACTTTCGTTCCGTATTGCGGAATGGCTTGCGCAATATCTCGATTGCCCCGCTTTTTATGTGTTTATCATGTCGTGCTTCGCGTCCATAACGAGAGGTCAAAGCCCATGTCCATCACCACCTACGATCTGACCATCCTCCATTCCAAATGCGTGGCCAGCAACTGCCTGCAGGCGGCCTACGTCTCGAAGCGCGACTGGCAGCAGCCGTTTCCGGCCAGTTGCGGCGCCGACGGCTTGCTCGCCGGCATCCGCGCCCGCCAGGACGGCGACGCGGCCGAACTGCGTCCGCTGGAAGCGGCGCTGACAGCCTGTGCCGAATCGTGCCGGCAGCGTCTGGCGGCCTGCCGGGCGAAGGATCTCGAAGCCTTGCGCAGCATCAACGCGGTCGCCCTGCAGCGGGCCGCCAAGGTGCGCAGCGAAATGCGCCGTTTTCTCTAGGTTTGCCGCAGCCGGCCTGCGTCTTCGCGGGCTTTCCCTCGCCGCTGCGGCGCGTTCAGCGCCACAGGCTCAGCGGCGGGTTGGTGACGACGGCGCCAAGGATGTCGCTGCGCGACACGAAGCCGACCAGCACTTGCCGTTCATCGACGATGGGAACGCCGTCGACGTCGCGTTCGAGCATGATGCGCGCGATGCGCCGGATGTCGGTTTCCGGGTCGGCGCTGACCACCGGCGATGTCATCACGTCGCCGACCTGGCGCGCGAGGACGTCGCGCACCATTCCCTTTTCGACGTTGAGCGTGGTCAGCAGGTCGCGTTCGCTGACGATGCCGACCAGCCGCTGCCCGGCGTCGAGGACCGGCGCCTGGTGGATGCGGTTTTCGAGCAGGACGCGCCAGGCCAGATCGACCTTGTCGGCGGCGGCGAGCACGATCACGTCGCGCGCCATGATCTGGACCGCGCGATAGAGGGGGCCGCGCTCCAGGTCCTCGTGCTGCGCGGCCTGATAGGCGCCGACCGCGAGGTCGGTCGCCGGGTTGCCCGCCGCGGGCGGCTCGACTCCGAACTCCACCCCGTCGCGGGCGACGGCGCGGGCGCCGCGCACCCGCAGCACGCCGGGCGCGCGCATGACTTCCTCGAGGCGGCCGCGAAACAGCTGGCCGTTGACGCCGTAGATCGAGAACATCGCATTCCTCCCTTCGGCGATTATGGACGGGGCGGCGCCGACTGACCAGCGGCGGGGGATTTGCTAGATTGGATAAGCGGGGTGGCGGCTTGGAGGCGGCGGGCGAACGGCGCAGGAGGCAGAACGGCGATGGTGGCGATGGCGGCGGCGGTCGAATACCGGCTACTGACGGTCTGGCGGATCGAGGCGCCGCTCGACGCGGTGTACGCAGCCGTGCGCGATTCCCTGCGCTGGCCTGAGTGGTGGCCGGGTGCGCTGGCCGTCGCCGAACTCGCCGCGGGCGACGCCGCCGGGCTGGACAGCGTGCGGCGCTACCGCTGGCGCGCCGCGCTGCCGTACCGGCTGAGGTTCACGGCGCGCACGACGCGCGTCGAGGCGCCGTATTTCGTCGAGGCGAGCATCGCCGGCGATCTCGAAGGCCGCGGCTCCTGGCGTTTCGCGCGCGCCGGCGCGTTCACCGTCGTGCGCCACGAATGGCGGGTGCGCACGACCCGGCGCTGGATGAACCTGTGCGGTGCGCTGGCCCGGCCGCTGTTCGTGCGCAACCACGAGCGCATCATGCGGCGCGGCGCCGAGGCGCTGGCGCGGCGGGTCGGCGGGCGCCTGCGGGCGGTCGAGTTTGGCGAACTGGCGGTGGGCGAGGCAATGGCGGGCGATGCGGCAGGCTGTCGGGGCGGCGGGGAAACCTGCGGCGGGTCGGAAGCCGGGCGGGAGGGGCGGCCAGCCGGCGGCGCGGAAAACGGCCCGGGGGGCAGGCTGGGAGATCGCTCGGGAAGCGGGCCAGAAAGCTGCTCGGGGCGCAACTCGGAATGCCGCTTGGAAAATGACGCGGAATACGGCCCGACGCATGCATCGGAGCGTCCGCCGGGAGAGCGGCGAGGCGGCGGCGCGCAAGACGGCGTCGAGAGCGGGCGGCGCCAGCCGCGCCTCGCGGTCGTCGCGGTGCTGGCGGGAACGCTGGCCGGCGGCATCGCCACGGTGGCGCAGATGTTCGCCTGGTGGCTGACGGACGTGCCGGTGTGGGCGACGCTGCTGCGCGACGCGCGTCTGACGGCGGCCATCGTCATGGGACGCGAGGCGTTGCAGGCGCCGGCGGCGGGCGGGCTGCCGTGGGACGTTCTGTTCGTCGCGACGCTCGTCCACCTCGCGCTCTCGGTGGCCTACGCGCTGCCGCCGGCGCGCTTGGCCGGCCGTCTGCGCGGTTTGCCGGCGCTCGGCGCCGGGGCGGCCTACGGGCTCGCCATCTACGTCGTGAATATGTACGGCTTCACCGTCGTCTTCCCCTGGTTCGCGCTCGCCCGCGATCCGGCCACCGTCTTCGCCCATCTCGTCTTCGGGCTGGCGCTGGCGGCGCTTTGTCCGGGCCTTTCCGAACGCAGTCGATGAGCAGCTGTCGGCGCTTTTTACAGAGATGTTTCAGTTCAATTACAAGCGGTTGTTTTTGCTTGTAATTTTCCCTTGCATGTTACTTGCATCGCTCTCCCCGTTTTACATGTAACGCGGTAAGCAGAAATCCCGCCGTCGCCGGTCCGGCGAACGCAGCGGGCGGCCCGCGACCACGCCAAAACCAAAGGAGAGCACACCATGCCGGGACTATCCGAATCCACCGCAGGCCGCGCGTTCGCCGGCGCCTGCCGGGCGCTGCGCGCCGCCTGCCTCGCCGGGGCCCTGCTGCTCGCCCCCTTCGCCGTCGCGCCGGGCTGGGCGGTTCCAGCCTACAGCAACCTCTTCGTGTTCGGCGACAGCCTCGCTGACAGCGGCAACAACGCCATCGTCTTCGACAGCCTCTCCGGCGTTCCCGGCGCGTTGCGCACGCCGGTGCCGATCGCCGATCCCTACCTGATTCCGAGCTACCCCTATGCGTCCGGGCGCTACTCGAACGGGCCGGTGTGGGTCGAGCAGCTGGCGTCCAGCCTCGGCCTGAGCGCGCTGCCCTCGCTCGCCGGCGGCAGCAACTTCGCTTTCGGCGGCGCGCGCGTCGGCCCCGCGGGATCGTCCTTCCCCTACAGCCTGCTCGATCAGGTCGCGTCCTTCATGTCGGCGACCGGCGGCAGTGCGCCGGGCAGCGCGCTCTACGTCGTCGAAGGCGGCGGCAACGACGCGCGCGACGCGCTACTGGTGGCGGCCGGCGGCGGCGACCCGACGGCGCGGATCGTCGCCTACGCGCTCAGCATGGCGAACATCGTCGGCCAGCTGAAGAGCGGCGGCGCGCAGGACATCCTGATCTGGAACGTGCCGGACATCGGCAAGATTCCCGCCATCCTGGCGCTCGGCGCCGGCGTTTCGGCGCAGGCCAGCGCGCTGGCGATGGCGATGAACGTGGCGCTGGACAGCGCGCTGGCCAGCCTGCCGGCGCAGTGGCAGCAGGGGCTGATCCGCTTCGACGCCTTCGCCGCCTTCAACGCGCTGTTCGCCGACCCCGCCGCGCAGGGCTTCAGCGACGTGACCCACGCCTGTGCCGCCGATCCGGTCTGCATCGCCAGCCCGGGCGGCACCTTTTTCTGGGACGGCATCCATCCGACCACGGCCGGCCACACGCTGCTCGCGGCGGCCGTGCTCGCCGAACTGCCGGAGCCGGCCACCCTGCTGCTCTGCGCGCTGGCGCTCGCGGCCCTCGGTCTCGGCCGGCGGACGCGGCGGCCGCAGCCGGCAAAGGCGAAGCCGTGCCGCGCGCAAGGCGCGCACGAGAAGGCGCGGCGGACTACGGACTGGTGACGTAAAGGGGCGGCGGGCCGGGAAGGCGGGCGGCTGCGGCGGAATCCGCTGCCCGGCGGCATTCTCCGGGCGGCCTCTGCGCAAGCCGTGCCGGGTTTCCACGGGCTGCGGCGCCGGCGTGCCGCAGCGCTTGCCCGGCCGTTCGCCGGCCCTGCGACTCCTGCGACGCTAGCGGTTGCGGCGAGCCGACGATACACCTACTCGGCGCGCAGCGCTTCGACCGGGTCGAGGCGCGCCGCGCGGCGGGCGGGCAGCACGCCGGCGAGCAGGCCGATGGCGATGGCGATGCCTTCGGCGAGCGCGACGAAGCTGAGCGGCGTATGCACCGGCAGGGCCGGCAGCAGCAGGTGGATGAGCTGCGCGAGGCCGATGCCGAGCACGAGGCCGAGCGCGCCGCCGAGCGTCGACAGCGCCACCGCCTCGCCGAGGAAGAGGCCGAGGATGGTGCGGCGCGGCGCGCCGAGCGCGACGAGCAGGCCGATTTCGCCGGTCCGTTCGGTCACCGCGATGGTCATGATGGTGACGATGCCGACGCCGCCGACGAGCAGCGAGATGCCGCCGAGCGCACCGACCGCCATGGTCAGGATGTCGAGAATGTTCGACAGCGTGCGCAGCATGTCTTCCTGCGTCGTGATCGTGAAGTCCTCGCGCCCGTGGCGGGCGAGCAGCGTGGCCTTGATTGCCGCGGCGACGCCGGCGGCGGGCGTGCCTTCGCCGTAGGCGACGCGGATTTCGACGAGGCCGTCGCGGTTGTAGAGTTCGAGCGCGCGGCCGGCCGGAATGTAGGCGGTGTCGTCGAGGTCCACGCCGAGGAACTGGCCCTTGCTTTCGAGCACGCCGATCACGCGGAACTGCAGGTTGCCGATGCGCAGCCGCGCGCCGAGCGGATTGGCCGCGCCGAACAGTTCGCTCTTCAGCTTGGCGCCGAGCACCACGAGGGAACGCGCGCTTTCTGCGTCCTCGGCGGGCAGGAACTGGCCGCTCTGCACCTTGATGCCGAAGGCGCGCGGCATGTCGGCGCTGGTGCCGTAAACCGTGGCGCGGCGCAGGCGGCCGTTGGCGCTGATCTCGCTGTTGCCGGAAACGATGGGCGTCACGGCGCCGACGTGGGCCAGGCGTTCGAGCGCGCGCGCATCGTCGAGCGTGAGCGGGCGCACCGAGGTCGGGATGCCGGTCGGTGCCGGACCGGCGGTCTTGACCTTGCCCGGCGTGACGGCGATGACGTTGGTGCCGAACTGTGCGAACTCGCCGAGCACGAAGCGGTGGATGCCCTCGCCGATCGAAGTGAGGAGGATCACCGCGGCGACGCCGACGGCGATGCCGAGCAGCGTCAGGAAGCTGCGCAGGCGCTGCGCGGTGATCGCGCGCAGCGCGAGGCGGGCGGCGTCGGTGAAGTGGATCATGCGGGGCTCATCGGCGGATCAGCGCTTGGCCAGCGCTTGCACGGGGTCGAGGCGGGCGGCGCGGCGGGCGGGCAGCACGCCGAACACGATGCCGGTGACGAGCGCGGTGAGCAGGCCGGCGATCACCGCCCAGCTCGGCGGCCAGGCGGGGAAGGTCGGATAGAGCTGGCGGATCAGCGCGGCGCCGCCCTGCCCGAGCGCGTAGCCGAGCAGCGCGCCGGCCAGCGAGAGCATCGCGGCCTCGGCCAGGAACGCCGTGCGGATCGTCGCACCGGTCGCGCCGAGCGCCTTCAGGAGGCCGATTTCGCCGGTGCGCTGGGCGACCGAGACGAGCATCACGTTCATCACCAGGATGCCGGCGACGGCGAGGCTGATCGCGGCGATGCCGGCGACGCCGAGGGTCAGCGCGCCGAGCAGACGGTCGAAGGTGGCGAGCACGGCGTCCTGCGTGATCACCGTGACATCTTCCTCGCCGTCGTGCAGCTGCTTGAGGATCTGCGCGACCTGCGCCTTGGCCGGCTCGATCGCCTCGCGGCTGTTCGCTTCGATCAGGATGCGGAACAGCGTGTTGCTGTTGAACATCGCCTGCGCCAGCGACACCGGGACGATCGCCAGCTCGTCGGTATTCATGCCGAGGCCCTGGCCGCTCGCCGCCATCACGCCGACGACGCGGAAGCGCCGGTCGCCGATGCGCACGAGGCGGCCGAGGGCGGGCTCGGCGCCGAACATCTCGTCGCGGATCTTGGCGCCGATGACCGCCTCGGCGGGGCCGCGCCGCCAGTCGCTGTCGGCCAGGAAGCGCCCTTGCGCGAGCTTGAGACGGCGCACTTCGATGAATTGCACGGTGGTTCCGGCGACCATCACCTCGCGCAGCTTGCCGCCGATGCTGATCTCCGAGGTGCCGATGGCGAGCGGCGCCAGCCGGCGCACGGCAGGGGCGCGCTGCAGCGCCTGCGCGTCGTCGATGGTCAGGTCGCGCGGCGTGCTGGTGATCGCGTTGCCGGGGCTGAAGCCGCCGGTCTGCGTGCGCCCGGGCAGGACGATCACGAGGTTGCTGCCGAGCGACGAGAATTCGGCGAGCACGTAGCGCCGCGCGCCGTCGCCGAGCGCCGTGAGGACGACCACGGCGGCGACGCCGATGGCCATCGCGAGGACCAGGAGCGTGCTGCGCAGCGGGCTGCCGGTGGCGGCGTCGCGGGCGAAGCGGAGCAGGTCGGTGGGGCGCATGGGGGCTGTCAGCGGATCGCGCGGTGCGTCACGCGGGGACGGTTGCCGCCGCCGAGTCCTGGCGCAGGCAGCCGTCCTCCATGCGCAGCTGGCGGCGGGCGCGGCTGCCGAGCGCGGCGTCGTGGGTGACGACGATCAGCGTCACGCCGCGCGCGTTGAGCTCTTCGAGCAGGCGCACGACCTCGTCGCCGGTGGCGCGGTCGAGGTTGCCGGTCGGCTCGTCGGCGAGGATCACGGCCGGCTGCATGATCGTCGCGCGCGCGATGGCGACGCGCTGGCGCTGGCCGCCGGAGAGCTGGTCCGGGCGGTGGTCGGCGCGGTTCTCCAGGCCGTAGTCCTTGAGCGCCTGCGCGACGCGCTCGGCGCGCCGGGCGGGCGGGATGCCGGCCAGCGTCATCGGCAGCGCGATGTTCTCGGCGGCCGAGAGGCGCGGCACGAGGTGGAAGCTCTGGAAGACGAAGCCGATGCGCTCGCTGCGCACGCGCGCCTGCTCGTCGGCCGAGAGCGTCGTCACGTCGCGCCCTTCGAGGCGGTAGACGCCGGCGTCGGGACGGTCGAGCAGGCCGAGCAGGTTGAGCAGCGTCGATTTGCCGGAGCCCGACGGCCCCATGATCGCGACGTATTCGCCGGCGGCGATGGCGAGGTCGAGCTGGCGCAGCGCGTGCACCTCGCTGTCGCCGAGCTGGAAGACGCGCTCGATGCCGGCCAGTTCGATCAGCGGCGCGCCAGTCATTTGCCGGCGCCGCCCGCAGCGTTTGCCGCGCCTGCTGCCGGAGCGGCGGCCTTGGCGTCGGCGACGTAGTGCGCGCCGGGCTTGACGCCTTCGCGTTCGAGCGAGGCGACGACGCGCTCGCCGGCCGTGAGGCCGTCGAGCACCTCGGTGTATTCCCAGTTGGCGAGGCCGGTCTTCAGCTGTCGTTCGGCGAGCCTGCCGTCGGCGCCGGCGACGAGGACGCGGCCGCCTTCCTGCAGCGCCGAGGTCGGCACGCGCACGACGTTCTCGCGCACGGCGAGGATCACTTCGACGTCGGCGCTGTAGCCGACGAGCAGCTTGCCGGGCGCCTGCGGGTCGTCGAACAGCGCTTCGATGTCGACCGTGCGCGCCTGCTTCTCGACCGCCGAGACGTAGGGCGCGACGCGCTTGACCTTGCCCGGGAAGGATTTCTTCGGCAGCGCGTCGAGGCTGATGCGCACCGCCTGCCCGGCGACGATCTTCGGCGCGTCGACCTCGTCCATCGGCGCCTTCACGTAGAGGCAGGAGTCGTCGATCAGGTCGATCGCCGGCGGCGTCGGCACGCCGGGCGGCGAGGGCGTCGAATATTCGCCGACTTCGCCGACGATCTTCGCGACCGTTCCGGCGAAGGGCGCGTAGAGCACGGTGCGGCCCTGTTCGACGCGCGTCGCCTCGACCTTGGCCAGCGTCTGCGTCACGTCGGCGTGCGTCGCCTCGCAGCCGGCGCGTTTCGATTGGGCGTTGGCGCGCGCGGCGTCCTCGCTGGCGCCCGAGACGAAGCCGCGGCTGCGCAGCGCCGCTTGGCGCTCGGCGTCGCGTTCGGCGTTGGCGGCCAGCGTGCACGCCTCGGCGGCGCGGCGCCGCGCCGTTTCCACCTGCGTCAGCGCCAGCGCGCTCTGTGCCCGCTGGTCGTCGTTCCACAGCTTCATCAGCAGCTGCCCCTTCTGCACGCGGTCGCCTTCCTTGACCGCCAGCACCTCGATGCGGCCGCCCATGATCGGCGACAGCTTGGTGCGCTGGCAGGCTTCGACGGTGCCGGCGCGCGTGTTGGCGACGGTCGATTCGACGCGCCCGCGGTCGATTTCCGCGAAGACGACGGCGACCGGCTTCGGCCGTCCGAGCCACCAGACGGCGGTACCGAGGAGAACGACGACGGCGAGGGGAATCAGGAGGCGGCGCGCGGTGAGCTTGGGCATGGGGTCTCGTCGGAAAGGTCGGGCGAAGTCTTGGTCGGGGCGGCGAGGGAATCGTCAGGCGAAGCCCGGCAGCCAGGCCGTGCGCGGAGCGCCGGAAACGGCTTCGAGCGCGCCCTGGAAGAGGGCTTCGATGACCGGCGCTTCGCGCCAGGGTTCGTTCATGAAAGTCAGGCCGATGTCCTCGACGGTGCGGCCCGACCAGTAGTGTTCGGCGATTTCGTCGAGCGCGCCGAAGCCCAGGCTGTGCGGCAGGCGCAGGTAGTCGAGCCAGCTCGCGTCGTGGAAGGAGCAGAGGTAGGCGCCCTGCGTCCGGGCGCGCACCTGATGCTTGCCGTACACGCGCGCCGGGTGCTTGCTGCGGTAGGTGTCGGCGTCGATGCGCGTGGCGAACAGCAGCAGCGCGTGCAGGCGGCTCGGAAAATGGTTGAAGCGGCGCTGCCTGAAGTATTCGAGATGATATTCCGCGAAGTAGTTCTGCACCGTCGACAGTTCGTCGTCGGGCCGCGGCGCGGCGCCCGCCAGCGCGCCGTGCGCCGCGCCGAAGGGGCAGCCCTTGAGGCGATCCCAGGCGGGCAGTTCGGCGTCCGCGTCGAGCCAGGCGAAGAGTTCGAGCGGCGCGCCGTCGCGGATCAGGTTGTCCATGCGCTCGATACGGCCGGTCTCGCGGGGGCGCTGGCGGGTTCGCTCGTCATCTCTTCCCCTTTCTTTTCTCCGGGCGGGCCGTGCCCGGACGTCAGCGGTAGCGGTTGATCGCGTCGCGCGTTTCCTGTGCGACGCGGCGCGCGGCGGCGGCGTAGTTTTCGTCCTTGCCCGCGTAGAGGACGGCGCGCGAGGAGTTGATCATCAGCCCGGTGCCGGCGGCGCTGCGCCCGGCGCGCACGGTCGCCTCGATGTCGCCGCCCTGGGCGCCGATGCCCGGCACGAGCAGCGGCAGCTCGCCGACGATCTCGCGCACGCGCGCGATCTCGGCCGGGAAGGTGGCGCCGACCACCAGCGCGCACTGGCCGGTGCTGTTCCATTCGTCGGCGACCAGGCGGGCGACGCGCTCGTACAGTTTCTCGGGTTTCTCCGGCGTGCCGACGTCGAGGAACTGCAGGTCGCTGCCGCCCGGGTTCGACGTGCGGCAGAGCAGGATGACGCCCTTGTCCGGGTAGGCGAGATAAGGCTCGGCCGAGTCGCGGCCCATATACGGGCTGGCCGTGATCGCGTCGGCGCGGAAGCGCTCGAAGGCTTCGATGGCGTACTGCTCGGCGGTGCTGCCGATGTCGCCGCGCTTGGCGTCGAGGATCACCGGGATGCCCGGATGCCGCTCGTGGATGTGCGCGATCAACGCTTCGAGCTGGTCCTCGGCGCGGTGCGCGGCGAAGTAGGCGATCTGCGGCTTGAAGCTGCAGACGAGGTCGGCGGTGGCGTCGACGATGCCCTTGCAGAACTCGAAGATGGCGTCCGGCCGGCCCTGCAGGTGCGCGGGAAATTTCGCCGGATCGGGGTCGAGGCCGACGCAGAGCAGCGAGTCGTTCCTGGCCCAGGCGGCGGAAAGGGATGCGATGAAGGTCATGTGGGTTCCTGAGAGCGCTGCCGTATTTCGAAACGGCTTTCGCAGCGGTTTCCGAAGCGGTTGCCAATAAGGCCGCCATTTTCGCACCGACTGGGGTTTGGCGCACCCCGGAGGCGTATCCGGGCGTCGGCATGCGTAATCATTTTCCGTTTCAACGGGAGTTTCGGCCTGGGCGAGAACCCGCGGCGACGAGGCGGTTACGAGAGAAAAGACGAAGGCGGGTGTCGAGCGGCCTGCCCGGAAGCGGCTTTCGGTTGTCGGCAGGGGGGCGCATGTTTTGCACGCTCGACGGCGAGGAGTTTTTTTCGGGGGTGGAGATGAAAGGGCTGCGAACATTCTCCGTGTCCAAGCACCGGATGTTCGGCGCTTCTGCCCCCAGCCTGGAGCGCTAGTGGAAAATCGAGGAAGAGGAGCGTTGTCCCGTCTCCGACGTACAGTACGGAGAACTTTCCGCGACTCGCGGTGGAGGGACCGAAACCGAGCGGTCGACAAGCTGTCCTAGCCGGCTAGTCGACCGCTCAGATATCCCGCAGTTACTGGCTGGACGCAACGAGCTCCGTTGCCGTTTCGCTTGTCGCCGAGGGGCGAATTTCGCTGCGTACGGCTTCGACCAGACCGTTCAGGTCGTTGCCCTTCATACCGATTTCGCCAAGCACCGCGTCCAGTATCGGCTGCTGGGCGCGATAGGCGAGTGCCGCTGCCACCGCCTGCTCGGCAAGATTGCCGCCGTTGCCGCCTGCGCCCCCCGCGACCGTCGCGGACCCCGTGCCATTGCGGTTGAGGCCATCGACCTGGATGATCTTGATGCCATCGATCTTCTCCATCGGCTTGACCGAGGCTTCGATGATTCCAGGCAGGGCTTCGAGCAGCTTCATCTTGATCTGCATCGCGATCTGTCCGGCGTCGAGCGTGTTCAGCGCAGTGTTGCGCATTTCGATACCCTTTGCCTCCACGCTGTACTGTACCTGCTGCGCTTCGGCCTTGATCTTGACTGCCTCGGCTAGGTTCAGCGCCGCGTCTTTTTCGGCTTCCGCCGTGACCCGGATGCCGATGGCCTGCTGCTGGGCTTCCTGGTCAGCAGCGACCAGCGCGATCTGCTTTTCGCGTTCGGCAATGGCGACTTCGCGCGCGGTCTTGACCTGTTCCTCGGCGCGTGCCGCGAGGGCGCGTGCTTCGTTGGCCTGCTTTTCGGCTTCGGACTGCGCTTTCGATTTTTCTGCGATCGAAATCAGTTTGTCCTGGTCGGCCAACGTGGTTCTTTTTTCCTGTTCGATCTTTGCCACCTGGACTTCGCGATCGGCTTCGATCTGGCGCTGGCGAATCGCCCGGCTCTTCTCGACTTCGGCTTCCTGGACCAGGCGCTCGGCGTCGATCTTGGCCTGCTGGGCTTCGCGCTCGCGCTGCGCCGTGATGCTGGCCACTTCCGCGGTTTGTTGCGCCTGGCGCGTAGCGACTTCCTGCTGCTGCTGCAAGGTCGCGAAAGTCTGATCCTTCTCGATGGTGAGCTTGAGTTGCGTGGCCTCGAAGTTCTTCTGCGCGATAGCGACGGAAGTGTCCTGTTCTATCTCGTTGCGCTCCTTGGCGCGCTGCTGGGTTTGCTGGGTCAGCTTGGTGAGACCCTCGGCATCGAACGCGTTCTGGGCGTCGAAGAACTTGATCGGCGTTTGGTCGAGGCGGGTCAGGCTGACCGATTCGAGTTCGAGGCCGTTTTTCAGCAGGTCTTCGGAGACGGCGTTCTGCACTGCCTGGATGAAGTCGGCGCGCTTGTCGAGCAGTTGATGCATGCTCATCGACACGGCGGCGGCACGCAAGGCGTCGACAAATTTGTCCTCGACGAGCTCCTTCAGGGAGTCGGGATGCATCGTGCGTTGCCCAAGGGTCTGAGCTGCGTTGGCAACCCCCTCGACACTGGGGATGACGCGGACAAAGAAGGCCGCGACAGCATCGACGCGCAGGCGGTCCAGGGTGATCAGGCTGTCGGCGCCGGCGCGCGCCACCTCCAGCTTCAAGGTGTTCATGTTGATGTTGACGCACTCATGAAACACGGGAAGGACGATGGCGCCGCCATCCATGACGACCTTTTGTCCGCCGAGGCCGGTGCGGACGAAGGCGAGTTCCTTCGATGAGCGGCGGTACAGGCGCGAGAAGATCAAGCCGATCGCGAGAAGGCCGATCAGGGCGATCCCCGCGAGGATTGCGATGCTGACTAACTGCTCCATTTGTATTGTTCTCCCTTGGTTTTAAAGTAGGTCGGGGCGCGGGTTCGCGATGGCCTGAAAGCGCGAACCGGATACCTGCCTGACCAGCAGTACCGACTCGCCGGGGCCGAAGCTGCGCTCCGGAGCGTCGGGCTCCACATGGACGTAAAGCGTTTGCCCGTGCTCGTTCTTGACGCGCGCCTCGGCCGGGTAGTTGGTGCGTGCGGTGCCATTCACGATCACTGCGATGCGGCCGACCAGCGTTTCGAGCAGGACCGCCGTCGTTTCGTCGCGCGGCGTGATGCGGGCGATTCCCGTGCCGAGCACGCGAACGACGGGCAAGGCGCCGACGAAGGCGACCGGGGCCGCCAGAATGGCGGGAAGGTAGAAGCCGAACAGGCCTTTGCTCAAGGCTGCGATGGCGTAGCCGAGCATCGTGAATGCGGTGAGCAAGGTCACCAGAAGTACGAGGATCGGCACTTTCCCCACGTGCAACCAGCCCAGCCATGCCTCGGAGGCGCCGGCCCCGACGCTCGCGTCGGGCAGCAACTGGTCGAGCCAGCCAGAAAAGGTGTGGCCGATCAGCAGGCCGCTTCCTTCGATGATCGCGATCGCGATTATCAGGATCAGCGATACCGAGAACGGCCAGGATTCCGGGGCGAGAATCAGCTCCATCATCGCTCCGCCGTCGTCATTCCTGCACCCGCGTGGCCTTGGCCGCAGCCAGCCGTTCAGCGATGCGGTTGCTGCGCTGCATCTCCGCCAGTTCCTTGAGCTTGCCGGCGTCGTTTTTAACGCCGCTGAAAACGGCTGCGGTTCCGGTCTGTCTGGATAGCACGCGGCCGAACGAGGATTCGGCCTCCTCGACTCGCGCCTGGCGGCTCGACGCGCTGCTGGTTCCGGGGGCGGCGGCTTCGGCGGCCAGCGTCGTCTGGTAGTCGGTCAGGGTCTGTTCGAGTTCCCGTTTCTTCGCGTTGAGCGCGACGATGAAGGATTCCAGTTCCTTGGCCCGCTCGGACTGCTCGTCCAGCGATTTTTCCAGTACGGGCAGGAGGTCTTCGATGTCCGTCTGGCGGCCGATGGCCGCAGCCGCCAGATCGTCACGTGCCTCGGCGATAGCGATCTCGATCTGTTCGTCGAGTTTGACGTGTTCGGTGTTGAGCTTCGCGATATGGGAAAGAAGCAAGTGCTTGCCGGCTTCGGCTTTGCCGAGGTCGCCTCTGACTTCGCCGATCACCTTGTCGATCTCGCGGATCGATTGCGCCATCACGGCATCCGGAGCGAGGTTTTCTGCCTTGTCGAGCAGCGCGTGGGCGCCGCCGGCGATGATTCGAGATACGCGCGTTGCGATGGCGTCAGGCATTTTGTGTTTCCTTCCCGCTTTTGGTTGAAATGATGTTTGCAAGCTCGATGATATCCGGCAAGTAGCCGTCGAGCACCTTCTTGTCATATGCCGAGAGGGTCGATGTGACGGCGCTGCGCAAGAGCGCGGTGAGCAACAGCAGGCTCTGCTGGGTCAGAACGGCCTCGGCTTCGGTCGCATCCTGCTCCGCGCGATCGCCCGTGAGACGGGAGGAGGCCAGCGTTGCCATGATTTGCGGCGCCCATTCGGCGACCGTTCTCACGATGTCGGAATGCGTTCGCGTTTTGCGCTCGAATGCGGTGACTGCATCGACGAATGGCTGGGTGAGTCCGCGCATCCAGCTTGCACATAGTTCTGGGTCGCGCATGCGGCTTTCCTGCTCGCGTGCTTTCGCGAGGAGCGCCCGTAGCCTTTCGCTGGGTGTTCTGGCCCCCGGCTCCTGCAGTGCCAGCAGCCACTGGAAGTCCTCGTCCGACATTCGAACGGAGACTGTCTGCATCTGTCCCATGGGCAAGCTCCTGTCTGTCTGCTGAGGGCGTTCGTAATGAAACGCATACATGTGTATGCAAATGCTATGTGCGTAACGCGGATATGTCAACGGTATTTGCGCCTGCTTTCCCGGGCGGCCATCGCGGCGAGACCGCGCGGGGAGGGGGGGCTCGTGAAGGCACGGTAGGCTGGGGTTGCAGCGCGTCACTGGCGTCGAATACGGTTTGTCATGCTGGGCGCCGTGGCTGATGCCGGGGCGCAGATGTGCTACGTTGAACCCGTCTTGAATCCGACCCGGAGCCGCCCATGAGCGCCGCGGCCATCAGCCTGCCCGGTGCCTTGAAGGCACGCCTTGCCGAGGCAGTTGGCGTACTCGAAAGTAACCCGTCGATCGGACGTCCAGCCGGTAACGCCAGACCTGGGCTGGCGATCGGGCACCGCCACGACGTTCGATGGCGCTTCCCGAGTCTTGCGGCTTTCGGGAAGGAAGTTGTTGTTGCGTAGTCTTCTGAAGCAAGGGCAAGGCGTGCCATTCACCAAGGAGAAATCATGAACGAACACTTCCAGTCCCTCGATCAGGTCAAGGCGTCGGCGATCGACATGGTCATCAAGTTCGGGCCGAAGTTCGTGGTGGCGCTGCTCATCCTGGCGGCGGGCTATTTCGTCGGGCGCTGGGTGGCCGGCATCCTCGACCGCCTGTTGGTGCGCTTGAGTCTGGAGGCGCCGATCCGTTCGCTCTTGGTGCGCGTGACGCACGTCCTGGTACTTGGCCTGTTCGCCATCATGGCGCTGCAGAATCTCGGGGTCGAGCTGCTGCCGCTGGTCGCCGGCCTCGGCGTGGCGGGCGCCGGGGTCGCGCTGGCGATGCAGGGCATCCTCGGCAACGTCGCCGCCGGGCTGACGATCATCTTCACGCACCCCTTCCACGTCGGCGACTACCTCTCGATCGGCGACGAAGAGGGCGAGGTGCTCGACGTCAGCCTGTTCAGCACGACGCTCGGGCACACCGACCGCTCGAAGGTGATCATCCCGAACCGCAAGATCGTCGGCGAAATCCTGCACAACTACGGGAAGATCCGGCAGCTCGACCTGGCCGTCGGCGTTTCCTACGACACCGACGTGAATGCCGCCCTGCGCGTCATCGATGAAGTCCTGCGCGCCAATCCGCGCGTGCTGGCGGACCCGGCGCCGGTCGTCGGGGTCCGGCGGCTCGCCGATTACCGCGTCGCCATCGGAATCAATCCGTGGGTCAAGGTTCCCGACTACGTCGCCGCATGCAACGAAATCAACCAGGCGGTGCTCGAAACCTTCCGCGCGCGCGACATCGCGATTCCGTTGCCGCAGCAGGAGGTGCGCATGCTCGGCGCGATCGCCTGAGTTCGTCCCGAGGTTTGCCGGTGCATCGTTGCGCCGGCGGGTGGGGCGGATTTAGGGCGCCGGCGGTGCGCCGGGGCGCCGCCACAGCGGCGCCAGCCCGGCGAGGCCGAGCAGCGGTCCGGGCAGCAGTAGCCAGGCAATGGACAGTCCCCAGGTGTCGAGCAGGCGCGTCGCCAGCGCGATGGCGGCGACCGTGATGGCGAAGCCGAGCGAGTTCTGGATCGCCAGCGCGCTGCCGACGATTTCCGGCGGACAGGCTTTCGCCGAGAGCGCCGAGAATTGCGGCGAGTCGGCGACGACGCTGGCGCCCCAGAGCAGCAGCACGGCGAAAATCAGCGCGGCCGGGGCGCCGCCGAGCAGCGGGAAGACGAGGCAGCAGGCGGCCGACACGGCGAGCGCGACGGCGGCGACGCGGGCGCTGCCGAAACGGCCGCTGAGCTGGCCGCCGAGCACGCAGCCGAGCGCACCGACGCCGATTGCCGCGAAGGACAGCGTGGCGACGCCGGCGCCGAGCGCCTCGGGCAGCCCGGCGCGGACGATCAGCATCGGCACCAGCGTCCACATCGCGTACAGCTCCCACATGTGGCCGAAGTAGCCGAGCGCCGCGGCGCGGAAGTCGGGAATCGCGAAGGCGCTGAAGACGCCGCCGAGCGAGAGGTGTGCCGCGCCGGTACACCGTTTCAGATGCGGCCCATCTCCGAGGCGCAGGACCAGCAGCGCGGCGACGACGGCGAGCGCCGAGGCGGCGAGGATGGGCGCCTGCCACGGCCAGGCCGCGCCGAGCGCGCGGATGCCCTGCGGCAGCGCGGTGCCCAGCGTCAGCATGCCGACCAGCCAGGCCAGCGCCTTGCCGGCGCGCTGCGGCTCCCAGCCGACGATCAGCTTCATGCCGAGCGGGTAGACGCCGGCCAGCGCGACGCCGACGAGAAAACGCCAGGCGAGGCCCGAGGACACGTCGCTCGCCAGCCCGGCGAAGGCGGCGTTGGCGGTGGCGCCGAGGAGCGCGCAGGCGGCGAAGATGCGGCTCGCCGGAAAACGGTCGGCGAGACCGCTGACGGCGAAGACGAGCGTGCCGAGGATGAAGCCGAGCTGCGTGGCGTTGGTCAGCCAGCCGATCTCGGCGGGGCCGGCGCCCCACTGCCGCATCAGGTCGTCGGCGGCGCTGTTGGCGGAAAACCAGAGCGAGGTGCCGAACAGCTGGGCGATGACGACGATGGCAATCGGGGCGCGGCGCATCGTCGTCCTTTCCGGCGGGTCGGGCCGCTGATGCGTCCGTTTCGTCCGCTTACTTGGCCGCTTACTTGGCCGGTTTCGCCGACCAGGAATCCTTCAGCGTCACGGCGCGGTTGAACACCGGCGCGCCCGGCCGCGAGTCGACGCGGTCGGCGGCGAAGTAGCCGTGGCGTTCGAACTGGAAGCGTTCTTCGGGCGTGGCGTTCTTCAGCGCCGGTTCGAGCATGGCGGTGATCACCGTCTTCGACGCCGGGTTGAGGTCGTCGAGGAAATCGCGCTCCAGTTCCGGCGCGTCGCCCTCGCGGCGGGCGCCCGGCGCGGCGACGGCGAACAGCCGGTCGTAGAGGCGCACCTCGGCCGGGTAGGCGTGCGCCGCCGAGACCCAGTGCAGGTTGCCCTTGACCTTGACGCTGTCGGCGCCCGGCGTTCCCGACTTGGTCTCCGGCAGGTAGGTGCAATGCACGGCGGTCACCTTGTCGTCCGCGTCCTTGTCGCAGCCGGTGCATTCGACGACGTAGCCGTAGCGCAGGCGCGCCTTGTTGCCCGGGAAGAGGCGGCGGAAGCCCTTTTCAGGCACTTCCTGGAAGTCCTCGGCCTCGATCCACAGTTCGCGGCCGAAGGGCATGCTGCGCTCGCCCTGCTCCGGGTGCAGCGGGTGGTTGGGCGCGTGGCAGTCCTCGAACTGGCCTTCCGGGTAGTTGTCGATGATCAGCTTGAGCGGATCGAGCACGGCGACCCGGCGCGGGTCGGATTCGTTCATCACTTCGCGCTGCGCGTCCTCGAACAGCGCGTAGTCGATCAGCGAATCGTTCTTCGAGACGCCGATGCGCTCGGCGAACAGGCGGAAGCCGTCGGCCGAGTAGCCGCGCCGGCGCGCGCCGACCAGCGTCGGCATGCGCGGATCGTCCCAGCCCTCGACGTGTTTTTCGTCGACGAGCTGGATCAGCTTGCGCTTGGAGAGCACGACGTAGGTCAGGTTCAGGCGCGAGAACTCGATCTGCTGCGGCAGCGGGCGCTGCAGCAGGCCGCCCTCGGCCAGGCGTTCGAGCAGCCAGTCGTAGAACGGGCGCTGGTCCTCGAATTCGAGCGTGCAGATCGAGTGCGTGATGCATTCGAGCGCGTCCTCGATCGGGTGCGCGAAGGTGTACATCGGATAGACGCACCACTTGTCGCCGGTGTTGTGGTGCGTCGCGTGGCGGATGCGGTAGATCGCCGGATCGCGCAGGTTGATGTTGGGCGAGGCCATGTCGATCTTCGCGCGCAGGATGTGCGCGCCGTCGGCGAACTCGCCGGCGCGCATGCGGCGGAAGAGGTCGAGGTTCTCCTCGACGCCGCGCGCGCGGTACGGACTGTCCTTGCCCGGCTGCGTCAGCGTGCCGCGCGTGGCGCGCATTTCCTCGGCGTTCTGGCTGTCGACGTAGGCGTGGCCGGCCTGGATCAGGTATTCGGCGAACTGCGCCATCCAGTCGAAATAGTTCGAGGCGTAGTAGAGGTTGCTTTCGCCGGCGCCGTGCTCCCACGAGCAGCCGAGCCACTTCACGCCGTCGACGATCGAGTCGACGTACTCCTGCTCCTCCTTCTCCGGGTTGGTGTCGTCGAAGCGCAGATGGCAGCGGCCGCCGTATTGCTGCGCGAGGCCGAAGTTGAGCAGGATCGACTTGGCGTGGCCGAAGTGCAGGTAGCCGTTCGGCTCCGGCGGGAAGCGCGTGCGGATCTTCGCCGCGTCGAGCGGCGCGCCGGCGTGTTCGGCGGCCGGGCCGGGTTGGCCGGCCCAGCGGCGCTGGGCGTGCTTGCCGGCGGCCAGATCGGTTTCGACGATGCTGCGGATGAAGTTGGCGGCCGGTGCGGTTGCGGCGTGGTCTTTCGGTGCGTTGCTCACGACGGGATCCTTGATTCCAGAAGCCTTGCATTTTAACCGGGCGACGCCGCAAAACCGCTAAAATTCACGCTTTATCGCACGGGCATGGAACCGGTATGAACCTCGCTGCTTTTTTCGCGATCGGCGCGGGCGCCGCGCTCGGCGCCTGGTCGCGCTGGGGGCTTGGCCTGCTGCTCAACCCGCTGCTGGTCGCCGTGCCGCTCGGCACGCTGGCCGCCAATCTGATCGGCGGCTATCTGATCGGCGTCGCGCTCGGCGCCTTCCACCAGTACGCGCACCTCGCGCCGGAACTGAAGCTTTTCATCATTACCGGCTTTCTCGGCGGCCTGACCACTTTTTCCAGTTTTTCCGGCGAGGTCATGGAGCGCTTCCTGGCGCAGCAGTACGCCTGGGCCTTCTCGGCCATCGGCCTGCACCTCTTCGGCTCGCTGGCGATGACCTGGCTCGGCCTGCTCACGGTCGGCGTGCATAAGGTCTGGCCCTGAGACGCATGCCGTTCGCGGCGCGTTCATGAAAGGCGCGCCCCGCTACGCCCCGGTTTCGCGGTTTGGCTGCGGCGCCGGGCCGTCTCGGGCAAAGCGCCGCCGCGTCGCACGCGTTCAGCGCAGCGGCGGCCAGCCGCTCACGACCGCGATGCCGCCGATCAGCAGCAAGGCTACGACCAGCCAGCGCAGGCGGCGGCGCAGGGCGTCGATGCGCTCGATCAGCTGCGCGTTCTGCTCGGCCAGCGCCTTGATCAGTTCGGAGGAGGCGACCATCTGATTCTCCAGCTCGCCCGCCGTCGCCTCCAGCGCGGCCAGGCGCGCTTCGAGGGCGGCGCGGCTGTGCGGTTCGGGCGGCGGCACCGCCTGCGTTCCGTCGTCGTGCGCCGGCGGCGATTTCTTGGCGACCGCCTTCCATAGTTTCTTGGCCCCTTCGGCCACTTTGGGCGCGTTGCGCACCACCTCGGACCAGGGGACGCTCTGCAATACGGTCAGCCACGGAATCGGCATCGGGAAACCTTTCGGAAAGTCCGGCCGCCCGTTTTCCGCACGGGCGATCGATGAGTTTGCGCGGTGCCCGGCGCGACCGTCAAAATGCTGCGCCGCTACGCGCCGGATGGCTCATCGTACCGTGCGCGGCGGCGTGGGAACAGGACCGGCCACCGTCGGCGCGAAAACGTCTGCGACAGCGACCCCCGGCCCGTCTCCGGGTACGACGTCGGCATCGTGAAGGCCTTGCCGTTCCTGGCATATGCGCCTGGCGTTGTGCGTGCGCAGCAACGGGCTATGACGGGCGTCTGGGGAGCGAAAAACGGCTTAAAAGTTCAGTTTTTTTCTCTCGTCCGGAGAGGGTTGGAGGCCCGGTTTTTGGGCTAGAGTCCGCCCCGTGCCGCTGCTGCGGTACGCCAAAACAACCCCACGAACGGAGATAACAACGATGAGAATTTCCCAACGCTTCGCCACGACATTCGGTGCCTGCCTCGCCGGCGCCGCGCTGTTCGCCCCGCTGTCCGCCCACGCGGCGCTGCCGGTCTGCAAGATGATCGCCACCGGCGGCACGATCGCGATGAAGATCGACCCGGTGAAGAACGCGCCGGTGCCCGCCATCTCCGGCGACGACCTGCTCGCCACCGTGCCCGAAATCGCCAAGGTGGCGAAGATCGAGGTGCAGAACCTGGCGAACGTGCCGTCCGACTACATGGGGCCGGAGCTCTGGGTGAGCCTGCAGAAGGCCGTGACCGAAGCGCTGGCGCGTCCCGAGGTGTCCGGCGTGATCGTTTCGCACGGCACCGACACGCTCGAGGAAACCGCCTACTTCCTCGACCTGACGGTGAAGAGCGAGAAGCCGGTGATCCTCATCGGCGCGCAGCGCAACGCCTCGGAGAAGGACTTCGACGGTCCGCGCAACCTGCTCAACGCGGCGCGCATCTGCGCCGACCAGGAGGCGCGCGGCAAGGGCGCCATGATCGCGCTCAACAACCAGATCAACGCCGCGCGCGAAGTGACGAAGACCCACACCTCCGACGTCGAGACCTTCAAGTCCGGCGACTACGGCGTACTCGGCAACGCCGACAACGACCGCGTGATCTTCTACCGCACGCCGCTGCGTCGCCAGCACGTCGCGCTGAAGGGCGACACGCTGCCGGCCGTCGAGATCGTGTCGATGTACGGCGGCGCCGACGGCAAGCTGCTGCGCGCCGCCGTCGCGGCCGGCGCCAAGGGCATCGTCGTCCAGGCGCTGGGCTGGGGCAACGTGAACATCGCGCTGCACGACGCGATCAAGGAAACGATCGCCAAGGGCGTGCCGGTGGTGATTTCGACGCGCGTGCCGAACGGTCGCGTGCTGCCCAACTACGGCTTCGTCGGCGGCGGCAAGACGCTGAAGGACGCCGGCGCCGTCTTCGCCGACAACCTGCCGCCGCAGAAGGCGCGCCTGCTGCTCATGCTCGGCCTGCAGAACAGCAGCAAGGCCGAGGACCTGCAGCGCCTGTTCGACAAGTAAGCGAGTCCGGCTTGCCGGGCGGCCAGCGGTCGCCCGGCACGTTCGTCGCCCAAGCCGGCTGCCTGCCGGCTTTTTTGCGTCCGTGCGCCGGCTGTCGCGCGCCGGAGGCGGCCGCATGCGCCACTCCGCCGGGAGGATGTCCCGATCCGCCCGACGCCACCGTCGCTTTGCGGGAAAGGCGCAGACCCGGGCGGCGCTCGTCGCCTTCGCTGGCGGCGCGCTTTCCTTGCGCGGCGTTCCTGCCATGAATTTCCTCTGCGCGATGCCGCCGGGGCGGCACAGCCCCCGCATCCCGGCGCTGAGCTTTGGCCGGCGATGCTTTACACTCTCGGCGCTCAATGTTTTTCGAAATTCCCCAATGACTCAAAGCCCTTCCCGCACGGCCAACGCCTACGCCGATTGCCTCGCCGTCGACCAGCGTCGCCTGCGCTCGCTGTGGCGCGACATGCGCCACGCCTTCGGCGCCAAGCGCGACGCGCTGCAGGCCGAGCACGACGCGCTGGCCGAAAAGTCGCGCGCCGTCGTTGCCGCGCGCCGCGCGCGCCTGCCGCGCCCCGAGTTCGCCGACGACCTGCCGGTCAATGCTCGCCGTGCCGAGATCGCGGCGCTGATCGAGAAGCATCAGGTGGTGATCGTCTGCGGCGAGACCGGCTCCGGGAAGACGACGCAGCTGCCGAAGATCTGCCTCGAACTCGGGCGCGGCGCGACCGGCCTGATCGGCCACACGCAGCCGCGCCGCATCGCCGCGCGCTCGACGGCGGCGCGCATCGCGCAGGAGCTGCAGAGCGAGCTGGGCGGCCACGTCGGCTACAAGATCCGCTTCAACGACCGGATTTCGAAGGACTCCTACGTCAAGCTGATGACCGACGGCATCCTGCTCGCCGAGACGCAGGGCGACCCGTGGCTCGGCCAGTACGACACGCTGATCATCGACGAGGCGCACGAGCGCAGCCTGAACATCGACTTCCTGCTCGGCTATCTCAAGCAGCTGCTGCCGAAGCGGCCGGATTTCAAACTGATCGTCACTTCGGCGACGATCGACGCCGAGCGCTTCGCGCAGCACTTCGCGGTGAACGGCAAGCCGGCGCCGGTGATCGAGGTGTCCGGCCGCATGTATCCGGTCGAGCTGCGCTACCGCGCGGTGCAGACCGAGGAAGCCGAGAAGGAGGGCGAGCGCGACCTCTACGACGCCATCGTCGACGCCTGCGACGAGCTGCACCGCGAGGGGCCGGGCGACGTGCTCGTCTTCCTGCCCGGCGAGCGCGAGATCCGCGAGGCGGCCGAGGCGCTGAGAAAACACCACCCGCCGCACACCGAAATCCTGCCGCTCTTCGCCCGCCTGTCGGCCGAGGAGCAGTCGCGCATCTTCAAGGCGCACGGCGGCCGGCGCATCGTGCTGGCGACCAACGTCGCCGAGACCTCGCTCACCGTGCCGGGCATCCGCTTCGTCGTCGATTCCGGGCTGGCGCGCGTCAAGCGCTACTCCTACCGCAACAAGGTCGAGCAACTGCAGGTCGAGAAGATCGCGCAGGCCTCGGCCAACCAGCGCGCCGGGCGCTGCGGCCGCGTCGCCGCCGGCGTCTGCATCCGCCTCTACGACGAGGACGACTTCAAGGCGCGGCCGCCCTTCGCCGACCCGGAAATCCTGCGCTCGTCGCTGGCCGGCGTGATCCTGCGCATGAAGGCGCTGCGCCTGGGCGACGTCGAGGAATTCCCCTTCATCGAGGCGCCGCCGCCGAAGGCGATCAGCGACGGCTACCAGCTGCTGCTCGAACTCGGCGCGGTGAGCGACGCGCACGCGCTGACGCCGGTCGGTCAGGAGCTCGCCAAGATGCCGCTCGACCCGCGCATCGCGCGCATGATCGTCGCCGCGCGCGACGAGGGCTGCCTCACGGAAATGCTGGTGATCGCCGCCGCGCTGACCGTGCAGGACCCGCGCGAGCGCCCGCAGGACAAGCAGGGCAGCGCCGACATGGCGCACAAGAAATTCGCCGACGAGAAGTCCGAGTTCCTTTCCTGGCTCAAGCTCTGGCAGTGGTACGAGGCCGAGGTCGGGCACAAGAAGTCGCAGCGCAAGCTGGTGCAGGCCTGCCACGCCAACTTCCTGTCGGCGCTGCGCATGCGCGAATGGCGCGACGTGCACAGCCAGCTGCACGCCTTCGTCGCCGAGCACGAGTGGCGCGAGAACCAGATTCCGGCGACCTACGACGCGATCCACCGCGCGCTGCTCGCCGGCCTGCTCGGCAACATCGGCTGCAAATCGGAGGACTCGGCGCACTACCTCGGCGCGCGCGGCATGAAGTTCCTGATCCATCCGGGCTCGGCATTGCAGAAGAAGGCCGGCAAGTGGATCGCCGCCGCCGAGATCACCGAGACGAGCAAGCTCTTCGCGCGCTGCGTCGCGCGCATCGAGCCCGAATGGCTGGAGAAGGTCGGCGCGCATCTGATCAAGCGCAGCTGGTTCGATCCGCACTGGGAGAAGAAGGCGATGCAGGTCGTCGCCTTCGAGCGCTCGACGCTCTACGGCATCGTCATCAACCCGAAGAAGCGCGTGAACTTCGGGCCGATGAATCCGAAGGAGGCGCGCGAGATCTTCATCCGCCAGGGCCTCGTCGGCGGCGAGATCGCCGAGGAGTATGCGAAACGCTGGGACTTCTTCCGCCACAACCACCAGCTGATGCTCGACATCGAGACGCTGGAGCACAAGTCGCGGCGCCCCGACGTGCTGGTCGACGACGAGCTGATCTTCGCCTTCTACGATCAGCTCATTCCCGAGGGCATCAGCAACGGCGCCGAGTTCGACAAGTGGCGGCGCGACGCCGAGCGGGAAACGCCGAAGCTGCTCTACCTCAAGCGCGAAGACCTGATGCGGCACGAGGCGGCCGGCGTCACCACCGAAGCCTTCCCGCACCACCTCAAGCTCGGCGGCGTCGACTACGCGCTGTCCTACCACTTCGAGCCGGGCTCGCCGAAGGACGGCGTGACGCTCGCCGTGCCGCTCGCGCAGCTCAACCAGATTCCGCCGGCGCGCTGCGAATGGCTGGTGCCGGGGTTGCTCAAGGAGAAGGTCGTGCAGCTGGTGAAGACGCTGCCGCAGAAAATCCGCTCCAAGCTGGTGCCGGTACCGGAGTTCGCCGGCGACTTCGTTGCCGCCGTGCCGCCTTCCGAGAAGCCGCTGGTTCCGGCGCTGATCCACTACATCCTGCAGTCGCGCGGGCTCAACGCGCGCGGCTGGGAGATCACGCCCGACGCCTTCCGGCCGGACGCGCTGCCGGCGCACTTCAACATGAACTTCAAGCTCGTCGACGAGCACGGCCGCCAGCTCGGCATGAGCCGCAGCCTCGTCGAACTGCGCGGCGAGTGGGGGCGCGAGGCGAAGCAGGAGTTCACCGAACTGCACGACACGCCGGCCGAGTACGCCGGAATGACCGACTGGAGCTTCGGCGAGCTGCCCGAGCTGATGGAGGTCGAGGTCGGCCCGGGGCAGACGGTGCTCGGCTATCCGGGGCTGTCCGACGACGGCGACAGCGTCTCGCTGTGCGTCTTCGATTCGCCCGAGGAGGCGCGCGCGGCGCACCGCGACGGCCTGCTGCGCCTCTTCACGCTGCAGTTCCGCGAGCAGGTGAAGTATTTCGAGAAGAACCTGCCGGGCCTGACGCAGATGGGCATGCAGTTCATGCCGCTCGGCTCGCTCGACGACCTGCGCCGGCAGCTGATCGAGCTGACCTTCGCGCGCGCCTGCCTGGTCGAGCCGTGGCCGACCGACGCCGCCGCCTTCAAGGCGCGCTGCGCCGAAGGCAAGTCGCGCCTCGGCCTGCTCGCGCAGGAAATCTGCCGCCTCGTCGCGCAGATCCTGACCGACTGGCAGGCGCTGCAGAAGAAGCTCGTCGCCTTCAAGGCGCACGCGGCGGCGCAGCAGGATATCGAAAAGCAGATCGGCCGCCTGATCGGCAAGCGCTTCATTCTCGATACGCCCTTCGAGCGCCTGCAGCACTTCCCGCGCTACCTGAAGGCGGCGGCGCTGCGCCTCGACAAGCTGAAGGCCGACCCGGCGCGCGACGCGCGCCTGCTCGCCGAGTACGCGCCGCTGTGGACCAACTACGAACGGCGTGCCATCGTGCTTGCCAAGCAGGGCGTGGTCGACGAGCAGATGCAGCAGTTCCGCTGGATGCTCGAGGAACTGCGCGTGCAGCTCTTCGCGCAGGAGCTGCGCACGCCGGCGCCGGTGTCGAGCAAGCGCTTGCAGAAGATGTGGGACGCGATGTGACGATGCCGGCAACGGCGGTACGACGCGCGTAGATCGCGGAGGACGCAGAGGACGCAGAGGACGCAGAGGCAAGCCGGATGGTCGGCGGGCGCGGCGGAAGGTCTCTCCGCTTCCGGGGTCCTTCGTGCTCTCCGTCTTCTTCGTGCTTGATTGGAGTTTTCAGGATGACTGAGAAGGGAGCGAACCGTGGGTGATGTGATTCTGGCGCTGGTGCGCACGCTGGCGACGCTGGCGCGGCCGCGCGTCTGGCTGCTGCTGCTCGGTCCAGCCGTGGTGGCGCTGGTCGCCTGGCTGGGGCTGACGGTCTTCCTGCTCGACCGCCTGATCGCCTCCTTCATCGACCTGCCGCCGATGAGCTGGCTGACCGGCTGGGGCGCCGTCTGGCTGGCCAAGCTGCTCGCCGCGCTCGGCGGCTGGCTGCTCATCCTCGCCGCCGCCTACGTGACGGCGATGCTGCTCGCGGCGATCTTCATCCTGCCGCTGCTGCTCAACTACCTGGCCGCCACCGATTACCCGGAGCTGGCGCGCATGGGCAAGGACAGCGTCACGGCGTCGACCTGGAACAGCATCTCGGCCGCGCTGCTCTTCGTCGTCGGCTGGGTCGTCACGCTGCCGCTCTGGCTGGTGCCCGGTCTCGGCCTCGTGCTGCCGCTGTTCTGGATGGCCTGGCTCAACCGCCGCACCTTCGCCTACGACGCGCTGGCCGTGCACGCCACCGACGCGGAATGGCGCGCGTTGCGCCAGAAGCATGGGCTGCCGCTGCTGGTGCTCGGCATCACGCTGGCGCTCGTCGCGCACGTGCCGCTGCTCGGCCTGCTGGCGCCGACGCTGGCGGCGATCGCCTACGTCCACTATTGCCTGGAGGCGTTGCGTCGTGCGCGGCAGGGCGCCGTCGTCACGGAAGTCGAATACGTGCGGGTCAAGGAGGCTTGAACATGCGGACCCTGAACTTCGGTGCTTTGATCATCGGCGACGAGATACTCTCGGGCAAGCGCAGCGACAAGCATTTCGCGAAGCTCGCCGAACTGCTCGGCGCGCGCGGCCTGCGCCTCTCGTGGGTCGACTACCTCGGCGACGAGGAGGCGCGCATCGCCGACGTGCTGCGCCGCAGCTTCGCTTCCGGCGACGCGGTGTTCAGCTTCGGCGGCATCGGCAACACGCCCGACGACCATACGCGGCAGGCCGCCGCCGCCGCGCTCGGCGTCGATCTGGTCCTGCATCCCGACGCCGAGCGCGAGATCCGCGGCCGTTTCGGCGACGAAGCGACGCCGATCCGCCTGCAGCTCGGCACCTTCCCGCGCGGCGTCGACATCGTGCCCAATCCCTTCAATCGCATCCCCGGTTTCCGCGTGCGCGACCACCACTTCCTGCCGGGCTTCCCGCAGATGGCGCACCCGATGGCCGAGTGGGCGCTCGATACCTTCTACGCCGATCTCTTCCACCGCAATCCGATGGTCGACAAGGCCTTCCTGCTGACCGGGCCGAACGCCTACGAGAGCGCGCTGCTCGACCTGATGCAGCGCATCGTCGCCGACTATCCGGCGCTGCGCCTGTTCAGCCTGCCGTCGATCGGCGCGGACGGACAGCGCCGGCACCTCGAACTCGGCGTCGAGGGCGAGGCGGCGCTGGTCGAGCGTGCGATGGACGAAATCCGTCGCGAGGTCGAGCGGCGCGAGATCGCCTGGCGCTGGCGCGACTGAGGCACGGGCGGGCGTGTCGGTGCGCTCGCTGTAGATGCCGCATGCCGGAGCGCATCGGCGCGTCGCCCGTAAACGGAAAAACCCCGGCGCACCGGGGTTTCTACGGAACGGCTGCTGGCGCCGCCAGGCTCACTTCTTCTTCGTCGCTGCGGCGGCGGCCTTGGTCGTCGCGCTCGATGCGGCCTTGACGTTGGCGTCGGCGATGTCGGTCATCTGCTTGGCCATCGCGGTCATGTTGTCGTAGGCCTTGGTCGAGGCCTGCAGCACCTGCTTCATGGCCGCGGCGAAGACGTCGCCGCCGACCGGCGTGCTGGCGCTGGCTTTCTCGATGGCGCTCGAGGCGTTCTTGGTGAAGCCGCTGTACTGCGCTTCCATCACCGAGGTGATTTCCTTCTGGATGCGGGCGGCCAGGTCGTAAACGCTGCGCGAGTATTCCATGACCTTTTCGACGCTCGGCTGGGTCAGCGCGCTGCTGGCCTTGGCGAGTTCCTGCGGATCCTTGATGCTCAGCAGCTGCTGCGTGTTGGCCACGCTGGTGTTGAAGAGTTCGCGGCTGGCGGCGAGGTTGAGGGCGGCCAGTTGCTCCATGCCGTTGAAGGCGGTGCGGACCAGCGCCATCATGACTTCGGCGTTGGCTTTCTGGGCGGCGGCGAGTTGCTCGAGATTGTTGGTGCTCATCGTATCCTCCTGGGATGGGGGTGGAAGGCGAGGCGGTCGTCGAGCGGGAGGGCCCGGTGCTGCCGCCGATTTCGGTACAGGTCCAACTATAGGCTATTCAAATGGCAAGTTGAATGCCGCTTAAAAAAAACCCCCGAACCGGTCGGGGGTCTTTTCGCGAGCCGCGTGGATCAGGCGGCTTTTTTCTTGCCGGCGGCGGCAGTGGCGCCGACAGCCTTGACCGTTGCGTTGGTCGCGGCAGCGACGTTGGCTTCGGCGATCTCGGCGGCTTGCTTGGCAGCCTTGTTGAAGCTGTCGAAAGCCGAGTTGGCGGCGGCGACGGCGGACTTCACGGCGGCGACGGCGACGTCGGAACCGGCCGGGGCGCTCTTGGCGGCCTTGTCGAGCAGGGTGGCGATCTGCTTCTGGAATTCGCCGAACTGGCCTTCCAGCAGCTTCGACACTTCTTCTTGCGACTGGGCCGAGATTTCGTAGACGCTACGCGAGTAGGCGACGGCCTTTTCGACGTTCGGCTGGGCCAGCGAAGCCTGGACCGACAGGGCTTCCTGCACGTCCTTGGCGCCGAGGATGGCCTTGGTGTTCGAGACGCTGTCTTCGAGCAGCGAGCGGGCGGTGTTCAGGTTCAGGGCGGCGATGCGCTCGGCCGAAGCCAGGGCGGTGTTGGCCAGGGTCAGCAGCGACTCGACGGAGGCCTTGTTGGCGGCAGCGAATTGTTCCGGATTGAAAAAGCTCATGGTCATCTCCTAAGTTGAAAAGGTACGAACTTGTGCGATGACTGTCTGACCGAGCCGGGGTTGGCTTCCGAAGTCGATTGCTGCACCGCAACATGAGCCCGATTATAGCTATGGCGGTGTCGTTGTCAACATTTATTTTGTGCGTCGCAACAAAATATGTTGATGCTGATTATCAAGCGATTTATGGGGGCGCCGAAAGGCGGGGTGGTTCCGCGCCGCATTTGCTGCGGCGCGGCGCGCGCAGGCCGCCGCAGCGGCCTGCCGCGGTCAGCGGTGCTTGAACTCGGCCTTGCGCTTTTCGGCGAAGGCGGCCATGCCTTCCTTCTGGTCTTCCAGCGCGAAGGCGGCGTGGAAGCTGCGGCGCTCGAACAGCATGCCCTCGCTCAGGCTGCTTTCGAAGGCGCGGTTGACCGATTCCTTGATCATCATGACGACCGGCAGCGAGTACGAGGCGATCTTGTCGGCGGCGGCGAGGGTTTCCTCGAGCAGCTTGTCGGCCGGCACGATGCGCGAGACGAGGCCGGCGCGTTCGGCCTCTTCGGCGTTCATCATGCGCGCCGTCAGGCATAGGTCCATGGCCTTGGCCTTGCCGATCGCGCGCGGCAGGCGCTGGGTGCCGCCGGCGCCGGGCAGGGTGCCGAGCTTGACCTCGGGCTGGCCGAACTGGGCGCTGTCGGCGGCGATGATGAAGTCGCACATCATCGCCAGCTCGCAGCCGCCGCCCAGCGCGTAGCCTGCGACCGCGGCGATCACCGGCTTGCGGCAGGTCTTCACGCGTTCCCAGTTGCGCGTGATGTAGTCGCCCTTGTAGGCGTCCATGTAGGAGAAGTCCTTCATCGCCGTGATGTCGGCGCCGGCGGCGAAGGCCTTTTCCGAGCCGGTGACGACGATGCAGCCGATCTCCTCGGACGCTTCGAAGGCGTCGAGGGCCTGGCGCATTTCCTCGACCAGCGCATCGCACAGGGCGTTCAGCTGCTTCGGGCGGTTCAGGGTGATGAGGCCGACGCGGCCGCGCGTTTCGGCGATGATGAATTCGTAGCTCACGGGATCAATCTCCTTTCGGGGTGACGTTCTGGGCGGGCTTCAAGCTCAGGGGCTCGCCCTTCTTGTCCGCTGCCGGCTCGCCCTTGCCTTTCGGCTGGATGATCGCGCGCACGCGGGCCTGCGCGGCTCCGGTGGCGCTCTTCGTATCGCCGCCACCGGAGGTGACGACGTATTTTTCGGTCAGCGCATCGTAGGAGATGAACTGGCCCTTGATCTCGTCCAGGCCGCTTTTCACCCAGGCGCGGGTGAAGAACTCGGTCTTCTCGCTGCGCGCATCGTATTCGATGCGCTCGCCTTCGCCCTCGACGTAGTCGTCGCGCCCTTCGCGCTTCTGGCGGAAGCGCGCCAGGCCGTTGGCACCGCCGGTCGCCGTACCCTTCTGGAAGCCGTCGGCGTCCTGGACGACGACGAGCTTGGCGGTGCGGATCTGCAGCGTGCCCTGGTTGAGCACGACGTTGCCTTCGAAGACCTGCACCTTCTTGACGTCGTCGATGCTGATGCGGTCGGCCTCGAGGTTGATCGGCTTTTCGCGGTCGGCGCGCTCGGCGTGGGCGGGCAGGGCGGCGCCGAGGAGCAGGCCGGTGGCGATGGCGAGTGCGGATTTCATCATTTAGCGCTTCTTCGCGTGTTGGCTTTCGAATTGTCCGACGGCCTGGGATTCGAGGACGTAGGTCTGCTGGGCGTTGTCGATCTGCAGGCCGACGCCCTTCAGCCAGGACTTCCCCTGCGTGATGAGCACCGGACTCTTGGTGAAGGCCTTCTCGTCGTCGGGGAGGATGGTGAGGCGGTCGGTGACGGCGAGCATTTCCTCCTGCGTGCCGGAGGCGGCGCGGCGCACCTGGACGTTGTCGTAGAGGTCGGCCTGCTTGCCGTCGCGGCTCAGGTGGCCGCGCTCGGCGACCATGGTCACCGGGGCCTTCTGCGGATGCAGGTGGACGAGGTCCGGCTTGGTCATGTCGGTGGTGTCGTCGTCCGGGTAGTGACGAATCTCGACCGCCTTCAGCGTGTATTGCAGGCGCCCGGTCTTGTCGAGCTTGCGCAACTGCGAGTCGTTGATGATGTAGTCCGGATCGTGCCGGTTCTTCCCGTTCTTGCCGGTTTCCGGCAGCTGGACGGCGTGGCTCAGCCAGAAGGTGAGCGCCGCCAGGACGAGCAGGATGGAAAGCGGAAAGATCGCGCTGCCGAGGCGTTTCATCTGGCGGCGGGCTGCGCTGAGGCGTGGCTCGGGAAGCGCGCGGTCGGCGCGCCGGCGGGGCGGCGGCGCATCAGATCACCTTGGCCTGGAAGAGGTCGTGCATGTTGAGCGCGCCGATCAGCGCGCCGTCTTCGTCGACCACCGGCAGCTGGTTGATCTTGTAGTGCTCCATCATTTCGACGGCCTCGACGGCGAGCTTGTCCGGCCCGATCGAGCGCGGTTTGCGGCCCATGATGTCGGCCACCGTCAGGGTGCGCAGGTCGAGATCGTTGGCGAAGGCGCGGCGCAGGTCGCCGTCGGTGAAGATGCCGAGCACGCGGCGTTCGGGCGTGACGACGGCGGTCATGCCGATGCCGCCGCGCGAGATTTCGAGGATGGCGTCGGCGACGCGGGCTTCCGGCGCGACGGCCGGCACGGCGTCGCCGGCGCGCATCACGTCGCGCACATGCGTGAGCAGGCGACGGCCGAGCGCGCCGCCCGGATGCGAGCGCGCGAAATCTTCGGCGCCGAAGCCGCGCGCGTCGAGCAGGGCGACCGCGAGCGCGTCGCCGAGCGCCAGCGCGGCGGTGGTGCTGGCGGTCGGGGCGAGGTTGAGCGGGCAGGCTTCCTGCGCGACGCCCGCATCGAGGTGGGCGTCGGCTTCGCAGGCCAGCGCCGAGCGCGGGTTGCCGGTCATGGCGATGAGCTTGGCACCCTGGCGCTTGACGATGGGGACGATGGTCAGCAGCTCGGCGCTCTCGCCGGAGTTGGAGAGCGCGATCAGGACGTCGTCGCGCGTGATCATGCCGAGGTCGCCGTGGATCGCCTCGGCGGGGTGCACGAAGTAGGCAGGCGTGCCGGTGCTGGCCAGCGTCGAGGCGATCTTGCGTCCGACGTGGCCGGACTTGCCGATGCCGCTCACGATGACGCGGCCGCGACAGTTGAGGATCAGCGTCAGGGCCGCGATGAAGGCGCCGTCGATGCGCTCGGCCAGTGCGCTCACCGCGTCGGCTTCGATGCGCAGAACCTGGCGCGCGAGATCGAGCGCTTTCGATGATGGCTGGATTTTGTTCATGGGGATGCTGCGGTTATGATGGGGCCGAGTATAGCAGAAGCCCCGCCGCCTCCCCGCCCCCCAGCCCCTGCCCCGGCGCCGTCTGCGCGCCGTCGAGACCGCCGCCCGAACGATGGAAACACTGCCGATCATCCTGATGCTGCTGGGCGCCTCGGTGGTGTCCGTCATCCTTTTTCGCCGCCTCAATCTGCCCCCGGTGCTCGGCTACCTGCTGGTCGGCGCGCTGATCGGGCCACACGCCTTCAATCTGGTCGAGGGCTTTGCCGGCGCGCAGCACCTGGCCGAGTTCGGCGTCGTCTTCCTGATGTTCTCGATCGGCCTCGAATTCTCGCTGGCCAAGCTCTACGCGATGAAGCGCATCGTCTTCGGGCTGGGCTTCCTGCAGGTGCTGGTGACGCTGCTGGCGGTGACCGGCATCGCCACCGGCTTCGGCCTGTCCTGGCAGGCCGGCGTGGCGCTCGGCGGCGCGCTGGCGATGTCGTCGACCGCCGTGCTCACCAAGCTGCTGACCGAGCGCCTCGAACTCGACGCCCGCCACGGCCGCGAAGTGATGGGCGTGTTGCTCTTCCAGGACATCGCGGTGGTGCCGCTGCTCATCCTGATTCCCTCGTTCTCGAAATCGCCGGAGCAGATGGCGGTGCTGATGGGCATCGCCATGCTCAAGGCGGTCGTCGTGCTGACGGTGGTGCTCTTCCTCGGGCAGCGCCTGATGCGCAAGTGGTTCTTCATCGTGGCGCGCGGCAAGTCGCCCGAGCTGTTCATGCTCAACGTGCTGCTCATCACGCTCGGGCTCGCCTGGCTGACCGAACTGGCCGGCCTGTCGCTGGCGCTTGGCGCCTTCGTGGCCGGCATGCTGATTTCGGAAACCGAGTACCGGCATCAGGTGGAAGAGGACATCAAGCCATTCCGCGACGTGCTGATGGGGCTCTTCTTCGTGACCATCGGTATGATGCTCGACATGACGCTGGTGCTGCACAACCTGCCGCTCGTGTTGGCCGTGCTCGGCGCGTTGCTGCTCGTGAAATTCGCGCTGGTCGCCGGCCTCTCGCGCCTGTTCGGCGCGCCGCCCGGGGCGGCGATGCGCACCGGCCTGTGGCTGTGCGCCGGCGGCGAATTCGGTTTCGTGCTGCTCTCGGAAATCCGCAGCCTGCACCTGGCGCCCTCGCTCGCGCTGCAGGCGGTGCTCGCGGCGCTCGTGCTGTCGATGCTGCTGGCGCCGATCGTCGTGCATTACAGCGACCGGCTGGTGCTGCGCTTCGCCGCCAGCGAGTGGCTGACGCGCTCGATGGAGCTGACGATGATCGCCGCGCAGTCGATGCAGACCGAAAAGCACGCGGTGATCTGCGGCTTCGGGCGCAGCGGCCAGTACCTGGCGCGCTTCATGGCGCAGGAGGACGTCTCCTATGTGGCGCTCGACCTCGATCCGGAGCGCGTGCGCGAGGCCGCCGCCGCCGGCGAGAACGTAGTGTTCGGCGACGCCACGCGGCGCGAGACGCTGATCGCCGCCGGCGTCGCGCGGGCCAGCGTGCTGATCGTCAGCTTCGCCGACACGCGGGCGGCGGAGAAGGTGCTGCATCACGTGCGCGAGCTCAAGCCGGAACTGCCGGTGGTTGTGCGCACGCTCGACGAGAAGGATTTCGAGTCGCTGCACCGCTCGGGCGCGGCGGAGGTCGTGCCGGAGTCGCTCGAGGCCAGCATGATGCTCGCCTCGCATGCGCTGATCCTGGTCGGCGTGCCGGTCAATCGCGTGCTCAAGCGCGTGCGTCAGACCCGCATGGCGCGCTACCGCTCGCTGCGCGGGTTTTTCCACGGCGAGAGCGACCGCGAGGAAATCGTGCGCGACGGCGAGGAGCCGCGCCTGCACTCAGTGCCGCTCGGCAGCGGCGCCTACGCCGTCGGCCGGACGCTGGGCGAACTGGCGCTGGGCGGCGCCGACGTCGAAGTGACCGCGGTGCGCCGGCGCAACATCCGCGCGCTGGAGCCTTCCGCAGAAACGCGTTTCGAGGCCGGCGACGTGGTGGTCCTGCTTGGCGGCGCGGAGGCGCTGGCAGTGGTGGAAACGCGACTGCTCAAAGGGTGAACGCAAAAGCCCGCCGGGTGGCGGGCTCCGGTATTCCGGGCGAGGCGTTCAGAACGGCTTGCAAATGGTATAGACGGTGCTGCCGTCATCAAGGTAAGCCGCCGTATCCGCCAGTTTGGTATCCAGTTTCGTCGCGTCGTTCGTGGCGCGCACTTGTCCGGTTCCCGGCTTGCCGTCGTCGAACTGTGCGTCGATCGCGTTGGCGATTTTGCCGGGGAGGTTGGTCGTGCAAATGACCAGACCGGAGAGGCCGAGGGCGCCGTCCTGGGCCTGCAGAATTCCGCCGACCGCATTCTGCGGCGAGAGCTTCGTCGCGGCATCGCCGCCGATGAAGCCGGCGAGGCGCAGATGTTGCCAGAACTGACAGTTTTCCAGTGCGCTCTGGGCGCAGTCGATGATTCCCGCATTGCCCGTGGCGCCGACCCGGGCATTGCCGTCGCCGGAGACTGCCAGAGGATTGGTCCAGCGCGCGGCGGCGCCGTTGTCGTCGCCGGGGAAGCGCTTGTAGCGGTCCTGATAGCCGTATACCGCGGCGCTCATCCCGTTCAGATCGTTGGCGACGTTCCTGATCTTCGCCTGCGTGATCAGCTCCTGCCCCTTCAGCACGCCGCCCAGAAGCAAGCCGATGATGACGAGTACAATGGCTATCTCCACCAGCGTGAAGCCGGACTGTCGCATCTTCATTTTTGTCTCCGTCTTATGACGATCTTGATGACAACTATTCAGCATTTTCTGTGCCAGCTTTTTTTGGAGCCTTTTGTCGCGCGATGCGTCGAAAGTGACCGTTTTTCGACATATGTGTCGGGAAACGGTAATCCGGCGAGCTTCAAAAGCTTTGCCATTCCGGCTCGCCGGACATGCGCGTGAGATTCGCCGCGACGCTCGGCGCGCGTCTGCGGAAACGCCAGCACTGGCTGCTCGTGGTGCTGCTCGGCGTCCTCCATCTCGCGCTGCTGGCCGGCGGCAGCAGCGCGATCGGACTGACCTGCTGGCTGGTCGACGTCGGTCTGTTCCTGCTCTGGCAGCCGTTCTTCCGCGCCGAACGGCGGCTCGACTCCGGCGGGCTGGCGGTGATCGCGCTGCTCGTCGGCGGCGGTGCCTGGCTGTTCGGCTGGTGGCTGCTGATCTTCTGGGTGGCGGTGTTGGCGGCACTGGTCGGCGGGCGCGTGATGTTCATCGAGCACCGGCCGACGCGCGTCTTCCATCTGCTGGCCTTCGCCTATCTCGTCGCCACCTTGCTCCTCTGGCTGCTGCCGCGGGTGGTGCCCGAGGCGGCGCACGCCGGCCCGTCGCTCGAGCGCGAACTGGGGTGGGGCGCGTTGCCGCTTTTCTGCGCGATGCTGCTGCTGCCGTATCGGGAGGAGGATTCGCCGGCCGGCGTCCTTGTCGATTTTTTTTACAGCCTGTTCATCTTTCTGTTGATCGCCGTGCTGGTGCTGGGCAGCCTGGCGTTCATGCTGCTCCGCGCGTCGCCCTACGTCGAGGCGGTCTTCTATACGCTGATTTCGATGGCGGCCATGCTGCTGGTGCTCGGCTGGGCGTGGAATCCGCGTCCCGGATTCAGCGGCGTCGGCGTCTTCTTTTCGCGTTACCTGCTGACCATCGGCCTGCCGTTCGAGGAATGGCTGCACCGCCTGACGGCGCACGCCGAGCGCGAGATCGATCCGGACAAGTTCCTGCTGCGGGCGCTGGAAAGCATGCTCGAACTGCCGCTGGTCGAGGGCGGCGAATGGGGGGCAAGCGTGGGTGCGACGGTGAAGCGCGGGCGTTTCGGGCACGAGGCACGCTTTCGCCAGGAGTTTCCCGGACAGCCGCTGCAACTGCTGCTGTATACGCGCTACCAGCTCAGCCCGGCGCTGCTCTGGCACTTCCATCTGCTCTCGCAGCTGACCGGCGAGTACTACGTGGCCAAGCTGCGCGCGCGGGAACTGCAGCAGGTCAGCTATCTGCGCGCCGTGCACGAGACGGGCGCGCGCCTGACGCACGACGTGAAGAACCTGCTGCAGTCGCTGAACAATCTCTGCTATCTGGCGCAGACCACCGGCGAGCACGACGCCGGGCGCCTGAACCAGCTGTTGCAGCGCCAGCTGCCGCAGATCACGCAGCGCCTGCAGCAGACGCTGGACAAGCTGCAGAAACCGACTGGCGAGACGCAGGCGAGCGTGCCTGCCGCACCCTGGTGGGCGGCTTTGCGCCAACGCTACGCCGATGCGCCGGTGATTTTCGAGCCGGTCGTTTTCGCGGCGGACGCGGGCGTGCCGGCCGGCCTGTTCGACGGGGTCGCCGACAACCTGCTGCAAAACGCGCTCGCCAAGCTGCGCCAGGAAAGCCCGCTCGGCGGGGGCGCGCGTCCGACGGTGCGCGTGGCGATCGCCGACGACGCCTCGCTACTGCGCGTCTGCGACGGCGGCAGTCCGGTGACGGCGGCGGTTCTCGCCGACCTGCTGCAGGCGCCGGTCGTTTCCGAAAACGGCCTGGGCATCGGCCTCTACCATGCGGCACGCCAGGCGGAGCAGCATGGCTATCGTCTGCGGCTGGCGAGCAACGTGGCCGGGCAGGTGTGCTTCGAACTGCGCCGGGAGGCGCTCGGGCGCGCGTCGGCCTGATCGGCGCGGCGCGCTCCGATCAGGCGGGGCCGGCGGCGGCTTTCTTGCCGACCAGGCGGTGCACCGTCATGTTGCCCTTGCCCTTGAGATGGATCGTCTGCGGGCTGTCGAAGTCGAAGCGCTCGCGCAGGCGTCGGTAGGTGTTTTCATCGACCTGGATCGTGCCCGGCGATCCTTCGCTGGTGACGCGGCTGGCGATATTCACGGTATCGCCCCAGAGGTCGTAGATGAATTTCTTTTTCCCGACGACGCCGGCGACGACCGGCCCAGTGCCGATGCCGATGCGCACTTCGAGGTGCAACTGGTTGACCTTGCAGTCGCGCAGCAGCAGCTCGCGCATTTCCAGCGCCATTTCGGCGATCGCGTCCGAATAGCTCGCAGGACCCAAAGAATTCGCATCGTCGGCGCGTTCGCCGTTCAGGCCGCCGGCAACCATGTACGCATCGCCGATGGTCTTGATTTTTTCCAGCCCGTGTTTTTCCGCCAGCTCGTCGAAGGAGGAGAAAATCTTGTTGAGCATCGTGAACACCTGCTGCGGCGTCAGGCCCTCGGCGACGCGCGTGAAGTTCACGATGTCGGTGAACATCACCGAGACGTCGGCGAAACCGTCGGCGATCGTCTGGTTGCTGCACTTCAGGCGTTCGGCGATCGGCCCGGGAAGGATGTTGAGCAGCAGGCGCTCGGAGCGCTCCTGCTCGATCAGCAGCATGCGGTGTGCCTCCTCCAGGCGAGCCTGGGCTTTCTGCTTCTCGGTCGCGGAGTAGCGCAGCAGCAGATAGACGATGGTCGAGACAGCGGCAAAGTTGAGCGCGAAGAAGAACACGCTCGTCTGCGTCGAAATCCTGTGCTGGGATACGGCCAGCGAATCGGCGAGGTAGTAGTCGAAAAAGCCGGAGAGCGCTGTGAGGAAGAGGTAGGCGGCGAACCAGGCGGCCGATTCGCGCGCGCCGATGAAGAGCACGGCGCCGACCGGCGCGAGCAGCGCCCACAGACTGACGCCGCTGGCCGTGATGAAGTTGCCCATGCTCCATTGCACGACGAAGGGCATGAACAGGAAGATGCCCAGCTGGACGACACGGAAGGCGTCGAAATTCAGCGTCCGCAGGTAGACGACCAGATTTCCGACGAGCAGGAACTGGAAAACGAAGGGAATCGTCGACGATACCTGCGGCCCGAGCTGCCAGTAGATGAACAGCCAGAGCATCGAGGCGAAGCTGATCAGGCCGGTGGCGAAGATCAGCAGCGATTTCTTGAGGCGCAGCTCTTCGGAATCGGAGGGGGCGATGCCAGCGTTGCGCAGCGCGCCGAGAAAGGCGTATTGCGCGCTCATCCGGCGGCCGTGGCGGGGCAGTACGTAAGCATGAGCTTATTTGACCGGAAAGCCCGCGGACGGTCAATGCGGGGCGGGTTCAGGGCAGGCGGCCGGCGCCGAGCATGCGGCTGAAGAGGATGTTCGGCGAGATCCAGGCGACGAGATCGTCGAACTCGCCGCCCGGCGCGTCGCCCGGGCTCGGCGCGTGCGATACGAAGTCGTTGTTGGCGTCCTGGTTGGCCCTTTCGTCGTCGCCCGCCGGCGGCGCGTTCGTCGATCCCGACGCGTTGTAGGCGCCGGCGCCGTTCTTGCCGTGCGAGACGACGACGGCGGGCAGGGTGTCCGCGACGTATTTGCTGCAGGCGGCGTTTTCGCAGACCCGCAACGAGGCAGCAGTTGTCAGGGCGAAGCCCGTTTTGTTGCTGGCGAAGGCTGGCGCGACGCGGTAGCGGTAGCGGTTGCCCCAGGCGTCCTCGCGGCCCGTGCCGAGGGTGTTCCAGGGCAGCCGCCCTTCCTGCGACAGGCAGCCGCCGCCGCTGGCGCGGTCTTCGTTGCCGTCGTTGTCGGTGTCCGGGCACGGCAGGTAGGGCTTGCCGTCGACGGCGAGGTGGCTGGCGGCGAAGCCGGTCAGCGCATCGACGATTCCCGTCATGTCCTGCTGCGTGTCGCGGTAGCTGCGCAAATCCTGCTGCGCGCCGAGCGGCAGGATCAGGCTTCCGATCATGAGGGCGGCGATGACCATGACGATCACCAGTTCGGTCAGCGTGAAGCCGCGCGCGGCGCGCGGAAAATTGGATGAAGTCATGGGCAGGGCGTGGCCGGGCAGGCGGCGACGATGAGCGAGGCGCTGCCTATGGAAATCCTTGCGGCGAGCGGGTTCGTGCGGTCGTAGGCGAGCAGCGCGAACCAGTTGTTGTTGGCGAGCCAGAGCAGCGTTTCCGGCTTCAGCTGCAGCTCGTTGTAGGGCGCTTTCCCCACGGGCTGGAGCGCGTTGCCGAGGCCGTCGGGAGGCAGGTCGGTATCGGCCCAGGGAAAGGCGCCGGAGTCTTTGAAGGCTTTGCGCAGGCCCGCGGATGCGTCGGCCGGGCCGCGGATTTCGCCGAGCACGCGCTGGCTCACCGCGTTGAACAGATCGTCGCGGCGGATGGCCAGCACCTTGTCGTTGAATGCCTCGGAGCGCGGCCCGGATACGTAGGCGTTGCTGCCGCCGCCGTTCGCGCCGTCGAGGTAGTCGCTCGCCAGATTGCTCGGCCGGCCGCTTTGCGCCGGCGTGGGCGCACCCGGCGAGAAGACGATGGCGGCGATGTTCGCCTGCCCGTCGAGCGACAGTTCCGCGGTGGTCTGCGCATTGAGCGGTTCGGCCGACGGACTGTCGCGCAGGGCAGGGGCGAGCGCGTACCACAGCCGTTCGCCCGCTTCGTCGCGCAGGTCGCCCAGTTCCAGCGTTTTCCAGGGAACGCGGCCGAGATAGGCGGGGCACTGGTTGCCGGAGAAGATCTCGGCCACGCCGTCGTCGTCGGTATCCGGGCAGCGCAGGCTACCGGGGCGGTTGTCGTCGATCGCCGCGCGCCCGATCAGGGCGTCCCGGACCTGCGCCAGCTTGCGCAGCGTCGCTTCGTCGCGGGCGAGCGCCGGGCTGGCGGCGAGGCGGGTGAGCAGGAGGGCGAGCCCCGCGCTGACGAGGATCAGCAGCGCGATCAGCAGCGCCGCGCCGCGCTGGGCGGAGGCCGGGTTGCGAGAGCGGCGAGGGCGGTCCATGGCGGCCTAGTCGCTGCGCTTGCCGCGGGCGATGCGTCCCTCGTTCAGCGGCGAGTGCGTTTGCCCGCTGCCGACATCCAGCGTTTCTCCGACGCGCAGGTCGGCGGGCGGGGCGCCTTCCGGGCGGACCCGCAGCTTGCCCGCGCCGAGACCCGGCGCGGAAACGACGGCGCCGCTGCGCAACTCGCGCTCGCTATGGGCGGTTCCGTTGATCCAGACCGTCCGCTGGCCGTTGCTGCGCGCCACGACGCCGTTGACGGTCAGCGTCGGGTCGGCGGCGCTTGCGCTCCGGCCCTGCCCGTCCATCTGCCGCTGGCGGTCGAGGGCCTGCCGCTGCTCGGGCGTGAAGAATAGGCGGCCGAGGGATTCTTCCGCGTGGAGCGCCGGCGGCGCGACGAATCCGCCGAGCGTGGCGGCGAGTGCGGCGACGAGCCCGGCCAGCCGGGCGGTATGGGGCGGGCGTTGCGGATGCTGCCGGTTCGATGACATCGCCTGCGCTCCCTTATTTGGCCGCCGGCTGGCGCACGGTGATCCAGTCGATCTGGCAGTCGGCCAGCAGGCGGGGGCTGCCCGGCGTCTCTCCGGCGTCGCGCGGCAGGCGGCTGAGCGCGCAGGTGCGGACCCGGACATGCGCTTTAGCCTGCTGGCGCAGGTCGTTCAGCAGGCGCGTGAGGTCTTCTTCGTGCAGGGCCTTGAACTGCAGGTGCATGGCGCTGGCGTAGAAGGTGGGGCCGCCGCCCGTGCCGGGGTCGAGGCGGCGCTGCGGGGCGATCTCGTACTGCAGGTCCTGCAGGCGGCGCGCGTCGCGGATTTCCTTGAGCAGTTCGACCCAGTCGAGCCGCTGCTCTTCGCCGATCACGCCGCGCGCCTGCAGGGCGGAGAAGAGCGCCGACTTCTCGCGGATTTCGCTTTCTTCGTTGCGCACCTGCCTGAGCTTGCCGTCGATCTGCGCGCGCTCGGCGGCGGCCGCGAGCTGCGCACGATGGGCCAGCCGGTAGTGTTCCAGCGCGTAGGCGACGAGACCACCGCCCACGCTCGCCATCAGCAGGCAGGCGAACAGGCTGGTCCGAATCTTCGGGAAATCCGCCGTATCGAATTTCATGTCGTCGCCTTCCGGCGCACCTGTACGGAGAAAGGCCGGGGCTGTTCGCCGCCGCCCAGGCTGTCGCCGCTTTTCAGCGCCTTGCCGGACTCGATGTCGAACGGTTGCTGGAGGACGTCGACCTGCAGCCGCGCGTCGGTTTGCAGCGCGTCGACGAAAAGCCTGAAGGCGCCCAGCAGGTGGCGCGGGTTGTGGTCGGCGCCGAGGCTCAGCGTGCCGCGGATCAGCGCCGTTTCGCTTTCGCCGCCGGGCGATGCGCCGTCGACCGGGGCGGGTGGAGCGATCTGCCAGTCGATGGCGTCGATGGCGAGCGCCGGCGCGTCTTTCAGGGCCTGGCCGATGAGGCGGTAGAGTCCTTCCGGCGACGGGCTGGTCGCGAGCAGCTCGCTGTAGCGGTTGATCACGCGGCGCAGCGTTTCGTGGTCGGTGGGGATCGGCGGGAAAGTCCGGGCGATGTCCTCGTAGCGCGCGCGGGCGCTCGCCGCTTCGGCGAGCAGGGCGTCGGCTTCGTGCTCCGTATTCCAGGTGTCGACCATGAGCTTGCCGGCGAACAGGAAGCAGCCGAACAGGATGAGCGCGCCGGCGCCGTAGAGCGCCGAGCGGACTTGCCACAGGCGGTAGCCGTGGCGCTGCGTGTCGTCGGCGAACTGGGTGGCGGGCGGCGCGGCGCCGAGCAGGTGCAGGAAGAGCGCTTCGCAGTGGCTGTCGAGCGGCAGGGTGTGCAGGCCGGTGCGCCGGGCGCAGTCGCTGATATCGAGGATGTCGAAGCGCAGGGTTTCGGTATCGATGCAGCTGGCCGCGATTGCCTTGAGTGCGTTCGGATGGGCCAGAATGTGCGCCGTGAGCGGCTGGCTGCGCCCGATCATGCGCTGGCTGGCGAGGTATTGCTGCAGCTTGAGGGCTTCGCTTGCGAAGCTCTGGGCGATGCCGCCGATGCTGCTGTTGTGCAGCGGCGCGAGCCGGCTGAACAGCAGTTCGCCTTTTTCGAAGTAGCTCTGGCGGATGCTCTGGTCCTGCACGGTGAGCAGCAGGCTGCGCTCTTCCGCGATGCGGAGCTTTTTCAGGAGAGCGCCGCCGAGCAGCGGCAGCGAATGGATGCCGGACAGCGCGACCCGCGCCTCGGTCAGCGCCGCCAGCCAGGGGGCGAAGAAGGCGCCGTTGGTCAGCGCGGCGAGCAGGATGCGTTCGTCCTTGCGCCGCGATTTTTCGTAGCCGAGCGAGCGCGCGGCGGTCAGCGTCGCGCTGAAGAAGCGTTGCCCGATCTTGCGCGCGATGACCGCCTTGCGGTCGGCGCCGCGCAGGAAGGGAATGCTTTCGACCTGGAAGCCTTCCTCGGCGACGTTGGCGAGCAGGGCGAAGAGGCTGTCCGGGTGGTGCTTGAGATAGGCGGCGAACTGCTGCCGGCCGCTCTCGGTCGCCTCGAACAGCCCTTCGCCGACCAGCGTTCCCGCCTGCCAGCGGTAGGCGGTCATCTGGTGCGCGCTGAGGTAGAGCAGGCGGCGGGTCGGCATGGGCGGGGGCGCGGCGCGCTAGGTCTTGATCTTGCTGATGACGTCGTACACCGGGCCGAGCACGGAGAGCATGATCCATCCGAGCAGGCTGCCGAGCAGTACGGTGAGCATCGGTTCGATCAGCTGCTGCACTTTTTCGACCGATTCCCGGACGTCCCGATTATAGAAGTAGCTGACGTTTTCCAGCGCGTCGTCAAGCGCGCCGGTGCTTTCGCCGACGCGCAGCATGCGGATCACGAGCGGCGGGAAGAGGCCAACGCCGTGGAAGGCGGCGGTGACGTTCTGTCCCTCGCCGATCAGCTGCTCGACGCGCTGCAGCCCCTGCTTGATAACGCGGTTGCCGACGACGTCCTGCGTCGTGCGGATCGATTCGAGGATGGGGATGCCGGAGGCGTAGAGCAGGGCGAAGGTGTTGGCGAAGCGCGACAGGATGATCTTGCGCAGAATGTTGCCGAAGAGCGGCAGGCGCAGCTTGAAGGCGTCGAAGCGCACGCGCGCCTGCGGGTTGGTGCGCAGCGCGAACTGCAGGCCGCCGGCGAGCAGGGCGGGGAGCAGCAGGGCGAGGTACCAGTAGGCGACGAGCAGGTCGGAGACGAAGAACAGCGCCTGCGTCTGCGCCGGCAGCGTCTGCCCCATGTTCTTCACGAACTGCTTGAGTTGCGGAACCATGTAGATCATCAGGAAAAAGGTCGCCGCGACGACGATGCCGCCGACGAAGGCTGGGTACAGGATCACCTTCTTCGTCTGCGAGGCGAGCTCGTCCTCCCACTTGAGCGAGTCGCTCAGGTTGCGCAGGATCTCGGGCAGGCGGCCGGTCGCCTCGCCGGCGCGGATCAGGCTGACGAAGACGCGGTTGAAAACGCGACGCTGTCCTTCCATCGCCTGCGACAGCGTCTTGCCGCCCTCGATCGACTCGATCAGGCTAGCCACCACCTCGCGGAAGCGCGGGTGTTCGAGGCTGTCGCGCAGGTCGCAGAGTCCCTCGAGGAGCGGGACGCCGGCGCGCGCCAGCTGTTCGAGGTGGAAGCAGAAATTGATCAGCTCGCGGCGCGGAATCTTGCCGCCGAACAGGCGGCGGTGGCTGATCGGTTCGCCGTTGACGAGGTCGAGCTCCATCCGGCGCAGGCGCAGTTCGAGGTCGACGGCGTTCAGCGCGTCGATGCGTCCGAGCACGACGCGCCCGTCGGGGTTGATCGCCTTGTAGGTGTAGAGCGGCATGGCGGCTACATCCGGTCGGTCAGGTCGACGACGCGGGCGAGTTCTTCGAGCGAAGTGGAACCGTCGAGTACGCGCCGCAGGCCGTCGTCGGAGAGGGCGCGGAAGCCCTGCTGCGCGGCGAGCAGGCGGATCTCGCGGGCGGTGGCGCGGCGGGCGATCAGTTCGTCCATGTCGCCGTTGATGCGCAGCAGTTCCATGATCGCTAGCCGCCCGCGGTAGCCCTGGAAGTCGCAGCGCTCGCAGCCGCAGGCGCGGTAGATGAGCGGGCGCGGCGCTTCGGCGGCGTGCCCGAGCAGGCGCGCTTCGTGCGCTTCGGCCGGGTAGGGCGTCTTGCAGTGCAGGCAGAGGCGGCGCACCAGGCGCTGGGCGACGATGCCGATGATGTTGCCGGCCATGATGTCGGGCAGGAGGCCGATGTCGAGCAGGCGCGGAATGACGCCGGCCGCCGAGTTGGTGTGCAGCGTCGAATACACCTGATGGCCGGTCATCGCGGCGCGGAAGGCCATTTCCGCGGTGTCCGCGTCGCGCACCTCGCCGACCAGGATGACGTCCGGGTCCTGGCGCATCATCGAGCGGATGCCATTGGCGAAGTCGAGCTTGGCCGCCTCCGCGACCGAGGTCTGGCGCACCAGCGCCATCGGGTATTCGACCGGATCTTCGAGGGTCATGATGTTCAGCCCCTCGGAGTTGATGTGGTTGAGTACCGAGTAGAGCGTCGTCGTCTTGCCGCTGCCGGTCGGCCCTGTGAGCAGGATGATGCCCTCGGGGCGGGCGATCATCAGCTTGAGCTGGTCGAGCTGGTCGTCTGCGAGGCCGAGGCTTTCGAGCGGCACGATGCCCTTCTGCCGGTCGAGGATGCGCAGGACGATGTTCTCGCCGTGAATGGTTGGCTGCGCGGCGCCGCGGAAGTCGACCTGACGGCCGCTCATGTTGAGCGAGATGCGCCCGTCCTGCGGCGCGCGCGTCTCGGCGATGTTCATGCCGGAAAGCACCTTGATGCGCACGGCCATCGCCGGCCAGTAGGATTTATGCAGCGCGCGGATCTGGCGCAGCATGCCGTCGATGCGGTAGCGGATGCGCAGGAAGTTGGCTTCCGGCTCGAAGTGGATGTCCGAGGCGTCGCGCTTGACGGCGTCGGTCAGGATCGAATCGATCAGGCGGACGACCGGCTGGCTGTATTCGTTGCTCGACGCCTGCAGGCCGCGGAAGTCGATTTCGCCGGTTTCGATCTCGTGCAGGATGCCGTCGATCGACAGCTCGTAGCCGTAGTACTGGTCGATCGCGCGGTCGATTTCGGAATCGCCGGCGAGCAGCGTGTCGATCTCGATTTCCTCGCGCGCCAGCGTGCGCACCTTGTCGAGCGCGACGATGTCGTTGATGTCGGCGATGGCCACCGTCAGGCGCCGATTCTCCGTGTCGAAATCGAGCGGCAGCAGGTGGTGGCGCTTGGCCAGTTCGCGCGGCACGAGCTTGAGCGCGGCCGGGTCGATGATGGCGTGCGAAAGGTCGATGCTCTGCTTGCCGAGGCTCTCGGAGAGCGCTTCGCGCAGCGTCGCCTCGGTCACGAAGCCGAGCGAGACGAGCAGCTTGCCGACCGGCTGGTCCGACTTCATCTGCTCGAGCAGGGCGATGCGCAGCTGATCCTCGCTGAGGATGCCCTTGGCGATCAGGATCTGGCCGAGCTGGCGATGGTGGGCGGCGGGCGTGTTCATCGCGCGATGCGGGCTGGACGCCCGGGAGCGGCGGGCGGGCGGGGCGGCGTCACGGCTGCAGTTCCTGGATGCGGCGCTGCGCCTGGGCGCGGTCGAAGGCGATGGCGTGCGCTCCGGCGGCGCTCAGCGCCATCTGGTAGTACTGCGCGGCGAGCCGGGGCTGGCGCAGGTGTTCGAGGCTGACCGCCAGATTGAAGAGGTAGTCGGCGTTGTCGGGCTGCGCGCCGCTCGCGCGGAAATAGGCCTGCTGCGCCTCGCTCCAGCGGTTCTGCCGGGCGAACAGGTTGCCGAGCGCGAAATTCAGGGTGGGGGAATCGGGCTGGCCGGCCAGCAGGTTTTTCAGGCGGCTTTCGGAAAGCGCCGGGTCGCTCGGCGTCTTGAGGTTGAGCAGCGCGGCCTGGGCCTCGACGTTGCGCGGGTCGGATTCGAGCGTCCTGAGGTAGTAGCTTTCCGCTTGTTCGACCTCGCCCCGCCGGCTGGCGAGGCTGGCCAGACCAAGCAGGGCGTCGGCGTTTTTCGGGTCGCTGCGCAGCACCGCTTCGTAGTTCCGCTGCGCGTCGTCCAGGCGCTCGTCCCGCAGCGCCGCGTAGGCGCTGCCGAGTTGCGGGTTGAGGGCCGGGCGGCCGCGGCTCAGCCGGATCGGCGATTCCGGTTCCGACCCCGTTTCCGGCGGGCGGGGGCTTGCGGCCCGGCGCGGCGGGCTGGCGGCGACGCCGTCCGGCGGCGCCGGGCGGCGGGACGCAGCAGCCGGCGGTTCCAACGGGGGCGGTGCGTGCGTCGGCGGGGCGAGGGCGGTTACGGGCACGGGCGGTGCCGGCGGCGCGGCCGCCGTTGCCGCGAGGGGGGCGGTCGGCGTCTGCGGGGGCCTTCCCGGGCTGGCGATGCCGTTGCCCAGCGTCTGCAGCTGCCACCAGAAATAGCCGCCGATGCCGAGAATGGCGACGCCGGCCAGTCCGAGGGTCAGGCGGAGCGGTGCTTTCGCGGGCGGCGCCTGCTTGGCGGCAAAGACGTTGCGCGCTGCCGTGCGTTCGGCTTCCTCGCGGCGCGCGGCGGCGCCCGGCGTTTCGATCAGGGGCGGGGGCGACGAGGGCGGCGTTGCCAGCGACACCCCCGCCAGGTCGGCGCCGAGCGATTCCAGGTGTTGCGCGACGCCCGGGCGCGATGGCGTGGGCGCGCCTGGCACCGCGGTGGGCGTCTCCGGCTCCAGGCTGAGTTCGGGCGCCGGAGCGGCGGCTTCTCCGTTGTCGCCGGTCCGCCGCTTGGCTGCCTCGGCCTTGCGCAGGGCGTCCATGAGCAGGCTCACCGGCGGGCTCCGGTGCCGAATTCGCCGCTCCGGCGCTGCGGGTCGGGAACGTCGGTGAAGAAGTCCTTGCCCGGCAGCGCGGAGCGGAAGGCGCTGTAGTCGCCTTCGACGCTGGCCTCCCTGACGACGATCGGGCGCAGGAAGATGACCAGTTCGGTTTTCTTCACCCGGTCGTCGCGCTGCGTGAACAGCTGCCCGAGGCCGGGAATGCGCGAAATACCGGGAACAGCGTTGTCGATATTGGTGAGGGTGTCTTCCATCAGGCCGCCCATCACGGCGATGTTGCCGTTTTCGACGCGGATCACCGACTCCATTTCGCGCGAGCGGATGACCGGAATCTGGCTCACGATATCCGAGCCGAAGCCGTTCGCGGTGGTCGCCTTGAGAGCGGGGTTGGGGTCGTTCACGTACGAGACGATGCGCGAAATGCTCGGCCGGATGTTGAGCAGGACGTTGTCGGTGTCGCTGATCTGGGGGGTGACGTTCATCACGAAACCGACCGGCACCTGGTTCAGCGTCGTCGTGAAGGTGGTGACCGTGGTCGTCTGGTTCTGCGTCGTGTCGGCCTTGATTGTGAAGTAGACGTTGTTGTCGACGACCTTGAGCACGGCCGTCTGGTTGTTGAGCACGCTGATCTTCGGGCTGGACAGTACCTTCACGTTGCCGAAGGACTCGAGCAGCTTGACCGTCGCCGACATGTTTTTCTGGGCGTTGGTGTAGCCGAGTTGCAGCAGGCTCGAGGCGGGGGCGGCGATCGAGTTCACGCCGGTGCTGAGCACGCCCTGCACGACCTTGAATCCCGCCGCGCCGAAGGGGGCGACCTGCCAGTCGATGCCCTGCTGGTAGTTGTTGCTGAGTTCGACCTCGGCGATCGTCGCTTCGATCAGGACCTGGCGCTTGGCGCTGTTCAGTACCGTGTCGAGAAACTCCTGGATTTTTTCGTGCTGGCGTGAGGTGGCGCGGATGGTGAGCACGCCGCTTTCCGGGTGGGCGATGACCGATGCTGCTTCGCGGAAGGTGGTGCGGCGCACGACAGTCGTGCCGGCGTTCTGCAGGGTCGCCGGGTTGGGGCTGGCGGCCAGCGAAGTGGCGGCCTGCGCGTTGCGCGTACCGGCGGCGGGCGGCGCGCCGGTGCCGGTCGTGCTTTGCGCGCTGGCCTGCTCGACGACGGTTTCGCTGCTGCCTTCGGGCAGGATCTTGTCTGTCTCGCGCAGGATGTCCTTGACGTTCTGCACCAGCGTTTCCCAGAAGTGGTTCTGGGATTTGTTTTCGATGCGCGTCAGCGAGTTGTTGGCGCCGCTCGCCCCGGTGCTCGGCGTGGTGCCGCCGGTCGTTCCGCTGCCGCCGGCCGAGGCGATCTGGGTGGTGACGGCGACGCTTCCTGTCGTGTCCCGGCTCATGTTGACGTAGTCGATCCGGTAATTGCGCAGATAGGGCGTGTCGGGCATCACCACGAGGTTCGGCCCGTCGAGCTCGAAGCGCATGTCGACCTGTTTGGCGATGCGGTTGAGCAGCTGCGGCAGCGTCTGATCGATCGCGTTGAGGGTGACGTTGCCGGCGATTCCCGGATGGATGTCGACGTTGAGTTTGGCGTCGCGTGCCAGGGCGAACAGGAGGTCGTGCACCTTGACGTTATTTACGACGACGCTATAGGTCTCGGTGCGCGCGGCGGCCTGTGGGCGGGGGAGCGCGGTCGTCTGCTGGACGGGCTGCGGGATTTCGCCGCGCGGGCTTGGCACGCTGTCGGCGCGCAGGTGGCCGCTGGAAGGCTCCTTGATGGTCGGCGATGCGCAGGCCGCGAGCAGCAACGCGGCCAGAGTGCTCCCCAGGGTTCGCAACGACATGATCGGATTCGCCTTCCTGTAAAATGTCGATGTAATGGTATCACGCCGGTTTGTGCGTGCAAGCGCATGATTTTATGGTGTTTACATGTGCTTGAATTTTAGCGGAGTTTGGCGACGGAGCGCGCGTAGGGGTGGCTCGCGCGGACCTCGTCGGGAAGCTTCCGCATGGCCTGTTCGGCCGCTTCGCGCGAGGCGTATTCCCCGTAAATTACGCCGATCCGGTCGCGTCCGCTCAAATTCGAGCGATATACGCGAACCACCTGCCGGTCGAGGGCGTCCGGCAGCGCTTCGATGAAGCGTTCGACCTCCTGTCGGGCGCTGGCGTCGATCGCCAGCAGCTGGATGAAATGGCGCGTTTCCGGGCTGGCGCGTATCCATTCGCCGGTCGCCGCAATGCGTTCGTCCAGCGTCAGCATCGCGGGCCGGTTCGCCATCTTTGGCGGGGGGGCGGCATTGTCCGCCGGGCCGGAGGAAGGCGCTGGTTCCGGCGCGGCGGCCGGTACGGGGGCGGTGGGGGCTGCGAGAGGGGCCGGCGCCTGGGCGGCGCTGGCTTGCTGCTCGACGTGCTGCGTTCCGGCCAGATAGGACAATCCGGCGACCAGCAGCAGGGCGGCGCCCAGGCCGATCCAGGTGCGCGGTTTGGCCGGCGCCTCGCGCATCGGCTTGAACTGGGCGTCGCGGATGGCGGCCTTGGCCTGGCGGCTGTCGATCTGGTGCGTGCTTTCGGTGAAGGCGGAAAGCAGGGCCTTGTCGGCCAGGATGTTGATGCGCCGGGTGAGGCCTTCGGAGGCCTGGCTGATGAGCTGGATGGCGCCAGGCGTGAACAGGTCCGGGCCGCGGTAGCCGGCGGCCCGTAGGCGGAAGCCGAGATAGCCGGCGATGTCCTTGCGGTGCAGGGGTTCGAGCGAGAAGTTGTGGGTGATGCGCTCCTTGAGCTGGCGCATGCCGCTTTCGCCGAGCCGCTCGTCGAGTTCGGGTTGGCCGAAGAGGGCGATCTGCAGGAGCTTGTGCCGGCTCGATTCGAGGTTGGAGAGCAGGCGGATTTCCTCCAGCGTTTCGGGCGGCATGGCATGCGCTTCGTCGATCAGGACGACGACCTGGCGCCCGGCGGCGTAGATTTCCAGCAAGCGTTCCTGGAGCGCGCGCAGGAGGTGGTGGCCGCGCCCTTCCGGGAGCGGCGTCTTCAGTTCCTCGGCGAGCGCGTGGAGGATTTCGTCGCGCGACAGCGACGGATTGGCGAGGTAGACGGTCTCGACGCTGGCCGGCAGTTTTTCGAGCAGCATGCGGCAGAGCATGGTTTTGCCGCTGCCGACCTCGCCGCTCACCTTGACGATGCCTTCGTCGTGCGTGATGGCGTAGATCAGCGCTTCCAGCGTGGCGCCGCGGTTGGCGCCGGCGAAAAAGAACTCGGTGTGCGGCGTGATGCGGAAGGGAGCTTCGCGCAATCCGAAATGTTCCAGATACATCACGACTCCTTGGCCTGGGATTCCATTCGATTGTAGAGCGTTGTCCGGTTGACACCGAGCAGGCGGGCGGCCTGGCTGACGTTACCGTGCGCCAGGCGAAGGGCGGCTTCAATATAGCAGCGTTCGAGTTCGCCGAGCATGCGGTCGAGGCTGAACGGTTCGCGCTGCTGCAGGCGCCGGCAGGCTGCCTCGATTTGCGCGTCGCCGATGCCGTCCGCGCTGTCGGACGGCTCGCCGGAGGGCGAGGTCGGCGGCTGCTCGTCCAGCAGATCGAGTTCGGGCTCAAGCTCGGCGGCGGAGACGCGCTGGCCCGGGTATTTTGCCGTCAGGCGAATGACGATGTTGCGCAGTTCGCGGACGTTGCCGGGGAAACTGTAGCGCCGCCACAGCGCTTCGGCGTCGCCGCTCAGCGCGAACGCCGGCTGCGGGCTTTGCTCAGCGTAGATCTGCCGGAAGTGGTCGAGCAGGAGCAGCTTGTCGTCGCCCATGTCGCGCAGCGGCGGCACGCTGATCGAGAAGACGGAAAGCCGATGGTAGAGGTCGGCGCGGAAGCGTCCGGCCCGGATTTCCTTGCGCAGGTCGCGGTTGGTGGCGGCGACGATGTGGGCGCGGCTGGTCCGCTTCTGGGTTTCGCCGACGCGCTGGTATTCGCCGTTTTCGAGGACGCGCAGCAGCTTGGCCTGCAGTTCGAGCGGCAGTTCGCCGATCTCGTCGAGGAACAGGGTGCCGTCGCCGGCGTCCTCGAAGTAGCCGGCCTTGGCCGTCGTGGCGCCGGTGAAGGCGCCGCGCGCATAGCCGAACAGCGTGGGTTCGACCAGCGTCGGCGCGATGGCGGCGCAGTTGAGTGCGAAGAAGGGCTTGTCGCCGCGCGGCGTGTCGAAGTGCAGGCAGCGGCTGGCGACGATCTCCTTGCCGCTGCCCGATTCTCCTTCGATCAGCACTGGAAACGGCGCATCGGCGTATTGCTGGAGCTGCGCACGCAGCTTCTGCATCGGCGGGCTGTCGCCGATCAGCGGCGACGGCTTGCGCGCGCGTGTTTGCGCGTCGTCGAGCGCGCGGAAGCGCAGCGCTCTTTGGAGGACGGCCTGCAGGTCGGCCGGATTGCAGGGCTTGGGAACGAAATCGCAGGCGCCCAGCGTGCGTGCGTGGCGGGCGTTGCTTTCGTCGCTCTGCCCGGACAGGACGACGATTTTCATTTCCGGCGCCGTCTTGAGCAGATCGACGATCAGGGCGAAGCCTTCGTCCGGACGGTGCGGCAGCGGCGGCAGTCCGAGGTCCACCAGCGCCAGATCGGGGCGTTTGCGCAACTGGCGGAGCAGCTGGGTGCAGTGCGGCCGCGAGTGGCTGGTCAAGACCTCGAACGCCTGACCCATGGAAAAGCTCAGCGTATCGGCGATCAGCGGGTCGTCGTCGACGATGAGCAGAAGCGGTTTTTCCGACGCTTGGAGGTCCGGGGAGCTGGCCATAAATGTTCTCGGGAAGGTCCGGCGTTGGGATTTTCCATTATTTCACAAATAGATACCGGCGTAATTTTCGGCGTTTTCTGAGTTGGCGCTTCGGGTATAATCGCCGATCAAATTTTTTTGGGATGCAGCGGTGCCGGCCGACAGTCTGGTCAAAATTACCGACCTCAATTTCGCTTACGACGAACGGCCCATTCTGAACGGAATCAACATGGAGATTCCGCGCGGCAAGGTCGTCGCGATCATGGGCGGCTCGGGCTGCGGGAAAACCACCCTGCTGCGCCTGATCGGCGGACAACTCAAGCCGAGCAGCGGCGACGTGCTGGTTGACGGCCGTTCGGTACCGAAAATGGGGCACGACGAACTCTACGCCCTGCGCCGGCGCATGGGCATGCTGTTCCAGTTCGGCGCGCTGTTTACCGATATTTCCGTATTCGACAACGTCGCGTACCAGATGCGCGAGCATACCGATCTGCCCGCCGAACTGATCCGCGACATGGTCCTCCTGAAGCTCAACGCGGTGGGGCTGCGCGGCGCGCACGCCCTGATGCCCGGCGAGCTGTCCGGCGGCATGGCGCGGCGCGTGGCGCTGGCGCGCGCGATCGCGCTCGATCCGATGCTGATGATGTACGACGAGCCGTTCACCGGCCTCGATCCGATTTCGCTGGGCGTCATCGGCCAACTGATCCGCAAGCTCAACGATGCGCTCGGCGCGACCTCGATCATGGTCACGCACGACATCCACGAGTCCTTGCAGATCGTCGACTACATCTATTTCATGTCGGGCGGCCGCGTCGTCGCGCAGGGCACGCCGGACGAGATACGGGCGTCGAAAGATCCCTTCGTGCACCAGTTCGTCTATGCCGAGGCCGATGGCCCGGTGTCTTTCCATTATCCGGCGCCGCCCATCGAGCAGGATTTGCTGCGCGGAGGCGCCCGTGCTTGACTGGATCATCGAGTTCGTTCGCGGCCTGGGGCATCGGGTTAACGACCGCCTGCAGCGCCTCGGGTTTTCGGCGCGTTTCTTCTTCATGCTGCTGGTTTACTCCGGACAATCGTTCCGGCGCATCCATCTGACGATACGCGAAGTCTATTTTTCCGGCGTCCTGTCGCTGCTGATCATCCTCGTTTCGGGGTTGTTCGTCGGGCTGGTGCTCGGCTTGCAGGGCTACGAAACGCTGCAGCGCTACGGTTCGTCGGAAGCGCTCGGCATCCTCGTGGCGCTCTCGCTGACGCGCGAACTCGGGCCGGTGGTCGCCGGTCTGCTCTTCGCGTCGCGCGCCGGTTCGTCGATCACGGCGGAGATCGGTCTGATGAAGGCCACCGAGCAGCTCAAGGCGATGGACATGATGGCGGTCAATCCGATCGCCCGCGTCGTCGCGCCGCGTTTCTGGGGCGGCGTCATCTCGATGCCGCTGCTCGCCGCGATGTTCTCGGCGATGGGCATCTTCGGCGGCTACCTGATCGGCGTCGTCTTCATCGGCGTCGACGAAGGCGCGTTCTGGTCGCAGATGCAGGCGTCGGTCGATTTCCGCAGCGACATCTGGAACGGCGTGATCAAGAGTTTCGTGTTCGGGGTCGCCGTTTCCCTGATCGCTGTTTTCGAGGGCTACGATTCGGTACCGACGGCGGAGGGCGTTTCGCGCGCCATTACCCGTACGGTGGTGAATTCGGCGCTGGCCATCCTGGCGCTCGATTTTGTGTTGACCTCCTTCATGTTCCGGGGGCTTTGATGAATCGCAAGTTGCTCGACCTCTGGGTCGGTTTTTTCGTTGCCATTGGCATTGCCGCACTGTTGTTTTTGGCACTAAAGGTCGGGAATCTCTCGGCCGCCAACTTCGTCGAGACTTACCCGCTGGTAGCCAAGTTTGATAACATCGGCGGGCTGAAAGTACGCGGGCCCGTGAAGAGCGCGGGCGTGGTGGTGGGGCGCGTGACGGACATCCGTTTCGATCCGGCCAGCTACGAGGCGGTGGTGACGCTCAATATCGATGCGCGCTATCGTTTTCCGAAAGATACCTTCGCCTCGATCCTGACGGCCGGTCTGCTCGGCGAGCAGTACATCGGCCTCGACGTCGGGGGGGAAGAAAAGACGCTGAATGCGGGCGACACGATCGCCAAGACGCAGTCGGCCGTCGTGCTGGAGAAACTGATCAGCCAGTTCCTCTTCAGCAAGGCGTCCGAGGGTCCGGATAAGCAATAACTCGAAAGGTCTCGTTCGTGAAGAAAATGATTGCGCTGCGCGTGTTCTCGCTGGTCATCGCCACTGCCGCCATGGGCGGCCTGAGCGGCTGTGCGACGACGTACAACAACCCGAAGGATCCTTTCGAGGGCTTCAACCGCGCCATGTTCGCGGTCAACGAAGGCATCGACACGGTCGCCCTCAAGCCGCTGGCCAAGGGCTACGACGCGGTGGCGCCGCTGCCGGTGAAGACCGGGGTCGGGAATTTCTTCGGCAACATCCGCGACGTGTGGACCGCCCTCAACAATCTCCTGCAGGGCAAGGTCGGAGACGCGGCGTCGGACGTCGGCCGCGTGCTGGTCAACACCACGGTCGGGATCGGCGGCGTGTTCGACGTCGCCAGCGAAATGGGCCTGCAGAAGCACGAAGAGGATCTCGGCCAGACGCTCGGCAAATGGGGCGTCGGCGACGGTCCGTATTTCTACTGGCCGATCATCGGGCCGCGCACCACGCGCGACACCTTCGGCTGGGTCGCCGACACCGCGGCCGATCCGGTCTGGCACGTCGACGATATCGACGTGCGGAACACCATGGTCGGCGTCCGCTTCATCGACATGCGCGCCAGCCTGCTGCCGGCCGACAAGGTCGTCGAGGAAGCCGCCTTCGACAAGTACAGCTATATCCGCGACGCCTATCTGCAGCACCGGCGCAGCGAGATCTACGACGGCAACCCGCCGCGCGAACGTCTTGAAGACTAAGCTGTCAACGGATCGTCTTTTTTTGAAAGAGCTTTCATGAAGTCCCTGTTTTCGCTGCTGTTCGGAGTTTTTCTGCTGGCGTCCCCGGCCGTTGCGCAGGAGCTCGGCCCGGATGCCCTGATCAAGAAGGTGACCGAGGACGTCCTGACCGTTGTCCGCCAGGACAAGGAAATTCAGAGCGGCAACTCCAAGAAGGCGATCGATCTCGTCGAGACCAAGGTCGTCCAGCATTTCAATTTCGACCACATGACGGCGCTGGCGCTGGGGCGCGACTGGAAGAAGGCGACGCCGGAGCAGAAGAAGCGTTTGGCCGAGGAGTTCAAGGCCCTGCTGGTGCGCACGTATTCGAATTCGCTGACCGCCTACAAGAATCAGACCGTCGTCTACAAGCCGTCCAAGCTGCAGGGCAACGAGGTCGACGTGCTGATCCGCACCGAAATCCAGCAGCCCGGCAACAAGCCGGTCCAGCTCGACTACGCGCTGGAAAAGCAGGGCGACGCCTGGAAGGTGTACGACGTGGTCGTCGCCGGCATCAGCCTGGTCACCAACTACCGCGATACTTTCGCGCAGGAAGTGCGCGCCGGCGGTATCGACGGCCTGCTCCAGATGCTGGTGAACCGCAACAAGCAACTCGAAAACGGCAAGAAATGATCGAACAGACAGGCGACCGCCTGCGCGTCACCGTCCCGATGGTGATCGCCAACGCCAGCGCCCTGCTCGAAGCAGGGCGTTCGCATTTGTCCGCCGGCGAGTCGGTTTTCGACCTGGCGGCGGTCGGCGAGGCCGATTCGTCCTCCCTGACCCTGCTTTTCGCCTGGCAGCGCGCCGCGCGTGCCAAAGGGGCGACGCTGCGCATCGCGAATCCGCCGGCCAGCCTGGTCAGTCTGGCGGCGCTGTACGGCGTTTCCGAACTCCTTTCGCTCGCCTGAGCGGCGCGCCTTGACTGTCGAGGGCGCCATGGGCGTTGCCGTCTCCATTGATCAGGTCGAAAAGCGCTTCGGTCCGCTGCGCGCGCTCGACGGCGTTTCGCTGCAGATCGCCGAGGGCGAGTTCTTCGGCCTGCTCGGGCCGAACGGCGCCGGCAAGACGACGCTGATCTCCTGTCTCGCCGGTCTCGCGCGGCCAGATGCCGGCCGCCTCACGGTGATGGGCCGCGACGTCGTCGCCGACTACCGCGCGGCGCGCCGCCTGCTCGGCGTCGTGCCGCAGGAGCTGGTCTTCGATCCCTTTTTCTCGGTGCGCGAAACGCTGCGTATCCAGTCCGGCTATTTCGGCATCCGCAACAACGACGACTGGATCGACGAGGTCCTCGCCAACCTCGACCTGACGGCGAAAGCCAACACCAATATGCGGCGCCTTTCGGGCGGCATGAAGCGGCGCGTGCTGGTCGCCCAGGCGCTGGTGCACAAGCCGCCGGTGATCGTGCTCGACGAGCCGACCGCCGGCGTCGACGTCGAGTTGCGCCAGGGGCTGTGGCAGTTCGTGCAGCGTCTGAATCGCGAGGGGCACACGGTCATTCTCACGACGCATTACCTCGAGGAAGCGGAGGCGCTGTGCGGGCGGATCGCGATGCTCAAGCAGGGACGCATCGTCGCGCTCGACACGACGAGCAATCTGCTGGCGCGCTTTGCCGGTCATACGCTGAGTGTGCGCCTGGCGCCCGGCGCGGCGCTGCCTGACGCTCTGCGCGCGCGCGCGACCGAAAAGGACGGTTTCTGGCACCTTCGCCTGGGCGGGCTGGCCGAAGTCGAGGCGATCCTCGCGGCGCTGCGTACCGCCGCCTGCGCCTTCGACGACCTGCGCCTGACGCAGGCCGACCTCGAGGACGTTTTCATCGGCCTCATGCAGGGCGCGGAGGGCGCGCGATGACCGGTTTCCGCACCCTGCTCTACAAGGAAGTGCTGCGTTTCTGGAAGGTCGGCTTCCAGACCGTCGCCGCGCCGGTGCTCACCGCGCTGCTCTACCTGCTGATCTTTTCGCACGTGCTCGACCGGCACGTGCTGGTGCACGGCGTTCCCTACACCGCCTTCCTGATCCCCGGCCTGGTCATGATGTCGCTAGTGCAGAACGCCTTCGCCAACAGTTCGTCGAGCCTGATCCAGTCGAAGATCACCGGCAGCGTCGTATTCGTCCTGCTGCCGCCGATTTCCTACCTCGAGTTCTTCCTCGCCTACGTCGTCGCGGCCGTCCTGCGCGGCCTGATGGTCGGCGCCGGCGTCCTGCTCGTGACCGCGTGGTTCGCGCCGCTGAGTTTCGTCGCGCCGCTCTGGATCATCGCCTTCGCCGTGCTCGGCGGCGGCATCCTCGGCGCCTTCGGCATGATCGCCGGCATCTGGGCGGACAAGTTCGATCAGTTGGCCGGTTTCCAGAACTTCCTGATCCTGCCGCTGACCATGCTCTCCGGCGTCTTTTACTCGCTCCATTCGCTGCCGGCGTTCTGGCAGGGCGTGTCGCATTTCAATCCCGTGTTCTATATGATCGACGGCTTCCGCTACGGCTTTTTCGGCGTCTCCGACGTGGCCCCGGAAAGCAGCCTGGCGGTCGTCGCCATCAGTTTTCTCGCAGTCTCGGCGGCGACGCTGGCGATGCTGCGCAGCGGTTACAAATTGAGGTCCTGAATCATGATGCACCCCGAGCAAGTCCATAAACTGATCGCCGCGGGCCTGCCCTGCGCGCACCTGCAGGTCGAGGGCGACGGCCACCATTTCGAGGCCGTGATCGTCAGCGCCGAGTTCGCCGGCAAGAGCCGCGTGCAGCGCCAGCAGCGCATCAACCAGGTGCTCAAGGCGCATTTCGACAGCGGCGAACTGCATGCCCTGTCGATGAAGACCTACACTCCGGAAGAGTGGAGCGCCGCCCGTGGATAAACTGCTGATCCAGGGCGGTACCCCGCTCGCCGGCGAAGTCGCCATTTCGGGCGCGAAGAACGCCGCGCTGCCCATCCTGTGCGCCAGCCTGCTCTCGTCCGAACCGCTGCAGTTGTCCAACGTGCCGCACCTGAACGACATCTCGACGATGCTGCGCCTGATCGCGCAGATGGGCGTCGAGGTCACGCTCGACGGCGCCGACGGACTCGTGCTCGACAGCCGCGGCCTGAACAACCCGCTGGCGCCGTACGACATGGTGAAGACCATGCGCGCCTCGATTCTCGTGCTCGGCCCGCTGCTCGCGCGCTGCGGCGAAGCCAAGGTCTCGCTGCCCGGCGGCTGCGCGATCGGCGCGCGTCCGGTCGATCAGCACATCCGGGGCCTGCAGGCGATGGGCGCCGAGATCCACGTCGAGCAGGGCTACGTGCACGCCAAGGCCAAGCGCCTGAAGGGCGCGCGCATCGTCACCGACATGGTGACGGTGACCGGCACCGAGAACCTGATGATGGCCGCCGTGCTGGCCGACGGCGAGACGATCATCGAAAACGCCGCGCGCGAGCCGGAAGTCGTCGATCTGGCGAACTGCCTGGTGGCGATGGGCGCGCAGATTTCCGGCGCCGGCACCGACGTCATCCGCATCCGCGGCGTCGAGCGCCTGCACGGCGCGGCGCATCCGATCATGCCCGACCGCATCGAGACCGGCACCTATCTGTGCGCCGCCGCGGCGACCGGCGGCAACATCCGCCTGGTGAAAACGTCGGCGGCCTATCTCGATTCCGTCGTCGACAAGCTGCTCGACGCCGGCTGCGAGATCGCCACCGAACGTGACGCGATCACCCTCAAGGCGCCGCGGAAGCTCAAGGCGGTCAGCCTGCGCACGGCGCCGTACCCGGCCTTCCCGACCGACATGCAGGCGCAGTTCATGGCCATCAACTGCGTCGCCGACGGCGCCGCGGTGATTCGCGAGACGATCTTCGAGAACCGTTTCATGCACGCCGTCGAACTGATCCGCCTCGGCGCCGACATCAAGATCGACGCCAACAACGCGGTGGTCACCGGCGTGCCGCGCCTGGACGGCGCGACGGTCATGGCGACCGACCTGCGCGCCTCGGCCAGCCTCGTCATCGCCGGCCTCGTCGCGCAGGGCGAAACGCTGATCGAGCGCATCTACCACCTCGACCGCGGCTACGAGCGGATCGAGGAAAAGCTGTCCCGCCTCGGCGCGCGGGTCAAGCGCGTGCATTAAGGCGCGCGCCGTCGTGGGCTAGAATCCAATAACGCTTTCAACTCTTGTTCAGGAATCCGCCGTGAACGGCATCACCATCGCCCTCTCGAAGGGTCGCATTTTCGAAGAAACGCTGCCGCTGCTGGCGGCCGCCGGGATCGTTCCGAGCGAGAACCCCGAAACCTCGCGCAAGCTGATCATTCCGACCAATCGCGCCGACGTGCGCGTCGTCATCGTGCGCGCCACCGACGCGCCGACCTACGTCCAGTACGGCGCCGCCGACATCGGCGTCGCCGGCAAGGACGTGCTGCTCGAGCACGGCGGCGACGGCCTCTACCAGCCGCTCGACCTGAAGATCGCCAAGTGCCGCATGATGGTCGCCATCCCCGAGGGCTTCGACTACGCGCACGCCGTGCGCCAGGGCGCCCGCCTGAAGGTGGCGACCAAATACATCAACACGGCGCGCGAGCACTTCGCGGCCAAGGGCGTGCACGTCGACCTGATCAAGCTCTACGGCTCGATGGAACTCGCGCCGCTCGCCGGCCTGGCCGACGCCATCGTCGATCTGGTGTCCACCGGTGGCACGCTGAAGGCCAACAAGCTGGTCGCCGTCGAACACATCCTCGACATCTCCTCGCGCCTGATCGTCAATCAGGCCGCGCTGAAGCTCAAGCGCGAGACGCTGGCGCCCATTCTCGAAGCCTTTGCCCAAGCGGTGAAATGATGATTGCGATCAAGCGCTTTGCCAGTACCGACGCCGATTTCAAGGCCCGCCTCGACGCCCTGCTCGCCTTCGAAGGAGCGCAGGACGAAGCTGTCGACCGTACCGTCGCCGCCATCCTCGCCGACGTCAAGGCGCGCGGCGACGCCGCCGTCGTCGACTACACCAATCGCTTCGACCGCCTGACGGCGGCGGCGATGGCCGACCTGGAACTGTCGCGCGACGAATTGCACAAGGCGCTGAACGGACTGCCCGCGGCGCAGCGCGAAGCGCTCGAAACCGCCGCCGCGCGCGTGCGCGCCTACCACGAGCGGCAGCCGCTCAAGGGCTGGCAGTACGAGGAAGCGGACGGTACGTTGCTCGGCCAGATGGTGACGCCGCTCGACCGCGTCGGCCTCTACGTGCCCGGCGGCAAGGCCGCGTATCCCTCGTCGGTGCTGATGAACGCGATTCCGGCCAAGGTCGCCGGCGTCAAGGAGCTGATCATGGTCGTGCCGACGCCCGGCGGCGAGCACAACCAGCTGGTGCTCGCGGCGGCGGCGCTGGCCGGCGTCGACCGCGTGTTCACGATCGGCGGCGCGCAGGCCGTCGGCGCGTTGGCCTACGGCACGCAGACGATCCCGCAGGTGGACAAGGTGGTCGGCCCGGGCAACGCCTACGTCGCCGCCGCCAAGCGCCGCGTCTTCGGCATCGTCGGCATCGACATGGTCGCCGGCCCCTCGGAGATTCTCGTCGTCTGCGACGGGCAGACCGACCCCGACTGGGTGGCGATGGACCTCTTCTCGCAGGCCGAGCACGACGAACTGGCGCAGTCCATCCTCGTCTGCCCGGACGCCGCCTATATCGACCGCGTCGCCGCATCGATCGACAAGCTGCTGCCGACCATGCCGCGCCGCGACGTGATCCGCGCCGCGCTGGAAAACCGCGGCGCGCTGATCCAGGTGCGCGACCTCGACGAGGCCTGCGCGATCGCCAACCGTATCGCGCCCGAGCACCTCGAACTGTCGCTCGCCAACGCCGACGCCTGGGTGGAGAAGATCTACCACGCCGGCGCCATCTTCATCGGCCGCTACACCTCGGAATCGCTCGGCGACTACTGCGCCGGCCCGAACCACGTGCTGCCGACTTCGGGCAGCGCGCGTTTCTCGTCGCCGCTCGGCGTCTACGATTTCCAGAAGCGCACCAGCCTGATCCGCGTCTCCCGCGAAGGGTCGAAGACGCTGGGGCGCATCGCCGCCACGCTGGCGCACGGCGAGGGCCTGCCGGCGCACGCGCGCTCGGCCGAGTACCGCCTCGAAGAAGAATAAGCGGCACCCGAATACAAAGCACCGACAGGTGCGGCCAGTCTTCAATAACCATCAGGGAGGATGTATGAAGATTCAGAAGCGTGTCGTAGCCCGGTTCGTTCCGCTGTGCGCAGCTTTGTTCGCGACCTTCGCCGCCGGTGCGGTGCAGGCCGACGAGGCGCTGGCCAAGGCCAAGTTGTGCACGGGCTGTCACGGTGTCGACAAGAAGATCGTCGGCCCCGCCTACAAGGACGTGGCCGCCAAATACGCCGGCCAGAAGGACGCCGAAGCCACGCTGACCAACGCCATCCAGAAGGGCAGCAAGGACGTTTTCGGTCCGGTGCCGATGCCGCCGAATCCGGGCGTGACGCCCGCCGAGGCCGCCAAGCTGGCCAAGTGGGTGTTGTCGCTCAAGTAATCCGGGGCGTTCGCGAACCTCGCCGCCCTACGGCGCGTCGAGGTTCGCGAGGATCGTCCTGAGCGCCGTCGCGAGTTCCCGGCACTGCGCGTCGGTGCCGATCGTGATGCGCAGGAACTGGTCGATGCGCGGCTGCCTGAAGTGGCGCACGATGATGCTGCGTTCGCGCAGCGCCGCCGCCAACCGTGCCGCGTCGTGCCGCGGGTGACGGGCGAAGACGAAGTTGGCGGCCGACGGCAGCACGTCGAAACCGAGCGCGCGCAGTTCGCCGTTCAGCGCTTCGCGGCTGGCGATCACCGCCCGGCGCGTGCTTTCGAAGTGCGCGCGATCGTCCATCGCGGCGACTGCGCCGGCAATCGCCAGACGGTCGAGCGGGTAGGAGTTGAAGCTGTCCTTGACGCGCTCGAGGGCTTCGATCAGGTCGGCGTGGCCGACCGCGTAGCCGACGCGCAGGCCGGCCAGCGAGCGCGACTTCGACAGGGTGTGCACGACCAGCAGGTTGGCGTGGCGATTCACCAGCGCGATCGCCGATTCGCCGCCGAAATCCACGTAGGCCTCATCGATCACCACGACCGACTGCGCGTTCGCGGCCAGCAGGCGCTCGATCGCCGCCAGCGGCAGCGCGCGCCCGGTCGGCGCGTTCGGGTTGGGGAAGATGATCCCGCCGTTCGGGCGCGCGTAGTCCTCGACGCGAATCGCGAAGTCCTCGTCGAGCGGAACGGTTTCGTAATCGACGCCGTACAGCCCGCAGTACACCGGGTAAAAGCTGTAGGTGATATCGGGGAAGAGCAGCGGCGCGTCGTGCTTGAGCAGGGCCTGGAAGACGTGCGCCAGCACCTCGTCGGAGCCGTTTCCGACGAAGACATTGCTCGGCTCGATGCCGTCCCCGGCGTAATGGGCGGCGACCGCCTCCTTGAGCCGGTGCCCGGTCGGATCCGGGTAGAGGCGTAGAAACTCGCCGTTCTCGCCGAGCTCGTCGCGGATCGCCGCCACCGCGCGCGGCGACGGCGGGTAGGGGTTTTCGTTGGTGTTCAGCTTGACGAGATTGGGCAGCTTCGGTTGTTCGCCCGGCACGTAGGGCGTCAGGCGATGAACGAGGGAACTCCAGTATTGGCTCATGGCGGCTCGGCAGGTCGGGTGCAGCGGAAGGCCGAAATGGTATCATGCTCGCCTGTCCGCAACAGGCCGTGCGCCGCGCGCGCCAGCGGGTTTTCCGCGGTTTGCCGTTCCTGTTTGCAGTCCTCTCCCGATTGTTGTTCATTTGCAATGGTGCTCCGATGCGGCAAGCCGAGATTTCCCGAAATACCCTCGAAACCCAGGTCACGGTTCGTCTGAACCTCGATGGCTCAGGCCAGGGCAAATTCGCCACCGGCGTTCCCTTCCTCGACCACATGCTCGACCAGATCGCCCGGCACGGGCTGATCGACCTCGAGGTCGAAGCCAAGGGCGACCTCCACATCGATGCGCACCACACGGTCGAGGATATCGGCATCACCTTCGGGCAGGCGCTGGCCAAGGCGGTCGGCGACAAAAAAGGGTTGCGCCGCTACGGCCACGCCTACGTGCCGCTCGACGAAGCGCTGTCGCGCGTCGTGGTCGACCTCTCGGGACGTCCGGGGCTCGAGTTCTTCGTCGATTTCAAGCGCGCCATGATCGGTAGCTTCGACGTCGACCTGACGCACGAATTCTTCCAGGGCCTGGTCAACCACGCCCAGATCTCGCTGCACATCGACAATCTGCGCGGCGAGAACGCGCATCACCAGGCCGAGACCGTGTTCAAGGCCTTCGGCCGCGCGCTGCGCATGGCCGCTGAGATCGATCCGCGCGCCGCCGGCAGCATCCAGTCGACCAAGGGCGTGCTGTGATGGCGACGGGGGCGATCGCCGTCGTCGACTACGGCATGGGCAATCTGCGCTCGGTCTGGCAGGCGCTCGTGCACGTGGCCGACGGCCGCGAGGTGGTCGTCACCGCCGACCCGGCGGTGGTCGCCGCCGCCGAGCGCGTGGTCTTTCCCGGCCAGGGCGCGATGCCCGACTGCATGCGCGAACTCGACGCGCGCGGCCTGCGCCCGGCCGTGCTCGCCGCCGCGCGCGACAAGCCCTTCCTCGGCATTTGCATCGGCGAACAGATGCTCTTCGAGCACAGCGCCGAGGGCGACGTGGCCGGACTCGGCGTCTTTGCCGGCGAGGTGCGCCGCTTTCCCGCCGAGAAGATGGTCGACGCCGCCGGCAATCGCCTGAAGGTACCGCACATGGGCTGGAACGAAGTGCGCCAGACGCGGCCGCATGCTCTGTGGGAAGGCATCGCCGACGGCGCGCGTTTCTACTTCGTGCACAGCTACTACGTCGACCCGGTCGACCGGGCCTGCGTGGCAGGCACGACCGACTACGGCATCCCCTTTACCAGCGCGGTGGCGCGGGATAATATCTTCGCCATTCAGTGCCACCCGGAGAAGAGCGCCCAAGCGGGCCTCGCGCTGCTCGAAAACTTCATTCGCTGGAAGCCCTGAGCGGCAATCCTTTCGATCCTTCCGTATTTTCTCTCGACCCCCGTTCCCCCACATGCTGATCATTCCCGCGATTGACCTGAAGGGCGGCCAGTGCGTCCGTCTCAAGCAGGGCCTCATGGACGACGCCACCGTCTTTTCCAATTCTCCCGGCGAACAGGCACGCCACTGGCTCGAACAGGGCGCGCGCCGCCTGCACGTCGTCGATCTGGACGGCGCCTTCGCCGGCAAGCCGAAGAACGAGAGCGCGATCCGGGAAATCGTCAAGGCGGTCGGCGACGACATCCCCGTGCAGCTCGGCGGCGGCATCCGCGACCTCGACACCATCGAGCGCTGCCTCGACGGCGGCATCAGCTACGTGATCATCGGCACCGCCGCGGTGAAGAACCCCGGCTTCCTGCACGACGCCTGCGGCGCCTTCCCCGGCCACATCATCGTCGGCCTCGACGCCAAGGACGGCAAGGTCGCCGTCGACGGCTGGTCGAAGCTGACCGGGCACGACGTGATCGATCTCGCCCGGAAGTACGAGGACTACGGCGTCGAAGGCATCATCTACACCGACATCGGGCGCGACGGCATGCTGTCCGGCATCAACATCGAAGCCACCGTGAAGCTGGCGCAGGCGTTGCGCATCCCGGTGATCGCCAGCGGCGGCCTGTCCGACATCGAGGACATCCGCAAGCTGTGCGCCGTCGAGGCGGAAGGCGTCGTCGGCACCATCGCCGGACGCGCCATCTACGACGGCTCGCTCGATTTCGCGGCGGCGCAGGCGGAAGCCGAGCGCATCGGCCAGAACTGAAGAAAGCGCGGTCATTTTGGGTCTCGCCAAACGCATCATTCCCTGTCTTGACGTCACCGCCGGTCGCGTCGTCAAGGGCACCAACTTCGTCGACCTGCGCGACGCCGGCGATCCGATCGAGATCGCGCGCCGCTACGACGAGCAGGGCGCCGACGAAGTCACTTTTCTCGACATCACGGCCTCGAGCGACCAGCGCGACATCATCCTGCACATCGTCGAAGCCTGCGCCGCGCAGGTCTTCATTCCGCTGACCGTGGGCGGCGGCGTGCGCACGGTGGCCGACGTGCGGCGCCTGCTCAACGCCGGCGCCGACAAGGTCAGCATGAACACGGCGGCCGTCCAGAATCCCGACCTCGTCGCCGATGCCTCGGCCAAGGTCGGCAACCAGTGCATCGTCGTCGCGATCGACGCGAAGCAGACGGCGCCCGGCCTCTGGCAGGTGTTCACGCACGGCGGGCGCAACAATACCGGCCTCGACGCGGTCGAATGGGCGCGCAAGGTGCAGCAGCTCGGCGCCGGCGAAATCCTGCTGACCAGCATGGACCGCGACGGCACCAAGAACGGTTTCGACCTCGCCCTGACGCGCGCCGTCTCGGACGCCGTCGACATCCCGGTGATCGCCAGCGGCGGCGTCGGCAACCTGCAGCATCTGGCCGATGGCGTCAGCGAAGGGCGTGCCGACGCGGTGCTCGCCGCGAGCATTTTCCACTTCGGCGAATACACCGTGCGCGAAGCCAAGGAATACATGCGCGAGCGCGGCATCGAGGTGCGCCTGTGAGCGATCTCGACGTCGGCCAGGCCTGGCTCGATGCGCTCAAGTGGGACGCGCAGGGCATGATTCCGGCCATCGCGCAGGACGCGGAAAGCGGCCGCGTGCTGATGTTCGCCTACATGAACCGCGAGTCGCTGCAGGAAACGGTGCGTACCGGGAACGCGGTATACTGGTCCCGCTCGCGCAACCGCCTGTGGCGCAAGGGCGAGGAGTCCGGTCACTACCAGCGCGTCAGCGCCGTGCGTACCGACTGCGACGGCGACGTGCTGCTCCTTTCGATCGCGCAGGAGGGCGGCATCGCCTGCCATACCGGGCGCGAGAGCTGTTTTTTCCATCAACTCGACGGGCAACGCTGGATCGCTGTCGATCCGGTGCTGAAAGACCCGAAGGACATCTACGCAAAATGAGCACACACGACATCCTGCATCGGCTTTCCGACACGCTCGCCTCGCGTCGCAACGCCGATCCCGAGACCTCATACACGGCACAGCTGTTCGCCAAGGGGCAAGATGCCATCCTCAAGAAGATCGGCGAGGAGAGCACCGAACTGGTCATGGCGGCGAAGGACGGCAAGCGCCTGAACATCGTCTGGGAGTCGACCGACCTGATCTATCACGTCCTCGTGCTGCTCGCCTTCCACGGCATGGGCATCGAGGACGTTTCGCAGGAAATGCGCCGGCGCGAGGGCATTTCCGGAATCGACGAGAAGAAGGCGCGGAGCGCCGAAAAATGAGCGACTGCCTGTTCTGCAAGATCGTGCGTGGCGAGATTCCCTCGCGCAAGGTGTACGAGGACGAACAGGTCTATGCTTTTCATGACATCAACCCGGCGCGCCCGGTGCATTTCCTGATCGTGCCCAAGCAGCACATCACGTCGCTGGCGACCGCCGGCGAGGCGGATGCGCCGGTGCTCGGCCGGATGCTCGCGGTGGCCGGCCGGCTGGCGGCCGAACAGGGCAGCCCGGACGGCTTCCGGGTGATCATCAATACCGGGCGCGTCGGACAGCAGGAAGTCGAGCACCTGCACGCGCACATCGTCGGCGGACCGGATCCGGTCGGACCGATGCTCAAGCGAATTTAAGGAGACACATCATGGGTTCTTTCAGCATTTGGCACTGGTTGATCGTTCTGGTCATCGTCCTGCTGGTGTTCGGTACCAAGAAGCTGCGCAACGTCGGCTCCGATCTCGGCGGCGCGGTCAAGGGGTTCAAGGACGGCATGAAGGAAGGCACCGCCGAGGCGAAGCCGGCCGACGCCGTGCCGCCGCAACAGGTGAGCGGCGGCCAGACGATCGAAGGCGAAATCAAGGAAAAGACCAAGAGCTGAGCGTCGCCGCGGCCGGGCGCGACGGGGCGGTCTTCCGCGCCGTCCGGCCGGCGCGCTTCCCGCCGTTTCGTTTTTTCGTCCTTTCGTCCTGTGCGGCTCCTGATTCGCCTCGCTTCCGAACCGTCGTCTTCACTCCCGTCTTCATTTCTTTCCTAGCCCGGTTCCCTCAATGTTCGATATCGGTTTTTCCGAGCTGATCGTCATCGCCGTCGTGGCGCTCATCGTGATCGGCCCCGAGCGCCTGCCCAAGGTGGCGCGCACGGCCGGGCACCTGCTCGGCCGGCTGCAACGCTACGTCAATGACGTGAAATCCGACATCAACCGCGAGATGCAGCTCGACGAGTTGAAGAAGCTGCAGGCGCAGGTCGAGGAGTCGGCGCGCAGCATCGAGCGCGACGTCGGCAAGGAGCTGCAATCCGCCGAGACCTCGCTGAACCAGGCGGCGCAAGGGCTGACCGATGCCGCACCGTCGCCCGGCGACGCGTCGCCGGCCGTCGCCGCGCCGCCTTCGGCCGAAGCGCCGCCGGTGGCTGCCGCGCCGGCGTCCGCAGCCTCCACCGCGCAGGCCTCCGGCGATGGCGCCGGCCCTGCCCAGAAAGCCTGAATTCCGCATGAGCAGCCAGCCGGAAGATTCCTTCCTGTCCCACCTGTTCGAGCTGCGCGACCGCCTGATCCGCGCGCTGCTCGCCGTGGGCATCGTTTTCGTCTGCCTCTTTCCGTGGGCCAAGGAACTCTATTCGCTGCTCGCGCAGCCGCTGCTGGCGACCCTGCCGCAGGGCGGGCAGATGATCGCGACCGACGTGGTCGGCGTCTTCCTGGTGCCGATGAAGGTGGCGATGATGGTCGCCTTCCTGATCGCGCTGCCTTACGTGCTCTATCAGGTCTGGGCCTTCGTCGCGCCCGGCCTCTACGCGCACGAGAAGCGCCTGGCGCTGCCGCTGGTCGCGGCCAGCGTCCTGCTTTTCTTCGTCGGCATGGCCTTCGCGTACTTCCTCGTTTTTCCGACGGTGTTCGGCTTCATGTCGAAGATCGCTCCCGAGGGCGTCGCCTGGATGACCGACATCGAAAAATACCTCTCCTTCGTGATGACGACCTTCATGGCCTTCGGCGTCACCTTCGAGGTGCCGGTCGTCGTCGTCGTGCTGGTGCGCATGGGCGTCGTCAGCATCGCCACGCTGCGCGAATGGCGTTCCTACGTGATCGTCGGCGCCTTCATCGTCGCGGCGATCTTCACGCCGCCCGACGTCATCTCGCAGCTGATGATGGCGATCCCGCTCTGTCTGCTCTACGAGCTGGGCATCTTCATGGCCCGCTTCGTCGGCAAAAGGCCTGACGCCGAGCCCGCGGCGGCGGCCGAAGCCGCCGACTCCGCCGCCACGGCGCCGGTTCCCGCCGCGCCGGCTTCCGACTGGCAGCCGGCGAGCGACGAAGAAATGAACAAGGTCGTGGCCGACCTCAACCGTCAGAAATCCGACTGATCCGGGTTCCCTCCGCCGACCTCCCGACGCCGCCAGAATTTCGGGCGGCGTTTGTCTTTTTTAACCGGCATCAAATCCGCGCCGGAATAGTTGATTAAAATGCTCAACTATATTCCTGAGTAAATCACTCGGGAATTGAACCGTGGAGCCGCCATGTTTTTCCCAAAGTTGAAACAGTCCCTGCTCAGGGCCGAAACCGACAACGCGTACCTGCAGCGCGAAAATGCCGACCTGCAGGCGCGTATCGCCCTGCTCGAAGCCGAACGCAACAGCCTGCGCGACGAAACCGGCGTTCTGCATCGCGAGCGTGCCAACCTCGAAGGCGTCTTTGCCAGCCTTGGCAGTTTCGGCGATTCGCTCGGCGGCGTGCGCGCCTCCTTCTTCGGGCTGGCGACCACGCTCAACGAGGAAAAGGCTTCGGCGCTCGAAGCGGCGGCGCAGTCTGACAGCAACCGCATCGCCTTCGAGCAGATCGCGGGCAATCTGCGCGCCATGTTCGCCCGCATGAGCGAGGCCTCGCGCAACGTCGACGGGCTCAACCAGCGCGCCGGCGAGATCGGCGGCATCGTCCGCCTGATCAAGGAGATCGCCGACCAGACCAATCTGCTGGCGCTCAACGCGGCGATCGAGGCGGCGCGGGCCGGCGAGGCCGGGCGCGGCTTCGCGGTGGTGGCCGACGAGGTGCGCAAGCTGGCCGAGCGCACGGCGAAGGCGACGACCGAGATTTCCGGGTTGGTCGGCAACATCCAGGAAGAGACGCGCAGTGCCAAGGCGGTGATGGAGGTCGGCGCCGAGGACGCCGCCCGCTATTCCGCCGAGAGCGAGGTGGCGATGCACAGCATGCAGCGCCTGCTCGAACTGTCGCGCCGGATGGAAGGGGCGGTCGCCGCGTCGGCGCTGCTGTCCAACGTCGAACTCGCCAACATCGAGGAGCTGACGCTGAAGCTCGAGGTGTACAAGGTCTTCCTCGGCATCTCGCGGATCCGCCCGGACGATTTGCCGGACGAGAAGCACTGCCGGCTCGGCCAGTGGTACTACGACGGCGAGGGGCGCGAGCGCTTCGCCGGACTGCCCGGCTACGCCGAGCTGGAAACGCCGCACCGTGCCGTGCATGTGCACGCCCGCCAGGCCGTCGCGCTCTATTACGAAGGCCGCATCGAAGCCGCGCTGGGCGAGCTGCAGGCGATGGAGAACGCCAACCTGACGGTGATGGGCGGCATGAGCCGCATGCTCGGCAAGGCGGACGGGCGATGAAGGTCGCCGTGGGAGGCGAGATCGCCCGCGAGATGCGTATCGACGCCGCCGAGATCGCCGAGCGCAAACTCTTCCTCGAACTCGGCGCCGAGGACGCGGCGCGCCTGGCCGCCGTGCATGCCGGACTCGGCGACGGCATGCACGGCTTCGCCGGCGACTTCTACGAACGGCTGCGCGGCTATCCGCCGCTCGCCGCGCTGCTGCGCGACGACGCCACGCTGGCGCGCCTGCAGGGGGCGCACGAGCGTTACTTCCGCGAACTGACGGCCGGCGACTACGACGCCGCCTACGTCGCGCGGCGGCTGGAAGTCGGCGTCACCCACGCGCGCATCGGCCTCGAACCGAAATGGTACGTCGGCGCCTTCCGCCAATACCTGTCGGGCATGCTGGACGCCGTCTGGGCGCACAGCGGCGGGCGCCGCGAAACCTTCGTTCCGGCCTTCGACGCGCTGCTCAAGGTCGCCATGTTCGACCTCGGGCTGACGCTCGACACCTACATCCACGCCGACAAGCGGCGCATCGCGCTGCGCGACCGCGCCATCGAGTCGAGCGTCAACGGCATCTTCATCGCCGACGCCGGCCAGCCCGATTACCCGCTGATCTACGTGAATCCGGCCTTCGAACGCGTGCTCGGCGCCGCTTCCGGCTGCGTCGTCGGGCAGCCGTGCATCTGCCGCCACGAAGGCGACGGGCAGGGCGACGACGGCTACAGCGAAATCCGCCACGCCATCGCGCGCGGCAGCGAGGGCAGCACCGTGCTGCGCCTGCGCCGCGCCGACGGCGAACTGCGCTGGGTCGAGCTCTTCCTGGCACCGGTGCGCAGCGAGTCCGGCGCGATCACGCACTTCGTCGGCGTGCTCAACGACGTGACCTACCGCAAGGACGCCGAGGCGCGCCTCAACCACCTGGCCAACCACGATCCGCTGACCGGCCTGCCCAACCGCAACCTGCTGCACGACCGCCTGGCGCACGCCATCGCGCGCCGGCGCGAGGGCATGGCGGCGGTGCTTTTCCTCGACCTCGACCGTTTCAAGCTGATCAACGACAGCTACGGCCACGACGTCGGCGACGAGCTCCTGAAGGCAGTCGCGGCGCGCCTCTCGAGCTGCCTGCGCGGCGAGGACACGGTGGCGCGCCTGGGCGGCGACGAGTTCGTCGTGCTGCTCGAAGATCTGCCGGGCATCGACGCGGCGGCGAGCATCGCCGGCAAGATCGCCGCCCGCCTCGCCGAGCCGCTCAGCGTCGGCGGCCGCGAACTGCCGCTCGCAGCGAGCATCGGCATCGCACTCTATCCGCGCGACGGGCGCGTCCCGCAGGACCTGCTGAAGAACGCCGACACTGCGATGTACCGCGCCAAGGAGGCCGGGCGCGGCGGCTTCTGCTTCTTCGCCGGCGAGATGAACATGCACGCGCTGCGCCGCCTGACGCTGGAGAACGAACTGCGCCGCGCGCTCGACGGCGGTGAGCTCGAAGTCTTCTACCAGCCGCAGGTGGCGATGGACAGCGGCCGCCTGCTCGGCGCCGAGGCGCTGGTGCGCTGGCGGCATCCGCAGAAGGGTCTGGTTGCGCCGGCGGATTTCATCCCGGTCGCCGAGGAAACCGGACTCATCGTCGCGCTCGGCGAGCAGGTGCTGCGCGCCGCCTGCCGGCAGATCGCCGACTGGCGGCGGCGCGGGCTGGCGCCGCTGACGGTGGCGGTGAATCTGTCGCCGCGCCAGTTCCGGCAGGCCGATCTGGTGGCGACGATCGCCGGCATCCTTGCCGAGACCGGCGCCGATCCGGCGTGCCTCGAACTTGAAATCACCGAGAGTGCCGCCATGCAGAACGCCGACGAGGCGGTCGCCGCGCTGCGCCGTCTGCGCGCGATGGGCGTCGGGCTGGCGATCGACGATTTCGGCACCGGCTACTCGTCGCTCTCCTACCTCAAGCGCTTCCCGATCGACAAGCTGAAGATCGATCGCTCCTTCGTGCAGGGCGTGCCCGGCGACGGCGACGACACGGCGATCGTGCGGGCGATCGCCGCGATGGCCGGCAGCCTCAAGCTCAAGCTGCTCGCCGAGGGGGTCGAAAGCGAGGCGCAGCGGAGCTTTCTCGAGGGCCTGGGATGCGCCGAGGCGCAGGGCTGGCTGTTCGGCCGGGCGCTGCCGGCCGCCGACTTCGAGCGGAGCTTCCTCAGCCCGCGGGTTTCCTGAGCGGGCCGGGAACGGTCGCCGCCTGGTGGAGCGCGGCGCCGTCCTCGAACAGCCACAGGCTGCCCGGCGCCATCGTCGTCCAGGTTTCGTTGTCGGTCAGCGGTTCGGTGGCGATGATCGCGACGCGGTCCTGCGGCCGCGTCAGCGTCGTGAAGTCGACGCTGACGTCTTGATCCTTCAGGTGCGCCTGCGCGAAGGGCGCCTGGCGGACGATGTAGGCGAGCTTCGTCGAGCAGTGCACGATCAGCCAGTCGCCGTTCGAGAGCAGGTAGTTGAACTCGCCGTGTCCGGAGAGTTCGAGGGTCAGCCGGCGCAACTCGTCGAACAGCGCTTCGGCCGCCGGCGGCGCGGCGCCGAAGCGCTGGCGCAGCGACTGCAGCAGCCAGCAGAAGGCGCGCTCGCTGTCGGTGTTGCCGACCGGCAGGAAGCTGCCGTCGAGCGTCGGCGCGAAATCGATCAGGTTGCCGTTGTGCGCGAAGATCCAGTAGCGCCCCCACAGCTCGCGGCGGAAGGGGTGCGTGTTCTCCAGCCCGACGACGCCCTGCGTCGCCTTGCGGATATGCGCGACGACGTTCTTCGAGTGGATCGGATAGTTGCGCACCAGCGCGGCGATCGGCGAGGTGCTCGACGGCTGCGGATCGAGGAAAAGGCGCACGCCGCGCCCTTCGAAGAAGGCGATGCCCCAGCCGTCGGCGTGCACGTCGGTGGCGCCGCCGCGTTGCTGGAAACCGGTGAAGGAGAAGCAGATGTCGGTCGGCACGTTGCAGTTCATGCCGAGCAGCTGGCACATCGCCTTACTCCCGTTCGCGCGGCTGGGCCGGCCGCTTGCCGATCTTCACCTTGGCCTCGATCAGGGTCTTCTCGCGACGCAGCTTGAAGGGCACGGTGTCGCCGGGCTTCAGGTCGGCGATCAGGTCGAGCATGACCTGCGGGTCCTTGGCCGGCCGGTCGGCGACGGCGAGCAGGATGTCGCCGGGACGGATGCCGGCGGCGTCGGCCGGGCTGCCGCGCATGACGCCGGCGATCAGCGCGCCGTCGGTGTCGGGTAGGTTGAAGGATTCGGCCAGTTCGGCGGTGATTTCCTGCGCCTCGACGCCGATCCAGCCGCGCGTCACGGTGCCGGTCAGGATGATCTGCTCCATGACGCTCTTCGCCGTCGATACCGGGATCGCGAAGCCGATGCCGAGGGAGCCGCCGGAGCGCGAGTAGATCGCGGTGTTGATCCCGATCAGGTTGCCCTGGCTGTCGATCAGCGCGCCGCCGGAGTTGCCGGGGTTGATCGCCGCGTCGGTCTGGATGAAGTTCTCGAAGGTGTTGATGCCGAGGTGCGAGCGGCCGAGGGCGGAGACGATGCCCATGGTCACCGTCTGGCCGACGCCGAAGGGGTTGCCGATGGCCAGCGTGACGTCGCCGACGCCGATGTTGTTCATCTGCCCGAAGGTGATCGCCGGCAGCTTGAGCTCCTGGCCCTTCTCGGCCTGCACCTGCAGCACCGCGAGATCGGTGTCGGGGTCGCTGCCGACGACGCGCGCCTTCAGGCTGCGGCCGTCGTTGAGCGCGACCTCGATCTGGTCGGCGGCTTCGACGACGTGGTAATTGGTCAGGATGTAGCCGTTGGCGCTGACGATGACGCCCGAACCGAGGCCGGAGTTGCGCTGCGTGCTGTCCGGCGCATCGCCGTCGGGGCGGTCGCCGAAGAAATGGCGGAAGATCGGATCGTCGAGCAGCGGATGGCGCGGCACCTTGATCTGCTGCGAAGTGAAGATGTGCACGACGGAGGGCAGCGCCTTCTTCGCCGCCTCGCGGTACGAGGTGGCGGCAAGCACCGGCTCGCCGTTGCCGAACGACTCCTGCAGCGCGACGATGCTCGGGTAGCCGCCGCGCTTGCCGAGCCACTCGGGCTTGAGGGTGCTCACCACGAAGAGGAGGGCGAGACTAACCGTGACGGTTTGTGCAAAAATCAGCCAGAACCTGCGCATAGGGAAATTGGAGCCTGTGGATGAAACATGAGGATTTGACGCGTTATCTCGACGATCTGCTCGAAGTCGCGCGCTTCAAGGATTATTGCCCAAACGGCCTGCAAGTGGAAGGACGCCCCGAGGTGCGGCGCATCGTCGCCGGCGTCACCGCCAGCCAGGCCTTGGTCGATGCGGCGATCGCGCGCGACGCCGACGCGATCCTCGTGCACCACGGCTGGTTCTGGCGCGGCGAGGACGGCCGCGTCACCGGCATCCGCAAGGCGCGCCTGCAGGCGCTGCTGCGCCACGACATCAACCTGATCGGCTACCACCTGCCGCTCGACAGCCATGCCGAGTTCGGCAACAACGCGCAACTCGCCAGCCGCTTCGGCTGGATCGCCGAGGGACGCTTCGGCGAGCAGGACATGGGCTGGATCGGGCGCCCGGCGCAGCCGTGCGCGCTCGATGCGCTGGTCGCCGGCGTCGGCGCGGCGCTCGACCGCGCGCCGCTGGCGATCGCCGGCGACGGCCGGCCGCTGCGCCGCGTCGCCTGGTGCTCGGGCGGTGCGCAGGGTTACTTCGAGCAGGCCATCGCGCTCGGCGCCGACGTCTATCTGTCCGGCGAGATTTCCGAGCAGACCGTGCATCTGGCGCGCGAGTCCGGCGTCGCCTACGTCGCCGCCGGGCACCATGCGACCGAGCGCTACGGCGTGCAGGCGCTGGCCGCGCACCTCGCCGCGCGTTTCGGCCTCGCGTGTGAATTCGTCGATATCGACAACCCGGTCTGAGGCGCGGCGCTTCTTCCTCCCGCGCCGCCGGCCACGGATGCCGCTTCCGTTCGCGCGGCGCTAAACTTTGCAGTCTTCGATTCCAGGAGCCCAGATGAGCTACGTCTTTCCGCCGGCCGCGCCGGTGAGCGTTCCCGTGGCCGGCAGCGCCGCCCGTTTCCCCGTCCGCCGGGTCTATTGCGTCGGCCGCAACTACGCCGACCATGCCGCCGAGATGGGAGCGGATACGCGCGAACCGCCGTTCTTCTTCAGCAAGCCGGCCGACGCGCTGGTGCCGGGCGGCGGCGACGTCGCCTATCCGCCGGCGACCGCCAATCTGCAGCACGAAGTCGAACTCGTCGTGGCGCTCGGCCGGGGCGGCGCCAATATTCCGCCCGCCGCCGCGCTCGACTGCGTCTTCGGCTACGCCGTCGGCTTCGACCTGACGCGGCGCGATCTGCAGAGCCGCGCCAAGGACAAGGGGCACCCGTGGGACATGGGCAAGGGCTTCGACCAGGGCGGGCCGATCGGCGCCATCGTCCCGGTCGCGAGCAGCGGCCACCCGGCGCGCGGCGCCGTGTGGCTCAAGGTCAACGGCGAACTGCGGCAGAACGGCGACCTCGCGCAGATGTCGTGGAAGGTCGCCGAGGTGATCGCCAACCTGTCGCAATACGTCGAACTGGCGCCCGGCGACCTGATCTTCACCGGCACGCCGGCCGGCGTATCGACGGTGCAGCGGGGGGATGTGCTGGAAGGCGGCGTCGATGGCGTCGGCGAGCTGAAGATCCGGCTCGTCTGATGGCCGGCGCCGCGGACTCGCGCCTGCCCGGCGCGCTGGCGGCGGCGGTCGTCGCCGCGCTGGCCGTCTCCTGGTGCTTCGCGTTCGAGCGCGGGACCTGGGTGCTCGAAACGGCGCCGGTGTTCATCGCGCTGGCCCTGCTTGCCGCCACGCGCGCGCGTTTTCCGCTGACGCCGCTGCTCTACTGGCTGATCGCCGCGCACGCGCTGGTCCTGATCTACGGCGGCACCTACACCTACGCCCTGACGCCGTTCGGCGACTGGCTGGAGCAGGCGCTCGGCCTGTCTCGCAATCCCTACGACCGGATCGGCCACTTCATGCAGGGCTTCGTGCCGGCGATGGTCGCGCGCGAAATCCTGATCCGCCGCGCCGTGGTCAACGGCGCGGGCTGGCGCAACTTCCTGATCGTCTGCGTCTGCCTGGCCATCTCGGCGACCTACGAGTTCATAGAATGGTGGGCCGCGCTGGCGCTCGGGCAGGGCGCCGACGCCTTTCTCGGCACGCAGGGCGACGTCTGGGATACGCAGTGGGACATGCTGATGGCGACCGTCGGCGCGGCGAGCGCGCTGGTCCTGCTCGGCCGCCGGCACGACCGGCAGCTGGCGGCCCTCGGTGTAAAGTAGGCGCTGTTCGTCGCGCAGTTTGTTGCTATCGGAGCCGGGGTGAATCTAAAAACAAAATCGTCGCTCGCCATCGTGGCCTTGCTGCTCGTCCTGTTCGGCATCGGCGCGGTCATCCAGAACTACCTGATCCAGACCTCGCTCAAGCAGACCATCGCCGACCAGCAGTTTTCGCTGATCACGCGCGTCGCCGACGAAATCGACAGCCGCTTCCGCCTGCAGGGCGACGCCCTGGCGCGCGTCGCCGCCGGCATCACGCCGGAGGTGCTGGCCGATCCGCTCCGCCTGCAGGCGTATCTCGAGGATCGGCATGGCTTGCTGTCCTTCTTCGACGATCTGGTGGTGGTCTCGCCGTCCCTGCGGGTGCTCGCCGACCATCCGGTGTTTCCCGGGCGGCGCGGAGCCGAGGTCGCCCACTTCGAACACCTGCGGCAGGTTCTGGAGACGCGCCAGCCGGCCATCTCGCCGCCCTTTCTCGGCAAGGTGACGCAGCGTCCGTCGCTCGCCCAGGCCGTTCCGGTCGTCGACGGCGCCGGGCGCACGGTCGCCATCCTCTCGGGGCAGATGAACCTGCTCGACCCCGGCTTTCTCGGCTCGCTGAACGAGCGCAAGAGCGGACGCAGCGGGCATTTCGTGCTGACCACGCGCGAGCGCGTGACCATCGTCAGCCGCTTCAAGGACCGGGTCATGCGGCTCAACGTCGTGCCCGGCGCGAATCCGGTGTTCGATCAGGCGATCGCCGGCTGGGAAGGCACGCAGGAAGGCACCACCAGCTACGGCCAGCGGATGCTGATGAGCTTTCGCTCGCTGCGCACGGCGGACTGGGTGCTCGGCTCCCTGCTGCCCGTCGAGGAGGCCTACGCGCCCATCCACGCTTCGCGGCAGACCGCGCTCTGGCTGATGTTCGGCGCGTCGCTGCTGGTCGGGCTGATCGTCTGGCTGATGATGCGCAGCCTCTTCCAGCCGCTGCTCGTCCTGCGCGAGAACGTTCGCCGCCTCGGGCGCGAGCCCGAGCTGGCGGCGACGCTGACCGCCGGCCGGGACGAGATCGGCGAGGTGGCCGCCGACTTCTACCGCCTGTGCGGCGAGCTGCTGCAGGCGCGCCACGAGAGCGAGGGGCGCGCCGAAGAGTTGCGCACGATCCTCGACGCCAGCCCGCTGGCCGTGGCCCTCATCCGCAATCGTTGCCTGCTCAGCGCCAACCGCGCCTTCGAGCGCATGTTCGGCTATCGCGTCGACGAGGTGCGCGGCCAGTCGGTGGAGGCGTTCTATACCAGCGCGGAGGCCTTCGTGGCCTTCGGCCAGCGCCTGTACCCGGAAATCGCCAACGGCGGCGTGGCGAAGTTCGAGCAGGAATACAAGGATCGCGCCGGACGGGTTTTCTGGACCAACTTCTACGCCCGCCTGCTCGATCCGCTGCAGCCGGACAAGGGGGCCGTCGTGCTCATCGAGGACATCAGCGAGCGCAAGGCGACGGAAGCGGCGCGCGAGGAGAGCGAGGAGCGCCACCGCCAGATGTTCCTCGGCAACGCTTCGGTGATGTTCCTGGTCGATCCGGAGCGCGCCGCCATCGTCGACGCCAATCCCGCCGCCTGCGCGTTCTACGGCTATCCGCTGCAGGCCTTTCGCGGCAAGCCGCTGCGCGACATCGACCCGCGCCCCGAAGGCGAGTATCGCGCGGCGGCCGAGCGCGTGCTGGCCGACGGCCGCGGCTATTTCCTGCTCCAGCACCGGATGGCGAACGGCGAGATCCGGCACGTCGAGGTGCACGCCAGCCCCCTGCGCGTCGGCGGGCAAACGCTGATCTACTCGATCGTGCACGACGTGACGCAACGCCACCGGGCCGAAGAGCAGCTGCGCCTGGCCGCCAAAGCGATCGCCAGCAGCGGCGAGGGCATCGTCGTGACCGACCGCGACAACCGCATCGTCTCGGTCAATCCCGCGTTCTGCGCGCTCAGCGGCTACGAGGCCGACGAACTGCTCGGACGCACGCCGGAGCTCTTCCGCTCGTCGCGCCACGACGACGCCTTCTACCGCGCGATGTGGGACGCGGTGCGCGGCACGGGCTCGTGGCAGGGCGAAATCTGGAACCGCGACCGGCACGGGCGCGTCGTTCCCGAATGGCTGACGATCAGCGTCGTGCGCGACGCGGCGGGCGAGATCGAGCACTACGTCGGCATCTTCACCGACATCTCCGAACGCAAGCGCAGCGAGGAGCGCATCCGCCACCTCGCCGAGCACGATGCGCTGACCAACCTGCCGAACCGCGTGCTGCTCGGCGACCGCCTGTCGCAGGCGATCGTCCAGGCGCAGCGCGAGGGGCGGCAGATGGCGCTGATCTTCCTCGACCTCGACCGCTTCAAGAACATCAACGACTCGCTCGGCCACCAGATCGGCGACCAGCTGCTGCAGGTCGTCGCCGAACGCATCCACCAGTGCGTGCGCGCCAGCGATACGGTCAGCCGGCAGGGCGGCGACGAATTCATCATGCTGCTGCCGGAGATCGCGCATCCGAGCGACGCGGCGCGCGTCGCCGAAAAGCTGCTCGAAGCGCTGGCGCATCCCTGTCTGATCGAAGGGCACGAGCTGACAGTGACGGCGAGTCTCGGGATCGGCATCTACCCGGACGACGGGGCCGACCCGGCGACCCTGATCCGCAACGCCGACACGGCGATGTATCACAGCAAGGAAAGCGGCCGCAACGCCTACCACTTCTTCCGCCCGGAAATGAACGCGCGCGTCTTCGAGCGCATGTCGCTCGAAAACAGCCTGCGCCGCGCGCTCGAACGCGGCGAGTTCCTGCTCCACTACCAGCCGCAGATCGACATCGCGACGCGGCGCCTGATCGGCATGGAGGCGCTGGTGCGCTGGCAGCACCCGGAACTCGGCCTGGTGCCGCCGATGCGCTTCATCCCGGTGGCCGAGGACAGCGGGCTGATCCTCGGGATCGGCGCCTGGGTGCTCGGCGAAGCCTGCCGGCAGAACCGCGCCTGGCAGGCGGCGGGGCTGCCGGCGCTGCCGGTCGCGGTCAATATCTCGGCGCTGCAGTTCGCCCAGCCGCGCTTCATCGAAGCCGTCGGGCAGGCCCTGCAGGCCAGCGGCCTGGCGCCGCACTGCCTGGAGCTGGAACTGACCGAGAGCGTCATGATGCAGGCCGCCGAGCGCAACATCGAGATGCTGGAGACGATCCGCCGCATGGGCGTGCAGGTGGCGATCGACGATTTCGGCACCGACTACTCGTCGCTCGCCTATCTCAAGCGGCTGCCGATCGACAAGCTGAAGATCGATCAGGCCTTCGTGCGCGATATCGTGACCGACGCCGACGACGCGGCGATCATCGCCGCCATCATCGGGCTCGCGCAGAACCTGAAGCTGCGGGTGATCGCCGAGGGGGTGGAGAACGAGGCGCAGTTCGACTTCCTGCGCCGCGGCGGTTGCGCCGAGGCGCAGGGCTATCTTTTTTCCCGGCCCTTGCCGGGCGCCGAGTTCGAGCGCTTCTGGCGCGCCTCGCTGGCCGCCTGATCAGCGCGGCCGGGCGCTGCTGATGACCTCGGCGATGCGCGCCAGGGGCAGCACGACGCGCACGCCTCCGAGTTCGATCGCCACGCGCGGCATGCCGAAGACGACGCAGCTGCGCTCGTCCTGCGCCACGGTGTGCGCGCCGGCGTCGAACATCTCGCGCAGGCCGCAGGCGCCGTCGTCGCCCATGCCGGTCATGATGATGCCGATGGCGTTGGCGCCGGCGCACTGAGCGACCGAGCGGAAGAGCACGTCGACCGACGGCCGGTGGCGATTGACCGGCGGACCGTCGACCACTTCGACGGCGTACTGGCCGCCCCGGCGCACCAGCAGCATGTGCCTGCCGCCCGGCGCGACCAGCGCGCGGCCGGCATGGACGCGGTCGCCGCTCTTCGCCTCGCGCACCTCGATGCGGCAGGTGGTGTTGAGACGTTCGGCGAAGGTCGCGGTGAATCTCTCCGGCATGTGCTGCACGACGACGATGGCCGGCGCATCCGCGGGCAGGGCCTTGAGTACGGTTTCGAGCGCCTGCGTGCCGCCGGTCGAGGTGCCGATGGCGACCACCGTCTCGCCGGCGTGGGCGATGCCGGGCGCATTGCGCCGGGGCGGAATGATGGCGTCGGCGGAGAGCTTGGGGTGTGGGTTCATGGCGCGCGGCGGAGAGGGCGGGGCATGGCGGTGCGCCATGCCCCGATGATACTGCATGCTCGCCGGATGATTCAGCGCGGCCGCTTGTCGATCACGCGGCGCGCCTTGCCGACCGAACGCTCGATGCCGCCGATCTCGGCGATACGCACGCTGGTCGAGATGCCGATGTAGGACTTGATGTGGTGCTGCAGGTCGTGCGCCACGTATTCCCGGTCGACGGCGGAGGCGTAGCGGTGCTCCGGCTTCAGCTCGACGTTCACCGCCACCGAGTCGAGGTGGCCGTCGCGCCAGACGTCGATCAGGTAGTGCGGCGAGAGCTTGGGCTGCTTGAGGATGAGTTCCTCGATCTGCGACGGGAAGACGTTCACGCCGCGGATGATCAGCATGTCGTCCGAGCGGCCGGTGATCTTGCCCATGCGCCGCATCGAGCGCGAGGTCGGCGGCAGCAGGCGCGTCAGGTCGCGCGTGCGGTAGCGGACGACCGGCAGCGCTTCCTTGGTCAGCGAGGTGAACACCAGCTCGCCCTGGCTGCCGTCGGGCAGCACCTCGCCGGTCGACGGGTCGATGATCTCGGGATAGAAGTGGTCTTCCCAGAGCACCGGGCCGTCCTTGCTCTCGACGCATTCGCAGGCGACGCCGGGGCCGATCACTTCGGAGAGGCCGTAGATGTCGATCGCGTCGATGCCGAAAGTGCTTTCGATCTCCTGGCGCATCTGCTCGCTCCACGGCTCGGCGCCGAAGAGGCCGATGCGCAGGCTGGTGGATGCCGGGTCGATGCCCTGGCGCTTGAACTCGTCGGCGATGTTGAGGATGTAGGACGGCGTGACCATGATGATGTCGGGCTTGAAGTCCATGATCAGCTGCACCTGCTTTTCGGTCTGCCCGCCGGACATCGGGATCACCGTGCAGCCCAGGCGCTCGGCGCCGTAGTGCGCGCCGAGGCCGCCGGTGAACAGGCCGTAGCCGTAGGCGACGTGCGCGATGTCGCCGCGCCGGCCGCCGCCGGCGTGCAGCGAGCGCGCCATCAGCGTCGCCCAGGTGTCGATGTCCTTTTGCGTGTAGCCGACGACGGTCGGCTTGCCGGTCGTGCCGCTCGATGCATGCACGCGCACGACGTCCTCGCGCGGCACGGCGAACATGCCGTAGGGGTAGTTGGCGCGCAGGTCCTGCTTCGTCGTGAAGGGGAATTTCGCGAGGTCGGCGAGCGTCCTGAAATCCTCGGGGCGCACGCCGTGCGCGTCGAAGCTGGCGCGGTAGTGCGGAACGTTCTCGTAGGCGTGGCGCAGCGACCAGCGCAGGCGCTCGGTCTGCAGCGCGGCGATCTCGTCGCGGCTGGCGGTTTCGATGGCCTCGAAGGGGCCGTTCCGTCGTGCGTTGTCGTTTTTATTCATCGTCTTTGTCTTCCTCCCTGTCCTTGTGGTTTTGTCGTATTGCTCTCCTTGAGCCAGCGACCCTACTGAGTCCATGGTTATGTTTCCATGATCAGGGTCAAATGATGTGCGGATAGTTTTGGCGGAAAGAAGGGCGGCGCCGCGGCTGCGTTCCGGCGGGCGGCGCCGCGAGATTCCCGCTGCGGACGCGATGAACGCCCCCGGCGCGCCGAAATCGGCTAGCCTGTGCGGTCGTTTTTCTCCGCCCGTCTTTTTTTGCCTTCCCGTCCGCCGATGCTCCTTCGCCAGTCCCGTGAAATCCTCGCCCATGCCGGGCCCATGCTGATCGCCCAGCTCGCTTCGATGGGCATGATGGTGATCGACACCGCGCTGCTTGGCCACTACGGCACCGAGGACCTGGCGGCGGTGGCGGTCGGCGGCGGCATCTACATCTCGGTGGTGTTCGCGCTGGTCGGCATCCTGCAGGCGGTCGCGCCGATCGTCGCGCATCTGCGCGGCGCCGGGCGCGAGGACGAGATCGGCGGCGCCCTGCAGCAGGCCTTCTGGCTCGCGCTGCTGCTCGCCGTGCCGGGCGTGCTCTGCCTGCTCCACCCCGATCCGCTGTTCGCCCTGTCGCCGATCGAGCCGGGCGTCGAGGCCAAGGCGCGCCGCTACCTGGAAATGCTCGCCTGGGGCATTCCGGCGGCGCTGCTCTATCGCACCTTCTATTCCTGCTGCAACGCGCTCGGCAAGCCGCGCCCGCTGATGTTGATCAGCCTCGGCGGCACCCTGCTGCACGGCGCGCTGGCCTGGCTGCTGGTCACCGGGCGGCTCGGCGGCGAAGCGCTCGGCGTGCTCGGCTGCGGCATCTCGAACGCCGTCGTCAACTGGTTCGGGCTGCTTTGCGGCATGCTCTACATGGTGTTCGGGCCGGCGCTGGCGCGCTACCGTCTGCTCGCCGGCTGGCGTCCGCCGCAGGCGCGCCCGCTGCGCGAACTGCTGCGCCTCGGCCTGCCGATGGGCTTTTCCAACTTCGTCGAGATTTCGTCGTTCACGCTGATGGCGCTCTTCGTCGCGCAGCTGGGCGCGACGGTGGTCGCCGGCCACCGCATCGTCGCCAACTTCGCCGCGATCTGCTACATGCTGCCGCTGGCGCTCGCCATCGCCACGCTGGCGCAGGTCGGGCAGTCCGCCGGCGCGCGCGACTGGCCGCGCGCGCGGGCCTCGATCGGCGGCGGCCTGCTGCTCGCCGGCGGGCTGTCGACACTGCTCGGCCTCGTCCTCTGGCTTGCCGCTGCGGGACTGACCGCGGCCTACACGGACGATCCTGCCGTGCGCGCGGTGACCCTCTCGCTGATCGGCTACGTGGCCGTCTATCAGATCTTCGATGCGGTGCAGACGATCGCCGCCTACGCGCTGCGCGGCTACAAGATCACCTTCACGCCGATGCTCGTGCACACCGTCTGCTTCTGGGGCGTCGGCCTCTACGGCGGCTGGTGGCTGGCCTTCAAGGCGGCGCAGCCGATGGGCGTCGCCGGCTTCTGGATCGCCTCGCTGTCGAGCCTGGTGCTCGCTGCGCTCCTGCTCGGCGCGCTGCTCTGGAAAGCGGTGGGCGAACGCCGGGATTAGGGAGGCCGTTCGCCCGGTGCGCTCCGCCCCTCAGCGTGGGTCGTGCCAGAGCGCGAGTTTTCCGCAGTAGGGCTTGCGCAGTTCGACCAGGCCGTAGATGACCGAGGTGATCAGCCCCGGGCTGCGTTCAACGCCGCACGGCTGCAGTTGCCTGATCTCGGTGCGCGCGCCCCGGATCGGGTCGAAGGCGCTGAAGCGGAGTTCCCGGCGCATGCAGCGATGGTCGCCGGCATTGAAGGGCGAGGTCGGCGGCTGGTGATGGCGGCAGGTGGCGCATGATTTGTTGTTCATTTTCGCTCCCAGGATGAAAGAGATCGCCCGGCGGATTTTCCCCTGTCGTCGTTGTGGTTTTTTTGCCGGGCAAATGAAGCTTTTGTTGCGCCGAGCCGGTGCTCCGGCACGAGGTCCGTGGGCGCAGTCTGCGGCGGCGCCGTGCGCTGCGGAACGATTCGTTTCGGAAAACGATATGCCGGCGTCGAATATATGAAGCCCGGCCGCGCGGGGCGGCCTTTCATCCGCCTGTAACCTGATCCGCATGCCGCTGTAACCGGGCGGCGCGATCATGCGGGCATGCCCACGGTCCGCTCGATCTTCCTCTCCGACATCCACCTCGGCACGCGTGCCTGCCAGGCCGAGCGCCTGCTCGACTTCCTGCGCGAGTACGACGCCGACAATCTTTTCCTGATCGGCGACATCGTCGATTTCTGGGCGATGAGCCGCGCCATCCACTGGTCGCCGGCGCAGAACACCTTCGTCCAGAAGATCCTGCGGCGGGCGCGGCGCGGCGAGCGCGTGGTGTTCATTCCGGGCAACCACGACGAGGCGCTGCGCGAATACGTCGGCGTCGCCTTCGGCGACATCGAGGTGCACGCCGAGTACGTGCATGAGCTGGCTGACGGTCGCCGCTTCCTGCTCCTGCACGGCGACGAGTTCGACCAGATCACGCGCCACCACCGCTGGGTCGCGGTGCTCGGCGACGTCGCCTACAACCTGCTCGTGCGTCTCAACGGCATGCTGTCCTGGACGCGCCGCCGGCTCGGCATCGCCGGCTACTGGTCGCTGGCCGGCTACGCCAAGCGGCGCGTCAAGAAGGCGCTGCAGTTCGTCTTCGACTTCGAGGACGCGGCGCTGCACAGCGCGCGCCAGCGCGGGCTCGACGGCATCGTCTGCGGGCATATCCACTGCGCCGCGCTGCGTGCCGTCGGCACGCAGCACTACGTCAATTGCGGCGACTGGGTCGACAGTTGTACGGCGATCGTCGAGCACGCCGACGGCCGCCTCGAACTGATCGCCTGGGGCAGCGCCGGCGCGGCCGTCGAGCACCCGCGGGAAACGGAGGCGGCATGCGCGTCCTGATGGTTTCGGACGTCTATTTCCCGCGCATCAACGGTGTGTCCACGGCGATCCAGACTTACCGCGAGACGCTCGCCGCGCACGACATCGAGGTCAGCCTGGTGGCGCCGGACTACGGCGACGGCTGCCGCGCGGCGTGGATCCGCCGCGTTCCGGCGCGCCCCGTGCCGCGCGATCCGGAGGATCGCCTGCTGCGCTGGCGGGCGCTGAACGACGCGGTCCGCGCGGCGGTCGCGCAGGGCTGCGACCTGGTGCATGTGCAGACGCCCTTCCTCGCCCACTACGCCGCGCACGGCGCCGCGCGGCGCGCCGGCCTGCCGCTGATCGCCACCTACCACACGCTGTTCGAGGAATACCTGCAGCACTACGCGCCTTTCGTTCCCGCCGGCTGGCTGCGCCACGCCGCGCGCCGTTTCTCGCGCGCCCAGTGCAACGCGCTCGACGCGGTGATCGTGCCCTCGCAGGCGATCTACCGCCGGCTCGGCGATTACGGCGTGCGCGCGCCGCTGCACGTCCTGCCGACCGGCATCCCGCTGCGCCGCTTCGCCGATGGGGAGTGCGAGGAGCGCGGCGCCTTCCGCGCCCGCCATGGAATCGCCGCGACGCGCCCGGTGGCGCTCTACGTCGGCCGCGTCGCGCACGAGAAGAACCTCGAATTCCTGCTCGACGCCGCCGCGCTGGCGCGCGAATCGCTGCCCGGGCTGCTCCTGCTGATCGCCGGCGAGGGGCCGGCGCTCGCCGCCCTGCGCGCGTCGGCGCAGGCGCGCGGCCTCGGAGGCAGCGTCCAGTTCCTCGGCTACCTCGACCGCCAGCGCGAACTGCCGGCGTGCTACGCCGCCGCCGACGCCTTCGTCTTCGCGTCGCGTACCGAGACGCAGGGGCTCGTCCTGCTCGAGGCGATGGCCGCCGGGCTGCCGGTCGTCGCGCTGGCGGCGATGGGCACGACCGACATCCTCGGCGCGCGGCGCGGCGCGCTCGTGCCGGACGACAACCCGAGCGCCTTCGCGCTCGAACTCGTGCGCCTGCTGCGCAACGGCGAACTGCATCGCCGCCTGGCGGCCGAAGCGCGGCGCTACGCCGGCGAGTGGTCGGACGAAACGCTGGCCGGGCGCCTGGCCGCCCTCTATCGCGGGATCGTCGAGCGGCACGGCGAGCGTCATGAGGAACGCCGATGAACGAAAGTCCGTTCAAGGGCAAGACCGGCCTGCGCCGGGTGTGGAACGCCTTTCACTACTCGCTGGCCGGCCTGCGCGCCGCGCTGCGCTACGAGGATGCCTTCCGCCAGGAGGCGCTGCTCGCCGCGCTGCTGATTCCGCTCGCCTGCTGGCTGCCGGTGGGCGGGGCGGGGCGCGCGCTGCTGATCGGCAGCGTGCTGCTGGTGCTCATCGTCGAACTGCTCAATTCGGCGGTGGAGGCCGCCGTCGACCGCATCTCGCTGGAAAACCACCGCCTCGCCAAGCGCGCCAAGGACATCGGCAGCGCCGCCGTGCTCCTCGCCCTGCTCGACGTGGTGGCCGTCTGGGCCTGCGTTCTTCTGGAGTGAAGCCATGCCGACCGATGCCGCGCGTCCGCCGCTCGATCTCGCCATCGTCACCGAAACCTATCCGCCGGAAGTGAACGGCGTCGCGATGACGCTCGGTCGTCTGGTCGACGGCCTGCGCGGCAACGGCCACCGCGTGCGCGTCGTCCGCCCGCGCCAGCCGGCCGATGCGCCGGCTGCGGGCGGGGCGGACGAGACGGGCGATCTGACGCTGCCCGGCATGGCGCTGCCCGGCTACGCCGGCCTGCGCTTCGGCTGGCCGGCCAGGCGCCGTCTGTGCGCGGCGTGGCGCGCGGCGCGGCCGGACGCGGTGCACGTCGTCACCGAAGGGCCGCTCGGCTGGTCGGCCGTGGCCGCGGCACGCCAGCTCGGCATCCCGGTGACGTCCGGCTTCCACACCAATTTCGACCGTTACAGCCGGCACTACGGCGTCGGCTGGCTGCAGCCGACGCTCGCCGCCTACCTGCGCGGCTTCCACCGGCGTACGCGGGCGACGCTGGTGCCGACCGCCGCGCTCGCCGCCAGCCTCGCCGGCGAGGGGCTGGCCGGCGTGCGCGTGCTCGGGCGCGGTGTCGATACGCAGCTCTTCGATCCGGCCCGGCGCAGCGCCGCGCTGCGCGCCGCCTGGGGCGCCGGCGCGGACGATCCGGTGGCCCTCTACGTCGGCCGCCTGGCCGCCGAGAAGAACATCGGCCTCGCCCTGCGCGCCTTCGCCGCCGTCCAGGAACGCTGCCCGCGCGCGCGCCTGGTGCTGGTCGGCGACGGCCCGCTGCGCGCCAGCCTGCAGCGCCGATTCCCGCAGCACCATTTTGCCGGCCAGCGGCTCGGCGAGGATCTCGCAACGCACTACGCTTCGGGCGATCTCTTCCTCTTTCCCAGCCTGACCGAGACCTTCGGCAACGTCACGCAGGAAGCGCTGGCCAGCGGGCTGGCCGTGCTCGCCTTCCGCAGCGCGGCGGCGGCCGAAACGATCGTCGACGGCGAGAACGGCCGCACCGTCGATCCGGGCGACGAGGCGGCCTTCATGCGCGCCGCCGTGCAACTCGCGCGCGCCGACGACATCCGCCGGCGCCTCGGCGAACGTGCCCGGCAGAGCATGGGCGAACGCGGCTGGGAGACCGTCGCGCTGCGTTTCGAGGTGGTCTTGCGCGAGGCCATCGGCGCCGGCTGACGGGTTTGCGTCGGGACGGCGCCCGGCGGCTTGCGCGCGCTTCGGGCGGGGGGCCTCTCTTTGAGGCATGTTTTTGCGGCCGTTTCGTCGCTCGTTCCGCCTGTCGTTTTCCGCGCCGCCGGTCCCGGCTGCGCTCCCGGCCAGTTCCCTTGCGGCCCCCGGCGCGGCCTGCGCCCGGCCCGGCCGCCGCCGCTTCCGCTTTTGTCCGACGGGCGGTGTCCGGGGCCATCGCCGCCGCCCGCAGCCGGCCACCGCTCCTTGCGCCGCATCGCGACTGCCCGGTCGGCATAAAAATGTGGATAATTGCGCCCCAGGGGGAAGTGAGAGTGGGAAAGAACACAACTACGCGCAGCAATTTCTATGTCTCGGTCGAGCAGTTGCGCATCGGTCTTTACGTTTTCATCGATTTGCCGTGGTTTCAGCACCCCTTCACGCTCAACAGCTTCCGCATCGCCTCCGACGACCAGATCCGCGACCTGCGCGCCCTCGGTGAACCGCGCTTCCGCTACGATCCCGAACGCAGCGACGTCCGCCCCGATACCCCGGCGCCGATTCCCGAAGCCGCCGCCGAGCACGCGGCGGCCGAGGCGCCGGGCGCGCCGCGCGAGGACAGCCCCGTCCTCAGCGCCAAGCAGGTGCGCATCCACGCGCTGGCCGAGCATCGCCGGCGCATCGAACAGGTCGACAAGGCCTTTCTCAAGTCCGCCAGCATCCTGCGCAACCTCAATCGCAACCTGCTGTCGCGGCCGGCCGAGACGCTGCAGGAGATGGGGCGCCTCGTCGAGCAGATGGTGCTCGCCTTTCTCGAACACCCGGAGGTCACGCTGCACGTGATGGGCGAGAAGTGCGGCGGCGACGAAACCTACTCGCACGGCCTCAACGTCTCGGTGCTGTGCATGATGCTCACCAAGGGGCTGGACTTCACCCCCGAGCAGGCGCGCATCCTCGGCCTCGGCGCGCTGCTGCACGACATCGGCCTGATGGACGTGCCCGACCGCGTGCTCAAGAAGCGCCCGGACGAATACACCAAGCCGGAGCGCGAACTGCGCGCCATGCACTGCGAATTCGGGGTGCGCATCGGCAAGCAGATCGGCCTGCCGGCCGACGTCCTCGCCGTCATCTTCCAGCACCACGAGATGGCCGACGGCACGGGCTACCCGCTCGGCCTGAAGCTCGACAGGATCACCCAGCCGGCGCGCGTCGTCGCCCTCGTCAATTTCTACGACAACCTGTGCAATCCGGTCGACCTCGCGCAGGCGATGACGCCGCACGAGGCGCTCTCCTTCATGTTCGGGCAGCGCCGCAACAAATTCGACGGCGTCGTGCTGCAGCAGATGATCCGCTGCCTCGGCGTCTATCCGCCGGGTTCCATCGTGATGCTCTCGAACGACGCGATCGGCATGGTGATGTCGGTCAACCCGGCCAAGCCGCTGCGCCCCTGGGTCATGGTCTACGACGAAGGCGTGCCGAAGGAGGAGGCGATCCTGCTCGACCTCGAGCAGGAAACCGAAATCAACATCACCAAGTCGGTGCGGCCGGCGCTGCTGCCGCCGGCCACCTACGCCTACCTGAGTCCGCGCCGGCGCGTCACCTACTTTTTCGACAGCAGCACGCAGGCGAGGCCGGGGCGCGAATGAGCGACGATTTTTCCCATCTGCTGGTCGAGCACTGCAACGAGATCCTGCTGCTCGTCGATCCGGCGACGCTGGACATCCGCTCGGCCAACGCCGCCGCGCTCCGCCATCTCGGCTATGCGCGCACCGAACTGCTCGGCCGGCCGATCACCGACATCGAATGCGCGCTGACCGACGTCTTCTACTGGGAGGAAGTGCGCCAGGGCATCGCGCCCGAGGTGCACGACGCCGAGGGCAGCTACCTGCGGGCCGACGGCGGGCTGCTGCTGGCGACCAAGACGATCACGCGCGCCGCCGGCGATTCGGGCTGGCTGGTTGTCTGCGCCGTTCCGGTCGGCAAGCTGCGGCGTACCGAGGACGAGCTCGCCGACATGGGCGCGCGCCTGCGCGCGACGCTCGAAGCGACCGCCGACGGCATCCTGCTCGTCGACCGCGCCGGCGCCATCGTCAACATGAACCGCCGCTTTTCGCTGCTCTGGGAAATTCCCGACGCGCTGCTGCTCGCGCACGACGACGCGGCGGTCTACGCCTACATGGCCTCGCGTGCGCGCGACCCGCAGGCCTACCGGCGGCGCGCGGCCGAAATCCGCCCGGACAGCGACGACGAGACGAGCGACCTGCTCTATCTCGCGGGCGGCCAGGTCTTCGAGTGCAAATCGCGTCCGGCGCGCCAGCGCAAGCTGATCATCGGGCGCGTCTTCTCGTTCACCGACATCACCGAGCGCAAGGCGGCCGAAGCCCGCCTCAAGCTCGCCGCCAGCGTGTTCACGCACGCCCACGAGGGGATCATGATCACCGACACGACGGGTTGCATCGTCGAGGTGAACGACACCTTCACGCGGATCACCGGTTACGCGCGCGAGGAGGCGCTCGGCCAGCGCGCGCGCATGCTCAGCTCGGGCCGCCAGGGGCCGGAGTTCTACGCCGCGATGTGGCGCGACCTGACGAGCGTCGGGCACTGGCACGGCGAACTGTGGAACAAGCGCAAGAGCGGCGAGATGTACGCCGAGAAGCTCAGCATCGCCGCCGTGCGCGACGGCAGCGATCAATCGCAGCACTACGTCGCGCTGTTTTCCGACATCACCGACCTCAAGGAGCACCAGCGCCAGCTCGAACACATGGCGCACTACGACGCGCTGACCGGCATGCCCAACCGGGTGCTGCTGGCCGACCGCCTGAAGCAGGCCATCGTCCACACGCGGCGGCGGCGCAAGCTGCTCGCCCTCGTCTATCTCGACCTCGACGGTTTCAAGGAGGTCAACGATGCGCACGGCCACGACGCCGGCGACCAGCTGCTGATCACCATCGCGCAGCGCCTGAAGGAGGCCTTGCGCGAGGGCGACACGCTGGCCCGCCTGGGCGGCGACGAGTTCGTCGCGGTCCTCACCGATCTCAGAGACAAGGGCGAATGCGAGGCCATCCTGCAGCGCCTGCTGCAGGCCGCCGCCTCGCCGGTGCGGGTGCGCCGGCGCACCCTGCAGCTCTCCGCCAGCCTCGGCGTGACGCTTTATCCGCAGGACGGCGGCGACGCCGACACGCTGCTGCGCCATGCCGATCAGGCGATGTACCAGGCCAAGCAGGCCGGCAAGAACCGCTACCATCTGTTCGACCCCGAGCGCGACCGCCAGACGCAGACGCACCGCGAAAGCCAGAAGAACATCGCGCAGGCGCTGGCGCGCCGCGAATTCGTCCTCTACTACCAGCCCAAGGTGAACATGCGGACCGGCGAGGTGGTCGGCGCCGAGGCGCTGATCCGCTGGCAGCATCCGGAGCGCGGCCTGGTCGCGCCGGGCGAGTTCCTGCCCTTCGTCGAAGGCCACGATCTGATCGCCCACATCGGCGACTGGGTGCTCGACACGGCGCTCGCGCAGATGGCGGCCTGGCGCCGGGAAGGGCTCGACCTCGCGGTGAGCGTCAACATCGCGGCGCACCATCTGCAGCAGGAGAATTTCCTCGTGCGCCTGGACGAGAAGCTCCTCGCGCATCCCGAGGTGCCGCCCGGCCGCCTCGAACTCGAAGTGCTGGAGACCGCCGCGCTCGAAGGCATCGCCCAGATTTCCCGCCTGATCGAAGGCTGCCGGGCGCTCGGCGTCAGCTTCTCGCTCGACGATTTCGGCACCGGCTACTCCTCGCTCACCTACCTCAAGCGCCTGCCGGCGACGGTGCTCAAGATCGACCAGAGCTTCGTGCGCGACATGCTCTGGGACACCGAGGATCTGGCCATCGTCGAAGGCGTCATCGGGCTGGCCGCCGCCTTCCGTCGCACGGTGATCGCCGAGGGCGTGGAAACGGCGGAGCACGGCGAACTGCTGCTGCGCCTGGGCTGCGACCTCGCGCAGGGTTACGGCATCGCCCGTCCGATGCCGGCCGCCGCGCTGCCCGCCTGGGTCGCCGGTTGGCAGCCGGAGCCGGTCTGGGCGGCCTGCCGCAACACTTTCGTCAGCCGCGACGATCTGCCGCTGACCTATGCCGAGGTCGACCACCGCAACTGGGTCAAGGCCTTGGAAACCTGCCTGGCCGACGCGGCGCTCGCACCGCCGCCGCTCGCGGTGGACGAATGCCGCTTCGGTATCTGGTATCACGGCGACGGCCAGCGCCGCTACGGGCATCTGCCCGAATTCATCGCGATCGCGCCGGTGCATGAAGCCGTGCACGCCATCGGGCGCGAGCTTCTCGCGCTGCGCGCGGCCGACCGGGTGGCGCAGGCGCGCGCGCGAATGGGCGAACTGCACGCCGCGCGCGACGCGCTGATTACGCATCTGCACGCGCTGGCGGGGAGGATGGGCGCGGTGCGTTGAGTCCGGGCGGCGCCTCCGTCGCGCCGGAACGGAACGATTGCAGCGCGGCTTACGATAATATCGTGCGGCAGCGCGTCCCATTCCTCGGCGCGGTACCGGAGGGCGGGGCGCGCTGCCGCGCCGAGGGGATTCGATGCACGTGTTCAGGCTTCTCCGTTTACCCGCGGGCGGCGCATCCGCCTGCCGCCGCTTGGCGCGCGCCGGCATCCTGCTGCTCGCCGGCGCCCTGGGCGCCTCGCTCTGGCCGGACGCGGTCGGCGCGCAGGAGCCGTCCGCGGCCTCCCTCGCCTCGCTCTCGTCCGCATCGTCCGCTCCTTCCTCCGCGTCGTCGCCGCTGTCGCTGGTCGATCTGCCGGGGCTGAGCGCAACGCTGTCGGTCCTGACCGACCCGGGCGCCGAGCTCGAACTGGCGGACGTCGCGGCGCCCGACCGCGGCGCCGATTTCCGGCCGCTGATGCAGGGCCTCAACGAAAGCTTCAGCCGGGCGGCCTACTGGCTGCGGATCGACCTCGCGGTGCCGCCCGCGCTGTCGGACAGCACCGCCTATCTGCGGGTGATGCCCGCCGATCTCGACGAAATCGCCTTCTACACGCCCGACGGCCGGGTGCAGCATGCCGGCGCGGCGCATCCCTTCGTCGAGCGCGCCTTGCCCTATCCGCGCCCGACCGGCGCCATCGAGCTTGCCGCGCCGCACACCCGGGTCTATGTACGGTTGCGCGTCAACGGTCCGCTGGCGCCCTATTTGTCCCTGGTCTCCGCGGCGGCCTTTCCGCAGGCGGTGCAGCAGGAGAATCTGGTGCTTGGGCTGTTCTTCGGCGCCATGCTGATCGTTCTGGTCATGAACCTGATGAACTGGCTGTGGCTGCGCTCCAAGCTTTATCGCGACTATGTGGCCTTTGTGCTGATGAGCGGGGTCGTCAGTTTTTCCGCGCACGGCTACGCGGCGGCCTACTTCTTTCCGTCGGCCCCCGGTTTGGCCGCCGCCGTCGAAACGCTGGCGCTGTCGTGGATGACGGCGTTCGCCGTTTTCTTTTCGCTGCGCCTGCTGAAGATCGACGGGCGCCATCGAACGCTGCGGCGAATCCTGCGCGCGCTCGCCTGGATCGTTCTGGCCAATGGCGCGCTGGCTTTCACGCCGTGGATCGGCGAATCCTTTTTCTTCGCCATCCATTGCTTCGCCCTCTACGGCATCCTCGCCCTGGTCGGCAGCGCGCGCAATCTGTGGCGCGAGCGCAGCGTCGGCGCGCTCTTCCTCTTCGTCATCTACGTCGTTTTCATTTCCTTCCACGCGGTGTCGCTTGGCGTTGCGTTCGGCCTGCTGTCGGCGACGCCGTTGACGGCGAGCAGCTGGGAAATCGGCACGGCGGTGCATCTTTTCCTCTTGCATCTGGCCATCGTTTTCGAGATGCGCAGCCAGCAGCGCTCCGTTGCGAGCAAGGAGTTGCAGGTGCGCGCGGCACAAAGCGAGGTCGAGAGCGAAAAACAGTACCGGGCCGAACTCAACCGTTTCCTCGGCATGATGGGGCACGAACTGGGAACGCCGCTGGCCGTCATCGACATCACCGTGCAGAGCCTGGAACTGCTGCCCGGCGCGGAGCTGCCCGAGGTCTCGGATCGGCACGCGCGCATCCGCAAGGCGGTGAAGCGGCTCGATCAGCTGATCCGCGAATCCCTGCAGCGCGAGCGCATCGAGTCGGACGGCTGGAAGGTGAAGGTGCAGACGATCTCGGTTCCCGACCTGATCGACGCGGTCGTCGCGGCGCAAGGCCTGGACAGCCTGCCGGTCGCACTGCCGGAACGTCTGCGCCTGCCGATGCGGATCGCCGGACGGCCCGGCGGCGCGCTGGAGGTCGAGCTGGCGCCGGATCTGCCGCCTTGCCGCGGCGACGTGCATCTGCTGCAGGTCGTGCTCGGCAACCTGATCGAGAATGCGCGAAAATACGCCGATCCCGGCAGCACGGTGACGCTGGCCGTGGCCTTGTGCCGGAAGGCCCTGCGTTTCAGCCTGACCAGCCAGGGCGAAGAAATCGACGACGAGGAACTGATGCGGCTTTTCGAAAAGTACTACCGGCGCGAGACGCGTTCCGACGTGGCGGGCAGCGGCCTCGGCCTGCATCTGGTGCGGCATATCGTGCATCTGCACGGCGGCAGCGTCTCGGCGCGCAGCCTGCCGGGGCGGCGTACCTGTTTCGCCTTCGAACTGCCCCTGCCGCAGGGCGCCGGCGATGACTGAAGCGCACATGCCCCGCGTCGTGGTGGTCGAGGACAACCCGGCGCAGCTGGCCGAGCAGCTCTTCCAGCTGCGCCACGCCGGCATCGTCGCGCGCGGCGCCGGCAACGCGGCGGAGCTCGACGCGCTGCTCGCCGAGGCGCCCTGCGACGTGCTCGTGCTCGACGTCAATCTGCCCGGCGAGGACGGTTTTTCCATCGCGCAGCGCCTGTATGCGCCGGATCGTCTCGGCATCATCATGCTCACGGTGCGCGCCGAGGTCGAGGATCGCGTCCAGGGCATGGAGCGCGGCGCCGACCTCTACCTGCTCAAACCGGTCGACCGGCGCGAATTGCTGGCGTGCATCCACAGCCTGCATCGCCGCCTCGCGCCGACGCCCTGGCGCCTCGACTGCCTGAGCCGCGAGCTGATCGACGCCGACGGGCGGGTGCTCGGCCTGACGCCGCAGGAGGTGAAGGTCATGCGCCTCCTGGTGCAGCCGCCGGGCGACATCTGCCAGCGCAACGAGATCGTCACGGCGTTCGGCCTCGAGTACATCGACTTTCCCGAGGCCCGCCTGAACACCTTGTTGAGCCGCCTGCGCCAGAAGCTCGGCGGCTTCGATCCGGCGCTCCGCATCCAGACCTGGCGCAACAGCGGCTACTCGTACATCGGGCCGGAAATCTTGCTGGTGGAGGGCGGGCGCCGCCTGGGCGAGCGCGAGGCAAGTCCCCGTCTGCCCGCGGCGCGGCCGGGTTAGGGGGGGCGACACCCGTTTGGCGGCGCATCGTGGCGGCGGGCGGCTGCGGCCTGGCGCATGCCGCAGCCCGCGCCGGTCGCCCGTCGGGACGACCGGAACGCGCGGTTTTCCGTCAGCCGTCGACTTCGCGGAACAGCACCAGATCGTAGTCGTCGCCGCTGGCCTGCACGCCGGCTAGGCGCAGGGCGAGGCGCTGGCCGCCGAGCAGGAGGTCGACGCGCCGCTCCAGGCTGTAGATGTCCTTCGGCAGCAGCAGCAGGCGTTCGGCGTGCGAGACGAGGATGGCGTCGATCAGGCCGTGGCCCGAGGTGTCGCGCGTCTGCTGCTGCCAGACGCCTTCGTCTTCGCGGTTCAGCGCCTCGAGCTGCGCGCAGCGCGGGATGCCCGCGAAGATGCTCAGCCCGGCGTTCGGCACGCCGTGGCTGCGCCCGAGGCGGCGCACGATGCCGACGCGCCAGTCGACCTCCTCGACGTGGCGGTAGGCGACCAGCGCGCCTATCGTCTGCCACGAGCGCCGGTAGGCGAAGCGCGCGCCTAGCCCTTGCGTGCTGAGGTCGATGATTTCCCACTGGTCCATCATCTGCCGGTCGCCGGCGGTTTCCAGAAGCTGCAGGTTTTCGAGCGGTGTCTTCGGTTCGACCGCTTCCGCTTCGGGCTGATGATCGCCGCGCATCAGCGTGCGGTACTTGACCTGCCCGCCGTAGTCGAGGCTGCGCCCGGAGCGCGCGAATTCGGAGGCGGCGATCATGCGCCGGGCGATGACGAAGCCCTGCGCGACGAGCAGGCGGCCTTCCCGGCGCTGGCGGTCCTGTGCGCGCTTCGGCGGCGTCATCGACCAGTGCTGGAGCAGCGCCTGCACGAGGTCGAGGCTTTCCTGGCGGTTGCAATGCGTCGGCAGCCAGTCGGGCGCCCGGCCGGTGCTCAGCATGGCGCGCAGCTTGACGAGGTGGGAGAGCGCCGGGCCGGGGCCGAAGTAGCGCCAGGCCGGGTCGTCGCTCTGCCCCGGCGCGCAGCGCACCGGAGCGTTCGTTTCGTCCAGGCGGATGCGGAAGGGCGTGTGCGGCGAAAAGGCGTCGATGCAGATGAAGTGCTCTTGCGCCCAGCGCACGATGCGGTCGAGCGCGTCCATCTGCTGCGGCGTCAGATTGGCGAGCGGCGCGACTTCGAAGAAGAGGGCGATCAGGTATTCGCGCCACACGCTGCTCGGTTCGCCGCCCGGGTAGGCCGCCTGCCGCGTGTGCAGCACGCCGGCGTCGCGGGCGCGGAAGAGCAGTTCGTGCGTGGCTTTCCACCAGGCGTCGTCCGGCCACTGGTAGGAGAAGTGACCGATCTTCTTGCGCGCGGCGAGCGCCGCCATGGCGCGGATGCCGAGGCGCGCGAGCAGGTTGCGGTCGGGTTCGCGCTTGCCGTCGCCGGCCGCCAGCGCGGCGAGCGCCTGTTCGCAGGTGGCGGCGATGTTGGCGTAGTGGGCCTCGAGCCGCTTGAGCGCGATTTCCGCCGAATAGTCGCGTTTCCCGCCGTCGCCGAAATAGCTGTCCCAGCACAGGCCGACGGCGGGCTGTGCGAAATCGTCGAGGCGGATCAGGGCGTGCGTCGCGTCCGCGGGCGGCAGTTCGGCGAACAGGCGCGAAGGCGCTTCCAGCCAGTCGTCGAGGGCGGCGAGGGTGTGTTGCGGATTGGCGACCGGAACTTCGGCCAGGTAGCGGTCGATGGCCTTGTTGCTACCCAGCGGGTGGTCGGCCTGGCCTTGTTTCAGGCGGGACGACAGCCAGTTCAGCATGATGGTTTTCGGTGTGACTTTCGTGCTGCTGAAAATACCACGGATAGTAGCGTTTCGATACGTCCGCCCGGCGGCGCGCCAGCCCGGTGCGCGGAAAAGCCGGCGGCAGCCGGGCTGCGTGCCCGACTGCCGCCGTCTGCGGCCTTACTTCTTGCGGATCGGCGGCACGTCGGTGCAGCTGCCGTGCGCGATTTCCGCGGCCATGCCGATCGATTCGCCGAGCGTTGGATGCGGGTGGATGGTCTTGCCGATATCCACCGCGTCGGCGCCCATCTCGATGGCCAGGCAGACTTCGCCGATCATGTCGCCGGCCGACGGGCCGACGATGGCGCCGCCGATCACGCGATGCGTCGCCGCATCGAAAATCAGCTTGGTGAAGCCATACTCGGCGCCGTTGGCGATCGCGCGGCCGGAAGCGGCCCACGGGAACTTCGACGTTTCGACCTTGCGCCCTTCCTGCTTCGCCTGCTCCTCGGTGTAGCCGACCCACGCCACTTCCGGGTGGGTGTAGGCGACGCCGGGGATCACCGTCACGTCGAAGGCGGCGCGCGCCAGTTCGGCGTTGCCCTGCAGTTCGCCGGCGGCGACCTCGGCTGCGACGTGCGCTTCATGCACCGCCTTGTGCGCCAGCATCGGCTGGCCGACGATGTCGCCGATCGCGAAGATGTGCGGGACGTTGGTGCGCAACTGCCCGTCGACCGGGATGAAGCCGCGTTCGCCGACGACGACGCCGGCCTTCTCGGCGCCGATCTTTCTGCCGTTCGGCGCGCGCCCGGCGGCCTGCAGGATCATGTCGTACTTCACCGGCTCGGACGGGGCATTCTCGCCTTCGAATTTCACGTAGAGGCCGTCGTCCTTCGCCTCGACGGCGACCGTCTTCGTCTTCAGCATGATCTTGTCGAAGCGGTGCAGGTTCTGTTTCTCCCACACCTTGACCGCGTCGCGGTCCGGCCCAGCCATCAGCACGTCCATCATCTCGACGACGTCGACGCGGGTGCCGAGCGTCGAATAGACGGTGGCCATTTCGAGGCCGATGATGCCGCCGCCAATGACCAGCATCTTTTTCGGCAGCGCGCCGTTCGTCGTGCGCAGTTCGAGCGCACCGGTCGAATCGACGATGCGCGGGTCGCGCGGGATGAAGGGCAGATGCACGGCGGCCGAGCCGGCGGCGATGATGCACTTCTTGAAGCGCACCACCTGCTTGGCGCCGGTCTTGTCCTGGCCCGTGCCTTCGGTCGTTTCGACCTCGACGTGGTTGGCGTCGAGGAAGCTGCCGTAGCCGCGCACGACCTCGACCTTGCGTCCCTTGGCCATGCCGGCGAGGCCGCCGGTCAGCTTGCCGACGACCTTGTCCTTGTGCGCGCGCAGCTTGTCGACGTCGACCTGCGGCGCGGCGAAGCTGATGCCGGCGTCGCTCATGTGCTGCGCCTCGTCGATCACCGCGGCGACGTGCAGCAGCGCCTTCGACGGAATGCAGCCGACGTTCAGGCAGACGCCACCGAGCGTCGCATAGCGCTCGACGATGACCGTCTTCAGGCCGAGGTCGGCGGAACGGAAGGCCGCCGAATAGCCGCCGGGACCGGCGCCGAGCACGAGCATGTCGCACTCGACGTCGACGGCGCCCGCGTACTGTCCGGCCTGCGGTGTGGCGACCGGCGCGGCAACCGCCGCCGGAGCCGCCGCGGGGGCGGGCGCTGCGGCGGGGGGCGACTGCGCCGGTGCGGCGCCGGCGGCGGCCGCTTCGATCAGCACGACCAGCGTGCCTTGCGAGACCTTGTCGCCGAGCTTGACCTTCACCTCCTTGACGACGCCGGCGACCGGGCTCGGCACGTCCATCGTCGCCTTGTCCGATTCGAGGGTGACGAGGGCGTCGTCGACCTGCACGGTATCGCCCGGCTTGACGCACAGGTCGATGACCGGCACGTCCGAGTAGTCGCCGATGTCCGGGACTTTCGCTTCAATGATCTGGCTCATGGTCGTCTCCCGCTCAGAGCAGCACGCGGCGCATGTCGGACAGCAGCTGCGCGACATACACGTTGAAGCGGGTGGCCAGGGCGCCGTCGATGACGCGGTGGTCGGCGGTCAGCGACATCGGCAGGATCAGGCGCGGAACGAATTCCTTGCCGTTCCACACCGGCTTCATCACCGACTTGTTGACGCCGAGGATGGCCACTTCAGGCGCGTTGACGATGGGCGCGAAATAGGTGCCGCCGATGCCGCCGAGGCTCGAGATGGTGAAGCAGGCGCCGGACATGTCGGCCGGGCCGAGCTTGCCGTCGCGCGCTTTTTTCGACAGCTCGGTGCATTCGGTGACGAGCTGCGTCACCGATTTCTGGTCGACGTTCTTGATCACCGGGACGACGAGGCCGTTCGGCGTGTCGGCTGCGAAGGCGATGTGGAAGTACTGCTTGAGCACCAGGTTGTCGCCGTCGAGCGAGCTGTTGAATTCGGGGAACCTCTTGAGCGCCATCGCGCAGGCCTTGATCAGGAAGGCCAGCATGGTGATCTTGACGCCCGACTTCTCGTTCTCCTTGTTCATCGCGACGCGGAAGGCTTCGAGCTCGGTGATGTCGGCATCCTCGTGATAGGTCACGGCCGGGATCATCACCCAGTTGCGCGCGAGGTTCTGACCGGAGATCTTCTTGATGCGCGACAGCGGCTTGACCTCGATCGGGCCGAACTTGGCGAAGTCGACCTTCGGCCAGGGCAGCAGGTCGAGGCCGCCGCCCAGCGCGGCACCGGCGGGTGCGGCGGCCGGCGCCGGGCCGGCCTTCATCACGCCCTTCACGAAGGCGGTGACGTCTTCCTTGAGAATGCGGCCCTTCGGTCCGCTGGCCGGCACCTTCGCGAGGTCGACGCCGAGCTCGCGGGCGAAGACGCGCACCGAGGGGCTGGCGTGCGTGCGCGCGCCGAGCGGCAGCGCCGGGGCGAGGGCGGCCGGGGCAGCCTGGACGGCGGGTGCCGCGATGGCGGCGACCGGGGCCGAAGTGGCGACGGCAGCGGCTTGAGCCGGGGCGGGCGCCGCTGCGGGCGTTGCGCCGGCGGCTGCGGTTTCGATGAGGACGACGACCGTGCCTTCGGAAATCTTGTCGCCGAGCTTGACCTTGATTTCCTTGACGACGCCGTTCGCCGACGAGGGCACGTCCATCGTCGCCTTGTCCGATTCGAGGGTGACGAGCGCGTCGTCGACCTTCACCGTGTCGCCGACCTTGACGCAGACGTCGATCACCGGCACGTCGCTGTAGTCGCCGATGTCCGGCACCTTGACCTCGACCGTGCCGCCGCCGGCGGCCGGTGCGGCAAGCGGCGCCGGGGCGGCGGCCACCGGTGCGGGAGGCGCAGCCGGAGCCGCGGTGGGCGCAGGGGTTGCCGCGGCGGCAGCGCCGGCGGCTTCCAGGACGACGACCAGCGTTCCTTCGGATATCTTGTCGCCGAGCTTGACCTTGATCTCCTTGACGATGCCGGCGGCCGGCGCCGGCACGTCCATCGTCGCCTTGTCGGATTCGAGGGTGACGAGCGCGTCGTCGACCTTCACCGTATCGCCCGGCTTGACGCAGATATCGATGACCGGCACGTCGGTGTAATCGCCGATGTCCGGGACTTTCACTTCGATCAGTTGACTCATGAATGCGCTCCCTTAAACCGTCATCGGATTGGGTTTGTTCACGTCGATGCCGTATTTGGCGATAGCCTCCGCGACCTTGCTGCGCTCGATCGCGCCTTCGTCGGCCAGCGCCTTGAGGGCGGCGACGGCGACCCAGCGGCGGTCGACTTCGAAGAAGTGGCGCAGCTTCTCGCGCGTGTCCGAGCGGCCGAAGCCGTCGGTGCCGAGCGTCACGTAGCGGCGATTGACGAAGGGGCGGATCTGGTCGGCGTAGAGGCGGACGTAGTCGGTCGCCGCGACGACCGGGCCGCGCGTGTCGTTGAGGCAGGTCTCGACGTGCGAGAGCTTCGGCTTGGCGACCGGGTTGAGCAGGTTCCAGCGCGCCGCGTCGTTGCCGTCGCGCGCCAGTTCGTTGAAGCTCGGGCAGCCCCAGATGTCGGCGTCGACGCCCCAGTCGTTCTTGAGCAGTTCGGCGGCGGCGATCACCTCGCGGAAGATCGTGCCGGAGCCGAGCAGTTGCACGCGCGGCGCGTCGCCCGCCTGACCCTTGCGGAACAGGTACATGCCCTTGAGGATGTCGGCCTCGGCGCCGGCCGGCATTTCCGGATGCTCGTAGTTCTCGTTCATCACCGTGAGGTAGTAATAAACGTCTTCCTGCTCCTGGTACATGCGGCGCATGCCGTCCTGCATGACGACGGCGATTTCGTAGGAGAAGGTCGGGTCGTAGCTGATGCAGTTCGGGATCAGGCCGGAGAGGATCAGCGAGTGGCCGTCCTCGTGCTGCAGGCCCTCGCCGTTCAGCGTCGTGCGCCCGGCGGTACCGCCGATCAGGAAGCCGCGCGCGCGCGAATCGCCCGCCGCCCAGCAGAGGTCCATGGTGCGTTGCAGGCCGAACATCGAGTAGCAGATGTAGAACGGAATCATCTGCACCGCGTGCGTCGAGTAGGCGGTCGCGGCGGCGATCCAGTCGGCCATCGCGCCAGCCTCGTTGATGCCTTCCTGCAGCACCTGGCCGGTCTTCGACTCCTTGTAGAACATCAGCTGGTCGTGGTCTTCCGGCACATAGTTCTGGCCGGCCTGGTTCCAGATGCCGATCTGGCGGAAAAGGCCTTCCATGCCGAAGGTGCGCGACTCGTCGGGGACGATCGGCACGACGTGCTTACCGATCTTCTTGTCCTTGAGCAGGATGTTGAGGATGCGCACGATGGCCATCGTCGTCGAGATTTCGCGGCCTTCGCCGGACGCCTTGAGCAGGGAGTCGAAGGCGGCGAGGGCGGGCACCTCGAGCGGCGCCGCGCTGCGCCGGCGCTGCGGCAGGTAGCCGCCGAGCGCGAGGCGGCGCTCGCGCATGTAGGCGAGTTCCGGCGAACCTTCGGCGAACTTGAGGTAGGGCAGCTCGTCGAGCTGGTCGTCCGGCACCGGCAGCGCGAAGCGGTCGCGGAAGCGGCGTACGGCGTCGTGATCGAGCTTCTTCTGCTGGTGCGAGATGTTCATCGCCTCGCCGGCCTGGCCCATGCCGAAGCCCTTGATCGTCTTGGCCAGGATCAGCGTCGGCTGGCCCTTGTGCTCGACGGCCGCCTTGTAGGCGGTGAAGATCTTGAAGATGTCGTGGCCGCCGCGGTTGAGGTTCCACACGTCGTCGTCGGTCCAGTCGGCAACGAGTTCCTTGAGTTCCGGCGTGTTGAAGAAGTATTCGCGCACGTAGGCGCCGTTCTTCGCCTTGAAGGTCTGGTACTCGCCGTCGACGCATTCCATCATGCGTTTCTTCAGGATGCCCTTCTTGTCGCGCGCCAACAGCGCGTCCCAGTGCGTTCCCCAGACCAGCTTGATGACGTTCCAGCCGGCGCCGCGGAATTCGGATTCGAGGTCCTGGATGATCTTGCCGTTGCCGCGCACTGGGCCGTCCAGTCGCTGCAGGTTGCAGTTGATGACGAAGATCAGGTTGTCGAGCTTCTCGCGCGCGGCCATGCCGATGGCGCCGAGCGATTCGACCTCGTCGGTCTCGCCGTCGCCGAGGAAGGCCCACACCTTGCGGTCGCTCGCCTGAATGAAATCGCGGCTGTCCATGTATTTCATGAAGCGCGCGGCGTAGATCGCCTGCAGCGGGCCGAGGCCCATCGAAACGGTCGGGAACTGCCAGAAGTCGGGCATCAGCCAGGGGTGCGGATAGGACGGAATGCCCTTGCCGTCGACTTCCTGGCGGAAGTTGTCCATCTGTTCGTCGGTCAGGCGGCCGAGCATGTGCGCGCGCGCGTAGATGCCGGGAACGGCGTGGCCCTGGAAGAAGATCAGGTCGCCGCCGTGCTGCTCGGAGGGCGCGCGCCAGAACCACGAGAAGCCGACGTCGTAGAGCGCGGCGGCCGAGGCGAAGGAGGCGATGTGGCCGCCGACGTTGGTGTTCTTGTTGGCGCGCACGACCATGGCCATGGCGTTCCAGCGGATGTAGCTGTGGATCTTCAGTTCGAGATCGGGATTGCCGGGGTACTTCGGCTGGCGGTCGGCCGGAATGGTGTTGATGTATTCGGTGGTGGCGCTGTAAGGAATGTCGATCCCTTCCTCGCGCGCCTGTTCGATCATGCGTTCGATCAGGTAATGGGCGCGTTCGGCCCCTTCTTTTTCGATGACGCCGCCAAGCGCGTCTTGCCATTCCTGGGTCTCAGTCGGGTCGGTGTCTTTGCTGCCGGCCGTCTGGGCGTTTTCGGGTAGAGCTGCCATGACTTGTCTCCTAGTCTGCAGAAGCGAGGTTTGCTGTCACCGGGGAAGGCGTCAGCGCCAAGGTTAATACGTTGCCTGAATGCGAAGTACCGCAGCGCATCAATTTCACATTGTAAGAGACGTTTTTGCAATGTGCAATATGCAGAAAGGCTGACGTCGGCGTGGCGCTGTCGCAGTAACCCTTGCGGCCACAGGGAATTGATCTGGGTCAACGTGAAAGCGTTACAGAACCGCTAAGTTCGCTCTTCTTTTTGAAATGCTTCAGCAATCCAAGGGGGAGACGATGGCGGCAGCAGCAATCGGGGCACACCGACCCGCACCGGCACAAAGCCGGCTTCTGATGTCCGGCAACGAGGCGGTTTCGCGCGCCGTCTGGGAAGCCGGGGTGAAAGTCGCGGCGGCCTATCCGGGCACGCCGGCCACCGAGATGCTCGAAGTCATTTCGACCTACCCCGACCTCTACGCCGAGTGGTCGGTCAATGAGAAGGTGTCGCTGGAGGTCGCCTTCGGTGCGGCGATGGCCGGCTCGCGCGCGTTCTGCGCGATGAAGCACGTCGGCATGAACGTCGCCTCCGACGCGCTGATGACGATGACGCTGACCGGCGTCGCCGGCGGGCTGGTGATCGCGATCGCCGACGACGTCGGTCTGTCGTCGTCGCAGAACGAGCAGGATTCGCGCTACTGGGGGCGCTTTGCGCACGTCCCGGTGCTCGAGCCGGCCGATTCGCAGGAGGCCTACGACTACACGCTGGCCGCCTTCGCGCTCTCGGAAAAATTCCAGGTGCCGGTGATCCTGCGCCTGACGACGCGCATCTGCCACGTCAAGGCGCTGGTCACGGTCAGCGAGCGCGTCGCGCACGCTGCCGCCGGCTTCGAGAAGGACGCCGCACGCTGGGTGATGGTGCCGGGCGCCGCCGGACGCCGCCTTCCGAAGATGTTCGAGCGCGAGCGCGCGCTGCGTGCCGAGGCCGAGGTCTCGCCGCTCAACGTGGTCGAGGCCGGCAGCGATCGCCGCGTCGGCTTCGTCACCTCGGGCCCGGCCTATATGCATGTGCGCGAGAGCTTCCCCGACGCGCCGGTGCTCAAGCTCGGCCTCTCGTGCCCGGTGCCCTTCGCGAAGGTGCGCGAGTTCGCCGCGCAGTGCGACCGGCTGGTCGTCGTCGAGGAAGTCGAGCCGCTGATCGAAACCGAACTCAAGGCGCAGGGCATTGCCGTCGCCGGCAAGGACATCCTGCCGCAGATGGGCGAGCTGTCGCCGAACGTGCTCAAGCCGGCCGTCGCCCGCCTGCTCGGCGAGCCCGTGCCGGAGGTGGCGAAGGCCGCGCCGATGCAGGTCTTCCCGCGGCCGCCGACGATGTGCGTGGCGTGCCCGCACCTCGGCGTCTATTACACGCTGTCGCAGCTGCGCAACGTCACCATCTCGGGCGACATCGGCTGCTACACGCTGGGCTTCGGCCATCCGTGGAACGCGCTCGACGCCTGCATCTCGATGGGTGCCTCGATGGGCATGGCGCTCGGCCTCGACAAGGGGCGCGCCGAGAGCGAGGCCGACAAGAAGATCGTCGCCGTGATAGGCGATTCGACCTTCCTGCACATGGGCATGCAGGGCCTGCTCGACATCGTCTACAACCGCGGCAACGTCACCGTCCTGCTGCTCGACAACCGCGCGGTCGGCATGACCGGCGGCCAGGACAATCCAGGCAACGGTCGCAACATCCACGGCGAGGAAGCGCCGCGCGTCGACTTCGCCCGGCTGGTCAAGGCGCTCGGCGTGCGCGAGGAGCGCGTGCATGTCGTCGACCCCTACGAGCTGCCGACGCTGTTCAAGACGCTGCGCGAGGAGACCAAGGTCGCCGAGCCCTCGGTGATCATCACCAACCAGCCCTGCGTGCTGATCAAGGACTACCACAAGCTGAAGCCCTACACGGTCATCGACGACAAGTGCACGGGCTGCGGCAACTGCGTCGACATCGGCTGCCCGGCGATCCACGTGACGCGCCGCGACCGCGTGAAGAAGGCGAGCGGCCGCGAGGTCGATCTCTCCTTCGTGCGCATCGAGACGGCGGCGTGCACCGGCTGCGGCCTCTGCGTCCAGCCCTGCGCGCCGGACGCCATCGTGCATGCCGAGAAGGTGTCGGTGATCAACATGCTGAAGAAGAGCTGAGGTTCCCATGTCGAATACCACCCACACCACCACGAACATTCTCGTCGTCGGCATCGGCGGCCAGGGCGTCATGACCGCCACCGAAATCCTCGCCGAAGCGGCGATCGCGCTTGGCCACGACGTGAAGAAGACCGAAGTCGCCGGCATGGCGCAGCGCGGCGGCGTCGTCTCCTCGCATCTGCGCTTCGGCCCGAAAGTGCTGTCGCCGCAGATCACGCCCGGCACCGCCGACGTCCTGCTCGGCTTCGAGGCGGCCGAAGGCATGCGCTGGCGGCACATGCTGCGTCCCGACGGCCTTGCGCTGATGAACACCGGCCGCCTCGTGCCGCCGGTCGTCGACCTCGGCCTCTACGACTATCCGGAAGACCCGGTCGCCGCCGTGCGCGCCGCCGGCACGCGCGCCTTCGCCTTCGACGCCTCGGCGATCGCCAGGGATCTCGGCGACATCCGCCTCGGCAACACGGTGATGCTCGGCGCCATTTCGGGCCACCTGCCGTTCCCCGCCGACGTGCTCGAACAATGTGTGCTCAAGCGTTTCGCGAGCAAGAAGGCGGAGCTCGTCGAACTCAACCGGCGCGCCTTCGCCGCCGGGCGCAGCGCGGCCGCGCAGGCGCAGGTCGCGTCGGCCGCCGCTGACGAGGCCTGCGCGCTAGCCTGATCTGCCGCCCGTTTTGCGGTAAAATCCGCGCTCGATCAAAGGGAAAGGCGGGAGCCGACGCTCCTCGCCTTTCCCGTTTTTCTTTTGGCTTTCTTTCGTTCTTCTCCGGTTCCGACACCATGACGGCAAAAATTCTCGACGGCAACGCGCTCGCCCAAAAACTGCGCGCCGACTTCAAAACCCGCGCCGAAGCGCTCGCCGCGCGGGGGACGCGCCCCGGCCTCGCGGTGATCCTGGTCGGCGAGGACCCGGCTTCGCAGGTCTACGTGCGCAACAAGGTCGCCGCCTGCGAGAAGGCCGGCTTCCATTCCGAGAAGATCGTCTACGCGCCGGACGTCGCGCCGCAGGTCGTGCTCGACCGGATCGCCGAACTCAACGCCGACCCGAAAATCCACGGCATCCTCGTGCAGCTGCCGCTGCCGAAGCATTTCGACAGCGACGCGGTGCTCGAAGCGATCGCCGTCGAGAAGGACGTCGACGGATTCCACGCCGAGAACGTCGGCGCCCTGATGCAGGGGCAGCCGCGCTTCATCCCGTGCACGCCCTACGGCGTCATGAAGTTCTTCGAGGAGGCCGGCGTCGACCTGAAGGGCAAGGAAGCCGTCGTCATCGGTCGCTCGAACATCGTCGGCAAGCCGATGGCCATGCTCCTGCTGCACGCCGGCGCGACGGTCACGGTCTGCCACTCGCAGACGCAGGATCTGCTCTTCCATACCCGGCGCGCCGACGTGCTGGTCGCCGCGATCGGCAAGCCGAAGTTCGTCACTGCCGCAATGGTCAAACCCGGCGCCGTCGTCATCGACGTCGGCATCAACCGCCTGCCCGACGGGAAGCTGTGTGGCGACGTCGATTTCGACGGCGTCAAGGAAGTCGCCGCGGCGATCACGCCGGTGCCCGGCGGCGTCGGCCCGATGACCATCACCATGCTCCTCGCCAACACGCTCGAAGCCGCCGAAAGGGCCGCGCAATGACCTCTCCCAAGCAACCCGTCGTCGGCGTCGTCATGGGCTCCGACTCCGACTGGCCGACCATGCAGGCCGCCGCTGTGATCCTCAAGGAATTCGGCGTTCCCTTCGAGGCGCGCGTCGTCTCGGCGCACCGCACGCCCGACCTGCTCTTCGACTACGCCGAGAGCGCCGCCGGGCGCGGCCTCAAGGCGATCGTCGCCGGCGCCGGCGGCGCCGCCCACCTGCCGGGCATGCTTGCGGCCAAGACCATCGTCCCTGTGCTCGGCGTGCCGGTGCAGTCGAAGGCGCTGTCCGGCCAGGATTCGCTGCTCTCCATCGTGCAGATGCCGAAGGGCATCCCGGTCGCCACCTTCGCCATCGGCGAAGCCGGCGCCGCCAACGCCGCCCTGTTCGCCGTCGCCATGCTGGCCAACGAGGACCAGGAACTCGCCGGCAAGCTCGCCGCCTTCCGCCAGGCTCAGGCCGACAAGGTGCTGGCCATGAAGCTGCCCGAAGTATGAGGGTGGGCGAAAAATGATGAATTCCCACGTTCTCTTCGCTGCTCGGCCCTCCGCCGGAGCGCGGGCCATCCCCGGAGCGGCCCGATGAGCGCGATCCTGCCTCCCGCCACGCTTGGCATGCTCGGCGGCGGCCAGCTCGGCCGCTTCTTCGTCGCCGCCGCCCACGAGATGGGCTACAAGGTCTGGGTGCTCGACCCCGATCCGCACAGCCCGGCCGGCCTCATCGCCGACCGCCATTTGGCAGCGGCCTACGAAGACTTTGCCGCGCTCGACGAACTGGCGCAGGGCTGCGCGGCGATCACCACCGAGTTCGAGAACGTGCCGGCCGGCACGCTCGACTACCTCGCCAAGTTCGTCCCTGTGCGCCCGTCGGCGGCCGCGGTCAGCGTCTGCCAGAACCGCATCGCCGAAAAGACCTTCCTGCGCGACAACGGCCTGCCGCACGGCGCCTTCGCCGCGATTCACAGCGAGCAGGATCTGCGCGCGGCGAACGCCGGCCTCTTTCCGGGCATCCTGAAAGTCGCGCGCTTCGGCTACGACGGCAAGGGTCAGGCGGTGGTCGCCGACCGCGACGCGGCGATCGCCGCCTTCCAGAAGTTCGGCGGCGAAACCTGCGTGCTCGAACAGAAGCTGACGCTCGACTACGAAGTGTCGGTCGTCCTGGCGCGCGACGAGAACGGCGCCGTGCAGACCTTCCCGGTCGCCGAGAACAGCCACCGCCAGGGCATCCTCGACGTGTCGCTGGCGCCGGCCCGCGCCTCGTCCTGTCTGCGCGACAACGCGGCCGAACTGGCCGAGAAGATTGCCGGCCGGCTCGGCTACATCGGCACGCTGGCCGTCGAATTCTTCGTCGTGCGCGGCCAGCTGGTGGTCAACGAAATGGCGCCGCGTCCGCACAACAGCGGCCACTACACGGTCGATGCCTGCGTCGCCAGCCAGTACGAGCAGCAGGTGCGCGCGCTGTGCGGTCTGCCGCTCGGCGCCGCGTGCGCGCATTCGGCGGCGGCCATGGTCAACCTGCTCGGCGATCTCTGGTACGACGGCGAGCACTACCGCGAACCGGACTGGGCGAAGCTCTACGCCTTCCCCAGCCTGAAGCTGCACCTCTACGCCAAGCACCACGCGCGGCCCGGCCGCAAGATGGGACACTTCACGGTGATCGGCGACGATGCCGCCGAGGTGCATGCGACGGCGCTCGCCGCGCGCGCCGCCATCGGCATCCGCGACGAATGACGCACCGCCGGGCGCCGGAATGACCGAGATCGAACGCGCCGTCGCGCTGCTCAAGGCCGGCGAGCTGGTCGGCATCCCCACCGAGACCGTCTACGGCCTCGGCGCCGACGCCGCCAACCCGGCCGCCGTCGCCAAAATCTTCGCCGCCAAGGGGCGCCCGGCCGATCATCCGCTGATCGTGCATATTCCCGGCGCCGGCCATCTCGAGCGCTGGGCGCGCGACATCCCGGCGCTCGCCTGGGAACTCGCCGAGGACTTCTGGCCCGGCCCGCTGACCCTGATCCTCAAGCGCGCGCCCGGCGTCCCAGACGCCGTCACCGGCGGCCAGGATACCATCGGCCTGCGCGTTCCCGGCCATCCGCTCGCCCTCGAACTGCTGCGCGCCTTCGCGGCGGCCGGCGGCAGCGGCGGCATCGCCGCACCGTCGGCCAACCGCTTCGGGCGCATCAGCCCGACCACCGCCGCGCACGTGCGCGAAGAGCTGGGCGACGCCGTCGCGCTGGTCCTCGACGGCGGCCCCTGCGCGGTCGGCATCGAATCGACCATCGTCGACCTCTCGTCGGGTTCGCCGAAGCTGCTGCGCCCCGGCCACATCTCGCCGCAGCGCATCGAGGCGGCGTGCGGCCTGCTGCCGCAAGCGCCGGACGGCGGCGTGCCGCGCGCCTCGGGCACCCTGGAGGCGCACTACGCGCCGCAGACGCCGATGCGCATGGTCGGTAGCGAACGCCTGCTCGACTTCCTCAACGCGCAGCGCCACAGCGGCCGGCGCTGCGGCGTGCTGAGCCACAGCCAGCCGCCGCAGGCCGTGAGCGGCACGCAGCAGCCCTACGTCTGGAAAATGCTCCCCGCCGCGCCGGACGGCTACGCGCACGAGCTGTACGCCGTCCTGCGCGAACTCGACCACGCCGGCGTCGACCTGATCGTCGTCGAAGCGATCCCCGACGCCGCCGACTGGGCGGCCGTCGCCGACCGCCTGCGCCGCGCGGTGCACGGTGCCGGCGCCTGATTGAAAAGCTGCGGAAAGCGGCATATAATCCGCTCCTCGTCGGGGGGGTAGCTCAGCTGGGAGAGCGCCGCGTTCGCAATGCGGAGGTCGGGAGTTCGATCCTCCTCCTCTCCACCACGAATTTGAGTTTGCTTGCAGGCCGGATCAGTCACCGCTGATCCGGCCTTTGTTTTTTCGGGCGGGCGCTCTCCGGTCCCTGGGCGTCCTGTCCTTGGCGACGGCTTTCCGCATCGCGCGTCGCCGCCGGAGGTGCCCGGAGCGAACTGCCGCTCTTGCCCGAGCATCGCCCATCGGCTTCCGCCGGTGATCCGGGCTCGCCGCCGTTCCTGGTCGGGCGCCCGCATCCCTGGGCGCCGGGTCTCTGCGGAAGCTGGGACATTTTCTACCGCTGCCCGGCGGCGAGGACAAAATGTCGCGTAGCGGGGTGTGCTTTCCTCCGAAAAAAACTCGTGCATTCAATGGCGAATGCCTTTGGCGCGAATCTTGCATCAGGCGGTGTGCGACATAGGGTCGCGACCTTGTGAGGGGGAAGACAATAATGAACGTTACACGGCGTCAGTTCTTCAAGGTCTGCTCCGCCGGGCTGGGAGGGTCGTCCATCGCGCTGATGGGCTTCTCGCCGACTGCAGCCCTGGCGGAGGTGAGGACCTTCAAGCTCGCCCGTGCCACCGAAACGCGGAATATCTGTCCGTACTGCTCGGTGTCCTGCGGCGTGCTCATCTACTCCACCGGCGATAAATCGAAGAATTCGCAGGCGGAAATCATTCACATCGAAGGCGATCCGGACAATCCGGTCAACCGCGGGACGCTGTGCCCGAAGGGCGCCGGCCTGCGCGACATGGTGCAGAGCGCCAACCGCCTGAAATGGCCGGAAGTGCGCGAAGCAGGCTCCAGCGAATGGAAGAGGATTTCCTGGAACGAAGCCGTCGAGCGCATCGCCAAGCATATGAAGGCCGACCGCGACGCCAACTTCGTCGCCCGGAACAAGGACGGCGTGACCGTCAATCGCTGGACCAGCACCGCATTTCTCGCATCTTCGGCAGCACCCAACGAGGCCGGCTACCTGACCGTGAAGACGATTCGCGCGTTGGGGATGACCTCGATCGATACCCAGGCGCGCATTTGACACGCTCCCACGGTGGCCAGTCTGGCTCCGAGTTTTGGGCGTGGTTCGATGACCAACCACTGGGTTGACATCAAGAACGCCGATCTGGTTTTCGTTATGGGCGGCAATCCCGCGGAAGCGCACCCCTGCGGCTTCAAGTGGGTGATCGAAGCGAAGAAGAACCGCAAGGCCAAGCTCGTGGTCGTCGACCCGCGCTTCAACCGCACGGCCTCGGTTTCCGATTTCTATGCGCCGATCCGTCCAGGCTCCGACATCGCCTTCCTTGGCGGCGTCATCAATTACCTGCTGGCCAACGACAAGATCCATCACGACTACGTGAAGGCGTATACCAACGCGTCCTTCCTGATCAACGATGGCTTCAACTTCGACGATGGCATCTTTACCGGGTACAACGACGAGAAGCGCAGTTACGACAAGGCCACCTGGAGCTACCAGATGGGCGCCGACGGTTTCGTCAAGGTAGACGAGACCCTGCAGGACCCGCGTTGCGCCTTCCAGTTGCTGAAGACCCACTATTCCCGCTATACGCCGGAGATGGTCGCCAAGGTCTGCGGCACGCCGAAGGAAGCTTTCCTGAAGGTCTGCGAGTACATCGCCGAAACGGCTGCGCCGAACAAGACGATGACCAACCTGTACGCGCTGGGCTGGACCGAGCACTCCGTCGGCTCCCAGAACATCCGCTGCATGGCCATCATTCAGCTGCTGCTCGGCAACATGGGCATGGCCGGCGGCGGCATCAACGCGCTGCGCGGCCACGCCAACGTCCAGGGCATCACCGACTTCGCGCTGTACGCCCAGAACCTGCCGGGCTACCTGGCGGTGCCGAGCGATGCCGAACCCGACCTGAAGACCTTCCTCGAGAAGAAGACGCCGAAGATGCTGCGTCCGGGCCAGATGAACTACGGCCAGCACCTCTCGAAGTGGTACGTCAGCCTGCATAAGGCCTGGTGGGGCGACGCCGCGACCAAGGACAACGGCTACGCCTACGACTTCATGCCGAAGCTGGCCGGCGCCTCCGATGTGCTGTCGATCTTCGACCAGATGTACCAGGGCAAGATCCACGGCTTCCTTTGCCAGGGCTTCAATCCGCTGGCCTCCGTCGCCAACAAGAAGAAGGTGTCGGATGGCTTGTCCAGGCTGAAGTACATGGTGGTGATGGACCCGCTGGCGACCGATACCTCGGAATTCTGGAAGCCGCACGGCGAGTTCAACGACGTCGATCCGGCGGCGATCCAGACGGAAGTCTTCCGCCTGCCGACGACGCTGTTCGCCGAGACTTCCGGCAGCTTCACCAACTCCGGCCGCGTCATCCAGTGGCGCTGGAAGTCCGCCGACGGTCCGGGCGACGCCAAGGACGACACCGAGATCATGGCCAGCCTGTTCCTGAAGCTCAAGGAAATGTACGCCAAGGACGGCGGCGCCTACGCCGAGCCGATCGAGAAGCTGACCTGGGCCTATCGCATCGCCAACAAGCCGTCGCCGGAAGAACTGATGATGGAGTTCAACGGCAAGGCGCTGGCCGACGTGACCGATCCGAAGGATCCGACCAAGGTGCTGGTCAAGGCCGGCGATCAACTGCCGAGCTTCGCCATGCTGCGCGACGACGGTTCGACCACCTGCGGCAACTGGATCTACTGCGGCGTCTGGTCGCCGGCCGGCAACAACTCGGCGCGGCGCGACAACAGCGATCCGTCCGGCCTCGGCCAGACGCTGAACTGGGGCTTCGCCTGGCCGGTCAACCGGCGCATCCTGTACAACCGCGCGTCGGCCGACCCCGCCGGCAAACCGTGGGATCCGAAGCGGACGGTGATGAAGTGGGGCGGCAAGGCCTGGGTCGGCAACGACGTCCCCGACATGCGCCCGGATGCCGCTCCGGAGGAGAACGTCATGCCCTTCATCATGACCGGGGAGGGCGTCGGCCGCCTGTTCAGCCTCGGCCTGATGAACGAGGGGCCGTTCCCCGAGCACTACGAGCCGTTCGAAAGCCCGCTCGCAGCCAATCCGATGCACCCGCAGAACCCGAAGGCCCGCGCCAACCCCGCGGCCCGCGTGTACAAGGGCGACATGGAGGCCTTCGGCACGGCCAAGGACTTTCCCTACGTCGGCACCACCTACCGCCTGACCGAGCATTTCCACTACTGGACCAAGCAGTCGCAGATCAACGCGATCATGCAGCCGGAACAGTTCGTGGAGATCGGCGAGGAACTGGCGAAGGAGAAGGGCATCGTCGCCGGCGACCGCGTCAAGGTGCGCTCCAACCGCGGCTTCATCAAGGCCGTGGCGGTGGTCACCAAGCGCATCAAGGCGCTCGATGTCGACGGCAGGAAGGTGCACACGATAGGCATCCCGATCCACTACGGGTTCAAGGGGGCGACGAAGCCCGGCTTCATCACCAACACCCTGACGCCCTTCGTCGGCGATGCCAACACGCAGACGCCGGAATACAAGGCGTTCCTGGTCAACGTCGAGAAACTTTAAGGGAGGGCTGACATGGCACTGCAATCGCTAGACATCAAGCAGCGCTCCGCGACGACGACGCCCTCGACGCAGGTGCGGCAGACGATCGAGATCGCCAAGCTCATCGACGTGTCCGCCTGCATCGGCTGCAAGGCGTGCCAAGTGGCGTGCTCGGAGTGGAACGACATCCGCGACGAAGTCGGCAACTGCCACGGCGTCTACGACAACCCGATGGACCTGACGGCCAAGTCGTGGACGGTGATGCGCTTCACCGAGGTCGAGCAGAACGACAAGCTCGAGTGGCTGATCCGCAAGGACGGCTGCATGCACTGCGCCGACCCCGGCTGCCTGAAGGCCTGCCCGGCCCCGGGGGCGATCGTCCAGTACAGCAACGGCATCGTCGATTTCCACCAGGAAAACTGCATCGGCTGCGGCTACTGCGTGACCGGCTGTCCCTTCAACGTTCCGCGCATCTCGAAGGAGGACAGCAAGGCCTACAAGTGCTCGCTGTGCTCCGACCGGGTGGCGGTCAACCAGGCGCCGGCCTGCGTCAAGGCCTGCCCGACGGGAGCGATCCAGTTCGGCAGCAAGGGCGACATGAAGGACTACGCCGCCAAGCGCGTCGCCGACCTGCAGGAGCGCGGCTACGCACAGGCCGGCCTGTACGATCCGCAGGGGGTGGGCGGCACGCACGTCATGTACGTGCTGCATCACGCCGACAAGCCCGACCTCTACGCGGGCCTGCCGGCCAATCCGTCGATCAGCCCGCTGGTCGCGCTCTGGAAGGGCTTCGCCAAGCCGCTCGCCACGCTTGCGTTGGCCGGCGTCGCGCTGGGTAGCCTGTTCCATTACGTGACCAAGGGGCCGAACGAAGTCTCGAAGGAGACCGAGGACGAAATCGAGCGGGAAGACCGCGAGAAGGAGGACGCACGATGATCCGCGATCCGAAAGACCTGAAGCGCTACGAACCGGCCGAACGGGCCAATCACTGGGTGGTGGGCATCAGCTTCATCCTGCTCGCCCTCTCCGGGCTGGCTTTCTTCCATCCGGCCTTCTATCCGCTGACGCAGTTGTTCGGCGGCCCGGTGTGGACGCGCATCCTGCATCCCTATCTCGGGGTCCTGATGGCGCTCTCCTTCGCCGCGCTCTCGTTCCGCTTCTGGCATCTGAACAAGATGACACCGGCGGACAAGGCGTGGCTGGGGCGGGTCGGCGAAATGGTCAGCGGCGACGACCACAACATGCCGGAGCAGGGCAAGTACAACGGCGGCCAGAAAGTCCTGTTCTGGGCCCTGATCGGCTGCATGTCGCTGATCGCGGTGTCGGGCCTGCTCATCTGGCGCGCGTGGTTCGGCTTCGACATCACGCTCGTCCGCCTCGGCGCCGTCGTGCATGCCGCCGCCGCCGCCGTGATGATCGGCCTGATCATGGTCCACGTCTACGCCGCGATCTGGGTCAAGGGCACCATCCGCGCCATGTGGTACGGCACGGTCACCCGCGCCTGGGCCAAGCAGCACCATCGCGGCTGGTATCGCCAGGTCACCGGCAAATAGCACGTCGTTTCACCTTGAGTACCGGGGGGCGGCGGCATCGCGCCGCGCCCCCCGTTTTTCCGGCATCGAAATGCATACACCGACCACCGAAAAAATCCATTTCCACCCGCCGAGCGAAGCCGCCGCGCCTGTCCTGGCGCCGCTCGGACACCTCGTCTTCGCCGCCCGCGCCGAGCGCTTCGCCGCGCTGGCTGCCGGACACAGCCTCGGCGACTGGCTCGCCTTTCTCGGCCGCCTGACGCGCGCGCAGCACGACGCGCTGCTCGCCCTTCCCGAACTGCCGCTGCCCGACGCCGCCGTCCTCGCGCAGGCGCGCACGCACGTCATGCCGCCGCTGCCCGCCGCCGCGCTGCCGCGCCCCGCCGCGTGGCGCGCGGTGCTGCGGGAGATCGCCGACGCCCTCGCCGGGGACGCGCCCGAAAGCACCCGCCGCATCCTCGCGGAACTGCGCGCAGCCCCCGCCGAGCGCCTCGAGAAAATGGCCGGCGAACTGCTCGCCGGCAACCCGGACCCGCAGGATGTCGCCGCGCTGCCCTTCGTCGCCGCCGCCCTGCAGGTCGTGTGGACCGCGCTGGCCGGTCGGCTCGACGCCGACGCTCTGGGTGCGCTCGACGCGCCGGGCGTCTGCCCGTGCTGCGGCAGCCTGCCGGTGGCCAGCGTCGTGCGTTTGGGCGCGAGCATCAACAATCTGCGCTATCTGCATTGCTCGCTGTGCAATACCGAGTGGAACGTGCCGCGCGCGACCTGCACCGCCTGCGGCACCGACAAGGAGGTCGCCCAGCAGCAGATCGAAGGCGCCGACGGCGCCGTGCGCGCGGAAACCTGCGACGGTTGCGGCAGCTATCTGAAGATCGTCTATCAGGAGAAGGACCGGCACGTCGATCCGGTTGCCGACGATCTGGCGACGCTGGCCCTGGACATGCTCGTCGACGCCGCCGGCTACGGCCGCAGCGGTCCCAACCTGCTGCTCGTCGGCGGCGGAGGCCAGGACGATCTGCCGGACTGATGCCTTCTTTTTTCAACCTTTCTGCCCGGTCCGGGTGAAAGCATGACGCAAAAAATCCACCTTCCTTCCGTCGATCGACTCCTGCAACAGCTGGCCGGCAGCATCGCCGAATTCGGCCGGCAGCCGGTCACCGCCTGCGTCCGCGCCGAACTGGCCGCCGCCCGCGAGGGCCTGCTCGGCGGTCTGCCGGCGCCCGACGAGGCGGACCTGCTCGCCGCCGTCCGGCGCCGGGCGGCCGATGCCGCGCGGCCGCGCCTGCGTCCGGTCTTCAACCTGACAGGAACCGTGCTGCATACCAACCTCGGCCGCGCGCAGCTGGCCGAGGAGGCCATCGCGCTGATGGTCGAGGCGGCGCGCGCGCCGTGCGCCCTCGAATACGACCTCGCTTCGGGCGGCCGCGGCGACCGCGACGACCTCGTCTCGGCCCTGCTCGCCGAACTGGTCGGCGGCGGCCGCGAGGACCTCGCTGCGACCGTGGTCAACAACAACGCCGCCGCCGTCCTCCTCGCGCTCAACGCGCTGGCGCAGGGCAAGGAGGCTATCGTCTCGCGCGGCGAGCTGGTCGAGATCGGCGGCGCCTTCCGCATTCCCGACGTGATGCGCCGTGCGCAGGTCCGGCTGGTCGAAGTCGGCACCACCAACCGCACGCACGCCGCCGACTACGAGGAGGCGATCGGCCCGAAATGCGCGCTGCTGATGAAGGTGCACACCAGCAACTACGCCGTCACCGGGTTTGCCAAGACGGTCGACGAGCGCGCGGTGGCGGCCATCGCGCACGCGCGCGGGCTGCCCTTCCTGGTCGACCTCGGCAGCGGCACGCTCGCCGATTTCGCCTCTTACGGCCTGCCGGCCGAACCGACGCCGCAGCAGGCGCTGGCCGCCGGCGCCGACCTCGTGACCTTTTCCGGCGACAAGCTGCTCGGCGGCCCGCAGGCCGGCCTGATCGTCGGCCGCGCGGACCTGATCGCGAAAATCAAGAAGAACCCGCTCAAGCGCGCGCTACGCGTCGGCAAGACCACGCTCGCCGCGCTCGAGGCGACGCTGCGCCTGTACCGCGATCCGGACCGTCTGCGCGAACGCCTGCCGACGCTGCGCCTGCTGACGCGCAGCCCGGCCGAGATCGACGCCGCGGCGCGGCGTCTGCTGCCCGCCGTACAGGCTGCGCTCGGCGACGCCGCCGAGGTCGCGGTGGAGACCTGCAGCAGCCAGATCGGCAGCGGCGCGCTGCCGGTCGAGCGCCTGCCGTCCCGCGCGCTGGTCCTGCGGCCGGCGGCGAAACGCCCGGGCCGGGCGCTGCTGCGGCTCGAAGCCGCCTTGCGCGGGCTGCCGCGACCGGTCATCGGCCATTTGCGCGACAATGCGCTGCGGCTCGATCTGCGCTGTCTGGAAGCGGGCGACGAAGCGGCTTTCGTCGCCCAACTCGGCGCCCTGGAACTGCACCGCGATCGCATCGCGACTGATTGATGGTTTCGAAGAATTCGCTGCCGGCCTCGCCGGGCGGTCTGCGTACCGCCTGCCGGCAGCCCCGATCCCTTGCGGATCACCCTTAAGCCCGGGCATCTCCGTGTCCGGGCGGCTCAAATAATGGAGACGACATGAAAATCAACCGCCGACAATTCATCGCGGCCAGCGGCGCGCTCGGCGCCGGCATGGCCGCCAAAGCGATCGCCCAGCCGCAAGCGGCCGTGCCGCAGCCCTTCCTGATCGGGTCGCAGGCCGCGCCGCTGCTGCCGAAGGCCGCCGGCAAGCGCGTCGTCGTCTGCGGCGGCGGCTGGGGCGGCATCAGCGCCGCCAAGCATCTGAAGAAGAACGACCCGACACTCGACGTCGTCGTCCTCGAGCGCAACCCCGTCTTCTTCTCCTGCCCGATGAGCAACAAGTGGCTGATCGACGTCGTCGACAGCGACTTCCTCACCTTCAGCTACCTCAAGATTGCGCAGAAGTACGACTACCGCTTCGTGCAGACCGAGGTCGTCGCCTTCGAGCGCGACAAGAAGCGCGTCGTCACCGCGCAGGGCTGGGTCGATTACGACTACCTGATCGTCGGCGCCGGCATCCGCTACAACTACGAGGCCTGGTACGGCAACGATCGCAAGGCCGCCGAATACACGCGCGCGCACTTTCCCGCGGCCTACATCCCGAACGCCGAGCACTACGCGCTCAAGCAGGGCATCAAGAACTTCCAGGGCGGCGATCTCGTGATGACGCTGCCGCCGCCGCCGCACCGCTGCCCGCCGTCGCCCTACGAGCGCGCCTGCCTGATCGCCTGGCACATCAAGAAGAACAACATCAAGGGCAAGATCACCATCCTCGATCCGAAGCCCGGGATCAATCCGATCAAGGGCGGCTTCTCGGAAGCCTTCGAAACGCTGTACAAGGATCAGATCACCTACGTGCCGAACGCCGTGATCAACGAGGTCGACCCGTTCAACAAGCGGATCAAGACCGCCGTCGGCGATTTCCGCTTCGACCACAGCGTCCTGATGGCGCCGCACCAGGCCGGCGACATGGCGTGGAAGGCCGGCGCCGTCGGCCGGACCGCCGACGGCAAGGCGACCGGCTGGGCCGACGTCGATCCGATCTTCCTCACCCTGCGGGACGACAAGGACGTCTACGTGATCGGCGACGCGGTCGGCTTCGTCTCGCCGCAATTCAAGTTCTACCCCAAGGCCGGCCACGTCGCGAACTATCAGGGGCGCATCGTCGCCCGCTACATCGCCGACCGCGTCGCCGGCCGCGAGCCGAAAGCGCAGCTGCCGGACAACCTCTGCTTCATGATGGTCAACGCCTCGCCGCGCGAGGACGTCGCCGTGCGTTTCCGCTACCACCTCGACGACAAGGGCGTGATCATCCAGGAGCAGATCGACGACGACCTGCGGCGCGACGACCTCGTCAGCGAGGACTTCCAGTGGGCCGGCCGCATGTACGAGGACATGTTCTCTTGATCGTCGGCACCGCCGGGCACATCGACCACGGCAAGACGACGCTGGTGAGGGCGCTCACCGGCGTCGACTGCGACCGCCTGGCGGAGGAGAAGGCGCGCGGGATCACGCTCGACCTCGGCTACGCCTACGCGGCGCGGGCCGACGGCGGGGTGCTCGGCTTCGTCGACGTGCCCGGGCACGAGAAGCTGATCCACAACATGCTCGCCGGCGCGACCGGCATCGACTTCGCGCTGCTCGTCGTCGCCGCCGACGACGGGCCGATGCCGCAGACGCGCGAGCACCTCGAAATCATCGAACTGCTCGGCATCGAACGGGGCGCGGTGGCCCTGACCAAGGCCGACGCGGTGACGCCGGAGCGGCTGGCCGAGGCGCTCGCCGAATGCCGCCGGCTGCTCGCCGGGACGCGGCTCGCCGCCGCGCCCGTGTTCCCGGTCGCTGCGCAGCTCGGCACCGGTATCGACGAATTGCGCGCCTGCCTCGACGCCGCCGCCGCGCACGCCGGCGGGGCGCATTCCGCCGGTGCCTTCCGGCTGGCGGTCGACCGCTGCTTCACGCTCGGCGGCATCGGCACCGTCGTCACCGGCACCGCCTTTTCCGGCACGGTCGGGGTCGGCGAGCATCTGCTCGTCTCGCCGTCGGGCAAGACCGTCCGCGTGCGCAGCCTGCACGCGCAGGACCGGCCGGCGGAGCGCGGATACGCCGGTCAGCGCATCGCGCTGGCGCTCGCCGGCATCGAGAAGTCCGAGGTCGAACGCGGCATGTGGGTGCTGGCGCCGGCGCTGCACCTGCCGCTGCGCCGCTTCGATGCGGCGCTGCGCGTCCTCCCCGGGCAGGAAGCCATCAGGCACTGGTCGCAGGTGCATGTGCATCTGGGCGCCGAGGATGTACCGGCGCGTATCGCCCTGCTCCAGGGCGATACGATCGAACCCGGCGGCACGGGGTTCGCGCAGGTCCTGCTCGAGCGCGAGATCGGCGCCTTGTCCGGCGACCGCTTCGTCCTGCGCGACGCCGGCGCGCGCCGCACCATCGGCGGTGGCCGCGTGCTCGACAGCGCGCCGCCGACGCGGCACAAGCGCAGCGCTGCGCGCATCGAAATGCTGCAGGCGCTGGCCGACGCCGATCCGGCCACGGCCCTGCGCCTGGCCGCCGAACGGCAAGCGGCCGGCGTCGATCTCGCCGGCTACGCGACGAACCGCAATCTCGACGCGGCGCAGATGGAAGCGCTCGTCGCCCGGCTCGAACTGACCGTCGTCGCCGGAGCCGGATTTGCCGCTGCCGCGTGGTCGGATCTGCAGGCGCGCGTGCTGGCCGCGCTCGATGCCGAGCATGCGCGCGCTTCCGACATGCCCGGCGTCGAACGCGACCGCCTGCGCCGGTTGACGCTGCCGACGTTGTCGCGCCCGGCCTTCGACGCGCTGTGCGTGCAGTTGCTCGGCGCCGGGCGGATCGCGCAGAGCGGCGCCTGGCTGCATTTGCCCGGGCATCGCGTGCAACTGTCCGCCGGCGACCGGGACCTGTGGCGGACGCTGCAGCCGCTGTTCGACGCGACGCCCTACGCGCCGCCGCGCGTGCGCGACGTGGCGCACGCCAGCGGCGTTGTGGAAGATGCCGTGCGCGCGCTCTGCAAGCGCGTGGCGCGCGTCGGCGAGGCCTATCCGGTCGCGCACGATCACTATTTCACTGCCGCCGCCGTCGCCGACCTCGCACGTCGCGTCGCCGCCATCTGCGCGCGCGACGGCGTGGCGCGCGCCGCCGCCCTGCGCGACGAGATCGGCGGCGGGCGCAAGGTGGCCATCCACATCCTCGAATTCTTCGACCGCATCGGCTACACTCGCCGGGTCCGCGACACCCATGCACTGCGCGGCTCGCCGGCGCAGTTCGGCTGACGCGCAGCGATATCCATGTTCAACAACGGAAGAGATCGTTCCCCGGTGGGACGGCCGGTCTTCAAAACCGGTAGGGCCTGTCAGACAGGCCTTGGTAGGTTCGACTCCTGCTCTCTTCCGCCATTCCCCTGAGTCCGATGGCCCACACGCCTTTTCGCGGCAGCATTCCCGACGACCGCCTCTATTGCCCGCGCCACGACATGTGGGTGCAGGAGCGCGACGGCGAGGTCCTGATCGGCGCCTCGCGCTTCGGCATCTTTCTCGCCGGCGAGGTCATCGCCTTCACGGCCAAGCCGAACGGCGCCGAGATTGCCGTCGGGCGCGGCATGGGCACGGTCGAGTGCCGCAAGACGGTGCTCGCCGTGCATGCGCCGGTTTCCTTCGTCCTGATCGAAGGCAACGAAGCCGCCGAGGAGCGTCCGGCCATCGTCAATCGCGACCCGCACGGCGCCGGCTGGATGGCGCGCGGCCGGCCGACCGGCTGGGCGGCGGAAAGCGCCGGCCTGCTCGACGCTACGGCCTACCGGGCGCACATCCTGGCCATCGAGCCGGAGGCCTGTTTTGACGACTGACGGCGCATCGCAGCGGCCGGAGAACGTCGCCTTCCTGATCTGGGCGGCCACGCCGGAGCGGCCCGAGCTGTGCGTGACGCCGCTCGTGCACGCGCTGGCCGCGCTGGCGCTGGACTGCACGGTCGAAATCCACTTCGCCGGTCCGGCAGTGCGCTGGCTGGTCGAAGGCGTCGCCGCCGAGCGCTATCCGACGCCCGCGCGGGAGAAAGCGATCCTCGCCTTTCTTCGGGAAGCCTCCGCGGCCGGCGCCCGGCTTCTGGCGTGCAGCATGGCCCGTGCAAGCTGGATCGGGCCGGACGAGAGTCTGATCGTTGAATGCCACGGCGCCGCCGGCGCGACTGCCTTCGTCGCCCGCATGCTCGACCCCGCCTGGCGCACCGGCGTTTTCTGAAGTCTCTCCGTGCCGCGCCGGATGTCGTTCTGGCGGGCCGATGGGCAGGTGGGCTGGTGTCCGCGAGCGCCTGCCCGGTGGCTCGCGTGCGCGGCGGGCTTGGGTGACGGCCATCTCTCCGCGTCGAGTCCTTCCGTGCGGAGAGCGAAAAAACAGAAAGGGCTTGCGCTGAGGCAAGCCCTTTCTGTTTCCTGCTCCAGGCGGCGGTGCGCGCCGGAAGCAGGGGCGGAGAGAAGGATTACTTCTTCTTCTTGCCCTTGGCGGTGGCGACGGTGGCCTTGAAGGTGGCGCCGGCCGAGAACTTCGGCACGGTGGTCGCGGCGATCTTGATCTTCTCGCCGGTCTTCGGGTTCTTGCCTTCGCGTGCGGCGCGGGCGGCGGACTTGAAGGTGCCGAAACCGACGAGGGTCACGCCGTCGCCGGAGGCAACTGCTTCGACGATGGTCTCGATGACTGCATCCAGGGCCTTGCCGGAGGCAGCCTTGGACAGTTCGGTACGGGTAGCGATGGCGTCGATCAGTTCAGACTTGTTCATGGTATCTCGAATCTCCAGTGGTTGTTAAAGATGCAACTCCGCCGCAATTCTTGCATTTCACAGGCCTGTAGGGAAGGGGGGCTTGCATAGTGAATACTCATTTTTTTTAAAAAATGTTGTATTTCGTGCGCGCGTCCCCTCCCCGGACCGCTTCGCCGGCCGGAAAGCGAGTCCGGACGGTGCTTTCCGGGTCTGCGCTTTTGCCGCTCGGGCTTTTCGTGTACTGTTTCCCGTCAAATTCAGAAAGTGCCGGACACGCCCGTTGCGGCGGTACGCGGCACGCGAGGAGACACGATGATCCGGCCGCCGCATGAAGAGGATGCGCTCGTCATTCTCGACGACGAGAGGGGCGATGCTTCCGACCGTACCACCGCCCCACGCTGGCGGGTTCTGATCGCCGACGACGACCGCGAGGTCCACGAGGCGACGGTTTTCGCGCTCGCCAACGTCGTCATCGAGGAGCGCCGGCTGGAATTCCTGCACGCCTACTCGGCTCAGGAAACCGAAGCGCTGCTGCGCGCGCACGGCGACATCGCGGTGCTCCTGCTCGACGTGGTGATGGAGCGCGAGGATGCCGGGCTGGCGCTGGTCGGCCGGATTCGCGGCGAACTCGGCTGCGGCGACCTGCGCATCATCCTGCGCACCGGGCAGCCGGGCTACGCGCCCGAGCTGAAGGTCATCCGCGAATACGACATCAACGACTACAAGACGAAGTCCGAATTGACGCTGACGCGCCTCGTCACGGCGCTCACCACGGCGATTCGCTCCTACCGCCAGATCCGCACCATCGCCGAGAGCCGGCACGGCCTGGAGCTGATCGTCGACGCGGCGTCCGACCTGTTTTCGCGGCGCGGCCTGGCGCTGTTCGGCGAGGGCGTGCTGACACAGGTCTTCGCCCTGATCGGCAGCGAGCCGGCCGGCTTTCTCGCCATCGAGGGCGAGCTTGGCGGCGAGGCGGAAGGCGACGTGCGGATCACGCACGCGGTCGGCGAGTTCGCCGCGTGGCGGGAGCAGCGCCTCGCCGCGCTGGGCGTGCCGGCGATCGGCGCCAGCGTGCGCGCCTGCCTCGACAGCCGGCGCAGCCTCTACGCCGACGATTGCGCGCTGCTCTACCTGTCCGGCACGCCGGCGCGGCGCGGCGTCGTCTATCTGGCGACGCGGCGGCCCCTGAGCGAGATCGACCGGCGCCTGCTCGACGTCTTCGCGATCAATGTCTCGGTCGGGCTGGAGAACGTCAATCTCTTCCAGGACCTCGATTTCCACGCCTTCAGCGACCGCCTGACGCACCTGCCGAACCGCGGCAAGTTCATCATCTCGATCGATCAGAAGATCACCGGGCGCTGCCAGGGCTGCAAGGGTTGCGCCGTCGCCCTGCTCGACATCGACCATTTTTCGGAAACCAACGATGCGCTCGGGCATCGCATCGGCGACCAGCTGCTGCTGCAGGTCGCCCAGCGTCTCGAACGCGCGTGCCTGCCGGCGATCGTCGTCGCGCGCGTCGGGCCGGACGTCTTCGGCCTGCTCGGACGGCGCGAGGAGATCGACGCGGCGCAACTGCTCGCCCTGTTCGACGCGCCCTTCCGCGTCGAAGGCTATTCGCTGGCGGTGCGGGCGACGATGGGCATGACCGAGATCGCGCTCGGCGACGGCGGCGGCCTCGAAGCGCTGCGCGCGGCGACCATCGCGCTGAACATGGCCAAGCGCGAGCGGCGCGGGCACTGCGCCGTGTTCACGGCCGGCATGGCGGCCGACCGCGAACAGCGCCTGACCCTGCTCAACGAGCTGCGCGCCGCGCTCAGCGAGCGGCGCGGACTGGAGCTGTACTACCAGCCGCAGATCGAGTTCGGCACGCAGCGGGTGGTCGGCGCCGAGGCGCTGCTGCGCTGGCGGCGCGCCAACGGCGAGTTCGTTCCGCCGGACCGCTTCATTTCGCTGGCCGAGTATTCCGGGCTGATCGTCGAGCTCGGCGCCTGGGTGTTCGAGACCGCCGTCGCGCAGGTCGCCGAATGGGACCGGCGCGGCATGGGCGGCCTGCGCATGGCGGTCAACGTTTCGCTGGCGCAGTTCTGCGCCGGCGATTTCCTGCCCATGGTGCATGACTGCGTGCGCCGGGCGACGGTGCCGGCCGGGCGCATCGAACTGGAAATCACCGAGTCGGTGGCGATGGTCGAGACCGCGCGCATGGCCGATACGCTGAACGAGCTCAAGCAGCTCGGCTTCCTGATTGCGATCGACGATTTCGGCACCGGCTTCTCGTCGCTCTCCTATCTGCACGAGCTGCCGATCGACCGCCTCAAGATCGATCGCGCCTTCATCCGCACGCTGTCCGAGCAGGCGCGCGGCAAGTCGATCGCCGGCATGGTCGTCGGCCTCGGGCATTCGCTCGGGCTGGCGGTGATCGCCGAAGGCGTCGAGACGGAAGAGCAGGCGGCGCTGTTGCGCGAGATGCGCTGCGACGAGGCGCAGGGCTATCTGTACGGCAAGCCGATGCCGGCCGCCCAGTTCGCGGCCTGGCACGCGGCCTGGACGGCGCGGCGGGCCGGCGCGTAGGCGCGAGCGCCGTGCCGCCGGGGGGGGGCAGCCGCCTAGCGCTTGAGTAGCGGCTTGAGGAAGCGTCCGGTGTGGCTGGCCGCGACCTTGGCGATCTGCCGCGGCGTTCCCGCCGCGAGGATGCGGCCGCCGCCGCCGCCGCCCTCGGGTCCGAGGTCGACGATCCAGTCGGCGGTTTTGATCACGTCGAGGTTGTGCTCGATGACGACCACGGTGTTGCCGTGGTCGGCCAGGCGGTGCAGCACCTTGAGCAGCATCTCGATGTCCTGGAAGTGCAGGCCGGTGGTCGGCTCGTCGAGGATGTAGAGCGTGCGCCCGGTGTCGCGCTTGGACAGTTCCAGCGCGAGCTTGACGCGCTGCGCCTCGCCGCCCGAGAGCGTCGTCGCGCTCTGTCCGAGCGTGATGTAGGAGAGACCCACGTCGACCAGCGTCTGCAGCTTGCGCGCGATGACCGGCACCGCGTCGAAGAACTCGCGCGCCTGCTCGACGGTCATCAGCAGGATTTCGTGGATGTTCTTGCCCTTGTAGTGGACTTCCAGCGTTTCGCGGTTGTAGCGCTTGCCGTGGCAGACGTCGCACGGCACGTAGATGTCGGGCAGGAAGTGCATCTCGACCTTGAGCACGCCGTCGCCCTGGCAGGCTTCGCAGCGGCCGCCCTTGACGTTGAACGAGAAGCGGCCGGGGCCGTAGCCGCGCGCGCGCGATTCGGGCACGCCGGCGAACAGTTCGCGGATCGGCGTCAGCAGCCCGGTATAGGTCGCCGGGTTGGAGCGCGGTGTGCGGCCGATCGGCGACTGGTCGACGTTGATCACCTTGTCGAAGTGGTCGAGGCCGGCGATTTCGCCGTGCGCGGCCGGCTCCGTCGTCGATCCGTAGAGATGGCGGGCCGCCGCCGCGTACAGCGTGTCGTTGATCAGCGTCGACTTGCCCGAGCCGGAAACGCCGGTGACGCAGGTCAGCAGGCCGACCGGCAGATCGAGCGTGACGTCCTTCAGGTTGTTGCCGCGCGCGCCGATCACGCGCAGCTGGCGGGCCGGGTCGTTCGGGCGCGGCTTGCCCGGCACCTCGATGCGACGGCGCCCGGCGAGGTAGTCGCCGGTCATCGAGTTCGGATTGGCGGCGACTTCGTCGGGCGTGCCTTCGGCGACGATGCTGCCGCCGTGCACGCCGGCGCCGGGGCCGATGTCGATCACGTAGTCGGCGCTGCGGATGGCGTCCTCGTCGTGCTCGACGACGATCACCGTGTTGCCGATGTCGCGCAGCTGGCGCAGGGTGGCGAGCAGGCGGTCGTTGTCGCGCTGGTGCAGGCCGATCGACGGCTCGTCGAGCACGTACATGACGCCGGTCAGGCCGGAGCCGATCTGCGAGGCCAGGCGGATGCGCTGCGCCTCGCCGCCCGAGAGCGTTTCCGCCGAGCGGTCGAGCGAGAGGTAGTCGAGGCCGACGTTGATCAGGAATTGCAGGCGGCTGGTGATTTCCTTGAGGATCTTTTCGGCGACCTGCGCCTTGTGGCCGCTGAGCTGCAGCGCGGCGAGGTAGTCGCGCGCGCCGCCGAGCGCCAGACGGCTGATCTCGTGCAGGGTCAGCGCGCTGCGCTCGTTCCCCATGCGCACGTTGCGCGCCTCCTCGCGCAGGCGGGTGCCGTCGCAGCTCGGGCAGGTCTTGTTGCTGATCAGCTTGGACAGCTCCTCGCGCACGGCGACCGAGTCGGTTTCCTTGTAACGGCGCTCGAAGTTGACGACGATGCCCTCGAAGGCGTGCTCGCGCACCGCGACCTTGCCGCGCTCGTTGACGTAGCTGAACGGCAGCTCTTCCTTGCCGGAACCGTAAAGGACGATCTGCCGGATGCGTTCGGGCAGTTCGTTCCACGGCGTGTCGACGTCGAAGCCGTAGTGCGCGGCGAGCGAGCCGAGCATCTGGAAATAGAACTGGTTGCGCCGGTCCCAGCCGCGGATGGCGCCGGCGGCGAGCGAGAGCTCGGGGTGGGCGACGATGCGCTTGGGGTCGAAGAACTGGATGACGCCGAGGCCGTCGCAGCTCGGGCAGGCGCCCATCGGGTTGTTGAACGAGAAGATGCGCGGTTCGAGCTCCTGCAGCGAGTACGAGCACACCGGGCAGGCGAATTTGGCCGAGAACAGGTGCTCCTTCTGCGTCTCCATCTCGTAGGCGATGGCGCGGCCGTCGGCGTGGCGCAGCGCCGTCTCGAACGATTCGGCGAGGCGCTGGCGCATGTCGTCGCGCACCTTGAGGCGGTCGACGACGACGTCGATCGTGTGCTTCTGCGACTTGGCGAGCTTGGGCAGCTCGTCGATCTCGTAGATCTTGCCGTCCACGCGCAGGCGCGCGAAACCCTGCGCGCGCAGTTCGGCGAACAGGTCGAGCTGTTCGCCCTTGCGGTTGGCGACGACCGGCGCAAGGATCATCAGCTTGGTTTCTGCCGGCAGGCCGAGCACGTGGTCGACCATCTGCGACACGGTCTGCGCCTCCAGCGGCAGCTGGTGCTCGGGGCAGAAGGGCGTGCCGGCGCGCGCGAAGAGCAGGCGCAGGTAGTCGTGAATCTCGGTGACGGTGCCGACCGTCGAGCGCGGGTTGTGGCTGGTCGCCTTCTGTTCGATGGAAATCGCCGGCGACAGGCCCTCGATCAGGTCCACGTCCGGCTTCTCCATCAGCTGCAGGAACTGCCGCGCGTAGGCCGAGAGCGACTCGACGTAGCGGCGCTGGCCTTCGGCGTACAGCGTGTCGAAAGCGAGCGAGGATTTGCCCGATCCGGACAGTCCCGTGATCACGATCAGCCGGTCGCGCGGCAGGTCGAGATTGATGTTTTTGAGGTTGTGCGTGCGCGCACCGCGGATGCGAATCTCGTCCATGGGGTAGGGCCTGGAGGCTGAAGCAAACCTGTTAATATACGCAATTCTCCCGCACCGCACCAAACCCCTTTCTGCAATTTCCGCAATGACTCTTCCCGATCCGAACCGCATGAGTCCCGAAGAGAAACGCGCCGGCGTCAGCCTGGCGGCGATCTTCGCGCTCCGCATGCTGGGCCTCTTCCTGATCCTTCCGGTCTTCTCGGTGTACGCCAAGACGCTGCCTGGCGGCAACGAGGTCATGCTGGTCGGCCTCGCCATCGGCGCCTACGGGCTGACCCAGGCCTTCCTGCAGATCGCCTACGGCGCGGCCTCCGACCGCTACGGGCGCAAGCCGGTGATCGTCTTCGGCCTGCTCCTCTTCGTCGTCGGCAGCTTCGTCGCGGCGCTCGCCGGCGACATCCACACGGTGATCGCCGGCCGCGTGCTGCAGGGCGCCGGCGCCATCTCGGCGGCGGTCACCGCGCTCGCCGCCGACCTCACGCGCGAACAGCACCGGACCAAGGTGATGGCGATGATCGGCTCGTCGATCGGCCTTGTCTTCGCGCTGTCGATGGTCGGCGCGCCGCTGCTCTACGCGGCGGTCGGCATGCCCGGCATCTTCGCGCTGACCGGCCTGCTCGCGCTGGCCGCCATTTTCGTCGTGCTCAAGGTCGTGCCGCCGGCGCCGACGTTGCCGCAGCGTCCGACCGGCGCCAGCTTCCGCGAGGTGCTGAGCAACCCCCAGCTGCTGCGCATGAACTTCGGCGTTTTCGCGCTGCACCTGATGCAGACGGCGATGTGGGTGCTCGTCCCGTCGGCGCTCGTGCAGACCGGCGGCCTGCCGCTCGGCGAGCACTGGAAGATCTATCTGCCGGCGGTGCTCGTCTCCTTCGTCGTGATGGTGCCGGCGATCATCGCCGCCGAGAAGCACGGGCGCATGAAGCTCGTGTTCAACGCCGCCATCGCCCTGCTGCTTGCCGTGCAGATCGGTTTCGCGCTGGCCGGCCACGGCGTCTACGCGCTGGCCTTCTGGCTGACGCTCTTCTTCGTCGCCTTCAACGTGCTCGAGGCGACGCAGCCCTCGCTGATTTCGCGCATCGCGCCGCCGCACGCCAAGGGCGCCGCGCTCGGCGTGTACAACACGACGCAGTCGCTCGGGCTGTTCCTCGGCGGTGCGCTCGGCGGCGCGCTGGCGCAGTACGTCGGCCCCGGCGCGGTGTGGCTGCTCTGCTCCGTACTCGCGCTGCTCTGGCTGGCGCTTGGCCTGAGCATGCGCATGCCGGCGCCGCGCGTGCAACAAAGCGCCGCTTAACCCATATAATTCCGCATCATTCCATTCAGGAGGCAACATGGCTTCGGTCAATAAAGTGATTCTCGTCGGCAACCTCGGCGCCGACCCGGAAACCCGCTACATGCCCAACGGCGACGCCGTGGCCAACGTCCGCCTGGCGACCACCGAGTCGTGGAAGGACAAGGCGACCGGCGAGAAGCGCGAAATCACCGAATGGCACCGCGTCGTCTTCTACCGCAAGCTCGCCGAAATCGTCGGCCAGTATCTCAAGAAGGGCTCGGCGGTGTACGTCGAGGGCCGCATCCGCACGCGCAAGTGGCAGGACAAGGAAGGCCAGGAACGCTATACGACCGAGATCGAGGCCAACGAAATGCAGATGCTCGGCGGCCGTTCGGGGGCGGGCGGCGGCGGTGGCGGCGGTTTCTCCGGCGGCGAGGCCGAGTACGGCGGCAGCATGCCGTCGTCGGGCGGCGGTGGTGGCCAGCGTTCGGCGCCGGCCAAGAAGGCGCCGAGTTTCGACGACATGGACGACGACATTCCGTTCTGAAAGACGGTTTCGAAGAAACGGCGTGGAGCCAGTCTCCACGCCGTTTTTCGTTGTTTCGGCAGATTTTCTGCCATGACGCGCGCTTGTTTCACCCTTGGCCGGCGTTTTCCGGCAGAATCCGCGCTGTTGCAGTGCGTCATCCGGACTTTCCGGTCGGCAGCCTGCCTGCGAGACCGTCCGACATGACCGATCAGATCAGCTTTTCCATCCTCGAAGACATCGCGCGCGACCTGTCGAGCGAGAAGGTTTCCTTTCCGACCTTTCTCGACATCACCTTCCAGGTGCGCAGCGCGCTCAAGAATCCGAACCTGACGATCGAGCAGCTGGCGCTGCTGGTCGGCGCCGAGCCTCTGATGAGCGCCAAGATCATCCGCATGGCCAATTCGGCGGCGCTCAACCCTTCGGGGCGGGCGATAGCCGACGTGAAGAGCGCGGTCGCCCGCGTCGGCATGGAGGCGGTGCGCAGCGTCTCCTTCGCGGTGGCCATGGAACAGCTGCTCGGCTCGAAGAAAATGGCGCCGTTCGAGGGACTGTCGCAACGCCTCTGGCGGCACGCCATCCACACCGCCGCGCTGTGCCGCGTGCTGGCGCGCAAGCTGGCGCGCATCAACCCGGACGAAGCGATGTTCGCCGGTCTCGTGCACGACATCGGGGTCTTCTACCTGCTCTCGCGCGCCGCCAACTTCCCCGAGCTGATCGCCGACCGCGCCGAGTTGCACGCGCTGCTCGTGCAGTGGCACGACAACATCGGTCACGCGCTGCTCGCCGCGCTCGGGCAGCCCGAGGCGGTGCTCGTCGCCGTGCAGGAGCACGACGTCGAACGCGCCGTGTCGGAGGTGAAGACCCTGGCCGACGTGCTCTTCGTTGCCAACAAGCTGGCCAATCTGGAGAGCGGCTGGCGCGACCCCGAGTTCGGCACGGCGCCCGATACCTCGGCGCTGGCGGGCCTGTTCGACGATGCCGCGATCGCCGCGCTGCTCGCCGAGTCGGAAGAGGAACTCTCCGCGCTCAGGTCGGCGCTGGGCGGCTGAGGCCGCTTCACCCCATTCGTGCGGCCGTCCCGGACGGTGTTGCGCCAAGAAAGCGAGAACTCGATGCAAAACCTCCCAGGGCAGACCAAATCGGCGCAAGCGGCGCTGGCCCTCGCCGCGCTCGGCGTCGTCTATGGCGACATCGGCACCAGCCCGCTGTATACGATGAAGGAGGTCTTCGCCGGCAACCACCCGATTCCGCTGACGCCGGACAACGTGCTCGGCATTCTGTCGCTGATCCTGTGGGCGCTGATCGTCATCGTCTCGATCAAGTACGTCGTTTTCATCATGCGCGCCGACAACCGCGGCGAGGGCGGCATCATGGCGCTGATCGCGCTGGCGCTGCGCGACGCCAAGGGCAATCCGCGCCGCGAGAAGATGATCATGCTGGTCGGCATCCTCGGCGCCGGCATGTTCTACGGCGACGGCATGGTGACGCCGGCGATTTCGGTGCTGTCCGCCGTCGAGGGGCTGGAGGTGGCGACGCCGGCGCTGCATCCCTTCATCCTCCCGATCACGCTGACCGTGCTGTTCATCCTGTTCTTCTTCCAGCGCAAGGGAACGGCGTCGGTCGGCGCGCTGTTCGGCCCGGTCATGCTGCTCTGGTTCTCGACCCTGGCCGTCCTCGGGCTGTACAACCTGCTGGCGCATCCGGGCGTGCTGCGCGCGCTCAACCCGGCCTACGGCGTTTCCTTCCTGTTCGAAAACCGGGCCATCGCCATCGTCGCGATGGGCGCCGTCGTCCTCTCGGTGACCGGCGCCGAGGCGCTTTACGCCGACATGGGGCATTTCGGGCGCAAGCCGATCCAGCTCGCGTGGTTCGGCTTCGTCCTGCCCGCGCTGATCCTCAATTATTTCGGCCAGGGCGCGCTCCTCCTCGCCGAGCCGGAGGCGGTGAGCAATCCCTTCTACCATCTGGCGCCCGACTGGGCGCTGTACCCGCTGATCGGGCTGTCCACGCTGGCCACCGTGATCGCTTCGCAGGCCGTCATTTCCGGCGCCTTCTCGGTGACGCGGCAGGCCATGCAGCTCGGTTTCGTGCCGCGCTTCGAAGTGCAGCACACCTCCGAGCGCGAGCAGGGGCAGATCTATCTGCCGGCGATCAACTGGGGGCTGCTCGGCGCCGTCGTCGTCCTCGTCCTCGGCTTCAAGTCGACCAACAATCTGGCCGCCGCCTACGGCATCGCGGTGACCGGCGACATGGTCATCACCTCGCTGCTCGCCACCATCGTCGCCGCCAAGGTGTGGGGCTGGGGCTGGAACCGGGCGATCGCGCTGTTCGTCTGCTTCCTCGTCGTCGAGCTCGTCTTCCTGTTTGCCAATATTTTGAAGATTCCGGACGGCGGCTGGTTTCCGCTCGCCGCCGGCGCCGTCGTCTTCGTCCTCATGACGACCTGGAAGCGCGGCCGTCAGCTGCTCGCCGAGCGCCTCTCGGGCGAGGGCATCGAACTCGAACCCTTCATCGATGCGCTGATGGTTTCCGAACCGACGCGCGTCGCCGGCACCGCCGTCTTCATGAACGCCAATCCGCTCGGCGTGCCGCACGCGATGATGCACAACCTGATGCACAACAAGGTGCTGCACGAGCGGGTGGTGATCGTTTCGGTGCACATGTTCGACGTGCCCTACGTGCCGGAAATCGACCGCGTCGAGGTGCGCAAGCTGAAGGGCGACTTCTTCAGCGTGATCGTCCAGTACGGCTTCAAGGACGAGCCGGACATTCCGCGCGCGCTGGAATTGTGCGTCGAGCAGGGCCTGAAGCTGGAAATGATGGAGACGTCCTTCTTCCTCGGGCGCGAGACGCTGATTCCGCGCCTCGGCTCCGATATGGCGCTGTGGCGCGAGAAGCTGTTCATCGCCATGTTCCGCAACGCCGGCAGCGCTACCAGCTTCTTCAAGATTCCGAGCAACCGGGTTGTCGAACTCGGCACGCAGGTCGTTCTGTAGCGCCCGGACGCGCTGCGCCGCCGCCTAGCGCCGGCGCAGCATCTCGTTGATCATCGCCGAGAACTGCTCGGCCGTTTCGTGACGGATGAAGGACGGGCCGAGCAGCGGCGGCAGCCAGAAATCGGGAACGACCTCGACGTGGTAGCGCAGGCGCGTCCCATCGTTTTCCGCTTCGAGCTGCATCACGCTGTCCATGCGCTTGATGTTGCCGCCGATGCCGTGCGCGTGGATCTCGCGCGGCGGCAGCAGGTGGATTTCGCGCAGCGAGTCGAATTCGTGCGAGAACGGGCCGTAGTGCGCGGTGCCCTTCTGGCGCACGCGCACGTTGCCGTTGTCGCGCGCCAGCACCTGGCTGTGCGTGAGGTTGGGAATGAACTCGGCCATCCGTTCGAAATCGGTGAGCACGGCCCAAGCCAGGGCCGGCGGCACCGGCGCGAACATCTTCACATCCACCGCGAAGCCGTCCGCCGTGCGCTCGACCTTCACGTCGTCGGCGAGCACCGGCGCGTCGGCGACGGCGGGCGCCGCGCGCAGGAGCAGCGCGGCGCAAGCGGGGACGATGGCCGCCGAAAGCGCGCCGGAGAGGGTGGCCGAGAAAGTCGCCGCAAGGGCGGCGAAAAGGCGCAGCGACGTTGGGAGCATGACGTCAGCGTAAACATCGAGGCTGACGGCTAGCTGATCGACTCCCTACAGGCGGCGGATTTTTTCCAGCAGCGCCGTCGTCGATTTTTCGTGAATGAAGGGGATCGAGACGACGCGGCCGCCCCAGCCCGTCACTTCGGTGTTGCCGACGATCTTCTCGACCGGCCAGTCGCCGCCCTTGACCAGCACGTCGGGGCGGCAGTCGAGGATGCGCTGCAGCGGCGTGTCCTCGTCGAACCAGGTGACCAGTGCGACGCATTCGAGCGCGGCCATCACCGCCAGCCGGTCGGCGAGGGTGTTCACCGGACGGTCGTCGCCCTTGCCGAGACGCTGCACCGACGCGTCGGTGTTGAGCGCGACGACCATCGCCGCGCCGAGCGCGCGCGCCTGCGCGAGATAGGTCACGTGGCCGCGATGCAGGATGTCGAAGCAGCCGTTGGTGAACACCAGCGGGCGCGGCAGCGCGGCGACGCGCGCCGCGAGCTGTTCGGGGGCGACGATCTTGGATTCGAAAGCGGGGGCGGTGGCGGCCATGCGTGGCTCCGGTTGCGTTGAGGCGGCGATTTTACAGGCTTTCCCGCGCTTCATCGCATCCCGGCGGTCGCACTGCGTGCGTGCTTGAAGCGGCGCGCCCCGGTCTTCGGCCGGTCGGGCCGTGCCCGCTGCCGCGAGGGCCGGAAAAGACACTGGCGGTCCGGGTTGCCCCGGCCGCCAGTCGATTTCCCGGCGCGACAGCGTTCAGCGCGACGTTTCGGGGTCCGGCTGCTTGCTCTTGTCGGGTGGCGGCGGGTCGAGTTCGCGCGCCTTGGCTTCGCTGATGATTTCCATCAGGTTGACCACGCGCATGACGCCCGAGGTCGTGCGCGTCACTTCGATGGCGGCGTCGGCTTCGCGCTGGGTGACGAGGCCGAGCAGGAAAACGGTGCCGGCTTCGGTGACGACCTTGACGTGGTTGGCGCTGAACTTCGCCGCGTCGATGAAGCGCGCCTTCACCTTCGAGGTGATGTAGGTGTCGTTGCTGCGCGCCGAGAAGGAGCTGGCGCCGGCCACCGCGAGTTCGTTGTAGACGCCCTGCACGTTGGGCACGGAGGCGGTCAGGCGCTCGACTTCGGCCTTGATCTCGGCCGACGGCGCTTCGCCGGTGAGCAGCACCTTGCGGTTGTAGCTCGTGAAATTGACGTGCACCTTCTCGCCGAAGTTCTCGCGCTGGCGGGCGCTCGCCTTCCATTCGATGGTTTCGTCCTCGGTCTGCGTGCCGACGGTGCGGCGGTCGAGGGCGGCGAAGACGCCGGTGCCGACGCCGGCGGCGACGACCGGGAAGCAGCCTTGCAGCGCGGGCAGCAGGGTGGCCCCGAGCAGCAGGCCGGTGAGCAGGCGTTTTTTCATCATTCTTCGACTCCTAGAAGCAGACAATCGATACCGTCGCACAGGCAGTGGATGGCAAGGAGGTGGGTTTCCTGAATCCGCGTCGTGCGCTCGGCCGGCACGCAGATATGGATGTCGCCGTCGCGCAGAAGTTCGCCGATCTGGCCGCCGCCCTTGCCGGTCAGGGCGACGACGCGCAGGTCGTTGTCGTGCGCGGCGCGGATCGCTTCGATGACGTTGGCCGAGTTGCCCGAGGTCGAGATGGCGAGCAGGACGTCGCCCGGCTGGCCGAGCGCGCGCACCTGCTTGGCGAAGATCACGTTGTAGCTGTAGTCGTTGGCGATCGCGGTGATGATCGAGGTGTCGGTGGTCAGCGCGATCGCCGCGAGTTCCTGGCGCTCGGCCTCGAAGCGGCCGACCAGCTCGGCGGCGAAGTGCTGCGCGTCGGCGGCCGACCCGCCGTTGCCGCAGGCGAGGATCTTGCCGTTGTTGACGAGGCAGCCGACCATCGTCTCGATTGCGCCGGCGATCGGCGCGGCGAGCATTTCGATGGCGTTCAGCTTGGTCTGGGCGCTGTCCTGGAAGTTCTGGCTGATGCGGGCGATCAAGTCCATGGGGTGCGGTGCGTGGAGTTTTGGGAAGCGCCGATTCTAGCACTACAGAATCAGATAGACCTCGAACTCGACCCGGCGCCACGGATCGCGCTCCGCGCGCAGGCGCGAGATGCGCGCCTCGATCTTCTCGCCGCGGTCGAGCGCGCCGGCTACCGCGCGGTTCTCGGCGCGCGGCACGTAGCCGAGCTGGCGGCCGTTCCAGTCGACGCGCACGGCGTGGCGGTCGTGCCGGTTGTCCGGTTCGCGCGTCAGGGTCAGGCGGTCGCCGACCTTGAGCGCTGGCCAGACCTCGCTTGCGGCGTAATACTGGCTGCCGGCGAGCGGCGAACTCTGCACCAGGATCTTCACCGTCTCGGCGGCCGCCGGCATAGCCAGCACGGCGAGCAGGAGGAACAGGAAGGGCAGGCCGGCCAGCCGGCTAATCGGCTGCGAACGCATCGCGCACCCATTCGATGCCGGCGCTGGCCAGACCGTCGAGCAGCACGCAGTCGAAGCGGCAGTCGCGTTCGGCGGCGGCGTGCGCGGCCAGATAGTGGCGCGCGGCGAGGATCACGCGCCGCTGCTTGGCCTGCGTGACGCTCGCCGCGGCGCCGCCGTAGCCGGCGTGGCGGCGCAGGCGGACTTCGACGAAGACGAGCGCGGCGCCATCGGCGCAGACGAGGTCGATTTCGCCGCCGCGGCAGCGGAAGTTGCGCGCCAGCACGCGCAGCCCCTTGCCTTCGAGGAAGCGCGCCGCCAGTTCCTCGGCCCGCCGGCCGCTGTCGCCCGTGGTATCTTTGCCGCTCACCGAACCTCCGCCAGCCATGACGATAGAATCCCCCGCATTATATGTAGTGCCGACGCCGCTCGGTAATCTCGGCGACATGACGCAGCGCGCCATCGAAGTCCTGCGCGAGGTGCCGTGGATCGCCGCCGAGGACACCCGGCACAGCGGCGCGCTGCTCAAGCATTTCGGCGCCAAGGGGCGGCTGCTCGCCGCGCACCAGCACAACGAGGAGGGCGCCGCGCAGCAGGTGATCGCCCGCCTCGACGCCGGCGAAGCGGTGGCCCTGATCTCCGACGCCGGCACCCCCGCCGTCTCCGATCCCGGCGCCCGCCTCGTCGCCCGCGTGCGCGCCGCCGGCCACCGCGTCGTGCCGTTGCCCGGTCCCTGCGCCGCCGTCGTCGCGCTCTCGGCGTCCGGCCTCGTCGAGCCGAACTTCCTCTTCCACGGTTTCCTGCCGAGCAAGGCCAAGCAGCGCGAGGACGCCCTGCGCGCGCTGGCCGGCCTGCCCTACGCACTGGTCTTCTACGAAGCGCCGCACCGCATCCTCGAAACCGTCGAGGCGCTGGCTACCGTCTTCGGCCCAGAACGCACGCTGGTCATGGCGCGCGAACTGACCAAGCTGTTCGAAACGATCCACAGCTGTCCGCTCGGCGAAGCGCTGGAATGGCTGCAGGCCGACGCCAACCGGCAGCGCGGCGAGTTCGTCCTGCTCGTTTCGGGCGCGCCGGAAACGAGCGACGACGGCGAGGGCGAGCGCGTGCTCAGGCTGCTGCTCGCCGAGGGCTTGCCGGTGAAGCAGGCGGCGAAGCTGGCGCACGGGATCACGGGGGCGGGGAAGAACGCCCTGTACGAGCTGGCCTTGTCGTTGAAGGATTCCTAGGGGGGCTTCTGGCGTCGGGTTTTGCCCCTGACGGGCGAGTCACTTTCTTTTGCTTCGCCAAAAGAAAGTAACCAAAGAAAAGGCGACCCTGCGCCGCCGCCGGGCCTTCGGCCCGCTGCCCCGCGCTGCTCAGCGGGCCGGGCGGCTGCGGAACTCGCCGCCTGCGGCGGCTCAGACAGCCCTCGCCGACTTCCCCCGGCCCGCTTCCGCTGCTCGGCGGCGCCGAAGGGGAGGCGCTTCAAAACCAGTCGGAACGACACCGTGGGCGCTTTCGTCACCTTTTGGTTTTGACTTCCCTGCCCTGTGCGGCGCCGAGCAACGCAGGGTGGGGCGGAAAAAGGGCGAGCTCTGTCTGAGCCCCGCAGGGGCGAGTTGCGCAGCCCCCGCCCTACCCGAGTGGCGCAGGGGACCCCGCGTAGCGGGGCGCCAAACCGGGCGCGCCTTCTTTTTGGTTAATTTTTCTTGGCAAGACAAGAAAAAGTGACTCGCCCGTCAGGGGCTAAACCCGGCGTATCCGAACGAAAGCCGCGTCACCCAACCCGCTACGCCCTCATAAATCATCTAGAATCCGCCTGTTCAATCTTCTGCCGCCATCATGCAAATCACCCTTACCCGTCCCGACGACTGGCACCTCCACCTGCGCGACGGCGACGCCCTCACCGCCGTCCTGCCGCATACCGCCCGCCAGTTCGCGCGCGCCATCGTCATGCCCAACCTGCGCCCGCCGGTGACGACCGTCGCCGCCGCCGCCGAGTACCGCGCGCGCATCCTCGCCGCGCTGCCGGCCGGCATGAGTTTCGAGCCGCTGATGACGCTCTATCTGACCGACAACACGCCGGCCGACGAGATCCGCCGCGCCGTCGACAGCGGTTTCGTGAAGGCGGTGAAGCTCTACCCGGCCGGGGCGACGACCAATTCGGACGCCGGCGTGACCGACCTCGCCAAGTGCGACGCGGCGCTCGCCGAGATGGAGAAGCTCGGTCTGCCGCTGCTCGTGCACGGCGAAGTGACCGATCCGGCGATCGACATCTTCGACCGCGAGAACGTCTTCATCGAGCGCGTCATGCAACCCCTGCTGGAGCGTCGCCCAGGCCTGCGCGTCGTCTTCGAGCACATCACGACGCAGGATGCGGCCGAATTCGTCGCCGCCGCCGGCGCCAACGTCGGTGCGACGATCACCGCGCACCACCTGCTCTACAGCCGCAACGCGATCTTCAGCGGCGGCGTCCGCCCGCACTATTACTGTCTGCCGGTCCTCAAGCGCGAGACGCATCGCGCGGCGCTGGTGCGCGCGGCGACCTCGGGCAGCGGCAAATTCTTCCTCGGCACCGACTCGGCGCCGCACGCGCGCGGTGCCAAGGAAGCCGCCTGCGGCTGTGCCGGCTGCTACACGGCGCACGCGGCGCTCGAACTCTACGCCGAGGCCTTCGCGGCGGCCGGCGCGCTCGATCGGCTGGAAGCCTTCGCCAGCTTCAACGGCCCGGACTTCTACCGCCTGCCGCGCAATGCCGGCACCGTCACGCTGGTCGAGCAGGACTGGCCGACGCCCGAATCCTTCCCCTACGCCGGCGGCGAGACGCTGGTGCCGCTGCGCGCCGGGGAGGCGCTGCGCTGGAAGCTGCTCGACTGAGCCGGCGCGCGCCGCCATCGTTGCCATCCGCCCGAGGAGATACGTCGTGTCGTCCGTGAAGCTCATCCCCCTCCTGCTGCTGTCCCTGCTCGCCGGCTGTTCGGACGAGCGCGCCTCGTTCTACATCGCGGGCAGCGACCATGCCCTGAGCGTCGTTCGCCAGCAGCAGTTCTTCTGGGAAAAGAAGGCCGAATTCATCCTCGTCGCGGCGCGCATGCCGGACTGCATGCGCCGCCACCACCTCGGCTCGGCGCCGCTGGACAGCCGCATCGAGGTCTATTCGCCCGGCAACGACGCGTGGATCGTCAAGCAGGGCAAGCGCATGTTCGTCACCGAAACGCGCACCTGCGAGGGCTTCGCCAAGCTCGACGCCGAGCCGGAGGGCGGTACCGGGCCGCTGGTCGGCACCTTCGAGGATCAGGCCGGCAAGCTCGTCTTCGTGCCTGCGCCGGCGGCGCCCGCAGCCCGCTGAGTCCGACGCATCCCGACCGCCCTTTCTTTACTCGCGCATCTACCGTTCGCATGACGTCAGCGGCCAGATCGTCCGGCTGACACTGAGGACGCCCGAGGATGTCCGGCAATTTCGGTCAGGAAGGCCCGGCGCCGGCGTATAATCGCGGCGGGAAGTCGGTTAGGCAACCGCCGCGTGCTTCGGCACGGGGAGGAAAGTCCGGGCTCCGCAGAGCAGGATGCCGGTTAACGACCGGGCACCGCAAGGTGACGGAAAGTGCAACAGAGAATAGACCGCCGATGGCTCCCTCGGGCGACCGAGGGAGATCAGGCAAGGGTGAAACGGCGAGGTAAGAGCTCACCGCGGACGTGGTAACACGGACGGCACGGCAAACCCCATCCGGAGCAAGGCCAAATAGGGAAGCATCAGGCGTGGCTCGCGCCGCTTCCGGGTAGGCTGCTTGAGCGTACTGGCAACAGTGCGCCTAGAGGAATGGTTGCCCGCGACAGAACCCGGCTTATCGACCGGCTTCCCACCTCCCCCTCTCGAGATTCTTGGCGACGTCCGTCGCCCCGCCTTTTTTCGGCGCAGCGCCGTTCGTCGCGCGCGGACGGCGCACCCTTTCGTCATTTTCTTCCCCGCAGCCCCCTCCATTTTGCGCATTCGTGACAAAGCACTTTAAGTAATGTTTTGTCCCCTTTGTTTTTAAAGAATATTTTTTCCGTAAAATCTCTTCGGAAGCGCGCATAAGTCATTGTCCCCATTGAAAAAAACCGTAAAAACCCCCTTGCTTTGCCCATTCCTATGCCTTAAAGTGGGAAGAAGTGGTGTGAAGTGGGAAATCAGGGGATTTTCCGGTCCAACAAAAGGGGATGCGGTTCAATGTTTCAGGGTGCGGCAGCGCTGAGTCTCGACGCCAAAGGTCGGCTCGCCATTCCGGCGCGTCACCGGGAAGCGCTCGTGGCTGCCTCCGGTGGCACCCTCGTTCTCACCGCACACCCGCACCGTTGTCTGCTGCTCTATCCGAATCCCGCCTGGGAGCCGATCCGCGACAAGGTGCTCGCCGCTTCGAGCTTCAATCCGCAGGCCGCCGCCATCAAGCGCCTGCTCGTCGGTAACGCCCGCGAGGAGTCGATGGACTCCGCCGGCCGTCTGCTCGTGGCGCCCGAACTGCGCCAGTTCGCGCAGTTCGAGAAGCAGGTCTGGCTGGTCGGGCAGGGCAGTCATTTCGAAATCTGGTCGGATGCCGGCTGGCTGCAGCAGCAGGACGCCATTTTCGCGATGGGCGATCAGGCGCTGCCGCCGGGTCTCGAGGACCTGGCGCTGTGAGCTCCGGCACGCAGCACCTGACGGTTCTGCTGCACGAAGCGGTCGCTGCGCTGGAGGTCAAGCCTTCCGGTGTTTACGTCGACGGAACCTTCGGACGCGGCGGGCACAGCCGGGCGATTCTCGAGCGGCTCGGGCCGCAGGGCCGGTTGCTGGCGCTCGACCGCGATCCGCAGGCGGTCGCCGTCGCCCGCCAGATCAACGATCCAAGATTGACCATGCTGCACCACAGCTTCGGCGAACTCGCCGAGGCCGTGCAGCAGGCAGGGTTCGACGCTGTGGACGGCGTGCTCCTCGATATCGGGGTGTCGTCGCCGCAGATCGATGAGGGGGAGCGGGGCTTCAGCTTCCGTTTCGATGCGCCGCTCGACATGCGGATGGACACCACGCAGGGCGAGACGGCTGCGGAGTGGCTGGCGCGGGCTGAAATAAGAGATATCACGGAGGTCATCAGAAATTATGGCGAAGAACGGTTTGCTTTCCAGATTGCAAAGAAGATTGTGGCTGCTCGGGGAGAGCGGCCTGTTGCAACCACAGGGCAACTCGCCGCGCTTGTACGCGAAGCCGTGCGGACCCGCGAGCCCGGTCAGGACCCGGCGACGCGCACCTTTCAAGCTCTACGGATTCATATCAATCAGGAACTCGAGCAGCTTGCGCTAGTCCTCCCGCAGGCCGCGCATCTCCTGAAGCCCGGCGGGCGGCTGGCGGTGATCAGCTTCCATTCGCTCGAGGACCGCATCGTCAAGCGCTTCATGCGCGACGAAGCGGCGCCGGACAAGCTGCCCAAGGATCTGCCGCTGCGCGCGGCCGATCTGCCGCCGCCGCGTCTGCGCCTGATCGGCAAGCCGCAAAAGGCGAGCGCAGCCGAAGTGGCGGCCAATCCGCGGGCGCGCAGCGCCGTCATGCGGGTTGCCGAAAAGCCCGCTGGCGAGGCGCACTGAAATGCTGCGTCTCAATCTTCTTCTCCTGCTCGCCGTGGTGGTCTGTGCGCTCGGCGTGGTGACCTCGCAGCACAAGGCGCGCAAGCTCTTCCAGGCGCTCGAGGCCGAGCAGGACCGGGCGCGCCAGCTCGACGTCGAGTTCGGCCAGCTGCAGCTCGAGCTGTCCACCTGGGCGACGCCGCCGCGCATCGAGAAGATCGCGCGCGAAAAGCTGAAGATGCGCACGCCCGAGCCGGCCAAGGTGCTGACTGCGACGAGCTTGCCGAACGCATCGTTCGCCGCCGGGGTGGCGCCATGATGCGTTTCAAGGGCGCGCTCGCCCACAAGTTCGCCGAAAGCCCCATCCTCCAGCTGCGCCTGCCGGCCTGGCGCTCGCGCCTGATGGCCCTGCTCATCCTGAGTTGTTTCGGTGTGCTGCTCGGCCGTTCCTTCTATCTGCAGGTGCTCAACAACGATTTCCTGCAGGAGAAGGGCGAGTCGCGCTATCGCCGCGATCTCGAAGTCTCCGCCTCGCGCGGGCGCATTGCCGACCGCAACGGCGACGTGCTGGCGATCTCGACGCCGATGAAATCGGTGTGGGCGATTCCCGCCGATGCGCGGCTGACGCCCGAGCAGGCGAAGCAATTGGCGCAACTGCTGGAAATCGACGGCAAGGAACTGGCGCGCAAGCTGGCCAGCGACAAGAGCTTCATCTTCCTGCAGCGCCAGATTCCGCCGGACGTCGCCGAACGCATCGCGGCGCTCAAGCTGCCCGGCATCGGCCAGAACAAGGAATACCGCCGCTATTATCCGACCGGCGAAATGACCGCGCACATGGTCGGCTTCACGGGCGTCGACGACAAGGGGCTGGAGGGCGTCGAACTCGCCTTCCAGGGGCAGTTGCTCGGCCATCCGGGCAGCCGCAGCGTGATCAAGGACCGGCGCGGCCAGATCGTCGAGGACGTCGGCTCGATCAAGCCGCCGCAGGACGGGCGTGATATCCGCCTGTCGCTCGACTCGAAAATCCAGTACCTCGCCTACAGCCAGCTCAAGCAAGCGATCTCGGACAACAAGGCGAAGGCCGGCGGCGCCGTCGTGCTCGACGCGCGGACCGGCGAAATCCTTGCGCTCGCCAACTGGCCGACCTATAACCCGAATAACCGCGAGAGTTTGTCCGGTGCGCAGTTGCGCAACCGTGCGGTGACCGACACCTTCGAGCCCGGCTCCACGCTCAAGCCCTTCACCGCCGCGCTGGCGCTCGAGAAGGGCAAATTCCGTTTCGACTCGATCATCGATACCGCGCCCGGCCGGCTGACCATCGGCAAGGCGACGATTTCCGATTCCCACGCGCACGGCCTGTTGACCGTCGCGCAGATCATCCAGAAATCGTCCAACGTCGGTGCCGCCAAGATGGCCGCCACCCTGGCGCCACAGGAGATGTGGGACATGTTCGACGCCGTCGGCTTCGGTCAGGTGCCGCGTCTGGGCTTCCCCGGCGAAGTCGGCGGTCGCCTGCGGCCGTGGAAGACTTGGCGTCCGATCGAGCAGGCGACGATGTCCTACGGGCACGGCATCTCGGTGTCGCTGATGCAGCTGGTGCGCGCCTACACGGTGTTCGCGCGCGACGGCGACCTGATCCCGCTCACCCTGACGCGCGCCGAATCGCCCTTCGTGCAAGGCGTTCCGGTGTTCAGCCCGCAGACCGCACGCGAGGTGCGGGCCATGCTCGAAATGGCCGTACAGCCCGGCGGTACGGCGCCCAAGGCGCAGATTCCCGGCTACCGCGTGGCGGGCAAGACGGGCACCGCGCACAAGCTGGAGGGCGGCCAGTACGCCAATAAATACGTCTCGTCCTTCGTCGGTTTCGCGCCGGCGTCCGAACCGCGCCTGATCGTCGCCGTGATGATCGACGAGCCTGGCACCGGTCGCCACTACGGCGGCGACGTCGCCGGGCCGGTGTTTTCCGCGGTGATGAGCGGTTCGCTGCGCACGCTCGGCATCGCGCCGGACGCGCCCCTGCAGGTCGCGCAGAGTCCGGCGGCCAAGGAAAAGCTGTGATCATGGCCGACGCCGCCCAGACCAACCGGAACGATGCCGCCGCCGTCCTCGCGCAACTGGCCGCGCTCGGCGTGCAGCCGGCGGGCGTTGCCGACGACAGCCGGCAGGTGCGGCCGGGCGACCTGTTCCTCGCCTATCCGGGCGATCTCGCCGACGGCCGCCGCTACGTCGCCGACGCCGTCGCGCGCGGCGCCGCCGCCGTGCTGTGGGAGGCGACCGACGATTTCGCCTGGGATGCCGTCTGGCCGGTCGCCAACCTGTCGGCGCACGGCCTGCGCGCGCTGTGCGGGCCGCTGGCGCACGCCGTCTGCGGCCGTCCGAGCGAGCGCCTGTCGCTGATCGGTATCACCGGCACCAACGGCAAGACGACGGTCAGCCAGTGGATCGCACGCACGCATCCGCGCGCCTGCGCGGTGATCGGCACGCTCGGCGCCGGTCTGCCCGGGCAGCTGGACGAAACCGGCTTCACGACGCCGGAAGCGACGACGCTGATGCGCTACCTCGCGGCCTTCGCCGATGCCGGCGCCCAGGCCTGCGCACTCGAAGTCAGTTCGATCGGCGTCGAGGAAGGGCGGCTGAACGGTGCCCGCGTCGACGTCGCGGTGTTCACCAATCTGACGCGCGACCATCTCGACTACCACGGCAGCATGGAAGCCTACGCGGCCGCCAAGGAAAAGCTGTTCGCCTGGCCGCGGCTGCGTCTGGCCGTCGTCAATCTGGACGATCCCTTCGGCCGCGAACTGGCGGCGCGCAGCACGGCGAGCAAGGTCGTCGGCTACACGCAGAACGGCGCCGGTAGCGAGCGCCAGGGCGTGGTCAGTGCCGAAGACGTGCGCGCGACGCCCGACGGCCTGCGTTTCCGCCTGTGCACGCCGAACGGCCGCGCCCTCGTCGAGACCGGGCTGATCGGCCGCTTCAACGTTTCCAATCTGCTCGCCGTCGCCGCCGTGCTGCTCGACGCCGGCCTGACGCCGGGCGAGATCGCCGCGCGCTTCGCGGCGCTGACTTCGCCGCCCGGACGCCTGGAAAAGCTCGGCGGCCACAACGAACCGCTCGTCGTCGTCGATTACGCGCATACGCCCGACGCCCTCGAGAACGCCCTGCGCGCGCTGCGCGAAGTGGCCGCCGCGCGCGGCGCCGGGCTGACCTGCGTCTTCGGCTGCGGCGGCGACCGCGACCGCGGCAAGCGCCCGCTGATGGGCGCCATCGCCGCCCGCCTGGCCGACCGCGTCGTGCTCACCAGCGACAACCCGCGCAGCGAGGACGCGCAGAGCATCCTCGCCGAAATCCGCGCCGGCGTGCCGGCGGACGCTCGCGTCGAGGTCGTCGCCGACCGCGCCGAGGCGATCGCGCGCGCCATCGCCGAAGCGCATCCGGCCGAAGTCGTCCTGCTCGCCGGCAAGGGCCACGAACCGTATCAGGAAATCGCCGGCGTCCGCCGTCCCTTCTCGGATCTTGCCGAGGCCGCCGCCGCGCTGGCTGCCCGGCGCGAACCGCCGTCCGAGGTGCACTCTGAGGTGCAGCCATGAGCACGATGATGAATCTGGAAGCCGCCGCGAGCGCCGTCGGCGGCGCCTTGCGCGGGCCGAACGCCGATTTTTCGGGCGTTTCCACCGATAGCCGCAAGATCGCCGCAGGCGAACTGTTCGTCGCGCTGCGCGGCGAGAATTTCGACGGCCACGCCTTCGTCGCCGCCGTGCGCGAGCGCGGCGCGATCGCCGCCGTGGTCGCCGCCGATGCAGCCGACGGACTGCGCGAGTGCGGCCTGCCGCTCGTCGTCGTCGCCGATACGCGCCTCGCGCTCGGCGCGCTGGCCGCCGCCTGGCGCGCCCGTTTCGCGCTGCCGCTGCTCGCCGTCACCGGCAGCAACGGCAAGACGACGACCAAGGAAATGATCGCCAGCATCCTGCGCGTCGCTTACGGCGACGCGGTGCTCGCCACGCAGGGCAACTTCAACAACGACATCGGCCTGCCGCTCACGCTGCTCAAGATGAACGCGACGCACCGCGCGGCGATCATCGAGATGGGCATGAACCACCCCGGCGAGATCGGCTATCTCGCCGCCATCGCCAAACCGACCGTCGCCCTCGTCACCAACGCGCAGCGCGCGCATCTGGCCGGCATGGGCTCGCTCGAGGCAATCGCCGCCGAGAAGGGCAGCATCTACGCCGGTCTGGGCGCGGACGGCATCGCCGTGATCAACGCCGACGACGAATGGACAGACTTGTGGCGCGCGCAGAACGCCGGCCGCCGCATCGTCAGCTTCGGCTTCGCCGCCAAGGCCGACGTGCGCGGCGAGTGCCAGCTGCACGGCCTCGAAAACCGCCTGACGCTGTTCGCTGACGGGCAGCGCATCGACGTGGCGCTGGCGCTGCCGGGCCTGCACAACGCGCGCAACGCCCTGGCCGCCGCCGCCGCCGCGCTCGCCGCCGGCCTGCCGCTGTCCACCGTGCAGGCCGGGCTGGCCGCCTTCCGCGGCGTCAAGGGGCGCCTGCAACTGCGCGCCGGGCCGAACGGCTCGACCCTGCTCGACGACACCTACAACGCCAACCCCGATTCGATGCGCGCCGGCATCGACGTGCTCGCCGCCACCGTCGGCCGCAAGATCCTGGTGCTCGGCGACATGGGCGAGATCGGCGAGATGACCGGCCAGTTCCACGACGAGATCGGCGGCTACGCCAAGAGCCAGGGCGTCGACCGCCTGTTCGCCTTCGGCGAATCGAGCCTGCTCGCGGCGCGCAACTTCGGCGCCGGCGGCACGCACTACAAGAAACTCGAAGACCTGATCGAAGCCGTGCTGCCCGAGCTGACGCCGGGCAGCACGGTGCTCGTCAAGGGCTCGCGCTTCATGCGCATGGAGCGGGTGGCCGACGCCATCGAGGCCGCCGCTCAACCGACCCCACCGGAGAACTCATAATGCTGCTCTTGCTGGCGCAATGGCTGTCGCAGGACGTCCGCGCCTTCAACGTCTTCAACTACATCACGCTGCGCGCCGTGCTCGCGGCGATGACGGCGCTGCTGATTTCCTTCGCCGCCGGCCCGCGCGTCATCCGCTGGCTGGCCGCCAAGAAGATCGGCCAGGCCGTGCGCCAGGACGGCCCGCAGACGCACCTCGTCAAATCCGGCACGCCGACCATGGGCGGCGCGCTGATCCTGATCGCCATCGGCATCACCACGCTGCTCTGGGGCGATCTCGCCAACCGCTACATCTGGGTCGTGCTGATCGTGACCATGGGCTTCGGCGCCATCGGCTGGTACGACGACTGGAAGAAGGTCGTCTATCGCGACCCGAAGGGGCTGGCCAGCCGCTGGAAGTACTTCTGGCAGTCGGTGATCGGCCTCGTCGTCGCGGTCTATCTCGGCATGACGACCAGCGTGCCGGCGCAGATGGAGTTGATCGTTCCCTTCTTCAAGACGGTTTCCTACCCGCTCGGCGTGATCGGCTTCATCGTCCTCACCTATTTCGTCATCGTCGGCACCAGCAACGCGGTGAACCTGACCGACGGCCTCGACGGGCTGGCCATCATGCCGACCGTGATGATCGCCGGCGCGCTCGCCATCTTCGCCTACGTCGCCGGCAACGCGGTGTTCGCCAAATACCTGCTGATGCCTTACATCCCGGGCGCCGGCGAGCTCGCCGTCTTCCTCGGCGCGATGGCCGGCGCCGGCCTCGGCTTCCTCTGGTTCAACGCCTACCCGGCCGAGGTCTTCATGGGCGACGTCGGCGCGCTGGCGCTCGGCGCCGCGCTCGGCACCGTCGCCGTCATCGTGCGCCAGGAAATCGTCCTCGCCATCATGGGCGGCGTCTTCGTCGCCGAAACCCTGTCGGTCGCGGCGCAGGTCCTCTACTTCAAGGCTACCGGCGGCAAGCGCATCTTCCGCATGGCGCCGCTGCATCATCACTACGAACTCGGCGGCTGGAAGGAAACCCAGGTCGTCGTCCGTTTCTGGATCATCACCATCATGCTGGTGCTGGTCGGTCTGTCGACGCTGAAGCTGCGCTGACATGAAGCCGATTTTTCACCTCCGCCACGCGCTGCCCTCCACGGGGGCGGCTTTGCCCTTCGGGGTGCTGTGCCGGGAGGTCGCATGGAACTGAACGGCAAGCACGTTCTGGTCGTCGGCCTCGGCGAGACCGGGCTGGCGATGGCCGCCTGGCTCGTCCGCCAGGGGGCGCGCGTGTGCGTCGCCGACAGCCGTGCACAGCCGCCCAACGTCGACGCGCTGCGCCGCGTCGCGCCGGCGGCCGAGTTGCTGGCCGGACCGTTCGCCGACGCCGCCTTCTCCAACATCGACCTGATCGCCATTTCGCCCGGCGTGCCGGTGCAGACGGCGCAGGTGCAGGCGGCGCAGGCGCGCGGCGTGCCGGTCGTCTCCGAAATCGAACTCTTCGCCTGGGGCGTGCGCCGGCTGAGCCCGAGCGCGCGCATCGTCGCCATCACCGGCAGCAACGGCAAGACGACGACCACCGCCCTGACCGGCGCCCTGTGCGCCGCCGCCGGCCTGCGCACCGGCGTCGCCGGCAACATCAGCCCGGCCGCGCTCGCCGCGCTGATGGCCGCCGAGGATGCCGATGCGCTGCCCGAAGCGTGGGTGCTCGAACTGTCCAGCTTCCAGCTCGAAACGACGCATACGCTGAACGCCGACGCGGCCACCGTGCTCAACGTCAGCGAGGATCACCTCGACCGCTATGCCGGGATGGACGACTACGCGGCGGCCAAGGCGCGCATCTTCAAGGGGGCGGGCGTCATGGTCCTCAATCGCGACGACGCGCGCAGCCTGGCCGCCGGCCGCTGCGGACGCAAGCTGGCGACCTTCGGCCTCGACGCCGCGCCGCGCGCCGCCGACTACGGCCTGGTCGACGGCTGGATCGTGCGCGGGACGGAGAAACTGATCGCGCTTGCCGACCTCAAGCTCGTCGGCGCGCACAACGCCGCCAACGCGATGGCCGCGCTGGCCCTGTGCGAGGCCGTCGGCATCGCGCCGCGCACGGTGCTGCCGGCGCTCGCCGCCTTCCGCGGGCTGGCGCACCGCGTCGAGTTCGTCGCCGCGCTCGGCGGCGTCGACTACTACGACGACTCCAAGGGCACCAACGTTGGCGCCACGCTTGCCGCGCTGCAGGGAATGGGGCGCAAGGTCGCGATCATCCTCGGCGGCGACGGCAAGGGGCAGGACTTTTCGCCGCTCAAGGCCGCACTTGCCGCGCACGGGCGCGCGGCCGCGCTGATCGGGCGCGACGCCGGCGCGATTGCCGCCGCGCTCGAGGGCAGCGGCGTGCCGCTGCAGCGCTGCGCCGACATGGACGAAGCCGTGCGCTGGTGCGCCGGGCAGGCGCAGGTCGGCGACGCCGTGCTGCTGTCGCCGGCCTGCGCCAGTCTCGACATGTACCGCAACTACGCGCACCGCGCCGAGGTCTTCGTCGCCGCCGTGCGCGGGCTGGAAGGGGAGGGCGCCTGATGCTGCCCGCGCTCGATACCCCGCGCCGCCTGCCCGCCGAGGTCGACCTCAGCCTGCTCTGGAGCGCCCTCGTCCTGCTCCTGATGGGCATGGTGATGGTCTATTCGGCGTCGATCGCCACCGCCGAGGGCGGCCGCTTCACCGGCCACCAGCCGGCCTACTATCTGGTGCGCCACGGCGTCTTCCTGGCCGTCGGTCTGGTCGCCGCCGCCGTCGCCTTCCAGGTGCCGCTCAACACCTGGCAGCAGCTGGCGCCCTGGCTCTTCGTCGCGGGCTTCGTGCTGCTCGCGCTGGTCCTGATCCCCGGCATCGGGCGCGACGTGAACGGCGCCCGCCGCTGGCTCTCGCTCGGCTTCGCCAACCTGCAGCCGTCCGAGCTGATGAAGCTGTTCGCCGTGCTCTACGCCGCCGACTACACGGTGCGCAAGATGCCGCACATGCACGATCTAAAGAAGGCTTTCCTGCCGATGGCCGGCGCCATGATCGCGGTCGGCATCCTGCTCCTCAAGGAGCCGGACTTCGGCGCCTTCGTCGTCATCATTTCGATCGCCATCGGCATCCTCTTCCTCGGCGGCATGCGCGCGCGCCTGTTCGCCGTGCTGATCGTCGTGCTGGTCACCGCCTTCGCCGTGCTGATCATCGTCTCGCCGTACCGGCGCGACCGCATCTTCGGCTTCATGGACCCGTGGTCGGACGCCTTCGGGCGCGGCTACCAGCTGTCGCACGCGCTGATCGCCTTCGGCCGCGGCGAGCTGTTCGGCGTCGGCCTCGGCGCCAGCGTCGAGAAACTGTTCTACCTGCCCGAGGCGCACACCGACTTCCTGCTCGCGGTGATCGCCGAAGAGCTCGGCTTCGCCGGCGTCGTCGCGGTGATCGTCCTCTTCGGCCTCGTCATCCAGCGTGCCTTCGTCATCGGCCGTCAGGCGGTCGCGCTCGACCGTCTCTACCCGGCGCTCGTCGCGCAGGGCATCGGCATCTGGATCGGCGTGCAAAGCTTCATCAACATGGGCGTCAACATGGGCCTGCTGCCGACCAAGGGCCTGACCCTGCCGCTGATGAGCTTCGGCGGCTCGGGCATCCTCGCCAACTGCATCGCGCTCGCCGTCCTGCTTCGCGTCGATTGGGAAAACCGTCAGTTGATGCGCGGGGGCAAGCTATGAGCAAGACGCTCCTCGTCATGGCCGGCGGCACCGGCGGCCACGTCTTCCCCGGGCTGGCGGTCGCCGACCTGCTCAGGAGCCGCGGCTGGAAGGTCGTCTGGATGGGCAATCCGGGCGGCATGGAAGCGAAGCTGGTGCCGGCGCACGGCTACGAGATGGCCTGGGTGCGCTTCGGCGCGCTGCGCGGTAAAGGCTTGCTGCGCAAGCTGTTCCTGCCCTTCGCGCTGCTCTCCGGCTTCTGGCAGGCGCGCCGCGAGATCCGTCGCGTGCAGCCCGACGTCGTGCTCGGCATGGGCGGCTACATCACTTTTCCGGGCGGCATGATGGCCTCCTGGCTCAAGCGCCCGCTGGTCATCCACGAGCAGAACTCGGTCGCCGGGCTGGCCAACCGCATGCTGGCCCGGGTCGCCGATCGCATCGTCTGCGGCTTCCCCGAGGCGCTGCCGGACAGTGCGTGGGCGGGTAATCCGGTGCGCCCCGAGATCGCGCAGATGGCCGCGCCCGAGACGCGCTACGCCGCGCGCGGCGAACTGGCCGAAACGCCCTTGCGCGTGTTGGTGCTCGGCGGCAGCCTGGGCGCCGCGGCGCTCAACGCGACCGTGCCGCAGGGGCTGGCGCTGCTGGCCGAGGGCGAGCGCCCGCAGGTCGTGCATCAGGCCGGCGAGAAGCATCTCGAACAATTGCAGCGCAACTACGAAACGGCCGGCGTGCAGGCGCACTGCGTGGCCTTCATCGACGACATGGCCGGCGCTTACGAATGGGCCGATCTGGTGATCTGCCGGGCCGGCGCCCTGACCGTCGCCGAACTCGCGGCGGCCGGCGTGGCGAGCATCCTGGTGCCCTATCCGCACGCCGTCGACGACCATCAGGCGGGCAACGCCCGCTTCCTGTCCACGGCCGGCGGCGCCATCCTGCTGCCGCAGGACGAGCTGACGCCGGAAGCGGTCGCCCTCATCCGCAATTACACGCGCGGCCAGCTGCAGCAGATGGCCGAGCGCGCGCGCGAACTGGCGCGGCCGGACGCCACGGCGGCCGTCGCCCAGGTCTGCGAGGAGCTAGCGAAATGAAACACAAGGTCAAGAACATCCACTTCGTCGGCATCGGCGGTTCGGGCATGAGCGGCATCGCCGAAGTGCTGGCCAACCTCGGCTTCGGCGTCAGCGGCTCGGACCTCGCCGACAACGCGACGACGCGCCGGCTCGCCGGGCTCGGCGTGCGCACCGTGGTCGGCCACGCCGAGAGCCACATCGACGGCGCCGACGCGGTCGTCGTGTCGACGGCGGTCAAGGCCGACAACCCCGAGGTCGTCGCCGCGCGCAGCCGCAAGGTGCCGGTGGTGCCGCGCGCGCAGATGCTGGCCGAACTGATGCGCCTCAAGCAGGGCATCGCGGTGGCCGGCACGCACGGCAAGACGACGACGACCAGCCTGGTTGCCTCCATCCTCGCCGAAGGCGGCATGGACCCGACCTTCGTCATCGGCGGCCGCCTCAACGCCGCCGGCGCCAACGCCCGCCTCGGCTCGGGCGACTTCCTGGTGGCCGAGGCCGACGAGTCGGACGCTTCCTTCCTCTTCCTGTCGCCGGTCATGTCGATCGTCACCAACATCGACGCCGACCATATGGAGACCTACGGGCACGACTTCGCGCGCCTCAAGCAGGCCTTCGTCGATTTCCTGCAGCGCCTGCCGTTCTACGGCGTCGCCGTGCTCTGCGTCGACGACCCGAACGTGCGCGAAATCATGCCGCAGGTGTCCAAGCAGATCGTCAGCTACGGCCTCGCCGAGGGCGCCAACGTGCGCGCCGAGAACGTGGTGGCCGATGGCGGTCGCATGCACTTCGACTGCGTGCGCGTGAACGGCAGCGTCAGCCGTTTCCCGGTCACGCTCAACCTGCCCGGCATGCACAACGTGCTCAACGCGCTGGCGGCGATCGCCATCGCCACCGAGGTCGGCGTGCCCGACGCGGCGATCGCCAAGGCGCTTGCTGAATTCCACGGCGTCGGCCGCCGCTTCCAGCGCTACGGCGAGATTCCCTGCGCCGGCCCGGCCGGCGGCCGCTTCACGCTGATCGACGACTACGGGCATCACCCGGTCGAGATGGCCGCAACGATTGCCGCGGCGCGCGGCGCCTTCCCCGGCCGCCGTCTGGTGCTGGCCTTCCAGCCCCACCGTTACACGCGGACGCGCGACTGTTTCGAGGATTTCGTGAAGGTGCTGAACGGTGTCGATGCGCTGCTGCTGGCCGAGGTGTATGCCGCCGGCGAGCAGCCGGTGGTAGCCGCCGACGGCCGCGCGTTGGCCCGCGCCCTGCGCGTGGCGGGCAAGGTCGAGCCGGTCTTCGTCGAGGACATCGGCGGCATGCCGCAAGCGATTCTGGATGTCGCCCGCGACGGCGACGTGGTGGTAACGATGGGCGCCGGCTCGATCGGTGCGGTGCCCGGCAAACTGGCCAATGGCTGAGATGAAGGCAATGAACGCAAAGGATTTCGGAAAGGTGGCGGTGCTGTTCGGCGGCAAGTCCGCCGAACGCGAGGTTTCGCTCAACAGCGGCGCGCGCGTGCTCGACGCGCTGCAGCGCAAGGGCGTAGACGCGCACGCCTTCGACCCGGCCGCGCGCAAGCTCGACGAGCTGGCCGCCTACGACCGCGCGTTCATCGCGCTGCACGGTCGTCACGGCGAGGACGGGACGATCCAGGGCGCGCTCGAACTGATGGGGATTCCCTACACCGGCAGCGGCGTGCTGGCCTCGGCGGTCGGCATGGACAAGTGGCGCACCAAGCTGCTGTGGAAGGCGGCCGGCCTGCCGGTTCCCGACTATGCGTTGCTCGCGGCCGGCAGCGACTTTGCCGACGTCGAGGAGGAGCTTGGCCTGCCGCTCTTCGTCAAACCGGCCTGCGAAGGCTCGTCGATCGGCATCAGTATGGTCAAGCAGGCCGGCGAGCTCGCCGCCGCCTACGCCGAAGCGGCGCGCCACGATCCGATGGTGATCGCCGAGCGCGGCATCCTCGGCGGCGAATACACGGTCGCCATCCTCGGCGAGCAGGCGCTGCCGATCATCAAGATCGAGCCGGCCACCGAGTTCTACGACTACGACGCCAAGTACCTGCGCGACGATACCGCCTACCGCTGCCCCTGCGGCCTGTCCGAGGCGCGCGAACTGGAGCTGCGCGCGCAGGCGCTCGAAGCCTTCCGCGTGCTCGGCGGGCGCGGCTGGGGGCGCGTCGATTTCCTGATGGACGAGGCGGGCGCCGCCTACTTCCTCGAAGCGAACACCTCGCCGGGCATGACCGATCACTCGCTGGTGCCGATGGCGGCGCGCGTCGCCGGCATCTCCTACGACGAACTGGTGCTGCGCGTGCTCGCGCTCGCCGCTTTGGGATGAACGATGTGGCACAAACCGCAGCTGATGACCGCCGTCTCCGATCTGCTCTTCGTAGCAGCGGCTGCGGCGTTGCTCGTCGCTGCGGCGGTGTGGGGGACGCGCTTGCCGCTCTTCCCGCTGCGCGAAGTGGTGGTCACGCACGAATTGCAGGAAGTGAAGCGCAGCGAGGTCGAGCGCTCGCTGTCCGGGCTGCTGCGCGGCAACTTCTTCAGCGTCAATCTCGAGGCGCTGCGCCTGTCGCTCGAGCGTCTGCCTTGGGTGCGGCGCGCCGAAGTGCGCCGCCAGTGGCCGGCGCGCATCGAGGTGAGCATCGAGGAGCATCAGCCGGCGGCGCGCTGGGGCGACGGTTCGGCGCAGCTGGTCAACTCCTTCGGCGAAGTGTTTCCGGCCTCGCTGTCGCGCGACGTCCATCTGCCGCTGCTGACCGGGCCGGCCGGCAGTTCGGCCGAGATGCTGCGCCGCTATGTCGAATTCTCGCAAACGCTCGCGCCGCTCGGTCGTCCGCTCGAGCATCTGGTGCTGTCGCCGCGTCTGGCCTGGCAGCTCAAGCTGGAGGACGGGATGCTGATCGAGCTCGGGCGCGAACAGCCCAAGGCGCCGGTTGGCGTGCGTCTGGCGCGCTTTGTGGAGTACTACCCGACGCTGTCGGACCCGCGCCGCGCGCGACCGGCGGCCGTCGACATGCGTTACCCGAACGGCTTTGCGCTGCGGCTTGCCGCCGGTGCGGGCCATGAAGCCAGAGGAAAGCAATGAGCAGGGATAGCAAGGATCTGATCGTCGGACTCGACATCGGCACGACGAAGATCGTCGCACTGGTCGCCGAAGTCACCCCGGAGGGGCGGCTCAACGTGATCGGCATGGGCACGCAAGAATCGCGCGGCCTGCGCAAGGGCGTCGTCGTCAATATCGAGGAGACGGTGGCGGCGATCTCGCGCGTGATCCAGGAAGTCGAGCTGATGGCCGACTGCAAGGTCAAGGACGTGTATACCGGCATCGCCGGCAGCCATATCAAGAGCTTCAATTCGAACGGCATGGTCGCGATCAAGGACAAGGAGGTCAGCACCATGGACCTCGACCGCGTGATCGAGACCGCGCGCGCGATGCCAATCCCGGCCGATCAGGAAATCCTGCACATCCTGACGCAGGAATTCATCATCGACGACCAGGACGGCATCCGCGAGCCGATCGGCATGAGCGGCTTCCGCCTCGAAGTGAAGGTGCACATCGTGACCGGCGCCGTGTCCGCCGCGCAGAACATCGTCAAGTGCGTGCGCCGCTGCGGCCTGGAGGTGAACGACCTCGTCCTGCAGCCGCTCGCGTCGAGCTACGCGGTGCTTTCCGAGGACGAGAAGGATCTCGGCATCTGCCTGATCGACATCGGCGGCGGCACCACCGATCTCGCGGTATGGACGCAGGGCGCCATCCGCCACACCTCGGTGATCCCGATCGCCGGCGACCAGATCACCAACGACATCGCGATGGCGCTGCGCACGCCGACGCGCGAGGCCGAGGAAATCAAGCGCAAGTTCGGCTGCGCGCTGTCCCAGCTGGCCGACCCGGAGGACGTGCTCGACGTCGCCGGCGTCGATGACCGCCCCTCGCGCAAGCTGTCGCGCCGCGCGCTGGCCGACGTCATCCAGCCGCGCGTCGAGGAGCTGTTCGAACTGATCCAGGCCGAACTGCGCCGTTCCGGCTTCGAAGAGGTGCTGTCCTCGGGCATCGTCCTGACCGGCGGCTCTTCGGTGATGCCGGGGATGATCGAACTCGGCGAGGAGATCTTCCACATGCCGGTGCGCCTGGGAATTCCGAAGTACACCGGTGCGCTGTCCGACGTCGTACAGAATCCGCGCTTTTCGACCGCCTGCGGCCTGCTGCTCGAAGCGCAGGCGCAGCGCAAGCGCGGTCTCAAGGTGCGCGAAACGAGAGATTTCAAGCAGGTGCTCGGCCGGATGAAGTCCTGGTTCGAGAAAAATTTCTGATGGGTTTTGGGTTTTGACAATTTCAATTTTTTCGATTTTTTGCAGAGGAGCCGACTATGTTTGAGATCATCGACAAGGAAGAGGGCAGCAACGATCTGGGAACCGTGATCAAGGTGATCGGCGTCGGCGGCGCCGGCGGCAACGCCGTCGATCACATGATTCGCGAAGGGGTCAACGGCGTCGAGTTCGTCGCCGCCAACACCGACGCCCAGGCGCTCAAGCGCAACGTCGCCAGCCAGTGCCTGCAGCTGGGCAAAACCGGCCTCGGCGCCGGCGCCAAGCCGGAAGCCGGGCGCAGCGCGGCACTGGAAGAACGCGAGCGGATCGCCGAATCGCTCAAGGGCGCGCACATGGTCTTCATCACCGCCGGCATGGGCGGCGGCACCGGTACCGGCGCTGCGCCGATCGTCGCCGAAGTGGCGCGCGAGCTCGGTATCCTGACCGTGGCCGTGGTGACCAAGCCCTTCGCCTTCGAAGGCAAGCGCCTGAAAGTCGCCGAAGCCGGCATCGCCGAGTTGCAGAAGCACGTCGACTCGCTGATCGTCATCCTCAACGACAAGCTGATGGACGTGCTCGGCGACGATGTGTCGATGGACGAAGCCTTCAAGGCCGCAGACAACGTGCTGCGCAACGCCGTCGGCGGCATCGCCGAGATCATCAACTTCCCGGGTCTGGTCAACGTCGACTTCGAGGACGTGCGCACCGTGATGAGCGAAATGGGCATGGCCATGATGGGTTCGGCCTACGCCTCCGGCGTCGACCGCGCGCGCATCGCCGCCGAGCAGGCCGTCGCCTCGCCGCTGCTCGAAGGCATCAACCTGTCCGGTGCCAAGGGCGTGCTGGTCAACATCACCTCGACGCGCGGCCTGAAGATGAAGGAAGTGAACGAAGTGATGAACACCGTCCGCGAGTTCGCCGCCGAGGACGCGCACATCATCTTCGGCGCCGTCTACGACGAGAACATGGGCGAGGACATCCGCGTCACCGTCGTCGCCACCGGCCTCGGCCAGGCGCAGGCCAAGCGGCAGAGCTTCGAAGTGATCAACACGCCGGTCCTGCAGGCCACCGGCACCGACGGCGGCTTCGCCCAGGCCATCGACTACGGCTCGCTCGACGCGGTGCCGGCAGTGGTGCGCAAGGGCCGCAGCGCGACGGTCGAGGCGCTGGCGAACAGCGGCGTCGATCGCTACGACATCCCGGCCTTCCTGCGCAAGCAAGCCGACTGACAGCCCGCTCCGCTGTCATCGGCCTCCTCTGCAAAAGGGGAATCGGCGCCTTGTGCTACAATGCGCCGATTCCCCGTCTTTTCAAGCACATGCTCAAACAGCGCACGCTCAAATCGCTGATCCGCGCCTCCGGCGTCGGTCTGCACTCCGGCGTCAAGGTCAATATGACGCTACGTCCGGCCGCGCCGGATACCGGCATCGTCTTCCGCCGCGTCGACCTCGACCCGGTGGTCGATCTGCCCGCGTCGGCCCTGATGGTCGGCGATACGCGCATGTGCTCCTGTCTCGAGAACGAGGGTGCCAAGGTCGGTACCATCGAGCACCTGATGTCGGCCTTCGCCGGGCTCGGCATCGACAATGCCTTCGTCGACCTCGACGCCGCCGAAGTGCCGATCCTCGACGGCTCGGCGTCGCCCTTCGTCTTCCTGATCCAGTCGGCCGGCATCGAAGAGCAGGGCGCGGCCAAGAAGTTCATCCGCGTCAAGCGTCCGATCGAAGTGCGCGAAGGCGACAAGCTGGCGCGCTTCGAGCCCTACGACGGTTTCCGCATGGCGTTTTCCATCGTCTTCAATCACCCTGCGATCGACCGCACCGGACAGGAAGTGACCTTCGATTTCGCCGAGCACTCGTACGTGCGCGAAATCGCCCGCGCCCGTACCTTCGGCTTCATGCAGGAAGTCGAGTGGCTGCGCGAGAACGGCCTGGCGCAAGGCGGCGGGCTCGACAACGCCGTCGTGCTCGACGAGTTTCGCGTGCTCAATGCCGACGGCCTGCGCTACGGCGACGAATTCGTGAAACACAAGGTGCTCGACGCGATCGGCGACCTCTATCTGCTCGGCCACCCCCTGCTCGCCTCGGTCGTCGCCCATAAATCCGGCCATGCGCTGAACAACGCGCTGGCGCGCGAACTGCTCGCCAACGAGGATGCCTGGGAGTTCGTCACCTTCGAGGATCAGGCGCTGGCGCCGCAGGCGGTGGCGCGCTGGCTGGCCTTGCCGACGACCTGACCGTCATGTGGCTGCTGCGCTTGCTGGCGGTTCTCACGGTAATCGCGGTGGCGGGCGGCGTGGCAGCCTTCCTGCTGACCCGCGATCGGAAGTATCTGGCGTTTTCCTGGCGCTTGTTCCGCTATGCCCTGTTCGTTGCGTTGGGCGTTTTCGCGCTGATGATCCTCGAGCGCGTCGCCGTCATTCCCGTATAGCCGCGTGCGCCAGCAGGCTCTGCAGCGCCGCGCGCAGCGGCGAGTCGGGCAGGCTGCCGGTCAGTTCGGAAAGTTCGCGCCCGGTTCTCGCGCTCAGCGGTTTCTGGGTGGAAGTGATTGATTGGGTTGGGGTTTCCCTGGCTTGCACTTTGACCTGAACCCCGCTACACTCGAGACCTTTTTTACAAAACTCGTCCGCCAGCGACGGTGCCATCTGGCGCAGCTTGGCGGCGACCGCGCCGCTTTCGGCGTGGATAACGACCACCCCCGACTTGTAATTGGCCACGCAGCTCGCGTGGCCCAGGTGCGCGGGCGCGAATCCTTCATACAGGCGCGTCAGCTTCATGAGCAGTCGCGCGTGTGCCAGCACTTTGCCGGCGCCGTCGGCGGCTTCGAGATAGTTTTCGAGTGAGTTGTGCATCGGGAACTTCGAGGAGAGGCAACTTTGCATATTATTCTCGTCTCCAATCGTCTGGCAACCGCGAAGACCCTGGTCGTCACGCGTCGCATGCTGGCTTTGGGGCTTTTCGTCGTGATTTGCCTGTTGCTCGGCACGTCCTTTCTGTTTTCCTACGCCAGCGTCGCTTTCCGTCTTCCTTTCGTACAGAGTCTGGTCGTCGCCGTGCAGCAGAGCGAAGCCCAGAAGACGCAGGTTTTCGTGCGCGACAACCTGAACGCGATGGCCGGACGCCTCGGTGAAATGCAGGCGCAGCTCCTGCAGCTCGACGCGCTGGGCGAGCGCATTTCGTCGCTGTCCGGCATCAAGCTGGGCGAGCGGCCGCTCGACGCCAAACCGGTGCCCGGCGGGCAGGGCGGTCCTTTCGTTCCGCCCGGCGGCGAGCTGGCGCTGTCCGGCGAGGAATTGCAGCGTGAGCTCGATCGTCTGGCGAGTCTGGTCGAGCATCGGGCCGATACCCTGTCGGTCCTCGAAAGCCGCCTGATGGACCAGCGCATCCGCAACAGCCTGCTGCCGACCATCGTTCCGGTCAAGGACGTGCGCATCGGCTCGACCTTCGGCGTGCGCGCCGACCCGATGCTCAGCGTCAGCGCCATGCACGAGGGGATCGATTTCGTCGTGTCGCCGGGCACCGAGGTGGTGTCGGCGGCGGGCGGCATCGTCGTCATCGCTGAAATGCACCCGCAGTACGGGAACATGATCGATATCGACCACGGCAACGGATTTTCGAGCCGCTACGCCCATCTGTCGTCGATGCGCGTCAAGGCCGGGCAACTCGTAAAACGCGGGCAGCCCATCGCCGCGAGCGGCAACACGGGGCGCTCGACGGGGCCGCACCTGCATTTCGAGGTGCGCTACAACGGCGTCGCGCAAAACCCGGCCCGTTTCCTGCAGCAGAACGGGCAACAGAGCCCCCTGCTCGCCGTCCAGCAGGCCGCGTCGCCGGCGCGGCCCACCGCGCCGCGCCGCTAGGCGCGGACCCCGACCGGGCGCGCGCCGCCGCGCCGCGTCGGGGCGCATGCTAGAATCGCCCCCTTTCAGCCTTCGCTACCACACCAAGAATGATTTCCGGCCTACTCAAGAAGATTTTCGGCAGCCGCAACGACCGGCTGATCAAGCAGTATTCCCAGATCGTTCGTCAGATCAATGGTTTGGAGGCGTCGATCAGCGCCCTGTCCGACGACGATTTGCGCGGCAAGACCGCCGAATTCAAGGCCCGGCTCGCCGCCGGCGAAACGCTCGATGCCCTGCTGCCCGAGGCCTTTGCGGTCGTCCGCGAAGCCGGCAAGCGCGTGCTCGGCATGCGCCATTTCGACATGCAGATGATCGGCGGCATGGTCCTGCACTTCGGCAAGATCGCCGAAATGCGTACCGGCGAAGGCAAGACGCTGGTCGCCACGCTGCCGTCCTATCTCAACGCGCTCTCCGGCAACGGCGTGCACGTGATCACGGTCAACGACTACCTGGCCAGCCGCGACGCCGAGTGGATGGGGCGGCTGCACCGCTTCCTCGGCCTTTCCGTCGGCGTCAATCTGTCGCAGATGGAGCACGACGCCAAGCAGGCCGCCTACGCAGCCGACATTACCTACGGCACGAACAACGAGTTCGGCTTCGACTATCTGCGCGACAACATGGTCTACACGGCCGGCGAACGCGTGCAGCGCAAGCTCAACTTCGCGATCGTCGACGAAGTCGATTCGATCCTGATCGATGAGGCGCGCACGCCGCTGATCATCTCCGGCCAGGCCGAGGACCATACCGACCTTTACGTGCGCATGAATCAGGTGGCGCCGATGCTCGTGCGCTGCCAGGAAGAGAACGGCGCGGGCGACTACTGGGTCGACGAAAAGGGGCATCAGGTGCTGATGAGCGAGGTCGGCCACGAGAACGCCGAGCAGATCCTCGCCCGCCTCGGCATCCTGCCGGAAGGCGGCAGCCTCTACGACGCGGCCAACATCCTCCTGATCCACCACCTCTACGCCGCGCTGCGCGCCCACAACCTGTTCCACAAGGACCAGCACTACGTGGTGCAGAACGGCGAAGTGGTCATCGTCGACGAATTCACCGGCCGCCTGATGTCCGGCCGTCGCTGGTCGGACGGCCTGCACCAGGCGGTCGAGGCCAAGGAAGGCGTGAACATCCAGAACGAGAACCAGACGCTGGCCTCGATCACCTTCCAGAACTACTTCCGCATGTACGGCAAGCTGTCCGGCATGACCGGCACGGCCGACACCGAAGCCTACGAATTCCAGCAGATCTACGGTCTCGAAACGGTCGTCATCCCGACCAACCGGCCGATGCAGCGCAAGGACAACAACGACCAGATCTTCCGCACCGCCAAGGAAAAGCACGAGGCCATCGTCGCCGACATCCGTGCCTGCCGCGAGCGCGGTCAGCCGGTGCTGGTCGGCACCACCTCGATCGAGAACTCGGAACTGCTCTCGGCGCTGCTCGATCACGAAAAAATTCCGCATCAGGTGCTCAACGCCAAGCAGCACGCGCGCGAAGCCGAGATCGTCATCCAGGCCGGCCGTCCCGGCGTCGTCACCATCGCCACCAACATGGCCGGCCGCGGCACCGACATCGTGCTCGGCGGCAGCATCGAGAAGCAGGTCGCCGCGCTACGCGACGACGCGAGCCTGCCGGCCGAAGAAAAGGATGCGCGCGTCGCTGCGCTCAAGGCCGAGTGGCAGACCCTGCACGATCAGGTGCTGGCCGCCGGCGGCCTGCACATCATCGGCTCCGAGCGGCACGAATCGCGGCGCATCGACAACCAGCTGCGCGGTCGTTCCGGCCGCCAGGGCGACCCCGGCTCCTCGCGCTTCTACCTGTCGCTCGACGATTCGCTGCTGCGCATCTTCGCCGGCGAGCGCCTGAAGGCGATCATGGAGCGCCTGAAGATGCCGGAAGGCGAGCCGATCGAGCATCCGCTCGTTTCGCGTTCGCTCGAGTCGGCGCAGCGCAAGGTCGAGGCGCGCAACTTCGATATCCGCAAGCAGCTGCTCGAATACGACGACGTCGCCAACGACCAGCGCAAGGTCATCTACCAGCAGCGCAACGAACTGCTGGAAACCGAGGACATCTCGGAAACGGTCACCGCCATGCGTCATGGCGTGCTGCACGACACCTTCCGCATCTACGTCCCGGCCGACAGCGTCGAAGAGCAGTGGGACCTGCCGCTGCTGGAAAATGCGCTCGCCGCCGAGTTGCAGCTGCAGCTGCCGATCGTCGAATGGTTCAAGAGCGAGCCGACTCTCGGTGAGGAGGACATCCTTAAGCGCATCGTCGCCGCCGCCGACAGCGCGTATGCGGCGAAGGTCGAGTTGGTGGGCGCCGACTCCTTCCACCAGTTCGAACGCAACGTCATGCTGCAGAGCCTGGATACGCACTGGCGCGAGCACCTGGCGGCGCTCGACCACCTGCGCCAGGGCATCCACCTGCGCGGCTATGCGCAGAAGAACCCGAAGCAGGAATACAAGCGCGAAGCCTTCGAGCTCTTCCAGTCGCTGCTCGACAGCGTGCGCGCCGACGTCACCCGCCTGCTGATGACCGTCCAGGTTCGTTCGGCCGAGGACGTCGAGGAAAGCGCGCCGCACGCCGAGGTGCAGAACGTCCAGTATCACCACGCCGACTACGACGAGGCGCTCGGCAAGACCGCCGGCGAGGGCGGCGAAGACAGCGCGCAGGCGGCGCAGCCGGTGCGCGCCGCGCCGCAGACCGGGCGCAACGATCCCTGCCCCTGCGGCTCGGGCAAGAAGTACAAGCACTGTCACGGCAAGCTGAGTTAATTCCCGGAACCGACCGGTTTTCCCATCGGCAAGGAGGCACAGAGAGCGTTCGATCTCTGTGCCTCTGCGTTTGGAGATTCTAGAAAATGCCAGTCAATTATCAGACGCCCGCTCCCGAAGCCCTGTTTCCCGTCGCCGGCGTCCGCCTCGGCGTCGCCGAGGCCGGCATCCGCAAGGCGAACCGCCGCGATCTGACGCTGCTTGCGCTCGATCCCGGCTGTCGCGTCGCCGGCGTATTTACGGAGAACCGCTTCTGCGCCGCGCCGGTCCAGCTCTGCCGTCGCCATCTGGAGCTCGGCAGCGAGATTCGCGCGCTGGTCATCAACACCGGCATCGCCAACGCCGGCACCGGCGAAGCCGGCGTGCAGGCGGCCTGGCAGACCTGTTCCGGGGTCGGCAAGCTGTTCGGCATCGAAGAGCGTCAGGTGCTGCCTTTCTCGACCGGCGTCATCCTCGAACCGCTGCCGGTCGAACGTCTGCTCGGCGGCCTGCCGGCCTGCGCCGACGATTTGAAAGCCGATAACTGGCATGCCGCCGCGCACGCCATCATGACGACCGACACCGTCGCCAAGGCGGCCTCGCGGCGCGTCGACATCGGCGGCAGGACGGTGACCATCACCGGCATCAGCAAGGGCGCCGGCATGATCAAGCCGAACATGGCGACCATGCTCGGCTTCATGGCCACCGACGCCGGCATTGCCGCGCCGCTGCTGCGCCAGCTGGTGCGCGAGGCGGCCGACGAATCGTTCAACTGCATCACGGTCGATGGCGACACCTCGACCAACGACTCCTTCATCCTGATCGCCAGCGGCCAGTCCGGCGTCGAATTCACCGAGGCCGACGCTTCCGCCGCCGGCTACGCGCAGCTGCGCGCGGCGGTGATCGCCGTCGCCGTCGAGCTGGCGCAGGCCATCATCCGCGACGGCGAGGGCGCGACCAAGTTCATGACGATCGCCGTCGAAGGCGGCAAGGATCGCGAGGAATGCAAGCGCGTCGGCTACGCGATCGGCCACTCGCCACTCGTGAAGACGGCCTTCTTCGCCTCCGATCCCAATCTCGGACGCATCCTGGCCGCGATCGGCTACGCCGGGATCAAGGATCTCGACGTGAATGGGGTGCGCGTCTGGCTGGCCAGCGCCGGCGAGGAAGTCCTGGTTGCCGAGAGCGGCGGGCGGGCGGCGGCGTACCGCGAGGAGGACGGCGCCCGCATCATGCAGCAGTCCGAAATCACCGTGCGCGTCGACCTCGGGCGCGGCGCGGCGCGCAGCAACGTCTATACCTGCGACTTCTCGTACGACTACGTGAAGATCAACGCCGACTACCGGAGCTAGCCGGCCGCCGCCGTCAGGCGGTTTTCTGCAGCCGTATCAATCTGAACCAGCCGGACGCAAGCGCCGGCTGGTCGCTTTTCAGGGTCAGCTCCGGCACGGCGGTGAGCGCGTCCTCGAAAACCACGTCGAGGCGCGTCGCCACCCGGCGCAGCAGCGGGTTGAACAGGCGGCGCAGCGGCGCGCGCTGGCGGGGCTGCAGGAACTTGTCGAAAATCAGGATCTGGCCGCCGGGCGTCAGCACGCGTGCGGTTTCGGCGAGGCAGGCGACGGGGTCGGGAACGACGGCCAGAATCAGGTGCAGCACCGCGTGCTCGAAGCTGGCGTCGGCGAAGGGCAGGCGCTGCGCGTCGCCGAGCACGCCGTGGAAGTCCAGCGCGCTGCGCTGCGAGAGCGCCCGGCGCAGCATCGCCGGCGTCAGGTCGAGGCCGGTGTAGCGGTGCTGCGGCGGCAGCAGGGGGAGGTCGAGGCCGGTGCCGACGCCGTTGAGCAGCACGCGCGCCGGGGTCGAGGGCAGTCCGGCCAGGCTGGTCTGCCGGGCGCTCCGCGTCGCGGCGGCGAGCGCCGCGTCGTAGAAGGGCGCGATCAGCGCGTAGCTGCGTTCGAGTCCCAAGGGGTCAGTGCAGGACGCGCGGCACGGCGAGCGTGAATTCGGGGATGCGTGCCTCGAACTGCGTCCCGTCCTCGGCCGTCATCTGGTAGCTGCCGCGCATCGTGCCGACCGGCGTGTCGAGCTGGCAGCCGCTCGTGTATTCAAAGCGCTCGCCGGGCTGCAGTAGCGGCTGGTGGCCGACGACACCGAGTCCGCGCACTTCCTGCACCTCGTCGCCGGCGTCGGTGATGATCCAGTGACGCGAAATCAGCTGCGCCGCCACGGTGCCGACGTTTTCGATGGTGATCGTGTAGGCGAACACGTAGCGGTCGTTGTCCGGGTCCGACTGGTCGGCGATGAACTGCGGGACGGCGTTGACGGCGATGTCGTATTTCTTGCTCTCGGCCATGGATGTCGGGGGAAGTTGAGGGTTGATCGGCATTGCACACCAAAGCGTGGTATCTGACAAGCAAAGCGGCGGCCGGTTCTCGAGGGGCGGCGCATCGGCTCATTCGGGGCAAAGGCAGGCATTCGCGGTAAAATCGCTCCTTTGCCCAACAGGCCCCGCCATGCACGTCATCGCCCCCAGCATTCTGTCCGCCAACTTCGCCAAGCTCGGCGAGGAAGTCGTCAACGTCGTCGCCGCCGGCGCCGACTGGATTCACTTCGACGTGATGGACAACCACTACGTGCCCAACCTGACGATCGGCCCGCTCGTCTGCGAGGCGATCCGTCCGCTGACCCGGGCGCCGATCGACGTGCACCTGATGGTCAAGCCGGTCGACCGCATCGTTCCCGATTTCGCCAGGGCCGGCGCCAACATCATCACCTTCCACCCGGAAGGCTCCGAGCACATCGACCGCACGCTCTCGCTGATCCGCGAGAATGGCTGCCAGGCCGGCCTCGTCTTCAACCCGGCGACGCCGCTCGACCATATGGATTACGTGATGGACAAGCTCGACGTCGTCCTCCTGATGAGCGTGAACCCCGGTTTCGGCGGGCAGAAGTTCATCCCGGGAACGCTCGCCAAGCTCAAGGCGGCGCGCGCCCGGCTCGACGCCTACGAGCGCGAGAGCGGCCGGCGCATCCGCCTCGAGATCGACGGCGGCGTCAAGGTCGACAACATCGCCGAAATCGCCCGCGCCGGCGCCGACACCTTCGTCGCCGGTTCGGCCATCTACGGCACGCCCGACTACAAGGCGACGATAGACGCCATGCGCGCCGAGCTGGCCGCCGCCTGATGCGCTTCGAGTCGGTCACCCTCGACCTCGACGGCACGCTGCTCGACACCATCGCCGACCTCGCCGCCGGCTGCAATGCGATGCTCGTCGAACTCGGGCGGGCGCCGCGCAGCCAGGCTGAGATCCACAGCTTCGTTGGCAAGGGCATGGCGGTGCTCGTCGAGCGCTGCCTGAGCGACGGAGTGCCGCCGGCGCCGGCGCTGCTGGCCGACGGCATCGCCGTTTTCCAGAAGCACTACACGGCGCTCAACGGCAGCGCGACGCGCATCTATCCGGGCGTCGTCGAAGGCCTCGACGCGCTGCGCGCGCTCGGCCTCCCGCTCGCCGTGGTGACCAACAAGCCGGCCGCGTTCACCGCGCCGCTGCTCGCGCGCATGGGGCTGCACACGTACTTCGCCGCAGTCGTTTCCGGCGACACGCTGCCCTACAAGAAGCCGCGCCCCGAACCGATCCTGCACGCCTGCGCGCTGCTCGGCTCGCGGCCGGCCGCCAATCTGCATATCGGCGACTCGGCCAACGACATCGACGCGGCGCGCGCCGCCGGTAGTCCGGTGCTCTGCGTCCCCTACGGCTACAACGAAGGGCGGCCGGTGGACAGCGCCGATTGCGATGCGCTAGTATCCAGCCTCGTCGAAGCGGCGCGCTTCGTGGCCGATAGCGGTCGATAGCGCCGCCCGCACCGTTTAATTTTCGTCAGAAACTCATTGTGACTCGCAAGAACGCGGCTGAATTGAAGGAGAACGTTGCAGCCCGTGCCCGGAATCTCGATTCCTGGTGCGGCTGGCGCACATGGCGCCGGTAGTTCTGCACGTCCGTACCTTCCTTTCGTCAGACCCGTTTTTGTGAGATTGCAATGAACGAAACAGAATTCAACGCGCTCGCCGCGCAAGGCTACAACCGCATCCCGGTCACTCTCGAGACCTTCGCCGATCTCGACACCCCGCTCTCGATCTACCTGAAGCTCGCCAACGGCCCGTATACGTACCTGCTCGAGTCGGTGCAGGGCGGCGAGCGCTTCGGCCGCTACTCGATCATCGGCCTTGCCAGCCCGACGCGCGTCGTCGTGAACGGCCATCAGGTGCTGGTGCTCACCGGCAACCGCATCGCCGAGCGCGAGGACGACACCAATCCGCTCGACTTCATCGGCAAGTTCATGAAGCGCTTCCGCGCCGCGCCGTCGGCCGGCCTGCCGCGTTTCTGCGGCGGCCTCGTCGGCTGCTTCGGTTACGACACCGTGCGCTACGTCGAAACGCGCCTGACGCGCACGCAGAGGCCGGGCGACCTCGGTACGCCGGACATCGTCCTGCTGCTCTCCGAGGAAATCGCCGTCGTCGACAACCTGTCCGGCAAGCTCTCGCTCGTCGTCTATGCCGAGCCCGGCGTTCCCGGCGCCTTCCAGAAGGCGCAGGCGCGCCTCAAGGAACTGCTCGCCAGGCTGCGCGCGCCGGTGCAGATTCCGGCGGAAACGGCGAAGGCCTCGCAGCCAGCCGTCTCGGTCTTCGGCGAAGCGCAGTTCAAGCAGGCCGTGCAGAAGGCCAAGCAGTACATCACCGAGGGCGACATCATGCAGGTCGTCCTCTCGCAGCGCATGAGCAAGCCGCTCGGCGCCAGCCCGATGGCGCTCTACCGCTCGCTGCGCTCGCTCAATCCCTCGCCCTACATGTTCTATTTCGACTTCGAGGACTTCCACGTCGTCGGCGCCTCGCCCGAAATCCTCGTGCGTCTCGAAGGCGACACCGTGACGGTGCGGCCGATCGCCGGTACGCGCAAGCGCGGCGCCTCGTTCGAGGAAGACCAGGCGCTCGCCGCCGAACTGCTGGCCGACGAGAAGGAGCGCGCCGAGCACGTGCAGCTGCTCGACCTCGGGCGCAACGACGCCGGCCGCGTCGCGCGGGTGGGCAGCGTCAAGCTCACCGAGAACATGATCGTCGAGCGCTACTCGCACGTGATGCACATCGTCTCCAATGTCGAAGGCAAGCTGCAGCCGGGGCTCGACGCGCTCGACGTGCTGAAGGCCACCTTCCCGGCCGGCACCGTGTCCGGTGCGCCCAAGGTGCGCGCCATGGAAATCATCGACGAACTGGAGCCGGTGCGCCGCGGCATCTACGCCGGCGCGGTCGGCTACCTCGGCTTCCACGGCGACATGGACATCGCCATCGCGATCCGCACCGCGGTGGTCAAGGACGGCCAGATGCACGTCCAGGCCGGCGCCGGCATCGTCGCCGATTCCGATCCGGCGTCCGAATGGCAGGAAACCCAGAACAAGGCCCGCGCCGTCCTGCGCGCGGCGGAACTGGCCGAGCACGGCCTCGACACCCGTTTCGAATGAGAGGCCGGCCATGCTGCTGATGATCGACAACTACGATTCCTTCACCTACAACCTCGTGCAGTATTTCGGCGAGCTCGGGCAAGAGGTGAAGGTGTTCCGCAACGACGCCATCTCGCTGGCCGAGATCGCGCGCCTGCGGCCCGACTATCTGGTGATTTCGCCCGGCCCCTGCACGCCGGCGCAGGCCGGCGTCTCGCTCGCCGCGATCCGCGAGTTCGCCGGCAAGATTCCCCTGCTCGGCGTCTGCCTCGGCCACCAGTCGATCGGCGAGGCCTTCGGCGGGCGCGTCGTGCACGCCAAGAAGCTGATGCACGGCAAGGTGTCGCCGGTCCATCACAAGGACGTCGGCGTCTTTCGCGGGCTGCCCAATCCGCTTACCTGCACGCGCTACCACTCGCTGGCCATCGAGCGCGAGTCGCTGCCCGACTGCCTGGAGATCACCGCCTGGACCGACGACGGCGAAATCATGGGCGTGCGGCACAAGACGCTGCCGGTCGAAGGCGTGCAGTTCCACCCGGAGTCCATCCTCACCGAGCGCGGCCACGACCTGCTCGACAACTTCCTGAAGGAGCACGCGCAATGAAGCCGCAGGACGCCCTGACGCGGGTCATCGAGCACCGCGAGATCTTCCACGACGAAATGGTTTCACTGATGCGCCAGATCATGGGCGGCGAGGTGTCGCCGGTGATGATCGCGGCCATTCTCACCGGCCTGCGCGTCAAGAAGGAAACGGTCGGCGAAATCACCGCCGCAGCGCAGGTCATGCGCGAGCTTTCGACACGCATCGAGGTGGCTGACAACGCCAACTTCGTCGACATCGTCGGCACCGGTGGCGACGGCGCGCACACTTTCAATATTTCCACCTCCGCGATGTTCGTTGCGGCGGCAGCGGGAGCCAAGGTAGCCAAGCACGGCGGCCGCAGCGTTTCCTCCAGCTCCGGTAGCGCCGATCTGCTCGAAGCGCTCGGCGCCAACATCATGCTGACGCCGATGCAGGTCGGCGAGTGTCTGGCCGCTACGGGAATCGGCTTCATGTTCGCCCCGAGCCATCACCTGGCGATGAAGAACGTTGCGCCGGTCCGCCGTGAAATGGGCGTGCGCACCATATTCAATATCCTCGGCCCGCTGACCAATCCGGCCGGCGCGCCGAATACGCTGCTCGGCGTTTTTCATCCCGATCTGGTCGGCATTCTGGTTCGCGTCATGGAGCGCCTCGGCGCGAAGCACGTGCTGGTGGTCTACGGCAAGGACGGCATGGACGAAATCTCGCTCGGTGCGGCGACGATGGTTGGCGAACTGAAGGACGATCAGGTCAGCGAATACGAAATTCATCCGGAAGATTTCGGTCTGCAGATGGCTTCCAATCGCAGCCTGCGCGTGAGCAACGCGCAGGAGTCGAAGGAGATGGTGTTCTCGGCGCTGGGCAATGTCGCCGGTACCGCACGCGAGATCGTTGCGTTCAACGCCGGCACGGCACTTTATGTTGCCAACGTCGCCAGTTCGATCCCGCAAGGCATCGAACTGGCGCGCGAAGCAATCGCTAGCGGCGCCGCGCGCGCCAAGCTCGACGAGTTTGTCCGCGTCACGCAAGGATTTGCGGCATGACGAAATCCGACATCCTGAACAAGATCCTCGCTGTCAAACGCGAGGAAGTCGCCGCCGCCTCCGCCCGCCGTTCGCTCGCCGCCATCCGCGCCGATGCCGCGGCGCAGCCTGCGCCGCGCGATTTCGTCGGTGCCCTGCGCGGCAAGATCGCCGCCGGCAAGGCGGCCGTGATCGCCGAGATCAAGAAGGCCAGCCCGTCCAAGGGCGTCCTGCGCGCCGACTTCCGCCCGGCGGAGATCGCCGCCAGCTACGAGGCGCACGGCGCCGCCTGCCTCTCGGTGCTGACCGACCGCCAGTTCTTCCAGGGCGACGCTGAGTATCTGCAGACCGCGCGCGCCGCCTGCGCGCTGCCGGTTTTACGTAAGGACTTCCTGGTCGACGCCTATCAGGTGCACGAAGCCCGCGCGATGGGCGCCGACGCCATCCTGCTCATCGCCTCGGCGCTCGATCTGGCCACCATGCGCGAATTCGAGGCGATCGCCCACGGCTACGGCATGGGCGTCCTCGTCGAAGTGCACGACGGCGCCGAGCTCGACGTCGCGCTGCAGCTAAAGACGCCGCTCGTCGGCATCAACAACCGCAATCTGCGCAGCTTCGATGTCAGCCTGCAGACCACGCTCGACCTTCTCCCGCACATCCCGGCCGGGCGCATCGTCGTCACCGAAAGTGGCATCCTCGCCGCGTCGGACGTCGCACTGATGCGCGCAAACGCTGTCCACGCCTTCCTCGTCGGCGAAGCCTTCATGCGCGCCCCCGAGCCGGGCGAAGCGCTGGCGGCTCTGTTCGGCGCCTGATTCACCGGTCTTGTTGCAAAAACACAACAAGGTCGGCGCCGCCTCGGGGCAAATTGCTTCGTCAAGGTTGCCCCGGGGGGGGGCGTTTGCCACAATCCGTCCAACTTCTCGTTTCCAGAGAGGTAAGACCCGGAGGAGTGGCAGCTAGCTCCGCCGATCTCAAACCTAGAGGAGATTCACAATGCAAAAGAAATTCATCGCGCTGGCTGTTGCCGGTCTGGTTTCCGGTGCCGCTTTCGCCCAGTCGAACGTCACCATCTACGGCGTCGCCGACGTGACTTTCGACAACGTCAAGGCCGACAACCAAGCCGCTGGCAACGTCAACGCCTTCGAGCGCTCGAACCGCGTTTCGGCCAACTCGTCCTTCATCGGCTTCAAGGGTACCGAAGCTCTGGGCAACGGCCTGAACGCTGTGTTCCAGTTCGAAGCCGCCGTCGCTAACGATAACGGTGGCGCTCTGTCGTTCAACCGCGATACCTTCGTTGGTCTGAGCAGCAACTCCTGGGGTACCGTCGTTGCTGGTACTCTGACCGGCCCGACCCGCGCTCTGGGCGCCTCGATGGACGTCTTCGCCGGCGCTACCGGTATCGGTGCTAACAGCGGCCTGATCGGCAAGCTGGGTAATGGCCTTACCGGCGTGACGACCGACGCGAATGGTGCGCCGGTTGCTCCTGGTGTTGGTGCTACTCCTGCTCTGGGCCGCTCGACGACTCAGACCTCCATTTTTGACACCCGCTGGAAGAACGCCATCGCCTACGTTTCGCCTTCTTTTGGTGGCGTGACCGCGACGGCTGCTTACGTTGCTAACGAAAACCACTCGGCCACGATCAATACCTCGGGCTACGATCTCGGCCTGAACTATGCCAACGGTCCGGTCAAGGCTGGCATTACGTACAATGCCGTCACCCTGAAGAACCAGGCTACCAACGCTTTGACGCCTCTTCTTGGCTTGGGTAACGACGTCAAGACCAACGATCTGCGTATCGGCGGTATGTACGACTTCGGCGTTGCCACCGTTCGTGCCATGTACGACCGCGTCAAGCTGGAAAGCTCGCTGGGCGATATCAAGCAGAACGTTTGGGGTCTGGGCGCTACGTTCAACGTCAGCTCGGCTGGCAAGATCGTCGGCCAGTACTACAAGGCCCAGGATGTGAAGGGTACCGTTGCGCTCGGCGCTGGCGCTGACACTGGTGCCGCTCTGTGGGCCATCGGCTACGAGCACAGCCTGTCCAAGCGCACCATCCTGAAGGCGACCTACGCCAACCTGAACAATGCCACGAACGCTAACTACGACTTCGGCATCAATGCCACCGGCGGTGCGGTTAACAACTCGACCGTCTCCGGCTTCCAGTTCGGTATGCGCCACTCGTTCTAATCTGACTTCGGTCGGTTAGTCGGAAAAACGGGCGCTTCGGCGCCCGTTTCTATTGTGTGCTTCGTCCATGCAAATCGACGGTGCACACAAAGAAAAAGCCCGCTTTGGCGCGAGACGTTCGCCTAAAGTGTGGCCAATAAATATAATGGCCCGGTCATTTTGATCGGGCCATTTCTATGTATCCGAAGCA
>MKUH01000009.1 GCA_001897745.1 Candidatus Accumulibacter sp. 66-26
TCGTCGTAGAAGATGCCGAGATAGTTGTTGTAGTTCGAATATCCGGCCGTCCAGACTCCCCAAAATCGACTAGATGTGTCGACTCTCCCGAGGCCGTGTCCATTTGCCGTGCCGAAGCCAGGAATAGCGGCCTGGCCGCAGTAGGAACTCCACCCACCGGCGTGGCAGCTGGATATTAGAAACTCCGGAAGGCTGCTGAAACTGCGTGCTCAAAGAGCACTTCCCTCCCTCCGTTTTCTTAAAAACCTTTATCCCCTCAATGCTCTATGCTTCTTGTTCTTGATGCTTCCTCGAAATTTTTGTATCAAGCCTCAATTCCCTCCGGATTTTCGGTACTTGGAACAGGATCAATCATCACGATGGCTTCTTCCGGGACCAGGTCAAGATACTGGTCTGGTGGAGGGAGCGGGCGAGAATCTTTGAGGGATGTCACGATGACTCGCATTAGCAGGTCCTGCGCTAGCGCGATAGCGGTTTCGCGATCGGCCGCGCGAATTGGTACGGCGTTTCTGAAATCAAGCAGTCGGACCGCGACGTGATCTTTTTCTTCGATCAGTTCGGCTGGGTAGGGGATCAGATGGTCGAACAAGTATTGTTTTCCCCGGTTGCGGTTACCTTCAAGTTTGCGCACTAACCGTTGCGCTTTGAGGTGTGTGTAGCGCTTGAGCATTGCAAGGCTCTTGTGCCCGCTGATAGCGGCGACTTCCATCATGTCGAGGGACCCCAACTCAAAAAGCCGGCTAATTGATTCATGTCGGAGGTCGTGGAAATGCAGATCCTCGATGCCGAGCTTTTTGAGCATAAAACGCCAGGTTGATTTCAAGCCGTGGGCGGTGTATCCGAAAACCTTGCCTTTGTTCTTAACGCCGAGGCGGATTAGCGCGTCGCGCGCCTTCACCGAGAGGGGCACATCGCGCTTGGTGCCGTTTTTTGTCTCGGGCAGATGCGCAATCCGTGTCCTGAGATTGAGGTGCTCCCAATGCAGGTTCAGTATCTCACCCTGACGCTTCGCGGTCTCTAGCGCGACGACGACGATTGAATATAGTTCTGGATTGACGTGCTTGTAGGCGTATCGGAGAATCTGGCGCTCTTCTCTGGCCGTCAGACGCCGGTCTCGACCAGGCGGAATTTTCGGCTTCCGAATTTTGCTGATCGGATTATCGTCGCAAATTCCCCATTCAATTTTGGCGATATCAAAGAAACTTGATAGCAACGCCAACTCCAGTCGCACCGTGGCGTTCGAGAGCAATCGTTTCGTCTTTGCATTCACCGTTTGCAAGCGCAAGTCTCTGTACTTAGCTGCCTCAACCGAGGTGATCTCCCTAGGCTTCATTGCCCCCAAGAATGAGCGGGAGATTTGCCTGATTCGATAAACCTCTTGAGCATATCCTTTTTTCAGAATCGATACTCGCGCTCGGTATTGCTCAAAGGCTTCCGCCAGCGTGACATTCGGGTCAAGAGGGGTAAAGATGCCTTCGTTAAACACTTTGAATTCCTTCAGTTGGAACACGGGCGACCGCGCACCTTGCCCAGGTGTTCGTCCCTCGATGATTAGTAACTAGAAAACGACGCAGCACCGAGCGCTGCGTTATTGAACTCGCGACGACCTACCCACACAGGGGCCCCTGAGATCGCCTTTGCATCTCAGCTAACACGAGTCGTGCGACTTCTTCGAGGCTGACATTCAAGGCATTACAGAGAGCCATTTGGGTGTCTAGGGTGGGGGAGCGTTTCCCCTGCTCGAGCAACGAGATATAGGCCCGGGTCCGGTTGGACTCAAATCCAAGCAGTTCTTGCGACCACGTGCGATCCCTCCTCAACCTCGCCAATACCGTGCCGAAGGCTTCGTTATGCGATGTCCCCGGTGAGCTTGCTTCTCGCTTTTGATTCTTTTGTTTTAAATTTGCCCTCATAGGGGGCAAATGATCCGAATTTGTATTTTTTTAGTCAGCATACAATTGTTAGCAACCGTCCCTGAGACGCCGCCAGCGCGAACTTCCCGCGGTCAACGGAGAGCATCCAGCCCTTCCGATTCCGCTTCGTTAACGCATGTATTGATGTAGAATTTTTGGCATACCAACCAGCCCGGACCAACAATGCTCCGATCTTCCCGATTGATCGTCTTCAGCGCCTTCCTTGTCTGTGTTGCGCCGCCATCTTCGGGCGCCGGCGACCCAAAGGCACGCCTACAGCAGCGCTCACCGTGGCTGTACGGTCTTTATGAGGCCTACCCCCAGTTTCATGGACAAATGGCGCTCTATGCCGCACAGCAAGGCTTCTTGGAACCAGAGAATGTTCTGGTCACCACCCTACACGAGTTAATCCACATCGACTCTGCTGCACATCAAGGCTATAGCGTTGCCGGCACGTATTTGGCGCCCTACGTGTCTCATGCCTCATGGCCTTTCCTGAATAACGCCGATGTGGCGGCTTACCTTTCGCCGTCGGAAAAGTCAGCCTTGGAGCCGATCTACAGTTCCTATATTCGCCAGATCCCCCAAAATCGCTTGGGCAACGTGCTCGATGAAGTCAATGCTTATTCTCAGACGGTCCCCTTCCTGTGCCAGGAAACACCTGGACAGGCGGTCGCTCACCTACACAATCTGGTAGGGCATCTCACCCTGGTGGAGTTTTACCTGCGAACCTTGAGGGAGCGCTTTCCCGCGCAACACGAGAAGCTCACCAAAAACCGAGTGTCCCGCGGTGCATTGGAGACGTTGGTGGCCAACGCCTATAAGACCTTGAACCTATGCTTCCAGCTGGGCCTGCGGGAGGCAGATCCGCGCAAGGTGCCGAAGTCGGCAACCGAAGCTTTCTCGGAACAGCCGAAGTAGGCATGCCCATGCCCGTTTTGCTGCAAAACTTATTCTCGTGGCGCAGCTAGCCATGCGGCAACTTGTCATCGTCGAGAGTCCGCACAAAGCGGAAGCGATTGAGGCGTTATATCCCGGCACGGCGTGCGTCGCCACCGTGGGGCATATCTGTGATCTCTCCCCTACCCCAATGAATGGTGTCGGCGTTGATCGAAATACCTTGCAGGGCGAGTACGTCTTGACCAGCAACCCCAATCGAAGCACGGACGGGGTACGGTTTGTATCAGAAATTCGGCGCCGATTGGAAGAACACCCGGACATCCTGGTGACGCTGGCAACTAACCCGGACCCCGAGGGAGAATCTACCGCGGCGTTTCTCGTCAAGCATTTGGGTTTGCGTGAGTACCGGCGCGTTTTGCCTCACGCCATCACCAAAGACGCGTTTGACAGGGCATGGGGGCGATCGGACGCGATCAACTGGGCCAAGGTCAATGAGCACGAAGCTCGACGAGTTATCAACCGCTTGGTGGGCTCCACAATCGATTCGTTCCTGGGAACGTCGTCTGATAAGCAGCCATCGCCGTTCTATCCTCTGCAGGTGGCCGTCGAAGCACTTATCGTGGAACGTGAACGGGCCATCCGAACGTTTTCCGCAAAGCCGTTCTACACGACACGATATGGATTCGACGGGTGGCAGGCCCAATGGGAACCATCGATACCTAGGCCGATTGTGAATGGCCCCACGCCGAATCAGTTCTACGACGCCGAGGACCTTAACCCGCGCTGCCACAGCCGCGCCTCGGCCGAGCATGCCGCCGGCTTTCCTTCGCTTCTGGTTCTCAACCATTTCGAACGCATCGAAGAGGTAGCGCCGCCACCGCCGCTAAACACGCCGGCGATGCTGCGGGCAGCTGCTCGGCAGCTAAGTTGGGGTGTTGGCAAAACCATTCAGGTTGCGCAGCAGCTTTTTGACGGCAGCCGGGCCGGCCCAGGCCTCATCACCTATCACCGCGGTAGCGGCCGAAGCGTCGGCCGAAGCGTTGCGATGACAATTCGCGCCCGGCTTGCCGAAGAGCGGTTACCCGTTTCTGACGGGCCCAGCTATCTGTCCGAACAGATAGGATGTGGAGGAATCGTCCCGACCCGTATTGAACTGGAACAGGCAGGTGCCGATAGCGATCAGCAAGCGCTCTATCGAATCATTTGGGAGCGGGCGATGTTCAGCCAACTGAGGGCCGCCCGCTTCGCGCTGAAACGAGTTGAATTGGTTGATCCGGGTAGAGGCCAACAGAAGTTTTCCGCAACATCAAGAACAATGATCGAGGCGGGCTGGCTGGGAACTGCCGCAAAAATTTACGCCTGGGATACCGCCTATGGAAACGTGCCGGCCCACTTAGGCACAGGCCCAACGCTCCCGCTCCTTTCCGTAGGTCCTATCCTTCGCCGCCAAACGTGCGCGGTAGAGGAATGCGCAGCGCCGGCGCCGCTTCGCTATACCGTCGATAGCTTGATTTCCGCATTGGATCGCCATGGACTTGCTCACCCTTTCCTTCTCCCCGGGATCTTTCGGCGATTGGAATGCGACGGGTTTGTTGAGAGAGATGGCCTCTTTCATGCGACGGAGATCGCGGAGAAGCGCTACGATGCTTTGTACCCGCGCTTTGCTTTTGCCCACATCAACTATGCCATCGAACTCGAACAAGCACTGCGCTTGGTCTTGAGGCAGCAACTGGACGGCATACAGCTGACGCGCAAGGTGTGGGAACGACTGGATTCGGATTGCAGCGCCTAGAAAAGACCGGCCTTCGGACTTCAGCCCTTCGTGGGGTGAGCGTTGGCAATCCCAGCATGGTTTGCGCAAACAGCCAGGCGAGTAGTTGCCCCTCTTTTTTTAGTGCCCGATGATCACTACAAAACCCTTGCGCTGTAGCAATTAACGGGCTATAGTTGAACTGTATGCGATGCGCGGGTCGGGTTAGCGCGGTTGGTAGTAGCAGCGCCTTTGTAAAGCGTAGGTCATTGGTTCGGACACCCGGCACCAAATCAATCGAAGAGGGAGATCTTCATGGACATCGAGAAGCTGAAGGCCGCAGGTTTCGTTGAAACTACCTACCCTGACCAGGAAGGGGTGTTTTTGACCAAACGTACCAGGGTGGATGCGCTTCCCCGCGCCGGCGCCAACTTTGTGGACAACGACTTCATCTGCGGAGACTCCGAGGCTATCACGGAGATGTTCCCCGACGGCGGGGTGCAACTCCACATTCCCGACGGGGACTACGTTGAGGGGCCGTATGCGGCAAGTTCCGTGGAGGCCGCAGCCCTGCTCAATGACGCCATCGCGGCGAGCAGCGCTTAAACGGTAGAGTTTGTATTGTCTGTAACCGATCAGAAAGGGCGAACATGGGCATTTTGGCGTTGGGAAATATGTTAATTGCAGTAGTTGCCGCAGTTTGGATTTTCATGGCGGCAAAAGCGGTGTTTAGAATGCCGGTGGTCCTTAACCTGCCGGGAGCATCCGGCATGTTCTTCTCTGCAATCTCGCTGTCAGGGTGGATTACTCATGACTTATTCGATGGCTACATGCACATGCCTGCGCCTGATATTCCCTGGTTCCAGTGGATTATTTACTTCGTGATCAGCATTGCTTGGTATGCCGCTATGGCTTGGTTGCTCACGAAGTGGCGCCGACCTACAGAGCCCCCCGCGGACCATACATCAAGCTAGAGCTAAGCGGAAAGGACCTAAAGATGACCGAAAAGGACAAAGACCAAGTCACCATGACCTTGCTGTTCATGTTTGCGCTGTTCACTCTGAATTGCTACGTGGCGTCTTTTTTTTATCCGCATGCCACGGTAATGCTTGTGGCCGGTATCGGAATAGCCGTCATCGCGGTCCTACTGGTCTACGTCGAGATGTTCGTCGATGTGACTGGCGGCGACGGCGACGCGGAAACGTCCAAGCACTCAGAAGCATCCCACTGACCAAGTACGGAAAGGAAGTCGAATAATGACTTGCGGAATTAATGACGACGATCGTAGTTCTACAAAGAAGCTCAAAGAAGTTTTTTCAGCAACAGCATGGTTGGCTACTTTGATTTTCATTCTCTACGCTTTCTCGTCTCTAATTATCAAGTCATGGAAAGAGTACGAGGGATATCGAAATGGCTTGGTTGTTGCGAGCGAAAAAAGCCCGGCGCACCACTTCTTGGTTACGAATTGGTTGGAATGTTCTCCGATGAAACAGACTCGTGCCGAATGTTATGCCTCGATCCGTGGCGCTGCCGCGATTCGTGGCGACTCGTTTGTTCATCAGGTCGATGCAGCAGCCATGGAACTGAAACTGATATGAAGCTCTCGCTCCTCGGGTTAATGAAACTCAAGCCGTTCGATGAAACCGACGAGAAGCCAAAGGCTGGGAGCATCTATGCCAATTCCGTTTGGTTTTCTGCGGTAATTATGGCTGGTGGCTTCCTCGCGCTGGCGGCACTTGCGCTCGGTGTTGCGGGGTCAGAATACGCGTTTAACATTTTAGCAATCGCTATGTGTATATCAGCCGTTACGGCTGGCATGGAATGGCATGCTGGCTTAAAAGCCATCGCGCTAAATCAGCTCTTTACGGCTGTGTTGGCAGCGTTGCTATTTAACATCGTTGGCAACCGATTGGGATGACGCCCATGAATGCGAAACAAGAGAAAGCGATGAAGCGCCTGGGCAAGATACGCCGCTACGGGTCGCGCTTTGCAAAGTTGGCGGTAAAACATGCCGCAAGCAAGGGCGAAGAACCGGCGATTACGTGGATACTTGCGAAGTACACAGTCAGGGATCGGCGAGCTGGACTTCGTTATGGCGCCCCTACGTTCTTTGGTAAGGGTGTCGGTCTAGTGCTGCCAGTGGTTGAAGGCCGCTGCACGTCGGCTGCGTGATGCTGGCCGACCGGAAAGGATGCCATACCCGTGACTACCATAACCTACCTACCAGCCAATATGGCCGCCTGGCTAACTGCCAGAGTGGCATCGTGTTGACGAAAAAGGGAGCTATCCATGAAACGCGAACCGCCACCGACCCTTGAACAACTCGCCGAAGTGGTTCGGCACGTCGACCTCGACAGGCTGAAAAATCGTCTCATTGGCAAACAGCTTCTCGAGCTGGAACATTGCCTGGTTGAGGTCCTCGGCCAACTCACCGATGACTTCCGGGCGACGAGGGAATGCACCGATGACATTGCACGCTATGCGATGGAAGCAACCGATGGAGGAAATTTCCTGTCTGCCTACAACGACTACATGCGTGAGCGAGGCAGTTTGGCGAAAAACTACGCAAATTTCTCTCCAACCGGTAGGTACTTCCAGTCATTGCTTGATCGCTTGAACAACGTGGAAGACAAGCAGGCGCGGGAAAACAAGCCGGTCACCGTCACCCACGCTCGCATGCTTGCGGCGTTGATTGTTCGGCAGCTGGCCATCATGACCAACTACTCCCTTGGGCGCAATGAAAAGCTGGACAAGCTCTGGGAGCACTGGACCACCTCGAGAAGACCGGCGTGACCTGGAAAGGGGCATTTCAAATGAAGCTCCGCGCCCTGCTTGCCCTGAGCGTCGCCGCCCTGCTTTCTTTCATTCCTCTCTCGCATGCCGATGCGCCGGCTGCGACGAGGATCGACGTTGGCTTCTCGCCAGACGGCGCGGCCGAACGGCTTGTGATTGATGCGATTCGCTCGGCTCGGCGCTCAGTCCGACTGGTAGCTTATTCCTTTACCGCTGCACCGATCGTTCGCGCCTTGGTCGACGCGAAACATCGGGGCGTCGACGTCGCAGTGATTGTCGACCGCAAGCACAACCTCGAGCAGGACAGTAGCGGCAAAGCCAGGGCCGCGCTGAACCTGCTTGTGAACGCCGGCATTCCGACGCGAACCATTGCCGCCTTCGCGATCCAGCACAGCAAGTATGTCGTGATCGACGGCTTGCACGTCCAGACGGGCAGCTACAACTATTCGGCATCCGCCGCGCGATACAACAGCGAGAACGTCCTCGTCTTATGGCATCACGCCGATCTGGCCGCCGCCTACCTCGACAATTGGCGGCAGCTCTACGAACGCAGCCAGCCATATGCGTCGACCTACTGATCGCCGTAGAAAACCCCTGATCACCAGAGGCCTCTTGTTCCGATGAAACTGAATTACAAAACATTCCCCAAGGGCGATGCACGCCGTTACTTCGTGGCCCTCCTTGCCGTCGCCCGCTTGAGCGAGCGGGCAACCATCCGCTACGTTGCCGAAGAGATCGGTTGTACCAGATCCGAGGCGCAACGGGCCCTGGAAGTGGTGGAAATTCAGTTCGGCGTTCGGTTCAGTCGGAACGGCCCGTTGTACATAATCGATAGCTGGGGTGTTTTGAAGCGGCATGAACTTGGCCAGCTTGTAGCACCCGATGATTGATACAATCATTGCGTTGTAGCAATTAACGGTTTACAATTCATCATCTTTTAATGCATTGCCCGATGAGTGCGTGCCGGCAAGCTGGGTATCTACGTATTTCCCGACCGCCGTCGATGCGCGAACCGCGCCTGCAAGCGGTAGCTGGCCGGGAAATAAAGGGTCATAGGCACCATCTTTTGCTGCAAAACACATGGTCACAAAGGAGAATTTATGCTGTTCCAAACCTTACAAACCCTTGCCACCGAGCGCACAGTTCACTTGCTGATCTCGGCGGCCCCCGACGGCCGGATGCGCGTGTACATCGAGCCCGCGCCATCCAAGAATGCCAAGGACAAGGAACCCTCGGCCTCTGTCGTTCCGTTCTCCGTCTGCGACACCCCCGAGGTGTTGGATGCTCAACTCCCCGCCGTTCTGACGGAATGGCTCCACGCCCGGACGGAAGCTTTGAACGGCATCCAGGCCAGCCTCGCTACCGCCAAGGCCGGCCTGGAAAATGCGGCGAAAAACGATACGAAGGGACGGGGCGCGGCGCCGAAGACCTCCAAAGCCGCGCCTGCCGCCCATCCCCGGAACGTCGCGTCGGATGAACTGGACCCGCCGCCCGCCACCATGGTCTCCGCCGGAAACATTGGCAGCACCAGTGGCGCCGACCCTTATCCGCTGGCCGTTGGCGCCAGCGCTACCGAAGCTACAGGGGTTGGCGGCTCCAGCGAGAGCGGCGAGGAGGACTAAGTCATGAGCCATCTTCAGGTCGAAACCATCGAGCGGCGCTTCATGCATGGCGGCCGGACGCTGCCGGACCCGGACCCGTCCATGTCGCCCGATGACGTGCGGGCTTTCTATTCGGCCATCCATCCGGAACTGCTCAATGCGGTCGTGACGGGTGGCGAGTTCACCGGCCAGATTCAGGTCTTCGAGTTCCGCCGGGCCGTCGGAGACAAGGGCTAAGGCCGCCATGCGCAAACAGCAATTTGAGGCCTTGCTGCGCTCCGGGCTGTCCCAACCCGGAGCGCAGGAGGGCAACGCCACGCCGGTCACCCCTGTGAGCATATCGAGCGAGGACAAAGCGCTGTTCCGGTCACTGTCCGCTTTGGCACATTCCGAGAGAAACAGCCAGGGAATTTGCATCGCCGACTCTTGGGAAGTGCCGCCGTGCTTCTGAGCCTTCCTCGCATCTCACCGAGAGTTCCACAGACCATCGTGCAAGGAAGCGCCGGTAACCGGCACTTGCGGCTTGCACTGGCGATGAGCCAATCGAGGTTAATTCGGCAGCAAGACCTTATCGAGTTGGCGCCGGATCAACCGATACCGTTGTCGGTTTTCCAGAAGCTGCTTGAAAAAGGATGGCAACGAGCAACCCACCAGTTACGTGAATATCGGGCTTTGGCGGCCCATGCCTACTTGGTCATTCAGCCGGATAGCGGAATGCTTTCGCCATACGAGTGCATTCCCGACGATACGGAAGGAATGATCGTCGTAGCTTTTGGTGAGCATCGAACCGTGGTAGTTGGGCCGACGTTGATGGAATTGGAAGCTTTACATCCCGGCTTGGGTGGTGCAGCGATGAGAATTCTAACCAATGCGCTCGCGTGGGATTCGCCGCCCTACACGCCGATGGGGGCTTACGAACTCGCGTGCTATCTCTACTGGGAAGGTATGGACGATGAAAGCCACTTAGTGAATGACGATTATGACATCGATGAGGTGATAACCAAGCAAGAACTATTCGGAGGAATGCCGGAATGGGCCTACGAACCGTGCGTGAAAAACATCGTTCCGTCGGATGAATTTCTCACACTGGCAGAGCGGTATAAACATTCCGCTTATGCGCCCCTGATGACTCAGTTGCATGAACTATCTGCTGCGAACAGGACATTCGTTCGCCATGCTCAGCGGTGGAATAAAAAAGGGGGAATGATCTCGAGCCTCGTCGACGACCCCGTCGCAGGACCCCAATTAGCGGCACTTTACTGGACAACGCCTAGCGAAGATCCGATTTATCGAGTCTTCGACGACGATTATCAGCAAAACATGCAAGGGGGAATGACGGAGGAACTCGGGGCGATTCGTTTCGACCTGACAAAACAGGGTCTCACCGGAGGGTTGAAGCGATTGTACTTACTTGACCAATTCTTTTCCGTCCTCGATCGAACCATCACCATGCTCGAAGACTACGACGAGAAGCACCAGTCGTCTCTTCTGATTAATGTTTTTGCAAAGTGAATTGCATCATGGAATCTGCAATTAGTGACCACACCATCCGTAAAATAGCTGTCAGGCAAGCCATCTTGTTGTACGGCGAGAACGAGCACAGCCCCGAGTTTGCCACCATTCATCCGGTCGATATCCAGGCCGGCGGCCAGACGCCAGTCATTCGAGCGGGGCGCCCTCTGGATAAGCGCGGGCTTGCGGAGTTGGCGACCACGCTCTTCACCGCCAACCGCACCAAGCCGGGCCTGCTGCCACCCAATGTGCTGTCCGTTGGTAACGATCACCTGGTGTGGTGGTCGCCGCCAGCGACGCGCCCGATTTTTTTCCGTGGCTCGGGGCGAGACACCTCAAAGCAATTCAACATCGGCGAGCGAAACGGTATAACGTTCCACCCAGGACTGATCTTCGCCGTCAAAGACGCCAAATGGTATGTGCTGGCTGTCAAGGGAGCCGAGCGGCCAACGGCCGATACCCTCCTGTATGTCGCCCCTTACTTCAATGTTTGGGAAAACGCAGTCATATGCGCCGGAAATGTGCCTCTTCCCAAGGCGGCCGTGACGGAAAAAATTGCGGCATGGGAAAAGGCGTTCTTCGAGTCCAACTTCACGCACACCAACGTCACGCGTTTGGTCCAGTACAAGGGCGGCGGGCATCGCTTCTGGGCGGACATGCTGGACGGGAAGTTCGAAGCATTTCCCGAGAAGGTGCTACTCCCCTTTTCTTTCCAAGACGCGGCGCGCAAAAAGGGCGTCGAGCGCACCGCATCCGTCGGCGATCTGATTCACATTATCGAAGGACCTATGGAATGACCATCAAGCTCAATCGCCTGGATGAAGTGCTGCAACAGGTTTGCCCTACCGTGATGGTGCCGCGGTACGAGCCCCTGCAGGATCTGGATCATGAAGCCCATCGCTTCCTCGTTGCTCAGGACGGGCTGTACATGGACGTACTCCGGCCTTGGCTGCAGCTGCGCCTCCAAATCTCCCAGTCACCCATTCCGTTGCCCTATGGGCGCGTTGCGGGAAAGGCGGTTTTCAATTTCGGCGACAACTTCGGGGACCTGTTCGTACAGTTCACCAATGCGGCGCGCGAATTCCTGCCGGCGGAGCATGCGGCGTGGTTCGCGTTTGATGCCGAGACGCAGTGCTTGCGCTATGAACCTGTTGAGGTGACGCGCCGGAATATGGCCCGCATCACGTACGAACGCCCTGTGGTTAGCGAACACGTCCGTCTGGCCGTCGACATCCACAGCCATGGGTGCGAAAACGCATATTTCAGCCCGACGGACGACCTCGACGATGTCGACGACGCAAAACTCGCCATTGTTGTCGGCGATCTGGACAAAGCCCAGATCAGCGTCATCGCGCGCCTGGTGCTTCCGGGTGGACTTGTGCTGGACTACTCGGACTTCGTCCGCTCGTTGTTGTCGAGGTAGTGATATGACCCCTCCCTCCTCCCAAAAGAAGCTTCACGTATTGCCGGCTCACCTATTCGATGGTGCGATCAAAATCCACGTCATCGGCTGCGGCGGAACCGGCTCCGTCGTCGTCCCCGGCCTCGTTAAGATCCACCGCACCATGCTTACGCTCGGGCACCCCAAAGGGTTGGACGTCACAGTATGGGATGGAGACGCGGTTTCCGAATCCAATACGGTACGGCAAAACTTTTTCGAGTCAGATATCGGCGCCAACAAGGCCGACATCATGGTGACACGCCTCAACGTTGCCCATTCCGCCATTAATCTCGATTGGACCGCTCGCAACACGCGATTCACTGCCGATCGATTATCGCGAATGGGCGACGCTGCTGATTTCTACATCGGCTGCGTCGATACAAAAGCATCCCGCCGGGAAATTCTCGCCGCGATTCAACGACGCCACGGATATTCCCTTCAGTCTTCCTATTGGCTGGACTGCGGTAACAAGGAGGACTTCGGCCAGGTGGTTTGCGGTGAGTGGCGCGGCAGCGGCGCCCTAAATAGGACGCAGCCGCGCCTACCGCTCGTTACCGAGTTGCTCCCGGAAATCATCGCCGGCGAGGAGGAAGACGACGCGCCGTCCTGCTCTGCCGTTCAATCGATTATCAGGCAGGGCGTGATTACCAATCAGATGTGCGCGTCGTGGGCTTTGGCGTGGTTGTCGGAGGCATTGCGTCACGGGCAAATCGGCTGGAACGGGGTTTTTTTCAACTTGGCCCAAGGTCGGGTAACGTCAATTCCGGTTGATCCGGAAAAGTGGGCCGCCATGGGTTACACACCCCAGCCGGACAGCTGTCAGCCGCTAAAATGAGGGTGTTGGAAAGCCCAGCGCCAACGCCACCGCGTAAGCCGCGTTAAATCGATCCTCGGGGGGAAGGACGCCCCTCCCCTCCTTCGATTTTCAACGAGAGCGCTCTCCAGCGCAATACTCTACGTTTTGCAGCAAAAGTAGACTTTTCATCTAATAATTGATGGAAAGCAGTACCCCCCTCTCGTTTCAGCACATCCACAATACGAAAGTTCATGAGCTATTTCAGGATGCTTTCCTAAGTAGCTGATTATTCGCGATCACGCGCCAAAAAAGTTTGCGTCGTAAACTTGCGCTCCCTCATATTAGCGCGTATTCTTCAATTCAGCGGCGATTAGCGGTCCAATCGTCTAATTAGCACCAAAATAAAACATTGGCGATTAACGAACGAAACTCACTATATTGAGGACGATCATGGATGCAACGACGCAAACAGATGTCTTGAATCTCCGGAACCTTGAAACCAAGGTCGGGCCTGCTCAACTGGCGGAACTGGCCGCCCTTTCCGAGGACATGATGGCGCTGGTGCGGGAGGATATGCTTAAACCGCACCCGCGTAAGAATGCCCCGGAATACACGTCGACGCAATTGGCAGCGCTTTGCAAAATCGAACGCGCGCGGATCAATTACGTCGCCAACAAGGGCGACCTTCCTCCCGGGGTTTCTCAAGGTCCCGGGCGCAATCGAGGCCGGGTGTTCACCCTGCAGGAGGCACGTCAGTGGGTGCAGGCCGAGTCGAAGATCAAAAAACGCCCGCAAGGAAAGCGCGGCAAGATTGTGGCCGTCTCGAATTTCAAGGGCGGTTCTACGAAGACCACGACCGCCATGAGTCTGGCGCAAGGGCTTACCCTTCGCGGGCGCCGCGTCCTCATCGTGGACCTGGACCCGCAAGCATCCCTGTCGTCTCTGTGCGGACTTCTGCCCTCGGCCGAGGTTACTGAAGAGAATACGGTTCTGCCGTTCATTTACGGCGACCAGCAGGATCTGCGCTACGCCGTTACGCCCACCTACTGGGACGGCATGGACCTGATCCCCGGCGCCCCCACCCTCTTCTCCGCCGAGTTCGACATCCCGAGCAAGGTCGCGAAAAACGTGAATTTCCGATTCTGGGACATCCTGCGGGCGCCCCTGCAAGAATTGGCCGCCGAGTACGACGCGATCATCCTGGACACTTCGCCCAGCCTTTCGTACCTCACCATTAACGCGCTGATGGCTGCGGACGGGGTGCTGATGCCGCTTCCGCCGCGAGCCTTGGACTTCGCTTCGGCAGCGCAGTATTGGAACCTATTTTCCGACCTGGCAGCGTCTTTCGAAGAGCTTCAGTATGTCAAGGAGTTCGACTTTGTCAACGTCCTGATCTCGTCGGTAAACCCCCAGGAAGCTGCAGCTCGGGTAGTGCGCGAATGGATCGTTTCCACTTATACCCATCGCGTCTTGCCCGTCGAAATTCCGTTCTCGAACGTTTTGGGAACCGCCGCGGCGAGCTCTTTCGGAACCGTGTACGACATTTCCAAGTGGAAGGGCTGGGCCGAGACCTACACAAAAATTCGGGACGCCATGGATCAGGTCGTCGAGACCATCGACAACAAGTTCGTCCAATCGTGGTACGAAGGAGAGTGAAATGAGTGGCACCGGCCCCAAAGACATGAGCGAGAAGAACACCACCCTGATCGCCAGAATGCAGGCCCGGGCGGCAACCTCTGCCCCCTCACCCAGCGACGGGGAGCAGCCGCGAAAGAAGGTTACCGCCCCCGGTGTTCTTGCTGACTTCGCCGGCCAAGTTAATGCCGCTGTCATGCGCGCCGAAAAGGCCGAGGCAGAGCTTGAGCGGCTCAAGACCACTCAGGGCAGCAGCGAAGAACTGGCCGAAGCTCGGCGAAAACTTACCGAGGCCGAAGAGGCTTTAGCCACCGCCCGGAACAGCCAACCGCCGCGCCGCGCAAAGCTCGACGATCTCCACGAGGTCGCTGGGCGGCGCCGAAAACTCACCGCGGAACAGTACGAGGAATTGCGGGAAAACCTTAAGAACAACCCGCTCGCCCATCCGGTGACGGTGCGCATCCGACAGGGCGGTGGATACGAAATCATCTCCGGCAACAATCGTACCGCGATTTACCGCGAACTGGGCAGAGACGAGATCGACGTCACCATCCAGGACTTGACCGACGACGAAACTGATCGGACGGCTTTTTATAGCAACCTGCTTCAACCCACGCTGACGGATTATGAAAAATACCTGGGTTTCAAGAATCGGATGGCGAGGATGGGTTACAACCAGACGCAAGTCGCGATCGAGGCAGGCGTAAGGCAAAACTACGTAAGTTTCCTGATGACGTTCGACGGCCTCCCACCAGAGGCCCGAGAAGTGATCGCGACAAAACCGTCTATCATCGGCGGCGCCACGGTGGAAAAGCTCGCCAAACTCGCCAAGGCCGGCAAGGGCGCCAAGGTTATCGAGGCGATCGAGAAACTATCGACTGGCGAAATTAAAACGGAGGCCGACGCGGTGCACCACGCCAACACCGTGGTCGCACGCCCAACCTCTCGGCCGGAACCCGTAGTCATTCGACAAGGACGGCACAAGTATTGTGAACTGATTCATTCGGACAAAACCGTTCGTCTCTCGTTCGCCAACCAAGACGAGGCCAGCGCCGTCATGGCGGAATTGAAGAACATCCTCGAAACCAGAGCAAAGGCAGCAAAAGAGCAATAGAGGACCAAGCTACCGAACTTCAGTACCTTTGTAAATCAATGACTTACAAAAACATCAGCGGGCTTTGCAGTCTAACCAAGGCTATCTTGCTGCCAAAGCAACGCCCGTTCCAGTGATTCAGAAAGCCGCTCCTCGATGGGCGGCTTTCTGAATATTTGGGGGTGAGTTTCGCAGCTTCGCGCTGAGAGGACTCATCGATCTGCAAACAGAAAGGAAACAGTTAGCGACGACCGCTTAACCTTGCCCATAAAAGACAAAACCCACGGCGGGAACCGTGGGTTTTGCTAGGGATAGACCCTTTATCGGCGCTTTCCGGCGGGAACCGGGAGCGATCAGAGACAGTGCTCAGTTTACAGAGTGCCGATTCAGTGTCAAGTCCCTAAGGGCTCTTTTTGTCAAAAAGGACTGAATCGTGCCGAATATTTTGGCTTGCGAGGGTGTTTCTCACTCTTACTCCCCTCCACTTCCCCCGGGTCCGAAGGCCAGATACCTTCCAGCCCCTCTTATTCGAGCTCGGGCAGAGGCAATGAACCCGCGTAACTGCTTGGACCTTAACAGGACCGCTCGGCAGGCGTTGTATGGCATCCTTGCCTTCTTTAATATCCGACAACCCGGTGATCCGGTGTTTGCTTCGCGGGAAAGTCTTTGCGCGGAAGCTCTCCTTGGCAGCCAGCCGACCCTTTACCGTGCGCTTGCACACTTGGTGACGAAAGGCTATATCCGCAGGGAGCAAGGGCGTCGTTACGGCAAGGAGACCTATGGGCAATACAGCGTGTCTCGGATCTGGCTGGAAGAAAAAACGCTTGACTTGCTTGGTCTGGCCGGAGGAAGAACTGCGGACCGAAAGCAAGCACCCAACGAGGCCGAGGCATTCAACGCCGAAGGGCAGGGCGCCATGTCCCCACGCGAAAGTTGTCCACAGGGGCCGTCTCTCATTTCGAGAGACCGTTTACAAGAGAATGAACTTTCCCCTAGTCCACAGCTTTCTTTGAAAGAACAGCCCCCCAAATCCGCGAGCTCGGACGCAGGCGAAAAGAGGGGAGGGGGGTCTTCAGGAAAGGGCATAGACCCCAAAACCCGATTGCCCGTCGAGTTGCTTCCGCTTACCAACTTGGGGCTGTCTCGTGGCCGTATTTGCCTTTTGATGGCTCGCGCCAGGGATAACGGGAATTGCGGCCAGCTCGGGGCGATCGTGACGCTTGTCTGGCCCCAGATCAGCAAGCTCAACGGCGTCGCTGTGTTTGCCTATCTTTCGAAACTCGTGAAGCAGCGGAAGGACTACGCGCGACTGGTCAAAATCCAGGACCAGTACGAGGACAAGGGGCATATGCCGCAGCATCTCGCAGATCGGCTCAACGAGAAAATCCCGGCTTTCCTGGAACGTTCCAAGGGCATGATCCTGGTCAGTCGTTCCGGTGAGCTGCTCGGCCAGGTGAAAAACCACGCCAGCGGCGGCTTCGTCGAGTCGATTGACGATCGCGGTGTTCGTCGAATGATGCCAGTAAATCCGCGGTTAATCGAAATGTGGGAAGAGGGCGATGTGGTTCTTCGTCAGCCCTCCTGACGCCGAGTTGTGGCGGCGCCGGATATCGACAACGATGGAAACAAGGATGACCAGCAAATCAAGAGGAAGGTCTTTTGCAGCAAAACAAGTTATGACCACTCCTACTCCATCCACGTATGCGAACATGATCTGCGCGGATGGCGATGATTCTGGGACCATCAGCTGCGGCCGGGATCAAAATCTCTACGATCGGGCGAAATGCACCATTACCGACTTTTACTTAGTGCCCGAGAAACTTTCGTCATCCTTCTCTTGTTAGGTGCGTTAAACGCACTATAATAACGTCAAATTATCTAGCTAAGAAAGGGTTGTGACTATGGCAACAAAGCGAAAATCGTTGTTAGTGGCGCCGCGCCCTCGGCACTCACTCGACGAACTGGCTCGTGACGTCGGATGCACTCTTGGTTCAGTCGGTGAGATCGAGCAGTTGGCCGGGGTAAATATCCAGTCGGAAGTGGAGCGTCATGAGTTGTGGTGGCAATTCCGCCACCTGTTCATCGGCCCATCCCAAAAGGTCTTCGATGCGGTGATGGACCACTGCGCCGAGATTGCGCTTCGCCGCATCCGGGCTGGTGAATTGTGCCTGGTAGCAACCCGGCGTTACTGATGCTAATCGGAAGGGCATCTAGGACTACAGCGTACCGTGTGATCTTTGCTCCTGCCCTTCCATTGGCTATGCTACGCACTATTCCAGTACCGTTCGGGTTTCAGAACAGCAAACTCACTCAGTTATGAGCAATAGGAGAAGCGAGTTGTGAAACAACCTTTAGAGACCAGCGTGCCCCCTCGTACTAGCGCCGGCCACACGAATCCCGTGCGGGTCGACCTATCCCTTGCGCGAGGCCTTCGCAACACGATGATCAAGCGGATCACCGCAACCCGTGGTGCAATGGATCGGGCCGCAAACTGGGCGTTTACACGGCGCTCCTCGATGCCGAGCACGAGAAAAGGTTTCAGGCGCGTCTACCGGGAGTTGGCCAAGTTCCTAAACCGATATGCATTAGCATCAAACACGCTCGAGGACATTCACAGTGAGGTTTTCTGGCACCACTGGGATATTCGCCAGAACGTGGCAGTCGATAACTGGGAAGAAGACCAACTGACCGTGACAGGCGTTGTCTATAACCTGCTCGACCCGCAGTGCGTACTGCGCCGCTTTGATTACCCCATTGGCCTTTCAATGCACCTGGTCGAAAGGACTTTTCAGCGTCTTAAAACGACGTGCAATGAGACGCTCATCGACCAGTTGATCTTCCCGACATTGGTCGCATGCACCCTGTGGCCTTTCATCTACTGGGAGTTGAAGGCGAGGAACATCCAGTCCCAACCCATCATGATTCCGACGAAGGCCGGCGCGATCGTGGGAGACGTGTTCGTACGCGACGGTGACGAAGGTATGCAGTTCAGAACGTTCCTGACAGTTGCGGAATTATCGCCATCCAAGAGCCGACTGCTTGAAGCATTGCGGAAATGGGAGGCGGAAATGCGGCCGGCGATGTGGATGGGGTTGCAAGTCAGCACATTCGACCATATGTCCTTGCCGGACAACGTAGGCGTGCCTGAAGTGGTGGAATTTCGAAAATATGCTGTGTCCTACTTGAACGTTCTCGAGCTACATGCTGACGCACTCGACGTACGAGAGGCTAGAGCGCAACGGGCAGCTCAAGAATATCGGAAATGGACACGATGATTGCGCAAAGAGGTAGGTGAAGTCTAGCCGCCGTAGGCTCTGCTGGATTTTTTGATGTAAAGGAGATTTAAATATGAAGATTTATCTTGCCGGACCGGACGTATTCGATCCCAACCCCTTAGCTGTTGGTGAGGAACTGAAGGCTGGTGCTCGTCGCCATGGCTTTGTGCCGCTGTATCCTCTCGACAATGCGATTCAAACCGACGATCCGAACCCGTCACTGACGATCTACAAGGCCAATATCGCCCTAATTGCAGACGCGGATGCTGTCGTGGCCAACCTCAATCCCTTCCGCGGCGCAGAGCCGGATTCGGGGACCGTTTGGGAAGTGGGCTATGCACTGGGCCTCGGGAAGCGCGTTATTGGCTACATCGGGAGTGGTGAGCCAATGGTGGGGCGCGTCTTGGTTAACGAGGGCCGAACGGTGCCTCCGGTGGGTCCCTACTTTGATGAGGAAAACCGCTCCATTGAGGATTTCGGTCACCCGCTCAACCTCATGCTGATGCACAGCATCGAGCACCTTGCGATCGGCAGCTTCGAGGATGCCTTGCAGTACCTGACAGTTTGAAAGGAAAGGGCATAGCATGAGCTTGTATGGTCTGAAAGAGATCGCCATTATTGCCTTAATGGCCGGCATGGTAATGGCCATCGCCCCGCAGCATTTCTGGCTGGCTATGGGTGTGGTCCTGGTAGGTTATATGATCCTATCCTTGACGTCTGCCCAGGCCTTCAGGAAGGCCGTCAGCACCGGATTTGTCCGCGAACCGCGTTATATCGCGGGCTCTCGCAGAGTCTTTTTCATCGCCCAGGGCTGTCCGAGTCGCTGGCTTGTTAAACGGTACATCCGGGTTTCCCCTCGCTGAAATGTATCTTCCCAAACACTTCCCGAAGCGTCTTGTTTTTGTCCCCGGATGGGGGAATCCCTACCATGTGCCGTGGCACATCGTGAGGGTCGATTCCGCACGCGAGCGCGACATTGGCAAAGTCGGAACGCATGGATGGCAGGTGCGCTATGCAAAGCCAAGTCGGTTTTTCAGCGACTCCGTGGGCGGGAAGCTACGGACGCCAGCGGAGTCATTGCAGGATGCAGCGCAGTATCTCGCTAGCATCTACAAAGGCCCGCGTAATCGTTGCCGCACGACCCCGACTAAACGGGCTATTCGTAAAATCGTGTGGAATTGGTGTTTGCATGTTAACATGTGAATTCGTAATTTCGTGTGGAAATGGTCATGAGCGTAGCC
>MKUH01000010.1 GCA_001897745.1 Candidatus Accumulibacter sp. 66-26
CCTAAAGTGTGGCTATCCAAAAATGACCCGGTTTCCCCCGGGTCATTTTTTTGCGTTAGAGATGTGATTGTGATCCCAAGGACTTAAGCGCGCCTCTTTGGAACGGTTAGCCTTGTCCTCGGGTATTGCGAAGAACTGAGCGGGTTCGTTGCTCCGCTCAATAACCTGTGTGTCTGCGCTAATGATCCTCGAGGCCAACTCCACGCCTCGCTCTGGAGCAATGTTGAGGGGCGTCTGTTGGGCAATCTTGAATAGCCGTTCCATCGCGGCCCCATCGGCATAGGTCGGCCTCCAACCCACTGTAGACATTGAAACCCAAGGGCGCGCGCACAAGTCTTCGTCCCGAAGCCGCAAACCAGAACCAAACGAAGCATAGGATTTGGGCGGGCTCATGAAACAGACGCCTAACCTACTACATGTAGTGTATTTGACAACTATTGGCACTAGGGGTAGTTTTAAAAAATTACGCCAACATAGAGGCTTCGCCCAGTACATGCATCCTTTGATAGCCATCGGATTGTTTGCCGGCTTTGCGTCTTGGCTCTTTTCTAAAGATAAGGACAGCAAGATGCCAGCAGTTCAACGGCAATTCGAAGATTTCCACAGTGCCATCTGTTTCGACGAGGACGACGAGAAGGCCACCCTTCGAGAGAAGCGCGACACCATCGTCAAGGCGTTAAGGGATAGGCTCGGCAACGACGTGCCATCGTTCGTGAACTTCAACCAGGGCAGCTACTCCATGCACACGGGCGTGGTGCCACTGGATGGCAACTTCGACATTGACGTCGGACTCATCTTCGACTCCAACCAAGACAAGTACCCCGACCCTGTAGCGCTGAAAAAGAAGGTGCGGGATGCGGCGAACACGAACTTCCGTACCGTGCTTATCCGTCGCCCATGCGTCACAGTCAACTACATGAGCAGCGGTGAGATTGCCTACCACGTCGACCTGGCTATCTATACAAAGGGCGACGACGGCAAGCTCTACTTAGCCAAGGGCAAGGAGAATTCGGCGGTCGAGCACCGCATCTGGGAGGTCTCCGATCCGAAGGAGCTGACCAAGCGTGTCTGTGGCGCGTTCGAGGCCCCCTATAAGCTCGCGCAGTACCGCCGCTGCATCCGCTACCTGAAGCGCTGGCGTCAGGTGCAATTCCAAGGTGCCGGCGCACCGCTGAGTATTGCACTCACCGTAGCGGCGCTGTACTGGTTCAAGCCGAACTTTGGCATGTCCGGCAAGCCGGTCGACCTGCTGGCGATGCTGGACTGGGTCAATGCGATGCTAGGCCAGTTCACCTACGACCACCACCCGGATGACGGCATGCACCTGCGAATGAAGGTCGCACTACCGGTGGAGCCGTATTCCGACTTGATGGCGAAGCGAACTGCTGCGCAGATGAAGAACTTTAAGGAGAAACTCGAGTCGCTGCGCGATGCCCTGCAAATGGCGTACGACGAGGACCTGCCAGAGGACGCCTGCAAGCATTTGAAAAAGCAGTTCGGGGACGACTTCAAAGTGCCGGAGAAGTCCGAGACAGCCAAGGTGGTTTTGCCCGCAGTCATCAGCACAGGAAACTCTGCTTGACTAAGGTTGTCACCGAAGAGGTCGCCCTCACGGATGTGGACGCCGCGTTTGAGGCCGTCAAGACCGCCTGCATTTTTCGCGGCATCAAGGTCGCTCGCCTGGATAGCCCGGCGCCGAGTAGTCTCGGGCTGGAGCTTATTGGCTCCACGCGCAAGTGGCCTGTTTACGTTGATTGCAATGAGGAATTATTGCGTCTGCCGGCAGTCTGGTCTGAACCACCGGGGACGCCTCTCGCGCATGTCAGTTATGCCGGGAGTATTTGCATCGACGATGGTCAGGGGCTGTCGCTTGATCCAGAGCGCCGAACTGAAATCGTCGCGTACGCTGTTCTAAAGGCATATGACCTTCTCGAAAATTCGACGCTGGACGCCTCCACTGGCTACACAGAGTTTTACAACGAATTGGAGGGTTACTGGCTGCATCTGCCAGGCTCTTTGCGCTCTCGCGCCTACTTCGAGGTCGATGGCAACTCACGCTTGCTCAAGGGATTCGTGAACTCGAACCTAAAAACCCCAAAGTGGTACTTCGTTGAGCGAGATGCCGAGGTACCCTGGGAAGTCAAAGAGAACAAGCTCGAAGGGCAACGGGCTCTGTACATTCACTTGAACGCACTGGGATTGCCGCCGGCCTTCCCAGGCAAGATGACAACCGCATTCATTGAGGATGTGCACCGCGGACTATCTCCTGAGCAACTGAAGCTCTGGGAGCAGCTAGTTGGCCCCTCGAAGAACTCGCCCAAACAGCTGGCACTACTGGTGTCGATTCCTCGCAAGGCCGGCGGTCGGTCGCTAGTTGCCGTCGCTTTCGGCGCTCATCGCGGCGTCATCGACAAAAAAGCACCGGTCGTGCCGCTGACCATGCGCCGTCACACACCTAACCACATGCGCGAGCGTGGTGGCGCATCGCTAGACTTGCTTGGGAGGCACGTGGCTGTGCTAGGCGCGGGTGCCGTTGGCTGTGTCGTTGTCGATAGTTTGGCGGCGGCTGGATTAGGCAAGCTCACGGTGGTCGACCACGACGAGTACTCGGAAGACAACGTCTTTCGTCACCTGCTTGAGCCCCTCTACATCGATGTGGGCAAGCCGTTGGGGCTGAAGCTGGCGCTGGAGCGACGCTATCCTGGCATCGACATTACGCCGGTTTGCGCGACCGCGCAGAAGTGGCTAAAAACCGCCGACCTCAGCAAGTACGACGGCATCGTGCTCGCATTCGGCGCGCCGTCCATCGAGCGCTCGTTCTCGCGTGTGCTCAAAAATAAGCGGTTCGATTTGCCCGTCGTCTTTACCTGGCTTGAGGCGCTGGACCTGGGCGGACATTCAGTACTGATGTGGACCAAAGGTGAGGGCTGCCTCGACTGTGTCTACCGCGACGACGAGGGCCAACAATCCTTAGCGTCGCGTACATCGTTCCTGGAACCGAACCAGCCCGTCACCCGCAACCTTACCGGCTGCGCAGGTGCATTCGTCCCATTCGGGCCCATTCAGGCACGCCGCACAGGCCTGCTCGCGGCCGAGCACATTCTGTCGGCGATGACTGGCGTTACCGCGGGGGCTGAGACCCGAGAACCGTCGTACCGATTTTGGGTCGGTGAGGGCAATGCTGCTGCCCAGCATGGGCTGCGCACGACGCCTTGGTTCCAGGCCGCACGGACAACACTCCCAGAGGACGCGACGCGGCGGGTCTTCGGCCGTGCCTGCCAGCACTGCCGCACACCAGTGGAGCCAGCTTGAAGTTGGTCTACCGCGTCACGCAACACCAACGACTCATCATCGTCGAACACGCACTGCAGCAGATGCAGGCATTCGCGCAGCGCCGCTGCTGGGACTCTGAAGCTGGTGGCGTTCTTCTAGGGCGTCATCTTCTCGACTCCCGCGACGTGGTCGTCGATGAAGTGACAACACCCCAGAACACCGACCGGCGTGGCAGGTTCAATTTTTTCCGGTCCTCCCGGCACGAACTCGAGGCGCACAAGCGCTGGAATGAAGAGGAAAGGACGCTGGCCTACTTGGGGCTGTGGCATACGCATCCCGAACCTGACCCGACGCCCAGCAGTGTCGATCAGAGGGACTGGATTCAAGCAGTTTCTGGCGACACCTTCGAGGGCGACCGCCTCTTTTTTCCCATCATCGGTACGCGTGACATTCGCATCTGGACGCTAAGCCGCCGAGGGGCCTTTCGAAAATTGAAGCTGGAGAATGAAAATGAAGAAGACCACGGGGCCAGCTAAGGGCACGGCCACAGCGACGAAAGACTCTCGAACCCAAGACCGAGCCCGAATTCCCGTCGATGTGCGGCGCGACCTGTGGGTGGCCGCTGCCGGGCGCTGCGAATTCCGTGGCTGCTGCAAACCGGTCGGTCGTGACTTCTTGACAAAGGAAACGTGCTTTACGGGCGAGCACGCGCACATCGTCGCTGACAGTCCTGGCGGGGCTCGGGGCGTAAAAGGTGAGTCAGAACGGCTGGCCAAAGAGATCAACAACTTGATGCTGGCCTGCTTCGAATGCCACGCTCGTATCGACCGGAATGGCAAGAACAATAAGTTCACGACACCGCAGCTCCTGGCCATGAAGCGAGAGCACGAAGCCCGCATCCAGCGCATCTATTCTGCCACCGGCGTGGTGGAGAGCGTGCCGCTGCTGATGACGTTTCCCGTTGGGCCGCACGTGACCAATATCGATGTGGAGCAGATTCACTTCGCCATGCTCGAAAACAGCGACTACAAGCTGTTCCCCCAAGGCACCCACATCCACATCAATCGCAGCGACTTCGACTTCCAAGACAACGACGCCGATTTTTGGCCTCGCGCGGAGAAAGCGCTGTCCGACCACTACGCCCGGCGCATCCAGCCCATACTCGTCGAACGCAATGGCGACTCCCACCTCAGCATCGCCGGCTTCGCGCCGATGCCGATGCTGATGAAGCTCGGTGCCCTCGTCGGAGACAAGACCCGCGCCAACGTAATGGACCTGCCCAACGACGGCTGGCTCTGGGATAAGCGCGATACCTGTCCTGAGCCAGCCTACACCTACAATGTTCCCGAGAAACTGCCGCGCGAGGTGTCGGTAGTTGTAAGTATCTCCGGCAAGGTTACGCATCCAGCGGGCCGCGAAGTTGTAGAGTTCAAGGCGTTGAAGCCTGATCGCGGCATCATTCGCAAGGAGGCGCACGTGCAGCTATTCCGGCGCAGCTTCGATGCGTTCCTGCAGCGCGTTACCGGTGCTGGCGCCCGCGTGGTGCACATCTACCCTGCGACACCGCTGTCAGCCAGCGTCGAGATTGGCCGCATGCTCCTTCCCAAGACGTTCGAGGAAATCCATGTTTGGGAATGGCAAGCGCCCAACTGGAGGCCCGCACTGCGGCTCAAATAGCAGAACGTCAGATGTTCCCTATTCTTCCCTCAACCAAAACTTCATATTGACCTGTGTAACTGCGGATTCCGGCCACTCATGACCACTCGTTCCGATTGGACGTGATCACCGAGACCAGTTCGAGATGACCGAGTGGACCGGTGATCATGATGACCGGACCGGCGCCGTGACCGGCAATCGGGCGCCACGCTCACCGGTCCGGTCATCATGATCACTCCTTGCGCATACGCTGCTTCGCCTGGAACTTCCTCATCGACTCCCCCTTCAGTGAGATTCGGTGCGACTGATGCACTACCCGATCAAGAATCGCGTCGGCGACCGTGGGGTCGGGGAAGAAACCGTGCCACTGATCAGTCGGGTACTGGCTGGTGATCAAGAGCGAACTGCTACGCATCCGCCGGTCAACCACGTCGAGCAGCACCTGCGCCGCTTGCGGCGTAATGGTTCCGAGACCAAAGTCGTCGATGATCAGAAGGCTCGGCTTGATCAGGTTGGCCTTGAGTTTCGGTAGCGACCCGTCATGAGCCGCAACGGCGATGTCGCCATAAAGATCACTGGCCCGGTAGAAAGCCACCGGCAGCCGCAATCGGCACACTTGGGCACCAAAGGCACACGCCAGCCAGGTTTTCCCGACCCCGGTGGCGCCAATAATGATCAGGTTCAATTGCTGACGAACCCACTCGCAATTTGCCAGCGATGCGACCACTGACTTGTCGATTCCGCGCGCCGGGCGGTAATCCGCGTCCTCCAGAGATGTGGTTTCTGGGAACCCGGCGCCCTGCACCAAACGCTTCAGTTTCTTTGACTCGCGCTCGGATGCCTCGTGCTCCACCAGCAAGCCGAAACGGTCGTCAAAGCTCAATTGATGCAACTTTGGTTGCTGGAGTTGGCTGGAATAGGCTTCGGCCATCGAGGTCAGGCGAAGTTCGCGCAGCCGGGTAATCGTTTGCTGTACGCTGCTCATGCGCCTTCTCCGTAATACGCCGCACCGCGGACGTTGTCGTGTGACAGTCGACCGGCAACGTCCTCCACGGGCTTGCTCCGTTTGTCCGGGGACTGTTTGAGGATCGACTCCAGGCTGCGGAGCGCGGTGATATTGAGGGGCAAGGCATAGGCGCAGGCTTCGTCAAAGCGGGCATCGCCATGCAGCCGAGCCATTTCCCGCATGCGACGCGCGGCCTTCAGACCATTCACGGCATCCGACCGGTTTTCCAGGTGATGCCGGATCATCGCCGCCGCGTTCGGCCCCGCCGATTCGGCCCAAAGCGTGAGCGCTTTCGGCTCACCCTCCAGCACCCGAACATGCGCGACCGGCCGGTGCTCGGGAAGCGTCTTGACCTCCCCAGCGGCCTCGACCATCGTGTGGAGCGCTACTCGCCGTCCCCGGTGCATGACCTCCAGCATCGCCGCCGTGTAACGCAGGTCAACCCGCTGCCCCCGCAGTTCGGACGGCACCGAGTAGAAGCAGCGCTCGTGCTCGACGTGGTAGTCATCGCCCACCCGGACCCCATAGCGCCAGTCGCACAGCTCGAAAGGCATGGCCGGCAGCGGTTTGAGCGCGGCCTGCTCGGTGCTGTCGAAACGCTCCTGGCGTGTCCCCGGCATTTTTTTGAACGGGTGAGCGTTCATCTGCGCGGTCAGACGCCGAAGCTCGATATTCAAGTCTTCGAGACTGAAGAAGTCGTGATCGCGCAGGGCGAACAGCACCCAGCGCTGCGCGATCTGCACGCCGACTTCAGCCTTGGCCTTGTGCTTCGGTTTCCGGGCGCCGGTCGGCAGGGCTGCCGTATCGTAGTGACGCAGACACTCCCGGTAGGCCGGATTGATCACCACGCGATCTTTCTCGCGGCGCCACACTGCCGCTTTCAGGTTGTCGGGCACCACCCATTCCGGCGCGCCGCCCAGCGCGTTGAAGCAATCGACGTGGCACCTCACCCAGTCCGCCGTCGTTTGCGAGGCGACCGCCTGCAAATACGTTTGGTTCGAGTAGCCGAGCACCGCCACGAAGATTTGGGCGTAGGTCGAAGGACCGCCCTTGCGATCCTTGATTTCCATGGTCCGCCCGGCGAAGTCGACGAAGAGCTTTTCTCCCGGTCGGTGAACGCGACGCATCACGACGTGCAGACTTTTCGTCCAGCGCCGGTAGCGATCGGTGAACTGCGAGTAGCCAATGCCAGTCGGGCACTGGGCACGCCACTCCTGCCACAGTTGCTCCAAGGTTGCGTCTGGCCGTTGCATCTCGGCATGGACCGACGCCCAATCCGGCGACTCTTTGCGCTTGGCGATCGTGTGGTCGCCGGTCCCCAGGGCGGCACACCAAGCATCGTCGTCGAGAGACTGAAGATCGGCCCAAGGGGCGCGATGATTCTTCAGGGCATGGCGCATCGACCGAACGGTGTTGGCCGACAAACCAAGCGCACGACCGATCGCCCGGTTGGACTGGGACGTGTCGTAGTAATGCAGACGCGCAATTTCGCGCTGAAGGTGAACAGGTAAACGCATGGGTGAGACTCCTTACATGATGGCCCAGTGGATCTGTCTGGGCCGTACGAAGGCACCCCGCACGCTCCTGGTCGCCTCGGTTTAACCTTGACGAACGAGAACACGCAGCTCATACTTTCGGCAACAAGTCCCCACTTGACCGGCAGTACATGCTGGCGCAACGCCCGAGGCAGTCCCCTCGGGCGTTGGCGTTTCTGGGTGTCGAAATCGACTACGAGTGCTTGGCGCTCCTTTCATGCATAGATGCCTGCGCGCGCGTTTCTGCGAGCCAATCGGCCACATCCTGCGTCAGCGCGAACCATCCCCGACGGTTCGGAACCATAAAAAGCGGAACGGTAATTTGGCTGCGGCGGCGGGCTTGACGCAGCGACGCGACGCTGCGGTGCCCCAGCGCTGCGGCCAAATGCTCGCCACCCAGCAACGGTCCGTGCAGACGTAGCAGCGACTCACGCAACTGCGTTTTCAGGTCGGCCGGTGGTATTGAGGTCTCAGGCAGGGCGCTCATCGGTCTGATCAGTTGATTTGTCACGCAGTGTTCGCGACAGCCCACTTTTATTCCACCCGAAGCGATAATTGGATTTTCGTTACTCCAGAAAGTGATCATGCCAACCGTCGTGAAGCCGCGTGGTCGCGGACGCCCTCCGACCCATCCTGTCGATCGTGTCCGGACGAAATTGTGGTTCAACGCCGTCAAGCAATCCTCGGGAATGTCCTCGGCCTATGCGCTCGAAATGGCCTTCGATGGCGACCGCATCCGCAAGCGCGTTACAGATGTCGCTCGGCCGCGCAAGTGGGATGGCTACCAGAAGGGCGCGTCGGTGCCGAGCGACAAGCCAGGGCCGAGGAACGTGGTTGAACAGGCAGAAGCAATGTTCCCTGGCACAGCGCGCTGGTTCCGCAGCCCCCTGTGGGCCTCCTTGCGGGGCGAGGCATTCGATTCCCGGATGATCGAGGACGCCCTGCGCGGACTGGAACCGGAGGTCGTCTCGGTGCTGTTCGAAGCCGAGCCACGAGAACACGAGAAAGCGCCGAGGCAACGCCCCTTCGATGCGAACAGCGTCAAACAACTGTTGGACATCGGAAGCTTCGACGCGCTCGTGGCGGCCGTGCTGTTGGTCGGCCTCTCGGAGGCCATCGCCTCACCGGAACTGCGCGAACGCGCGCTTCACGTCTACGTGGAGATCCAGGCACCCTTGCGGCAGATGCCGGACATGGACGGGATTTATCCTGAACTCTTTTCACTGATCGACCACCGCTGCAAGCACTGGGTCTATACCTCGTCCAATCAGCGTATGGACGTGGTGATCTTCTGGCAGGGCGTGGCGAAAGAACACGCCAAACGACTTCGCGAACCAGACAATGCCACGCCGCCGAGCGGGGAAACCTGATGAGCGTCAGCATGCGATCACCATCTTGCTGTTAGAAACCACGCCGCCATGCGTTTCCTGCTCGCTTTCGTCCTCTCGGTGTGCTTGTCATTCAATGCCGCCTATGCGGCAGGGAGTGACGTGTGCGACACGCTTGAGGCGGGAACGAGCGGGAGGGCGGTTTCCCTGAATTCAGAGCACGAAGAGCATTTCGGTCATCACTTGCATGACCATCAATACACGCCGGATGCCCACGCCAAGTCGGCCCCGCCAAGACCCATAGCTGGCAAGGCATCGGAAGCAGTTGCTCAGCGCGTCAGCTTCACTTCGACCGCCTTTTCGATCGGCGGATAACAAAGTCCGATCTGCTCATTGCATCCCTGATAGGTTGCCTGCACCGTGAGCGCCTTTACGGTCGGAGCCCGGTCGAGCGTGATTTCGATACGGACCGGAGCCTTGTACACCTCGGTCAGGCCGAAGTACGGGTCGTTTTTCTGCTCGCCAACAGGGAGCGTGAGCTGCCTGATCGAAACACCGCTTGCATTGCGTAAGGCGATGCGCGTCTTGTCCTTGTAGAGGTAATGCCTCTTTGCCGGAATGATCTCGGCCACCAGAGTCGTGGGATTCTTCAACGAGACCTTGAACTTAAATGCTTCGTCGGGTGGGAGCGGCTGCGCGGAGGCATGGCCGAGACGCGACAGGCTCAGCAAGAAGAGCGTCGCGATTGCGATCCGAGGCAAGCTGTAGAAGCGTGGTTGCGTCACTGGAAACTCCTGGTGGATGAGTGGAATAATGTGCGATGGCAGACTTTTGGCCGCCCCGGTTAAGAGGCTACGTCTCGGCATGACGCCGCTGGTTTTTCGCCGAACCGTATAGAAGGAGCAGGACGCCCAGGACGATCGCCGAGTCGGCCAGGTTGAACGCCGGCCAATGCCATCCGGCCAGGTGGAAATCGAGGTAGTCGACGACGGCGCCGTGCAGCAAACGGTCCGTTGCGTTGCCCAGCGCTCCCCCCAGGACCAGGCTGTATCCGCCCGCCTCGAATCGTCGCAAGGTCTGGCGCAGGAGCAGGAAGGTCAAGAAGGCCGAAACGGCAAGGGCGAGCACCATGAAGAAATAACGCTGCCATCCACCGGCACCGGCCAAAAAACTGAACGCGGCGCCCGGGTTCAGAACATGGACGAGGTTGAAGAATGGCGTGAGCGGTTCGCTCGCACCGTAGGGGAGCGAAGCGACAATTTGCCGCTTGGCCACCTGGTCGGCGAGCATTACCCCGACGGCCAGCACAAGCCATCGCCATCGGTGGCCGAAGGCCCCTCTTCTCATTGACGTCCACAGGTAGCGCTCGCTCATTGCCGTTCTCCTTCTCCGGCGGCCGTGACCGCCTTGCGCGGGTCTTGCAAAATAGCCAGCGCGGCGCTCGCGAGGCCGACGGCGTAACCCGCGACTATGTCGGCGGGGAAATGCGCGCCGAGCCAGATTCGCGAAAGGCCAACGCCGAGTGCAAACAGCGCGGCCGTGAGCTGCCCCGGCAGACCGATCAGCGGCCACAGGCTCGCCGCCAGGAGCGCCGCGAACGCGGCGTGGCCACTGGGCAGGCTGTATTCCCGCTCTCCTGCCGCGACGACATCGACATGGATGGCGCTCGGCGCCAATACCGCTGCCGGCCGTGGGAAGTCCAGTGCCAGCTTGAGACCTGCCGTGAGCACGAACGCGATGGCCGCCCCGACGAGCAGCCGCTTGAGCTGCATCAGCACCTGCGCCGCCATGCTGCTGTTCGCCTGCCGCAGCAGCAAGGCGACCGCCAGCCAGCCGCCTGCGACCAAGGGCAGGTTCCAGTAACTGCCGATGCGCGAGAGCCATTCCATGAACTCATCCAGACGGCCGGGCGGATGCAGATTGATGGCCTGAAAAAGCCATACGTTGGCGCCGCCCCAGTCGTAGAGGAACTCCTTGGCGGTCACTTGCGCAGCAGCCTCAGCCCGTTGGCGACGACAATCAGGCTCGCCCCCATGTCGGCAAACACCGCCATCCACATTGTCGCGTGGCCGGTGAAGGTGAGCGCGAGGAACGCCGCCTTGATGCCCAGCGCGACGACGATGTTCTGCTTCAACACGCGTGCGGTAGCGCGGGACAAGCGCACGAAGGTCGGCAGCTTGCGCAAGTCGTCGTCCATCAAGGCGACATCGGCGGTTTCGATCGCGGCGTCGGCGCCGGCGGCGCCCATGGCGAAGCCGATGTCGGCCCGCGCCAGCGCCGGTGCATCGTTGATGCCGTCCCCCGCCATGCCGACGGTGTCACCCGACGACACAAGTTGTTCGATCTCCCGCATCTTGTCTTCCGGGAGCAGGCCGCCCAGGGCCCGATCGATGCCGACCTGGTCGGCAATCGCCTGGGCGGTGTGCTGGTTGTCGCCGGTCAGCATCACCGTCCTGACTCCCATCGCATGCAGGTCGGCGATCGCCTGCCGGCTGCTGCCCTTGACCGTGTCGGCGACGGCGAAGAGGGCCAGGACGCCGGTTTCGCCGACCAGCATGACGACAGTCTTGCCCTGACCTTCGAGCGCCGAAAGACGCGCTTCCAGCTCCGGCGAGCCGGCGCCCAAGTCCTGGACCAGGCGGTGGTTGCCCAAGTGGAAGACCGCGTCGTCGATGCGTCCGCGCACCCCGCGCCCGGGCAAGGCCGAGAACTCGTCGACCTCACGCAGCTTCACTCGGTCCGCTCGGGCGGCAAGGGCGAGGGCCTGCGAAACGGGGTGATCGGAGCGTGCCGCGAGGCTGGCGGCAAGCCCCTTCGAACGCACGCCGTCGGCGTCTTGCCATGGCTCGAAATCGGTCTGCCTCGGCTTGCCGTGCGTGAGGGTGCCGGTCTTGTCGAGGGCCAGCCAGGTGAGCTTGCGCCCCTTTTCCAGGTACACGCCGCCCTTGACGAGAATGCCGTGCCGGACGGCGGCCGCGAGGCCGCTGACGATGCTCACTGGAGTGGAGATGACCAGCGCGCAGGGGCAGGCGATCACGAGCAGAACCAGGGCCTTGTAGATCCAGTCGAGCCAGGCTCCGCCTTGCACGAGCGGGGGCAAGACCGCCACGGCCAGGGCGACGGCGAAGACGGCGGGGGTGTAGTAACGGGCGAACTGATCGACGAAGCGCTGCGTTGGCGCGCGACTACCCTGGGCCGCCTCCACCGCATGGATGATCCGCGCCAGCGTTGAATTGGTCGCCCCCGCCGTGACCTTGTATTCGAAGGACCCCGACTGGTTGATGGTGCCGGCGAAGACCGCGTCACCTGTCGCCTTCTCAACCGGGAGGCTCTCGCCGGTGATCGGAGCTTGATCGACCGTGGAACGGCCCTGCAGCACCTCGCCGTCCAGTGCAATGCGCTCGCCGGGCTTGACGCGGACGCGGCTGCCGACCTGCACCGCGCTGGCCGCCACTTCAGCCCAGCTTCCGTCGGGCTGCTGCACGGTGGCCTGCTCCGGCGCGAGTTCCAGCAGGCGATGGATCGCCTGCCGGGCCCGATCGAGCGACCGGGCCTCGATGACTTCGGCCAGTGCGAACAGCACCATGACCATCGCCGCTTCCGGCCAATGGCCGATCAGCATGGCGCCGGTGACCGCGATCGACATCAGGGCGTTCATGTTCAGATTGCGGTTCCTGAGCGCAATCCAGCCCTTCTTGTAAGTGGACAGCCCGCCGCTGAAGATCGCGAACAGGGCCAGCGCGAGGACGGCCCAGTGATCGCCGCCGATCAACCAGGAGGCCAACTCCGCAAGCGCTGCCGCCGCGCCGGATGCCACAAGCGGCCACCAGTTTGTGCGCGGCGCGACGGGCGCGCGCTGGCGTCCCGAAGCCGCTTCCATCACCTCGGCCTTGAATCCGATTGACCCAAGCGCAGCCATCATGGCAGGCAACGCCTCGGGCACGTGGCTGACCCGAAGCGTGCGCTGCATGAGATTGAAGTCCAGCCCGGAGACCGCGGGCAGGCCGGAAAGCTTGCCGCGAATCAGTGCCTCTTCCGTCGGGCAGTCCATGTTCTCGATCCGCAAGACCGTCTGCGATGCGCCCGGCTGGACTTTTTCTAGCATTGGTCGCTCGACCGGGGTGGCGACGCAACCGCATCCCTTCGAATTGCAAGCGCTCATGGCAACTCCTTCTTGATCCAAGTCATTGCCCATTAGGCACCCTGTAGTTACTATAGGGTCAAGAGGAGAACAGTATGGGCATCAAGATTGGCGACCTGGCCAGACTCACCGAATGCCAGGTCGAGACGATTCGTTACTATGAGAAAGAGGGGCTACTGCCTTCGCCGCCCCGTAGCGTGGGCAACTTCCGCCTCTATGGCGAGGCGCACGTGGAACGGTTGCAGTTCATCCGGCACTGCCGTTCGCTCGGCATGACGCTGGCCGACGTCCGGACATTACTGGGGTATCGCGACACTCCGAGCGAAGACTGTGGCGCAATCAACGCGCTTCTGGACCAACATATCCGGCAGGTTGAAGTCCGCGTCACCGAACTCATCCAGCTGAAAGGTCATTTGACGGCCTTGCGCGACAGCTGTGCCGGCGCCCGGCCAACCCCGGCATGCGGAATCCTGGAGGGGCTCGCGGATTGTTCGTCTCATCGAGGTGCCGGGCAAGCCACGCGACACGGCTGATACTTCAGGTCACTTGTTGTCGGCGACTGCGGCACGCGATGTTCGTCGCTTCGGACTGCCGTCTTATTCAACCGAGTAGATGCGCGACGGCTCACCTGCTTTGGGCAAGGTATACACCTTGAGCGTGCCGGCAACGTGCGGCCCCATGCCGGGAGCACTGGCCGGCATGCCCGGAATGGTCAGGCCGCGCACCGCAGGCTTCTCGGCCAGCAGCTTCTTGACCGCCGACGCCGGGACGTGGCCCTCCACGAGGTAACCGCCAACCTGCGCGGTATGGCAGCTCGCCAGGGTCGGCGGGACGCCGAGCCGCTCGCGTTCCCCGGGCAGATTCCGCGTATCGATCTGCCGTACTTTGAAACCGGCGTCCTGCAGGTGCTTGACCCATTCGGTGCAGCAGCCGCAATCGGGATCTTTGTAGACGGTTACTTCAGGCAGTTGTGCAGCAAGCGCACTCTGCAGCGCCAGGGCCGTAAGCAGGCCCGCAACCAGGGTTCGCATCAGGGATCTCCAAGAGGGCGCGATAATCGAACAGGAAGCAGAGTGTAGCGTTGCGCACTAGTTCTCGGCTTCGTCGTCTATTGAAAACCCTACAGCAGCCACAGAGTCAAGCGCTGCTTCTTACGGCAACGCCGCCATCACCCGCGAGAGCTTCTGCCGTACCTCGGCGGCCAACTGCGTTATCTCGGGCTTTCCAACCAGTTCAAGCACCGCGTTCGGGTCCATGAACTCCACGCGCACCCGGTTCGCTTCGTCCTCGCGCACGACGACGTTGCAGGGCAGCAGCAGGCTTTTTGAGCAGTGGCTGGCAAGCACGTTGCTCGCTGCCGGGTTCTATGGGGTCGCACGAAGCACAGCCGCTGCAAGGCTCCCGTGTCGAACACGCCATAGCCGCCTGCGGTGCGCGCGGACGGGCGCAGCAATCCGCGCAGCAGGTAGTCGCGCACGACATGCACGCTCACGCCGGCATCCTGAGCCAGGTGCGACACCGTCTAGGCGTTCATCGAACACCTCCTTTTCCTCAGCCGGCGCAGCAGGACAGTTGCTTCACGTCCTTGTTGAAGGTCTGCGCCGCGAGCTTGAGTCCCTCGACCATGGTCAGGTAGGGAAACAACTGGTCGGCCAGCGCCTGCACGGTCATCCGGTGGCGGATCGCCAGTGCGGCCGTCTGGATCAGTTCGCCCGCTTCCGGGGCCACCGCCTGGACGCCGATCAGCCGCCCCGTGCCGGCTTCCGCCACCAGCTTGATGAAGCCGCGCGTGTCGAAGTTGGCGAGCGCCCTCGGCACGTTGTCCAGCGTCAGCAGCCGGCTGTCGGTCTCGATGCCGTCGTGGTGCGCTTCGGCTTCGCTGTAGCCCACCGTCGCCACCTGCGGATCGGTGAACACCACCGCCGGCATCGCGGTCAGGTCCAGCGTCGCGTCACCGCTGGTCATGTTGATCGCGGCGCGGGTGCCAGCCGCCGCCGCCACATAGACGAACTGCGGCTGGTCGGTACAGTCGCCGGCAGCAAAGATGTGCGGCGCGCTCGTTCGCATGGCGCAGTCGATGACGATGGCCCCTTGCGGGTTGACCTGGATACTCGCCGCCGAGAGGTTCAGGCTGCGCGTGTTCGGCGCGCGGCCGGTGGCGACCAGTAGCCGGTCGGCACGCGGCTCGCCGTGCCCGGTGGTGAGCACAAATTCCCCGTCCGCATAGGCAACATGGCTCGCCTGGGTATGGTCCAGCACCTTGATGCCTTCGGCGCGGAAGGCGGCCGTGACGGCTTCGCCGATGGCCGGATCTTCGCGGAAGAACAGCGTATTGCGCGCCAGGATCGTGACCTGGCTGCCCAGCCGGGCGAAGGCTTGCGCCAGCTCGACAGCGACCACCGACGAGCCGATGACGGCCAGCCGCTCAGGGATCGTGTCGCTCGCCAGCGCCTCGGTGGAGGTCCAGTAGGGCGTGTCCGCAAGGCCCGGGATCGGCGGAATCGCTGGGCTCGCGCCGGTGGCAATCAGGCAGCGGTCGAAGTTCACCTCGTGCGTGCTGCCGTCAGCGGTCGCCACGGTCAGCGTGCGCGCGTCCTTGAACCGGGCCTCGCCGCGCAGCACGGTGATGGCCGGGGTGCTTGCCAGGATGCCTTCGTACTTGGCGTGGCGCAACTCCTCGACGCGGCCTTGTTGCTGGGCCAGCAACCGGTCGCGCAGCACGGTCGGCGCTGCGGCGGGCAGACCTTCATCGAACGGGCTTTCGCGGCGCAGATGGGCGATGTGCGCGGCGCGGATCATGATCTTGGAGGGCACGCAGCCGACATTGACGCAGGTGCCGCCAATGGTGCCCCGCTCGATCAGCGTCACGCGCGCGCCTTGCTCGACGGCTTTCAGCGCTGCGGCCATCGCCGCGCCGCCGCTGCCGATCACAGCCACGTGCAGCGCCTGCTCACCGTCACCACGCTTCGTATCGCCGCCCAGCCAACCCAGCGCCTTGCCCAACAGGCCGCCAGCGGGCTTGCCTGGCGTGTCGGAAACCCGTGCTCGGTAGCCGAGCGCGGCGACGGCTGCGACCAGCGGGTCCAAACCCACACCCGCGTCCACCTTGATCTCGGCCTGCCGCTGCGGATAGGACACCGAGGCCGCGCGCACGCCAGGTACATTCGTCAAAGCCTGCTGGACGTGCTCAGCGCACGACGTGCAGGTCATGCCGTCGATGTGAAGGGTGATCGCCTCGGCCATGATCACGCCCTCACTGCTTCACGGTGGCGGGGTAGCCCGCGTTTGCGGTGGCCTTGGTCAAGGCGTCGGCATTGGTCTTGGCGTCGTCGAAAGTCACGACGGCTTCCCGTTTCTCGAAGCTGACCTCGGCCTTCTCGACGCCGGCGACCTTGGACAGGGCCTTCTTGACCGTGATCGGGCACGCCTCGCAGGTCATGCCGGGTACGGACAGGGTGACGGTCTTGGTGGCGGCCCAGGCAGGCGCACTCAGGGTGGCGGCCAGGGAGATCAGGGCGGCAAGTTTCTTCATGGCAATCTCCTTTCAGTAGAACAGCGGCAGGACGTAGGGAAAAGCGAGGGCAACCAGGACTAGGGCGGCCACGATCCAGAAAACCACCTTGTAGGCCGTCCGCACTTGGGGCACGGCGCAAACATCGCCGGGCTTGCAGGCATGGGCTGGTCGGAAGATGCTGCGCCAGGCGAAGAACAGCGCGATGAGTGCCGCGCCGATGAAGAACGGTCGGTACGGTTCCAGCACAGTCAGGTTGCCGATCCACGCGCCCGATAAGCCGAGCGCGACCAGCACGAGGGGGCCGAGGCAACAGGCCGAGGCGAGGACGGCCGCGACGCCGCCGGTCGCCAGTGCGCCGCAGCCGTTCTTGGGTTCCGACATAAGGTTCTCCTTCCGGGACTTTGCTTAATGCTGTAACGTTACTTCCGTAGTCAACTACGGAGTCAAGCATGACGGAGAACGCTTTGGAGAACCTGACCATCGGGGCCTTCGCCAAGGCGGCCGGCGTCAACGTGGAGACCATCCGCTTCTATCAGCTCAAGGGCTTGCTGCCCCAGCCGGAGCGGCCGTATGGCCGCATCCGTCGCTATGGGCAGGCGGACGTGGCCCGGGTGAAATTCGTGAAGTCAGCCCAGCGCCTGGGGTTCAGCCTGGATGAAGTCGGCCAGCTCCTGAAACTTGAGGACGGCACCCATTGCAGCGAGGCGGCCGAGCTGGCCGCCCACCGGCTGGCGGATGTGCGCGCACGCATGGCGGACCTCACGCGGATGGAAGACGCGTTGTCGAAGCTGGTGAGCGAGTGCGACGCGCACCACGGCAATGTTTCCTGCCCGCTGATCGCAGCTTTGCACTGCTGCTAGGTCAAAGCCGTCGCGCGCCTTAGCGTACGATTTTTTCCGTTTTCTGCGATGACCCCTCTATGGCGGCTCGTGCATCGCCGTGGCCGTATTGGCAGTCATCACTGTCGCTTGGGTGTTCCTGTCACGGGAACGGTTACCGTGGGGCGAGGCCCCGGGTCCGAGTTCGCCTCGTTCTCTGTGGCTGCGGTGCCAACCGACTCCCACCGCTCCACCAATCTCCCCTTGACCCTGTAGTTACTGCAGGTTGTTTACTCGCAACCTTGATGATGAGGAAGCGAGGAATCGACGTGAGCACTACTGGGAAAAACAGGCGAGGTCCGCTCTACCTGTCGGCTGGCGGCTTCGACCACAGCGCAGCACACGGCCGTCGTGGTAGCCCCGCAGGAATCCTGGTGGGACTGATGCGCGCCGCCAGAAATCGATTGACGCGAAGGCCGCCTGGACCTGCGACTCGCGTCGCCACACGGGGAGTATTCGAATGATCCCGGAGATCGGGCACTTCGCCCTCATCCTGGCCCTTTGTGTCTCCGTCGTCCAAGGCACACTCCCCCTCATCGGTGCTGCGAAGAACAGCCCGGCATTGATGAGCGTGGCGCGGCCGGCCGCGCAGGCCCAGTTTGCGTTCATTGGCATTGCTTTCGCCTGCCTCGTCTACGCCTTCGTCGGCAACGACTTCTCGGTCATCAATGTGGCGAGGAACTCGAACAGCAACTTGCCGCTGTTCTATCTGATTGCCGCGTCCTGGGGCAGTCATGAAGGATCGATGCTGCTTTGGGTGACGATGCTCGCGGCGTGGGGGCTCGCCGTCAGCATTTTCAGTGCGCGCCTGCCCGATGAGATGGTTGCCCGCGTGCTCGGCGTGATGGGCTGCATCGCAGTCGGCTTCCACCTTTTCCTGCTGCTGACCTCCAATCCATTCGAGCGTCTCCTCCCGGCAGCGCCGGACGGCCGCGATCTCAATCCTCTCCTCCAGGATCCCGGGATGGTCTTCCACCCGCCGTTGCTTTACATGGGCTACGTCGGTTTCTCGGTCGCCTTCGCGTTCGCTATCGCGGCACTGCTTGGCGGCCGCCTCGACGCGGTTTGGGCGCGATGGTCACGCCCATGGACGACGGCGGCCTGGTGCTCGCTGACGCTGGGAATTGCGCTGGGCAGCTGGTGGGCCTATTACGAGCTGGGCTGGGGCGGCTGGTGGTTCTGGGACCCGGTCGAGAATGCCTCTTTCATGCCCTGGCTGGTTGGCACCGCGCTCATGCACTCGTTGGCGGTCACGGAGAAGCGGGGCAGCTTCAAGAGCTGGACCGTGCTGCTGGCGATCGTCGCCTTCGCTCTCTCGTTGCTCGGGACGTTTCTCGTGCGCTCCGGGATCCTGACCTCCGTGCATGCGTTCGCCACCGATCCCAAGCGCGGCATCTTCATTCTCGCTTTTCTGGTCATCGTGATCGGGCTGTCACTCACCGTCTATGCCTGGCGCGCACCCAAGGTCGGAACGGGAGGCGCGTTCGCGCTGGTTTCGCGCGAATCGTTGCTCCTCGTTAACAACGTATTGCTCGTCGTTGCAAGCGCATCGGTCTTGCTCGGCACCCTCTATCCCTTGTTTCTCGACGCCCTCGGACTGGGCAAGATCTCGGTCGGCCCACCTTACTTCGACGCGATCTTCGCTCCATTGATGGTTCCGGTCGTCCTGCTCATGGCCATCGCGCCCTTCGTGCGGTGGAAGCAGGCTGCATTGGGCGATATCGCGAAGGCACTCGGCGCCGCGTTCGTCGTCGCCCTGATCGTTGCCGTGGCGCTTCCGTTCCTGATGGGACGATGGTCGACCTTGACCGCGGTCGGCATTTTGATCGCCGTATGGCTCGCCCTCTCTTCGATCGTCGGTCTCTGGGACCGGATAAAGGGAGCGCAGTCGAGCGGAGATCTGTGGTCAAGGATCAGGTCGCTCCCCCGCGCCTTCTACGGAATGCACCTGGCGCACTTTGGCATCGCGGTCTTCATCTTCGCTGTTGCAATGGTGAAAACCTACGAGGAGAGCAAGGACGTCAAGATGAAAGTGGGAACGACCGTCTCGGTCGGCGGCTATCGCTTCGAGTTCGCGCAGACTAGCGAAATCAGGGGCCCCAACTATCGTGCGGTCCGCGCGACGATCAACGTCGCGAGAGACGGCGAGCAGGTCGGGACGATGTTCCCGGAGAAGCGGACATATGACGTGCAGCGGATGCCGATGACCGAGGCGGCGATCGACTACGGGCTCACCCGCGATCTGTACGTCGCGCTAGGCGAGCCGCTGGACGAGAACACTTGGGTCGTTCGCGTCCATCACAAGCCCTTCGTCAACTGGATCTGGATCGGCTGCATCTTCATGGCACTGGGCGGCGCCCTGGCCGCATCCGACCGCCGTTATCGTGCCGGTGCACGACGCGCGAGTCCGCAAGAAACCGCGACGGCCGCTGCCGCCGCCTGAAACCCGATTCGAACTGAGGACCTACGCATGGCCCGTTACCTGTTGCCCCTCTCGATATTCATCGTCCTGGCCGGCTTCCTCGGCTACGGATTGAAGCTCAATCCGCGTGAAGTGCCGTCGCCGCTGATCGACAAACCGGCCCCCGCCTTTCGCGTTCCCCAGTTGCACGCCGCCGACAAGACGATCACCCCGGAAGACATGCGGGGCAAGGTCTGGCTGCTCAATGTCTGGGCCTCCTGGTGTGCCGCCTGCCGACAGGAGCATCCGCTGCTGGTCGAATTCGCGCGCCGCAACGTGGTTCCGATCGTCGGGCTGAGCTACAAGGATCGGCGGGAGGACGGTCTTGCCTGGCTGAAGGAACTGGGCGATCCCTACGTGCTGTCCGCATTCGACCTCGATGGTCGAGTCGGCATCGATTACGGCGTGTACGGCGTCCCCGAGACGTTCCTGATCGACAAGGCCGGCATCATCCGGCACAAGCACATCGGCCCGCTGACGCCGGAGGCGCTCGAAAGAACGCTCCTGCCCAAGATCAGGGAACTGTCGGGAGCGTGACCCATGGCTAGACGATGGCTCTTCGCCTTGTTGCTCGCTGCGTCCACAACCGTGTTGGGAGCGGAAGCGCTACCCGTATCGCCGGATCCGGAATTGGAACGGCGCGTCATGGCGATCGCCGAGGAACTGCGCTGTCTGGTTTGTCAAAACCAGACGATTGCCGACTCCCACGCTGAACTCGCCACCGACCTCAAGAACCAAGTCAGGCAGATGCTCAAGAGCGGCAAGACCGACCGGGAAATCAAGGAATTCATGGTGCAGCGCTACGGCGACTTCGTCCTCTATCGGCCTCCGATGAAGACGACCACCTGGATGCTCTGGGTCGGCCCCTTCCTCCTCCTCTTGGGCGGCTTGGGAATCCTCCTCTTCAAGCTGCGGCTGCGGACCAAACGCGTCGTCGACGAGCCGATGGTCACCGAACAGCACGCGCGAGCCCGCGTGCTGCTTGCACCGGCGACCAACAATCAATCCACCACGGAGTCCATATGATTGCCTTCTCCATCGTCGCCGCCCTGATGGTGATCGGGGCCCTTTTGTTCCTCGTGCCCCCATTGCTCGGCAAGCGCAAGAAGGCCGCCGACGTTTCGCACGGCGAGGCCAACCTGTCGATCTACCGGGATCAGCTCAAGGAACTGGACGGCGACTTGGCCAATGGAGTGATCGACCGACTGCAGCACGACTCGGCGAAACGCGAACTCGAGCGCCGCGTCATCGAAGAGGTCGAGTTGGCCGCCGATCGGGCAGCAGGGGGCTCCGGCGTGAAGTGGGGCTGGGCTGGCGTTTTGTCGTTCACCATGCCTGTGGCCGCGTTCGGGACGTACCTGGCTTTGGGCACACCTGCCGCACTCGACGCAAGCCGAACTGCGGACCGACAGATCCAGCGGGACGCGCATGAACTCTCGCCGCAGCGGCTCGCCGCGATGGTCACCCAGCTCGGGGAGCGCCTGCAGGCAATGCCCGAAGACGCGGAAGGCTGGCTGATGCTTGCCCGGACGACGGGCGCCATGGCGCGATACGAGGACTCTGCAGACGCCTACCGGCAGGTGGTGCGGCTCGTCCCCAACGACGCGCAACTGTTCGCCGATTTTGCCGACACGCTCGCCATGGCACAGGGCCGGTCGCTGGCTGGCGAGCCTGAGCGCCTCATCGAACGCGCGCTCGCGGTCGATCCGCGCAACGTCAAGGCGCTCGCGCTGGGCGGCACGGCTGCCTTCGGTCGTGGCGATTACGCGCAGGCGTCAACGCTGTGGAAACGTGTGCTTGAAATCGTTCCGCCAGATTCCGAGATGACTCAACGGATTCAGGCGAGCCTTGCGCAGGCAGCGGATAGGTCAAATGCCGGGCTCGACGGGGACAGCAAACGACCCGGGCGATCTGCTGGGGCGATGTAGTCTCGTCGGGACAGGTTCACTTTTGAAATTTCACCACGTATCGGTACAGCCGGCGACCAGTCTTTGAACGACCGTTCGTCGCGCAATAGCGACACCATTCCCCCGACATTTGACAGGCATGAACGCATGAAGCAGTCACTCTGCAACAACCAAAGCGCTGATTCGCGGACTTGGCAGATGCTGTTCGGCGCCTGGCTGGTGGCCACAGTGTCGACGCTCGGCGCCTTGTTTCTCGGCGAGGTGATGGGCTACACGCCGTGCGTGCTGTGCTGGTATCAGAGGATCGCGATGTTTCCGCTGGTCCCCGTGCTCGCTGTCGGGCTGCTGTCGTTCGATCCGCGCGCCGTGCGCTACGCGTTGCCCCTGGCCGTCGCCGGCCTGGGCTTCGCCGTATTCCACCTGATGCTGGTCGCGGGCTGGATTCCGGAGAGCATCAAGCCCTGCCAGCAAGGCGTGCCGTGTTCGGACGTCCAGGTGGTCTGGCTGGGGTTTGTCACGATTCCGCTCCTCTCGGTAGCGGCGTTCTCAACCATCGTCGGCTTGTTGCTGGCGATTCATTTCAAGAGTTCACGATGAACAAGAAATTGCTTCTTGCCGGCTCGGCGATCGTAATGTTGGTGGCCTTTGGTGCCGCTGTTATGGCCTTCAAGCATCAGAGCGCACAGGAAGTCGACCGTCTGGCCGAGGCGAACCGCGCCTCGCTCCTTCGGATGCACTCGCCGACGCTGGGCCGGCAAGACGCCCCCGTCGTCATTGTCGAGTTTCTCGATCCGGCGTGCGAGACTTGTCGGGCGTTCTATCCGCTGGTCAAACAGATCATGGCCGCGCACCCGGACAAGATACGATTAGTGCTGCGCTATGCGCCTTTCCATAATGGTTCCGACAAAGTCGTCGCCGTCCTCGAAGCGGCGAGGCGTCAAGGCAAATTGTGGCCGGCACTGGAGGCATTGCTTGCGTCCCAGGAGGAGTGGTCGCCCCATCACACGCCGCAAGTCGCGCTCGTGTGGAAGCACCTTGAAGGCTTGGGACTCAACGTGGAGCAGATGGCATTTGACATGACCGCGCCCGAGATCGCGCGGATCGTCGAGCAAGATCTCGCTGACGCGAAAACGCTGAACGTGACAAAGACGCCGGAGTTCTTCGTCAACGGGAGGCCGATGCCAAGCTTTGGTGCCGACCAGCTCAAGGCACTGGTCAACGACGCGCTGGCTGTTGCTGCCAAGTAGAGATTGTCGTTGCGGCCCTCACTGAGTTGGCGCGGGGATGTCAGTCCGCAGCAGATCGATGGTTCGTTGGAAGGCATTCCCGCCCCTCTGCCCCGAGGAAGTGGGGCAAGATCAGAGCGCCATGTTCTCGTCGTGTTCCCCAGCCTGTTAGCGTTTGTCCTCGGCGCGGTTACCGCCACGGCATTTGCTCCTTTTGCTGCCTTCCCGTTGTCCTGGCTGACGACGGGAGGGCTCTTCCTTCTGCTTGTTCGTGCCCCTGATGTTCGATCCGCGTCGGCGTCGGGCTTCGCCTACGGTCTTGGACTCTTTCTTTTCGGAGTCTCCTGGGTATTCATCAGCCTCAACGACTTTGGTGGATTGGCCGCCCCGAAGGCGGCAGTGGCGACGCTGCTCTTTTGCGCGTTTCTGGCCATGTTCCCGGCTCTTGCAAGCGCGATATTCGTCCGCCTGCGAAGCGGGCAACCGCTTGCGGACGTGCTTGCTTTCTCCGGCTGCTGGTCCTTGTCCGAGTGGTTCCGGGGATGGCTTTTTACCGGTTTCCCCTGGCTGACCATCGGGTATTCTCAGTCCCCGCCTTCTCCGCTCGCGGGGTATGCGCCGCTCGTCGGCGTCTACGGCGTGTCGTTCTTCACCGTCGTCGTCGGCGCGTGCCTTATGGCCGACCTTGTCGCCGCTCACCGTCTTGCGCACCGGCCGGCATGCCCTTCAAGATTTGGCCTGGCGTTTGCGATTCCACCGCTCGTGGCCGGGCTCGTCGTGCTCGGAGGAGGACTCCTCGCGCAACAAGTCCAATGGACGTCGGCCGTCGGTCCGCCAATTCGGGTTGCGCTCCTGCAGGGAAATATCTCGCAGGAGGTGAAATGGCAGCCCGCGCGTTTCTCCCAAACCCTGGCGACGTACTACGCGCTGACAAAGGACCATCCCGCGCGCTTGACGATCCTGCCGGAGACCGCCATCCCGGCGTTCCTGCATCAGGTCCCCGAGGACTACCTTGCGAACTTGACGCGCGTCGTGCAAGGGCGAAACGGCAATCTCTTGCTCGGTACCGTCATTGGCGATGACGAGAACTACTCGAACGCAGTCGTTTCACTCGGCACGCAACCGCCGCAGATCTACAGCAAACGCCATTTGGTTCCCTTCGGCGAGTTCGTGCCGTCCGGTTTCGGCTGGTTCGTGGCGGCCATGAGCATTCCGATGTCGAGTTTTTCACGGGGAGCAGAGGATCAGCCGCCGTTCGCCGTTTCTGGCCAGCAGGTGGCAGTCAACGTCTGCTATGAGGATCTCTTCGGCGAGGAGATCATTCGCTCCGTGCCAAGCGCATCCATCCTGGCCAACGTCTCGAACACTGCGTGGTTCGGACGCCGGTCGCTGGCTCAGCCACAGCACCTGCAGATTGCCCAGATGCGGGCGCTCGAAACCGGGCGGCCGATGCTTCGCGCCACCAACACCGGCATGACCGCCGTGGTTCTGCCCAACGGTCGGGTCGACAAGGCGCTTCCGCCGTTCACCTTGGGCGCGCTTGTTGCCGACGTGCAGGGCTACGCCGGACTTACCCCATATGTCCGCTTTGGTAACGTCCTTGCGCTGGCACTTGCACTCGTTGGCCTGCTGCCTTGCATAGTCGCGAGGGTGAAATACCGGTTGACAGCCCCCGCGAGAGGCCAGATTTGACGTGGATCGGGAGTCGATGGGCGCCTTAAGTCAGTTCCGGGGTTAACCATGAAATCGAAGCCGACTTGGAGCAGTTGCACGAATTCGGTGTGCAGACGGAGCGTGTTTCTGGGACCTCCTCACATCGTTCCTGACGCGCTTCGCTTGTCTCCTGGCTTATTCGGCAAGCCGAACAAGCCCACGCTTCTTTTGGATTGAAAACCAATTTAAGAAAACTGTGTTCGTGACCACCACTCCATGTGATTGCGTCGGCGGACTGGTTGATCAGTTTCACTGGAATCCGCATGTAACGACGCTCATGAGACCAAACCTCGATCGCGCAGTAGAACCGCATGAGAACGTACTAATCGGAAATTTTCTATACATGCTGGGCCTCATGATTGGGGCGCGATCTGGCAGCCACATACCGCCAGGCTGTGTAAACCTGCTTCAACAAACGCCTAATGACAAGCTGATTGGTGACATATTGGCCGAGTTTGACGGGGCTGTAGCGGCTTTACAGCGGCGCTTACGAACGCCAATGTTCAGGCAAAGACCACTACGAACCAGTACAAAAAAGCCGGCGATCGAATCACGCTTAAGTTATTTGCCTGGCTTTCACTGGCTTATATCGTCGGGATCGCGGTCCTATCAGCAATTGCTTGGTTCTTTGTTATTCCGGAAGCTCAGAAATCAGAAACCTGGAAGGGAGCAGCCCAATATTACTATTCCGAAGCGCAAAAAATCTGTAAAGCCCCAAGCGTTGCCAAAACGTCCGATTGCAAACCTTATGTACAGCGATAAATCTGTAGTCCCCCTTTCAGCCTCACGGTCAGGCGATATTGATGCTATTGACTCCGGCAGTCGTTAGCAGTTGATAAAGGGTTGCAATCTTTGTTCGCGTACCGCGCTGCGCGCAGTACGTGAAAACAACTCGTTGTTTTGCGCGCGTGAATGCTACAAAGAACCCAGCAGTGGCCTCGATCTGGTCGTTGGAGAAACTCCACCATGCACCATCGTCCAACCCGATGAATATCACACTGTGGTATTCGAGACCCTTGCTCTTATGAATCGTCATCAGAGGAATGGCCTGAATGCCTTCATAGCCATCAAGGGCTGATGGCCACTCAATGTCATCGGCCGACGACGCCAGCAAATGCTCCGCTGCTGAATCGAGCACCTTTTCGAGCCAATCGCCTTGTCCGTAAGCTGGATGAACAGCGATCAGCCTCTCACGACCAATAAACCTTAGGATATCGTCCACAATCAAGCGTGACACAGCCTTTGATCTTGGAGGATTCGGATGGGAGGCGCTAAGTTCAAGTACGTACGCATCCAATTCTTTGGCAAGCTTGGCCTGCGCGACCTCATCATCAGGAGCGACACCCCGTAGGGTGATGAGTGCCTCCAGGCACCTTGTCCAATGCCGCCCCGCCCGAGGGGCCATGGCGAGACGCAGAACTGCCACAATCAGTTCGGAGACGTCTTCAACAAGCAAGTCCTGGAGCATGATCGATCCGATCATTCCAGCTTCGTTGCGCAGAGGAATTCCCGCAGTCAGAAACGCTGGCTCTAGAACTTCGGCATAGTCGTTCGCCTTCTGTCGCACTAGCAAGACAAAATCGCGCGGGCCAAGTGTGTGGGTCTTCATCTCGCTTGCGACGAAATCGGCCAAGCGCCTCGCCTCAATCTCTGGCGTCGAAAAATCCAAAATAACACAACTATCTCCAGCGATCGTACCTGCAGTCTTCGACACCGGCGCCACGGCTCTGGCGTCCAAAGCCTGCGCCAAGACGTGCTGGATACGCACAAGCTCCGGTGACGAGCGATAGTTGTTGTAGAGCGGCGTTCGTATCGCACCGAAGTCTCCATCAAAGGCAGTGAACGGATCGTCCATCGCCATTGCCCAGCGCATGATCTGCTGCTTGTTGTCCCCAACAGCGGTAATCACAGTGTCTGTGCCGAGGAAAACGGTGCGGACCAAGTCGTACTGGATCTGTGTCGTATCCTGAAACTCGTCCATGAACAGGTGCGAGTATGTCAGTCGGAGCGCATGAGTCGCCATCGGATTGACCCGCAACAGTAGTTCGGCAAGTCGCCCGATCATGGGAAATGACAAGACACTTTTCTTGCCTTCGTGGAGCGACATTTGCCAGAAGCGATTGGCAGCCCACTGGGCAGGTGTCGGAAGCGGCCAACCGTCTACCGGGAGTGGTGATCCAACTAGGTGCCGACGCTCGAAAGCCTTCACAGATATGGCCTGGATGTCAGCATGGGTGCCGATCGATGCTGGAGGTGCCCCGGCCTGTCGAGACAGGAACTCACGGTAATCTCGATCGCCGGGGAACATGATGTCGTAGTCGGGCCGTGGCCGCCAGCGCTCAGGCAATGCTTGACCAAAGCGGTCGATCAACCCTTTTGCAAAGGCGTCGAACGTCATTGAGTCAAAGCGCTCGGCATGATTGCGATGGCAGCGCTGTCGAACTCGCGCAGCGAGGTTTGTCGCTGCGTCACGCTTGAAACTGATCGCGAGGATACGCCTTGGTGCAGGTGCGAACCCTGTTTGAAGTAGATAGGCGGCGCGTTGCGCGAGCAATTCTGTCTTGCCTGCGCCGGGGCCGGCGATGACGGATCGATTGTCAGCCGAGCGGACAACCTTTAACGCATTCGTTTCAAGCGCATTCACGCCTACTGGCCCCCAATCCTCGGGGCGGACCCGTCGCGACAGCACCGCCATGTCTAGTCCCTACGCAAGGACTTGGCGATGTGGTTGAGAACCTCTGCCAGCACGGCTGGCATACCCTCCTTCAAGTCCTTTTTCTGGATGTGGGTCAAGGCCGCGAGATGCGTCGCCGGCTTGCTATTGGTGAGGAAGTGATAGCGGTAGGCAGGCAGAAGCGCCGAATAATCTTTGAACGGGCCGGTATAGAGCGTGAGCCCGGGTCCCGCAGTCCCAAGCACAACTTCTGCTGCCTTGTCTTCGGGCATCTTTGGACCGCCGCCCTTGGGGATGATCCCTTTGTACGCATCGGGGAAAGCCTCCAGCATGGCCAGATCAAGATCGAGCGGTGCCGAGAAAAAAACGCCATGCGGTTTGAGGCAATCAATCCATCCTTTCAGGATATTCCGGTCCTCCGGGTCTTGCCAAGTGTGCATTGCTGCAAAATTCTCGTCGGACAGTACACCTCCATCGATTTTCAAGAGTTCGGCTTTTGGCACGCCAAATTCAATGAGCTTCTCGATCGCCGTCTTCACCCGGCCAAAGCCGCCGCCTTCACGACCCAAATCGAGATCGAGAAGGGTCGCGTGTGGAATGCCGAGATGTTTCAGCAAACGCCAGAAATGCTGTGTATGCCTTCCGCCCAAGGGGACGATTGCGACAAAGGCCGGATCAATCAGGAGATCGAGCGCCTCCGCCAGAACAGGAAGGACGATCCGCTCGGAGTCGCCTTCAACCAGCAGGACGAAACGGGCGAAGTAGAGTTCGGGATAAGCAAGCATGGCACCACGAACGAACTTGGCGGTCTGGTCGATGCCTGTCGGCATCTTGATCTTCTTGACCGTAGAGATTCGTGTTGTCGGATCGCACCGGCAGTAGCGGACTTCGCTCGGATTGACGCGGCTCAGCACCGCCGGTGAATGGCTGGTGATGATGGCTTGAGCCCCCCCCGCATCGGTCAGCGAGCGAACCTGGCGGATGATGCGGGCGAGGAAATAAGGCGAGAGATGGTTTTCCGGCTCTTCCAGAGCGAACAGTGTTAGCGCGGGGATACGTAAGGTGTCGTCACGAAATCCTTCAACTGTACCGTCCACCACCTCGCGCTCCAGGTCGAAAACGGCCGCAGCCAAAGCGAAATAAAATAACGATTGCTGTCCATCGCTAAGAGCGTCGAGGCCGCGCTCCTGACCATCTGGTCCCTGCTCAAAAATGACTTCAATCTTATTGACGACCTCCTCGAACCTACGACTGACCAGGCTGAGCCTGGGTTTCGTATCGACCACGTCGTCATGGAGGCCCGACCAGCGCGCTTGCAAGGCTTCGCCTATCGCGGCAATTGCCGATTCACCCTCGAATGCGGTGGCAAGGCTTTCGGTGGCCTCTTGAACGGCCTCTTCTGTCTCGGATGACCATTCGATAGCACGGAGCAGGCGGGCGGCGAGTGCGCCGGTCGTTGCTCGAACCTGAGCTGCCGCATCGCGGCTGGCAGGTGTGTAGTAGAGTTGGATCAAGCCACGATCCGCTGCGGAAACTGGGTGGCACACATCATCCGCCGGATCGGCGTCAAGCGTGTCAACCCAGAAAAGCTCCTGTGAAACTTCGCCCTCGATCGTTCCGTCATCTTCCCACTGAGCTTCGAGGCGCAGACGGCAAACTGGCGCTCCCCCTTCTCGTTCGATCAGCATATGTCGGAACGTGGGAGCGATCGTCTCCGGTGTCGCTGTGCCATCGGCTAGTTCGGGCAAACCGATAAGCACATCGATGAACATATCCTTGGGTTCGCGGCCCTCAGGAGCATCCTCCGCACCCAAGTGAAAATCCGAACGCTGTACAGTACGCTGCGCGCGCGAGACGCCGAACATTTTTGATAATGCGTGCAGTAGTGCTGTTTTGCCCGCTGCATTTGGACCAACGACGGCCGTAATTTCCGATGCAATTGGTACTGTTATCGGGTCAGGGCCAAAACAACGGAAACCCGACAACTCTATAGATTCGATACGCACTAGCTAACTCCCCCGCGTGCGAAAACGCATTTATTCGATATGATTATTTTATATCGCAACCTATCGCTTACGGTGAGAACTTGTTCGATAAGCCAAAATCCTTCGACGTCTTCCCGCCACGCCAAGTTCGCCCATGACAGTTCTGGAGACTAGCTCTAAACAGAGCTACACACTAAATCTAGGCCCAACCTTATCCTATATCGGCGGCTGCATATCAACGCCGTGTACAACTTTCGATGAGGAAAAAACCTCATTTCTTGCGAACTGAACACAACACCTGTTGTAGGCTGCAAGCATTTCCAGAGAGTTGTGCGTTACCTTTACCACCAACTGCGATGCAAGATGTTCTCGAACACTTGCACGACTCGAATTGCTGAAATTGGCGCGTTCGCAAAATAAATTGATTTTTTGGTCATCCAGTTTCGTGTGGTTCACCGCGACAAGGTGCTTTTTCGACAAGTTTATTAAAGCCGTTATACCTTTTGGATCCTCCAGTGTCACTATGCCTGTATCCGGCAGCAAAACAGAGTTGTCTTCAAAGCAATATATAAAAATACTATTTCCATAATCTCCCGCCCTGAAAAATTCCTCCACGAAGCCTTCAAGCAAAGGCCTCTCGTTTTCCTCGGAATATAAGAACATCAGTAACAAGCGAATCCATCGCTTATACTGATCTGGGGATATTTGGAAGATTTGGCATACGTACCTCATCTCGCCTTCGTTTTTCTGCTCCAATGCCATGTAGAGCCTCAAAGCCGCGACAGAGTCGACTGAATGATCTAAGAATGGCCCAAAAATACTCAGCACATCTTTGACGACATAGGGATTTCTGAGCCAGTTCATCATTTTGTAGGTATAGATGAATTTCAGGCTGTCAATCAAGGCGGCGATATTCACCTCAGGAGCACTATCTAGGTAAAAGGTCGGCAGGCCGCCCACCGAATCCGAAGCAATCCTTAGTGCCTCCATTATTGAATTCGCATGGGACGTAAGTCCGTTTTCATAACGTTGAAAGAATGACTCCAAATTCACTGCCACCTGGTTACTCAATCGAGCCAATGTGAATAGGTGCTGAAATGACATATTCCTATGAATAGCAACACGCTCACCTGGATAAATCGATGGTACTGATTTGTCTGCCACCTTAAAACTAAATATCTCTGCATTCCTTGAGCTTGGATCAGGCGAGCAGGAATTTAAGCGCTGCTCGGCTTGCGAAATGAAATGTTGATTTTTTGTATTATCCGAGAATTCGCGCATGATTATTATTTTCTTTTTACTTTTCTAATATTTCGTACGTATCCATGTACCCCCATTATGCGCACGTCGATTTGGCCGGTTTTTTGTATCACCTGTGCCAACGGCTGACACACTCAGAGCTTGGCGGCTTGGACCCATCGTGCCTCCATGTTTGCCATAACTAGCACGAGCAAAAACCTTCGGGGAATTCGCCTTAGGCCATCTTGGCCGACTCCCTATGCCCCATGGAACAGGAACATGTGCCCCAGAACAATATTGGGGACATCATCGAGTAGGACCCTGGAGTGTTCGGTATCGAAACTGATTAGTTCCTGGTGTATTTGGGAGGGCTCCTGGATATAGCGTCCGCCAAGGCCCTTCTTCATGTGCAGTTCAGAGGTGACGTGATCCGAGACGATGGCTCGCTTAAGTCCGGGGAGGATGTCGTCCTGCAGCGAACGCTTTTCGATCATGCCGACCATGAATGCCAGGTGGTGCCGGTTGGCATACTTGCCGGTGACGAAGCGCTGCATGCCGTTCTCGTTGTAATACTCCTGGCGGTTGTCCCGGGGCTTCAACTTGAGGCGTTTAAACTCAAAGATCAGTTCAATCCGTTTTTCACCTATGACAGTAAAGTAGATAATGTCATTTCGGCCCCGGTTTACTAGCTTACCAAGGACCTTATCCGTTTTCCCTGTTGGGTTTTCGTAGTTGAATTGACCCAAAAGCTTGGCCGACTCACTGGTGTCACGTAGAGACTGACCAAAATAACTGGTCAAATCGTGTTCATAGTTCGACGCCTGAAAGCCTGGCATGTCAGCACGTACCAGCTCATACCAGTGTGAGTGCATGAATTTCAGAACATGTGCTACTTCATTTTTGTCGGGCCAGACTGCTTTCCATTCTGAAGTCAGTTTCTTGAGCTTGCGCATTCCTGGCCCCATTCCCTTAACTGCCGCTGGCTTCTCGGACGGAGAGAACGATCCGGCGGGCATCCCGAATGCACTGTGGGGCCAGCCAGAGGCGGCGGATCAAGGGTTTGATCAGATAGATGTAGGGACCGTCATGGATGACGTAATCCGTCGCGTAGCTCAGGCCATTGGTGTGGGTTAAGGGCAGAATTCCTGCTTCCTTCAGGGAGCGGAACAGTTGGTCGAGCACTACCGGCCCAGCAGACGGCGTTGCCGCTTGGGCTCCTTCATGGACCATGGAGAGGCGGACAATACCGATGCCGCCGGGAGTGCCGAGATTCTGGTGGAAGCTTTCGACTACAAACTTCCCTTGTCCGCCCAAGGATTCCCGCCAGGAGGCCAGCTCGTCGGTCAGCAACGCCTGATAGCGCTGCAGTTCAGCTTCTGCCGGCAACTCGTATTGCCGGGTCCGGATTGCCGCTTCGGTCTGGGGCTGCATGCTGGGAATCAGCACGTCGCAAGTGTCCTGGACCGCCTGTTCCTCGCTCTTGCTCAGGCCAAAGTAGGCCGATACGGCATGCTCGAATTCCTGTTGGTACCGGGCATAGAGCGCCTTGGCCTCGAAGAGGTCGGCCTGTTCCAGACGGCGCATCTTTGCGGCGACGGAGGCCACGATGCGCCGAGCTGCCTTCGGGTCGGCATGATTTTCCGGCGGATAGAACGGCAGTTCCTTGATTTCCACCATCTTGACGTGGGGGCGCTCCACGACAGAGGAATAGGCTGTGTAGAACAGGAGGTAACTGGCCAGGCGGGAGCGCAGGAACACGGTGAGGAAGCGCAGGAGATCGGCGTCCCGCTCTTCACCCACGATGGCGGTGACAGTCTGGGTGAAACAGAAGGGGATGGCAGCAAACGCCGCCCGAATCTGCAGGGTGTTGGAATCCGCACCATCCGGGAACAGTACCCGGGGGCCATCAAACGCTTTGCTATCCCTGGAGCCGTAATCGGAGACCGTCGTGTATTTGGTGGGGAAGCTGTCCAGCAGCTGATCCTCAATGACCGGCAAGTCTTTCGGGAAACGGCTTTTGCCACGCTCGGTACTGAGGAACCGGAGATGTTGCAGTGGCGCTGGGGAGACGGGGGGCTTTGACCTGTCGGTGACATGAAAGCCCTTGCACATGACCAGGCGCGGCGTCTTTCCGTCGAGCATATGCTTCAGACGGCCCTTCCGGCGCAGCCGGTTAATCAGACCCTGGTCCTCATTGGATCCCCACAGGTAGGTGCGGAGCACTTCGTTGCTGGCAGCCGCATCCGTGGCGTAGATGGTATGGCGGTCGGAGCCGTGGATCGTCAGGCGACCGAAGGCCAAGCTGACATCGGCCTTGGGCACCAGATACTGGAAGGTTTCGCGGGGATCGATGGATCCGCTCTCTTCCTGACCTTTGCGGACGCCCGTCACCACCATGGAAGGATGGACTGCCCCGGGGAACAGGAACCAGCGCAGGTCGGCAAAGTTATAGACCTTCTCTGCCCTGACCAGCCGCACCCAGTCGTCCAGCATATCGGTGCCGCCATGGGCGTAGAACAGGCCAATCGGCAGAATGAGGCAAAGCCGGGCCCCCGGCGCTGCCAATTCGGTGGCCCGAAAGGCGTAGGCCTCGGCGATTTGGCGCTTGCCCAGATCGCGGGAGAAGTTCTCGGCCCACCAGGTCTCATAGGGCAGGTCCCGGTCCGAGACCTTGGGTTCAAACCAAGGGGGATTGGAAATCAGGATGGTGAACGCACCCGGCTTGGCCAGGGGATTGTCCGGGGAAAAGAAATCCCCCTTCTTATCGCCGTGCACCAGGATATCGTCCAGCAGGGGTGGTAGCTTCACATTCTGATCGTCGCAGAGGCGGGCAATGTCGCTGGGGCGAAGGTCTTCCAGCAGGGCGAGATAGAGACTGAAAGCCGCCACACGGCAGGCAGCCTTGCTGATATCTCCGCCACGAATACCCCGCATCAGCAGATCCTTGCGTTCCAAGAACTCCAGGTCTCGTCCGGCTTTTCCCGAGGCAGCTCCGACCATGCGCCGGAAAGCCGTGGTCAGCAGGATACCGGAGCCGCAGGCACCGTCGAACACCACCTCGCTGGCGATATCGGCCGACCCGGCAAAGGCTTCATCGACGGCCAGGTTGGCCAGATGGCGGGGCGTATAGAACGCCCCCTTGTCCTTGTGCTCTTCTGCCAGGAAGGTCTCGTAGATGCCGGAAATAAGCTCCACGGGGATGTAGCGGAAGTCGTAGTGCCACAGGGACTCCTGGCCCACTTCCATGTCGGCGTAGTCGAGAAACTGGCGGATCAGCTCCAGCGCCTGATCCGGGAGGGACAGCCAGCACCGGACGGCATCGACTTCGGATTCCAGCAAGTCGCCGTTGAAGTCATGCTTGAGTTGCCTGAACAGTTCACCCAGTCCGGCATGGTCCCGGGCTTTCACCAGGGCCCGTAGTTCGCCAACCCCGCGCCGTTGCCGGTAGGCGTCACTCACCATGCCCCGGTGCTCCAGATAGGAGACGAACATGCACTGCCCCAGGAGCAACTGGGCCTGGTCCAGCCCCAGCGCCTCACCGGGGGCGATTTCCAGGGACTTTAGACGGCCGACGGCAATCGACAGGTTTTTGAGCAGATTGCGATCAACGCGCCCCTCAAGGGAGAACCAGGAGGGATGGCGCTTCTGAATATCGCCGCTGGCGATGTCGATGGCGGAAAACGGACCTTCCGTGGAAGCCGCTTTCAGCGCCAAGGCGCCGGCCGGCTCCACATCCTTTTGGACCGGGAAAGGCAGGGCGGAATCCGGCGTCAGGACCAGAACAATCGAAACGAGGTTCTGGTTCCAGATTTTCTGACGGATGGAGTCGATCCAGTCCCCGTTGGCGACCTGCCCCGAGGCAGCTTCAACGAAGCAGACCGTCGGGACCCGGTCGATCTCGAAGACGGCGGATGCGCCGATCTCGCCCTTGGGGTCGAGCAGCATGCCGATTTCCCGGGCATAGGGATGCGAAGGCGCCACCCCTTCGGAGCGCGTCACCACATCGCCCGGGGTGTAGCCAAGAGCATCCAGCCATTCGGTCGTCATCTTTCCCATAGCCTAAAAATACATCAATTAAATACGTGCGTCAAGTAAAACATTTGACTTACCGCTATCAATTGATCCACACTTATTACATGAGCCAATCATTTTGTTTCGTGCGATGACGGAAATCGAGAACATTCGCTACGCCCAGCGCCAGCGGCTTCAGTTCATTGAGTCGGTTGCCTTCTGGGAGGGGGAGATTGACCGCCCCCGGGTATGCAAGGTCTTCCACGTGTCGGAAAATCACGTGACCCGGGATTTCCGCCTATATCGGCAGTCGTTCCCTGAGAACCTGGATTACGACATCACGAGCCGGGTGTATCGGCCGTCCCGGGAGTTTCGGCCGCAGATTGCCAGCGGCAGGCCGGAGGAATACCTGTCGCTGCTGCGCAGCTACACCGAGAGCCAGTCCGCCGCACTGGTGCCGGCCATCGGCCAGGGGGTGCGCTCCGCTTCTTTACCGGCGCCCAACGGACAAATCGAGCCGGAGGTGTTGTTCCTAGCAACCAGGGCCATCAAGCGCCGGCAGGGGCTGTCCATTCAGTACCAGTCCCTGAATACCCCGCACCCGACTTCCCGGGTGGTTTGGCCCCATGCCCTGATCTGCGCCGATTTCCGCTGGCACATCCGGGCCTTCGACGAGAAGTATGGAAAATACCTGGACTTGGTCCTGACGCGGATTTTGAGCGTATCCCCCACGAAGGATCCGCTTCCGGCCGGAATGGAGAAGGACGCCGGGTGGGAAAATGAGGTATTGGTTGAAATCACGCCGTTTGCCGGACTTTCCAGGGATCAGAAGCGGGTGGTCGGCATGGAGTATGGGATGACCCAGAAGAAGTCCGGATGGGGCTGGTCGGTTTCCATGCGGGAATGCCTGGTTCCTTATTTCCTGAAAATCCACCGTCTGGACCTGGATGATCCGACGGCGGGATTTCCCATTGCCCTGGCTAACCCCGAGTTGGCCAAGCAGTACCGTTTTCCCCGCATTGCAACAGCTCGGCAAGCGTAAAAGGGCGTTCGGCAAGCCCTAGGCGCATGGCCGGGGTCCGCTTGTCTTCCCCTGGCAAGGCGTAGTTGTAGAAAACCCGGAACAGTGTCAGCAGTTGCATTCCGACCGCCGGATTGTACCCGCTGTAGCCGTGCCAGGTTCGGCTCTGGTTGTTTGAGGTGTGGATGGGGCGCTCAAAGATGGATAGCCGGCGCCGTACCTGCATGAAAAATTTGTCCACTCCGCGCAGGCTTACCGTTCCGAATAGACGGGCCAAATGTGCCAAGTCGTAGGGGGTGGAGTCGGTGTGCATCAGAATGACCTTCTCAGGCTCCCCCATGTCAGGGAACGGGTATTTCACCCATTCCTGATGCAGGGAGTCTGTCTCCACGTAAGGTGACAGCATCTCCTGCAGAATCTCGTACTTCGCTTGACCTTCATCCAGGCCGGGGTGCGTCTCCAGGTAGCGCCGGATCAGGCGCTCGGCCACCGACTTCTTAGTCTTCTTCTGCTCGATAGTCATGACCTTGCCGATGGAAACGGAAAAGATATCCACCGTGCCATCCATTACCCGGTCCCTATGGGCAAAAAGGCAGGCACTCGCCAGTCCTGGATCCCGATCAAGGAAGAATCGCACCTTCTCGACATGAGCACATAAGTCCTGCAGGAACAGGAAGTGGCCGAACATTTGGTAATCGGTCTTGACCTGCACTCCTCTGGGGGGCCTTTTGGTGTCAGCCGGCGGCAATTCGACCAACTCCGACGAGACATCGGCAGCCTCCTTGCTTAGCAGGTAGTCTTTTTGTAGCCAGATCCGGGCGTACTGCCGAAATGGCGGGGGCTGATCATAGTCCCCTTGCGCTTTGGCCAACGCCTCAATCTCTTCAGCATCGAGGGACGGATCAAAATTCAGGTGCATGGCCAGTGCGTAGCCGCTGACATTATCGACACTACCCATGGCATTGAGCCGTACATTGCGCCGATCCATCTGGGAGCCCCAGTTGAACACGTATTCCTGCTTGTCAGAGCTGATGTAGAGGCGTTTGACGGGAAGGGTTCGCTCCCATAGCGGGCGCTCCATTGCCGCAGAGAATTCCCGGGTTCGGTCGGCGAGGTAGTGAATCTTGCTATAGAGGGTAGAGGCTGGAATCTCTGCGGTTTCACAGATACGCCGCATGGGCATCTTGTTCACCAGCAGCCGGAAGACGAATTCGTCCAGTTCAGGCCGGCGCTGGGTGCGGTGCCGGACTCCGGGGGTAAAGGTGATGCCGCACACCAGGCAACGGTACCTTTGACTGCCGGAAGGGGTTTTACCGTGAGGGCGGAGCCTTGGGGGACTGGATGCCGATGCGCAGTCCGGATCCGGGCACTGGAGGGCTACTTGGTCACACGCACCCGCCTTCAGTCGCAGGTACTCTTCGCGGATTCCCAGATTGCTCTTTACCGCAGAACTGGTGTTGCAGACCTTGCATGTCAGGGAAGTGATCGAGGATTTGCCACCGGTCAGTGAATAGCCATCACGGTCAGCCGGTTTTTTACCTCGAACCGCAGTGACCTTGGCGGGAATGCCAAAGTTCTCGCAATGCGGATTCTTGCAGCAATTCGCCTGCAGCCCATCGACAGGAGCAGGGACGCGAAAGGCCCGTGGTTGCTTCGGATACATAGAAATGGCCCGATCAAAATGACCGGGCCATTATATTTATTGGCCACACTTTAGGCGAA
>MKUH01000011.1 GCA_001897745.1 Candidatus Accumulibacter sp. 66-26
TGCACGGCGTAGCCGGTCTTCACGATGCCCCAGATCTTCTTGGTGTCGCCGTCGATCAGCGCCACTTCGCCGGCGTCGCGCAGCGTCACCGAGAAGAGGTTGTTGGTGTTGATGTTGTTCATCTTCTTGGTCGGACGCTGGTCGACCGGAACGTGCAGCTTCCAGGAAGCCTTCATCTCGGCCAGGCCCCACTCCGGCGGCGCTTCGGCCGGCATCTGGATGTACTGCGCCATGTTCTTGATTTCATCCTTGGTCAGGATGTCGTCGAAGTTGGGCATGCCGCCTTCGGTGCCGTAGGCCATGATCTTTTCGAGACGCGACGAACCCAGCTTGGCGGTGTTCGCCGGCTCGAGGTTCTTGCCGGTCGCGCCCTTGCGCAGCATGCCGTGGCAGCCCGCGCAGCGTTCGAAATAGGTCTTGCCCGAAGCGGCCTTGGCTTCCGCCGACAACGCCGGAGCGTCGGCAGCGAACGCCGCACTCATGGCAAACGGCAGTGCCGCCAGAGTCAGCGCGTTACGAATTCCCTTGTGCATGTTTTCCTCTCCTCTGTAAAAAACAACCTAGGCGCCCCGAGCAAAAGGCACTCGGAGCCTGGCCGTAAGGTTGCCTTGCTTCATGGTGGCTATCTTTGACTCAAATCAACTATTTTTGATGGGGATATTTATAGAGTGTGCGGCATCGGTTGAATTTAGCTAATTCCCCCTCTATGCTTGCCCCTCGTTCGAAATCACCCACTAAAATGCAAAAATCCCCCAAGCCCGCAAAACCCGGCGTCGTCCATCTCGTAGGCAGCGGCCCCGGCGATCTCGACTTGCTGACGCTGCGCGCCGCCCGCCTGATCGGCGAAGCGGACGCCATCGTTTACGACCACCTGATCCCCGACGGCGTGCTCGACCTGGCGCGCGCCGACGCGGAAAAAATCTACGTCGGCAAGGAAACCTCCAATCACACCGTGCCGCAGGAAGAACTCAACCTGCTGCTCGTGCGCCTCGCGCACGAAGGCAAGACCGTGGTCCGCCTGAAGGGCGGCGACCCGTTCATCTTCGGACGCGGCGGCGAGGAGATCGAAACGCTGTTCGAATTCGGCGTCCCCTTCGAAGTCGTTCCCGGCGTCACCGCCGCGGCCGGCTGCGCGGCCTACGCCGGCATCCCGCTCACCCACCGCGACCACGCGCAAACCGTGACCTTCGCCACCGGCCACCTGAAGGACGGAACGATCAACCTCGACTGGCCGGCGCTGGCGCGCCCGAAACAGACGGCGGTGTTCTACATGGGAATCGGCGGCATCGGGGAAATCTGCCGCCAGATGATCGCGCACGGCCTGCCGCCGACGCATCCGGCCGCCGTCGTCCAGCACGGCACGACGCCGCGCCAGCGCGTGCTGACCGCCGACCTCGCCACCCTGCCCGCGCAGGTCAAGGCCGCCGGCATCACCTCGCCGGCGCTGATCATCGTCGGCACGGTGGTGAATCTGCACGCCAAACTGGCCTGGTTCGAAGCCGCGCAGGTCGCCGAAACGTCAAACGGCTAAGGCGAGCGCCAGCAGCACGCCGAACAGGAACTGCAGCTTGGCGGTAAGCGCCAGCAGTTCGTTGAACACCGGCCCCGGCGCCTCGCGCCGGAATCGGCCGATCTGCCGCCACACGGCGGGCAGCAGCAGGAGCGGCAGCAGCAGCTTCGCGCCCTGCCCGCTGAGCAGCGCCAGCGCCGGCAGGAGGGCGAATGGCGCCAGCATCTCCAGCACGTACACCGCCTGCGCCCCGCGCCGCCCGGCGAGCACCGCCAGCGTGTACTTCCCGGCGCGCGCGTCGGTTTCCCGGTCGCGATAGTTGTTGACCGTGATCACGCCCGCCGCCATCGAACCGACCATCAGAGCCGCCACGACGGCCGCCGGATCGAGCGTCAGCGCCTGCAGGTAATAGCTGCCGCCGACCGCGGCCAGCCCGAAGAACAGCACGACGAACAGTTCGCCGAAGGGCGTGTAGGCGATCGGCCGCGGCCCGCCCGTGTACGCCCAGCCGGCGAGCAGCGAACAGAGGCCGATGGCGACGATCGGCCAGCCCCCGTACCAGACGAGATAGACGCCGAAGTTGAAGGCCAGCCCGAAGGCGGCCCACGCCGCGCGGCGCACCGTCGCCGCCGGCAGCCAGCCCATCGCCGTGGCGCGCGGCGGCCCCAGGCGCTCGGGCGTGTCGGCGCCGCGCTCGAAGTCGGAAACGTCGTTGTGCAGATTGGTGCCGATCTGGATCAGCATCGCGGCGAGCAGCGCGACGAGGGCCGGCAGCCAGTGCAGGACGTGGCTCTGCGACCAGGCGACGGCGCTGCCGACGAGCACCGGGACGAAGGAAACGGTCAGCGTCTTCGGCCGCAGCGCCAGCCACCAGGCGCCGGCCGGCGAGGGACGCGAGACCGGCGTCACCGCATTTGACGAACGCGAAGACGCTTCCGTGGCCGGAGCAGCCGGCGCTGAACGCCGCACAGTTCTATTGCGTAGCGAAGTCTTGGTCACGGAATCACGAAGCAGCGAGATCGCGGGCGCAGGCACTCCAGCGCCGAACCAGCCAGTGCGAGTTCATATTCTCAGCGCCCCGCCGCCACGGCGACGAACACTTCGCCAATCGCCTTGCGCTCGGCGGCAAGCGCCGCCTCGTCCTTACCCGCGCTGCGCAGCGCCGCGTAATAGGCCTCGACCGCCTGCTGCAAACGGTCGTAGCGCTTGCGCTCGACGATCTTGAAAATGGCATAGAGAGCCAGCCCGAAAAACTGGCAGGCATACGCCGCCGGCTCGTGCAGCAGGTCGCCGACCTCGGCGAGCGAAGTCCAGCGACCGACGATGACGGTAATCACCAGGACCGCCAGAAACAGCCCCCAGAGCACCTTCGAGAGCCGCGAAACGCCCTTCTTCAGGGCGCGCAGTTCGCGCTCGAAATCGCCCGCCCCGTTGATCGTCCCAACCTGTTCCCCTGCCATCATGCCTCCCCGAGCACTTGTTCGACGATGTCGACCATTCGTGAAATCGACGCGAGCCGGGACGATACAGGAAGGCCGAGCGGATCGACAAGGCAGGCGGGCGCAAGGAAGCGCACGCAGCGGACGAAAACGCCCCGCCGGCGCCATGCCATGCGCCGGCGCGACGACGAAACCGGGGAGATCCGAAAAATGAAACGCTGGGCGCACGCGTAGCGAAGGGGAAGGGCTTTTCGGCGAAACGGCGCAGGTGAAAAACGGCAACCGCCGCCGCACCCCATACGAACGCACGCGGGCCAGGGCAAACGATTGAAAGTTCTGCAAGAAAACCGCAAAAAACCTAAAATGCCGGGGCTCGGCGGCAGAACGGATTTGCAGTATTTCGATTCGTTTGGTGCCGGGAGGGGGACTCGAACCCCCACGTATTTCTACGGCGGATTTTGAATCCGCTGCGTCTACCGATTCCGCCATCCCGGCCGCGGCGCGCAGGACGCGAGCCGAAGAAGGCCGGATTATCTACGATTCATCCCCGCCCGACAAGCCGATCCGCCCCGCCCGACGCACTTTCGCATGCTCACTCTCGACGATTTCGATTTCGACCTTCCGCCCGACCTGATCGCGCAACACCCGGCGGCCGAACGCACGGCCAGCCGCCTGCTCCACGTCGCCGGCACCGCCCTGCACGACTGCCGCTTCGCAGACCTGCCGCAGCTCGTCGCCCCCGGCGACCTGCTCGTCTTCAACGATACGCGCGTGATCAAGGCGCGCCTGCTCGGTCGCAAGGAAAGCGGCGGGCAGATCGAGGTGATGATCGAGCGCATCGCCGACGCCCGCCACGCGGTCGCCATGATCCGCGCCAGCAAGTCGCCCAAGCCGGGCAGCCGCATCGTGCTCGAGGAGGCGATCGCGCTCACCGTCACCGGACGGACCGGCGAGCAGGGCGAATTCTTCGCGCTCGAACTCGAAGCGACCGCCGATGGCAAACGCTGCGACCTCTACGAACTCGTCGAGCGCCACGGCCGCCTGCCGCTGCCGCCGTACATCGAACACGCCGCCGCGGGCGCCGACGAGACGCGCTACCAGACGGTCTATGCGCGCGCGCCGGGCGCCGTCGCCGCGCCCACCGCCGGCCTGCACTTCGACGACGCGCTGCTCGCATTGCTCGCCGCGCAGGGCGTCGAACTCGCCTGGCTGACGCTGCACGTCGGTGCCGGCACCTTCCAGCCGGTGCGCGTGCATAACCTGGCCGAGCACCGCATGCACCGCGAGCGCTTCGAGATTCCGCAGGCCACGGTCGACGCCATCGCGCGAACCCGCGCCCGCGGCGGCCGCGTCATCGCCGTCGGCACGACCAGCCTGCGCGCCCTTGAAGCCGCCGCACAGGGCGGCGCGCTGCACGCCGGGCCGGCCGAGACCGACATCTTCATCACGCCGGGCTACGCCTTCCGCGTCGTAGACCGGCTGGTGACCAACTTCCACCTGCCGAAATCGACGCTGCTGATGCTCGTCTCGGCCTTCGCCGGCGTCGCCCCGATGCGCGCCGCCTATCGCCACGCCGTCGCCGAACGCTACCGCTTCTTCAGCTACGGCGACGCCATGCTTCTCGAAAGAAACAACGATGCAATTTGAACTCCTCGCCAGCGACGGCGCCGCCCGGCGCGGCCGCGTCACCCTCGCGCACGGCGTCGTCGAAACGCCGGTCTTCATGCCGGTCGGCACCTACGGCACGGTCAAGGCGATGACGCCGCGCGACCTGACCGAGATCGGCGCGCAGATCTGCCTCGGCAACACCTTTCACCTGTGGCTGCGCCCGGGGCTGGAAGTGATCGCCGCGCACGGCGGCCTGCACAAGTTCATGGGCTGGGACGGCCCCATCCTGACCGACTCGGGCGGCTTCCAGGTCTTCTCGCTCGGCGCGCTGCGCAAGATCAGCGAGGAAGGCGTCAAGTTCTCGTCGCCGATCAACGGCGACAAGCTCTTCCTGACGCCCGAGGAGTCGATGCGCATCCAGCACGTCCTGAACTCCGACATCGTGATGATCTTCGACGAATGCACGCCCTACCCGGCAACGCGCGCCGAAGCGGCCGAATCGATGCGCCTCTCGCTGCGCTGGGCGCAACGCTCGCGCGACGAACACGCGCGGCTGGGCAACGCCAACGCGCTGTTCGGCATCGTGCAGGGCGGCATGTACGAAGACCTGCGCGACGAATCGCTGGCGGGGCTGGACGAAATCGGTTTCGACGGCATGGCCATCGGCGGCCTCTCGGTCGGCGAGCCGAAGGAGGACATGGCGCGCATCCTCGCGCACACCGCGCCGCGCCTGCCGCAGCACAAGCCGCGCTACCTGATGGGCGTCGGCACGCCGGAGGATCTGGTAAACGCCGTGCAGGCCGGCATCGACATGTTCGACTGCGTGATGCCGACGCGCAACGCGCGCAACGGCCACCTGTTCACCCGCTACGGCGACGTCAAGATCAAGAACGCGCAGCACCGCAACGATCTGCGCCCGCTCGACGAAAGCTGCGACTGCTATACCTGCCGCAACTTCTCGCGCGCCTACCTGCATCATTTGCATCGCATCGGCGAAATTCTCGGCGCACAGCTCAACACCATCCACAATCTCCACTATTATCAGACCTTGATGCGCGAGTTGCGGACGGCGATCGAGGCAGGCCAGTTGACGGCCGTCGCCGAGCGCTTCCACCGCGACCGGGCGTCGGCCGGCAGGGCGCTCTGAAACAGGCCGAGCACCCACTTTCCAGGGGAGCAATACGCATGAAGAATAAATCCATCGTCGCCACCGACCGGGAACGAACGATGCGCGAGAACGATTTCATCGTCTCCAAGACCGATCCGCGCGGCATCATCACCTACGGCAACCCGATCTTCATCGAATTCTCCGGCTACACCGAGGAGGAGTTGCTCGGATCGCAGCACAACATCATCCGCCACCCGGACATGCCGCGCGCCGCCTTCGAACTCGTGTGGAACACGATCAAGACGGGTCAGGAGTTTTTCGGCTACGTCAAGAATATGGCGAAGGACGGCAGCTTCTACTGGGTGTTCACGCACATCACCCCGGACTTCGATCAGCGCGGCGAAATCGTCGGCTACTACTCGGTGCGCCGCTGTCCGAAGCGCAGCGCGATCGAGAAGATCGTTCCGGTCTACCGCCAGATGCTCGAAGCCGAGCGCGCCGCCGGACCGAAGAAGGCCATCGAAGCCGGCACCCAGGTCCTGCTGGACCTTCTGAAAACATCGGGGATGAGCTATGAGCAACTGGTTTTCGCACTCTGACGGGCGCCGCGCGCTGGCCATCGTTTTCCTGCTGGCCGGCGCCGGACTGGGCTTCCTCGATCCCTGGTACGCCCTGCCGGCACTGCTCGTCGCGGCGCTGCTGCTGGCGCTGCCGCATGCCACCAGCAATCAGGCGCTCGGCGAAATCAACGCGCTGCTCGCCCGGGCCAAGGACGGGCAGCTCACGCACCGCCTGCCGCACTCCCTGAACGATCCGGTGCTCGACGCCATCCGCATCAACATCAACGCATCGCTCGACCAGACGGAAACGGCCTTCCGCGAAATGCTCGGCGCGATGGAAGCCTCGACGCAGGGCCGCAGCTGGCGCCGCCTGCACGCGACCGGCCTGCACGGCAGCTTCAGCGATGCGCTCGACAAGATGCAGACCTTGCTCGATCGCCTGGAGGAGGCGCGAGAATCGGTCGCGCGCGAAGCCCTGCTCTCGAAAATCTTCCTGCGCTCGGAACGCGGCCTTTCGGCGGCGATCGGTCGGGTCGGCCAGGCGCTCGGCGAAGTCGCGGATGGCTCGGAGCGCGCCGAAACGCTGGCGCACGCCTTCTCCCACTCCGCGACCACGATGTCGGGCGCAGCCGAGTCGATGTCGTCTGCCCTCGGTCAGGCCCAGAATTCGGCCGAGCTCGGCGCCGAATCGCTGACCCGCCTCAACGACAAGACGCAGGCGATCCGCCGCCTGACCGGTCAGATCGACGCCATCGCCAAGCAGACCAACCTGCTCGCGCTCAATGCGGCGATCGAAGCCGCGCGCGCCGGCGAGGCGGGCCGCGGCTTCGCCGTCGTCGCCGACGAAGTGCGCAAGCTCGCCGACCAGTCGCAAAAAGCGGCAATCGAGATCACGCAGGCGATTTCCGCCGTTTCCGAGGCGATGGAGCAAACCTCCGCGCAGATGGGCGAACTCGGCACCGCCGTCGCCGGCGCGCGCGGCACCGCCGATGTCTTCAGCCGCGAACTGGCCGGCTCGGCGAGTTCCGCCGCGGTCGTCCAGAACCTCGCCGGGGCGATCGGCAAAGGCGCCGCCACGATGGAAACCTCGATGCAGATGGTTTCGCTCGCACAGACCGCGCGCGCCGACGTCAACGCCATCATCAACGGCGAGCAGGTCGAGATCGGCAAGCGCTCGGCGGCCGAGCGCGCCGCGCTCGAACTCGCGGCCTCGCGCAAATGGGCCGAAGGCAGCGCCGACCACGATGCCCTGCTCGAAATGTACGACGAGCTGTTCGGCCACATCGAACAGCAGGGCGCGGCGCTCGACTGAAGCGCCGTCCTCGGCCCCGCGCCGGAGCGCTCCGGCGCAGGCGCGGCGGGCTTTCCCGCGAAGCCCGGCGCGCCAGTTCGTAGTGTTACAATGCCCCGCTTGTTTACAACGTTTTGCCCATAGGAGACCAATGTGCTGATCAGCACCGCCCACGCACAAACCGCCGCTGCCGCCGATCCGTCGGGCGGCCTGATGCAGATGCTGCCCATCGTCCTGATGTTCGTCGTCCTCTACTTCCTGATGGTCCGCCCGCAGATGAAGCGCGCCAAGGAACACAAGGCGCTGCTCGAAGCGCTCGCCAAGGGCGACGAAGTGGTGACCCAGGGCGGCATCGCCGGACGCATCGTCAAGGTCGGCGACAACTACGTGGCCGTCGAAATCGCCGACAACGTCGAAATCCAGGTGCAGAAAGCTGCCATCACGCTGGTCCTGCCCAAGGGCACGCTGAAGAGCCTGTAAGGCTCGCGGAATCGGGAACGAAGGGCGAGGAGTCCCTTCGTTCTCCCGTCATCCAAACTCCCCCATCCTAAGACCATGAACCGCTACCCGCTCTGGAAATACATCACCGTCGCCGTAGCGCTGGTGATCGGTTTCATCTACACCCTGCCGAACTTCTTCGGCGAATCGCCGGCCGTCCAGGTTTCGAGCGCCAAAGCGACGCTCAAGGTGGACACGCAGGCGCTGGCCCGCGTCGAAAGCGTGCTGCAGTCCGAGAAGATCGCGACCAACGGCATCTTCCTCGACAACGTCGGCGTCAAGGTGCGTCTGGCCGACACCGACACCCAGCTCAAGGCCAAGGACCTGCTCGAAAAGCAGTTCAATCCCGATCCGGCCGATCCGCAATACGTCGTCGCCCTCAACCTGCTCTCCAGCTCGCCGCAGTGGCTGACCAGCATGCACGCGCTGCCGATGTACCTCGGCCTCGACCTGCGCGGCGGCGTGCACTTCCTGCTGCAGGTGGACATGAAGGGCGCGCTGACCAAGCGCCTCGACTCGATGGGCGCCGACCTGCGCAGCCTGCTGCGCGACAAGAACGTCCGCCACGCCGGCATCGGCCGCGAGGGCGAGCGCATCGTGATCCGTTTCCGCGACGCCGAAACGCGCGACAAGGGCCGCATCGCCCTCGCCGACAACCAGCCCGACCTGCAGCTCGCCGAACAGGGCGAAGGCAGCGATCTGCGCCTGGTCGCCGCGCTGAAGCCGGAAGCGATGAAGCGCATCCAGGAATTCGCCATCAAGCAGAACATCACCACCCTGCACAACCGGATCAACGAACTCGGCGTCGCCGAGCCGGTGATCCAGCAGCAGGGCGCCGACCGCATCGTCGTGCAGTTGCCCGGCGTGCAGGACACGGCCAAGGCCAAGGACATCCTCGGTCGTACCGCGACCCTGGAAATCCGCATGGTCGACGACACGCCTGGCGCGCTCGAAGCGGCGCAGGCCGGCCAGGTGCCGTTCGGCACCGAACTCTACGTCGAACGCGGCGGCCTGCCGCTGCTCGTCAAGAAGCAGGTCGTGCTGACCGGCGACCGCCTGACCGACGCCCAGCCCGGCTTCGACAGCCAGAACCACGAGCCGGCGGTGCACCTTTCGCTCGACTCGGCTGGCGCGCGCATCTTCAAGGACATCACGCGCGAAAACGTCGGCAAGCGCATGGCCATCCTGCTGATCGAGAAGGGCAAGGGCGAAGTCGTCACGGCGCCGGTCATCCGCACCGAAATCGGCGGCGGCCGCGTGCAGATTTCCGGCCGCATGAGCACGCAGGAAGCCAACGACACGGCCCTGCTGCTGCGCGCCGGCTCGCTCGCCGCGCCGATGGACATCATCGAGGAACGCACGATCGGCCCGAGCCTCGGCGCCGACAACATCAGCAAGGGCTTCCATTCGACGCTGTGGGGCTTCGCCGCCATCGCGGTGTTCATGATCGCCTACTACATGCTGTTCGGCCTCATCTCGACCATCGCGCTGTCCTCCAACCTGCTCTTCCTGATCGCCCTCCTGTCCATGCTGCAGGCCACGCTGACGCTGCCCGGCATCGCCGCCATCGCGCTCACGCTGGGCATGGCGATCGACGCCAACGTGCTGATCAACGAGCGCATCCGCGAGGAACTGCGCGGCGGCGCAACGCCGCAGGCGGCCATCCACGCCGGCTACGAGCGGGCCTGGGGCACCATTCTCGACTCCAACGTGACGACGCTGATCGCCGGCATCGCCCTGCTCATCTTCGGCTCCGGCCCGGTGCGCGGCTTCGCCGTGGTGCACTGCCTCGGCATCCTGACCTCGCTGTTCTCGGCGGTGGTCGTCTCGCGCGCGCTGGTCAACCTGATCTACGGCCGCCGCCGCAAGCTCGAAGCGCTGTCCATCGGCCAAATCTGGAAACCGGGAATCACGACCCCGGACAAAGCCGCCGGCTCGGCAAAATAAGGAAGCACGGACATGGAATTCTTCCGCATCAGAAAAGACATCCCGTTCATGCGCCATGCGCTGGTGTTCAACGTCATCTCCGTTGTCACCTTCCTGCTGGCCGTGTTCTTTCTCGCCACGCGCGGCCTGCACCTGTCGGTCGAATTCACCGGCGGCACGCTGATCGAGGTCAACTACGCACAGGCCGCCGACCTCGAGAAGATCCGGGGAGCGCTCGGCAAGGCCGGCTACACCGACCTCGCCGTGCAGAACTTCGGTACCAGCCGGGACGTCATGATCCGCCTGCCGCTCAAGGAAGAGCAGAACACGGCCAAGATCGGCGAAGCGGTGATGAGCGCCCTGCACGCCGAAGCGCCCGGCGCCGAACTGCGCCGCGTCGAGTTCGTCGGCCCGCAGGTCGGCAAGGAACTGGCCGAGAACGGCGCGCTGGCGCTCTTCCTGGTCATCGTCGGCATCGTCATCTACCTCGCCTTCCGCTTCGAATGGCGTTTCTCGGTCTCGGCGATCATCGCCAACCTGCACGACGTGATCATCATTCTCGGCTTCTTCGCCTTCTTCCAGTGGGAGTTCTCGCTCTCCGTGCTGGCCGCCACGCTCGCCGTGCTCGGCTACTCGGTGAACGAGTCGGTCGTCGTCTTCGACCGCGTGCGCGAAACCTTCCGCAAGGTGCGCGGCATGACCACGCCGCAGGTGCTCGACCACGCGATCACCGGCACCATCTCGCGCACCATCATCACGCACGGGTCGACGCAGGTCATGGTTCTCTCGATGCTGATCTTCGGCGGCGAAACATTGCACTATTTCGCGATGGCGCTGACCATCGGCATCTGCTTCGGCATCTACTCCTCGGTGCTGGTCGCCAGCCCGCTGGTGATGTGGCTCGGCGTCTCGCGCGAGCAGTTCGTCAAGCCGAAGAAGCAGGTCGAGAACGCAAACGAGGACGGCGCCGTCGTCTGACCGCCATCCCCGCAGCACGAATGTGACAAGGGCGCCACACGGCGCCCTTGTTTTTTTCGGCCCTCGTCTGCGTCAGGCGCGGCGCAGAGCCATGTGCGCACGGATCATTTCCGGCACGCGCTCGCGCAGCTCGTCGCCGGGCTGGCTCGACAGCCAGTTGTGGAAGACCCCTGAAGTGAAGGAGACGCTGTCGAGCGCAAGCGCGTCGACCGACAACCCGGCGCGCAGCGTGCCCAGCACGCGCGCACGCTGATAGGCCGCCCGGAGCTTGTCGAGGAAGCCCATGCAGGGCTTGTTGATCTCGATCCGCACCTGCTCGAACTCGTCGACGTACTCGCAGCGCAGCAGCATGATCTCGTAGATTTCACGGATCTCGGCATTCGTGCTCAGCGTCTCGAAGAAACGCAGCATCGACAGCTCGATCGCGTCGAGCGGATCGGCGATCTCTGGCGAATAGAGAACGGCGTCGGCGTCGTCGACGACCGTCAAGGCGGACTCGCGCATGGCGAAGAACAGCGCCGCCTTGTCGGCGAAGTGCCAATAGACGGCGCCGCGCGTCACTCCGGCGGCCTCCGCCACCTTCTCGAGCGAGGTGCGGCTCACGCCGCGCTCGTGGAACACGCGCCGCGCCGCGTCGATGATCTGCTGGCGCGTGCGTTCCGCTTCAGCCTTGGTTTTCCTTACCATTTCACACGACCTCTCTGTGGCCCGACGGGCAAGCGCCGCTACGCGCCCGCCCGGCACGCCGGGGGAATTCCTTATGAATATTTCAAGCCGCTCCGGCGAACCTAAACACGGTATCGTTGTCTGGAAACCGGTATATTTTTTTTGTGCGCTTATTTACATACATGTTTGATTGTATATAATTCGGACAACAAATGCCAACAATGGAGAACCCGATGCTTACCCGCTTTGCCGTCGCCCCCCGCGCTGCGCTCGCCAGCCCTCAGCGCACCGCCATCGCGACGCTCGTCGCCGCCGCCCTGCTCGCCGCCTGCTCCGGCGGCGCCGACGCACCGGCCAAGGGCGCCGCCCCCCAGGCGCTGCCGGTCACGGTCATCGAAGCGCAGCCGCAACGCCTGCCGGTCGCCCTCGAACTGATGGGACAAACCGAGGGCGCCAAGGAAACCGAGGTCCGCGCCCGCGTCGGCGGCATCCTCGTCAAACGGCTCTACGAAGAAGGCGCACCGGTCAAGGCCGGCCAGGCGCTCTTCCAGATCGACCGCGTGCCCTACGAAATCGCGCTCGCCGACGCCAAGGCGCGCGCCGAGCAGACCGCGCGCGAGGAAGCCCGCCTGAAGGGCCTGCTCGCCCAGGACGCCGTGAGCCGCAAGGAATACGACGACGCCGCGACCAACAACGCCACGGCGCAGGCCGCCCTGCGCCAGGCCGAACTGAACCTGTCGTGGACGACGGTCGTCGCCCCCGTTTCCGGCACCTCCGGACGCAGCGTCAAATCCGAAGGCAGCCTGATTTCCGCCGGCGAAGGCGGCCTGCTCACCTCGGTCTACCAATCCAACCCGATGTGGGTCCGCTTCGGCCTGGCCGAAAGCGACGCAGCCAAGCTGCCCGGCGGCGTCCTCAAGGCCAACACCGTCTCCAGCGTCGAACTGATCCTGCCCGACGGCACGACCTATGCGCGCCCCGGCCGCATCAACTACCTCGGCAGCACGATCGACACCACGCTCGGCACGCAGCAGCTGCGCGCCGAGTTCGACAACGCCGACGGCCGCCTGCTGCCCGGCCAGTTCGTCCGCGTGCGCCTGCTCACCGGCATGCGCGACGGCGTCTACCTCGTGCCGCAAAGCGCCGTGGTCCAGACCGAGCAGGCCAAGCTGGTGATGACCGCCGACGCCGAGAACAAGGTCGCGCCACGCCCGATCGAAGCCGCCGAGTGGCGCGGCACGGACTGGGTGATCACCAAGGGCCTGCAGCCGGGCGACAAGGTGATCGTCGACAACCTGATGAAGCTGCGTCCCGGCGCACCGGTCGCCCCGCATCCGCCGGCTGCCGCCCCCGGCGCACCGGGCGCGCCCGCCGCAGCGCCGGCGCCGGCCGACAAGGCCGCTGCGCCGCAGGACAAGGCCGCCACCCCGCCCGCGCAACCCGCCGCGCCGGCCAAGGGCTAAGCGGAGCGAACCATGTCATCGAAATTCTTCATCCAGCGACCGATCTTCGCATCGGTCATCTCGATCATCATCGTCATCGCCGGCATCGTCGCCGCGCGCGTGCTGCCGATTGCCCAGTATCCGCAAATCGCGCCACCGACGGTGCTGATCTCCGCCACCTACCCGGGCGCCTCGGCCGAAACGCTGGCCAAGACGGTCGCCGCGCCGATCGAGGAACAGCTCAACGGCGTCGAAGGACTTTCCTACTTCACGTCCTCCGCGTCGGCCAACGGCTCGGTGACGATCACCGCGACCTTCGAGGTCGGCACCGACGTCGACATGGCGTCGGTGAACGTCAATAACCGCGTCAAGGCCGCCGAGCCGCGCCTGCCCGAAGAAGTCCGGCGCAACGGCGTGATCGTGCAGAAGCGCTCGAACGACATCCTGCAGGTCGTGGCGCTCAACTCGGAAGGCGGCCGCTACGACACGCTGTTCCTGTCGAACTACGCCAGCCTGAACATCGTCGACGAACTGAAGCGCGTGAAGGGCGTCGGCGACGTCACCATCTTCGGCGCACAGGACTACTCGATGCGCGTCTGGCTGAAGCCCGACCGCATGGCGCAGCTGGGCCTGACGACCACCGACATCGCCGCCGCCATCCGCGCGCAGAACGCGCAGAACGCGGCCGGCAAGATCGGCCAGGAACCGGCCCCGTCCGACCAAGTGCTGGTATACACGGTGACCGCCAAGGGCCGTCTGCTGACGCCCGAGGAGTTCGGCAACATCGTCGTGCGCGCCAGCGGCGCCGGCGGCCAGCTGCGCCTGAAGGACGTCGCGCGCATCGAACTCGGCGCCTACAGCTACGACCAGCGCGTGACGCTGAACGGCCAGCCGACGATCGGCATGGGCGTCTTCCTGCAGACCGGCGCCAACGCGCTGGAAGTGGCGAAGCTCGTCAAGACGCGCATGGACGAGCTGCAAGGCAAGTTCCCCGAGGGCATGGGCTACGTCATCCCCTTCGACACGACGCGCTTCATCTCGGCGTCGATCGAGGAAGTCGTGAAGACGCTGGTCGAGGCGATGATCCTCGTGCTCATCGTCGTCTTCGTCTTCCTGCAGAACTGGCGCGCCACGCTGATCCCGATGATCGCCGTGCCGATCTCGCTGATCGGCACCTTCGCCGGCCTCTACGTCTTCGGCTTCTCGATCAACACGCTGACGCTGTTCGCCATGGTGCTCGCCATCGGCATCGTGGTGGACGACGCGATCATCGTGCTCGAGAACGTCGAACGCCTGATGTCCGAGCAGAAGATGAAGCCCTTCGACGCCGCCATCGAGGCCATGCGCGAAGTCTCGGGCGCGGTGGTCGCCATCGTTCTCGTGCTCTGCGCGGTGTTCATCCCGGTCGCCTTCCTCGGCGGCATCGCCGGCAAGCTCTACCAGCAGTTCGCCGTCACCGTGGCCATCTCGGTGGTCATCTCCGGCATCGTCGCCTTGACCCTGACGCCGGCCCTGTGCGCCCTGCTGCTCAAGCAGCAGCACGAGGAAAACAAGTTCTTCCGTCCGTTCAACCGGGCCTTCGCCGCCTTCACCAAGACCTATACCAACACCGTCTCGCTCACCCTGCGCCACGGCATCATCGGCACCCTGGTCTTCGTCGGCATGCTCGGACTCGGCGGCTGGCTGGTCAAGGACATCCCCGGCAGCTTCGTGCCGTCCGAAGATCAGGGCTACCTGATCTCGGCGCTGATGCTGCCCGACGGCGCCACCCTGAAGCGCACGCAGGCCACCGGCGAGCAGATGCGCCAGACGACCAGCAAGAACGACGCGGTGGCCTACACCTTCATCGTCTCCGGCTTCGACCTGATCGGCGGCGGCAACAAGACCAACGCCGGCACCATCTTCCTCCCGCTCAAGGACTGGAGCGAGCGCAAGAACGCACCGGCGGAGCAACTCGTCAAGCAGTTCTCGGGCGCCGGCATGATGCTGCCGGACGGTCTCGGCATCGTCTTCAACCCGCCGCCCATCATGGGTCTCGGCACCGCCGGCGGCTTCGAAGTCTACGTGCAGAACCGCGTCGACGGCGACGCCAAGAAGCTCAACGAAGCGGTCCAGACCTTCATCGCCGCGCTCAAGGAAAAGAAGGAACTGGTCGGTCTCAACACCTTCTTCCGCCCGACCGTGCCGCAGCTCTTCGTCGAAGTGGACGAGCCGAAGGCGATGTCGCTCGGCGTCGATCTGGCCGACGTCTACGCGACGCTGCAGAGCACCATGGGTGCGCTCTACGTCAACGACTTCAACAAGGCCGGCCGCGTCTACCGCGTGCAGCTGCAGGCCGAACCGGGCTTCCGGCGCGCGCCGGAAGACATCGGCAAGGTCTACGTGCGCAGCCAGACGACCAAGGCGATGATTCCGGTTTCGGCCTTCGCCCGCGTCAAGAACATCGTCGGCCCCGAGCAGGTGGAGCGCTTCAACGGCTTCATCGCCGCCAAGGTGATGGGCAACGGCGCCCCCGGCGTCAGTTCGGGCGACGCGATCCGCATCGTCGAGGAAACCGCCAAGGCGACGCTGCCGACCGGCTACGAAATCGCCTGGACCGGCCAGGCCTACCAGGAAAAGCGCTCCTCCGGCTCTTCCGTGCAGGCCTTCGGCTTCGCGATCATCATGGTCTTCCTGATCCTCGCCGCCCAGTACGAGAAATGGTCGCTGCCGCTCGCCGTGCTGATGGCCGTGCCCTTCGCCCTGTTCGGCGCACTCACCGCGATCTTCCTGCGCGGCATGCCGAACGACATCTACTTCCAGATCGGTCTCGTCGTGCTGATCGGCCTGGCGGCGAAGAACGCGATCCTGATCGTCGAATTCGCCGCGCAGAAGCACGCCGAAGGAATGAAGGTGGTCGACGCCGCCATCGAAGCGGCCCGCCTGCGCTTCCGGCCCATCGTGATGACCTCGCTGGCCTTCGTGCTCGGCGTCTTCCCGCTGGTCAAGGCGACCGGCGCCGGCGCCGCCGCCCGGCGCTCGATGGGCACCGGCGTGTTCGGAGGCATGCTCGCCGCCACCTTCATCGCCACCATCTTCATCCCGCTCTTCTTCAAATGGCTGGAGCGCGGCAAGCCGGCCAGAATCGCCGGCCACCCGGAACGCCCCGCCGATGCCGCGCACGGTGAAGACACGGAGAAAAAAGCATGAACGCCCGTAGACTCCTGACCCCCACCCTGCTGGCGGCCCTGCTCGCGGGCTGCGCCGTCGGCCCCGACTATCGCCGTCCGGACACGGCGCTGCCGCAAGCCTTCGCCGAGGCGCCCGCCGCGGCCAACACAGAAGCGAGCCGCCCGGCGGCCATCCAGCAGGACTGGTGGACGCTGTTCGGCGACGCGACGCTCAACGAACTCGTGCAGAAAGCGCTGGTTTACAACACCGACCTGCAAGCCGCAGCGGCCCGCGTCGAAGAAGCCGAGGGTCTTCTGCGCGAAGCCGGCGCCGCCCAGTGGCCGCAGGTCAACGCCGAACTCGGCAGCAGCCGCACCCAGGCCAGCACGGTCACCGCGACGCCCATGCCGGCCGGCACGCCGCGCCTGCGCGACGCCCGCCGCGCGGCGCTCACCACCTCCTTCGAGCTCGACCTCTGGGGCCGCCTGCGGCGCGCCACCGAGGCCGCCCGCGCGCAGGCGCTGTCGACCGAATACGCCCGCGACACCGTGCAACTCTCGGTAGCCGGCCTCGTCGCCGCCAACTATCTGGCCCTGCGCGCGCACGACGCCGAACTCGTCGTCACGCAGGAAAGCCTGCAAAGCCGCGAATCGGCGCTGCGCATCGCCAAGAGCCGCTTCGAAGGCGGCCTCGCCTCGCCGCTCGACGTGCATCAGGCGGAAAGCGCGCTGGCCGCGGCGCAGGCGCAGCTGGTGACGGTACGCCAGCAGCGCGCCCTCGCGCAGAACCAGCTCGGCCTGCTCACCGGCCAGCCGGGGCTGGCGATCGTCGCCGGCGACCTGCGCCAGCTGCCGCTGCCGCCGACGCCGCCGGCCGGCCTGCCGTCGACGCTGCTGCAGGCGCGCCCCGACATCCGCCAGGCGGAAGAGACGCTGGCCTCGGCCAACGCCCGCATCGGCGTGGCACGCGCCGCGCTCTTCCCGACCGTCTCGCTGACCGGCAGCCTCGGTAGCGAAAGCGCGGCGCTCAGCAACCTCTTCACCGCCGCCGCCGGCACCTGGTCGCTCGGCCTCGGCCTGGTCGCCCCGATCTTCGACATGGGCCGCAACCAGGCGCGCGTCGATCAGGCCAGCGCGCAGCAGAAGCAGGCCGTGGCGGGCTACCAGAAGGCGGTGCAGACGGCCTTCCGCGAAGTGATGGACGCCCTCGTCAACCTGCGCGAAGCGGGCGAAGGCGAGAAAGCGCAGAGCCTGCGCGTCGATGCGGCGAAGAAGGCCCAGTCGATCGCCGAACTGCGCTACCAGGCGGGCTATTCGGCCTTCATCGACGTGCTCGACGCGCAGCGCAACGCGAACGACGCGATGCTCGGCTTCATCGCCACGCGCCAGTCGCGCCTGAACGCCGCGGTCGACCTGCTGAAATCGCTCGGCGGCGGCTGGCAAGACAGCCAACCGCGCAGCCAGCCGGCACCGCAGGCGCCGCTCGCGGCCGGCGGCTGACACAGACCGCGCCGACGCAACGAAAAGGCCGCCGTGCTTGCGCACGGCGGCCTTTTTTTCATTGTCGCCCCGGCCTCGACGGCCGGCGCCGGATCAGACGGCGAAGACGTGCTTGGCGCGCAGCGTCTTCTTTTCCTCGATCAGCGCGAACAGGCGGTCGATGTTCGGGTGCTTGCCCGGATTCTGGCGCGCATCCTCGGTGTGCTCGGCGTAGAGCTCCAGCCCCTTGCGCGCGGCGTCCGGCGTGATCGCGCCGTAGGTCTGTGCGAGGTGGTTGTAGACCGAGAGCGAGCCCTGGCTGCCCGCCTTGTTCTCGATGGCGACGACGAGATTGCCCTCGGCGTCGAGCAGGTTGATCGCCGCCAGATGCGAGATGCCCGGCAGTTTCTTCAGGTTGGCTGCAAACGTTGCGTTGTCCGACATTGCGACTCTCTTGCCTCTCTTATTTCTTGCGTTGACGAATCATGCCCAGCATCAGGCCGGTGACGGCACTGCCGAGGGCGATGCCGAACACCATCCCGTAGGTGCCGCGCTCCGGGCCGACGATGGCCGTCCAGACGGCGGCGACGATGCCGCCGGCCATCAGGCCGATCACCGCGCCGACGAAGCCGCCGCGCTTGACGGCGCCGAGTTGGCCGTCCTCGCCGCAGCAGCGCGGACAGTAGATGGCGCCGTTCGGCACCGCCTGCTGGCAGCTGCCGCAGACGACGGTCTGCGGCGCGGCGGACGCGGCGACGTTCTCCGTTTGCGGGGCGCTCACTCAGATTCTCCGGGCCAATTCGGCGGCCTTGCCGGTGTAGCCCCACGGCGTCAGCTGCAGCAGCTCGGCCTTGGCGGCGTCCGGGATGTCCAGCGACTGCACGAAGGCCTGCATGCCCTCGCGCGAGACGCGCTGGCCGCGCGTCAGCTCCTTCAGCTTCTCGTAGGGGTTGGCGATGCCGAAGCGGCGCATCACCGTCTGGATCGGTTCGGCGAGCAGTTCCCAGTTGGCGTCGAGGTCTTCGTGCATCTTCTCCGGCACGGCCTCCAACTTGCCCAGGCCGCGCAGCAGCGAGTCGTAGCCGAGCAGCGCGTAGCCGAGGCCGACGCCCATGTTGCGCAGCACCGTCGAATCGGTCAGGTCGCGCTGCCAGCGCGAGATCGGCAGCTTTTCGGCGAGGTGCTTGAGCACGGCGTTGGCCAGCCCGAGGTTGCCTTCCGAGTTTTCGAAGTCGATCGGATTGACCTTGTGCGGCATCGTCGACGAGCCGATCTCGCCGGCCTTCACCTTCTGCTTGAAGAAGCCGAGCGAGATGTAGCCCCAGACGTCGCGGTCGAGGTCGATCAGGATCGTGTTGGCGCGCGCGAAGGCATCGTACAGCTCGGCCATCGCATCGTGCGGCTCGATCTGGATCGTGTAGGGGTTGAATTCGAGGCCGAGCGACTCGACGAAGCGCTTGGCGAAGCCTTCCCAGTCGTAGCCGGGATAGGCCGCGAGGTGGGCGTTGTAGTTGCCGACCGCGCCGTTGATCTTGCCGAGCAGGCCGACGCCGGCGATGCGCGAACGGGCGCGTTCGAGGCGGTAGACGACGTTGGCCAGTTCCTTGCCCATCGTCGTCGGCGTCGCCGGCTGGCCGTGCGTGCGGCTCATCATCGGCACGTCGGCGAGCTGATGCGCCAGTTCGCGCAGGCGGGCGCCGAGCTTGTCGAGCGTCGGCAGCATCGTTTCGTCGCGCGCCGCCTTGAGCATCAGCGCGTGCGACAGGTTGTTGATGTCTTCCGAGGTGCACGCGAAGTGGATGAACTCGCCGACCTTCATCACCTCGACGTTGTTCGCGAGCTGCTTCTTGATCCAGTATTCGAGCGCCTTCACGTCGTGGTTGGTGACGGCCTCGATCTCCTTCACCTCGGCCGCCTGCTGCGGGCCGAAGCCGGCGACGAGCGCGTCGAGCTCGGCCACCGTGGCCGGCGAGAAGGCCGGAATTTCGGCGAAGTGGGGTTCGGCGGCGAGCGCCTTGAGCCACTCGATCTCGACCTGCAAGCGGCGACGGATCAGCCCGTACTCCGAAAACTGCGGGCGCAGCGCATCTACCTTGCCGGCATAGCGGCCGTCGAGCGGCGAAAGGGAAGTAAGGGAAGTGAAAGACATGGAGACCATCCTTGAGCGCGTCGTGGCAAATAAGCCCGCCATTTTACCCGTCGGTGAAATCCTCCCGCAAACCGAGTATGGGGGTGGATGGTATAATTCGCCCGGAAAATCATGCACAGGAAGCAAATGAAGCTTATCGGATCACTGACCAGTCCTTACGCCCGCAAGGCGCGCATCGTGCTGGCCGAAAAAAAGATCGAATACGATTTCGAGCTCGATTCCCCGTGGACGCCCGACAGCAAAGTGGCCAACACCAACCCGCTGGGCAAAATCCCGGTGCTGGTGCTGGACGACGACACCGTTCTCTTCGACTCGCGCGTGATCGTCGAGTACCTCGACAACGTGGCTCCGAACAACAAGCTGATGCCCGCGCCGAACCGCGAGCGCACCGAAGTCAAACGCTGGGAGGCGCTGTCCGACGGCGTGTGCGACGCCGCCGTCCAGATTTTCCTGGAGCGCAAGCGCCCGGCCGGGCAGCAGAGCGCCGAGTGGATCGCCCGCCAGGAAGACAAGATCGCCCGCAGCCTCGAATTCATGTCCGCGCAGCTCGGCGACAACGCTTCGTGCATGGGCACGCACTTCTCGCTGGCCGACATCACCGTCGGCTGCGCGCTCGGCTACCTGGCCTTCCGCTTCCCGGACATCGCCTGGCGCGAGAGCCATCCCAACCTCGAGCGCCTCTACGAGAAGCTGATGTTGCGCCCGACCTTCGCGGAAACCGTGCCGCAGGACTGACCGCCGCCGCGCACGAAACCGCAAAGGGCCGCTCCACCGGAGCGGCCCTTTGCATTGGCGGCGCGCCCGCCCGGCGATGCGCGGCGGCCGGCGTGGCATACTGCCCCATCCGGCGCCGCCTGCGCGCCCCCCATATTCCCCGTTACCGCCCCCGCCGCCGAGCGCCGACGCCCATGAGCCGTTACCAGACGCTAGCCCTCGCCACCGAAAAGCTGATCGGCGAAGGCGTGCTGCGCGCCGGCGACCGCCTGCCCTCGGTGCGCCAGGCCTGCCGCGTCCACGCCGTGAGCCCGGTGACCGTGCTGCAGGCCTACTACCTGCTGGAAAGCCGCGGCCTGATCGAGGCGCGGCCGCGCTCGGGCTACTTCGTGCGCGCCCGCCTCGGGCAGCGCCTGCCCGAACCCGAGATGTCGCGGCCGCCCGGCGATTCGAGCGGGCTGGAAGTCAGCGACTTCATCTTCGAGATTCTGGAGAGCGTCAAGGATCCGGCGGTGGTCCCCTTCGGTTCGAGCTTTCCGAGTCCCCACCTGTTTCCGCTCGACAAGCTCGGGCGCTTCCTGGCGGGCGCGGCGCGCCGCCTCGACCCGCTGGCCACGGTCACCGACCTGCCGCCGGGCAACGAGGAACTGCGCCGGCAGATCGCCCTGCGCTACCTCGCGCAGGGCGCGCAGGTGGCGCCGCAGGAAATCGTCGTCACCTCGGGTGCGATGGAGGGGCTCAACCTCTGCCTGCAGGCGGTGACCCGCCCCGGCGACCTGATCGCCATCGAATCGCCGACCTTCTACGCCGGCCTGCAGGCCGCCGAGCGCCTCGGCCTCAAGGTGATCGAGATTCCCACGCACCCGCGCGAGGGCGTCAGCCTGCCGGCGCTCGCCGACGCGCTGGCGCAGCATCCGGTCAAGGCCTGCCTGCTCATGCTCAACTTCGCCAATCCGCTCGGCAGCCTGGTGCCCGACGCGCGCAAGCGCGAGCTGATGGCGCTGCTCGCGCGCCACGAAGTGCCGCTGATCGAAGACGACGTCTACGCCGAGCTGTACTTCGGCGAACGCGCACCGCTCTGCGCCAAGGGCGAGGACCGGCTGGGGCTGCATCTGCACATTTCGTCGTTTTCCAAGTGCCTGGCGCCCGGCTACCGCATCGGCTGGGTCGCCGCCGGGCGCTACGCGGCGCAGGTGCAGCGCCTCAAGCTGTCGACCAGCCTCGCGACGACGGTGCCGGTGCAGATCGCGCTCGCCGAATTCCTCAAGCACGGCGGCTACGACCACCACCTGCGCCGGCTGCGCCGCGCGCTGGCGATGCAGGAGATGGAAATGGTCGCGGCGATCGAACGCCATTTTCCGCCCGGCACGCGGCTGGCCCGCCCGGGCGGCGGCTATTTCCTGTGGCTGGAACTGCCGCCCGGCGTCGACGCGCTGGCCGTGCATCGGCTGGCGCTCGACCGCGGCATCAACATCGCACCCGGACCGATCTTCTCGGCGCAGCGCGAGTACCGCAACTGCATCCGGCTCAACTTCGGCCACCCCGAGGCGCTCGCCCGCGCGGACGCGCTGGCGACGCTCGGGCGCATCGTCGCCGCGCAGCTATAGCTGCGTCCAGCGCGCCAGCGTGTCGCCGAAGAAGGCGGTGAGCACCAGCGCGGCCGGCGCGAAGGCGATGAAGCCCGCCAGCACGCGGCGGACGAAGGGATGGGCGAGATGCGACTCGATGAAGCTGCGCGCCACCAGCGCCCCCTTCGCCCAGACGATGACCGCCACCAGCAGCGGCAGCCAGGACGCCGTGTGGAACCAGTTGCCGAGTTCGAGGCTGAGCAGCGTCAGCCCCGAGAGCGCCAGCCAGGCCAGCGCCGGCGCGCGATAGATCGAGAGTCCGTTCGAGAGTCCGTTCATGGTTCAGGCCAGTACGTAGAAGAGCGGGAACAGGATCAGCCAGATGATGTCGGTCGCGTGCCAGTAGCTGGCCAGCGCCTCCAGCCCGCTGTAATCTTCCGCCGAATAGCCGCCGAAGGCGTGGCGCGCCAGCACCCAGCCCATGCCGAGGATGCCCCAGCAGGCGTGCACCAGATGGTTGAAGGTCAGGTAGTAATAGACGGTGAAGAAGATGCCGGCTTCGCCGTCGATGCCCTGCGCCAGATTCCACTGCACTTCCAGCAGCTTGGCGACCGGGTAGCCGAGGGCCACCACGAAACCGGCGATCAGCCAGTACAGCGAGGCGCGGCGCCGCCCGGCGCGCATCGCGACGACCGAGCAGGCGATCAGGAAGCCGCTGCTGACCATGAGCAGGGTGATGACCGTTCCGGCCGTCTTCGACAGGCGCTCGGCGCCCTGCTGAAAGGCTTCCGGATAGTGCGCGCGGGCGACGAAGTAGATGATGAACATCACCGCGAATTCGACGAACTCGCAGCTGATGCCGACCCAGATGCCCTTGTTGCCCGGAATCCGCCGGCCGGGCGCGGCGGCCTGCGGCGTCCGCTCCGGCCCGGATGCCGATTCCCGGCCCGCCGCTTCCGCAGGCTCGCTGCCGAGTTCTCCCGCCACCATCGATGCCGCACTCATTGTCCTACCCCCTAACGTGCCGTTGATATTCTGCCGCCCATTCTTCCAGCAATCGGGGACCGGAACAGATACAGCAAAGCGTGTTTATTTCAGGCACAGCAACGGCGAACGCCAGGCGGCACGCCTCCCGACAACTGTGCCGGCTGTATTTCACCCCAATTGAAACTGTTACCGCCGCGGGCGCGGTGATTAACTGGCGCAACGTCATCCCGTCCGGCCGGACCGTTTCTGTCCGCGGCTTTGCGAACCTCCGGAAGAACCCACGCCCATGCCTCCATCCTCGCCCCCCGCCCCTCTCTCCGCCACGCCTGCCGCGGCCACGCCGCCCGCCGGCCCGCCGCCGGCGGCGGAATACGCCATCGCCGACCTCCGCCTCGGCGGCGGCTCGGGACTCGTGCTGATCGAAAAGCTGACGCTGGTGGAAAAACTGATCGAAGCGGACCCGGCGGCGCGCGTCGTCCTGCTCACCGGCCGCGCCAGCATCCGCGCCGCAGTCGAAGCGATCCGCCTGGGCGCCATGCACTACCTGGCCAAGCCCCATATCGCCGACGACCTGATCGCGGCCTTCGACACCGCGCAGCCGCCCCCTTCGCCGCTCTCGATCAAGCGCCTCGAATGGGAGCACATCCAGACCGCGCTGGCCGAAAACGACGGCAACGTCTCGGCCACCGCGCGGGCGCTGAAGATGCACCGTCGCACCCTGCAGCGCAAGCTGTGCCGCCCGCCGCCGGACGCCTGATGCCGACCTTTCCCGCAACGAAGCCGCCGGAGCGCTCCGCATGAATTCCAAGCCCCCTTCGCCACCGCTGCTCTACCAGTCGCTCGCCGACCGGGTCGACGCCGCCATCGCCGCCGGCACCCTGCGCGCCGGCGAGCGCCTGCCGTCCGTCCGCCAGGCCTGCAGCGCCCACCAGCTGAGCCCGGCTACCGTCCTCCAGGCCTACTACCTGCTCGAAGCGCGCGGCCTGATCGAGGCCCGCCCGCGCTCCGGCTACTACGTGCGGGCGCGCATCGGCAGCCGCCTCGCCGAACCGGAGATGAGCCGCCCGGCGAGCGCCCAGACGCGGCTCGACGTCAGCGACTTCATCTTCGAGATTCTCGAAGCGGTGCGCGACCCCGACGTCGCGCCGCTCGGCTCCAGCTTCCCCAGCCCCTACCTCTACCCGCTCGACCGGCTGGCGCGCAGCCTCGGCGCCAGCGCGCGCCGCCTCGACCCGCGCAGCACGGTCACCGACCTACCGCCGGGCAACGAGGAGCTGCGCCGGCAGATCGCCCTGCGCTACCTCGCCGAAGGCGCCGACGTCGCGCCGCGCGAGATCGTCATCACCTCCGGCGCCATGGAGGGCATCACCCTCTGCCTGCAGGCGGCGACCCGCCCTGGCGATCTGGTCGCCATCGAATCGCCGTGCTTCTACGGCGTCCTCCAGGCCATCGAACGCCTCGGCCTCAAGGTCGTCGAGATTCCGACCCACCCGCGCGACGGCATCAATCTCGCCGCGCTCGACGACGCGCTGCGCCAGCATCCGATCCGCGCCTGCGTCTGCATGCTCAACTTCCAGAATCCGCTCGGCAGCCTGGTGCCGGACGAGGCGCGGCGCGAACTGATCGCCCTGCTCGCCCGGCACGAGGTGCCGCTGATCGAGGACGACGTCTATGGCGAACTCTATTTCGGCCAGACGCGGCCGCTGCTGAGCAAGGCGCTCGACGACGACGGCCTCGTCATGCACGTTTCCTCCTTCTCCAAGAGCCTGGCGCCCGGCTACCGCATCGGCTGGGTCGCCGCCGGGCGCTACGCCGAGCGCGTGCGGCGCCTGAAGATTTCGTCGAGCATCGCCACCAACGTCCCGGCGCAGGCCGCGCTGGCCGACTACCTGAAGCACGGCGGCTACGAAAACCACCTGCGCCATCTGCGCGCAACGCTCGCCGCGCAGGAGGCGGCGATGGTCGCCGCGGTCGAGCAGAGCTTCCCGGCCGGCACGCGCCTGGCCAGGCCGCAGGGCGGCTATTTCATCTGGGTCGAACTGCCGCCCGGCAGCGATGCGCTGACCGTGCACCGGCAGGCGCTCGCGCAGGGCATCAGCATCGCCCCCGGCCCGATCTTCTCGGCCAAGCGCGAGTACCGCAACTGCATCCGCCTCAACACCGGCCATCCGTGGACGCCGCAGATCGCCGACGCGGTCGCCGTTCTCGCCCGCCTCGCCCGCATCTCGAATACCGCCGAGCGCCTGTCGGCCTAGGGTTTGCTGCAACGGATTCGCGGCGCCTTGGCGCGCCCGCGAATCCACGGCGGGCGCGCCCCGCTCCGGCCCTCTTCCCTTCCCTCACGCCATCGATCCGCCGCGCGCCGCTTTCCGGACGCCGGCCGGCGACTTCGGCGCGCGCGTTTCGCGTGCACGAAAAACGGGGGGCGGATCGCTCCGCCCCCCGTTCGCATTGCGCGAGTTCAGGCTTTATCGGGCCTTCTTCGCACCGTTCTGTTCAAGGTAGGTCTTGGCGCGCAGCCCGAGGTCGGCGGCCTTGACCTGGTATTGCCAGATCTGCTCGGTCCACAGCGTGGCCTGGCTCCAGTCCTTCTTCTTCGCGGCGTCGTCGGCCTTGGCCTTGGCGTCCTTGATCTTGCCCAGCTGGTCGACCGCGTCGTCCATCATGTTGACCACGTCCGGGAAGTC
>MKUH01000012.1 GCA_001897745.1 Candidatus Accumulibacter sp. 66-26
CAACTCGTTGATTCTTACCGGCTTTTGAAACAAGCCGCATCAGCGAAGGGGCGAATTATACAGAGGTTTTACTCTTGGTCAACGTTTTTGCCGACTTTCTTAAAACTTCTTTTGGCTCCCCGACCTGGGCTCGAACCAGGGACCTACGGATTAACAGTCCGGCGCTCTACCGACTGAGCTATCGGGGAATCAAGAGGCGCGGATTATAGTGATGCGGCGCGCCCATGGCAAGGGGAACCGAACGAAAACCAAGGAGTACATAATGAAACGACTGTTCCTGGCCTTCCTGGTTTCGGCGGTACTTCATACCACCAACGCCGGTGCCGGTTACGCCGACAGCAACGCGGCGATCATGCAGGCGCGCAGCTGCGGAAGCTGGTTTGCCGATCGGCGCAGCCCGGACGCCGCGCTGGGCAACACGGCGTGGATTGCCGGCTACCTGACCGGCGCCGGCGGCAAGGACCTCATGCGGGGGCTCGACCGCCAGGCGCTGGAACTCCGGATGGACGACTACTGCCGGCGGAATCCCGGCTCGGATATCGAAAACGGCGCAGGGGAATTGCTACGGGAATTAAGGCGGCAGGCGGGCGGCCGCTGACGCCCGCCTGCCGCGCCCATAACGTGGAGGATCAGTGGCGGAAAAGCGGCAGCTTGGGCAGCTGCGGCCACTCAACGGCGTCGAGCATGTTCTTGACGACGAGGCCGAGTTCGGTGTCGCCCTCGATCGAGAGCTCGCGGTTGAAGAACAGCGTGTCCGGATCTTCCTGCCGGGCCAGCAGTTGCAGGAAAGCCGAAAGATTGGCGCGGAACGACAGATCGGGCGTATCCGGCGTGCTGAAGAGCGGGCGGAAGAAGCCGGCGCGGTAGGTAAAGCTCACCTTGCCACCGGTGTCGAGCACCTCGACGAAGAAAGTACGGCCTTCGAGCAGTTCGAGACTGTCCTCCGGCAGCAGCTTCATCCTGGCCACGGCGTTGAGACCGGCGGTGAGCGCGACGGCGTGCGGCCACTGCGGCAGACGAACGCCGATCGCGGAAACGAAGGCCGGCAGCTGGAATCGGGGAATGCTGAACGCTTGCCTCATATCAAACTCCTTGCAGTTCCGCCAGCGCGGACTGGTGATGCTGCTTGATGCCGGCGTCGCCGAACCAGTAGCCGTCGACGAGGCCTTCCCTGCACCAGGCACCGTCGGCAGCGACCGTCTCGCCGCGCCGCGCCCGGTCGAAGGCAGCGACGATGGCGGCGGTGTGCTGCGGTTGCGGGCTGATGCGCAGGATATCGATGTCCATGGCCAGCATCTCGGGCACCTGCGCCAGCAGATTGTAGCTTTGCGCGGACATCGTCTGGATGCCGTTGATGCTCAGGAAGGGCTGCCCTTCGCGCGTCTTCAGCAGCATCCCCTCGGGATGGTCGAGACACTTGAACTGGCAGTCGTCCTTGTTCAGGTTGTAGTGCCGCGCGGTGAAGCAGCGCGCCGAGAAGGCGAGCGGCAGCTTGCCGAAGACGAAGACCTCGGTCTCGACGCCGGCCGGCCGGCTCGCGTGCAGCGCGGCAATCAGCTTGCGGTCGGCCTCGAGCGGCGGCACCCAGCGCTTCAGCCCGTAGCGCGCGTAGGTGGCGAGCGTCGCCTCGTTGTAGATATTGAGGTGCGGGCCGGCGACGAAGGGACGGCCAGCGGCGATATTCACCGCGCCGAGGTCGTTGGCCTCGACCTTGCAGCCGGCTTCGTCCATCAGGCGGCGCAGCGCCTTGAGGTCGCTTTCCGATTCGAGCAGGGCCTGCGCCGAAACGACGACTTCCTTGCCGGCGTCGGTCAGGTCGCGCGCCAGACCGACCCAGTCGGCGACGCGGATCTGCTGGCGGCGCGAGCAGACGACCTCGCCGACGTAGATGATGTCTATCGCCGGGTTCTGCGCCATTTCGGCGTAGAACTCGAAGACTTCCTGTTTCGGCCAGAAATAGAGCAGCGGTCCGAGTGCGAGTTTCATGCCCTTATCTCCACGGCCGGTTGTAGGCGCCGAGCGTCGCCTGGCTGCCTTCGGACACCTTGGCCAGTTCGGCCTGCCAGGCCGGCTTCACGTGGTAGCGCTCGCTGTCTTTGGCGAGCGCGTCGAGGGCGGCGCGCAGCGTCTTGGTCACCTGCGTGACGTAGGCCGGGCTGCGCTGGCGCCCCTCGATCTTGATCGCCGAGACGCCGATGCGGGCGATCTCCGGGAGGATTTCGAGGACGTTGAGGCTGGTCGGCTCCTCGAGCGCGTAATAGGTTTCGCCGTTCACGTCGAAGCGCCCCTTGCACAGCGTCGGATAGCCGGCCGCCTCGTCGTCGCCGAAGCGGTCGATCAGGATGCCGTTCAGGCGCGTCGTCATTTCGCCCGGCGACTTCTCCCACTTGACGTACTTGGCCGGCGAACAGGCGCCAACCGTGTTCGGGCTTTCGCCGGTGGCGTAGGAAGACAGCCAGCAACGCCCTTCGTTCATGACGCACAGGCTGCCGAAGCCGAACACCTCGATCGGGACCGTCGTGTTCTTGATCACGTGCTCGACCTGCGCCAGCGTCAGCACGCGCGGCAGGACGGCGCGCTGCACGCCGAATTCGCGCTGCGCGAAATTGACCGCCTCGTAGCTGGTCGCCGAGCCCTGCACCGAGAGATGCAGACGCAGCTGCGGATGACGCTTGCTGGCGTAGTCGAGCAGGCCGACGTCGGCGAGGATCACGGCATCGACGCCGAGATCCGCCGCACCATCGACGGCACGCCGCCAATCGGCCTCGCGCCCGGGCTGCGGGAAGGTGTTGATCGCCATCAGGACGTGGCGGCCGCGCGACTGGGCGTAGGCGATGCCCTCGCGCATGCTCTTGTCGTCGAAGTTGAGGCCGGCGAAATTGCGCGCGTTGGTGTCGTTCTTGTAGCCGAGGTAGACGGTGTCGGCGCCGTTGTCGACCGCCGCCTTGAGCGCCGGCAGGCTACCGGCCGGGCAGACGAGTTCCGGGAGTTTCTGGCTCAGCATGGGGATAGCGTCGATGCGCGGAAACGAAAGTGGGGAAGTATAGCGAGGCGTTCTCCCAGCCTATTGATTTTGGTCAAGTTCCGGCGGAATTCCTTGCCCGGCCGCGCCCGCCGCGCGCAGCGCCCGCAGATAGCGCAGCCCGCGCGGCGCGCGGCTGCCATACCAGGAGACCATCTCCCCGTCGATCGTGTGCACGAGCTTGCCGGCCAGGCCGTCCATGGCGGCAACCTCCTCTACGTGCCGGGCCCGGAAGGGGTAGGGTTCGCTCGAGAGCAGGACGCGGGCGGCCGGCAGCGCGGCGGCCGGCAGTTCAACCTCGGGATAGCGCGCGGCGGCGTCCGCCGGCAGGGTGTCCCAGCCGGCGGCAGCGAGCATGCGCGAGATGTAGGTGCCGCGCGCGACGCTCATCCACGGCTGCCGCCAGATCAGGTAGAGCACGTCCTCGCGCGACAATGCGCCGACGGTCTCGGCGAGCGCCGCCCATTCGCGCTCGAAGTCGGCGCACAGCGCCTCGGCCGCGCTTTCGCGCCCGAAGACGCCGCCGAACAGGCGATACAGCGCGAGGTTGTCGCGCGGCGCGAGCGGATGGGTGACGATCAGGTGCGGCACGAAGTCGGCGAGGCGTTCGACCTCCTCGCGCCGGTTCTCGTCGATATTGACCAGCACGTGCGTCGGCGCCAGCGCGCGCACCTTTTCGAGGTCGAAGCCCTTGGTGCCGCCGACCTTCGGGATGCCGCGCACGACGGCGCGCGGATGGATGCAGAAGCCGGTACGCCCGACCAGCGCGTCGGCCAGGCCGAGATCGACGACCAGCTCGCTCAGGCTGGGCACCAGCGAGACGATGCGCGGCGCGCCGGCGAAGCGGGCGTGCGGCTTGCCGAGGGCATCGAGCCATTGCATGATGGTCGCTTCCACTACGAAAAAGGAGACAGCGATGCTAACGCAGAAACTTGCCATCGTGACCGGCGCGGCGCGCGGTCTCGGCTACGCCGTGGCGCAGCAGTTGGCCGCGGCCGGCTGCAAGGTGCTGCTGGTCGGCCGCGACGCGGCGGCCATCGAAGCCGCCGCACGGCGCCTGCGCGAATCGGGAGCGGCGGGCGGCGCCGATGCCGTCGCGCACGTTGCCGACATCGCCGACGCCGGCAACGTCGCGGCCCTGGCCGCCCGCTTGCGCCGCGAGTTCGGGCGCGCCGACATCCTCGTGAACAACGCCGGCGTTTTCCTCGAACCGCGCGATTTCTCCAATCCGCAAGGCGCCAGCGTCTTCGAGGTCGCCCCCGAACTCGTCGCCGCGACCTGGAACACCAACGCGCTGGCGCCGCTGCGCCTGATCCAGGCGATCGTCCCGCTGATGCGCGAGAACGGCTGGGGACGCATCGTCAACGTCTCCTCGAGCATGGGCCAGCTCGCCGAGATGGGCGGCTTCTGGCCCGGCTACCGCATGTCGAAGACGGCGCTCAACGCCCTCACCCACCTCGCCGCCAGCGAACTGAAGGGCAGCAACGTCAAGATCAACTCGGTCTGCCCCGGCTGGTGCAGCACCGAGATGGGCGGCCCGGAAGCCACGCGCACGCCCGAACAGGGCGCGGCGAGCATCGCCTGGGCGGCCCTCCTGCCCGACGACGGGCCGAGCGGCGGCTTCTTCCGCGACGGCCAGCCGATCGACTGGTAGGCCGGATCGCCCTCCCCGCCAGCATTTCGCCCCGCCGCCAGACTGCGGCGGGCGGCGGCAGGGTCGGCACGCCGGGCCGGCGTCGCGGCGCCCATCCCGGCGGATCGACCCGGCCCTCTCGCGTCTAGACCGCCAGCCGGCGCGGCTTGCGCGGCGCCCGCGCGAACAGGCGGTCGTAAAGGGCGTTCGGCAGCACGCGCAGGAGCTTGGCGACGATTCCCATCTGCCAGGGGACGACGGCGTAGCTCGCGCCGCGCTCGATGACGCGGGCGAAACGACGCGCCGCTTCCGGCGCCGGCAGCAGGAAAGGCATGCGGTAGGGATTGACGGCGGTCATCGGCGTTTCGATGTAGCCGGGACAGATCGTCACGACCTTGACGCCGGCGTCGCGCATTTCGAGGCGCAGGCTCTCGAGATAGGCGATCGCCGCCGCCTTCGACGCGCTGTAGGCTTCGGCGCCCGGCAGGCCGCGGATGCCGGCGACCGAGGCGATGCCGACCAGGCGCCCGCCGCCGGCGCCGCGCATGGCGTGGGCGAAGGGCGCGAAAGTGGCGGCCATGCCGAACACATTGACGTCGAAGACGCGGCGGATCGCCTCGAGATCCTCGCCGCCCTCGGTCAGCGTGCCGACGGAGACGCCGGCGTTGGCGATCACGATGTCCGGCACGCCGCAGCGCGCCATGAAATCCGCGCCGGCGGCCTGCAACCCCGGCGCGTCGGTGACGTCGAGCGGATAGGTGAAGACGGCGCCCGCGCCAACCGCCGCCAGTTCCCCGGCCAACGTCTGCAAGGCTTCGGCGCGCCGCGCCAGCAGCCCGAGACGGGCGCCGCGCGCCGCGTAGAAGAGCGCCAGCGCGCGGCCGATGCCCGACGACGCGCCGGTGATGAACACTATCCGGGAACCCTGCACAAAACCTCCGCCAATGAAAATCGCCCGGCGCGAACGCAGCGGGCGATTGCGGGTGGAACGAACGCCGGGACGGCGCTTACTTCTTCTTGCCGCGCTCGATGCGCACCTTGTCGATCACCTTGTCGGTGAGGGCGACGAGGTCTTCGAAACCGCGGGTTTCCTTGCCGGTCACCAGATACTTGCCATCGACGGCGAGCGCCGGCACGCCCTGGATCTTGAACGCCTGCGCCATCTGGTCGGCGCGCTTGACCTTGCTGATCACGCCGAAGGAGTTGTAGGCGTCGGTGAACTTCTTGACGTCCAGACCCTGGTTGCCGATCCACTCGATGACGCTCTTGTCGTCGTACAGGCGCAGGCCCTTGGCGTGCAGCGCGTAGAAGACGGCGCTGTCGAGGCGCGCCAGATCGCCGGTCAGCTCCAGCGCGTAGTAGAGCTTGCTCAGCGCGGCCCACTGCGAACGGCCGAAGGAGACCGGAACGCGCTTGAAGACGACGTCGGCCGGCAGGTTGGCCGACCACTTGCTGACCGTCGGATGGAATTCGCTGCAATGCGGGCAGCCGTAGGAAAAGAACTCGACGACTTCAATCTTGGCCGGGGTGTCGGTCGCCTGCGCCGGCTCGATCGGCACGTAGTCGCGGCCGACGGCCAGTTGGGCATGCGCCGGCAGGGCGGCAGCGAACAGCGCAAGGGCGGCGGCGGCAAGCCAGCCGGTGAAGCGTTTCTGCATGGTCATCTCCTTGGTTTTCTCAGTCTTTCTTGACTACGTTGGCTTCGACGCCCTGCTTGGCCAGATCGGCGCGCAGCCGGTTGACGTCGTCCATCTTGCTGAACGGGCCAAGGCGCACGCGGAACCACACCTTGTCCTGCACCATCACCTGCTGGATCGTCGCCTCGGCGCCGAGCATCGCCAGCTTGGCCTTCTGGTTGTCGGCGTCGCCCGCATTCTGGAAGGAACCGGCCTGCAGGTAAAGCGGCTCCTTGAGCGCGCCTTCCTTCGCATCCTTGGCGTCCTTGCCCTTCGCGTCGGCGGCCTTGGGCTCGGCCGGTTTCGGATCGGGGATCGCCTCGGCGTTGCCGGGCAGTATCTTGTAGAAATCGAAGCGCGGCTTGTCGCCGCCCTGCGGAATCGGGTCGCCCGGCTTGCCGGGCAGGGCGGCCGGCATCGGCGGCTGCGCCGCCGGCGTTTTCGCCGCCTCGGGCTTGGCGCCGTTGGCCGGCGCAACCGGCTGCTGCTTGGTGGTGAAGGGCATCGGCGTCTTGTTGATGTACCAGACGACGGCGGCGGCGCCGAGCACGCCGATCACCAGACCGATGAACAGACCGAGGAAGGTGCCGCCGCCCGACTTCTTCCTGGCGGCGGGCTTGCTCTGTCGGCGCGGTTTCATGTCACGACTCATGGGTATCCCTTGATTACATCGATTGCGGGCAGCTGACGCCGAGGATCGCCATGCCGTTGCGGATCACCTGGCGCACGGCGGCGGCCAGCGCGACGCGCGCGTCCTTCAGCGCGCCATCGTCGACCAACATGCGCTCGGCGTTGTAGTAGCTGTGGAACTCGGCGGCCAGATCCTTCAGGTAGAAGGCGATGGCATGCGGCGCCAGGTCGTCGGCGGCGGCCTCGACGACTTCCGGAAATTCGCCGATCTTGGCCGCCAGCGCGAGTTCGCGCGGATTGTCGAGGCGCGCCAGCGCGGCCTGCCCGAGGACCGCTTCGTCGCCGCCTGCGGCGGTCCACTGCGCGAGCACCGAACAGACGCGGGCGTGCGCGTACTGGATGTAATAGACCGGGTTCTCGTTCGACTGGCTCTTCGCGAGGTCGAGGTCGAAGTCGAGATGTTGGTCGGACTTGCGCAGCACGTAGAAGAAGCGGCAGGCGTCGTTGCCGACCTCGCGGCGCAGGTCGCGCAGCGTCACGAAATCGCCCGAGCGCGTGGACATCGACGCCTTCTGGCCGTCGCGGTAGAGCACGGCGAACTGGACCAGCGCCACGTCGAGCACTTCCGGCGCGAGGCCGAGCGCGGCGATCGCGCCCTTGACGCGCGGGATGTAGCCGTGGTGGTCGGCGCCCCAGATGTTGATGATGCGCTCGAAGCCGCGCTCGTACTTGTTCAGGTGGTAGGCAATGTCCGACGCGAAATAGGTGTACAGGCCGTTCTCGCGCTGCACGACGCGATCTTTCTCGTCGCCGAAATCGGTCGACTTGAACCACTTGGCGCCATCCTGCACGTAGAGGTGGCCGGCCTGTTCCAGGCGCTCGACGCAGCGCGCGACGAGGCCGGTGTCGAACAGCGACTTCTCGGAAAACCAGACGTCGAAGTGCACGCCGAACTCTTCGAGGTCGTCGCGCCCGTCGGCCAGCTGCTCGGTCAGCGCGTGGCCGTGCACGTACGCCCAGTCGCTGCCGAGCAGGTCCTTGGCGTTCACGATCAGCGCGTCGAGGTGCAGTTCGCGCTGCTGCTTGGCGGCATCGTCGGCGCGCTCGCGCTCGGGCAGGCCGGGCGTGTTGGCGAGCACGGCGGCGGCCGGGCGCAGGTATTTGTCGCCGTGCGCGCGGCGCATCTGCTGCGCCATCTCGCGCACGTAGTCGCCCTGGTAGCCGTTCGGCGGGAAGGGCACGTCCTCGCCCCAGGTCTCGAGGTAGCGCAGCCAGGTCGACAGGCCGAGGATGTCCATCTGGCGGCCGGCGTCATTGACGTAGTACTCGCGCGTCACGTCCCAGCCGGCGTAGGCGAGCAGGCTGGAAAGCGAGGCGCCGTAGGCCGCGCCGCGGCCGTGGCCTACGTGCAGCGGGCCGGTCGGGTTGGCCGAGACGAACTCGACCTGCACCTTCTTGCCGCCGCCGGCCGACGAGCGGCCGAAAGTCTCGCCCTGCGCCAGCACGCCGCGCACGACTTCGAGCTTGGCCGCCGACGGCAGGTGGAAATTGATGAAGCCGGCGCCGGCGATCTCGACCTTGGTGACGAAGGGCGAAGCGGGAATTTCCGAGAGCAGCAGCTGCGCGAGCTCGCGCGGGTTGCGCTTCATGGCGCGCGCCAGCTGCATCGCCAGATTGCAGGAAAAATCGCCGTGCGCCGCCTGTTTCGGGCGCTCCAGGGCGATTGCCGCGCCGGCCTCGGCCGGGGCGACGCTGGCCAGCGCGGCGCGCATCAGATCGGCGAGGTGGGCTTTGATGTCGTGACTCATGGGGAGGCGGAATCTTGTAAGTGGGGCAAGGCGGCGATTATACGGTGCACGGACTGGGGGCGGCGAATTACCCCGGACGCGGATAGCGACGTAAATGCGGAGACGCAAACGCGGGCGCCGCCATCAACGCACCGCGCCGGGCGCCCGGCACGGTCATTTGTGTGTAAACTCGCCGCTTCCCCGCTAAACCAGCCCGATCATCGTGCGTCTTCTCCGCCTCGCCAAAATCCTCCGCGTTTCGAGCCGCTACGGCCTCGACGAGATGATCCTCGAACACGAACCGAGCGGGCGGCTGGCGGCGCTGTCGCGCGTCTTCCATTTCTGGCGGCGTTTCGACGAACCGCCGGCGGTGCGTCTGCGCCTGGCGCTCGAAGCGCTCGGGCCGATCTTCGTCAAGTTCGGGCAGGTGCTGTCCACCCGCCGCGACCTGCTGCCGCCCGAACTGGCCGACGAACTCGCCAAGCTGCAGGACCGCGTCCCGCCCTTCTCGTCCGAACTCGCGCTGGCGCAGGTCGCAGCCGCCTACGGCCGGCCGGCGAGCGAGGTGTTCGCCGAGTTCGACGCGACGCCGGTGGCCAGCGCGTCGATCGCGCAGGTGCACTTCGCCCGGCTGCGCCCGGAAGACGGCGGGCACGAAGTCGCGGTGAAAATCCTGCGCCCGGACATGCGCGCGGTCATCGCGCACGATCTCGCGCTGCTCGACACGCTCGCCGGCCTGCTCGAAAGGGTCTGGTCGGACGGCAAGCGCCTGAAGCCGCGCGAAGTCGTCGCCGAGTTCGCCAAGTATCTCTACGACGAGCTCGACCTGATGCGCGAGGCGGCCAACTGCTCGCAGCTGCGCCGCAACTTCACCGGCTCGAAGCTGCTGCAGGTGCCCGAGGTGTACTGGGACCACTGCACGACGACGGTGATGGTCATGGAGCGCATGCAGGGCCTGCCGATCAGCCAGAAGGACGCGCTGGTCGAGGCCGGCGTCGACCTTGCGGCGCTCTCGCGCGCCGGCGTCGAGATCTTCTTCACGCAGGTCTTCCGCGACGGCTTCTTCCACGCCGACATGCACCCGGGCAACATCTTCGTCGCCATCGATCCAGCCAACCACGGCAAGTACATCGCGCTCGACTTCGGCATCGTCGGCACGCTGACCGACGTCGACAAGAACTACCTGGCGCAGAACTTCCTCGCCTTCTTCCAGCGCGACTACAAGCGCGTCGCGCAGGCGCACATCGAGGCCGGCTGGGCGCCGGCCGACACGCGCGTCGACGAGTTCGAGGCGGCGATCCGCGCCGTCTGCGAGCCGATCTTCGACCGCCCGCTGCGCGAGATCTCCTTCGGCCGCGTGCTGCTGCGCCTGTTCCAGACCTCGCGCCGCTTCAACGTCGAGATCCAGCCGCAGCTCGTCATGCTGCAGAAGACGCTGCTCAACATCGAAGGCCTCGGCCGCCAGCTCGACCCCGACCTCGATCTGTGGAAGACGGCCAAGCCCTTCCTCGAACGCTGGATGGGCGAGCAGCTCGGCCAGCGCGCCTTCCTCAACGGCCTCAAGCTCGAAGCGCCGCACTGGGCGCGCACGCTGCCGCAGCTGCCGCGCCTCGTGCATCAGGCGCTGGCCCGCCCGCTGGCGCCCGACAACAGCGCGCTGCTTGCCGAAATCGCCGGCGCACAGCGCCGGCAGAACCGCCTACTCGGCCTGATCGCGCTGCTCCTCGCCGCGCTGATCGCCAGCCAACACCTATAAAAGTCCAGGGAGAATCGTCATGCAACGTGTCGTCATCAGCGGAACCGGCCTGTACACGGCCCCCAACACGATCAGCAACGAGGAGCTCGTCGCTTCCTACAACGCCTACGCGCGGCAGTTCAACGCCGACAACGCGGCGCGCATCGCCGCCGGCGAACTGGCGAAGCTCGAGGAATCGAGCGTCGAGTTCATCGAAAAGGCGTCCGGCATCAAGCGCCGCTACGTGATGGACAAGGACGGCGTGCTCGACCCGCAGCGCCTCTACCCGCGCTTCGCGCCGCGCGCCAACGACGCGCTGTCGATGCAGGCCGAGATCGCCGTCGCCGCCGGGCGCGACGCGCTGGCCGCCGCCGGCCGCACGCCGGCCGACATCGATCTGGTGATCTGCGCCGCCTCCAACATGCAGCGCCCCTACCCGGCGATGGCCGTCGAAATCCAGCACGCGCTGGGCATCGAACAGGGCTACGGCTACGACATGAACGTCGCCTGCTCGTCGGCCACCTTCGCGCTCGAACAGGCGGTCAACGCGGTGAAGAGCGGCAGCGCGCGCGCCGTGCTCGTGGTCAATCCGGAAATCTGCTCGGCGCACCTCGCCTGGCAGGACCGCGACTGCCACTTCATCTTCGGCGACGTGTGCACGGCGCTCGTCGTCGAGCGCGCCGAAACGGCAACCTCGGCGAATCGCTGGGAAGTGCTCGGCAGCAAGCTGGCGACCAGCTTCTCGAACAACATCCGCAACAACATGGGCTTCCTCGCGCGCTGCGAGGACCGCAGCCTGTCCGACCGCGACAACCTGTTCGTGCAGGAAGGGCGCAAGGTGTTCAAGGAAGTGTGCCCGATGGCCGCCGAACACATCGCCGCGCAGCTCGCCGCGCTCGGCTTCGCGCCGACCGGCCTGCGCCGCTTCTGGCTGCACCAGGCCAATCTCGCGATGAACCAGCTGATCGGCAAGCGCCTGCTCGGCCGCGAGGCGACGCCAGACGAGGCGCCGGTGATCCTCGACGAATTCGCCAACACCGCGTCGGCCGGCTCGATCATCGCCTTCCACCGCCACTCGGCCGACCTCGCCGCCGGCGACCTCGGCGTCATCTGCTCCTTCGGCGCCGGCTACTCGATCGGCAGCCTCGTCGTGCGCAAGCAGTAAGCCGCGCGAGATGGCGGGGTAGCCGTGGCCTCGCGGCCTCAGATACGGAAGCGCCCCACCACTTGCTGCAGCCCGTGCGCCGTCTGGTTCAGCGAATCGGAGGCGCGCGAGGTCTGATGGGCGATCGCGCTGGCCTCTTCGGCCTGCGTCGCGATGTCCTCAATCTTCTTGGCGACCTCGGTCGACGCCGACGACTGCTCGCGCAGCGCCGAATCGACGTCGCCGATCAGCTCCGCCACGCGCTGCGCCATCTCGCGCAGACGGGCGATCGCGTCGCCGGCCTGGCGCGCATAGACGACGCTGCCGTCGACCAGCTCGACCCCCTGCGCCACCCCCTCGACCACCTGCCCGGTCGATTGCTGGATGGCGCCGACCATCTGCGCGATCTCGCCGGTCGACAGCGCGGTGCGTTCCGACAGCTTGCGCACCTCGTCGGCGACCACCGCGAAACCGCGTCCGTGCTCGCCGGCGCGCGCCGCCTCGATCGCCGCGTTGAGCGCCAGTAGATTGGTCTGGTCGGCGATTTCCTTGATCACCGCAACGATGTCGGAAATCTTCTCCGACTCGCCCTTGAGCTGCACGATCTGCTCGGCGGCATGCCGCACCACCTGCGCCACCTGCCCGATCTGCCCGACCAGATGCTCGATGGCGTCGTGGCCGTCGCGCGCCTGGCTGTCCGATTCGCCGGCCACGCGCGCCGCTTCGCCGGTGTTCTCGGCGACGATGTTGATCGACACGGTGAGCTGCTCGACGTTGGCGGCGATCGCCGACGCCGCCCCGCTCTGGATGGTGGACGAGTGGTCCATCTGCTGCACCGCGTGGTTGAGCTGCTGCGACGCCTCGAGAATCTGGTCGGCGCCCTGCCGCGTCTCGCCCATCGCCGTGCGCAGCGACTGCTGCATCTCGCCCATCGTACCGATCAGCCGCCCGACCTCGTCGGGACCGGCCGCCGGCAGACGGCTCTGCAGATCGCCGCCGGCGATGCGCCGGGCCGCGTCGCCAGCCGCGCCGAGGCGCGCCGCGATGCGCTGCGCGACGACGAAGGAAACGATCAGCGCGCACACGACGCACAGCGCCAGCGCGCCGAGGCCGCCGGTGACGGCGCGCGAAACGTCGGCCATGGCGTCGGCCGCCGCGCGGTCGGCGCCGACCCGGTTGATCTTGAGCAGCGCATCGGTCTGGTCGCGCACGCGGTTGGCCTCGCTCACCCAGCGCGACTTGCGCAGCGCCTGCGCCTCCTCTTCCTGGCCGCCCTTGGTCAGCGCCACGCCCTCCTCGACCACGGCGCGATAGCCGGCGACCGCCTTGAGCAGTTCCTGATGGACGTTGCGCTCCTCGTCGCTGGCGATCAGCGGCTCGTAAGCCTTCAGCGCCTTGCCGAGCTGGCTGTCGAGATCGCCCAGCGAGGCTTCGATCTTGGCCTTGTCCTCGGCGCTGCCCGGCAGCATGTATTCGAGGCTGCGCACGCGGTAGCGCAAGCGCAGCTGGCTGATCTCGCCGCCGGCCTGGACCGAGGGCAGCCAGTTCTTCGAAAGATCCTCGGCGCCGCGGCCGACGGACATGATCTGCAGGATGCAGAAGACCACCGCCGCGATCAGGACGCCGCCGCTGACAAGGAAGTTGATGAGCAGCTTGCCGCGCAAGCCGAGATTGTCGAACCAGCCCATGATCGTTTTTCCTCTGTTGTCTGACCGTCTTTTGTTTGATTTTTCCGCCGCTGCCCGCAGGGCGCGACATGGCTTCGAATCATAGGGCCAGTCGCCGCAGGCGGCAACGCAAACCGCGCGGCCGGCACGTACCGAAACGGCCGGCGCGCGCCCCGGCGCAGCGCCAAAAAAACGCCGCGACAGCGCGGGCGAAAACCGTATAATGCGCTGTTTTTTTTGAACTAAGCCCCTACCACACCGATTCCTCAGGGCCCGCCATGCTCGTCTGGTTCGTCGTCATCTACCTCGTCGCCTCGATCGGGATCGGTCTCTACGCCGCGACCCGCGTACACAACGCCAAGGACTTCGCGGTCGCCGGGCGGCGCCTGCCGATGCCGGTGGTCACCGCCACCGTGTTCGCCACCTGGTTCGGCGCCGAGGCCGTGTTCGGCGTTTCCGCCACCTTCGTCAAGGACGGCCTGCGCGGCGTCGTCGCCGACCCCTTCGGCGCCAGCATGTGCCTGATCATCGCCGGCGTCTTCTACGGCACCAAGCTGTACAAGCTCAACGTGCTGACCCTCGGCGACTTCTTCCGCATGCGCTACAACCGCACGGTCGAGGTGCTGATCACGCTGTGCATCGTGATTTCCTACCTGGGCTGGGTCTCGGCGCAGATCAAGGCGCTCGGCCTCGTCTTCAACGTCGTCACCGACGGCGCCGTCTCGCAGCCGGCCGGCATGATCCTCGGCGCGGCCATCGTCCTCACCTACACCACCTTCGGCGGCATGCTCTCGGTGGCCATTCTCGACTTCGTGCAGATGAGCGTCGTCATGGGCGGCATGCTCTACATCGCCTATCTCATCTCCGGCCTCACCGGCGGCGTCGACGTCGTCGTGAACCACGCCGCCGCCGCCGGCAAGCTCGATTTCTTCCCGCGGGCGAGCGCCGCCGAATGGCTGGCCTTCCTCGCCGCGTGGCTGACCATGATGCTCGGCTCGATCCCGCAGCAGGACGTCTTCCAGCGCGTCACCTCGGCGAAGAGCGCGAAGGTCGCCATCTACGGCTCGGTGCTCGGCGGCGTCCTCTACTTCGCCTTCTGCTTCGTGCCGATGTTCATCGCCTACTCGGCGACGCTGATCGATCCGGGGCTGTTCAACGGCCTGATCGAGGCCGACTCGCAGCTCGTGCTGCCGACGCTGGTCCTGCAGCACACACCGGTCTTCGCGCAGGCCATCTTCTTCGGCGCCGTGCTCGCGGCGATCATGAGCTGCTCGTCGGCGACGCTGCTGGCGCCCTCGGTCGCCTTCTCGGAGAACATCCTGCGCGCCTTCTACCCCGGCATCAGCGACCGCGCCTTCCTGCGCATGATGCGCTTCACCATCGTCTGCTTCGCCTGCACCGTGCTCGTCTTCGCGCTCAACACCAACGCCTCGATCTTCAAGATGGTCGAGAACGCCTACAAGATCACGCTGGCCGGCGCCTTCGTGCCGCTCTTCTTCGGCGCCTTCTGGCGGCGCGCGACGACGCAGGGCGCGCTGGCCGCCAGCATCGGCGGCATCTCTTCGTGGCTGCTCGTCGAACTGCTGGTCGGCGAAGCCGGCCTCGTGCCGCCACAGCTGATCGGCCTCGGCGTCAGCATGCTCGGCATGGTCGCCGGCTCGCTGCTGCCGCAGCGGGTCGGCCGTCCGGCCCCGCACCTGCAGCACGGCAGCGACCCGCACGCCGTCCTGCATCACGCCGCGGCGGGCGAAACGCACCACGTCGGCAGCCAACCGCACCGCCACTGAGGAGCCGCCGCATGACGCCCGCCGCCCTGCCGCGCCGCCTGGACCGCGCCGAAGCCTTCTTCTGGTTCCTCGATCGCGTCTCGTCGATGAACTTCGCGGTCATCGCCGAGGGGCGCGGCACGCTGACCGACGCCGCCGTGCGCGCCGCGCTCGACGCGGCGCAGCGCCGCCACCCGCTGCTGCGCGTGAGCATCGCGGCCGACGTCGAACGGCGCCTGAGCTTCGTTCCCGCGCCGCACGCGCCCATCCCCTACGCCCGCTGCGCCGACGCCGACTGGCGCGACGCGCTCGCCGAGCGCCTGGTGCAGCCCTTCGCGCTCGACACGGCGCCGCTCGCCCGCGCCTGGCGCTTCGCGCGGGACGACGATGGCGGCTGGGTGCTGGCGCTCGTCCTGCACCATTCGATCGGCGACGCGCGCTCGGCCTTCGCCGTGCTCGACGAAATCCTGCAGGGCGCCGCCGGTCTGCCACCCGCCGGCGACGACATCGCGCCGCGCGCACCGCTGACCGACCTCTACCCGGCGCACGTCACCGGCGACGCCGGACGTCAGCTCGGCGAACAGATGAAGGTCGCGCGCAAGGCGCTCGCCGAGCGCATCGGCCTGCCCGAGCCACAAGCCGGGCACGGCGCGCCGACCGGCCGCCTGCAGCCGCGCCTGCGCAGCCTGCGCTTCGACGCGGCGCAGACCGCCGCGCTGGCGGACAAGGCGCGCGCCGTCGGCGCGACGGTCAACGGCCTGATCGGCGCCGCGCAGCTGATCGCCCTGCGCCGCCTGTTCGGCGATGCCACGCCGCGCACCCTCGGCCTGACCTGCGCCGCCGACCTGCGCCCCTACCTGAGCGCGCCGATGGACGCGGCGACGCCCGGCTTCTACGTGACGCTGGTCAGCAGCATCCAGCGCGTCGGCGACGCCGACGAACTGTGGCCGCTGGCGCAGCGCCTGAACGGCGCGATCCGCCAGCAGCTGCAGAGCGGCGCCGCCCACCTGCTGTACGACTTCATGCCGCCGGCCGAGCGCTTCGCGCCCGACGCCGAAGGCGTCGCCGCCTTTGCCCAGCTGATGACGCGTGGCGTGCAGACCAGCCTGCTCTCCAACGCCGGCCGCCTGGCCGCGCTGCCCGCCCTGCCCGGCCTCGTCGTCGAGGCGCGCTCCTTCGCCCTGTGCCCGACGCCGACGCAGCCGGTCTTCCTGGCGGTCGCCACCGACGCCGGCGGCATGACGCTCAACCTCAACCACAACACCGCCCAGCTCGACGCCGGCGCGGCCGACGCCGTCCTCGCCGGCGTGCGCGAACTGCTGCTCGCCGCCTGAGGCGCGCCGCCGCCCGGCCCGCTCCGGGGTCGGGCGCAACGTCACGCGGCCGCGCGCCGCTGCCAACTGCGGCACAGGAAAGCCCCGGGAATCCGCCTAGAATGAAAAAATCATGGCGATTCTCGAAATCCGCAATGTCACCCGCCGCTTCGGCGATCTGAAGGCCGTCGACGACGTCTCGCTGTCGATCGAAGCCGGCGAGTTCTTCACCCTGCTCGGCCCCTCGGGCTGCGGCAAGACGACGCTGCTGCGCATGATCGCCGGCTTCGACGAACCCGACGCCGGCGCCCTCTTCCTCGACGGCCGGCCGCTCGCCGGCATCCCGCCCGAGAAGCGGCCGGTGCATACCGTTTTCCAGAGCTACGCGCTGTTCCCGCACATGAGCGTCGCGCAGAACATCGCCTTTCCGCTGCGCATGGCCGGCAGGAGCGAGGACGAAATCCGCCGGCGCCTCGGCGAAACGCTCGAACTCGTGCATCTGGCCGACAAGGCGCGGCACTTCCCGCACGAGCTGTCGGGCGGCCAGAAGCAGCGCGTCGCGCTGGCGCGCGGCCTGATCAACCGGCCGCGCCTGCTGCTCCTCGACGAACCGCTCGGCGCGCTCGACGCCAAGCTGCGCGAGCAGATGGAGCGCGAGCTGATCGCGCTGCAGCGCGAGGTCGGCGTCACCTTCGTCTTCGTCACCCATTCGCAGCAGGAGGCGCTCGCGCTGTCGCACCACATCGCGGTGATGAACGCCGGGCACATCGAGCAGGCGGACACCCCCGAACGGATCTACAGCCACCCGAAAAACCGCTTCGTCGCCGACTTCATCGGCACCATCAACCTGCTGCCGGTCGAAGTGCGCGCAGCGACGCCGGACGGCCTGGATCTGCTGGCCGGCGGCCTCGGCAAAATCGTCGCGCCGCCGCCCGCCGATCCGGCCCGGCTCGCGGCGGGCGAACGCGGCAGCTTCGCGCTGCGCCCCGAACAGGTGCGCGTCGTCGCACACGGCGAGCCGCAGGACCTGCGCAACCGCTTCCACGGCACCGTGCGCGACTCGCTGTACCTGGGCGACGTCACCGTCTACAAGGTCGAACTCGCCAACGGCGTGCTGCTCGAAGCGCTGCTCGCCAATTCGACGCCGGGCCGCGCGCGCGTCTTCGCGGTCGGCGACGCGGTCGGCGTCGGCTGGCGGCACGACGCCGGGGTGTATCTGCGTGACTGAGCCGGCCGCCCCCCACCCGAACGCCACCGCGCCGGCGACAGCACGGCGCGGCGCGCACGGCGACGGGCCGACGCGCTGGCTGGTCGGCCTGCCGCCGACGCTGTTCCTGCTCGCCTTCTTCCTCGCCCCGGCGCTCCTCATGCTCGTCGCCTCCTTCCAGCAGCCGGGCGAATTCGGCGGGCTGGCGCCGATCTTTTCCGGCGGGCGCGTCGGGCTGTCGCTGGAAACCTACCGCTTCTTTTTCGGCGACTGGATCTACGCCGAAATCTTCGCGCGCTCCTTCCTCGTCGCCGCCGCCAGCACGCTGCTCTGCCTCATCCTCGCCTACCCGCTGGCGCTGACCATCGCGCGCAGCCCGCAGCGCCGGCGCGACCTGCTCGTGCTCCTCGTCATCCTGCCCTTCGCCAGCAACTTCCTGATCCGCGTCTACGCGTGGATCATCCTGCTCGGCCCCGCCGGCCTCCTGTACACGCCTTTCGCGGTGATCGCCGGCATGGTCTACGTGCATCTGCCCTTCATGATCCTGCCGCTCTACACCAACCTCGAAAAGCACGACCCGGCGCTGCTCGAAGCCGCGCAGGACCTCGGCGCCGGCGCCTGGACGCGCTTCTGGCGCATCACCTTCCCGCTCTCGCTGCCCGGTATCTGGTCCGGCACCGCGCTCGTCTTCATCCCGGTGCTCGGCATGTTCGCCATTCCCGAACTGCTCGGCGGCACCGGCGACCTGCTGATCGGCAACCTGATCAAGGAGCAGTTCCTCGACAACCGCGACTGGCCGCTCGGCTCGACGCTCGCGCTGCTGCTCACGCTCGCCGTCCTCGCCCTGGCCGCGCTCGCCGCCTGGGCCGGGCGCACCCGGCGGCGGGCCGCCTGATGCGCGGCGGCCACGCACTGGCGCGCTGGGCCGCGGCGCTCGCGGTCTACGCTTTCCTCTACGTACCGCTCGCCGTCGTCGTGCTGTTCTCGTTCAACGACTCGCTGCTCAACGCGCAGTGGGTCGGCTTCACGACGCGCTGGTACGCCAAGCTGCTGCACGACGACGAAATGCTGCGCGCCGCCGCCAACTCGCTGCTCATCGCGCTCGGCGCGAGCGCCATCGCCACCGTGCTCGGGACGATGGCCGGCATCGCCATGCAGCGCTGGCCGAGCGGCCTGCTGCGCCTGCTCCCCTTCCTCGTCCTGACGCCGGTGGCGATGCCCGAGATCCTGCTCGGCGTCTCGCTGCTCATCTTCTTCCGCCAGGTGCTCGACCTCACGCTCGGCCTGTTCTCCATCCTCGTCGCGCACATCACCTTCTCGATCGGCTTCGTCGCGATCATCGTGCGCGCCCGCCTCGCCGGCATGGACGCGAGCATCTTCGAGGCGGCGCGCGACCTCGGCGCGAGCCCCTGGCGCACCTTCCGCCACGTCACGCTGCCGCTCGTCCTGCCCGGCATCCTGGCCGGCTTCCTGATGAGCTTCACGCTGTCGATCGACGACTTCGTGATTACCTTCTTCGTCGCCGGCGTCGGCGTCAGCACGCTGCCGCTGCAGATCTACTCGATGCTCAAGGTCGCCGTGACGCCCGAGGTCAACGCCGTCTCGACGCTGCTGATGGCGCTCACCCTGACGCTGATCGGCCTCGCCGCACGGCTCGCGCCCGACGCGCTGAAGGGCCGCGCATGAGAACGCCGTCAGCCTTCCCGCCGCTCCTGCTTTTCCTGCTCCTGCTGTCGCTCGCCCTGCCCGCGCGCGCCGACGACGTGCTCTATCTCTACAACTGGAACAACTACATCTCCGACGCGACGGTGCAGCGCTTCGAGGCGAGCTGCGCCTGCCGCCTGAAGCAGGACTACTACTCGGACAACGAGGAGATGCTGGCCAAGCTCGAAGCCGGCGCCACCGGCTACGACCTCATCGTGCCGACCGGCAACGCCGTCGAGGCGCTGCTCCGGCGCGGCGCGCTGCGCCCGCTCGACAAGGCGAAGCTGCCGCACTTCGCCAACCTCAAGCGCGACTTCCTGAACCCCTGGTACGACCCCGGCAACCGCTATTCGGTGCCCTACGCGACGACGGTGACGCTGCTCGGCTACAACGCGACGAAGCTCGCCGAACTCGGCCTGCCGACCGACAGCTGGGCGCTGATCTTCGAACCGGAGTATCTGGAGAAGCTGCGCGGCAAGGTCACCGTGCTCAACAGCCAGCGCGAACTGATGGCCGCCGCCCTGCGCTACCTCGGCCACTCGGTGCAGACGCGCGACCCGGCGCAGTGGGACGCGGCCAAGCGCCTGATCCTGCGCGCCAAGCCGTACTGGGCGACCTTCTCGAACAGCACCTACATCAAGGATCTGGCGATCGGCACCATCTGGGTCGCGCACGGCTACTCGAACGACATGTACCGCGCGCAGCAGGACGCGCTCGCCGCCCGCCGCCCGTTCGTCATCGGCTTCGCGACGCCGAAGGAAGGCGCCGTGCTCGCCGTCGACAGCTTCGTGCTGCACAAGGCCGGGCGCCGCCCCGACCTCGCGCTGCGCTTCATCGACTTCATGCTCGACGGCGCGAACGCCGCCGACGTCTCCAATCTGATCGGCGCCGGCAACCCGAACGCCGCCGCGACGCCCTACATCGCGCCGCGGATCGCCGACGACCCGGCCCTCTTCCCGCCGCCGGAAACGCTGCGCCGCCTCGAAATGCTGCGCGACTTCGACGCGCCGACGCGGCGCGCGCTGTCGCGCATGTGGACCGAGATCAAGGTGCGCTGACGCGGCACGAGCCGGCCGCGGGCAACGGCGGTCAACGGCGGGCTGACGCAGCGCCGGGCGGCAGCGGGGAACCTCCCGGCGCGGGCGCGATCTAGATTCAGCCACCTTCGGCCCAACGCCACACACTCGCCGCGCGCGCCGCGCCACGCCCACCTCCGATGAGCACCGCTTCCCTCTTCAATTTCGACAACCGCTTCCGGCGCGAACTGCCCGGCGACCCCGATCCGCGCAACGCCGTCCGCCAGGTGCACGGCGCCTGCTGGTCCGACGTCCTGCCGACGCCGGTTTCCGCGCCGCGCCTGCTCGCCCACTCGCGCGAAATGGCCGCCCTCCTCGATCTCGACGAAGCCGACCTGCGCAGTCCGGAAATGGCCGCCGTGCTCGGCGGCAACGCGCTGCTGCCCGGCATGCAGCCCTACGCCACCTGCTACGGCGGCCACCAGTTCGGGCAGTGGGCCGGCCAGCTCGGCGACGGGCGCGCCATCGCGCTCGGCGAAGCGGTGAACCGCGCCGGCCAGCGCTGGGAGCTGCAGCTCAAGGGCGCCGGCCCGACGCCGTATTCGCGCCGCGCCGACGGCCGCGCCGTGCTGCGCTCGTCGCTGCGCGAATTCCTGTGCAGCGAGGCGATGCACCACCTCGGCGTGCCGACGACGCGTGCGCTGAGCCTCGTCACCACCGGCGACGCGGTGCTGCGCGACATGCTCTACGACGGCCACCCGGCCGACGAGCCGGGCGCCGTCGTCTGCCGCGTCGCGCCGTCGTTCACGCGCTTCGGCCACTTCGAGATTTTCGCCACGCGCGGCGAGCACGCGCTGCTCGCGCGCCTCGCCGACTTCACCATCGCGCGCGACTTCCCGGAACTCGCGGCGACGGCCCCGGCCGGCAGCGAAACGCTGCGCGCCGCCTGGTTCGCCGACGTCTGCGCGCGCACCGCGCGCCTGATGGCGCACTGGCTGCGCGTCGGCTTCGTGCACGGCGTGATGAACACCGACAACATGTCGATCCTCGGCCTGACCATCGACTACGGCCCCTACGGCTGGGTCGACAACTTCGCCCCCGGCTGGACGCCGAACACCACCGACGCCGCCGGCCGCCGCTACTGCTTCGGCCGCCAGCCCGACGTCGCGCGCTGGAACCTCGAACGCCTGGCCGACGCGCTGCGCCCGCTGTTCGCCGACGCGGCCCCGCTCGCCGCCGGCCTCGACGCCTACGACCGGACCTACGCCGAGGAAGCCGCGCGCCTGTTCGCCGCCAAGTTCGGCCTGCGCAAATGGCGCGAGGACGACGCCGAACTGGCCGGCGAAATTTTCGCGCTGCTCGAACGCGCCGAAGTCGACATGACCGACTTCTTCCGCCGCCTGGCCGACGTCGACCGCGCCGCGCCCGCGGTCGACACGCTGGCCGGCGCCTTCTACCGCGACGACCTGCTGCGCCAGCAGCGCCCGGCCTTCGCCGCCTGGCTGCAGCGCTACGCGGCGCGCCTCGCGGCGGACGCGCGGCCGGACGCCGAGCGGCGCGCCGCGATGAACCGCGTCAACCCGCGCTTCGTCCTGCGCAACTATCTCGCGCAGCAGGCTATCGAGCGCGCCGAAGCGGGCGACACGGCGCCGATCGACGAACTACTCGACACCCTGCGCCGCCCCTACGACGAGCAGCCCGCACGCGCCCAGTTCGCCGCCAAGCGCCCGGACTGGGCGCGCCACAAGGCCGGCTGCTCGATGCTGTCGTGCAGCTCCTGATGCGCAACTACAGCCCGAGCAGATAGATCAGCAGCGAAATCGTCAGCAGCGAGCCGACCGTCGACACGAGGATGGCGCGCGATACCACGGCGGCTTCGCGGCGGTAGAACTCGGCGAGCATGAAGGGACCGGTGCCGGTCGGCAGCGCGCTGAGCAGCAGCGCCGAGTTGGCCCACAGCGGCGGCAGCGCGAAGACGTGGAAGGCGAGCAGCCAGGTCAGCGCCGGCTGCAGCACGAGCTTGGCGACGACCAGCCCGAGCGCGCCGTCGCCGCGCCCGGCCTGCTTCTGCCCGAGGAACAGGCCGAGCGAGACGAGCGCGCAGGGCGACGCGGCGCCGCCGAGCAGCGCGAGGAACTGCTGCGCCGGCTGCGGCAGCGGCGCGCCGCCGGCCGCCCAGGCGGCGCCGAGCAGCGGCGCGACGAGCAGCGGATTGCCCACCAGCGCCTTGCCGACCTTCAGCAGCGCCCGCCCCAGCCCGAGCCCCTGCCCGGCCTGCTGGCCGATCTCGATGCAGACGACGGCCACCGCGAACAGCGCGCAGGCGACGAGCAGCGTGGCGATCACCGCCGGCTGCAGGCCGTCCTTGCCGAACACCAGCAGGCACAGCGGAATGCCGAGAAAGCCCGTGTTGGCGTAGGCCGCGCTGAGGCCGTCGATACTCGCGTCGATCAGCGGGCGCGCGCCGCGCCGGCGCAGGAGCACGGTCGCGGCGAAAACGGCGAGGGTGCCGGCCGCGAAGGCGGCGACGAAACCGGGCTGCCAGAAGCTCGCCCAGCTGGCGCGCGCGGTGACGTCGAAGAGCAGCGCCGGCAGCGCCAGCCAGACGACGAAGCGGCTGATCTCGGACGAGGCGGCGGCGCCGAGGCGCCCGCTGCGCCGGCACAGGTAGCCGGCGAAGATCAGCGCGAAGATCGGGAGGACGGCGTTGATGACGGAGGACATGGGCGATGGGCGAACAGTGGGAGGACGAAAAGAGCGCGGAGAGCGCTAACGGAAGGGCGCAAAAAGGCTGCGGCGCCGCAGAAGGGCCAGCTTAGGGATGCCGATCCATACCGTCCAATGCTATATAATCGATCGATCAATACGGATAACGTATCAATGATCGACCTGCGCCAACTGCGCTACTTCAAGGTGCTCGGCGAGACCCTGCACTTCGGGCAGGCCGCCGAACTGCTGCACATCTCGCAGCCGCCGCTCAGCCGCCAGATCGCCGCGCTCGAACGGACGCTCGGCGTCCCGCTGCTCGCGCGCAACTCGCGCACGGCCCGCCTGACGCCGGCCGGCCGCCGCTTCCACGAACAGACGCGAACCCTGCTCGACGCGCTCGACCGCGCGGTGCGCGACGCGCAGGCGACGGCGCGCGGCGAACGCGGCCAGCTGCGCCTCGGCTTCACCATGCTCGCCGCGTGGAACGTCCTGCCGCGCCTGCTCAAGGATTACGCCGACGCCCACCCGGACGTCGACGTCGCGCTCACCGAGGTCGTCCCGCGCGACCTCGCCGCCGCGCTCGCCGCCGGCGATGCCGACCTCGGCATCACCTTCCCCGGCCGCCTGCCGCCGACCCTGAGCTACCTGCCGCTGCACAGCGAGCCGCTGTGCGCCGTGCTGCCCGCCGGACACCGGCTGGCGCAGGCCGCCGCGGTGCCGGTCGGCGAACTGGCCGGCGAGCCCTTCGTCACCTTTCCGGCGAGCACCGCGCCGGCGCTGCACGAAGTGGTCAGCGCGTGCTGCCGGACGCACGGCTTCGCGCCCAAGGCGCGGCTGGAAACCGATCTGCAGCAGACCATCGTCAACCTCGTCGCGGCCGGCCTCGGCGTCTCGCTGGTGCCCGACTCGATGCGCCGCATGCAGCTGCCGGGCGCCGTCTTCCGCCCGCTCGTCGCCTCGCCGCGCCTCGAACTCGGCGTCGCCTGGCGGATCGGGAACGACAATCCGTGCCTGCCCGGTTTCCTCGCCCATGCGCGGGCGCTGGCCGCGACCGGCGGGGCGGACGCCCCCGCCGCATCTACGGAACCCGCTGCGCCCGCCCCGTGAACCGTTTTCCGACGCCGCTACCGCGCCGCCCCCTCCTACTCGCCCACGCCGGCCGACAACGCCGGCCTTTGACCGAAGCTGAATACCGCACCGAATGCCGACCCCGATGACCGACGACCGCCCGCCCCGCATCCGCATCGAAGCCCTCGAACCCGCCTTCGCCGCCGAAGCCACCGCCTGGGCCGAGCGCCTGCGCCTGCCGCTCGGCGGCGATGCGGAGTTCGCCCTGCAACTGGGCGAGCACGGCCTGCAGTTCGCCGAACTCGGCGCGCAGGCGCCGGGGCCGATCCGCGTCGACTTCCTCGAGGGCGCGGTGGCGCACCGGCGCCAGTTCGGCGGCGGCAGCGGGCAGATGATCGCCAAGGCGGCCGGCCTGCAGCCGGGCGTGCGCCCGAGCGTGCTCGACGCGACGGCCGGGCTCGGGCGCGACGCCTTCGTGCTCGCCCAGCTCGGCTGCCCGGTGACGCTGATCGAGCGCCAGCCGCTGATCGCCGCGCTGCTCGAGGACGGTCTGCGGCGCGCGCGCGCCGACGCCGAGGTGGCCGCCATCGTGGCGCGCATGCGCCTGCTGCGCGGCGACGCGATCGAAGCGATGCGCGCCTGGGCGGGCGAGGCGCCGCAGGTCATCTACCTCGACCCGATGTTCCCGCACCGCGACAAGAGCGCGCAGGTGAAGAAGGAGATGCGCCTCTTCCGCCCGCTCGCCGGCGCCGACGACGACGCGCCGGCCCTGCTCGCCGCGGCGCTGGCACTGGCCACGCACCGCGTCGTCGTGAAGCGTCCGCGCAAGGCGCTGGCAATCGCGGGCGCGGCGCCCGGCTACGCGCTCGAAGGCAATTCGAGCCGCTTCGACGTCTATCCGAAGAAATCGCTCAAGGCGGCGGGCGAGCGGCACACGGACGAAACGCCCCGGGGCTGACGCCGGCGCGCCCGGCCGCGGACGCCGCCGTTTTCCCCGCTGCCTTCTGCCTTCCCGCCCCCTCGTGCGCATCGGGCCGCCAGCGCGATGCGGAGCGCAGGCGCACCGCCGCCGGACACGACGCGCCCCGCATGCGAACGCGGCGCTCCGCGCGGTTACAATCGCGCCTTTTCCGAACACGGACACACACTCATGGCTCAGCATCAAGCGGCGATCCTCGCCCCCCTGCCGTCGCAGGCGCGGCATCTTTATTTTGCGCTGGAGTCGGCGGCCGGGCTGGACGCGGCGCTCGCCGCCCTCGTCCGGCTGGCCGACGGCGACGCGCTGCTCGCCGGCTTCGGCGATTCGCTGCTGCGCGCGCTCGGGCATCCGCTCGCCGGACTGCGCGCCTTCCCGGCGCTGAGCGGCGCCGGCGTCGACGTGCCGTCGACGCAGCACGCGCTGTGGTGCTGGCTGCGCGGCGAGGATCGCGGCGAACTGCTGCACCGCACGCGCGAACTCGAGGCGGCGCTGGCGCCGGCGCTGCGTCTGGTGCATCTGACCGAAGCCTTCCGCTACGGGGACGGCGACGATCTCACCGGCTACGAGGACGGCACCGAGAATCCGCAGGGCGAAGCGGCGGCGGCCGCCGCGCTCGTCGGCGCAGCGGCTCCCGGTCTCGCCGGCGGCAGCTTCGCCGCCATCCAGGACTGGGCGCACGACCTCGACGCCTTCGCCGCGCTGCCCGGCGCCGAGCGCGACGACATCATCGGCCGCCGGCAGAGCGACAACGAGGAACTGGAGGACGCGCCGGAATCGGCGCACGTCAAGCGCACCGCGCAGGAAAGCTTCACGCCCGAGGCCTTCGTGATGCGCCGCTCGATGCCGTGGACCGGCGGCGGGCAGGCCGGGCTGGCCTTCCTCGCCTTCGGCCGCACGCTCGACGCCTTCGAGGTGCAGATGCGGCGCATGGCGGGGCTGGAGGACGGCATCGTCGACGCCCTCTTCCGCTTCAGCCGCCCGCTGAGCGGAGGCTACTACTGGTGTCCGCCGCTGCGCGACGGGCGCCTCGACCTGCGCGCGCTCGGCCGCTGAGGGCCGCGCGGCGCGGCGGCGGCACGCCGCCCACCCGCGCGGGCAAGGGCGCCCCGCAACGTCCGCAGCGCCGTGTCAGATGCCCGCCAGCGCCTCGTCGGTCCACTGCCGGGCGGCCGCGCTGGCGGCCTCGACCGCCGCCACGTCGGCGCCGAGCAGGCCGGCGAGCCGTTCGATCTGCTCGACGCGCCCTTTTTCCATGGCGATCGCGAGCAGCAGGTAGCGCCCGTGCGGGCCGTCGTTGCCGACCAGCACCCCGGTCACGCCGTCCGGCAGGTTCATGCGCTCGACCACCTTGGCCATCGGCATGCAGAGCAGGATGTCGGCGAGCGACAACAGGCCGACCAGGAAGAGTTCGTCGGCCTCCTTGCCCAGGGCGCGCTCGCGCGCCAGGATTTCCAGGAAACGGCCGCGGCGCAGCGCCAGTTCGAGCAGCGCTTCGTCGCGCGGACTGCCGCCGACGCGAAACAGCGAAATCGTCAGCCAGCGGTAGAGATACGCGCGCCCGAGCACGACGATCGCCTGGTCGACGCTGGCCACCGAACCGGAGAGCCCAGCGGCCGGCGAGTTGGCCATCGACACGACGCTGACCGCGACCACCGGATCGCGCTTGGCGACCGCCGCCAGTTCGTCGGCGTCGGCGTCGTTGCGCAGCAGGTTGAGCATTTCGATGAGCACCAGGCGGCTCTGGTTGAGCCGCGTCTTGTCGTCATTCTCGTCGGCGAGGGTGGTAAACGGCCCCAGCGCAAAGGCGGCGCCGCGCGCCAGGCACAAGCGGTACTCGGGCCAGGTCTGCACGTTCTCGACGATCAGCCGCAACGCCGGATGACTGTGCTGGAAGCCGCGCATCGCCTGCTCGAAGGCTTCGAGCGAATAGTCGGCGAGGTTGACGAAGAGCAGGTCGGCCAGATCGAGCGCGCCCGGAATCGCCGCACCGCCGCCGGCGAGCGCGACCTTCGCGCCGCATTCGCGGATCTCGCGCAGGACGGCCAGCCAGGCTTCGACGGCCTCGCCGCCGGCGCCCGGCGCCGGGGCGTCCACCATGAACGCCGTGTTCGGCGCGATGAACGGACGGTAGTCGTTCGCGGCCCAGGCCTCGCTGTCGAGCGGGACGACCGCCAGCCGGCGCTGCGCGAAGCCGGCGATGCCTTCGGCGCGCAGCAGGTCGAGCGCGGTCGCGGCCGGCGGCCGGCGGCCGCGTAGCAGGTCGCGCGGAGTGAAGCGGTAGCCGGCGATGCGCGAGCGTCCGTCGAGGATTTCCTCGCGGTGCATGACGGCGGCGGGAGGCGCCGCGGGCTGCGGCGCGGGAACCGCCACGGCGACGGGCGGCGTCTCGGCGGCGAAGGGATCGGGGGACGGAACCAGGCTCTCGCCCTGGCCGAAGATGGTCTTGATGATTCTGCCGAATGCCATGAGCCGAACGAAATTCGATATGACTAAAGTAATGAAGGCATAACGATACAGGAATATGGCGGATCGGCCCAAAAGCCGCCTTTCACGGCGGGTGCCGAACACCCGGCGGCGGCCCCCGCCGGGCGATCCCTAACGTCGCGGAAGCGGCCACGGCCACGGTCGCGCCGGCGGCGGAATTGGCCGATCAGTCGTAATCGACGGCCTTGTGCTTCATCGAGACCAGCTTGCCCTGCGACAGCGACATCAGCAGCACGGCGATCAGCTCGTGCATGATGATCGTGTGGCGGTTGCCGGAGTCCTGCATGGCGCGGCGCAGGGCATCGCGCACCTGGCCGACGCCGGTCACGTCGATGATGATGTCGACCGCCTCGCCGAGGCCGACCAGGGTCATGAAGTCGTTGGTGGTGACGACGCCGTTCTCGCGGGCCAGGCGCATGCCCGGCATTTCGTTGTCCAGGTCGGCGACGCCGACCATCTGGACGAAGGGCGCCGACAGCAGCTGACGCAGCAGGGGCGTCCCCGTTTCGCCGGCGCCGATCAGGGCGATACGAATCTTTTCCATGTGAGTTTGCCTCTCCAAAAATGTCGGGAGCCAGACTCTAAGGCAAAACACCCTTCTTGTGGTGTGGTTTTTATCGCCAAGCGCAAGCGCCACCGGGGTGGAAATTTCCCGGGCCGGCGGCGTTCCGCGCCCGGAGCGCAGCGCACGCGGGACCGGCCGCCCCTCTGCCCGCGCCGCCCGGCGCGGCGGACCGGCTCATGCGGACGGATCGGAGGATGCCGGCGCGGCGGCCAGGAAATCGCCGCAGTTTCGCGGGAGATACTTATCCTGCACCAGGAAGCGGACGCTGCAATTGATCGCGCCGACCTCCCAGCTGCTCGGCAGTTGATGCCGGCAGTCGGCACAAAGGACCGGCACCCCGCTTTCCGGGTCGCCGTCCGCCGGCGGGCACGCGGCGCCATTGAGGATCGCCAGGGCCAGCTCCCGCAAGCGCTGCATCTGGGCGATCACGTCCAGGCTGCTGCTCTGGATATAGCGGGCGCGCTGGCGCAGGGTGAAGCTGCTGTCCTGGGCGAACGCCGCTGCGCCCATGCTGTGCAGACGGGGCTGGGCGGCGGCGACGAGCGTGTCCAGGTCCGCCTGCCGCGGACTGCGGGGAACGGAAACCCGGGCGGAGATTTCGCTTTCCATCGCGGCCGGGTCAGGACGTCCCCGGGGACGGCCGATCGCCGGCCGCTTGCGGCACGGTCTCCCCGCCGTCGTTCAGGCACATGGCCTGAAGCCGCGCCAGGTTGATGAAGCGGTGCTTGCCGAAACAGATGGAAGGGATGTGATCCCGGGCACACAATCCGCGCAGTACACCTTCTTCGATCCCCACCACTTCCGCAAATTTCTTCCAATGCATGATGGGCACCGGAGGCAGTTGGTTGATTCGAACCCCGGCTGTCATAATCCACTTCTCTTCACTATGGAACACTATCGGCGAATTCGGCTAATTCGCACTGATGAGCGAAATATTTACTCACACACTATGACGAAGAAATTTTCACGTCAAGCGAAATAATTACCGATGAGAACAAGAATAACTGCAGTCGTCGCCGCCAAAACGGATGCCCATCGCAAGTACAAGCAGATGGAGGAGCTGACCGGCGTCAAGGCCGCGTCGTGGAAAGCCATCTGCGAGGGTCGCCAGCGGGCCAACGAAGAGCATCTGAGCGCGATTGCCAGGTGCTGGCCCGGCTATGCGCTGTGGTTGCTGACCGGCAGGACGCAGGCGGAAGCCGGTCAGACCAGCCCCGAGCTGGAACAGCTGGAAGCGCTGCAGCGCAGCCTGGGCGGCCAGCGGGACGCCTGACCGCCGGCCCGGGCCGGCGGCGCCGCAAGCGGCCGGCACCGCCTTTCTTCCCCAAGACACGCGCTCCGTCGGGACGTGCGCAGCCTCTCAGAACGCGCGCGACGCCTGCGGCGCAGCGCCGACCTGATCGCGCAGGGCGCGCATGTCGGCGCCGCAGGGATGCTGGAAGACGCGCAGGCCGAATTCCGGCAGGATCGCCAGCAGGTGGTCGAAGATATCCGACTGATACCCCTCGTAGGCCGCCCAGGCGGTGGTGTTGGTGAAGCAGTACAGTTCGAGCGGCAGACCGTCGGCGGTCGGGGAAAGCTGGCGCACGATCAGCGTCATCCCCTGGTGGATGCCGGGGTGCGAGCGCAGATAGCGCTCGACGTAGGCGCGGAAGGTGCCGAGGTTGGTGACCCGGCGGTGATTCACGCGGTCCGCCTTGCCGCTCGGCAGGCTGGCGTTCCACGCCTCCAGCTCCGCCTCCTTGGCCGGCAGGTAACTGTCGAGCAGCGCGAAGCGGTTCAGCCGGTGGCATTCCTCGTCCGAGAGGAAATGCACGCTCTGCTGGTCCAGGTAGAGGCTGCGCTTGATCCGCCGCCCGCCGGACTCGCTCATGCCGCGCCAGTTGCGGAAGGAGTCCGAGATCAGGCGCTTGGTCGGAATGGTCGTGATGGTCTTGTCCCAGTTCTGCACCTTCACCGTGTGCAGGGCGATGTCGATCACGTCGCCGTCGGCGTTGAGCTGGGGCATTTCGATCCAGTCGCCGACCCGCACCATGTCGTTGGAGCCGAGCTGCACGCTGGCCACGAGGGAGAGCAACGTGTCCTGGAAGATCAGCATGAGCACCGCGGCCATGGCGCCGAGGCCGGACAGCAGGATCAGCGGCGAGCGGTCGATCAGGCTGGCGACCATCAGGATCGCGGCAAGCGCATAGACGACGATCTTCAGCACCTGGATGTAGCCCTTGATCGGGCGCAGATGGGCGTCCGGACGGCGCAGGTAGAGTTCGTTCGCCAGGTTCAGCGCGCCCGCCACGGCCAGCGCGACGGTCAGCACGATGAAGGCGCTGCAGACGTTTTCCACCACCGTGACGAGCGCCGCCGGCAGGGCGGGAACCGCCTTGACGCCGAGCGTCAGGACCAGCGCCGGGACGATGTTCGACAGGCGGGCGACGATGCCCAGGGGCGTCAGCTTGGGGTCGGCGGCCAGCGACGAAAGGCCGACCAGGCGACGCAGGCCGCGCAGCAGGATGTGCTTGGTCAGCCAGTTGGCGATCCAGGCCAGCAGGCACAGGGCGGCGAGGGAAAGCAGGGTATGGGAAACGGGGTGTTGTTCCAGCCAATCGATCAAATGGGCAAATTCCTGAGGCATGGATTCTCCTTGGGATATCGGGTTGGGGGACGGACACGCGAACTGCAAAGGCCGGCGCACGAGCGGCCGGCCGGGATGCCCGGCGTCGGCGCGGAAGGGCCGTGCGACGACGGCCCGGCCACCGGGGAAGAAGCCCGATACTACCAAACGAGGGAAATCGACGCGGCGCGGGGTCGCGCACGCAGCGCGCCCGGCGGCTCGACACGTCGGGCTCCTGCCGGGCGCCGCGGCCCGACACGCGGGGCCCGGCGCGCCGGGAAAATCAGTTCAGCGCGGCGCCGGCCGAGTGTCGGGGCGCAGCGCGCAGCGCCTGCCCGCCGTTGGCCCGTTCGGGCGCGCCCGCCACCGGCGGGGCCTCCGGCGCGGGCAGGTAGCTGCCGGCGAGCATTTCGTCGTAGGCGGCGATCCGGCGCAGGATCGCGTCGTCCATCGCGTCTGCCGCATCCGTCTCCTTGCCCTTCTTGTAGAGGGCGACGCGCTCCTCGATGCGCTGCTCGGTCTCGCGCACGGCGGCCTGCCAGGGCGCGAAATCGACCGGCACGCCGTTCGCGGCGAAGCGGAAGGGCGCCGACGGCAGCGTCGCCGCCGCGCCGTCGCGTTCGGCCTGCTGCAGCGCCAGCGCCTCGGGCGAGATGCTGACCTTGTCGGCACCGCTGCCGCTATCGGCGCCGCTGCCGCCCTCGCCCGCGGCAAGCGAAGCGGCGGTCCTTGCCGCCGCGGCCGGTAGATTTTGCCGCGCGTAGAGGCCGACAGCGCCGTTCGCCACCGACGTATCCGCCGCAAGCGCCGGCTGCGCTACGCGCGCCGAGTGCGCTGAATACGCCAGCTGCGCGCTGCTGTAAGCACTGATCATCTCTTCCTCCTCCCGTACGGCCACCGACCGCCGCGGTCTATGCATCAATCGTGCCAGGTGGAGAAAAAACGCAGGAGAAGGAGATGAAGGCGGGAAAACTCCGGACCGCGCGAGACCGGCGGCTCGCGCCGGTCGAACCGGGCGGAAGGCCGCCGCCGCGCGGCCGACCGCGGGCGGGGCACCGCCTACGCCAGCGGATTCCGCGTCCGCAGCAGTTCGGCGAGCATGGCGTCCGCCTTGTCGTACGGCACGCTGACGTATTTATAGCTCTGCGGCCGTGCAAAGACGGCCGAGAGGTTCGCGCGCGCCGTCGAGTACGAGCGCAAGCTGCCGTAAAAAGCCTGCACGCTGCGAATCTGCGCGTCGGTGAGCGCCGCGTGGAACTGTCCGACCGTCTGCATGAACGCCACCGTGCTCCACTCGGGACAGGGCTGAGAAGCCACCCACTCGATGCCGCTCATGTCGTCGGGCCGGTTGTCGAGATCGATCAGCGCGGCCTCGTCCCTCAGCATTTGCAGGTTGAGATCGATCTCGGCCTTGACCAGCGTCCGCACCGCCTGCTGCCGCAGCTGCTCGGCCTGCTCGTCGCGCAGCCGGGCGAAGCGGTTCGTGCGCCAGAGCACGAGCAGCGAGATGCCGGCGCCGACCAGCGCGCCGAACGATGCGCCGAGCAGGCCGAAGACGGCATCCGAACTCGCCGAGCGCAACTCGACCGCAGCGATCTTTTCCGCCAGTTCATCGACTTTCGCCGAGACGGCGTCGCCGAATCCGGCCGGCGCGTCCCGGCGCGCGCCCGGGGCCTCGGGAGCCGCCGCCGGCGTCGGCGGCGCTGCCGTGGCGCCTCCTTCCGGGGCCGCGGAATGGGCTGCGCCGACGAACGATGTCGCGCAAACGAGCGCGACGGCAACGAGATGACGACCGAGCATTTGGAACCTCGCCGGGTAAAGCAACGTATGGATTCAGTCCGCCCGGCGCCGCCTGCTGCAACAGAAGACCGGGCGGCTCCATCGTGCCGCCAAGCGCATGGAATATCAAGAAGCCCCGTGCGCCGGCCATCCGCCCCGACGCATCCGCAGGAACGGACACAACGACCGCCGTCGTGAGCGACACGCCGCGCCGCCCGTCGCCCCGGCCGGCGCGGGGTCTCCGGATGCCGCGCCTACCCGCCGGCACCCTCCGCCAGATAGTTGTTCTTGACCCGGACATAGTGCTCGGCCGAGTACTTGAGGTAGGCCAGCTCCTCGTCGCTGAGCGCCCGCACCTTCACCGCCGGCCGGCCGACGTAGAGGTGGCCGCTCTCCAGCACCTTGCCCGGCGGTACGAGGCTGCCCGCGCCGAGCATGACGCGGCGCTCGACGACGGCGTCGTCCATCACGATGGAGCCCATGCCGATCAGGCATTCGTCCCCGATGGTGCAGCCGTGCAGGATAACGGCGTGGCCGATGGTCACATGGTTGCCGATGAGCAAGGGCGAGCCTTCCGGCTTTGCGGCGTTCTTGTGCGAGACGTGCCCCATCGTTAAATCCTGGATGTTCGAGCACTCGCCGATGACGATCCGGTTCACGTCGCCGCGCAGCACGGCGTTGCACCAGACCGAGCTGTCGCGGCCGATCCGGACGTCGCCGATGACCTGCGCCGAGGCGTGGAGATAGATGCGTTCGGCGAGCACCGGAGCGCTGCCGAGGTAGGAACTTGTGGGCATATGGAAAATGGGCGAATGGGGTTCAAGAATGGCCGGAGCGGATTAAGCGCGCGGATGAAGCCGGCGCGGGGCCGCCCGCAGCCTCGCGCGCCTGCGCCAGGGCCACGGCGGCCTGGATCGCGGCCCGCGCCTGCGGGCTGTTCTTCCAGCACGTCGAGCCGACGATGGCCGAGGCCCTGGCGACGATGTCCAGCGGGTTGGCCTTGCTCAGGTGCGCCAGCGACTCGAAGCCCATCTGCTCGAGGCGGGCGACCACGGTCGGGCCGACGCCCTTGACTCCGAGCAGCGCCTGACGCTCTTCTGCGGGAAACGGCATGTTCACTCTCCGGAAGGATGGCGCAAAACGCGCCGGATAGAATCGAACGCTGCAAGGCGCCGCGCGGCCGGCATCGTTCAGGCCATGTGGTACGACAGCCAGAAGGATTCCCGGCAGGCGTTCTCGAAGGTCTTCCGTCGCGGACCGACGGGATTGTCGAGACTGCCGTCGGAAAGCACCTCGTAGCTTATCCAGCATTCCGCGCACACGGCCGCGCAGGGGAAGGTATCCCGCTCGACCGTGCGCCGGATCACCACGCCGTTGTCGAAGCGGTAAGTCGTCGCCGCCCTGCTGACCTCGAAGCCCTGGTCCTGCCAGGACGAGGTCTCGACGCTCCGGCCGGCGATCGCGGGCGACGCCGTCCTTTGCAGAATGACGCCAGCGTAGGTGAAGAGATTTTTCATTGTGGGATTGAATTGCCCTAGGCTTCCTAAACGGTCCCGTTCCTCAAAAAATACCGCTGTTCAAACTCGACCGGCGAGAGTTCATTGTGACGGTGCCTGCGTTTCGGGTTGTAAAACAGCTTGGCAAGGGCGTTCACGCGTCGATCGTTCTGGCTGCACTGTGAATGGGGCTAGCGACGTCATGCGTAGTAACCGCTGAGATAGACGGCCAGCACTGCGCACAAGCACCGCACCACACCACACCACACCACACCAGGTGATGATCCTCATTGACTTGGATGAACGCGTACTTCACTCGGACTGCCTAGCAAAGTACGCGGCGGCCTTTTTAAAGATATCGCGCTCCTCGGTCAATTCCGTCTTGAGGCGTCGGATATCCTCGCTCTGGCTGTCCTGCTGGACGCGCTGCGCCAGCGGAGCATCGTAGCGCTTTATCCAGGCGAACAGGTGTGGTTGCTGGCGCTCTTTCGGGCCGCCACTTCAGCGACCGGATGCCCCTGCTCCGTCACCTGACGGGCCGCCTCGGTCCTGAACACTTCAGTGACGCGTTGCTGCGACTTCTTCATCTCCATGAACACCTCCAATTTTCCTCAGTTGTGAGGCTGCAGGGTGTTTAGAAAATTGGAGATGATTCACCATTTAGATTTCACATATTCAGAAAAAAATAGCGTAATAAAAAAAAACAAATCTCACGCCCTTTCGTTAACAGTGATTGACACCGCCAAAAACAGCTAGGAAAATTTTGATTATAAAATCAGATTTTGAATTGCATGCTACCCGGCGCTCAGCTTTCGACAAGCAGTTAGACCAGCCTTCTTATACAAGATTTTCTTTACCGGCATAGCTACTCGCTCAGTATTCACAACTTCATATATTTTTGATGTGCACACGCTCTCTGTCGTTTCACCCGCAATTTCATAAATCCCTTTCGCCTTCGGATGAAATCCGAATTCAACTGCACAAATCCTGTTTCCCCGGGAAAATCTATGCAAAAAGAACACCATTTCCCCGGCATGAATTGTTTCAGTAGATGTGGACCGAGAAAGTATAGGTGTCGCCCCCATATCACAGCCGTTCTCATCCACGTTTCTGAGAAAAATATCTCCCGTCGATTTCCCGCCCACGATTGAAATCGTAGCTTGCGGGTCATCGATCCCAGGTGGTTTATAGGAATAACTATAGTAGTCTATTGTTGCTGCACAGGAGCTAATAAATGGAATTGCCGACAAGAGAAAGAATATTTTTGATTTCATTAGCACATCCTTTTTTTAACCAAAGAAAGCAGCAATCGCTGCGCCAGAGCCAATGCAAAAACGTGGAAATTATATCCCATCGAAATAACACTACTTTTTATTGCGATCAGTTTCTTATTGGTCTGTGTGTAACAAAATTACCAATACCGAGGCGGCAGGGTTCACAAATCATTTCTTCATGATGGATCGTGGAGCCAAAGCGCCTGCCTGTTTTTCGCACAAACGCCTCAAACACAGCCTTATGCCTACTCTTTGACACGATGCTCTGTAAATTCGTAGTCTGCTTGACAATCGGCAGAAGGATCTTTCACTGTGTTTACATATTTGATAGTTTCGTCATTAACTATCGTATAAAGATAGACCTCGGCGGTTGGAACGCCATCGGTCCTCAGTTCATTTTTTCCATCTTTTGTTTTCCACACACCACGCTCTGTTTGAACAAGTTTTGTCCTTTCCTTGTCAGCAAAGAAAGAAATTTCAAACCGACCGTTTGGCATGAAATTTGATTTCCATGCCAGGAATTCACATTTTCCACTTTGATCCCTCATTCCTTGCCAAGCTCCAACAATGCGGTTGTCCAATTGCTCTGCCGCGTTAGCGACGGATGAAGTAAGGCAAGTAAAAACCAGATAGACGACAAAAATGCATCTAGTCATCGAAAACTCCTGACGATTGGGATAGGAAAAACAAAGAGCAGACCGCGCAAACCACCGCAGCACTGCGCAAACCCGCCGAAGCATCCCAGCCTCTGCCTCAAAAAGCAATATTCCTTCGTAATTAATTGAAAATTCCATTCGGATAGCCAGCGCATGCCATCCGTCTGACGAACGATTCCCACCCCAGGGCGTCGAACGACTGAAGTAAGTGTGTCGAAAAAGGGAGGTGAACCATGTCCAACTCCACCGCCGTCGTTCCCATGCTGCGCTTCATCGGCGTGGCCAGCGCGCTCGGGGCGCCGGGCGAGATGAACCCCGGCCCGGCCGTCGGGCCGCAGGCCTTGCGCCGAATGGGCGCGGTGGCGGCGGCGCGGCGTTGCGGCATCGACGCGACCTGGGGCGCGAGCATCGAGGCGCCGACGGGTGCGCGCTGGCCGGCGCTCGCCGCGCTGCTCACGGAAGTGGCCGACGAAGCGGCGGCGACGCTGGTCGCTGGCGGCGTGCCGGTGGTGCTCGGCGGCGACCACGCGATGGCGGCGGGCACCTGGCGCGGCGTCGGCCGCGCGCTCGGCGCGGCGCCGGGCCTGCTCTGGATCGACGCCCACCTCGATGCGCACACGCCGGCCAGCAGCCCGTCCGGCAATCCGCACGGAATGCCGCTCGCCGCGCTGCTCGGCGCCGGCGCGCCGGAGATGGCGGACGTCGCCGGGCCGCCGCTCGATCCCGCGCGCGTCGCGGTGATCGGCGCGCGCAGCTTCGAGGCGGCCGAGGCGCAGTTGCTCGCGGCGCACGGCGTCGCCGTGTTCGGCATGGCCGAAATCGAGAAGCGCGGGCTGGCTGCGGTGTTCGCCGACGCGCTCGCCATCGTCGCGGCCGGCGGCCGGCCCTACGGCATCAGCGTCGATCTCGACGCCGTCGATCCGCTGCTCGCGCCCGGCGTGACGACGCCGGCGGCCGGCGGCCTGAGCGGCGGCGAGCTGCGGCTGGCGCTGGGCGGCGCGCTGCGCACGCGCCAGTGCGTGGCGCTGGAAATCGCCGAATACTGTCCGCAGAACGATCCGCTCGGGATCACCGCGCGCCTGGCGATCGACCTCGTCGAAGCAGCATGCACGCCGGACGCCGACGAACTGCGGCAGTGGGAAACGCGCTACGGCGCGCGCAACTACGCGCCGCTCCCGGTGGTGCTCGCCGAAGGCCACGGCTGCTGGCTCAGCGACCGCGACGGGCGGCGCTACCTCGACCTGATGTCGGCCTATTCGGCGGTCAGCTTCGGGCACGGCCACGCGCGCCTCGTCGCCGCGCTGGCGGCGCAGGCGCAGCGCCTCGCCGTCACCTCGCGCGCCTTCCACAGCGACCGCCTGCCGCTCTTCCTCAAGCGCCTGACCACGCTCACCGGCTACGACCGCGCGCTGCCGGTGAACACCGGGCTGGAGGCGGTGGAAACGGCGATCAAGGCGGCGCGCAAGTGGGCGTACAAGATCAAGGGCGTGCCCGACGGGCAGGCCGAGATCGTCGCCTGCGCCGGCAACTTCCACGGCCGCTCGACGACCATCGTCGGCTTCTCGTCCGAGGCGCAGTACCGCGACGGCTTCGGCCCCTTCGCGCCCGGCTTCCGCCTGATCCCCTACGGCGACGCGGCGGCGCTGGCGGCGGCGATCACGCCGCGCACCGCCGCCTTCCTCGTCGAGCCGATTCAGGGCGAGGGCGGCATCGTGCTGCCGCCGCCCGGCTACCTCGCCGCCTGCGCCGAAATCTGCCGCCGCAACGACGTGCTGCTGATCGCCGACGAGGTACAGACCGGCCTCGGCCGCACCGGCTACCTGCTCGCCAGCCGGCACGACGACGTGCGGCCGGACGGCGTGATCCTCGGCAAGGCGCTCGGCGGCGGCCTGCTGCCGGTTTCCGCCTTCCTCGCCGACGCACGCGTGATGCAGGTATTCACGCCCGGCGACCACGGCTCGACCTTCGGCGGCAACGCGCTGGCCGCCGCCGTCGGACTGGAGGCGCTTGACCTGCTGGTCGACGAGGAGCTGATCGCGCACTCGGCCGAACTCGGCGACTGGCTGCTCGCGCAGCTGCGCACGCTGGCTGGCGCGCACGGAAAACTGATCCGCGCCGTGCGCGGGCGCGGCCTGTTCGCCGCAATCGAGGTGGATCCGGCGCACGCCGACGCGCGCCGGCTCGCCGAAGCGCTCGCCGCGCGCGGCGTGCTCACCAAGGAGACGCACGGCACCGTGCTGCGCCTCGCGCCGCCGCTGATCATCACGCGCGACGAACTGGCCTGGGGGCTGGCGCGCATCGACGAGGTCTTCGCCGACGCCGGCAAGCGGCTGCGCCGCGCGGCCTGAGTCCGCCATGAACGGAGACCCGCCATGCGCCACGCGCTGATGATGGAGGTGCTGTTCGAGCGCCTCGGGATCGCCGAGCTGAACCCGGCGGCGGCCCTCGGCGACGCTTCGTGGCGCGACGGCGCCGGCGGCTTCGCCTCGATCGATCCGGCCAGCGGCGCGCCGCTGGCGCTGGTCGCGCGCGCCACGCAGGACGACTACGAGGCGGCGGTCGGCGCGGCCCTGCGCAGCTTCCGCCGCTGGCGCGAGGTGCCGGCGCCGAAGCGCGGCCTCTTCGTGCGCGCGCTGGCCGACGCGCTGCGCGCGCGCAAGGCCGACCTCGCGACGCTGATCGCGCTCGAAGTCGGCAAGATCCGTAGCGAGGCCGAAGGCGAGGTGCAGGAGATGATCGACATCGCCGACTTCGCGGTCGGCCTGTCGCGCCGCCTCGAAGGCAGCATGCTCGCCTCGGAGCGCCCGCAGCACCGACTGTTCGAGCAGTGGCACCCGCTCGGCGCGGTCGCCGTCGTCACCGCCTTCAACTTCCCGGTCGCCGTCTGGGCGTGGAACGCGCTGATCGCCGCCGTGTGCGGCGACAGCGTGGTCTGGAAGCCGAGTCCGAAGGCGCCGCTCTGCGCGATCGCCGTGCAGCGCATCGTCGACGAGGTCGCGGCGCAGCACGACGCGGCCGGCGTGTGCACGCTGCTGCTCTCCGACGAAGTGTGGCCGGTCGTCCACCTCGCCGCCGACCACCGCCTGCCGCTCTTTTCCTTCACCGGCTCGACGGCGGTCGGGCGCCACCTCGCGCCCATCGTCGCCGGGCGCCTCGGGCGCCATCTGCTCGAATGCTCGGGCAACAACGCGCTGATCGTCGACGAAAGCGCCGACCTCGACCTCGCGCTGCCGGCCATCGTCTTCGGCGCGGTCGGCACCGCCGGCCAGCGCTGCACGACGACGCGCCGCCTGATCGTGCACCGGACGCGCCTGGCCGAACTTGTCGAGCGCCTGCGCCACGTCTACGCGCAGCTGCGCATCGGCGATCCGCTCGATCCCGCCACCCTGCTCGGCCCGCTGATCGACGAGGAGGCACGGCGCGGCTTCGAGAGCGCGGTGAGCGAAGCGGCCGCCGCCGGCGGCACGCTGCTCGCCGGCGGCAAGGCGCTGCCCGGCCACGGCTTCTACGTCGAGCCGACGCTGATCGCCGCCGCCAACGACTGGCCGGTGGTGCAGCGCGAAACCTTCGCGCCCATCCTCTACGTGATCGGCTGTGCCGACCTCGACGAGGCGATCCGGCTGCACAACGCGGTGCCGCAGGGCCTTTCCTCGGCGCTGTTCACACGCGACCTGGGCCACGCCGAGCGCTTCATCGCGGCGGCCGGCAGCGACTGCGGCATCGCCAACCTCAACGTCGGCACCTCGGGCGCCGAGGTCGGCGCGGCCTTCGGCGGCGAAAAGGACACCGGCGGCGGCCGCGAGGCCGGCTCCGACGCCTGGAAGGCCTACATGCGGCGGCAGGCGACGACGCTCAACTGGGGGCGCACGCTGCCACTCGCCCAGGGCATCTCCTTCGACCTTCCGCCCGCCGCCGCATTTGCCAAATCTGCCACACCCTCGATACAGAAACCGTAAACCTTTTCCGGAGACCGCGCTCTAACCGGCAGCAGCACAGACAAAATCAGTTCTCACGCTCAAGGAGAAACGTCATGTCGATCTTCGCCCGCTACCAGGGCCGCTACGAGGCGGCACAGGAAGAGGAATTATCGGTCCAGGACTATCTGGAGCTGTGCAAGCATGAACGCACCGCCTACGCCAGCGTCGCCGAGCGCATGCTGCTGGCCATCGGCGAACCGGAACTGGTCGATACGCGCAGCGATCCGCGCCTCTCGCGCATCTTCGCCAACAAGATGGTCAAGCTCTATCCCGCCTTCCGCGATCTCTACGGCATGGAAGACGTGATCGAGAACATCGTCGCCTACTTCCGCCACGCGGCGCAGGGGCTGGAGGAGAAGAAGCAGATCCTCTACCTGCTCGGCCCGGTCGGCGGCGGCAAATCCTCGCTCGCCGAGAAGCTCAAGTACCTGATCGAGAAGGTGCCCTTCTACGCGATCAAGGGCTCGCCGGTGCACGAATCGCCGCTCGGCCTGTTCAAGCCCGAGGAGGACGGCCAGCTGCTCGAGGACGACTACGGCATCGCGCAGCGCTACCTGTCGACGATCATGAGCCCGTGGGCGGTCAAGCGCCTGCACGAGTTCGGCGGCGACATCACCAAGTTCCGCGTCGTCAAGCTGCGCCCCTCGGTGCTCTCGCAGATCGCCGTCTCGAAGACCGAGCCGGGCGACGAGAACAATCAGGACATCTCCTCGCTGGTCGGCAAGATCGACATCCGCAAGCTCGAAACCTTCTCGCAGAACGACCCGGACGCCTATTCCTACTCCGGCGGCCTGTGCCTCGCCAACCGCGGCATCCTCGAATTCGTCGAGATGTTCAAGGCGCCGATCAAGGTCCTGCACCCGCTGCTCACCGCAACGCAGGAGCAGAACTACAAGGGCACCGAGGGCTTCGGCGCGATCCCCTTCGACGGGCAGATCCTCGCCCACTCGAACGAGGCCGAATGGCTGGCCTTCAAGAACAACCGCAACAACGAGGCCTTCCTCGACCGCATCTACATCGTCAAGGTGCCCTACTGCCTGCGCGTCACCGACGAGATCCACATCTACGAGAAGCTGGTCGACAACTCCTCGCTGAGCCGCGCGCCGTGCGCGCCGGACACGCTGCGCATGCTGGCGCAGTTCTCCATCCTCTCGCGCCTGAAGGAGCCGGAGAATTCGAGCATCTTCTCCAAGATGCGCGTCTATGACGGCGAGAACCTCAAGGACACCGACCCGAAGGCCAAGAGCTATCAGGAGTACCGCGACTTCGCCGGCGTCGACGAGGGCATGACCGGGCTGTCGACGCGCTTCGCCTTCAAGATCCTCTCCAAGGTCTTCAACTTCGACCACCGCGAGGTCGCCGCCAACCCGGTGCACCTCATGTACGTGCTCGAACAGCAGATCGAGCAGGAGCAGTTCCCGCCCGAGGTCGAGGAAAAGTACCTGCGCTACATCAAGGAGTTCCTCTCGCCGCGCTACGCCGAGTTCATCGGCAAGGAAATCCAGACCGCCTATCTGGAGTCGTACAGCGAGTACGGTCAGAACATCTTCGATCGCTACGTCACCTACGCCGACTTCTGGATCCAGGACCAGGAATTCCGCGATCCGAACACCGGCGAGATGCTCGACCGCGGCGCACTCAACGACGAGCTGGAAAAGATCGAGAAGCCGGCCGGCATCTCCAACCCGAAGGACTTCCGCAACGAGGTGGTCAACTTCGTGCTGCGCGCGCGCGCCAAGCACGACGGCCACAACCCGGGCTGGACTTCCTACGAGAAGCTGCGCGCGGTGATCGAGAAGAAGATGTTCTCCAACACCGAGGAGCTGCTGCCGGTCATCTCCTTCAACACCAAGGCCAGCGGCGACGAGCAGAAGAAGCACCAGGACTTCGTCAATCGCATGATCGCCAAGGGCTACACCGAGAAGCAGGTGCGCCTGCTCTGCGAATGGTATCTGCGGGTAAGGAAATCTTCGTGAGTCGGAGATCGGCAGGCGGAAGTCGGAAATCCCCGACCGCCGCCTGCCGACTCCCGGCTTCCGATCGCCACCGACCGTAGGGAGGTCCCAATGACCGTGCGCATCGTCGACCGACGGTTCGACAGCAAGAACAAAAGCTCAGTCAATCGCAGCCGCTTCATCCGCCGCTTCAAGGGGCAGATTCGCAAGGCGGTGTCCGACGCCATCGCCAGACGCGGCATCCGCGACATCGAGAGCGGCGAGAAGATCGGCATTCCCGGCAAGGACATCGACGAACCGCAGTTCACGCACGGCCACGGCGGCGTGCGCGAGACGGTCAATCCGGGCAACGACCGCTTCAGCACCGGCGACCTCGTCGAGCGGCCGGAAAGCGGCGCCGGCGCGAAGGGCGGCGGCTCGGCCAGCCCCGAGGGGGAGAGCCTCGACGACTTCGTATTCACGCTGACGCGCGACGAATTCCTCGACATCTTCTTCGACGAACTGGCGCTGCCCAACCTCGTCAAGCGCCAGCTCGCGCGCATCGACGAATACAAGCGCATCCGCGCCGGCTACACGGCGAGCGGCGTGCCGACCAACATCAACCTGCGGCGCACGATGCGCGGCGCGGCCGGACGGCGGATCGCCGTCGGCGGCCCGCACGCCGCGCAGCTGCGCACGCTCGAAGCCGAGCTGCGCGAACTGCGCAAGACGCGCGCCGAGGACGATCCCGAGATCGTCCGCCTGCGCCGCGAGATCGCCCGCCTGCACGCGCGCGTCGAGGCGATTCCCTTCATCGACACCTTCGACCTGCGCTACAACAACCGCATCCGCGTGCCGCAGCCGTCGTCGCAGGCGGTGATGTTCTGCCTGCTCGACGTTTCCGGCTCGATGGACGAGGGGCGCAAGAGCATCGCCAAGCGCTTCTTCATGCTGCTCTACCTCTTCCTGAACCGGAACTACGAGCACATCGAGGTCGTCTTCATCCGCCACCACACGGTCGCCATGGAAGTCGACGAGGACGACTTCTTCACCTCGCGCGAATCGGGCGGTACGGTCGTCTCCAGCGCGCTCGAACTGATGCGCCGCATCGTCGCCGAGCGCTACCCGAGCAGCCAGTGGAACATCTACGGCGCGCAGGCTTCGGACGGCGACAACTGGAACGACGACTCGCCGCGCTGCCGCGAGCTGCTCGAAAGCTCGATCCTGCCGTGCTGCCAGTACTTCGCCTACATCGAGATCACCGAGGCCGAACCGCAGAACCTGTGGCTGGAATACGAGCGCCTGCAGGCCACGCACCCCGGCCATTTCGCCATGCAGCGCATCGCCGTCGCGGCCGACATCTATCCGGTGTTCCGCGACCTCTTCAAACGACGCATGCCGGAGGCCGTATGAGTGCGAAGAAGACAGCATCGCCCTTGTCCACGGAAGGCCCCGGCCACGCCGCCGGCGCCACCCTCCGCGAGCGCCCCGCTGCGGCCCGCGCGCGCGGCGCGCCCCTGCCCGCCGGCTCCGAATGGAGCGTCGAGGCGATCGCCGCCTACGACGAGGCGATCGGCCGCGTCGCCGCCGACTATGGGCTCGACTGCTACCGCCACGAGATCGAGATCATCAGCGCCGAGCAGATGATGGACGCCTACGCCTCGATCGGCATGCCCGTGTATTACAACCACTGGTCCTTCGGGAAACACTTCCTGGCCACCGAGAACCGCTACAAGCGCGGCCAGATGGGGCTGGCCTACGAGATCGTGATCAACTCCGATCCGTGCATCGCCTACCTGATGGACGAGAACACGCTGCCCATGCAGGCGCTGGTCATCGCGCACGCCGCCTACGGCCACAACTCCTTTTTCAAGGGCAACCACCTGTTCAAGCAGTGGACGAGCGCCGACGCGATCATCGACTACCTCGTCTTCGCCCGCCACTACATCGCCGAGTGCGAGGAGCGCCACGGTGTCGAAGCCGTCGAGCGCATCCTCGACGCCTGCCACGCGCTGCTCAACGTCGGCGTCGACCGCTACAAGCGCTCGCCGCACCTCTCGCTGGAAAAGGAAACGCTGCGCCAGAAGGAGCGCGAGGCCTATCTGCAGGCGCAGGTGAACGACCTCTGGCGCACGCTGCCGCCGCACCTGGAGCGCGCCGCCGAACACGCCGAACAGCGCTTCCCGCCCGAGCCCGAGGAGAACCTGCTCTACTTCATCGAGAAGAACGCGCCGCTGCTCGAACCGTGGCAGCGCGAGGTGGTGCGCATCGCGCGCAAGATCGGCCAATACTTCTACCCGCAGCGCCAGACGCAGGTGATGAACGAGGGCTGGGCCTGCTTCTGGCACTACACGCTGCTCAACGCGCTGTACGACGAGGGCGCGCTGTCGGACGGCTTCATGCTCGAATTCCTGCAGTCGCACACCAACGTCGTCTATCAGCCGCCGTACAACAGCCCGTGGTATTCGGGGATCAACCCCTACGCGCTCGGCTTCGCCATGTGGCGCGACCTGCGGCGCATCTGCGAGGCGCCGGACGACGAGGACCGCGCGTGGTTCCCCGACATCGCCGGCAGCGACTGGCGCGAAACCTTCGACTTCGCGATGCGCAACTTCAAGGACGAGAGCTTCGTCGCGCAATACCTCTCGCCGCGCCTGATGCGCGAGTTCCGCCTGTTCACCGTGCTCGACGACGACACGCGCAGCACGCTGGAGATCGAGGCGATCCACGACGAATCGGGCTACCACGCGCTGCGCCGCCAGCTCTCCGAGCAGTACGACCTGGGCAGCCGCGAACCCAACCTGCAGGTGTGGAACGTCGACCTGCGCGGCGACCGCTCGCTGACGCTGCGCCACTTCCCGCACCGGCGCCGCCCGCTCGGCCAATCGCACCTCGCCGTGCTCGAACACCTCGCCTGCCTGTGGGGCTTCACCGTGCGCATCGAGGAACAGATGTCGGACGGCACCGGCCAGCTGATCGCCGAACGCAAATGCGAGAAGCGGCGACGAGCCAACGAGTGATCCGGCGCGCCGGATCGCTGGCAGAATGACGGACTCGCGCCCTCGCCACATGACCAAGGAAGACCCATGCTTGCCGCGCTGACGCTGCTCCTGCTCTGCCAGCTGGTCGGGGAAGTCCTCGTCCAGTTCTTCGCCCTGCCCGTGCCCGGCCCGGTGCTCGGCCTGATCCTGCTCTTCGCCGGCCTGCTCGTGCGCGGCCGCATCGACGCGCCGCTGCGCGACACCGCGAACACGCTGCTGCAGCACCTCTCGCTGCTCTTCGTCCCGGCCGGCGCCGGCGTCATGATCCACGCCGCGCGCGTCGCCGACGAATGGCTGCCGCTGACCGCCGCGCTGCTCGGCAGCACGCTGCTCTCGATGGCCGCCACCGCGCTCAGCCTGAAGTTCTTCCTGCGCCACCGCGCGCGCAAGGCGGCGCAGCCGTGAGCGCCCGCGACAGAGGGGCGGCGGGCGCGCCGCCGTCCCCGAACGAAGTGCCGCGCGACGACAATGGGAGGGCCGTCCGGTGAGCGCCGCCCAGGGCATCGCGCCCCGCCTCAGCGAAATCTGGGTCTACCTGACGGCGACGCCGCTGCTCGGCCTCACGCTGACGCTGCTCGCCTACCAGTTCGCCGTGTGGTGCTACCGGCGCAGCGGCGGCAATCCGGCGGCCAACCCGGTGGCGATCGCCGTCGTCGTCGTCGTCGCCCTGCTCACGCTGACCGGCACGCCCTATCGCACCTACTTCGAGGGCGCGCAGTTCGTGCACTTCCTGCTCGGCCCGGCCACCGTCGCGCTCGCCGTGCCGCTGTACACCCAGCTCCCGCGCCTGAAGACGATGCTGCTGCCGCTGCTCGGCGCGCTGCTCGTCGGCTCGCTCACCGCCGTCGTCTCGGCCGTCGGCATCGGCTGGGCGCTCGGCGCGTCGGTCGAGTCGATCCGCTCGCTGGCGCCCAAGTCGGTGACGACGCCGATCGCCATGGGCATCGCCGAAAAAATCGGCGGCCTGCCCTCGCTGACCGCCGTGCTCGTCGTCACCACCGGCATCGTCGGCGCCATCGCCGCCAAGCCGCTGCTCAACGCGCTGCGCATCCAGGATCACGCGGTGCGCGGCTTCGCCGTCGGCGTCGCCGCGCACGGCATCGGCACGGCGCGCGCCTTTCAGGTCAGCGAGGAGGCCGGCGCCTTCGCCGCGCTCGCCATGTGCCTGAACGCCATCGCCACGGCACTGCTGCTGCCGCTGCTGTTCGGCGCCTTCACGTCCTTCGCCGGCTGAACGCTCCGCATGGCCACGCCCAAGCCCCACCTGAGCGCCGTTCCGACGGCACCGCCACCAGCGCCGGAAGCGCCCGCGCCGCACGCATCGCACTCGCCGCTGCCGCGCTACCTGACGCTCGCCTACGTGGCGCTGATCGTCTACGCCAGCCTGCACCCCTTCTCCGGCTGGCGCGACACCGGCCTCTCGCCCTTCGCCTTCCTCGACGCCGGCTGGCCGCGCTACTGGACGGTCTTCGACCTGTCGACCAACGTCGTCGCCTACCTGCCGCTCGGCTTCCTGCTCACCCTCACGCTGCACCGCCTGCCGGGGCGCGCCACGCCGGCACTCGCCGCCCTCCTGCTCGGCGCGCTCGTCAGCCTGTGCCTGGAAAGCGTGCAGAGTTGGCTGCCGGCGCGCGTCCCGTCCAACCTCGACCTCGCCTGCAACACGCTCGGCTGCGGCATCGGCGCGGTGCTCGCGCTGTGTCACGGCGAACGCTTCTTCGAACGCGCCGGCGCCCTCCAGCGCGCCCTGCTCGCCCCGCTGCCGCACGCCGAACTCGGCCTCGTCGTCCTCGGACTGTGGCTGCTCACGCAGCTCTCGCCGGAAACGCTGCTGTTCGGCGCCGGCGACCTGCGCCACCTGATCGGCCTGGCGCCGGCCGTCCCCTACGCCGCCAAATCGTTCTTCGTCATCGAAACGGTGATCATCGTCTGCAACACGGTCGCCATCGGCCTCATCGCGCGCACCCTGCTCGCCGGCCGCCACGCGCCGCACCTCGTGCTGATCGCCTTCTTCGCGCTGGCGCTGACCATCCGCACGCTCGCCGCCGCCATCCTCGTCATGCCGCAGAACGCGCTCGCCTGGCTGACGCCGGGCGCCGAACTCGGACTGCTGATCGGCGGCGTCGTCCTCACCCTGACCCTCCTGCTGCCGCCCGCCCCGCGCCTCGCCGTCGCCGGCATGGCGCTGATGGCCGGCACCGTCCTCGTCAACCTCGCCCCGCCCAACCCCTACTCGCTCGCCGCCCTCGCACTCTGGCGCCAAGGCCACTTCCTCAACTTCAACGGCCTCACCCGCCTCACCGCCAGCCTCTGGCCCTTCCTCGCGCTGCCGTATTTGACGGTGCTCGGGCGCCGGCTATAGGCGGAGCCAGCCACGGAAGCCGAACTCCGGCGCACGGCAGGTCCGATGCGGCGTCATTTTGGAGGGCGAACGCAAAAGAGATCCAAAGGGAATCCCTTTGGAGCTCAAGCTGAAAGCTTTTCTCTGCTCCCGATAAATCGCGAAAGGCAGCGAAGCGCTACAGGGTGGAGCACAGGCTGCCGCTTACATGCGACTTGCTTGGTTCTTTACGGCCAAGAGCCTCCAATCAACCCGTTGCAGTCGGTCAGAGATTTTGGAAGCGGACGCTCAACGTTGGAGGTAAGGGATGCGGATCCGGCTTACCGGCAGAGCGTCCCACTTGACCAAGAGAGTAGAGATTACGGCCAAAATTATTTCCACCCGCTTGACCATCCTGCACAACCGACGGCAAGCACGCCGACGCAAGCGATAAGAAAAAAACGGACGACCTTGTGTTGCTTAATACAAAACCGAGGTACCGAAGTATTGTTTGGCACTATTCGAATTCTCCGAAAGTAATGTTTGGCGCAACAAGTCCCCTAAGTACTAAGAATTTACGGGCTTTCGTAAGTAGACCTCTAACGTTCAAGATCAGGGACGCTGCGCGACGCTTTATCGCGCAACGTCCCCTGCACCGCGGGGTTAGCCATCACTGCGTTACCAATAGGCGACATAGAAGGGAACTGTTGTAACGGCAAGAGTGAGAAGCACCGTGATTGCGCTTGTTTGGTAATGTGGCCCGCAAATGCGGACAAAGAGCACAAAACTAACGATTGGCCACAAGCCAAACAGCACTGCATGGCCGGAGCCTTTGGCGAATGACACCCCAACGGCCTCCGGCCAAGCTAGCGCCAAAATGGAGACTAGGGCAGAGACGGCTGCTCCAGCGACGAAGATTCGTCCCTCAAGGGTTTGTACTACCACCGTCTTTAAGAATGTTGTGACCGACTCGCCGGCCCAGCCGTCCGCAAGCCTGCCGTGGGCAGAACCTCGCTCAAGTTTTGCGCCTCGCCAAAGAGTAATAGCAAAAAATATCAAGAGCGCCGTCATAAATAGCATGAGAAGGATGCCTTTCCAGTCTTGCTCTTGGAGCGCGATGGTTAAACCAAAGAGGTTGACTAGCAAGAGGGCAACGAGGCCAAGGAATCCGAGCAAGCGCATGCAGAGACGGCTAACGTAGAGGTGACCGGCACTGCGCGGCTTTATTGCGCAGCGCCCAGCGACCTAAGGGAGCGAGGTCGACCGCAATGTTAGGGCGCATGTTTGTCATGGCAGGAGATGTCGCCATATCCAGCACCCCACTCCCACGCCCCATGCGCGGTGCAAGTTTCAAGACGTACACGTTTGTGATGCGTGAATAAACGGATGCTTACGATTGCTGGATTTGCATTTAAGCAAGTCCAGTTAAATGGCTGGCGTGCGGGAAGTAAAACTCGATTTGCGATTTTTAAACTTTCAATAGATACATAGCCTCCGCCCATGCACATACCGTTATCGCCACCATACACAGCAATATTTGCCTCGACGATTGTTGGGCCTACTTGGCACGACAACCTGTGTACGCCGTGCGATAGCTTTTGATAGTTGGGCGGGATCTCCATGGTGCCAATATCGGGTTCACTGGTTTCAACCACAGAAACAAATGAAAACTCTCTCTTAGTTTGATCACATTTGATAGCCACACCAAATGAAGCCCAATCTGCATACACGCTGTTGGCGAGCATGCAGAGAAGAAGCAATGCTAGTAGCCGCATGGTGTGCATGTGCTTGCGTCCCAACTTGGGCGCCTGCCCTCTAACTCAGTTTTGTCATATCTCCGGAAACCAGCATAGTTGCAGGCATTCCCGGACTTACGGTTGAAGATCAGCGCTACTAAAAAGTCGTGAAAAACTGCATTCAGTACGTTAGCATAAAGCCTCCCTCCTTGAATGCCCGCTACAGGGAAAAACAGTCAATGGCTGCTTCTGACTGCCGACGTTACCTGGTCGATGCCCCCATCATTGATCCGCCCCCCCCTGCGCCGCACAGCACCGGCACGCAACAGACCCCAACGTCTCTATGACGCCCCGTCCACAGCCAGCCCCGCCAGCAACGCCTTCCATTCCGCAAGCGCCGGAGCGCGTCGCGCAAGATTGCCGTGCAGGCCGGCTTCGAGTTTTTCCAGCAGCTTTGCATCGGCCGCGCCAAGCTGGGTCGGATAGACCGGCTGCAGGCGGACGAGCAGGTCGCCGGCGCCGCGTCCGTGCTTTTTCGGGAAGCCGCGTCCGGGCAGGCGCAGTTCGGCGCCTGCGCCGCTTTCGCCGGCATATTCCGGCGCACCGCCGGGCGGCAGGTCGAGCGGGGCGAGGCCGTCCAGCGTCGGCACGTCGATGCGGCCGCCGAGCAGGAGGCGGAAGATGCTGACCGGCACCGTGCAGTGCAGGTCGCGCCCGTGCAGGGCGAACAGCGGATGCGCGGCGATGCGCAGTTCGAGATAGAGGTCGCCGGCGGCGCCGTCGCCCGCCGCTTTCGCCTGCCGCGCCAGGCGCAGGCGTTCGCCGTCAAGCACGCCGGCCGGCACGCGCACGGCGAGCGTGCGCGTGTGCGTCCGCCAGCCGCTGCCGGTGCAATCGGTGCAGTCCGCCTCGCGCAGGTAGCCGCGCCCGGCGCAGCCGGCGCAGACGCGCGTGCCGCCGCGCTCGCCGCGCACGCGGCCGCAGCCGCTGCACTGGGCACAGGGGACCGAATGCGCGTGGTGCACGCGGCCGCTGCCGGCGCAGGTCGGGCAACGCGCGCTGCGCGTCAGTTCGATGGTCTTCTGGCAGCCGTGCGCGGCTTCTGCGAGCGTCAGGTCAAGGCGCTGCGTCACGTCGGTCGCGCCCGCTGCGGCCGGCTCGGCGGCGCCCGTCGACGCGGAACCCGCGGAATCTGCGGCGGCCTGGCGCGCTGCGTTCCACTCGGCGTAGGCCTGCGGGTCGAGCAGCAGTTCGTAGGCGGCCTTGATGCGCTTGAATTCGCTTTCGGCGGCGGCCGAGGGGTTGCGGTCCGGGTGCCAGCGCATGGCGAGACGGCGGTAGGCGCGCTTCACCTCTTCGCGCGAGGCGTCGCGGTGCAGGCCGAGAGTGATGAAAGGGTCATGCGCGAAAGTCATGCCGCGATCATCCCGCCCCGGCGGCGCGCCGGCAAGGGAAAAGAACGCGCGGCGGCGTCGCGGGCGGCGCCCGGAACCCGGCGCCGCCGGCCGCTGTCTGAGCGCCTGCGCGGGCCGGGCCGGGCGGCGAATCGGTTAGAATCGGCCGACGACGAACACGCTACCGGCGCGGCGCGAAGGCACGCGGCGGATACGGCACGAAAACACGCGGCGGCGCCGGCCGGACGCCGGGCGCGACGCACACTCGGGAGCACTTTGCATGAGCTATTTCAAGCACCACGTCTTTTTCTGCTGCAACCAGCGCGCCGAGGGTGAAACCTGCTGCGCCAGCAAGGGCGCCGTCGAGATGCAGACCTACGCCAAGGACCGCATCGGCGCCCTCAAGCTGAAAGGCAAGGGCAAGGTCCGCATCAACAAGGCGGGCTGCCTCGACCGCTGCGACGACGGTCCGGTGCTGGTCGTGTACCCGGAAGCCGTGTGGTACACCTACGTCGACAAGGACGACGTCGAGGAAATCATCCAGGAACACCTGGTCAACGGCCGCGTCGTCGAACGCCTGAAAATCTAGAATCCGATTCCGCTCCCGCCATGGCACTCAACGAAGAAAAAATCCTGATCGACGGCCCGGTTGGCCCGATCGAGCTGATCGTCGAAAATCCCGGCGCGCCGCGCGGCATCGCGCTGATCGCGCATCCGCACCCGCTGTTCGGCGGGGCCAACACCAACAAGGTGGCGCAGACGCTGGCGCGTACCTTCGCGCGCATGGGCTACGTCGCGCTGCGCCCGAACTTCCGCGGCGTCGGCCAAACCGCCGGCACGCACGACGAGGGGCGCGGCGAGACCGAGGACATGCTGGCCGTGCTGGCCGCCGCCAAATGCCGCCACGGCGACCTGCCGGTGGTGCTCGCCGGCTTCTCCTTCGGCGCCTTCGTGCAGACGCGCGTGGCACGGACGCTGGCCGAATCCGGCCACCCGGCGCAGCGTCTGGTGCTGGTCGGCACCGCCGCCGGCTTCGTCGAGGGCACGCGCAGCTACGACACCGAAGCGGTGCCCGGCGACACCATCGTCATCCATGGCTCGGAGGACGAGACGGTGCCGCTCGCCAACGTGCTGGCCTGGGCCAAGCCGCTGGAGCTGCCGGTCGTCGTCGTTCCCGGCGCCGACCACTTCTTCCACCGCCGGCTGCACGTCATCCGCGAAATCGTCACGCGCGCATGGCGGCACTGATCTCCGGCGCGGGCGCCGCGTCCATGGCCGACATCGTCGCGACCGGCGAGACCGGCGCCGCCGCCCTGAGCGTGCGCGGCCTGCGCAAATCCTACGGCGGACAGGAAGTGGTCGCCGGCGTCGATTTCAGCGTGCCGCGCGGCACCTGCTTCGGCCTGCTCGGGCCGAACGGCGCCGGCAAGACGACCACGCTGCGCTGCTGCCTCGGGCTGACCGCGCCGGACGGCGGCGAGATCGCGCTCGGCGGCTACCCGGTGCCGGCCGCCGCCGACGCGGCGCGCGCGCGCGTCGGCGTCGTGCCGCAGTTCGACAATCTCGACCCGGACTTCACCGCCTCCGAGAACCTGCTCGTGTACGGCCGCTACTTCGGCCTCGCCGACGCCGGGATCCGCGCCCGCATCCCGGCGCTGCTCGACTTCGCCGGGCTCGCCGGCAAGGAGGGCGCGCGCCTGCAGACGCTCTCCGGCGGCATGAAGCGGCGCCTGACGCTGGCGCGCGCGCTGGTGAACGACCCCGACATCGTCTTCCTCGACGAGCCGACCACCGGCCTCGACCCGCAGGCCCGCCACCTCATCTGGGAACGCCTCAAGCGCCTGATGGCGCAGGGCAAGACGCTGATCCTGACGACGCATTTCATGGACGAGGCCGAGCGCCTGTGCGACCGCCTCGCCGTGCTCGACCACGGCCGACTGATCACCGAGGGCGCGCCGCGCGAACTGATCGCCGCGCACATCGAGCCGCAGGTCGTCGAGATCTTCGGCGACGAGGCGCCGGCCTGGGCGAAGGCGCGCCGCGCGCTCGGCGAGCGCCTCGAAGTGGCCGGCGACACCGCCTTCTTCTACTGCCGCGACGCGGCGCCGCTGCTCGCCGCGCTGCCCGAGGCGCCGGGCCTGCGCTACGCGCACCGCGCCGCCAACCTCGAAGACGTCTTCCTCAAGCTGACCGGGCGCGAGTTGCGCGACTAGGCGACCGGGAATGGACGCCTCCGCCCCCCTCCTGCCCGCGAACCGCGAAGACAGCGAAGCCGCGCCGCGCGCCGCCGACGCGCTTCGCCGGCGCGCCGGCCGCCGCCCCGGCATCGCCGGGCCCTCCCTACCGAAAGCACCGCCATCCCGATGACCCGATCCCTCTACGCCCTCCCCCGCCCCGGCCTGCGCTGGCTGCCGGTCTGGCGGCGCAACTTCCTCGTCTGGCGCAAGCTGGCGATTCCCTCGGTGCTCGGCAACCTCGCCGACCCGCTGATCTACATGCTCGGCCTCGGCTACGGGCTGGGCGGCCTGCTGCCGCAGGTGAGCGGCGTCAGCTACGTGTCCTTCCTGGCGGCCGGCACCATCGTCGCCAGCACGATGAACGCGGCGACCTTCGAGGCGCTCTACTCGGCCTTCTCGCGCATGCACGTGCAGAAGACCTGGGAGGCCATCCTCAACACGCCGCTCTCGCTCGACCACGTGCTGACCGGCGAACTGATGTGGGCGGCGAGCAAGAGCCTGCTCTCCGGACTGGCCATCCTGCTCGTCGTCACCGCGCTCGGGCTGACCGCCTCGCCGCTCGCGCTGTGGATCGTCCCGGTGATCTTCCTGACCGGCCTCTGTTTCGCGGCGCTCGGCCTGATCGTCTGCGCGCTGGCGCCGTCCTACGACTTCTTCATGTACTACTTCACGCTCTTCGTCACGCCGATGCTGCTGCTCTCCGGCGTCTTCTTCCCGGCCGACCAGCTGCCGGCGGCGGTGCAGGCGGTGTCCGGCTGGCTGCCGCTGGCGCACGCCGTGCAGCTCGCCCGCCCGCTGCTGCACGGCGCGGTGCCGGCCGATGCGGCGCTGCACGTCGGCGCCCTGCTCGCCATCGCCGGCGTCGCCTTCTTCATCGCCAGCGTGCTGACGCGCCGGCGCCTGCTCAAATAAACCCACGGGATTTTCGATGACGATCAAGCTTCTCGCCTTCTCCGGCAGCAGCCGCCGCGATTCGCTCAACGGCCGCCTGCTCGCCGCCGGCGTCGCCGCCGCGCGCGCGCAGGGCGCCGAGGTGACGCTCCTCGACCTGCGCGAACTGGCGCTGCCGATCTACGACGGCGACCTCGAAGCCGAATCCGGCCTGCCGGCCGGCGCCTTCGCCTTCCGCCGCGCGCTCGCCGCGCACCACGCGCTGCTCGTCGCCTCGCCGGAATACAACGGACTCTTCTCGCCGCTCCTGAAAAACGCGGTCGATTGGGCCTCGCGCCCCGTCGCGGGCGAGGCGCAGCCCTTCAGCGGACGCGTCGCCGGCCTGCTCGCGGCGTCGCCCGGCGCGCTCGGCGGCATGCGCGCGCTGCCCGTCGTGCGCCAGCTGTTCAACAACCTCGGCGTGCTCGTGACGCCGGGCATGCTCTCGCTGCCGCACGCCGACCAGGCCTTCGCCGCCGACGGGCAGCTGCTCGACGCGACGCGGCGCAAGGCGCTCGACCGCGTCGTCGGCGACCTGCTGGCAACGGCAGGCGCGCTGCGGCCGCCAACCGCCTGAGAAGCTGACGCCGGCCCGCGCCGGCACCCGGTCAGCGCCGTCAGCAGGTCATTTCGGCGCGTTCCGCGCCGGCGACGCAAACGCGGTTGCGCCCGCCCGCCTTGGCCGCGTACAGCGCCCGATCGGCCGCGCGCAGCAGCGCCTCGGCGTCGATCGCGCCGCGCGCGGCGGCCACCCCGAGGCTGGCGGTGACGCCGCCGATCTCCCGCCCGCACTCGGCGGCCAGCGCACCGCGCAGCTTCTCGGCGAGCGCCGCGGCGCCGGCCGCGTCGGTGTCGGGCAGCAGGACCAGGAATTCTTCGCCGCCGTAACGGATCACGCTGTCGCTGCCACGCACGGCGCTTCCGAGCAGGGCCCCCACCTCGCGCAGCACCGTGTCGCCGGCGGCGTGGCCGAAGCTGTCGTTCACGCGCTTGAAGTGATCGACGTCGACCATCAGCGCGGCCAGCGCCTGTCCGCTGCGCCCGGCGCGCTGCACCTCGGCGGCCAGGCGCTCGTCGCCGGCCCGCCGGTTGAGGGCGCCGGTCAGGCCGTCGCGGCTGGCCAGCGTGGCGAGTTGGGCGTTGGCCTCGGCGAGTTCCGCCGTGCGTTCCCGCACGCGGGCCTCAAGCTCGGTCTCGTGCTCGACCAGGCGGCGCGTCATGCCGTCGACGGCCTGCGCGAGCTGCGCGATCTCGTCCTGCCGGGGCGGGGTCGGCATCGCCAGGCCGCGTTCGCCGGCCTCGATGCGCCGCGCGATGGAAGCCATCGCGCGCAGCGGCGCCGCGATGCGCCCGGTCGCCGGCCACGCCGCGCCGATGAAGACGAGCGCGGCGAGCACGCCGAAGACGAAGGTCGCGTGGCTCAGCGCGCGCGCGCCGGCGAAAGCGCGCTCGACCGGCTGGCGCACGAGCACGGTCCAGCCGAGCTCGGCGTAGGGCGCGCGCTGCGGGGGCGCGGCGACGCCGACCAGATACGACGCGCCGTTCGGCCAGTCGACGATGGCGCTGCCCGGACGCAGGCGGTCGAGCGCGGGCACCGCCGCCGGGCTCTCCTCGGCGAAGATGACCTCGCCCTTCCGGTTGAGGATCAGCAGTTCGATCCCTTCCGCCCGCCGCGCGGTGTGCACCACGCGCTGCCCCACTTCGCGCACCCACTCCCAGCTGCCGTGCGCGCCGAGCACGCCGCGCAGCGTGCCGTCCGCCGCGTAGATCGGCGCCGCGAAATCGATGAAGCGCAGCGGTTCGCCGTTCGGCGCCGGCGGCAGCTTCTGCGCCAGCAGCACGGCCTCGTGCACGTCGCCGAGCATCGGCGCACGTCGCCCCGCGGCGAACCACGGACGCTTGCCGACGTCGGCGCCGACCAGCAGCCCGTCGGTCGCCGCGAGCACGCGGCCGTCCGGGTCGGCAATGCCGATCCAGGCGTAGTGCGGGTAGGTCGCGCGCCGCCGCTCGAGCTGCGTGCGCAGCTCCGGCGCGGTGAGCGGCTGTCCGGTCAGCAGCGGCGTTCCGGCGAGCAGGGTGATTTCGCGGTGGCGCTCGAAAATGGCGTCGCCGAGGATGCCCGAGACGCTCTCGGCGAGATCGGCCAGACGCGCTTCCTGCACATGCCGCAGGTACTGCTGGTGCAGCTGGCCGATGGCCAGCGCCAGCGCCAGCGCGATGCCGACGCCGAGCAGGCCGAAGAGGAGGAGCAGACGCGAGCGGAAGCTCTGCGGACGGCGGAACACGGCGAAGAGGGAGGACATGAGGCGGCGCGGCAAAAAGCCGGCATTCTACCTGTCCGGCGGCGCGCTGCCGGCGACGCGGCTCCGACGCGTCGCCCTTCGGCTCACCCTAGGCGTCGTCCGCCGCATCTTCCCGCGGCACGGACGCCGCATCGCGCTCGGCGTCGGGCCGGCGGCCGTCCGCCGGTGGCGTCGCCGCACCGACGCACACCCGGTTGCGCCCGGCATCCTTGGCTGCATAGACGCCGAGGTCGGCGCTGGCGAGCAGGCGGTCGAAATCGAGGCTGGCGGCGCTCGCGACTCCCTCGCCACCGCCGCGACGCGCCCCGCCGGCCCCCGTCGCGGCGACGCCGACGCTCACCGTGAGCGTCAGCGGCTGCCCTCCGACCTGCGCCGGGACGGCCGCGGCGACCGCCGCGCGCAGGTTCTCCGCCGCCGTCAGCGCCCCTTCCAGCCCGCAATCGGCGAGCAGGACGACGAATTCCTCGCCGCCGAAACGCGCCACCAGATCGACCTTGCGCAGATTGCCCGCAAGCACGTTGGCGACGCCCTTCAGGCATTCGTCGCCGACCAGATGCCCCCAGCGGTCGTTGATCCGCTTGAAGTGGTCGATGTCGATCAGGAGCAGCGCCAGCGTGCCGCCCGCCCGCTCCTGGCGCGCCACTTCGAGGTCGTAGCGGCTGCGGAACTTGCGCCGGTTGGCGAGGCCGGTCAGCGGGTCGTGCAGGGCCATCTCTTCAAGCTCGCGATGGGCGCGCGTCAGTTCGCTGATGTCGACATCGACGCCGCGATAGCCGACGAAGCGGCGCGCCGCACCGCCGGGCGCGCCGTCGTACACCGGCTGCGCCGAGCACGACAGCCAGACTTCGCGGCCGTCGCGATGGCCGGCGCACAGCGTGTGCCGTTCGAGCGGGCGGCGCGCGTTGATCGCGCGCATGATCTCGCAGCCGGCGGCGGCGCGCTCCGGGGCGCGCTCGCACTCGCCCTGGCAGGCGGCCTTGCACAGCGTCCGCCAGCGGTGCCGGCCGAGCAGCGCCGCATCGCCGACGCCGAGGATCTTTTCCATGCCCTGCACGAAGGTGTAGTGGCCGTCCGCGTCGGTCTCCCAGATGAAGGTCGGCGAAAAGTTCACCGCGTCGCTCATCAGGTCGCGCACGCGGCGGATGGTCTGCTCGTTGCGCACGCGCTCGGTGATGTCGGTATAGGTCGTCACCATGCCGACGGCGCGCCCGTCCTCGCTGACGACGCGGCCCTCGATCTCGAGCACGCCGCCGTCGCCGCGCGTGCGCTCCAGGCGGTGCGGCTCGAAGCGGCGCGCCAGTTCGACCGCCTGGCGGACCTTGGCCGCGACGTCGACGGCGCCGTACTCGCCGCGCTCGGCGTTGAAGCGCACCACCTCGGCGAACGGGATGCCGGGCCGCATGAAGCCTTCGGGCAGGTTCTGCACCTTGACGAAGGCGGGGTTCCACAGGGCCACCTCAAGCTTCTCGTCGACCATCGTGAGGCCCTGCGGCAGAGCCGAGACGACGGCGTCGAGATAGTTCGCCGCGCGCCGGGCCTCGTCCTCGATGCGCTTGCGCTCGGTCATGTCGGTGTAGATCGAGACGAAGCCGCCGCCCGGCAGCGGCGTGCCGCGCATTTCGAGGACGCGGCCGTTCGGCCGGCAGCGCTCGAAAACGTGCGGCTGCATCCGGCGCGCGCGCTCGATCACCTCGCGCACCTGCGCCGCCGGATCGCCCGGCCCGTACTCGCCGCGCGCAGCGTTGAAGGCGGCGAGCACGTGCAGGCTGGGCAGGCCGTCGGCGAACAGCGCATCGGGAAACTCCAGCAATTCGCGGAACTGCCGGTTGCAGGCGACCATGCGCAGTTCGACGTCGAACAGCGTGACGCCGCTCGGCAGGAAATCGATGATCGTCTGCAACAGGCCGTCCATGCCGCCCGCCGCCGGATCGCCGGCAGGGCGCGCGCCGTCTCGCTCGGCGCCTCGATCTATATCCACCACGTTCGTCCCCTCCGCTGGCACACGCGGGCGCCGCCGCGCGCCCCGGCCGTGCGGGGCGTCTGTTGTCGGGCCATAGTGAGCCAATCGGCGGCGCTCCGCAATATGACATCGGGCACGAGACCGGCCGGAGCACCCCGAGAACGCGGCATACGCCGCACGCGGACGGGCGGCAGGAACAGGCCGGCGCGGAACGCCGGCCGCCTCTGTTCCGCCACCCGCCGGCGCGGCGGGGTAGAATCCCGCGGATGTCTGCCCTGCTCGTCCTCACCAACCTGCCCGACCGCCCGGCCGCCGAGGCGCTGGCCGCGACGCTCGTCGAAACGCGCCTCGCCGCCTGCGTGAACATCCTCGCGCCGTGCCGCTCGGTCTACCGCTGGCAGGGCGCCGTCGAGGCGGCCGACGAAGTGCCGCTGCTGATCAAGACGACCGACGAGTGCTACCCGGCGCTCGAAGCGGCGATCCGCGCCGCGCATCCGTACGAACTGCCGGAAGTGATCGCGCTCCCCGTCGAACGCGGGCTGCCCGCCTACCTCGCCTGGCTGGCGGCCGAAACCGTCCCGCCGCCTCCGATTGTCCGCACCTGAAGCGAAACGAACGAAACCATCATGCTGCGCTGGCTGCTCACCCTCCCGCTGACCCTCTTCTTCCTGCTCGCCCCGCTGCTCCCTGGCGACGCGCGGGCCGACGACTTCCTCGACCCGGCGGTCGCCTTCAAGCCGAGCGCGCGCGCGCTCGACGGGCAGACCGTCGAAGTCCGCTTCGAGATCGCCAAGGGCTACTACCTGTACCGCGACAAGTTCCGCTTCACCGCCGAGGCCGACGGCGGGCAGGCCGCGCCGCTCGGCGCGCCACAGCTGCCCAAGGGCAAGGAGAAGCAGGACGACACCTTCGGCAAGGTCGAGGTCTTCTACAAAGAAGTGCGCGTGCGCGTGCCGGTCGAGCGCAGCAGCTCCGGCCCGCTGCCGCTGACGCTGAAGGTCGTCTCGCAGGGCTGCGCCGACGCCGGCATCTGCTACCCGCCGCAGACGCAGAAGCTGAGCGTCGAACTGCCCGACCCGGCGAGCGCCCCTGCTGCTGCGGCCGCCGCTCCCGCTGCCGACCTTGGCGGCGATGAATCCGGCCAGATCGCCCTGCTGCTCAAGGACGCGGGCTTCTGGCTGGTGCTCGCCAGCTTCTTCGGCTTCGGCGTGCTGCTCTCGCTGACGCCGTGCATGTTCCCGATGCTGCCCATCCTCTCCGGCATCATCGTCGGCGCCGGGCGCGACGGCCGGCCGGTGTCGCACGGGCGCGGCTTCATACTCTCGCTCGTCTACGTGCTCGGCATGGCGGTGATGTACGCCGCCGCCGGCGTCGCCGCCGGGCTGACCGGCACGCTGCTCTCCAGCGCCTTCCAGAACCCGTGGATGCTCGGCGCCTTCGCGCTGATCTTCGTCGTTCTTTCATTCTCGATGTTCGGCTTCTACGAGCTGCAGCTGCCGACCTTCCTGCAGAGCAAGGTGTCGGAGGAATCGAGCCACCTGAAGGGCGGCTCGCTGCCCGGCGTCGCCGCGATGGGCGCGCTCTCGGCGATCATCGTCGGCCCCTGCGTCGCCGCGCCGCTGGCCGGCGCGCTGCTCTACATCGGCCAAAGCGGCGACGCGCTGCTCGGCGGCGCCGCCCTCTTCGCCATGGCGCTCGGGCACGGCGTGCCGCTGCTTGTCGTCGGCGCCTCGGCGGGCACGCTGCTGCCGAAGTCGGGGCCGTGGATGGAGGCGGTGAAGAAGGCTTTCGGCGTGATCCTGCTCGCCACCGCGGCGTGGATGGTGTCGCCGGTGGTCCCGCCCGCCGCGCTGATGGTCGCCTGGGCGCTGCTGCTCATCGTGCCGGCCATCTACATGCACGCGCTCGATCCGCTGCCGGCGCACGCCAGGGGCTGGCACCGCTTCTGGAAGGGCATCGGCGTCGTCATGCTGCTCGTCGGCGCCGCGCTGCTGGTCGGCGCGCTGGCCGGCTCGCGCGATCCGCTGCAGCCGCTCGCAGCGCTGCGCGGCGGCGCCGCCCTGGCCGAGACGAAGCACCTGCCCTTCGAGCGCGTGCGCACGGTCGAAGAACTCGACGCCCGCGTCGCCGCCGCCGGCCGCCCGGTGATGCTCGACTTCTACGCCGACTGGTGCGTCTCGTGCAAGGAGATGGAGCGCTACACCTTCTCCGACCCGCGCGTGCAGGCCCGCCTCGCCGGCTGGACGCTGCTGCAGGCCGACGTCACCGCCAACAGCGACGCCGACAAGGCGCTGCTCCAGCGCTTCAAGCTGTTCGGCCCGCCCGGCATCATCTTCTTCACGGCGCAGGGCCGGGAAATTGACGGCGTGCGCGTGGTCGGCTTCCAGGACGCCGAAACCTTTCTCAAATCGCTCGACCGCACGTGAGCGGCGCGCCGCGCTGCCGCGCGATGCGCCCCGCCGATCTGCCGGCCGTGCTGGCGGTGCAGGCGGCGTGCTATCCGCCGGCCTTTATCGAGCCGCCGGCGACCTTGTGCGCGCGCCTCGCCGCCGCGCCCGACACAGCCTGGGTCGCCGAGCGGAACGGCGCGCCCTGCGCCTATCTGGTCGCCTACCGCTCGCGGATCGGCCGCGTGACGCCGCTCGGCGGCGATTTCGCGCCGGACCCGCGGGCCGATGCGCTCTATCTGCACGACCTCGCGGTCGCGCCGGAAGCGGCCGGCGCCGGCTGCGGCAGCCGTCTCGTCGACCGCGCGCTGCGCACCGCCCGCCGGGAGGGGTTGCAACTCGCGCTGGTCGCCGTCGGCGACGCGCTCGCCTTCTGGCTGCGGCAGGGTTTCCGCGATGCCGGAACGCTCGTCGACGCGGCGCAATGCGCGCATCTGGCGAGCTACCCCGGCACGGCACGCTATCTGGTGCGCCCGGCCTGAGAGGCCGGCGGTTCAACCGGGAATTGAGCCGGCAATTCAGCAGCCGGCAGTTCGACGCCGACGACGAGGCCGCCGCCCGCCGCGGCGTCGAGCACGACCCGCCCGCCGGCGCCTTCGGCGATGCGCCGCACGATCGCCAGCCCCAATCCGCAACTGCCGCCGGTGGCGCGCGCCGGCTCGATCTGGGCGAAGGCTTCGAGCGCCCGCGCGCGGTCGGCCGCGGCGATGCCCGGCCCGTGGTCGCGCACCGTCAGGCGCAGCATGCCGGCGCCGCTCACGGCGAGCGCCACTTCGACCGGCGGCGCGCCGTGGCGCAGCGCGTTGTCGATCAGGTTGTCGAGCAGACGCTGCAGGTTGCCGCGCGCCAGCGCCACCGTCGACGCGGCGGCGTCGGGATCGACCATGAGTTCGACCGGCTGGCCGAGTTCGCGATGGCGCGCCACCTCGTCGCTCAGCGCGTCGGCGAGGGCCAGCAGCGGCGCCGCGCCGGCGCTGCGCCGGTCGCTGTGCAGAAAGGACAGGCACTGCGTGACGATGCGCTCCATGTCCTCGGCGTCGCGTTCGAGCCCGGCGCGCTCGGCGTCGTTGTCGAGCAGCGCGAGGCGCACGCGCAGGCGGGCAAGCGGCGCGCGCAGGTCGTGCGTGAGGCCGGCCAGCATCTCGCGGCGTTCGGCTTCGACGGCGGCCAGCTGGCCGAGCATGGTGTTGTGGCGCTCGGCCAGCTGGCGCACTTCGCGCGGCCCCTCCGGCGTCACCGTCTGCGCGGCGCCGTCGCCGGTCGCCGCGACCGCTTCGCCGAGGCGCGCCAGCGGCCGCACGATGCCGCGCAGGAAGAGCGCGGCGAGGAGCAGGACGGCGGCCAGCGTCGCCCCCAGCCCGACCCACAGCTCGGGCGGCAGCGCCTGCGGCTCGAAGCGCGGCGGCGGCAACACCAGCCACCAGCGTTCGCTGCCGGCCGTGAAGCCGATCCACAGGCCGCTGCGGCTGCCCGGCCCGCCGTGGCGCAGCTGCACCGGTTCGCCGAGGCGCAGCGCCAGATCGTCGGCCAGGCGCCGCGCGAAGCCGAAGCGCGCCGCCTGGGGCGGCACGCCGGCGCCGTCCGGGCGCACCTGCAGGCCGCGCTCGCCGGATTCGTCGAGCGCCAGGCGCCGCCGCGTGGCGTCGTCGAGTCCGGGCAGCACGCTCTGCAGCAGGCGCACCTGCCCGCTCACCAGCTGCACCGTCTGCTGCATGTGCGCGCTGCGCCGGAAATGACCGAGCAGCTGGAAGGTGGCGACTTCGGCGATGGCGATCACGGCGACCACGAGCAGCGCGGTGCGCGCGGCGAGCGACCCCGGAAACAGCCGGGCGAGCGCCTTTGGCAGCGTGGGCAGCTTCACTGCGCCTCCCCGGCGGCGTCCGGCACGAAGGTGTAGCCGACGCCCCAGACCGTCTGCAGGTAGCGCGGATGCGCCGGATCGTCCTCGATCAGGCGGCGCAGGCGGTGCATCTGCACGTCAATGGCGCGGTCGAAGGATTCGCTCTCGTCGCCGCGCGTCAGTTCGAGCAGGCGCTCGCGCTTCATCGGCCGGCTGGCGTTGGCGACCAGCGCGTTGAGCAGCGCGAACTCACCGCTCGTCAGCGCCACCGGCTCGCCGCCGCGCGACAGCTGGCGCGCGGCGCGGTCGAAGGTCCATTCGCCGAAGCGCAGCACGCCGCCGGCCGGGTCGGGCGCCGCCGCCGGCCGCGCGCCCCGGCGCAGCACGGCCTCGATGCGGGCGACCAGTTCGCGCGGGTCGAAAGGCTTGCCGACGTAGTCGTCGGCGCCCATTTCGAGGCCGATCACGCGGTCCACCGTCTCGTCGCGCGCGGTCAGCATGATCACCGGCAGCGTCTCGCCGCGCGCGCGCAGGCGGCGGCAGGCGGCCAGCCCGTCCTCGCCGGGCATCATCAGGTCGAGGACGACGAGGTGCGGGTGATAGCGCTCCAGATAGGCGTCGAGCTGGCGCGTGTCGGGCAGCAGCAGCGTGTCGAAACCGTGCCGCCCGAGGTAGGTGGCGAGCAGCTGGCGCAGCTCGGGATCATCATCGATAAGGAGTATTTTTTTCATGGCGGGAAAAGCATAAGGTAGGCACGGGCTGGCGCGACGATTTCATTCTATGCCGCGTCCCGCCCGCCGCCGGGGGGCGGAAACAATTTGCAACGATCTACCCGGACGCAGCAACCGAATGCAATCGTTTGCAATCGACCCGGGCAGAAAATGGCATCGTCACGCAAGGCACGACGCCTTCGGGTCGAACGACGACGAACGACAATGAAGCACTCGAACCATTCGACAGCCAAGGAGCACACCATGAAAGCGAACTTCTCCCCCCGTCTTCTCCTCAGCGCCCTCGCGCTCAGCCTCGGCGTCGCCGGCGGCGCCTACGCCTACGGCCCCGGCCCGGGCGGCGCGCACTGCGGCCCGCAGGGCGGCGGTCGCATGGGTATGGGCATGGAACAGGGGCAGGGCTTCGGCATGCGCGGCATGGAACGCCTGCACGCCGACCTCAAGCTCGACGCCAAGCAGGAAGCGCTCTGGCAGGAAGCGGCGAAGTCCCCGCGCAACGACCCGGAACGCGACGCCCTGCGCGAACGCATGCGCAAGCAGCACGCCGACCTGCGCGCCGCGCTCGACCAGCCGGGCGCCGACCTGCGCGCGCTGACGAAGCAGATGGACGCGCAGCGCGACGAGATGCACGAAACCATGCGCAAGCAGCACGAAGCGCGCCGCGAACGCTGGCTGGCGGTCTACGACAGCCTGGGCGACGGGCAGAAGGAAAAGGTCCGCCTCTTCTTCAAGAGCAAGTTCGAGCGCATGGACGGCAAGATGCGCGGCCCGCGCGCCGGCGGCCCCGGCCGCCCCGCCGCGCCGGCGCCCGCGCCGCAAAACTGATCCCCTGGCACCGCCCCGCGGCGCCGGCGACAAGACCTCCCTCTTTCGGGCCCCGCGCGGGCCCGTTTTTTTGGCTCTGTAGAAATTAGCTGTTATCCCTATAGCGCTCTTGGTCCTTGTGCCTGCTGTCACAAGGATTGCAGCAGGACACAACACGCCCCTTGGGGGGCATTGCAATCAGTGAGTCGGAGCAGAGCAACACTTAATGCATACAGAGCTCTTTTTGCCCGGCGCTTGCCGCGCACGGGCTGCGCTCCGACCGCGCCTGCCGCCGTCCGGCCGACTATGACTTTCGACATATTGACCGTCGCGTCATTGGCTTCCAAAGTTCGGTTTGTGCACCGCAACATCCGCACCCCCGCTCACTCAACCGAACAGGAAGATGAATCATGAAAAAAATCGTCTCCAGCCTCTGTTTCGCGCTGCTCGCCGGCGCCGCCCAGGCCGCCCCGGCGGCCGCCGCCCTCGAACTGTGCGACAGCCACGGCCTCGTGCGCGGCGCCGAAATCGCCATGGACAACGGCTGCTTCGGCTGCCATACGCTGAGCAGCAAGCGCGTCGGCCCGGCCTATCGCGAGATCGCGGCGCGCTACCGCAAGGAAAGCGTCTCGCCCGAAACGCTCAGCCGCAAGATCAAGCGCGGCGGCAGCGGCGTCTGGGGCACCGTCGCGATGCCGGCGAACGCGATTTCGGAGGAGGAATCGGACGTCCTCGCGCGCTGGATACTCTCGCTCTGAGCGCGAGGCGTATAGTCGACCGCCGATACCCGCGCGCCCTGCCCGGTTTCCCCCCACCACGCCAGCGGAGCCCGCACCGATGACCGCCCTTCCCAGCTACAGCCCGCGCGAGGAACTCGCCAACGGCCTCACGCACGGCGCCGGCCTGCTTCTCGCGATCGCCGGCCTCGGCGTGCTCCTCGCCCACGCGACGCAGCGCGGCGACGTCTGGCACGTCGTCGGCTGCACCGTTTTCGGCCTGGCGCTGATCGCCTGCTACGCGACCTCGACGCTGTACCACAGCGTGCGCAGCGAACGTCTGCGCCCGTTGCTGCGCACGCTCGACCACGCGGCGATCTTCCTGCTCATCGCCGGCACCTACACGCCGTTCACGCTGGTCAGCCTGCGCGGACCGTGGGGCTGGTCGCTGTTCGGCGTGGTCTGGGGACTGGCGCTGCTCGGCATCGCCCTGCGCCTGCTGCTCAACGGCCGCCTGCACGGGCTGGTCGTCGCACTCTATCTGGCGATGGGCTGGGTAGTGGTAATCGCCGTGCAGCCGATGCTCGACCGCGTGGCGCCCGGCGGGCTGGCGCTGCTCGCCGGCGGCGGGCTGGCCTACACCGGCGGCGTCGTCTTCTACAAATGGAAGCGCCTGCCCTACAACCACGCCATCTGGCACCTCTTCGTGCTGCTCGGCAGCGCGCTGCACTTCTTCGCGGTGCTCTTCTACGTGGTTCCCTGGCCGCCGAACGCGGCCTGATTCCTCAGTAGAGCGGGAAGAGCAGCGGCAGCACGGCGACGCAGACGACGAGGACGATCAGCGTGAAGGGCACGCCGATGCGCACGAAGTCGAAGAAGCCGTAGCGCCCCGGTCCGACCACCAGCGTATTCACCGGCGACGACACCGGCGTCATGAAGGCGGCCGAGGCCGCCAGCGCGACCGTCATCGCGAAGGGCAGCGGCGAGGCGCCGAGCTGCTGCGCCAGGCTGATGCCGATCGGCGCCATGAGCACGGCGGTCGCGGTGTTCGAAATGAACAGGCCGACCACCGCGGTGAGCACGAAGAGCGTCGCCAGCACGACGCGCGGCGACGCTTCGCCGGTCAGGTCGAGCAGGCCGCCGACGATCAGGTCGATGCCGCCGCTCTTCTGCAGCGCCAGCGCGAAGGGCAGCATGCCGACGATCAGGATCAGGCTCTGCCAGTGGATCGCGCGGTAGGCGCTGTCCATGTCGATGCAGCGGAAGGCGCCCATCAGCAGGCAGCCGATCAGCGCCGCGACGACGTTGGGGACGAGGCCGGAAATCATCAGCCCGACCGCGATCGCCAGGCTGAGCAGGGCGAAGGGCGCCTGCGCCGCGGCCGGCGCCGCCTCGTCGATCTCCGCCGGCAGGCTGAGCACGAGGAAATCGTGCGCCTGCGTGTGCAACAGGCGGATCGCCTTCCAGGAGCCGGCGATCAGCAGGGTGTCGCCCATCCGCAGCTTCTTGTTCAGCAGGTCTTCGCCGAGCGCGCGCCCGCGCCGGCGCAGGCCGATGACGTTGATCCCGCGCTGCGAACGCATGCGCAGCTGGAGGATGGACTTGCCGATCAGGCTGGAGTCGGGCGGGATGGTCACTTCGGCAAGGCCGAGTTCGCGCGACATGTTGCGGAAGTAGTCGTCCTGGAAGGCCCGCCGCTGCAGCCCCATCTCGGCGCAGAAGCAGTCGAGGTCGAGCTCGGCGCGCACGAAATCGACGAGCAGGATGTCGTGCGCGACGATTTCCCGGTTGGCCGAGGTGCTCAGCATCAGGCGGCCGAACTGGCGCAACCGCTCGATGGCGATCACGTTGGCGCCGTAGCGTGTGCGCAGCTGCAGTTCGCCGAGCGTGTGCCCGATCAGCGGCGAGTCGACGTCCACTTCGAGGCGGCGCGAGCGGCCGAGCAGCTGGTAGTCGGCGGCCAGGTCGTTCAGGCGGCGGCGCCGGCGGTCGGGCTGCGCCTGCGCGTCGTGCGGGCCGACCAGCCAGCGGCGCGCGACGAGCATGTAGGCGATGCCGAGGACGAGCACGAGAAGGCCGGCAGGCGTGAAGTCGAAGAAACCGAAACCGGCGTAGCCCTCGCGCGCCAGCTCGCTGTTGACGACAAGGTTGGGCGGCGTGCCGACCAGCGTGAGCATGCCGCTGATCAGCCCGGCGAAGGAGAGCGGCATCATCAGCCGGCCGGGCGCCGTGCCGATGCGCGCCGCGACGCTGAGGGCGACCGGGATGAAGATGGCGACGACGCCCGTCGAGCTCATCACCGAACCGAGCCCGGCGACCGCCAGCATCAGCAGGACGAGCAGGCGCGTCTCGCTGTTGCCGGCGCGCGCCACCAGCCAGTCGCCGATGCGATAGGCGATGCCGGTGCGCACCAATCCTTCGCCGATGACGAAGAAGGCGGCGATCAGGATCACGCTCGCTTCGCTGAAGCCGGCCAGCGCTTCGCCGACTTCGAGCGTGCCGGAGAGCACCAGGGCGACGAGGGCGATCAGGGCGACGGCATCCATGCGCGGCCGGTTGGCGATGAACGCCGCGATGCAGGCCGCGAGCAGGAAAAACACCCAGAGCGTTTCGAGATTCATGTCGTTTTTGAGGGAAAATTCGTCAAGGCCGGCCCCGCCGGCGCATGCGCGGCGGCGGCCGCGGCGCCGAAGGGCGCGCGCGGCAGCGTATTGTAGCGGCGACCCGGCGCATCCGGCCGGATCGCACCGCCGGCGCCCGCTTCCGGGATCGCCGGCGGCGGGAAGGAAACGAAAGGACGAGATGGATTCAGACACGGAAAACCGCAAACACCCCCGCCCCGCGGCGGACGGCGACGGCGCATGGAGCACGGGCGGCGGCGCGGATGCGGCGGCGGATGCAACGACGGGAACGCCGGGCGCGGCGCGCGGACCGTTCGGACGCATCGTCGCCGGCGCGCTCGCGCTGCTCCTGTTCGGCGCGGCGCTGATGTTCTCGCTGCTGCTCTTCGGCGTCGTGCTGTGCCTGGGCGCGTTGGCCTGGGGCTATCTGTGGTGGAAGACGCGCCACGCGCGGCGCACGCTTTATCGGCAAGCCGCTGCCGGACAGCGCACCGCGCCCCCTCCGGAAGGGCGGATCATCGAAGGCGAAGTGATCCGCTCGACGCGCGCGCCGGACGAACCGCCGCGCTGAGCGCATCCCCGCGGGCGGCGCCTCAGGCGCTCCCCGTGCCGGCCATGCGCCTGATCGCCCGCCGCGCCTCGGCCGGCAGCACCAGTTCGGCATCGGCCAGCGGCGTCGTGATGCGTTCGTCGAAATGCAGCAACCCCGCCTCGTCCTCGCGCAGCAGTTCGCTGTCGACGAGGTTGGCGAGCAGCCCGGAGAACAGCGTCTTCTCGGCGAATTCGGCGATCTCGAAGGTGTCGAGCAGCGCCAGGCGCTGTGCGAGGAGGTGACAGTCGTCGGCCAGCGCGGCGCGCGTCAGGCGCCCCGAACCGCGCTGCTGGAGCAGCGCCAGGGTCAGGAAATGGCGCTCCAGCGTCGGCCGCACCGTCTCGCCGAGCAGCTGCAGCTCGACCGATTCCTGGCTGCTCGCCTCGGGCGCCGCCAGCCGCCCGGCGCCGAAGGTGCGCTGCAGCAGGCCGCGCTCGGCGAAGACGGCGAGGCATTCGTCGATCGCCGCCGGCAGCGCGGCCGGCGTCCAGTGCAGGAACAGCTCGGCGCCGAGCAGCGTGTAGATGCCGGCGACGGCGCCGGACAGGCGCGCCGGGTCGAGCAGACGGTTGTGCCCGAGCAGGCAGGCGATCAGCCCCGGCAGCGCGAACAGGTGCAGGACGTTGTTGCGGAACCAGGCGAGCTGCGCGCCTTCGCCCTCGCGCACGCGGATCAGGTCGCCGAGCGGATGCGGCAGGCGCTCGACGATGCCGAGGCGTTCGGCGTGCGCGACGATCTGCGCCGGTTCGAGCGCGCAGCCGATCACCGTCGGCGCGTACGGCGCCTGCCGGGACAGCGCCAGGTAATGCTCGATCTGCCGGTGCAGCGCGTGCTCGTCGGCGGTCAGGCGCGGCGTCGCGAGCAGCGCGAGGGCGATCAGGTTGACCGGCGTGATCACCGCCGCTTCGTTGATGCGCCGGGCCAGTTCGCCGGCGGCGCCGCGCGTCGCCGCGCGCGGCCAGTCCGCACCGCTCGCATCGGTGGCGCCCGCGGCGTCGGTCGCCGGCGCTACCTCATCCGCCTCACCCGCCCCGCCCGCCTGCCCGGCATCACCGCCGTCCGCGGCGTCGCCGGCGCGCCAGCCCGGACGCAAGCCGTCGAGATACTCGGCGAGCGGCAGCGGCTCGCCGAAATTGACGTGCACCCGGCCGAACACGCGGCGGATGCTGCGCGCACTGCGCAGCAGGCCCCACAGCGATTCGCGCCGCTTCGGCTGACCGGCCAGCTCGCGCACGTAGGTGGCGCCCTCGATGATCTTCTCGTAGCCGATGTAGACCGGGACGAAGACGAGCGGCCGCGCGTGCTCGCGCAGGAAGCTGTTGACCGTCATGCCGAGGATGCCGGCCTTCGGCATCAGCGTGCGCCCGCTGCGGCTGCGCCCGCCCTCGATGAAGTATTCGATCGGGAAGCCGCGCGCCAGCATGAGGTGCAGGTATTCGTGGAAGACCGCCGCGTAGAGCGGCTCGCCCTTGAAGCTGCGGCGCAGGAAGAAGGCGCCGCCGCGACGCAGCAGCGGGCCGACGAGCGGCATGTCGAGGTTGGCGCCGGCGGCGATGTGCGGCGGCGTCAGGCCGTTGCGGTGGATCAGCCAGGACAGCAGCAGGTAGTCGACGTGGCTGCGGTGGCACGGAACGTACACGATGCCGTGGCCGGGCGCGATGCGCGTCACGGCCTCGAAGTTGTGCACCTCGACGCCGTCGTAGAGGCGCGTCCACAGCCAGCTGAGGAAGAGGTCGAGGGCGCGCACGACGCCGTACGAGTAGTCGGACGCGATCTCCAGCGCGAAACCGCGCGCGCGCGTTTCGGCGGCGCCCGCCGAAACGCCGAGGCGCGCTGCTTCGGCGGCGATCGCCGTGCGCACCGGCGGCGCGGCGAGCAGCGCGTCGATCTGCGTGTTGCGGTGCGAGAGGTCCGGCCCGATGGCCATTTCGCGCTGGCGCCGGAAATGCACGCGCAGCACGCGCGACAGCTTGCGCAGCGCGCTCGCTTCGTCGAGCCCGTCGGCGAGCAGTTCGCGCAGCGAGATCGGCGCGTTGAAGCGCACCAGCACGTGCCGCCCGTGCAGGAGGATCGCCAGGAATTGGCGCAGCGGCCCCGGCGTGCGCCAGGTTTCGGCGAACAGCGCCTTGAGGATCGACTCCTGCTTGTCCGGCGCGCGCCCCCAGAGAATGACGACCGGCACCAGCTGCACGTCGAGCGCCGGATCGGCCTGCGTCGCCCGCACCAGCCGGGTCATCAGCGGCGAATGCCCGTAGCGCTCGCGCGCCGGCGTCGTCAGGCCGTGGCTGCGGTTGAGGAAGAAGAAGGAGCGCGCCGCGCGCAGGCCGCCGCCGCGCGGCGGCGCCTCGGCGAGCGGCAGGCCGCCGCGCCGCGTCTCCTCGAAGAGCACCAGCAGGTCGGACAGATGCCGGTCCTGCAACACATAGCAGACGGGTTTTGCCGGATCGAGGCCGAGCCCGGCCGGCTGTTCCGGAAATTGTGCGGTACGCACCCAGACGTACAGCAGACGCCGGGCCAAACGGGCGAAAACACCCGAAAAATCGAACACCTTGATCACTCCCCCATGCCGCGCCCGGCGCCCCGCCCGCAGGCGGGACGGCGTCCGGCGCGCGCCGGCGGCGGGCCGGACGCAACGGCGCCCGTTCCCTTGCCGGCTTCTTCTACGCTTCTATTCTTCTCCGACCCGCGACGTTCTGTACTGCGCCGCGAGCTGCTGCTGCGTCGCCGGCGGCACCGGCGCGTAGTGCGAAAAGGCCATCGTATACGCACCCTGCCCGCCGGTCAGCGATTTCAGGCGCGACTGGTAGCCGTCGAGTTCGGCGAGCGGCACCTGCCCGCTGATCGCCATCGTGCCGACGCCGCGCGGCTGCGTGCCGGTGACGTGGCCGCGCTTGCCGGCGAGGTCGCCGGTGAGGTCGCCGACCGCCGCTTCCGGCGCGACGACCTCGATGTCGACCAGCGGTTCGAGAACGATCGGATTCGCCGCGCGGATCGCCTCGACGGTGGCCTTGCGCGCGGCGGCGAAGAAGGCGATCTCCTTGCCGTCGACCGAGTGCGTCTTGCCGTCGTGCACGACGACGCGCAGGTCCTGCACCGGGAAGCCGCCGACGACGCCGTCGGCGAGCGCCTGGCGCACGCCCTTCTCGACCGCCGCCATGAACACGCCGGGAATCGCGCCGCCCTTCACGACGTCGACGAACTCGAAGCCGGCGCCGCGCTCGAGCGGCTCGATGCGCAGCGCGACCTCGCCGAACTGGCCGGCGCCGCCGCTCTGCTTCTTGTGCCGGCAGTGCCCCTCGGCGCTCGCGGTGATCGTCTCGCGGTAGGGGATCTGCGGCGGCCGCGTGTCGAGTTCGAGCTTGTACTGCTGCGCCATGCGCGCCAGCTTGGCGCGCAGGTGCATCTCGCCGAGGCCGCGGATCACCGTCTCGTTGGTGGTCGGGTGGCGCTCGACCCTGAAACAGGGGTCTTCGAGTTCGAGCTTGTGCAGGACGTCGAACAGGCGCTGCTCGTCGCCCTTGCGCCGCGTCTCGACGGCGAGGCCCTGCATCGGCAGCGGGAATTCGAGCGGCGCCAGCGCGATGCGGTCCTCGTCGTGCGAATCGTGCAGGACGCAGTCGAACTCGATCTCGTCGACCTTGGCGACGGCACCGAGTTCGCCCGGCAGCAGCTGGTCGACCTCGACGTAGTCCTTGCCCTGCAGGCGGTAGAGGTGGCCGACCTTGAACGGCCGGCGGGCGTCGCCGACGAAGAGCTGCGCGTCGCGGCGCAGGGTGCCCTGATGCACGCGGAAGACGCCGAGCTTGCCGATGTACGGGTCGCTGACCACCTTGAAGACGTGCGCCAGGACGTGCCGCGCCGGATCGGGAACGGCCGCGAAGGGCTGCCGCGCGCCGTCCGGCGCGACGCGATGGAAGGGCGGCGGGTTGCCCTCGGCCGGGCTGGGCGCGAGCTGCGCCAGCGCGTCGAGCAGTTGCGGCACGCCGGCGCCGGTGCGCGCCGAAACGAAGAGGACGGGAATCAGGTGGCCGGCGCGCAGCGCCTTCTCGAAGGGCGCGTGCAACTCCTCCGGGCTGGGGTCGGCGCCGTCCTCCAGGTAGCGCGCGAGCAGGCTCTCGTCCTCCTCGACGATCTGGTCGATCAGCGCGCGGTGCGCGGCGGCGACCGTCTCGAAGTCGTCGAAGTCGCTGGCGCCGTCGGCGTGGCCGAGCACCTCGACGGCGTCGGCACGCGCGTGCGCCGGCAGGTCGAGCAGCAGGCATTCGCGGCCGAAGCGCGCACGGATGTCGGCGACCAGCGCCGGCAGGTCGACGTTGTCGGCATCGATCTTGTTGACCACGATCATGCGGCACAGGCCGCGCGCGGCGGCCAGCTTCATCATGCGCTCGGTGGTCAGCTCGACGCCGGTCTGCGCGTTGATGACGACGAGCGCGGTGTCGGCGGCGGCCAGCGCGCCGATCGCCTGCCCGGCGAAATCGGGGTAGCCCGGCGTATCGACGAGCTGCACGCGCGCGCCCTGCCATTCGAAGCCGGCCAGCGCCGAGTTGAGCGAATGGCCGAGTTCCTTTTCCTGCGCGTCGAAATCGCACACGGTATTGCCCTTCTCGACGCTGCCCCGGCTGGCGATCGCGCCGGCGGCGGCGAGCAGGGTTTCGGCGAGGGTGGTCTTGCCCGCCGCACCGTGCCCGACGAGGGCGACGGTGCGAAGGTTGGCGGTGGCGTTCTGGCCCATTCTTCTCTCCCTGGATCGAAGCGCTTCCCGGGCGGCGAACGATCCTGCGCGCCGGGGAGCGATTGAGTACCGACAGTCCTGACGCGGACGATTCTACTCCTGCGCTCCGCTCCTGCGCGCTCGCGGCGCTAGCCCGCCGCCGGCAGGGCGTGCCGGCGGCGTGATAGAATCCCGGTCCCATCTGATTGATCTTCCATATGTTCTCCGGAATCATCGCGGCCGTCGGCCGCATCACTGCATTGGCGCCGCGCAACGACGGCACTTCCACCCTGCGCCTGACGGTCGACGCCGGCCGCCTGGACCTGTCGGACGTCGCGCTCGGCGACTCGATCGCCTGCAACGGCGTCTGCCTGACCGTGGTCTCGCGCACCGACGACAGCTTCTGCGTCGACGTCTCGCCCGAATCGCTGGCGTGCACCGTCGGCCTCGCCGCCCCCGGTCCGCTCAACCTCGAAAAGGCGCTGCGCCTGGCGGACCGCCTCGGCGGCCACCTCGTCTCCGGCCACGTCGACGGCGTCGGCGAGGTGCTGCGCTTCGACCCGGTCGGCGACAATCGCCTGCTCGAAATCCGCGCCCCGCAGGCGCTGGCGAAGTACATCTCGCGTAAGGGCTCGATCACCGTGAACGGCGTCAGCCTGACGACCAACGCCGTCGCCGGCGCCACCTTCACGATCAACCTGATCCCGCACACGCTCGAGGCGACGACGCTGCACCTCCTGCAGCCCGGCAGCCCGGTCAACCTCGAAGTCGATCTGATCGCCCGCTACGTCGAGCGCATGCTCAATCCCGACGCAAACACCCCCACCGACGCCCCGGAGGCCGCATAACATGGCACCGCAAAGCACATCCACCGCGATCTCGCCGATCGAAGACATCATTGCCGAGATGCGCGCCGGGCGCATGGTCATCCTGGTCGACGAGGAGGACCGCGAAAACGAGGGCGACCTCGTCCTCGCCGCCGAGCACGTCACGCCCGAAGCGATCAACTTCATGGTCAAGCACGCGCGCGGCCTCGTCTGCCTGACGCTGACCGAAGCGCGCTGCAAGCAGCTCGGGCTGACGCAGATGGCGCGCGACAACAAGAGCCAGTTCAGCACCGCGTTCACGATTTCGATCGAGGCCGCCGAGGGCGTCACCACCGGCATCTCCGCGCACGACCGCGCGCGCACCGTGCAGGCCGCCGTGGCGCGCAACGCGCGCGCCGAGGACATCGTGCAGCCCGGCCACATCTTCCCGATCACCGCCAAGCCGGGCGGCGTGCTGGTGCGCGCCGGGCACACCGAGGCCGGCTGCGACCTCGCCCAGATGGCCGGCTGCGAGCCGGCGTCGGTGATCTGCGAAGTCCTCAAGGACGACGGAACGATGGCGCGCATGCCCGACCTCGTCGAATTCGCCGCCGAGCACGGCCTGAAGATCGGCACCATCGCCGACCTGATCCACTACCGCAGCCGCAACGAGGCGCTCGTCGAGCGCACGCTGTCGAAGACCGTGCAGTCGGCGCACGGCGAATTCACGCTGCATGCCTACACCGACCGCAGCTCGAACGAAGTGCATCTGGCGCTGACGCGCGGCGAGATCCGCCCCGAGCGCGAAACGCTGGTGCGCGTGCACGAGCCGCTCTCGGTGCTCGATTTCCTCGATCCGACCGGCGCCCGCCAGACCTTCTCGCTCGACGTCGCGCAGGCGGCGATGGCCAAGGCCGAGTGCGGCGTCATCGTATTGCTGCATCGCCCGGAAAGCGGTCAGGACATCCTCGCCGGCCTCGCCGGACAGAGCGACCCGGGTGCCGTCCAGCGCCGCGCGACCAAGTGGGACCCGCGCATCTACGGCATCGGCGCGCAGATCCTGCGCGACCTCGGCGTGCGCAAGATGAAGCTGCTCGCCAGCCCGCGCCGCATGCCCAGCGTCACCGGCTTCGACCTCGAGGTGACCGGCTACGTGCCGACGCCGGCCGAACTCGCCTGAACCGATCCACATCGAACCGAATCTGAAAGAAGGCGCTGACATGGCCCGCTTTGAAAACATCTACGAATACGAACCCGCTCTCAAGGGCGACGGCCTCGCCGTCGGCATCGTCATGAGCCGCTTCAATCAGGACGTGTGCGAAGGCCTGCTCGGCGCGTGCACGGCCGAACTGCGCAAGCTCGGCGTCGCCGATTCGGCGATCGCCATCGCCACCGTGCCCGGCGCGCTGGAAATCCCGCTCGTCCTGCAAAGCATGGCGCAGAGCGGCCGCTACCAGGCGCTGATCGCGCTCGGCGCGGTGATCCGCGGCGAGACCTACCACTTCGAGGTCGTTTCCAACGACTCCTGCCGCGCCGTGATGGACGTGCAACTCGAAACCGGCATCCCGGTCGCCAACGGCATCCTGACCTGCGAGGACGACGACCAGGCGCTGGCCCGCATGCAGGAAAAGGGCGCCGACTGCGCGCGCACCGCCGTCGAGATGGCCAATCTGCTGCGCGCACTGGGGGAATAAGCCATGACCGAGAAAAACGCCGCCGAGGGCAAGGCCGTCAAGCCGGCCGCCAACAAGTCGCCGCGCCGGCGCGCCCGCGAATTCGCCCTGCAGGGGCTCTACCAGTGGCGCATCGGCGGCAACGACGAGGCCGCTATCGAAGCGCACCTGCACGACGTCTCGGGTTTCGACAAGGCCGACCGCGAGTTCTTCCTCGGCCTGCTGCGCGGCGTGCTGGCGCAGCGCGAAACGCTGCAGGAGCAACTGCAGCCCAATCTTGACCGCCCCTTTTCCGAGCTCTCGCCGATCGAGGCCTGCGTGCTGCTGGCCGGCGCCTTCGAGCTGGCCAACTTCCCGCAGACGCCCTACCGCGTGATCATCAACGAGGCGATCGAATTGACCAAGGGTTACGGCGGCACCGACGGCCACAAATTCGTCAACGGCGTGCTCGACAAGCTCGCCGCTCGCCTGCGCCCGGTCGAAGTCGAAGCCAAGCGCGCCGCGCGCAACAATCCGAACACCCCGCCGCGCTGACCCGGCGCCACCCCCGCAGCGCCCTTCGCGCGACGCTTCGACGATGCCCGGCGAATTCGACCTGATCGCCCGTTACTTCGCACGGCCGACCCCATCCGCCGTGCTCGGCCCGGGCGACGACTGCGCGCTGCTGGCGCCGGCCCCGGGCATGGAACTGGCGGTGACCACCGACATGCTGGTCGTCGGCACGCACTTCTTCGCCGACACCGACCCGCGCCAGCTCGGCTGGAAGACGCTGGCGGTCAACGTTTCCGACCTCGCCGCGATGGGCGCCGTGCCGCGCTGGGCACTGCTCGCCGGCAGCCTGCCGAGCGCCGACGAGGACTGGCTGGCGGCCTTCGCCGACGGCCTGTTCGCCTGCGCCAAGCGCTATGGCGTCGAGCTCGTCGGCGGCGACACGACGCGCGGCCCGCTCAACCTGTGCGTCACGGCGCTCGGCGAAGTGCCGGCCGGGCGCGCGCTGCGCCGCGACGGCGCGCGGGTCGGCGACGACGTCTGGGTCTCCGGCCAGCCCGGTCTGGCTGCGCTCGGCCTCGCGCAGCTGCGCGGCCAGGCGGACCTGCCCGCGGCGCTGAAGACGCGCTGCCTGGCGGCGCTGCAGCGCCCGCTGCCGCGCGTCGAACTCGGCCGCGCGCTGCGCGAACGGGGCCTCGCGCACGCCGCGATCGACGTCTCCGACGGCCTGCTGGCCGACCTCGGCCACATCCTCGAACGCTCGCACGTCGGCGCCGAGCTGTACGCCGGCCAGCTGCCCTGCCTGCCGCCCGGCGCCGACCCGCTGCGCGCGCGCGACGCCCAGCTCGCCGGCGGCGACGACTACGAACTGGCGTTCACGGCGGCGCCCGGCCAGCGCCAGGCGCTTGCCGCACTCGCCGCCGAAATCGACCTGCCGCTCTGGCGCATCGGCCGCATCGTCGCCGCCGCGCCGGACGGCCCACCGCGCCCGGCCGTGCTCGACGTCGACGGCCGCCCGCTCCCGATAGACCACACCGGATTCGACCATTTTGGCCAAAGCTAGCCCGCCCTCCCTCAGCTTCCTCTTCGCGCACCCGGCCCACCTCGTCGCCTGCGGCTTCGGCAGCGGCCTCTCGCCGTTCGCGCCGGGCACCGCCGGCACCCTCTTCGCGTGGGCCACCTTTCCGCTGCTGCGGCCGTGGATGAACGATTTCGAGCTGCTCGGCTTCCTCCTCATCTGCTTCGTCGGCGGCGTCCTCGCCGCGCACCGCACCGGCGCCGACCTAGGCGTCGTCGACCACGGCAGCATCGTCTGGGACGAAATCGTCCCCTTCTGGCTCGTCCTCGTCTTCTGCCCGGCCGGCTGGCTGTGGCAGACCGCCGCCTTCTTCCTCTTCCGCTTCTTCGACATCGTCAAGCCGCAGCCGGCGCGCTACTTCGACGAGCGCGTCAAGAACGGCTTCGGCGTGATGGCCGACGACGTGATCGCCGCCGGCTACACGATTCTCGTGCTTGCCGGCGCCCATTTCGTCCTCGCCTGAGCATGGACCAGAGCGCGCTCGAAGCCCTCGCCGCCGCAACCGGCGACCTGCTGCGCGGCAACGGGCAGCGTCTGGCCACCGCCGAGTCGTGCACCGGCGGCTGGGTGGCGATGTGCCTGACGGCGATCGCCGGCAGCTCGGACTGGTTCGAGCGCGGCTTCGTCACCTATTCGAACGACGCCAAAAGGGAAATGCTCGGCGTCGAGGCCGGCACGCTCGCCGCGCACGGCGCGGTCAGCGAAGCGACCGCGCTGGCGATGGCCGCCGGCGCGCTGCGCCACAGCCGCGCCGACTGGGCGCTGGCCGTCACCGGCATCGCCGGCCCGGCCGGCGGCAGCCCGGACAAACCCGTCGGCACCGTCTGCTTCGCCTGGGCCGGCCCCGACGGACGGCTCGACGCGGAAACCCGCCGTTTCGCCGGCGACCGCGCCGCGGTGCGCGCACAGTCGGTCGCGCACGCGCTGCGCGGCCTGCTCGACCGCGCAGCGACGCACGCCGCCTGAGCGGCTGGCGCAAAAGCGAATACTGTATATAATCACAGTAACCGACGCCGCCGGGTTCGCCATTCGCCCGTTCCGCGAGCCGCGCCGTCGAACATGAGATAATTCCCGTCAATTCAGACAAAGGACACACGATGGACGACAACAAGGCGAAGGCGCTCGCCGCGGCGCTGGCCCAGATCGAAAAGCAGTTCGGCAAGGGTTCGATCATGAAGATGGGCGAGGGCAGCGTCGAAAACGACCTGCAGGTCGTCTCCACCGGCTCGCTCGGCCTCGACATCGCGCTCGGCGTCGGCGGCCTGCCGCGCGGCCGCGTCGTCGAAATCTACGGCCCGGAATCCTCGGGCAAGACGACGCTGACGCTGCAGGTCATCGCGCAGATGCAGAAACTCGGCGGCACCGCCGCCTTCATCGACGCCGAACATGCGCTCGACCCTGTTTATGCGCAGAAGCTCGGCGTGAACATGGAAGACCTGCTCATCTCGCAGCCCGACACCGGCGAACAGGCGCTGGAGATCGCCGACATGCTGGTGCGCTCGGGCAGCGTCGACGTCGTCGTCATCGACTCGGTCGCCGCGCTCACGCCGAAGGCCGAAATCGAAGGCGAGATGGGCGATTCGCTGCCCGGCCTGCAGGCCCGCCTGATGAGCCAGGCGCTGCGCAAGCTGACCGCCAACATCAAGCGTACCAACACGCTGGTCATCTTCATCAATCAGATCCGCATGAAGATCGGCGTCATGTTCGGCAGCCCGGAAACCACCACCGGCGGCAACGCGCTCAAGTTCTACGCTTCGGTCCGCCTCGACATCCGCCGCATCGGCGGGATCAAGAAGGGCGACGAGGTGATCGGCAACGAAACCAAGGTCAAGGTCGTCAAGAACAAGGTCGCGCCCCCCTTCCGCGAAGCGATCTTCGACATCCTCTACGGCGAGGGCTCCTCGCGCGAAGGCGAGATCATCGAACTCGGCGTGCTGCACAAGCTGGTCGACAAGTCCGGCTCCTGGTACGCCTACAATGGCGACAAGATCGGCCAGGGCAAGGACAATGCGCGCGAGTTCCTCAAGGCCAACGTGCAGATCGCCGAGGAAATCGAGGGCAAAATCCGCGCCGCGGTGAATGTCCCCTCGCCGCAGCCGATCAAGGCGGCGGCAGCGGAATAAACGGCGATGGAACTCACGCTGCGCGAGCGCGCCCTGCGCTTCCTCGCGCGGCGCGAGCACGCCAGAGCCGAGCTGGCACGCAAGCTGGCACCGCACGCGGAATCGGCGGAACAGCTTGCCGCACTGCTCGACGACCTCGCGGCGCGGCGCCTGCTGTCAGACGAGCGCTACGCCGAAATGCGCGTCAACGCGCGCAGCGCGCGCTACGGCAACGCCCGCCTCGCGCACGAACTGCGCACGCAGGGCGTCGCCGACGAGTTGGTGGCCGAAGCGCTGGCCGCCGGCGACGACGAACTGACTCGCGCCCGCGCGGTATGGCGGCGCAAGTTCGGCGCCGCGCCGGCGGACGCCACCGGGCGCGCGAAACAGATGCGCTTCCTGATGAGCCGCGGCTTCGCGGGCGAAACCATACGGCGCGTACTGCGCGGCGATTTTGAAGACGATTGAGCGATGCCCGAGACGACCAGCAAGCAGACCAGCAAACAGCCCCAGAGCACCCTCTCCGCGCACAACCTCAAGAAGCGCTACAAGGCGCGCACCGTCGTGCACGACGTTTCCTTCGAGGTAAAAAGCGGCGAGGTGGTCGGCCTGCTCGGCCCGAACGGCGCCGGCAAGACGACCTGCTTCTACATGGTCGTCGGCCTCGTCGCCTGCGACGGCGGCGACGTCCACCTCGACGACGCCAAGCTCACGCACCAGCCGATCCACAAACGCGCCCAGCTGGGCGTTTCCTACCTGCCGCAGGAAGCCTCGGTGTTCCGCAAGCTGACGGTCAGCGAAAACATCAAGGCCGTGCTCGAACTGCGCAAGCTGCCGGCCGACGAGATCGAGCATCGCCTGGAAAGCCTGCTCGAGGAACTGCACATCGGCCACATCCGCAACAACCAGGCCGCCGCCCTCTCCGGCGGCGAGCGGCGGCGCGTCGAGATCGCCCGCGCGCTGGCCACCGAGCCGCGCTTCGTCCTGCTCGACGAACCCTTCGCCGGCGTCGATCCGATCGCCGTCCTCGAAATCCAGAAGATCATCCGCTTCCTCAAGGAACGGCAGATCGGCGTGCTCATCACCGACCACAACGTGCGCGAAACGCTGGGCATCTGCGACCACGCCTGCATCATCAACGAGGGGCGGGTGCTGGCCTCTGGCCGCCCGGACGAAATCATTTATAATGAAAGCGTCCGCAAGGTTTATCTGGGCGAGAACTTCCGCCTCTAGGGGCGCCGGACCGATCATCCGCAACACTGAAAAGAAGGGCTGCTATTCCCTCGCCGCACAGCGGCCGTAGCGGTTCCCCACATGAGACCATCCCTCCAGCTCAAGCTCTCGCAGCACCTCGCCTTGACGCCGCAACTCCAGCAGTCGATCCGCCTGCTGCAGCTGTCGACGCTTGAGCTTGAGCAGGAACTGGAAAAATACCTGCTCGAGAACCCCCTGCTCGAGCGCGAGGAAGAGGAATACGCGCCGGCCGTCCCGGCCGCCGGCAGCAACGAGGCCGAGGTCGCCGCCAGCGAGGCCGCCGACGCCGCCAACGCCGAGCCGCCCGAGCCCGCCGAGCCGACTTCGGCCGACGACGACAGCTGGCTCGACGAGGGCGCCTACCCGACCGCTTCGGCCGCTTCCGGCGACGACGACGACAACGACTTCCAGGACGTGCAGGCGGCGACCACCTCGCTGCGCGAGCACCTGTCCTGGCAGCTCCGCCTGATGAGCATTCCCGAGCGCGACCGGACGCTGGTCCAGTGCCTGATCGAAGCGCTCGACGACGACGGCTACCTGACGCAGTCGCTCGAGGAACTGGCGGAGGCCCTGCCGGACGAACTCGAGATCGACCTCGAGGAACTGCAGATCGCCCTGCGTCGCCTGCAGCATTTCGACCCGACCGGCGTCGGCGCGCGCAACGCGCAGGAATGCCTCGCCCTGCAGCTCGAAGTCCTGCCCGCCGACCCGACCCGCGACCTGGCCCTGACCGTCGTGCGCAAGCATCTGGAACTCCTGGCCGGACGCGATTTCGCCAGGCTCAAGAAGCTCACCGCTTGCGACGACGACGCGCTGCGCGCCGCGCAGACCCTGATCCGCAGCCTCAACCCGCGGCCCGGCGCCCAGTACGGCACGCTCGACGCGCGCTACATCACGCCCGACGTGGTGGTGCGCAAGGTGCGCGGGCACTGGGCGGTCAACGTCAACTCCGACGCCTACCCGCGCCTGCGCATCAACCGCCTGTACGCCGACATCCTCTCGCGCCAGCGCGGCTCCGGCCTCGCCGGCCAGCTGCAGGAAGCGCGCTGGCTGATCAAGAACGTGCAGCAGCGCTTCGACACCATCCTGCGCGTCGCGCAGGCCATCGTCGACCGCCAGCGCCAGTTCTTCGACCACGGCGAAGTCGCCATGCGCCCGCTCGTCCTGCGCGAGATCGCCGACATTCTCGGCCTGCACGAATCGACCGTCTCGCGCGTGACGACGCAGAAGTACATGGCGACGCCGCGCGGCATTTTCGAACTCAAGTATTTTTTCGGCAGTCACGTCGCCACCGAAACCGGCGGCGCCTGTTCGGCCACCGCCATCCGCGCGCTGATCAAGCAGCTGATCGGTGCCGAAGACCCGAAAAAGCCCCTTTCGGATAGCCAGATATCCGAAGTCCTTGGCCAGCAGGGGATTGTCGTTGCACGGAGAACGATTGCAAAATACCGTGAAGCGCTCAGCATCCCGCCGGTCAATCTCCGCAAGTCCATCTAATAAGGAGCCACACCATGAATTTGCAAATCAGTGGACACCACCTCGAAGTCACTCCGGCGATCCGCGATTACGTTACCGGCAAGCTCGAACGGGTGACTCGCCACTTCGACAACGTGATCGACGTGAATGTGATCCTGTCGGTGGAAAAGCTGAAGCAGAAGGCTGAAGTGACCGTCCACCTCTCTGGCAAGGACATCTTCGTCGAAGCGATCGAAGAAGACCTCTACGCAGCGATCGACACCCTGGTCGACAAGCTCGACCGTCAGGTCCAGAAGTACAAGCAGAAGCTGCAGGACCACCACCGCGGCAGCAAGATCAGCGACCACATCGACGTCGAGTGATCTCTCTCGGGCGGGGCCGGCGCCAGCCGTCCCGCCTTTGCCGCCCCCTTCCCCGCTCTTTTCCGCCTGCCGTTTCGGGCTTCCGCCGCGTATGAGCCAGATCACCAAACTCCTGCCCCTAGACAACATCGTCCTCGACCTCGACGCGAGCAGCAAGAAGCGCGTCTTCGAACAGGCCGGGCTGCTCTTCGAGAACAACCAGGGCATCGCGCGCAGCACGGTGTTCGACAGCCTGTTCGCCCGCGAAAAGCTCGGTTCGACCGGACTCGGGCAAGGCATCGCCATCCCGCACGGCCGCATCAAGGGCCTCAAGGAAGCGACCGGCGCCTTTCTGCGCCTCGCCGTTCCGGTCCCCTTCGATTCGCCCGACGGCAAGCCGGTATCGCTGCTCTTCGTGCTGCTCGTTCCCGAGCAGGCGACCGAACAGCACCTGCAGATCCTCTCCGAACTCGCCCAGCGTTTTTCCGACCGCAGCTGCCGCGAAGCGCTGAGCAGCGCTCCCGACGCCGAAGCGATCCGCCAACTCTTCGCGAGCTGACCATGAGCGCCCTGCGCCGCTTCAGCGTTGCCCAGCTTTACGAAGATCATCGGGACAAGCTGAAGCTGTCCTGGATCGCCGCGATCGGCCTCGACCGCCAGATCGAACTCAAGCAGCAGGGCAACTACGGCGCCGACGTCGTCGGTCACCTCAACCTGATCCACCCCGAGCGCCTGCAGGTGATCGGCGAGGCCGAGCAGGCCTGGGCCCTGCGCAACCCGGAACGCCTGCGCCACCAGATCGGCGACCTGATGGCCGCTGCGCCCCCGGCGCTGATCGTCGCCGACGGCCTCGAATGCATCCCGCTGATCCAGGAAGCCTGCGAAACGACGCAGACGCCGCTGTTCGTCAGCCCGAAACCCTGCTCGGCGGTGATCGACCTGCTGCGCATCTACCTGTCGCGCCGGCTGGCCGATACGGCATCGGTGCACGGCGTCTTCATGGACGTCCTCGGCATGGGTGTCCTGATCACCGGCGACTCCGGCGTCGGCAAGAGCGAACTGGCGCTCGAACTGATCTCGCGCGGGCACGGTCTGGTCGCCGACGACGTCGTCGAACTGGCGCGCATCGCGCCGACCACACTCGAAGGCCGCTGCCCCGGCATGCTGCGCGACTACCTCGAAGTGCGCGGCCTCGGCCTGCTCAACATCCGCACCATCTTCGGCGAGACCGCGTCGCGCCGGAAGATGAAGCTCAAGCTGATCGTCCATCTGCAGAAATCGGCCGCCGGCGTCGACGCGCCGCGCCTGCCGCTCGACGCGCAGACGCAGGAAATCCTCGGCGTCCCGGTCAAGAAGGTGGTCATTCCGGTCGCCGCCGGGCGCAACCTCGCCGTCCTCCTCGAAGCGGCGGTGCGCAACACCATCCTGCAACTGCGCGGCATCGACAGCATGGGCGAGTTCATCAACCGCCAGCAGCAGGCGCTGCTTGACGACGACATATAGGGCGCGCCTATAATCGCCGGACCCCTAACCGTCCCGGAGGAATTCATGATGAGAACGACCCTCGCCCTGCTCGCCCTGGCCTTCGCCTGTACCACCGGCACCGCCCTGGCCGCCGAAGAAACCAAGAAAGCCCCCTCCGCCGCGCAGAAGGCGCAGCAGGACAAGATGAAGTCGTGCAACGCCGAAGCCGGCGAGAAGCAGCTCAAGGGCGACGAACGCAAGAAGTTCATGAAGGAATGCCTGGGCGCCAAGCCCGCCCACGCGACGCAGCAGGACAAAATGAAGGCCTGCAACGCCGAAGCCGGCGAGAAGCAGCTCAAGGGCGACGAACGCAAGAAGTTCATGAGCGGCTGCCTGAAGGCGGAAAAGCAATAGGCCTCCGGCCATCGGAGAATGCCGGCCAAGCTTGGGCCGGCATTTTTTTTCGGCGCCCCCCGTACTTCCCCTCCCACTCTGCACTCCCAAAATTCCCGCCCGGTCGCCCGCAATGCACGCTAGCGCACTCCTGCTGCTCCTATCCCTCGCCCTTGCCGCGAACGGCGCCGCGGCCAAAGAGGAGAAGGCGCGCCGCGCCGCCGCCGACGGCGCGCGCAAGGGCGTCAGCCAGCAACTGGCGCCGGCCTGCAAGGAAGCGCTGAAAGACCGTCGGATCGTGATCCTGCTCGGCGAGCGCAGCAGCCGCGGTGTCGATGCCAACCAGGGCAGCTACGGCGCGCATTTCGCCTCGATCGCGCAGCGTCTGCGCAACCTCGGCCTGCGCCCCTACTCGCAGGAAGAGATCGCTGCGCAGATCACCCAGGCGGAAATCGACGCCTACCTGCGCGACGAAGCCGACGCCGCGCTCGATACCGGGCGCAAGATCGATGCCGATTTCGTCCTGCGCGGCGTGATCTCCAGCCGCTCGACGCGCAACCCGGCGCTGCGCGTCCCGGAAATTTCGGTCGACATGGGCTTCACGCTGGCGGCGAGCGACGGCCGCCCGCTCGCCGCGCTCGCGGCGCGCGCCGAGTCCTACACCGGCAACGATCCGCTCGGCATGGCGCTCACCCTAGTCAACGAGCAGGCCTCGGGCATCGTCGCCCGCCTCTACGGCGATTACTGCCGCACCGCCGGCATCGGCCGCGCGGCGCAGAAAGACTGAGACGGCGCCCCCATGACGGAGGCGCCGCAGCGCATCGGCCGCTACGAAATCCGCCGCACGCTCGGAACCGGCGCGATGGGCGTCGTTTTCGAAGCCTGGGATCCGGCGCATGCACGCCGCGTCGCGCTCAAGACGATGCGCCGCGCCGCGCCCGCCGGCGCGAGCGCCGGCGAGGACGAGCTCCTCGACCGCTTCCGGCGCAAGGCGCAAACCGCCGGCCAACTTGCCCATCCGAACGTCGTCGCCGCCTACGAATACGGCGAGGACGCCGAATCCGGCCGCGCCTTCATCGCCATGGAGTACGTCGAGGGCGAGGAGCTGAAACGCGCCTTCGAGCGGAACGCACGCTTCCCGCTCGCCGACGTCGAACGCATCATGACGCAGCTGCTCGCCGCCCTTGAGGAAGCGCACGCGCACGGCGTCGTGCATCGCGACGTGAAGCCGGCCAACGTCTTCATGCTCCCGGACGGCGGCGTCAAGATCGGCGATTTCGGCATCGCACGCATCGATTCGTCGGAGTTGACGCAGGTCGGCTCCGTCCTCGGCACGCCGAGCTACATGTCGCCCGAACAGTTCATGGGGCAAACGGTGGACGGCCGTTCCGACCTCTTCGCGGCCGGCGTCATCCTCTACCAGCTCCTGACCGGCGAGAAACCCTTCACGGGCAAACTGGCAGCGATCATGCAGCAGGTGCTCAAGGACCCGCCGCGCCCACCCTCCGCGCACAACCCGCACCTGCCGGCGGCCTTCGACGCGCTGCTTGCCAAGGCGCTCGCCAAACGCCCGGCCGACCGCTTCCAGAACGCCCGCGCCTTCGCCGCCGCCGTGCACGCGGCGGTGGCCGCGGCTCCGGCCGAAGCATCCAACCCCTTTGTGCAGCGCGACACGGCTGACGGCGCCCGGGCCGCAACCTCGCCGCCGGCAAGCGCGAACGGCGTCGCCGCCGCCCGTTCCGCTATCCATCCCGCCGCGGCGCCACCCGCGCCACCCGCCGCGCCACGGCGTTCGGCATGGCCGACCGTCCTCGTCGCCGGCCTCGTTCTCGCCCTCATCCTCGGCATTGCGGCGTTCTATCTGCGCCTACGGACGCCCGCCCCGCCTGCCGGCGACAAGCTGCGCACGACGGCGGCCGCGCCGGACCGGCACATCCCCGCGCCATGCCCGCAAACCTCGCAGCTCGAGAGCATCTGCCGATGCTCCGAGGCGCCGGGTCGGGCCTAGCGGCGCGTGCATGAAAAAGGGCGGCGCCGCAGCGCCGCCCCTCTCGCTTGAGCATCCGGCAAGTCAGAACAACTCGAACTCCGCGCAATCGGCGTCCGGGCTGCTCGCCGACGCGGCAAAGGCGATCATGCCGCTGCCGCGCAAGACCAGCTCCTCGCGGCGCAAGAAGCGCTCGGGCTCGCCGACGAAGGTTACGAAGGTACCGTTGGTGCTCTGATCGGCGAGCACGAAATGCTCGCCGCGCCGCTCGATCCGGGCGTGATTGCGCGAAGCCCGGCGGTCGCGCACCGCGACTTCGCAGGCCGGATCGCGCCCCATGTTGAGCGCCGACGACGACTCGTCGAGTACGATCGCCGCGCCGGCGTAACGCACGCGCAGACGGGCGCCCGCATCCACGCGCCCGGCCGGGCGCGGCGCGGACGGCAGACCGAGGTCCGCCGCGTCCTGCCAGACGACCTCGAAGACGCGCAGGCCGTCGGCCCTGTCCTTCAGCGCCAGCGGATCGAGGCCGCGCGTGGATAGCTGCTGCAGCGGCGAGAGCGCGGCCTGCGTCGCGGCGCTGGTCAGCACCTGCCCGGCCTTCGCCAGACCGGCCAGGTGCGCCGCCGTGGCGACACTTTCGCCGAGCACTTCACCGCCTTCCTCGCGCACCGCGCCGTGATGAAAGCCGACGCGGATCGCCAGCTTAACGCCGGACACCGGCGGCAGGTCGCCGACCCGTTGCTGCATCTCGCCGGCCGCCTGCAGAGCGTCGTCGGGGGTCGGAAAAACCGCCATCAGCTCGTCGCCGACCGTCTTGACGATGCGCCCGCGAAAGCCGTCGACGCCGCGCTCCATGCGCTTCAGACAACGGTCGACGGCGTGCAGCGCCTCGGTCTGGCCGAGCTTCTCGTACAACCGGGAACTTCCTGAAACTCCGGCGAACAGGATGGAAAGTTCGCTTTCCTTGCCACTCATCGATACCGCTCCCTTTTTTTGTGTTCTTGTCGTGCGGCATCCGCATGCGCCGCCGCGTCCGCACGGCCGCCCGCATCCGGGCAGGCGACTCCGGCACGCGGCGCGCCACGGCGGAACGCCGGGGATTTGCCTCCCCGGCAGGCCCGGATTCAAATGACGGCGGCGTTCATGCGGAACATTGCATAAATCATAGCAAAAGGCCGCCACCCATGCTTCAGGATCCGAGCACCTGGAGCGGAATGGTCGGCGGCAGCGACAGCTCCGCGCCGAACTGCGGCCCGTCGAACACCGTATCGCCGCCGTCCATCGCGGCGAGTTCGGCGCCGACGTGCAGCCCCTTGAAGTCGAACAGCGCATTGTCGGCAAGATGCGAAGGCACGACGTTCTGCAACGCCGAGAAGACCGACTCGGTGCGTCCCGGGTAGCGGCGGTCCCAGTCGGCCATCATCTCGCGGATTTTCTGACGCTGCAGGTTGTCCTGCGAGCCGCACAGATTGCACGGGATGATCGGGTATTCCATGCCGCGCGCGAAACGCGCGATGTCGGCCTCGGCGCAGTAGGCCAGCGGGCGGATCACGACGTGCGCGCCGTCGTCGGTGACGAGTTTGGGCGGCATCGCCTTCAGCTTGCCGCCGAAGAAGAGGTTGAGGAAGAGCGTGTGCACCATGTCGTCGCGGTGGTGGCCGAGCGCGATCTTGTTCGCGCCGAGCTCCTTGGCCGTGCGGTAGATGATGCCGCGGCGCAGGCGCGAGCACAGCGAGCAGGTGGTCTTGCCCTCGGGGATCTTCTCCTTGACGATCGAGTAGGTGTCGGCCTCGATGATGCGGAAGTCGACGCCGATCTTGGCGAAATAGCCGGGCAAGACTTCCTCGGGGAACCCCGGCTGCTTCTGGTCGAGATTCATCGCGATCAGGCGGAAGTCGACCGGCGCGCGCTCGCGCAGCGCCATCAGGATCGAGAGCAGCGTGAAGGAGTCCTTGCCGCCGGACACGCAGACGAGCACGGTATCGCCGTCCTCGATCATGTTGTAGTCGGCGATCGCCTTGCCGACGTTGCCTTCGAGGCGCTTTTTCAAGCGTTGCAGGGTGTTCGAAATATCCACGGAAGTTCTTTCAGACGAAGTTGCAGATTGCGGTGAAAGCTAGAGATGGGCGGTCCGCCCGCCATCGACGTTGAGAACCTGCCCGGTCACATAGGCCGCATCGGCGAGCAGGAAGCGCACGGCGCGCGCGATGTCCTGCGGGCTGCCCTCGCGCTTGAGCAGGGTATGGGCGACGATCTCGCGCCGTTCCGGCGAGGGAAACTGTCCGTCGTCCGGCCAGAGGACCGGCCCCGGCGCCACCGCGTTGACCCGCACCTCGGGGCTCAGCTCGATGGCCAGCGCGCGCGTCAGCCCGAGCAGGCCGGCCTTCGCCGCGCAGTACAAGGGGTAGCCGGCGAGCGGCCGCTCGGCGTGGATGTCGGTGATGTTCACCAGCGCGCCGCGCGCCGCGCGCAGCGCCGGCGCGGCGGCCTGACTGAGGAACAGCGGCGCTTTCAGATTGCTGCCGATCAGGTCGTCCCACGCCGCCGCGTCGATGCAGCCGAACGGCGTCGGATAGAAGCTCGAGGCGTTGTTCACCAGCGCGTCGAGCCGCCCGAAGCGCGCCAGCGTGTCGGCGACCAGGCGCGGCAACTGGGCCGTGTCGAGCAGGTCGGCCTGCACGCAGAAAGCCGAATCGGGGCGCGCGGCGTTCAGTTCCGCCGTCAGCGCCTCGGCATCGGCCGCCGCCGTTCGGTAGTGCAGCATGAGCCTGGCCCCGGCCGCGTGCAACTCGCGCGCGATCGCACTGCCGACCCGCTTTGCCGCTCCGGTGACCAAAACCGTTTTGCCGTCCACGCCCGCCCCCGGATCCAATGATTCGCCCTGCCATACAAGGATTTGGATTTTAACGGATTTCCGCATCCGCCGCCGGACAACGCGCCTGTGCGCGAGGCGCCGCGCGGGTTAAACTCGGCCCCTACCGCCACTGTCCGAACGACGCCCATGACGCACGAATCGAATCCATTCGCCCCGCTCGACGCCGACGATCTGATGAATTTCGCCGACCGTATCGGCAACCTGCCGCCGGAGCACGCCGACTGGGTCGGGCGCCTGCTGCAGGAGTGCATGCGCGCGCGCATGCACGAGGCCGAGCTGCTCAGCCAGGCACCGCTCGCCGGCCAGGCGGACGGGGAACTCGAACAGCAGCTCGCGCAGATCGCGCTAGATACCGCGGAATGGCTGAAAACGCTGTGGACCGTCGGCTATATGGGCGCCGGCAGCTTTCCGTCGGAACCGCGCTCGGCTTTTCCCTGCATCGAGTTCGAGGACGTCCTGAAGTCGGCGCTCTTCGCCCGCATCCGCCAGGGCAAGCGCCCCTTGCCCTTTCCGCCGCCGACCCGGAACGGCTCGCCGTGGCACGAGCTGGTCGAAGGCCCGGCGGACACGCACACGGTCGACGCCGAGATCGTGCGCGACGAGCAGGGGCAGGCCTTCGCCGCCCGCATCGAGGGCTGCGCCGACTGGCAGGTGGTCGAGACAATTGCGCGCGCAGGCGAAGAGGAGGAAACCCCAACGCAGAGCGACGAATTCATCGTCCAGCACCAGGGCAAGGGGCCGCTTTTCCAGCTGCGCCTCGCTCCGTTTACCGCCGAACTGCGCCGCGAACCGCCGCGCTGGACGCGCCGCATCCGCCGCCAGGAACGCGGCGGCCTGCTCAGCTACACGCTCGAATGGTGGGCCAAGGAAAGCGGCGGGACGCAGGACATCCCGCTGCGCGCGGCGACCTGGGAGCGCGCCGAATCGGAGGCGCAGCACTGGATCGCGACGCGCTTCCCGGCGATGTACGGCCAGGTCAGCTTCGAGCGCGTCGGCTGAGCCGGCGGGGAAAAAGGCGAGCGGCGGCGGCAGGCGGCACGGCGGCCGCCCGCGCTCACTGCCAGCGGATCAGGCAGTAGTTCTTCTTGCCGCGGCGCAACAGGGTGTATTGCCCGAACAGACGCTCGCCGTCGGTAAAGACGTGCTCGAGGCCGTCGGCGCGCGCGCCGTTGATGCTCACCGCGCCGCTCTGGATGAAGGTGCGCGCCTCGCTTTTCGACTTGGCCAGCTGACAGGCGACCAGCGCGTCGATCAGACCGCCCTGCGCGCGTTCCAGCGTCGCGCCCGGCATGCCGTCGAGCGCCAGCTGGGCGAAGTCGGACTCGGTCAGGTCGGCGAGGCTCTCGCTGAACAGGCTGGCGCTGATGCGCCGCGCGGCGACCACCGCCTCCTCGCCATGCACCAGCGCGGTGGCCTGCTCGGCGAGGATGCGCTGCGCTTCCGGCTTGCCGTCGCGGGCGCGGTCGGCAGCCTCGATGGCGTCGATCTCGGCGACGTCGAGGAAGGTGAAGTAGCGCAGGAATTTGTACACGTCGGCGTCGGCCGTGCCCAGCCAGAACTGGTAGAACTTGTACGGCGAGGTCTTCGTCGGATCGAGCCAGATGGCGCCGCTCTCGGTCTTGCCGAACTTGGTGCCGTCCGACTTGGTGACGAGCGGCAGCGTCAGGCCGTACACCTGCGCGTGGTTGAGGCGGCGCGTCAGGTCGATGCCGGCGGTGATGTTGCCCCACTGGTCCGAGCCGCCGATCTGCAGCACGCAGCCGTACTGGCGGTTGAGCTCGGCGAAGTCGTAACCCTGCAGCAGGCTGTACGAGAACTCGGTGTAGGAGATGCCGACCTCGTCGCGGTTGATGCGCTGCTGCACCGATTCCTTCTTGATCATGGCGTTGACCGAGAAGTGCTTGCCGATGTCGCGCAGGAAGTCGAGCACGTTGATCTGCGCGAACCAGTCGTGGTTGTTGGCCATGATCGCCGCGTTCTCGCCTTCGAACGAGAGGAAGGGCGAGAGCTGGCCGCGAATCTTGTCCACCCAGCCGGCGATCACCTCGGGCGTGTTGAGCTTGCGCTCGGCCGCCTTGAAGCTCGGGTCGCCGATCATCCCGGTCGCCCCGCCGACCAGAGCGATCGGCTTGTGGCCCGCCAGCTGGAAGCGCTTGAGCAGCAGCACCGGCACCAGATGCCCGAGATGCAGGCTGTCGGCCGTCGGATCGAAGCCGCAATACAGCGTCACCTGTTCCTTGCCGAGCAGCTCGTTGATGGCGTCGGCGTCGGTGGCTTGGGCGATCAGGCCGCGGGCCTGCATGTCCGGAATCAGGTTGGACGGGGTCATGGTGGTCTCCAGGGTGTTGCGCGGGCGCGACAAAGCGAAAAACCCTGAATCCTACCCTAAAAGCGCTCTTTTTCAGGCGGCGCCTGCGGCGGCGAGGCGACTTCCGCCCGTCCGGCGCCAAGGCAAGCGTCGCGGAAATATCGCCGGAACCGGCAAGCGCCCTATAATCGCGACATGAATACTGTGATCCGCCTCGGCGAGCCCGACGACAAGACGCTGCGCCAGAAAACCTTTCGCAAGCAGTTCGCGGACAATCTGAACGCCGCGCTCGACCGGCGCGGTGCGATTCCCTCCGGTTACGGGCGCGTCATCGGCGTCGCCGAACTGTTCGGCGTCAGCCAGAACACCGCGGCCAACTGGCTGAAGGGCGAAGGCGTTCCCGAACTGTTCCGTCTCCCGGAAATCGCCGAAACGCTCAACACCACGATCGAGCAGCTGGTGGTCGGCGATCGCGGCACCGGCGCGCACGTGATCGACGAGCACTACACGGTCATCGACGTGCATGGCGCCGATGACGACGAAAGCCACGCGCTGTACACGCTGCCCGAAACGCTGCGCGAACTCGGCCTGCCGAACGGCATCCGGATGATGCAGGTCTTTTCCGACGACATGGACCCTTACGTGCGCAGCGGCGACGTGGTGGTCTACGACCCGCGCATCAACCGCATTCACGCCAGCGGCGTCTTCATCCTGAACATCCGCGACACCCTCTTCGTACGCCGGGTGCAGTGCGGCATCCGCGGCGACATCCGCCTGATCTGCGACAACAACCGCTTCGACGACGAACTGCTGAGCGAGGCCGACTTCGACGCCGGCCAGCCGGACGACAAGCGCATCGACGTGGTCGGATGCGTGATGGCGCGCATCCTGATCGGCCGCTGAGTTCTCCCGCTCCCGTTTTCCCGCATGCCGCTTCCCGCGCCAGACGCAGACGCCCGCGCCCACAGCGCGGCGCTCAGCCGCCGCATCGCCGACGAGATCGCCGCGGCCGGCGGCTGGATCGGCTTCGACCGTTTCATGGAACTGGCGCTCTACGCGCCCGGCCTCGGCTACTACTCGGGCGGCGCACGCAAGTTCGGTGCCGCCGGCGACTTCGTCACGGCGCCCGAACTGTCGTCGGCCTTCAGCCAGACGCTCGGCGCACAGGCCGCGCAGATCCTCGCGCTGAGCGCCCCGCAGATCGTCGAGGTCGGCGCCGGCTCCGGGCGCCTCGCCGCCGACTTGCTGCTCGAACTCGAAACGCGCGGCGCGCTGCCCGAACGCTACGCCATCCTCGAGCTGTCGGGCGAGCTGCGCGCGCGCCAGCAGGCCACGCTCGCCGAGCGCGCGCCGCACCTGCTCGCCCGCGTCGACTGGCTGGAGCGCCTGCCCGAACGTTTCGACGGCCTGGTGCTCGCCAACGAGCTGCTCGACGCGATGCCGGTGCATCTCGTCGCCTGGCGCGGCGAAGGCATCTTCGAGCGCGGCGTGAGCCTGGACGACGACGGCTTCGCCTGGGCCGAACGCCCGGCCAGCGGCCGCCTGCTCGAACGCGCAGCGGCGCTGGCCGCCGAATGCGCGATCCCGCCCGGCTACGTCAGCGAAATCTGCCTCGCCGCCCCGGCCTGGGTCGCGGCCTGGGCCGGCATCCTCGGGTGCGGCGCCCTGCTCCTCATCGACTACGGCTTCCCGCGCCGCGAGTACTACCACCCGCAGCGCGACGCCGGCACGCTGATGTGCCACTACCGCCACCACGCGCACGCCGAACCCTTCTACCTGCCCGGCCTGCAGGACATCACCGCACACGTCGACTTCACCGCCGTCGTCGAGGCCGGGCACGCGGCGGGACTCGATTTCCTCGGCTACACGACGCAGGCCACCTTCCTCTTCAACTGCGGCCTGACCGAGGTGCTGGCGCGCACGCCGGCCGCCGACGCCGCGCGCTACCTGCCGCTCGCCAACGCCGCGCACAAGCTGATTTCGCCGGCCGAAATGGGCGAACTGTTCAAGGTCATCGCCCTCGGCCGCGGCATCGACGACACCTTGCTCGGCTTCCTGCGCGGCGACCGCAGCGCGACGCTGTAGGCGCCGGCGGCCGGCCCACACCCGCCACTACCCCGCCACGCCCCGCCGTCATCCGGGCGTCACCCGGCCGTAATCCCGCTGCAATCGCAGCATGCTCCAATGCGCGCCACCGCCGCACTGGAAACCCCATGAAAAAACTCCCGCTCTGCCTGCTCCTGGCCGCCCTGGCCGCGCCCGGCGCGCACGCCGTGCCGGGCGGCGAGCCGGCCGCCCGTCCGGCCCACTTCGTTCAGGACCTCGGCAGCGCGGGACGCCTGCGCCTGCAATCGCAACGTCTCGCCAAGCTCTATCTGCAGGACGGCCTCGGCATCCGGCCCGAGACGGCGCGCCGGCAACTTGCCGCCGGCAGCGCGCAGGTCGAGAAGGATCTGGTCGCGCTCGCCGACTACGCGCGCCGGCCGCGCACGCAGCGCACGCTGGCCCGCAGCGCCGAACTGTGGAACGACTATCGCGCCGCCCTGGCGCGCCCCTACGCGGCGGACAGCGTCCAGCGCGTGAACTATCTGGCCGAGGAACTGATGATCGCCGCCGGCAGGCTGGCGATGCAGATCGAAGAGGAAGCCGATACGCCGGTCGCCCGCCTGCTCGACCTCGCCCAGCGCCAGAGCATGCTGGCACAGCGCCTGGCGCGGCTGTACCTGCTCGCGCAGAGCGGCGACCGCTCGCGCGGGCGGCGGGTCGATGTCGAACAGGCGCGCAAGGAATTCGCCGCCGGCCTCGCCGAGCTCGACGCGGCGCCGGAAAACACGCCGGCCAGCCGCGAAGCGCTGGCGCTGGCGAAAACGCAGTGGCTGTTCTTCGAGCAGGCGGTCGGCGACCTGCAAACGCAGACGCCGGGGAACGCCGACGGCGCAGGGCACGTCGCGAGCACCAGCGAACGCATCGTGGAAGCGCTCGACGCGGTGAGCGCGCAGTACGCGCGGGACTACGCCGGCGAGGCCGGCCGCGGCGGCGCGCGGCGCAACTGAGACGACGCGGGCCGAAAGGCGGAACGGCACACGCGCCGCGACGGCGGGCGGCGAAGGCCGACGCCAGCGCCGTTGCGGAGCGGTTTCATTTTCCGGCGATCCGGCCGATAATGCCTCTAGGTACCGGAAGAATTAAGGAGTCGAAAATGGACGTTGGCAGCGTAGGAAGCATTTCGAGCGCCCTCAGCCAATCGGTGAACGGCGACGCGATCGGCATCACCGTGCTGAAGAAGGCGATGGACATCCAGGCGCAGAGCACCATGCAGCTTCTGCAGTCCCTGCCGCAGATCAACAGCAACAACCCGCCGCACCTCGGCAACAGCGTCAACACCTTCGCCTGACCCCGCCCGGGGAATCCGGCCGGCGAGCCCGGCCGGCGGCGGCGCCGTTCAGATTCCCTGTTCGGCCAGCCAGTTGCGGACCATCTCCGCGACGCGCATCCAGTCCTTCTCCAGCATCACGCCGTGGCCGAGGCCGCGGAAAATCTTGTCGGGAACGCCGTAGGTCCGCGCCGTGCTCTGCACCAGGAAAGCCGGCATCAGTGCGTCGCACTCGGCGCCGAGCACGAGCAGCGACGGCCGGTGCATGCGGTCGAGCAGAGGCAGGCCGAACACCGACATGTCCCAGATCGCGCGCTGCGATTCGGGCTGCATCAGCCGGTAGTAGCGCGCCAGCGTTTCCACGGGGACTTCCTGCGCGAACAGCGCCTCGCGCAGCACGTCGGGCGCCACGTCGGCACCGCCGAGCAGGCGGTTGAGTTCGAGCATCAGGTCGGGTTTCTGGAAAAGCATCGAGAACTGCGCAGCGACCAGCCCCTGCGGCGGCACCGAGCACATCAGCACGGCGGCCGGCGCCGGATGGCGCTCCAGATATTTCTGCACGACGAAGCCGCCCATCGAGTGCCCGATCAGCACCGGCGCGGCGCCGAGGTCGGCGATCACCGCGGCCAGGTCGTCGACGTAGTCGTGCACGCTCCACACGTCGATGTGTTCGCGCCCGTAGCTGCCGCCGTGGCCGCGCAGCGAAAGGGCGTGCGCGGCATAGCCCTGCCCGGCGAACCAGGGCAGGAAATGCTCGTCCCACACCCAGGCGCCGGAAAAGGCGCCATGCACGAAAAGCAGCGGCGTGGCGTGCGCCGGCCCGCCCGACGGCACGCAGGAGAGGACTTCGAGGCGATCGACGTAGCGCTGGATCATGCCTTGGGCACCGCTACCTTCATTCCGCGCTGCACGGCCGGGCGCGCGCCGATCACGGCGAACCAGCGCCGGACGTTCGGGTAGTCGGCGAGGTCGATCTTTTGCCACTCGTGGCGCGCCACCCAGGGGTAGACCGCCATGTCGGCGATCGAATATTCGCCGGCGAGGTACGCCGCCGCGCCGAGGCGCCGGTCGAGCACGCCGTACAGGCGCGCCGTCTCGCCGGTGAAGCGCTTGATCGCATAGGGCAGCCACTCGCCGGCGAAACGCAGGAAGTGGTGCGTCTGGCCGAAGATCGGACCGACGCCGCCGACCTGGAACATCAGCCACTGCAGCGCCTCATACTTTCCGCGCTCGGCGGCCGGCAGGAACTTGCCGCTCTTCGCCGCGAGATAGAGCAGGATGGCGCCCGACTCGAAGAGGCTGATCGGCTGGCCGTCCGGCCCTTCGTCGTCGACGATGGCGGGGATTTTCGAATTCGGGCTGATCGCCTCGAACTCCGGCGAGAACTGCTCGTCGCGCGTGATATCGACCGGCTGCACGCGGTACGGCAGGCCGCACTCCTCGAGCATGATCGAAATCTTGCAGCCGTTCGGCGTACCCCAGGTGTAGAGCGTGATCATCAGCATCCCTCTTGTGATTTAATGCGGCTTCCGCCGCTACCGGGGGCCGTCGCCGACCCCTTTCCCGCCATGTTCCGCTGGCTGCTCGCCGTCTTCTTCGCCGTCTTCCTGATCGGCATCTTCATGCCGGCCGTGGCGCGCAAGCTTAACCTCGGCAGGCTACCGGGAGATTTCGCTTTCCGCCTGCGCGGGCGCGTCTACCAGTTCCCCTTCGCCACGACCATCGTCCTGTCGCTGCTGCTCACCCTGCTCATGCGTCTTCTCTGAGCGCCGGCAGGGCCCGCCGCACCGCCGCGACGCGCGCCTCGTGCAGACGCTGCGGGATCTGCGCGGCATCGGCGCAACCGCGCACGATCATCGCCGCATCGACGCCGCGCACGGCGTCGAGCGCCGCCGTGAACAGCGCCGGCGCCGGATAGGGCTTGTCCTCCCAGCCCAGGCGACCGTTGAAATCGCAGGCGCAGGCCTCGAGCAGCTGCGCGAAGCGCTGCGGCCGGCGCAGGGCGTCGGCCTGTTCCAGCACCTTGACGACGGTCGCCGGACGCAGCTCGGCGGCGCGGTGGATGTCGCCGTGGAAGCGCGCCGCGAGCAGCACGAGATCGCGGCACTCGGCGGGCGCCTTGAGGCGGGCGCAGACCTCGCCGACCAGCGCCACGCTGCGCGCCTCGTGGCCGACGTGGCGCGGCAGCTCGGCCGCCGGCGTCGTGCCCTTGCCGAGATCGTGCAGCAGCGCGGCGAAGCGCACCGGCAGCGCGCAGCCGCGCCGCGCCGCGGTGTCGATAACGAGCATCGTGTGCGCGCCGGTGTCGATTTCCGGGTGGTACTCGGCGCGCTGCGGCACGCCGAACAGGCGATCGAGCTCGGGCAGCAGGCGCGCCAGCGCGCCGCACGCGCGCAGGACCTCGAACATGCGCGACGGCTGCGCCTCCATCAGGCCCTTGGCGAACTCCTGCCAGACGCGCTCGGCGACCAGATAGTCAACCTCGCCGCAATCCACCATCTTGCGCATCAGCGCGTTCGTCTCGGCAGCCACCGAAAAATTCGTGAAGCGCGCCGCGAAGCGGGCGATGCGCAGGATGCGCACCGGGTCCTCGGCGAAGGCCGGCCCGACGTGGCGCAGCACGCCGGCTTCGATATCGGCGACGCCGCCATAGGGATCGACCAGCGTGCCGTCCTCGCCGAGCGCGATGGCGTTGATCGTCAGGTCGCGGCGCGCCAGATCGTCTTCGAGCGTGACGTCGGGCGCCGCGTAGAAGGCGAAGCCCTGGTAGCCGCGGCCGGTCTTGCGCTCGGTGCGCGCCAGCGCGTATTCCTCCTGCGTGCGCGGATGCAGGAACACCGGGAAGTCCTTGCCGACCTGGCGGAAGCCTTGCGCCAGCATGTCTTCGGGCGTCGCGCCGACGACCACGTAGTCGCGGTCGCGCACCGGCAGGCCGAGCAGTTCGTCGCGCACGGCGCCGCCGACGGTATAGATTTGCATGGTGGGTAGCCGCCGCGCCTAGTTCGCCGCCTGCGGAGCGGAGGGATGTGGGCAGCGCATCGGAGTCGGGTCGGCGACCGTGGCCCGGCCGCGGCCGGCGCCGCGACAAGGGCGGGGATTCGCAGCGCGGCCACGGCGGCGAAGGCGCGCGTCCATCTCTCGATCCCTCCCGGGCGCGCGGCTAATTGCGCTCGGCCAGCGCGCCGGCCTGCCACTCGCACATGGCGGGCAGGGCAAGCATGGCGTCCATCCAGGCGCGCGACGCCGGCGGCACGGCGACGGCGTAGGTCGTGAAGCGCCAGACGACCGGTGCGTACATCGCGTCGGCGATGGAAAAGGCGCCGAACAGGAAGGGGCCGCCGCCGGCGTAGCGGGCGCGGCAGCCCTCCCAGATGGCGACGATGCGCGCGATGTCGGCGTCGACCTCGGGCGAACGTCCCTCGCCCGGATGGCTGGCGCGGATGTCCATGCCCATCGCGGTGCGCAGCGCGGCAAAACCGGAATGCATCTCGGCGCTGATCGCGCGCGCTTCGGCGCGCGCCGCGCGTGCGGCCGGCCACAGCGCCGGCGCCAGTTCGGCGAGGTATTCGCAGATCGCCAGCGAGTCCCAGACGACGACCCGCGCGTCGCCCTCGCCGTCGATCAGGCAAGGCACCTTGCCCGACGGCGAGTGCTTGAGGATGTCGGCCTTTGTCTCGGCGTGGCGCAGGCGCACGCCGATCTCCTCGAAGGCGAGCCCGGCCTGCCGGGCCGCCAGCCAGGGGCGCAGCGACCAGGACGAGAAGTTGCGATCACCGATGACGAGTCTGAGCATGGCGGACTCCTTGGGAACGAAGGATCAACGGCCGGCGCGGAAGCGGTAGCCGTCGAGGCGCAGCTTGGGTTTGATGGCGGTCAGGTAGGTCGGCGCCACCGCTTCGAGCGGCATCGGCGACCAGCCGGGGTAATCGTGGCTGCCGTCGGTGACGCTGTCGAGCTCCATCGACCGCAGATTGTCGGGCGACATCGGCGGATTGGGCAGCAGCCACAGGACGCCGGCCTGCAGGTAGGCGAAGCCGTCGCCGAGCGCGAGCACGGGACGCGGCTTGCCGATCAGGCGGCCGGTGTACTCGACGAGTTCGCGCAGCGTGTAGACCTTGGGGCCGCACAGCTCGTAGCGCTGGCCGAAGGTCGCGCTGTCGCCGAGCGCGGCGACGAAGGCGTCGGCCACGTCGCCGACGTAGACCGGCTGAAAGCGCGCGGCGGCGCCGCCGAGCGGGAACACCGGCAGCAGGCGCAGGAACTTGGCGAACATGTTGAGGAAGGAGTCGCCCGGGCCGCAGATGACCGACGGACGGAAGACGGTGACGTCGAGCGTGCCGGCCGCGCCGGCGGCGAGCACGACGGCCTCGCCCTCGCCCTTCGAGCGCAGGTATTCGGAAGGCGCGTCGGCGGCGGCGTTGAGCGCGCTCATGTGCAGCAGGCGGCGCACGCCGGCCTGCTGCATGGCGGCGACGATCTTCTTCGGCAGTTCGATGTGCGCGGCGGCGAAACCCTTGCCGTAGGGCAGGCGCGAGTCGGCGTCGTGCAGGATGCCGGCGAGGTTGATCACGGCGTCCTGGCCCTGCATCAGCGCAGCGAGCGCGGCCGGATCGTTGACGTCGGCCTCGACCACGTCCACCGTCGGCAGCAGCAGGAGCGCCCGGTTGTTGTCGCGCCGGCGCGTCGGGATGATGACGCGCAGTCCCTGCTCGGAAAGCCGGTTGGCGATCCAGCCGCCGACAAAGCCACAACCGCCGATCAACAGTACGTTCTTGATATCCATAGCCGCCCTTCCCTAAGCTGAAGCGATTTGTTTTTGACCAAAGCCCGTGATTTTACGGCAATTCCTCGCCCTTTTCCCGCCCCTCGCCGCCGGTGCGCGGCGGGATCACCCCGAGGCGCTTCTTCAGCGATTGCGGCTTGCCGTCGAACAGCGCCGAGTAATACACCGCGTTGCTCATCACCTTCTTGACGTAGTCGCGCGTTTCGCTGAACGGGATCGTCTCGGCGTAGATGGCCCCCTCCAGCGGCCGGTCGGCGCGCCAGTTGCGGGCGCGGCCGGGGCCGGCATTGTAGGCGGCCGAGGCGAGCACCGGATGGTTGTCGAGGCTTTCGAGGACGAGGCGCATGTAGCTGGTGCCGAGCAGCACGTTGGTCTCGGTGTCGTTGACCTGGCCCGGGTGGTAGTCGCGCAGACCGATCTTCTTCGCCACCCAGCGCGCCGTCGCCGGCATCAGCTGCATCAGGCCGGACGCGCCGACCGTCGACTTGGCGTTGGTGATGAAGCGGCTTTCCTGGCGCATCAGGCCGTACACCCAGGCGTCGTCGAGCGCCTGGTTTTTGGCGGCCGGGCGCACCTGGTCGCCGAAGGGCGCGAGGTAGCGCAGCGCGTAGTCGTGCTCGGTCTTGGTCCGGTCGGCGGCGGCGATGGCGCGGTCGTAGATGCCGGCGCGCTGTGCCAGCTCGGACGCGGCGAGCAGTTCGCGGTCGCTCATGCCGCGCAGCGCCCAACTCCATTCGCGCGTGCCCTCGAAACGCAGGTTCAGGCGGAAGAAGGCCAGCGCGCGCTGCACGCCGGGGTTGGCGGCGGCCTGCGCGAGTTCTTCGCGGGTCGGCGCGGCGGCGCGCGGCGGCGCGACGATCGGCCGGCTCAGTTCGTCGTCGGCGAGGTTGCCGTAGAAGCTCGGCTGGCCGGAGATGCGCAGGAAGAGCGCGGCGGCCTCGTCGGCGCGGCCGCCGGCGCGGTAGGCGCGTCCGAGCCAGTAGGTCCAGTCGGGCTGCGCGGCGAGCGCGGGCGACATCTGCTCTATCGTCGCGCGCACCAGCGCCCAGTCCTGCACGCGCAGCGCGGCGCGCACCTTCCACTGCGCGGCCTCGTCGGAGAGCGACACGTCGCCGGCCCGGGCGAACCAGTCGAGCGCTTCGGGCATGTGCTTCTGCGCCGCCTTCCAGGCGATCTGCGACCACGCCCAGCCGCGCTCGGCGGGCTGCAGGCGGTCGCCGAGGCGCGTCAGCTGTTCGGCCGCCTGGCGCACGTCGTTGCGCGCGATGCGCTGCACGGCGAGCGCCGCCAGTTCGCGCTGCATGCGCGGCAGCGTGCCGCCCGGCAGCTTGAGCAGCCAGGGCAGCGGCCTGTCGATCACCGTTTCCGCCAGCTTGCCGTCCGGCGTCTGGCTGGGCGGCAGGTAGTTCATCGTGTAGCGCGCGGCGGCCATCTTGTTCGCCTCGAACTGGCGGCGGATGCGCGCCCACACTTCGTCGGCCAGCACGCGCTTGTCGGTGATCAACGCTTCGAGCACCGGGTAGCAGGGGTCGGGCGGTTCGAGCAGCGAGAACCAGAGCGGCAGCGCGTCGTTGCCGACCGTCGCGTCGCCGCGCGCGCGGCGGCTCTGCAGCGCGTAGCAAGCCAGTTCCTGGTCGGCCTGCACGAGCTGCGGGAATTCGGCGTCGAATTCGCTCCAGCGCTGTCCCTTGCCGAGCAGCTTGAGCCAGTCGCCGCGCAGCTTGTCGGCGACGTAGGACTTGTCGTTGCGGTTCAGGAAAGCGCGCACGGTCGCCGGATCGATGTTTTCCTTCTGGTCGGACAACTGGGCCGACAGGCGCCAGGAATCGACGTAGGCCTCCAGCTCGTAGCCCTGGAGTTCCGGGGCGATGCGCTCGAAGCGCGCGCGGTCGCCGAGGCGGAAGGCGTCGCGCGCCGCGAGGAAGCGCTCGTCGTCGATGGCGGCGGCGTGGGCGGCCGGCGCCAGAAGGATCGTCAGGGCGAGGAGAGAAGCCGTCGAAAGACGCTTCGTGATAAGCTCAAACACGTGCGGAACACCCGTAAACACAGGCTTTCGAGCATACCACACGGACACCGGAAGGATGACGCAAAAGACTGCTGAAATGCGCCTCGCGGACCGCCGCCGGCTGCGCAAAACGCTGATCGAACGGCGCCTCGCGCTGCCGGACGCGGACTGCGTGCGCCACTCGGCGCGCATCTGCACGCTGCTGCGCGAGCACTTCCCGCAACTGGCCGGCATGCGCGTCGCCTTCTGCTGGCCGGTGAACAAGGAGCCCGACCTGCGGCCGCTGCTCGCGGCATGGGCGGCGGAGCAAAGCGGCGCGGACGCGCCGGACGGCAGGGAAGGCGGCGCAAGCGCAGCGAACGGAGCGAATGAAGGAAACGGAGAAAACGGATTCTGCGCGCTGCTGCCGGTCGTCGTCGCCGAGAACGCGCCGCTCGCCTTCCGCGCCTGGACGCCGCGGACGCCGCTCGTCGCCGACCGCTACGGCATCCCGACGCCGGCGGCCGGCGCCTTCGTGCAGCCGACGGCGCTGCTCCTGCCGGTCAACGCCTTCGACGCGGCCGGCTACCGCATCGGCTACGGCGGCGGCTACTTCGACCGCACGCTGGCCGCGCTCACCGCCGGCCCCGGCCCGGCGCCGCTGGCGATCGGCGTCGGCTACGAGCTGGCGCGCGTCGCCACGATCCACCCCGAGCCGCACGACCTGCCGCTCGCTGCGGTCGTCACCGAAGCCGGCGTCTTCCGCACGCCCGCCCCACCGGCCAGTCCGCGCTGCTAGGCGGCCCGCGGCCCCGTCCGGCGCGGCCCCAGCGAACGCAAAGCCGCCGCTGCGCGGCCCAGGCTGTGCGCAACGTCGCGCTGGTTGGCGACGATGCGCGCCAGCTTGGCGTGCAAACCGCCGACGCGGACGGCATAGCTGCGCGCCAGATCGTCCCGAGGCTCGGCTGAGGCGAGTGAAGGAAGAGTCGAACGCGAGGTCATCGAAGTCATGGCTGGCGATCCCGAAAAATTGGCGAACGGCAGGCCGGTCATCGCTTTGCGCCGACGCTGCACGGCGCCCAATCTAGGGGCCGGCGATGACGGCTTGTCGGCGGATCGATGACATTTTCGCGACGGTCGGCGGAAAACCGGGAAGCCGCGCGGAAAGGACGCGAAAAGGGGCGCTGGATGGAATGCCGAGGGAGACGCGGAAACGCCGCCGCCCGGGCGCGCCGTTCAGGCGGCGCGCATCCGTTGCAGCGCCGCTTCGAGGGTGGCGCGCGGACAGCCAAAGTTGAGGCGGACCCAACCGGGCAGGCCGAATTCGGCGCCGTTCGAGAGGCCGACGCCGGCCGCCTCGAAATGCGCGGCCGGATCGGCGACGCCGAGGCCGCGCGCGTCGATCCAGGCGAGATAGGTGGCTTCGACGTGGCTCATGCTCAGCCCCGGCATGCGTGCCACGGCGGCCTGCACGCAATCGCGGTTGGCGCGCAGATAGGCAAGCAGCGCGCCGTGCCAGTCGTCGCAGTCGCGGTAGGCCGCTTCGCAGGCGGCCAGCCCGAGCACGTTCACGTGCGGCACGATGCCCTGCATGGCGCGCGCGAAGCGGCGGCGCAGCGCGCCGTCGGGGATCACCGCGAAGGCGCAGCCGAGGCCGGGGACGTTGTAGGTCTTCGACGGCGCCATCAGCGTGATGCTGCGCCGCGCCGCGTCGGCGCCGAGCGTCGCCCACGGACGGTGGCGGCGGTCGGCGTCGAGCAGCAGGCCGCAGTGGATTTCGTCGGAGCAGACGATCAGGTCGCGGCGCGCGCAGAAGTCGGCGAGCGCCGCGAGTTCGTCGTCGTCCCAGGCGCGGCCGACCGGGTTGTGCGGGTGGCAGAGCAGGAGCAGACGGCAGTCGGAATCGGGCGCGGCGGCGGCCGCTTCGAGCGCCGCGAAATCCCAGCGCCAGCGGCCGTCGGCGTCCTGGCGCAGAGGGACGGTGCGCAGCGTGCGCCCGGACAGGCGCGGCGCGGAAAGAAAGGGCGGATAGACCGGCGTCGCCGTCAGCACGCCGCCGTCGACGGCGCGGCAGGCGACGTTGAGGCCGCTGACCAGCCCCGGCAGCCAGACCAGCCAGTCGGGCTCGATCTGCCAGGCGTATTCGCGCGCGAGATGTCCGCGCACCGCGTCGACGAGCGCCGGCCACGGGCCGCCGTAGCCGAAATGGCCGCGCGCGACGCGCGCCTGCAAAGCCTCGAGGACGGCCGGCGGCGCCGCGAAATCCATGTCGGCGACCCACAGCGGCAGGACGTCGCGGCCGGCGTAGCGGTTCCACTTGATCGAATCGCCGCCGCTCAGATCGACGACGCGGTCGAAATCGAAAGCATCCGGCCGCGCCGGATGCCCCGGCTCCCCGGAGCTTCCGCCGGCCTGCGCCGGCCCGGAGGAAGACAGCCCGCCCACCATCGTCGAACTGCGCGCGCCGCGCCTACGCTTCGAGATTCGCGAAGAGCGCGGTCGACAGGTAGCGTTCGCCGAACGAGGGGATGACGACGACGGTCAGCTTGCCGGCGTTTTCCGGGCGGCGCGCGACCTGCAGCGCGGCCCACACGGCGGCGCCCGACGAAATGCCGACGAGCAGGCCTTCCTCGGTGGCCATGCGGCGCGCCGTGGCGAAGGCGTCGTCGGCGGTGACGCGCACGACTTCGTCGTAGACCGCCGTGTTCAGCACCTTCGGCACGAAGCCGGCGCCGATGCCCTGGATCGGGTGCGGGCCCTTCTGGCCGCCGGAGAGAACCGGCGACGCGTCCGGTTCGACGGCGACGATCTGCACGCCCGGGCGGCGTTCCTTGAGCACCTCGCCGACGCCGGTGATGGTGCCGCCGGTGCCGATGCCGGAAACGAAGATATCGACCTGGCCGTCGGTGTCGCGCCAGACTTCCTCGGCCGTCGTCTTGCGGTGGATTTCCGGGTTGGCCGGATTCTCGAACTGCTGCGGAATGAAGTAGCGCGCGTCGCTCGCCGCCAGTTCCTCGGCGCGGCGGATGGCGCCGCCCATGCCGTCCGGTCCCGGCGTCAGGATCAGTTCGGCGCCGTAGGCTTTCAGCAGCAGGCGGCGCTCGCGGCTCATGGTTTCCGGCATGACGAAGGCGCACTTGATGCCGCGCGCGGCGCAGACCATGGCCAGACCGATGCCGGTGTTGCCCGAAGTCGGCTCGAGCACGATGGTATCCGGGCCGATCTTGCCGGCCGCCTGCGCGGCGTCGATCATCGCCGCCGCGATGCGGTCCTTGACGCTGTGCGCCGGGTTGTAGAACTCGAGCTTGACGGCGATCGTGCCGTCGATGCCGGCGGACAGGCGGTTGAGCTTGACGAGCGGCGTGTTGCCGATCAGTTCGGTGACGTTGTTGGCGATATTGAGGGGCATTTTTGGTTTTTCCTCCTGCGTGGATGCGGATCCGATCTTCACTCGGGCCATGCGCTGAGTCTAGCCGCCATTGCCCCGCGCCATTAGAACCATTGCTTCCAAAAATATAACGGCCGGCGATTAGCCGGCGACCGGGCGGCCGAAGCCGGCCCGGCCTCAGGCCAGGAAGAGCTTGTAGGCCGGGTTCTGCGTCTCGTCCCAGTGCGCGTAGCCGAGGCTCTTGAGGAAATCCTTAAACTCGCCCATCTCGGCCGGCGGCACCTGCATGCCGACCAGCACGCGGCCGTAGTCGGCGCCGTGGTTGCGGTAGTGGAAAAGGCTGATGTTCCAGCCGGCGCTCATGCGGTTGAGGAAATTCATCAGCGCGCCAGGGCGCTCGGGAAACTCGAAGCGGTAGAGGATTTCGTTGGCGATCTGCGGCGAGTGGCCGCCGACGAGGTGACGGACGTGGCCCTTGGCCATTTCGTCGTCGGTCAGGTCGAGCGTCGGGTAGCCGTGCTTCTCGAGCTGCTCGACGAGCTTCAGCGATTCGGCGCGGTGCGCGACCTGGACGCCGACGAAGATGTGCGCCTCGGCGCGGTCGTTGTAGCGGTAGTTGAACTCGGTGATGCTGCGCGCGCCGATCAGCGTGACGAATTTCTTGTAGCTGCCGGGCTGCTCGGGCAGCGTCACGGCGAGCACCGCCTCGCGCTGCTCGCCGATCTCGGCGCGCTCGGCGACGAAGCGCAGGCGGTCGAAATTGGTGTTGGCGCCGGAGGCGATGGCGACCAGCGTCTTGTCCTTCAGCTTGTGCTGCGCGGCGTAGGCCTTGGCGCCGGCGATCGCCAGCGCGCCCGAGGGTTCGAGGATCGAGCGCGTGTCCTCGAAGACGTCCTTGATCGCGGCGCAGATCGCGTCGGTGTCGACGAGGATGACTTCGTCGAGCACGTCCTTGCAGACGCGGAAGGTTTCCTCGCCGACGAACTTGACCGCCGTGCCGTCGGCGAACAGGCCGACCTGATCGAGGCGCACGCGCTTGCCGGCGGCCAGCGAGCGCTTCATGGCGTCGGCGTCGTAGGTCTCGACGCCGACGATCTTCGTTTCCGGACGCAGGCGCTTGATGTAGGCGCCGACCCCGGCAGCCAGCCCGCCGCCGCCGATCGGCACGAACACGGCGTGGATGGGCTGCGGATGCTGGCGCAGGATTTCCATGCCGATGGTGCCCTGCCCGGCGATCACCTCGGGATCGTCGAAGGGATGCACGAAGGTCAGCTTGTCCTTCTTCTCCAGTTCGAGCGCATGCGCATAGGCTTCGTCGTAGGACTCGCCGGCGAGCACGACCTCGCCGCCGCGGCTCCTTACCGCCTGCACCTTGATCTGCGGCGTCGTCGTCGGCATCACGATGACGGCGCGGCAACCGATCTTCGCCGCCGACAGCGCGACGCCCTGCGCGTGGTTGCCGGCCGAGGCGCAGATCACGCCGCGCTTCCGCTTTTCCGGCGAGAGCTTGACGATCTTGTTGTAGGCGCCGCGCAGCTTGAAGGAGAACACCGGCTGCATGTCCTCGCGCTTGAGCAGCACGCGGTTGCCGATGCGCGCCGAAAGATTCGGCGCCGGATCGAGCGGCGACTCGACGGCCACGTCGTAAACCTGCGCATTGAGGATTTTTTCGAGATAATCCGGGTGCATGGCGGCAAAATTTCTGTTCGGAAAACCGTCGATTCTAGCAGCAGAGCCGACATGGAATGGTTACACATCAGCGCGGAGACGGGGCTCTGGGGGCTTTTCCTGGCCAGCTTCCTGGCCGCGACGCTCCTCCCCGGCGGTTCGGAAGCCGTCCTCTTCGCCCTCCTTCGGCTGCACCCCGAGCAGTTCTGGCCGGCGCTCGCGCTGGCCACGCTGGGCAACACCCTGGGCGCCCTGACCTCCTACGCCTGCGGCCGCTGGCTGCCGAAATGGCAGCCGCGGGCGGACGGCGGGCAATCCGCGCACCTCGCACAGCTCGAGCGCGTCCGCCGCTGGGGCGCGCCGGCCCTCCTCCTCGCCTGGGCGCCGCTGATCGGCGACGCGCTGTGCGTCGCCGCCGGCTGGCTGCGCCTCGACTGGGTGCGCTGCACGCTGTTCATCGCGCTCGGCAAGTTCGCACGCTACTGGCTCGTCGCGCAGGCCGCCGGCGTCTGAAGCCGGCGCGGCCGCGCCGGCCGGCTGCGACCAGCCAGCAATTGTGAGCTTTCGTGAGTTTTCTCGTGGGATCGATCAATGGCGTTCGGTTAAAATTGCCGCCCCACGTCGTCGTCGACGGCAAGGCCTTCGGGCCCCGCGCGAAAACAACGGCACGCCGCAGCCTCTTCCCATCCGTCACCGCCTCCGGCTACCGCCCATGAAACGCTGGCTGATCGCCGCCCTGCTCGCCTTCCACCTGCTGCCCGCGACGAGCGCGCCGGCAGAGCCGGCGGGCGCCCCGGCGGTGGCGCTGTTCTACGGCAGCGCGGCGCCGCTCGACGAGCTGAAGGCCTTCGACATCGCCGTCGTCGACCCCGACCACGGTTACGACCCCAAGCGCTTCCGCAAACCCTACAGCGAGCTCTACGCCTACGTCGCGGTCGGCGAGGCGCACCCGACGCGCGCCTACTTCCGCGACATTCCGCCGGCGGCCCGGCTGACGACGAACCGCGACTGGGATTCGCTGGTCGTCGACCTCGCGCACCCGGCCTGGCCTGACTTCCTCGCCGAGCGCATCGTCGCGCCGCTCTGGGCAAAGGGCTACCGCGGCTTCTTCCTCGACACCCTCGACTCCTACCGGCTGGCCGCCAAATTCGACGAGAACGCGCAGCAGGCCGGCCTCGTCGCCGCCATCGAAACGCTGCACCGGCGTTTCCCCGGCATCCGCCTGATCCTCAACCGCGGGTTCGAGGTCGTGCCGCAGGTGCGCGACAAGGTGCGGATGGTCGCCGCCGAATCGCTCTTTCGCGGCTGGGACGCCGGCAGGAAGCGTTACGTCGAGGTGGGCGCCGAAGACCGCGAATGGCTGCTCGGCCAGCTGCGCAAGGTGCGCGACGAATACGGCCTGCCGGTCCTCGCGATCGACTACGTCGCCCCGCAGGAGCGCGCCCTGACGCGCGCTACGGCCGAGCGCATCAAGGCGCTCGGCATCGTGCCCTGGGTCACCGACGCCGCCCTCGGCACGCTCGGCGTCGGCCTGCGCGAAGTGCAGCCGCGCCGGATCGCCATCTTCTATCACCCGGGCGAAGCGCCGGCGCTCAACTACATCAACGCCCACCGCTTCCTCGAAATGCCGCTCAACCACCTCGGCTACATGGCGGAATACTTCGACGTGAATCAGACGCCGCCGGCCGAACTGTCGCCGGCGCGCTATGCCGGCATCGTGTTCTGGCTGTCCGACCCCGCGGCCCACCCCCGCCAGGTCAGCGAGTGGGTGCACAAGCAGATCGCGCTCGGCACCCCGCTGCTGTTTCTCGGCCGCCTGCCCGGCGCGGACGACAACGCGGCCCTGAAGCGCCTCGGCCTCGCCCGCCAGCCGCTGCCGGCAAATGCCCGCCTGCAGGTCGCCGCGGCCGACCCGATATTCCGCGGCGAAGCGCCGCTGCGCCCGGACCGCCGCCAGATCGAGCCGCTGCGCATCGCCGGCGACGGCACGCCGCTCGTCGAAGTCGCCGACCAGAACGGCACGCGGCACGTCGCCGCGGCGCTGATGCCGTGGGGCGGCTTCGCCCTGGCGCCCTTCGTGCTGAGCGAGATCGCCGGCACCGAGCAGGCGCGCTGGCACCTCGATCCCTTCGCCGCCCTGAGCGCCATGCTGCGCCTGCCAACCATTCCGGTGCCCGACGTGACGACCGAGAACGGCCGCCGCCTCCTGCTCGCCCATATCGACGGCGACGGCTTCCCGTCGCGCGCCGAGCTCCCCGGAACGCCGCTCGCCGGTCGCGTGCTGCTCGACGCGATACTGGCCCGCTACCGGATACCGCACGCCGTCTCGGTGATCGAGGCGGAGATCGCGCCGCACGGACTGCACCCCAAGGACGCCGGCGAAATGGAAGAGATCGCCCGGCGCATGTTCCGGCTACCGCACGTCGAGGTGGCCAGCCACACCTTCTCGCACCCCTTCCGCTGGGACGTCGGCATCAAGCACGGCGTCTTCCAGGACAGCGACGCCGACGAGGCCTACCACCTCGCCGTCCCCGGCTACACGCTCGACCTGCAGCGCGAGATCGGCGGCTCGGTGGATTACATCAACCGGCACCTCGCGCCGCCGGGCAAGCCGGTGCAGATCCTGCTCTGGAGCGGCGACACCGCGCCCGGCGCCGAGGCGCTGCGTCTGACGCAGGAGGCCGGCGTTCTCAACATGAACGGCGGCGACACGCAGATCACGCGCAGCAACCCCTCGCTGACCGCCGTCGCCCCGCTCGGCATCGCCAAGGGCGGCTACCGCCAGATCTACGCGCCAACCACCAACGAGAACATCTACACCAACCTGTGGCGCGGACCCTATTACGGTTTCCGGCGCGTCATCGAAACCTTCGAGATGACCGAAACCCCGCGGCGCCTCAAACCGATCGACATCTACTACCACGCCTATTCGGCGTCAAAGAAGGCCTCGCTCGACGCCCTGCACACGGTTTACCGCTGGGCGCTCGAACGCAGGACCTACGCGCTGTTCGCCTCGGAGTACATCCGCAAGGCCAACGATTTCTACGGCGTCGTGCTGGCGCGCGAGAGCGACGGCTGGCGCGTGCGCGGCGACGGCGAACTGCGCACCCTGCGCGTCGCCGCCGCGCTCGGCCAACCCGATCCGGCGGCCTCCGGCGCGGTGGCCGGCTACCTGGCGGGTACCGAGGGCAACTACGTGCATCTCGCCGGCGCCGACGCCCTGCTGCGCTTCGCCGCGCCGCCGACCTCGGTCCACCCGGCACAGCCCTTCCTGCGCGACGCCAACGCCCGCCTGAGCGACTGGCAGGCCGGCGACGGCAATCCGCGCTTCGCGCTGCGCGGCCACCTGCCGCTCGAATTTTCGCTGGCCGGCGCCGGCCGCTGCCGCGTCACCGCCAACGGCAAACCGCTCGCGCCGCAGCGCGCCGGCGACGACGTCCTGAACTTCCGCCTCAACGATGCTGCTGCAACGATCGAGACTCACTGCCGCGACCGTTGAGCGCCCGCGTCTGGCGCCGCCCTGGTCGATCGCCCTGCTCGGGACGATGGTGCTCGCCGTGCTCGTCGCCATCTACCCGCACGAGGCGCTGATCGAGCGCGTCCTCGCCGCGCCGCCCGGCGGCATCACCGAAGCCTATCTCGCCAACCTCCTGCGCACCGACCCGACGAACCCGCAGCTGCGCGTCATGCTCGCCCGCAACCAGCTGCACGCCGGCCTCCACGAACGCGTCGCCACCACGCTGGCGCCGGCGCTCGCGGCGTCCGATCCGCAGCTGCGCCGCGAAGCGCTCTGGCTGCTCTGGCAGAGCGAAGAGGCGCGCTACCAGCGCCTGCCCGAAGACGCCCGCGAACGCCCGGCGCTGCGCCGGGCGCTGCGCGACAAGCTGGGCGAAATCGCGGCGCAGGCGTGGAACGAGAACATCCTCGCCGAGATCGCGCGCAAGGCCATCGAGTTCGGCGATACGCCGCTCGGCCTGCGCCTTTTCGACCAGCTGGCCGCCGCCGGCACGGGCCGCACCGACTTCTGGTACGCCGAAGCGGCGCAGGCGGCGCTCGGCGAAGGCGAATACCGCGCCGCCGCCGAGTTCTACCTGATCGCCCGCGAAAAGGCCGCGACCCTCGCCGAGCAGCGCCGTTACTTCCTCGCCGCGCTGCGCGCCATGCAGTCCGGCGACCGCGGCGCCGAAGCGCTGGAAATGGCCGAACGCGAAATCATCGAAGCACCGGAACTGGCCGACGACGGCGCCACGCTCGAACTGCTCGTGCGCCTCGCCCGCGCCGCACGGCGCCCCGACCTGGCCGACCGGTACGCGCGCCGCCTGCTGCGCCTCTCGCTGCGCGAACAGTGGCAGCGCGCGCAGCTGGCGCAGCGCGGCTTCGACGCCCGCCCGCAGCGCGTCGCGCTGGCGGGCGACGAAAAGGCGCAAGGCACGACAGGCACGCAAAGCGGAGGAAGGGCCGGCGCCGCGACGCCCGGCGGCCCGCAACTGCCCTTCGACGACAAGATCTACACGCTCGGCTACGAGGCCTTCCTCGACAACCGCAAGCTCGAAGACGCCTGGCAGGTCGCCGCCGCGGCCGTCCGCCAGGCGCCCGACCATCTCGTCTGGCGCGAACGCCTGGCGCGCGTCGCCGAGTGGAGCGGCCGCCCGCAGGCCGGACTCGACAACTGGCTGTACATCGCCCGCGCGACGAACCGCGACGACGCCTGGCAGAACGTCCTGCGCCTCGCCCCCGGCCTGTTCGCCGACGAAGCGCTGCGCGCCGCACTGCAGTATCAGCTCGGGCGCCAACCGCAGGACGCCCGCCTGCTGCGCGAACTGGCCGCAACCTACGAGCGCCTCGGCGACCCGCAGGGCGGGCTGCGTTTCCTCGAAAGCGCCCTCGCGCGCAGCCGCCAGGACTGGATGCTCGAAACGATGGCCGAGCTGGCCGAGCGCGGCGGCGACGAAGAGCGCGCGCTGCGCTACTGGCAGCGCTTCCTCGCCGACGACGACGCCAGACTGACGCCGGCGCGCGCCGTGCGCGTCGCCACGCTGCTGCTGCTGCGCGGCCGGCCCGACGACGGGCTGGCCCTGCTCGAAAAGGCGCAGGCCGGCGCCGGCGCCGACGACATCGCCTTCTGGCGCCTGAACGCCGAACTCGCGCGCCTCGTCCAGAACGACCGCAGCGCGGTCGGCGCCTACCGGCGCATCGTCGGCCACGCCGATGCCGGCGCGGCCGACTACGACGCCCTCTACCAGCTGCTGCTCGACGACTACCCGCGCGAGGCGGCGCAGGTTGCCGCCGCCGCCTGGCGCCGTTTCCGGCAGCTGCCGCCGCTGGTGCAGGCGCTCACCCTGCACGCCGCCGGCGAGCGCTGGACGGAAATGAGACAGCTCCTCGCCGAACCCGACGCCCGGCAGCTGGCCGCGCTGCGCCGGCGCGCCGACTTCCTGCAGCTGTCGGCGCAGTACCGGATGCAAGAAGGACAGCCGGCGCTCGCCCGGCGCGACCTCGAAACGGCGCTGCAGATCGCGCCGGACGCGCCGGACGTGCAGCTCGCCCTGCTCTGGCTGCTGATCGACAGCGGCGACGGCGGCGCGCTGCGCAATGCGCTCGCCACCTGGGAGGGCGGCTGGCGCGACAACCCGGCGCTGCACGACGCGCTCGGCGCGGCCTACCTCGCCCTCTCGCTGCCCGACGTCGCCCTGCGCCGCTACTACACGCCGCGCCTCGCCGAACACCGCGACGACTTCCTGTGGCTGATGAACTACGCCGACGCACTCGAACAGAATCAGGACAGCGACCGCGCCTGGCGCCTGCGCCAGCAGCTGCTGGCGCAGGAACGGCAGCGCACGGCGCGGCGCGAATGGCTCGCCGTGGCGCCCGACGCCGGCGCCGAAGGCGCGCTGCAGCGCATCGCGCGCGCCCGTCTGAGCATCGTTCAACGCTCGGGCGAACACGGTTTCGCCGTGCTCCGCGAGTTGTTGCGCCTCGATCGCGACGGCGACCGCAAACTCTCGCCGGCGGCCAGGGACATCGCCCTCGGCTGGCTGCAGGAGCGCGCCGAATACGCCGCCGAGCGCGGCTGGCTGTGGCAGCAGTACGCCAGAACGGTGGCGCGCCCGCTGTGGGCCGAAGTCAGCCTGGCGCTCGCCGCCAACGACCGCGAAACCGCCGGCCAGCTGCTCGAACGCCACGGCGAGCGCCTGCCGCGCTACGACCGCATCAACGTCGCGCGCCTCGCCGACGACCTGCGGCTGGCGCAGAGCGACGCCTTCGACGCGCAGAGCGCGCAGCCCGCCGACGATCCCCTGCACCTGCAGCTGAGCGACGCCCTGCTCGCCCACTCCGACCAGATCGGCGGCGCCTTCGCCAACCGCGACGTCGGCAGCGTCGGCGAGCGCGAACGCGCCGCGCGCTGGCACCTGGCCCTCTCGCCGCGCCTCGCGCTCGACCTCGCGCTGGGCAGCATCGCGCGCAGCAACCGCGACGCCGCGGTGATCGGCAGCACGCCCGATGAAAGCTATCGCAGCGCCCGCCTCGCGTGGCGCCACGCCGACGGCGAGACGCGGCTCGGCGTCGAGCAGCGCAAGAGCTTCGCCAGCTACACGCCGCTGCTGCTCGAACACGAACAGCGCCTCGACGAACGCCTCGGCCTCTTCGGCGCGCTCGGCGTGCAGCAGGCGGCGAGCGAATCGACCGCGCTGCGCGTCGCCGGCATGAAGGACATCGCACGGATCGGGCTGCGCTACCGCCCGACGCAGCGCGACCAGATCGGCCTCGAACACGCCTGGTCGCGCTACGCGGTGCAGACCGGGACGCGCCTCGGCGACGGCCGCGTCTGGCAGGTCGAGGCGGCGCACGCCCTGCGCATCGAGCCGCGCGACCTGGAAGCGAGCGCCTTCTGGTCGAGCCACCGCTACGACCGGCGCGACGGCGCCTTCGCCGCGTCCGACGCCGCCCTGCAGGCGCTGCTTCCGGCCGGCAGCGCGCCGGCCGACGTCGGCGGCGACTTCTTCCTGCCCGACGGTTTCCGCTACTACGGCCTCCGGCTATCCACCGACACCCGCTTCGAGCGCGAATACACGCGCGCCTGGCGCCCCTACGCCAGCGTCGCCAAGACCTGGCACAGCAGCCTCGGCGCCGGCTACGACCTCGCCGCGGGGATCGCCGGCAACGTTTTCGGCGCCGACCACCTCGCCTTCGGCTGGAAGCTCGGCAAGGGCGGCGCCACCAGCGGCGGGCTGGTGCGCGAGATCGGCCTGACCTACCGCTTACACTATTGACTCTTCGGGAGATATCCATGAACGCGTTTTTCCTCCGCCTCGTCCTGCCGCTCGCCCTCGCCCTGCTCGCCGGCTGTTCGACGCTCGACCACAGCGCCGCCCCCGCCGTCGACGGCAAGGCGCTGTGGGTCGTGCTGCCCTTCGCCAACAACACGGAAACGCCGCTCGCCGGCAGCCGCGCCGAAGCAATCGCCGAAAGCCTGCTGCGCGCCCAGGGCATCGGCAAGCTGCGCCGCTACCCGGCGGCCCTGCAGCAGGACGCGCTCTTCGAACCGGGCGACCGCAAGCAGCTCGACGCCGGCCTCGCCTGGGCGCGCGAGGAAGGCGCCCGCTACGCGCTGACCGGCAGCGTCGACGAATGGCGCTACAAGGTCGGCGTCGACGGCGAGCCGGCGGTCGGCATCGCGCTCTCGATCGTCGACGTGGCGAGCGGCGAAACGCTGTGGAGCGGCGCCGGCGGCAAGAGCGGCTGGAGCCGCGAAGCGCTCTCCGCGGTCGCCCAGCAGCTGATGCGCAAGTTGATCGGCGCCGGCCTCGCCGCCCGCCAGAACTGAGCGCCGCCGGGATTCGTCACTTGAAACTCGCGCAGCTCCGCTATTTCGCGCCCTTCGGCAACCCCGGGGCGGTCGCCGCCGAGGCGCTCCTGCTGCCGCTGCTCGCCGTCGGCCTCGGCATCTGGATCAATCCGCTCGACCCGCTGTGGACGCACGCCGGCTTTCCCTGGGCGTGGTTCGCGCCGGTCGTCCTGGCCATGCGCTACGGCCCCTTCCCCGGACTGGCCGGCGCGGCGGTGCTGCTGCTCGCCTGGTTCGTCTTCTCCACGACGGGCTGGCTGCCGGGCGAATTCCCCAAGCAGAACTTCCTCGGCGGCCTGATCCTGGTCATGCTCGCCGGCGAGTTCTCCAGCCTGTGGCTGGCGCGCGCGCGCCGCGCCGAGGGCGTGCAGGTCTACCTCGATCAGCGCCTCGAATACCTGACCCACCAGTACTACCTGCTGCGCCTGTCGCACGACCGTCTCGAACAGGACCTGATCGGCCGCCCGATGGCGATGCGCGACGCGCTCGGCGCGCTGCAGGAGGTCGCCGGCGAGTCCGGCGCGCTGCCCGGCGCCGAAGCCCTGCTCCGCCTGTTCGCCCAGTACTGCCAGCTGGAGGCCGCGGCGCTCTATGCGGCGACGGCGGACGGCATCGCACCGCAGCCGCTCGCCACGCTCGGCCAGCCCGGCGCCGACGGCCGCCTGGCGGGCGACGATCCGCTCGTCGCGCACGCGCTGGAGACCGGCCGGCTGTCGCACATCGCCGGCGCCCTCGGCAGCGGCGACAAGCCGAGCCGCTACGTGATCGTCGCGCCGCTCACCAGCTTCAGCGGCGAAACGCTCGGCCTGCTCACCGTCGAGCGCGTTCCCTTCTTCGCGCTGCACGAGGAAATGCTGCAGACGCTCAACCTCCTGCTCGGCTACTACACCGACGGGCTGCTCGCGCGCCAGCTCGCCGCCGACATCCAGACGGATATCCCAGACTGCCCGGCCGAGTTCGCCGCCGAGTTGCAGCGCCTGTGGCGGGTCTGCCGGGAATCGCAGGTGCGCAGCGTGATCGTCGCGCTGCAGCTGCAGCCGCACGCCGAGATCGACGATCTGGCGGCGCAGATCCGCCGCCAGCGCCGCGCGCTCGACGTCAACTGGCTGATCGAGAAGCCGCAGCGCAAGCTGCTCGTCACGCTCATGCCGCTCGCCGGCAGCGCCGCGGCCGAGGGCTACATCGCCCGCATCGAGGAGTGGGTGCGCCAGAAGAGCGGACAGACGCTCGAAGCCGCCGGCATTTTCCCGCACGTCCTGCGCGTCGAGGACAAGCCGCCGCGCGTCCTGCTCAAACATCTTTTCGACATCTGCAATGTTCCAGACCAAGTTCGGCCTCTACGCACTGACGCTTGAAACGGCGGCCTGGGCCGGCCTGCTGCTCGGCAGCGACAGCGACCGCGCGCTGCTGCTCTACCTCGGCGCGCACGGCGCGGCCTGCGCGCTCGTCGCCCTGGCCGCCCTCGCCCTGCTGCCCTCGCGTCTCGCCACGCCGCGCCTGCCGGCGCTGCTGCTCGTCTTCGGCGTCGCCTTCGCGGTGCCGCTGCTCGGCTTCCTCGCCGCGATCGCCGGCATCCTCTTCCTGCAGGCGCTGGCGCCGCACGCACGCGGCGAAATTTTTTCCGCCGTCGCGCTGCCCAAGATCGACGTGCACCAGCGCTCCGGCACCGGCTTTCGCCAGGCCGGCATGCGCGCCTTCCTTGCCAACGCGCGCGCGCCGGTCGCCAACCGCCTGCGCGCGCTGGTCGCCCTGCAGAACATTTCCGGGCGCGTCGCCTCGCCGCTCCTGCGCGACGTGCTGACCGACCCTTCGGAAGACATCCGCCTGCTCGCCTACGGCATGCTCGACAACAAGGAAAAGCTCCTGAACGGCGCCATCCACCGCGAGTCGCTGCGCCTGCAGGCGGCCGCCGACAGCGCGGATGGCGCGGAGCACGCCGACGCCGCCAAGAAGCTGGCCGACCTGTACTGGGAGCTCGTTTACCAGGAGCTGGTGCAGGGCGACCTGCGCACGCACGCCCTGCAGCAGTCGCTCGCCTACACCGCCCTCTCGCTCGCCAGGGCGCCGGACGACGCCGCGCTCCACCTGCGCCACGGCCGCCTGCTGCAATCGCTCGGCCGCCCGGCCGACGCCGGCGCCGCCTACGACCGCGCGCGCGCGCTGGGCATGCCCAAGTCGCGCATCGTGCCCTATCTCGCCGAGGTGGCGTACGACCTCGGCGACTACGCCGGCGTGCGCGCGCTGATGCGCGACCTCGGCGACTGGCAGTCGCTGCCGCGCCTCAAGCCGGTGATCGGCTACTGGAGCCGGACATGACCCCGCCGCGGAACCTCCCGCGCGCCGCCGGGGCCGGCGGCGAGACCGAGGTGGATATCGCCCTCCTGCTCGAAGGCACCTTCCCCTACGTGAGCGGCGGCGTCTCGAGCTGGGTCAACCAGATCATCCGCGCCTTCCCGGAAATCCGCTTCGCCGTCGTCTTCCTCGGCAGCCGCGCCGAGGACTACGGCAACATCAAGTACGCGCTGCCGGACAACGTCGTCCATTTCGAAACCCACTATCTGTACGACTTCGCCGCGCCGGACCGGAAGCCGGCGCCGCGCCGCGCCGACGCCTGCGCCTTCGCGCAAGCCGCCGCGCTGCACGACGGCTTCGCCGGCAACCCGGACGACGGCGCCGCGCTCGCCGCCTTCCGCGCCGTCGCCGGCGAGCTGCTGCCCGGCGGCAAGCTGCCGCTCGCCGACTTCCTGCACAGCGAGGAAGCCTGGGAGGCGATCAGCGAGCGCTACCGCGCCCACTGCACCGACCCGTCCTTCGTCGACTATTTCTGGACCGCGCGCATCATGCACGCGCCGCTGTGGACGCTGGCCCGCGTCGCGCACGAACTGGTTCCGGCGCGCGCCTACCACAGCGTGTCGACCGGCTACGCCGGCTTCCTCGGCGCGCTCCTGCACCAGACGACGAAGCGCCCGCTGATCCTCTCCGAACACGGCATCTACACCAAGGAACGCAAGATCGACCTGTTCAAGAGCGAGTGGATCCGCGACAACCGCAACGTCTTCCAGCGCGACCCGACCGAGCTGTCGTACTTCCGCCAGATGTGGATCCGCTTCTTCGAGTGGATCGGCCGCTTCTGCTACGACGCGGCGGACCCGATCATCGCGCTCTACGAGAACAACCGCCTGCGCCAGATCGCCGACGGCGCGCGTGCCGAGCGCACCTTCAACGTGCCGAACGGGATCAGCCTGGCACGCTTCGCGCCGCTGCGCGCGCTGCGCCCGCCGCCGCCGGCCGGACCGCCGCCGGTGCTCTGCCTGATCGGCCGCGTGGTGCCGATCAAGGACGTGAAGACCTTCATCCGCGCCATGCGCCGGGTGCTCAACCGGATGCCCGACGCCGAGGGCTGGATCGCCGGCCCCGAGGACGAGGACCCGGGCTACGCCGAGGAATGCCGCAACCTCGCGGAGAGCCTCGGCGTCGCGCACAGCGTCAAGTTCCTCGGCTTCCAGAAGGTCGAGGAACTGCTGCCGAAGATCGGCCTGACCGTCCTCTCGTCGATCAGCGAGGCGCTGCCGCTCGTCGTCCTCGAAGGCTACGCCGCCGGCGTGCCGGCCATCTCGACCGACGTCGGCTCGTGCCGCCAGCTGATCGAGGGGCTGGGCGACGAGGACCGGGCGCTCGGCCGCGCCGGCGCGGTGGTCAACATCGCCGACCCGCAGGCGCTCGCCGACGCCGCCGTCGCGCTGCTCTCCGATCCGGCGGCCTGGCGGGCGGCGAGTGCGGCGGGCGTCGCGCGCGTCGAGCGCTACTACACCGACGACCTGATGTTCGCACACTACCGCCGCGTCTACGAAAACGCGCTGGCGGCGGAGGACGCCTGATGGCCGGTATCGGTTTCGAACTGCGCAAGCTGCTCAGGAAGGACACGCTGGTCGGCCTGCTGCAGGCCTACACCTTCGCCGGCATCATCGGCTCCGGCCCGTGGGTGCTGTCCATCCTCGGCATCCTGATCATCGGCCTGCTGAGCAGCACGATCGTCGTCCCCTCGTTTCTCGTCACGCAGTTCCAGACCTCGGTCACCTACCTGATCGCCAGCAGCCTGATCTTCACCGGCGGCCTGCAGCTCGCCTTCACGCGCTTCGTCTCCGACCGCCTGTTCGAGAAGCGCGACGAGCTGGTGATGCCCAACCTCAACGGCCTGCTCATGCTCGTCGTCCTCGCCGCGGCGCTGTTCGGCATCGCCTGCCTGTTCCTGCTGCTGCCGGGGCAGAGCGTCGTCTACCGCATCCTGATGCTGGCCGGCTTCGTGCTCATGTGCGCGATCTGGGTGCTCACCATCTTCCTGTCCGGGATGAAGCGCTACAAGGCCATCGTCGGCCTCTTCGCGCTCGGCTACGCCGTCACCGTCGGCCTCGCCCTGCTCCTGCGCCCCTTCGGCCTCGAAGGGCTGATGGCCGGCTTCGTCGTCGGCCACTGCGTGCTGCTCGCCGGCATGTGGCTGCTCACCGCGCTCGATTTCCGGCCGCAGCGCCTGATCGCTTTCGACTTCGCCCGGCGCGAAACGATGTACCCGAGCCTGCTGCTCATCGGCCTGCTCTACAACCTCGGGATCTGGATCGACAAGTTCATGTTCTGGTATTTCCCGGGCACCTCGGAGCCGATCGTCGGCGCCCTGCGCGCGTCGATCATCTACGACCTGCCGGTCTTCCTCGCCTACCTCTCGATCATCCCCGGCATGGCCGTCTTCATGGTGCGCATCGAGACCGACTTCGTCGAGTACTACGACAAGTTCTACGACGCCGTGCGGCGCGGCGGCTCGCTCGAGTACATCGAGGACATGCGCAACGAGATGGTCTACTCGATCAAGCAGGGGCTGGCCGAGATCGGCAAGATCCAGACGCTCGCCGTGCTCGTCACCTTCGTCGCCGGCCCGAGCCTGCTCAGCGCGCTCGACATCTCCGAGCTGTATCTGCCGCTGCTCTACATCCAGGTCATCGGCGCCAGCCTGCAGGTCGTCCTGCTCTCGGTGCTCAACGTTTTCTTCTACCTCGACCAGCGGCGCATCATCCTGTTCCTGTGCGCCGAGTTCCTCGTCCTCAACGTCGTCCTCACCGCCTTCTCGCTGCACGCCGACGCCGCCTTCTACGGCTACGGCTTCACCACGGCGGTGCTGATCACGCTCGCCACGGCGCTCGCCCTGCTCGACCGCAAACTCGGCCGCCTCGAGTACGAAACCTTCATGCTGCAATAGGGTCTGACCCGTCCGCACCGATGTTGCGGTGCGAGATGCCGCCCTTCTGGGCTAAAATTTCCCCTTTGCCGCATTAGCCGCCCGACCGCCCCTGGATTGCCCATGACCGCCCGCCTGCGCGAAATTCCCTACAACTACACCTCGTTTTCCGACCGCGAAATCGTCATCCGCCTGCTCGGCGCGGAAAACTGGGCGATTCTCGACGAACTGCGCAGCGAGCGCGTGACCGGCCGCTCGGCGCGCATGCTCTACGAAGTGCTCGGCGACATCTGGGTCGTGCAGCGCAACCCCTACCTCGAAGACGACCTGCTGGCCAACGGCGAGCGGCGCCGCGCGCTGATCGACGCGCTGCGCCACCGTCTCGGCGAGGTCGACAAGCGCCGCCAGGGCAACGAGAAGGTGCTCAAGCTGGTCGACGCCGCGCAGATCGCGGTCAATGCCTTCGAGCAGCGCTTCGAGGACAGCGCCCGGCTGCGCAAGAAGGCGCTCAAGGTACTGGCGCGCCACACGCGCCGCGACAACATCGCCTTCGACGGGCTGGCGCGCGTCTCGCACGTCACCGACGCCACCGACTGGCGCATCGAATACCCCTTCGTCGTCCTCTACCCGGACACCGAAGAGGAGATCGCCGCGCTCGTGCGCGACTGCATCGAGCTCGGCCTGACCATCATCCCGCGCGGCGGCGGCACCGGTTACACCGGCGGCGCCGTGCCGCTGACCCATCTCTCGGCGGTGATCAACACCGAGAAGCTGATCGACATCGGCCCGGTCGAGGAACTCGTCCTGCCCGGCCACAGCGACGCCTACGCGACGATCCGCACCGGCGCCGGCGTCGTCACCGAGCGCGTCGCCGAAGCGGCGGCGGCGGCCGGCCGCGTCTTCGCGGTCGACCCGACCTCGGCCAGCGCCTCCTGCGTCGGCGGCAACGTGGCGATGAACGCCGGCGGCAAGAAGGCCGTGCTGTGGGGCACCGCGCTCGACAACCTGGCCTGGTGGAAGATGGTCGACCCGGACGGCAACTGGCTCGAAGTCGAACGCCTCGACCACAATTTCGGCAAGATCCACGAGCAACACACCGTGCGCTTCCGCCTCAAGCGCTTCGATCCGACCGGCAAGAAGCTCTTGTCGGAAGAAGAACTGGCGATGCCCGGCCAGCACTGCCGCAAGGACGGTCTCGGCAAGGACGTCACCGACAAGTTCCTCGGCGGCGTGCCGGGCGTGCAGAAGGAAGGCACCGACGGCCTGATCGTCGCCGCGCGCTGGGTGCTGCACAAGATGCCGCCGGTCACGCGCACCGTCTGCCTCGAATTCTTCGGCCAGGTGCGCGAGGCGGTGCCGGCGATCGTCGAGATCACCGACTACTTCAAGCCGGGCGGCGAGGGCAACGGCGCCGGCGTCCTGCTCGCCGGCCTCGAACACCTCGACGAGCGCTACGTGAACGCCGTCGGCTACGCGACCAAGGCCAAGCGCCACGGCCGCCCGAAGATGGTGCTGATCGGCGACATCGTCGGCCACGACGAAACCGCCGTGATGAACGCCGCGTCGGCCGTCATCCGCATGACCAACGCGCGCGGCGCCGAAGGCTTCATCGCCGTCTCGCCCGAACAGCGCAAGAAGTTCTGGCTCGACCGTTCGCGCACCGCCGCCATCTCGAAGCACACCAACGCGTTCAAGGTGAACGAGGACGTCGTCATCCCGCTGCCGCGCATGGGCGACTACTGCGACGGCATCGAGCGCATCAACATCGAGCTGTCGACGCAGAACAAGCTGGCGCTGTGCGACGCGCTCGCCGACTTCCTGCGCGGCGACTCGCAGGACATGCCGCTCGATTCGGGCGACGCCGGCATCGACAAGGACGAGCTGATCGGCGACCGCCGCCAGGCCGCGCTCGACTACGTGACGAGCGTGCGCCGCCGCTGGCAGTGGCTGCTCGACCACCTCGACACGCCGCTCGCCGAGGCCGAAGCGCAGTTCGCCGAATACGGCGTGACGGCCGGCCCGCTCACCAACCGCGCCGGCGAGACGACGCCGCCGACGCTCTTCCACCGCCTGCAGGACTACTCGGTGCGCACCTCGTGGAAGGGCGAGCTGAAGCCGCGCCTGGCGAAGATCTTCGAGGGCACGGTGTTCCGCCCGATCCTCGAACGGATCGAGGCGATCCACACGCAGGTCCTGCGCGGCCGCGTCTTCGTCGCGCTGCACATGCACGCCGGCGACGGCAACGTGCACACCAACATCCCGGTCAACTCCGACAACTACGAGATGCTGCAGACCGCCAACCGCGCGGTCGACCGCATCATGGCGCTGGCGCGCGCGCTCGACGGCGTGATCTCCGGCGAACACGGCATCGGCATCACCAAGCTCGACTACCTGACCGACGAAGAGATGGGCGCCTTCTGGGCCTACAAGGCGAAGGTCGACCCGCAGGGCCGCTTCAACCGCGGCAAGCTGATGCGCGGCAGCGCCGGCGCGGCGCTCGACTACCGCTCGGCCAACCTCGACGACGCCTACACGCCGAGCTTCAACCTGATGGGCCACGAGTCGATCATCATGGAGCAGACCGAGATCGGCGAGATTTCGCACGACATCAAGGACTGCCTGCGCTGCGGCAAGTGCAAGCCGGTCTGCTCGACGCACGTGCCGCGCGCCAACCTGCTCTACTCGCCGCGCAACAAGATCCTCGGCACCTCGCTGCTGATCGAGGCCTTCCTCTACGAGGAGCAGACGCGGCGCGGCGTCTCGCTCGCGCACTGGGCCGAGTTCGAGGACGTCGCCGACCACTGCACGGTCTGCCACAAGTGCGAGAAGCCCTGCCCGGTCGACATCGACTTCGGCGACGTCTCGATCAAGATGCGCAACCTGCTGCGCAACCAGGGCAAGAAGTCCTTCAACCCGGGCAAGGCGGCGGCGATGGCCTTCCTCACCGCGAAGGACCCGGCGACGATCAAGCTGATCCGCAAGGGCATGATCGAGTGGGGCTACAAGGCGCAGCGCCTCGGCTACCGCGTCGCCAAGTCCTTCGGCCTGATCCAGGGGCAGACCAAGGCGCCGCCGGCGACGCTCGGCAAGGCGCCGCTCAAGGCGCAGGTCATCCACTTCATCAACAAGCCGATGCCCGGCGGGCTGCCCAAGCGCACCTCGCGCGCGCTGCTCGACATCGAGGACGACAAGGTCGTACCGGTGATCCGCGACCCGCAGAAGTTCAAGGAAGAGTCGGACGCCGTCTTCTACTTCCCCGGCTGCGGCTCCGAGCGCCTCTTCTCGCAGGTCGGCCTGGCCACCCAGGCGATGCTCTACGAGCTCGGCACGGCGACCGTCCTGCCGCCCGGCTACCTGTGCTGCGGCTACCCGCAGACGGCGGCCGGCGAGGACGCCGCCGGGCAGAAGATCACGACCGACAACCGCGTGCTCTTCCACCGCGTCGCCAACACGCTGAACTACCTCGACATCAAGACGGTGATCGTCTCCTGCGGCACCTGCATGGACCAGCTGCAGAAGTACCAGTTCGAGAAGATTTTCCCCGGCTGCCGCCTGCTCGACATCCACGAGTACCTGATCGAGAAGGGCGTCCGCCTGCACGGCGTCGAGGGCGTGCGCTACATGTACCACGAGCCCTGCCACGCGCCGATGAAGACGATGTCGGGGATCAAGGTGGCGAACGAACTGATGGGCCAGCCGGTCGACCTGTCCGACCGCTGCTGCGGCGAATCGGGCACCCTCGCCGTGGCGCGTCCCGACGTGTCGACGCAGGTGCGCTTCCGCAAGCAGGAGGAAATCGAGAAGGGCGCCGCCAAGCTGCGCGCCGACGGCTTCGCCGGCGACCTCAAGGTGCTCACCTCCTGCCCGTCGTGCCTGCAGGGCCTGTCGCGCTACAACGACGACGGCGGCACGCAGGCCGACTACATCGTCGTCGAAATGGCCAAGTACCTGCTCGGCGCCGACTGGATGGAGAAGTACGTGCAGAAGGCGAACAATGGCGGCATTGAGCGCGTCCTGCTCTGAACGCCGTCCGCTGCCCCGCCAGGAAGGCGGCCGCTCCCGCGGCCGCCTTTTTTTCCGCCCCGCCGGGGCTTCCGTGACATCTTTCCTTGGTTTTTCCGCGCCGGCGCCGCATCGTCTCTCGACGCGAGGACGAATACGGCACGGCGCGAGTCGTTTGCGAGGTTTCCTGCCATGAACTGCGAACTCTGTGAATCATCGGGCGGCACGCTCGTCTGGAACGACGCGACATGCCGCGTCGTACAGGTTGCCGAGCCGGGCTATCCGGGCTTTTGCCGCGTCATCCTCAACCACCACGCGCGCGAAATGACCGACCTTCCGGCCGCCGAGCGCCAACATGTGATGAACGTCGTCTTCGCCGTGGAAAGCGCCCTGCGCGGCCTTTACCGGCCGGAAAAGATCAATCTGGCGAGCTTCGGCAACATGACGCCGCACGTGCACTGGCACGTGATTCCGCGCTGGCCGGACGACCGCCATTTCCCGCAGCCGGTGTGGGGAACGGCGCAGCGGCCGGGCGACGCCGAGCGCCCGGCGGTCAGCGCGGCGCAGCTGCGCGACGCGGTCGCCGCGGCCCTCGGCAGCGGCTAGCAATGCAAAGGAGAGAGTCATGAGCGCAGTCCTCGTTCCCGACGCCCGATCGGCGTCCCCGCTGCCCGTTCCGGATCTGCCGAGCGGACTCCGGATTCTCTCCCGCCTGCCGCTCGCCAATCCGCAGGAGGCCGACCTTGAGCTCAACCGCTTCCTCGACGGCCTGCTGCAGGCGCCGCCCGACGCCGAGGTCTATCTCGACCTGCTGGAGCAGGCGCGCATTCCGCTCTGCTTCGTCGAGGAAGAACGCGCGCGGCGCTACATCAACAAGCCGCTGCCGCTCGCCGCGCCCGAAGCGGCCGTCTTCGATCAGGTCGTCGCCACCTGGCTCAAGGCGGCACGCGCCTACGCGCATTGCGCCCGGCTCGGAACGACCCGCGACGGCGTCGAGCACGCGCAACGCACCGCGCTGATCCTGCACCGCTGCATCTACTACACCGGGATGGCCATCGTCGAACACCACCGGGCGCGCCGCCAGCTGCCGGCGGGCCTGTGGCTGGATCTGCACGGCTACTACGCGAGCGCCGAGGAATGGGGCGTCGCCACGCTCGCCCTGCCCGACGCGCTCGACGCGCGCGGACGCGGCACGCACTGCGCGGCGGCCTACGTCAGTCTCCTGCTGTCCGACATGGCCGGCCCCTACGGCCTGACGGTGCACGAACAGGGGCTGGTGCGGCGCTGGGCGAGCCACTGGGCGCCGCTGGTCGGCCTGCAGCCGGCGATGCCCGGCGAAGCGCTGCCGCAGTTCGTCGTCGACCTGATGCAGGACGCCGGCCTGCGCGCGACGGCGGAATGCCTGCAGACCGAGCACCTGCGCCGCCTCGAGGGCGAGCGTCTGGCACAGCAGCTGGCGCAGGTGCGCCTGCAGTTGCAGCAGCGGGTGCCGCCGGGGCAGATCGGCCTCGGCGAGGATAGCACCGCCGACCAGTGCCAGCGCCTGCTCGAACATCTCGCCCGGCCCTGGTCGCAGGTGCGCGCGCCGCGCCGCTTCCGGCGCCACGCCACCTCGGGGCTGGCCCGCGTCTGCACCAGCTTCGAGGCCATGCACTACCGCGTCGCTGGCACCGAGTTCGCGCAGCCGGAAAACGTCAGCATGTACTCGCGGCAGGAGTTCGACCGTCTGTTCGCCTTCCGCCACATGGTCGACCCGACGCAGCAGCTGCAGGTCCAGCAGGGGCAGCTCGGTTACGACGTGGATACCTGGGAAGTGGTCAATCAGTCGGCCAACGGCTTCCGCCTGATCCGCAGCGTCGCCGGCCGGAAGATGGAGCACGGCCAGCTGCTGGCCCTCTGCCCGGGCGACGGCGGCGGCTATCTGCTGGCCCGCGCGACCTGGCTGATGCAGGAGCGGGGCGGCGGGCTGGTGGCCGGCATCGCCGCGCTGCCCGGCATGCCGCAGGCCGTCGCGGCGCGGCCGCTGGCGCAGCAGGGGGCGCACGCCGAAATGTACGGCCGGGCCTTCCTGCTCGGCGCCGTGCCGGCGGTCGGCAGCGAGCCGTCGCTGGTCGTGCCGCAGGGCTGGTATCGCGCCGGACGCATCATCGAGATCCACACCGACGTCGCGCGGCAGGTGAGACTGCTGCACATGCTCGAAGACGGCCCGGATTTCGAACGGGTCAGCTTCGCTCCCATCTGAACGGCGTCAGCCGAGAAGGCGGCGCGACGGAAAGCGGGCGACGAAGGTGCTCCCCTTGCCCGGTTCGCTGTGCACATCCAGAACCGCCTGGTGGCGGGTCAGCACGTGCTTGACGATGGCCAGTCCCAGCCCGGTGCCGCCGGTTTCCCGCGAGCGGCTGCGGTCGACCCGGTAGAAGCGCTCGGTCAGGCGCGGCAGATGCTGCGGCGCGATGCCGATGCCGCTGTCGCTCACTGCGAATTCCCCGCAGGCGCCGCCTCCGGCGCTTCCGCCGTTTCCGCCGTTTCCGCTGCGCACACGCCAGCTCAAGCCGATATGCCCGCCGGCCGGGGTGTAGCGCACGGCATTGCTGGCCAGGTTGCCGAAGGCGCTGCGCAGTTCGTTGGCGCTGCCGCTGATGCAGGCCGGCGCATCGATGCTCAGCGTGATCTCGTGCCGCCCGCCGGAGAGCGCCTCGGCCTCGGCGACGATGCTGCGCAGCAGCGGCTCGAGCTCGACGCGCTCCTCGGCCTGTCCGGAGCCGCCGGTTTCGAGCGCCGACAGCGTCAGCAGGTCCTCGATCAGGCGCTGCATGCGTGCCGACTGCTCGCAGATCAGCCCGAGGTAGTGCTTCACCTCGGCCTCGGCGTATGCTGCATAGTCGTCGGCGAGCATTTCGGCAAAGCCGGCGACGACGGTGAGCGGCGTCTTCAACTCGTGCGAGACGTTGGCGATGAAGTCGCGGCGCATCGTTTCCAGGCGTTCGAGCTGGCTGACGTCACGCGAGAGCAGCAGGTTCTGGTCGTTGCCGTAGGGAATCACCTGCAGGAGCAGGGTCTGCCCGTCGACGCGGTCGCTGTGGAAGACCAGCGGCTCCTCGTAGCGCCCGGCGTCGAGATAGGCGACGAAATCGGGATGGCGGATCAGATTGGTCAGGGCCTGCCCGCCGTCGGTTTCGGCGGACAGCTGGAAGTGCCCCTCGGCGCGCGCATTGATCCAGATGATCTGGCGGTGCCTGTTGAAGGCGATGATGCCGTCGGGCAGGGCCTGCGCCGCCTGCGTGAAGCTCTCCAGCGTATCCGACAGCACCTGCTGTTGGCCGGTGCGGATGCGCACGCGGCGGTGCAGGCCGGCGAAAGCGATGTCCCAGGCACCGCGGCTGACCGGCAGGGGCGCGTCGAGCGGACCGCGCAGCCAGCGGATCAGGCGCCCGAGCTGATGCAGGTGCCAGCAGAGCAGCAGCAGCAATGCGCCGCCCACGGCGGCGAGCGCCCACTGCGGGCCGTGGAATACGCGCACCAGCGCGTAGACGAAAACGGCGATGCACAGCAGCCAGCCGATGGCGCGCCCCCAGACCGAACTCATCGCGCCGCCCTCCGCCGCGCCGCCTTCATTCGACCTGCGCCGAACAGCGGTAGCCGCTGCCGCGCACGGTCTGGATCAGGCGGTCGTGGCCGGTGGCTTCGAGCGCGCTGCGCAGGCGACGGATGTGCACATCGACCGTGCGCTCCTCGACGAAAACGTGGTCGCCCCATACTTGGTCGAGCAACTGCGTGCGGCTATGCACGCGCTCGGCGTGCGTCATGAAGAAGTGCAGCAGGCGGAACTCGGTGGGGCCGAGGTCGATCGCCTTGCCGTCGCCGGACACCCGGTGCGTCGCCGGGTCGAGGCGCAGCCCCTCGATCTCGACCGCATCCTCGGTCATCTGCGGCGCCCGGCGGCGGAGCACGGCTTTGATGCGGGCGAGCAGTTCGCGCGGCGAGAAGGGCTTGGTCAGATAGTCGTCGGCGCCGGCTTCGAGGCCGGCGATCTTGTCGTGCTCCTCGCTGCGCGCGGTGAGCATGATGATCGGCAGGTCGCGCGTGCGTTCGTCGGCACGCAGGCGGCGAGCGAACTGAAGGCCGGGCATGCCGGGCAGCATCCAGTCGAGCAGGACGACGTCGGGCAGCGTGTCGCGCACCAGCAGCGCCGCCTCTTCGGCGTCGTTGGCGCGCAGGACGTGGTGGCCGGCGTGCAGCAAGTTGGCTGCGATCAGCTCCTGGATCGCCGGTTCGTCTTCGACCACGAGGATGTTGGCGGGCATAGAAACAGGGTCTCCTTTATCGATGGCGACCAGTTTATGAATGCGCGATTACAGAATGATGACAGCGCCGGGAAGGGACCGGGGCAGAGGTCGGAAAGTACCGTCGGACGGGCTTCTGCGCTATGATAGCGCGTCCACTTGCACACAGGGGCACCCATGGCCGGGCTCGATCACAACACGCCGATTCCGAGCGAAATCAAGCTGCATCAAAAGTCGAACCTGCTCGAACTCGCTTACGAAAACGGCGAGCGCTTCGAGCTCTCCTGCGAATTCCTGCGCGTCTTCACGCCGTCCGCCGAGGCGCGCGGCCACGGGCCGGGCCAGGAAACCCTGCAGATCGGCAAGCGCGACGTGCGCATCGAGCGCATCGAACAGGTCGGCAACTACGCGATCAAGCCGGTCTTCTCCGACGGCCACGACAGCGGAATCTACTCCTGGGACATGCTCTACAACCTCGGCACGCACCAGGCCGAGCTCTGGCAGACCTATCTCGAACGCCTCGCCGCCGAAGGCGCCAGCCGCGACCCGGCCGAATGCCCACCGGCACCCGCCAAGCCGCACGGCGGCTGCGGTTCCCACTGAGCCTCATTTTTCGAATTCAAACGATCTCCGCACAGATGAACGACAAGAACTCCACCCATTTCGGCTTCGAGCAGGTCGCCGAAGCCGAAAAGGCGCGCCGCGTCGCCGACGTGTTCGATTCCGTGGCGCAACGCTACGACCTGATGAACGACCTCATGTCGGGCGGCATGCACCGCCTGTGGAAGGCGTTCACGATCGCCCGCAGCGGCGTGCGCGAAGGCTCGCGCGTCCTCGACGTGGCCGGCGGCACCGGCGACCTCTCGCTGGCCTTCGCCAAGCGCGTCGGCAAGACCGGCGAGGTCTGGCTGACCGACATCAACAACGCGATGCTGACCAACGGGCGCGACCGCCTGTGCGACAAGGGCTTCCTGATCCCCGTCGCGCAGTGCGACGCCGAGAAGCTGCCCTTCCCCGACGACTACTTCGACTGCGTGACCGTCGCCTTCGGCCTGCGCAACATGACGCACAAGGAAGCCGCCCTCGCCGAAATGCGCCGCGTCCTGCGCCCGGGCGGCCGCCTGCTGGTGCTCGAATTCTCGCAGGTCTGGAAGCCGCTGGCGCCCGCCTACGACTTCTACTCGTTCAAGATCATCCCGCGCATCGGCCAGCTCATCACGCAGGACGAGGCCAGCTACCGCTACCTCGCCGAATCGATCCGCGTGCACCCCGATCAGGAAACCCTCAAGTCGATGATGGAGCAAGTCGGGCTCGAAAAGGTCGAGTACTTCAACATGACCCTGGGCGTCGTCGCCCTGCATCGCGGCTTCAAATTCTGAAACACCTGGAATCACCCCGGAGAAGACATGAAAAAGACCCTGTTTGCGATTCTGCTCGGCGTGCTGAGCCTCGGCCTGACGATCGGCGACGCGGAAGCCAAGCGCTTCGGCGGCGGCAAATCGTCCGGCATGCAACGCGACTCGGTGACGCAGCGGCAGGCGAGCACACCCCCTGCCGCAGCCCCGCAACAGAACGCCGCCGCTCCGGCGGCTGCACCGCAGGCCGGCGCCCCCGCTGCCGCCCCCAAGCGCAACTGGCTCGGGCCGATCGCCGGCCTCGCCGCCGGTCTCGGCATCGCCGCCCTGCTCTCGCACTTCGGGCTCGGCGCCGGCATGGCGAACTTCCTGATGATCGCCCTGCTCGTGTTCGCCGCGTTCTTCGTTTTCCGCCTGCTCTTCCGCCGCAATCAAGGCGCGGCGCCGGCCGCCCAGGGCCTGCAGTACGCCGGCGCCCCGGCCGCGCAGCCGCTGCCCGTGAGCGCGCCGCCGGAATTCGCCCAGGGCGCAGCCAGCCCCGCGGCGCCGACCGCCCGCAACATCCCCGAGGGCTTCGACAGTGAGGGCTTCGTGCGCATCGCCAAGCTGAACTTCGTGCGCCTGCAGGCCGCCAACGACGCCAAGAACCTCGACGACCTGCGCGAATTCGTCAGCCCCGAAATGTTCGCCGAGATCAAGCTGCAGATGGACGAGCGCGGCGACGCGGCGCAGCAGACCGACGTCGTCACGCTCAACGGCGAGCTGCTCGAAGTGACGAGCGACGGCAACCGGCACATCGCCAGCGTGCGTTTCAGCGGCATGATCCGCGAGGAAGCCGGCGGCGCGGCGCACCCCTTCGACGAAGTCTGGAATCTCGCCAAGCCGCTCGACGGCAGCAAGGGCTGGGTCGTCGCCGGCATCCAGCAGCTCGCCTGAAACGATGCTGCTTGACCGCGCCCTCGCCTTCGCCAATCACCTGCTCGCCGCCGAGGACTGGGCGAGGGCGCGTCTGAAGCCCTTCGCCGGGCAGACGGCGCGCCTAGAGATCGGCGCGCTCGCGCTTCCCCTGCGCATCGACGGCGACGGCCGCCTGCGGCGCGGCGACAAGCTCGGCGAGACCGGCGTCAGCATCCGCCTGCCGGACGACACGCCGCTGCGCTGGTTGACCGATCGCGCCTCCGTATTCGCCGCCGCGCGTATTTCCGGCTCGGCCGACTTCGCCGAGGCGCTCGCCTTCGTTTTCCGCAATCTGCGTTGGGACGTCGAGGCCGATCTGGCCGGCATCGTCGGCGACATCGCCGCGCACCGCCTGTTGCGCGGCGCGCGCGAGCTCGGCGCCTGGCAGGGCCGCCAGCTGCGCAACCTTGCCGCCAACGTCGCCGAGTTCCTCACCGAAGAGCGGCCGACACTCGCGCACGCCGCCGACGTAAGCGCTTTCTGCGGCGCCGTCGATGCCCTGCGCGACGACTGCACCCGCCTCGAAAGCCGCCTGCTGAAGCACGTCGCCGGCTAAGCCGGCGCGCTTGCTTGCATTCGGCCTGCAGGCAATTACACAAGATTGAGCGACAGCGAGCCAGTTCCGCACGTCCTCTTGCGTTCCGATTCCAGCCGCCTTCCCTACTTTTGCAAAAAGGGGCAAGGCCGATCAGGGCCGGGCAGTATCAAATTGATCAACGGCGGGTCATAACCATGAAAAAAGGCAGCCGAAGCTGCCTTTTTTATTGCTGCACAATCGCCGAACGCTCAGTGTCCCCGCTTGCGCAGACGCTGAATCGTCTGCAGCTGGGCGATGGCTTGCGCCAGCTCCGCTTCCGCAGCGGCGTAGTCGAACTCGGCCTTGCGGTTCTGCAGGGCTTCCTCGGCACGCTTCTTCGCCTCGAGCGCCTTGGCCTCGTCGAGGTCGGCGGCGCGCATCGCGGTGTCGGCCAGCACGGTGATCATCTGCGGTTGCACCTCGAGCATGCCGCCCGAGACGTAAACCATTTCGAACTCGTCCTGGTCGGGCACCTTGAGGCGAACGGTACCGGGCTTGATCCGCGTCAGCAACGCCGTGTGGCGCGGATAGATGCCCAGTTCGCCCGCCTCGCCCGGGAACACGGCGAACTCGACGGTGCCCGAGAAGATCGACTCTTCCGCGCTCACCACATCGACATGTACGGTCATTGCCATAGCTGGTTCCCCTTAACGGTGCCGCAAGTTACTGCAGCGACTTGGCTTTCTCGAAGGCTTCCTCGATGCCGCCAACCATGTAGAAGGCCTGCTCGGGCAGGTGGTCGCACTCGCCGGAAACGATCATCTTGAAGCCCTTGATGGTTTCCTTGAGCGGGACGTACTTGCCGGGCGAACCGGTAAACACTTCGGCCACGTGGAAGGGCTGCGACAGGAAGCGCTGGATCTTACGGGCGCGGGCGACCGACAGCTTGTCTTCCGGCGACAGTTCGTCCATGCCCAGAATCGCGATGATGTCGCGCAGTTCCTTGTAGCGCTGCAGGGTCATCTGGACCTGGCGGGCGACGCTGTAGTGCTCTTCGCCGACGACCTGCGGGTCGAGCTGACGCGAGGTGGAGTCGAGCGGGTCGACGGCCGGGTAGATACCCAGGGCGGCGATGTCACGCGACAGCACGACGGTCGAGTCGAGGTGCAGGAAGGTGGTGGCGGGAGACGGGTCGGTCAAGTCGTCGGCAGGGACGTACACGGCCTGGATCGAGGTGATCGAGCCGACCTTGGTCGAGGTGATACGCTCTTGCAGACGGCCCATTTCTTCGGCCAGCGTCGGCTGGTAGCCCACGGCGGACGGCATCCGGCCGAGCAGCGCGGACACTTCGGTACCGGCCAGCGTGTAGCGGTAGATGTTGTCGACGAAGAACAGGATGTCGCGGCCATCGTCACGGAAACGCTCGGCCATGGTCAGACCGGTTAGCGCGACGCGCAGACGGTTGCCCGGGGGCTCGTTCATCTGACCGAACACCATCGCGACCTTGTCGAGAACGTTGGAGTCCTTCATCTCGTGGTAGAAGTCGTTCCCTTCGCGGGTCCGCTCGCCCACGCCGGCGAACACCGAGAGACCCGAGTGCTGCTTGGCGATGTTGTTGATCAGTTCCATCATGTTCACCGTCTTGCCGACGCCGGCGCCGCCGAACAGGCCGACCTTGCCGCCCTTGGCGAACGGACAGACCAGATCGATCACCTTGATGCCGGTTTCGAGCAGGTCGACCGAAGGCGACAGTTCGTCGAAGGCCGGGGCCTTCTGGTGAATCTCGCGACGCTCTTCGGTCGCGATCGGACCGGCTTCGTCGATCGGACGGCCGAGCACGTCCATGATGCGACCCAGCGTTGCGGTACCGACCGGCACCGAGATGCCCTTGCCGGTGTTGTTGACCTTCATGCCGCGACGCAGGCCGTCCGACGAACCGAGCGCAATGGTACGCACGATGCCGTCGCCGAGCTGCTGCTGCACTTCAAAGGTCAGCGCCTTTTCGGCCATCGGCGATTCGCTCGCCGCGTCGACCATCAGGGCGTCATAGACCTTGGGCATCGCGTCGCGTGGAAACTGGATATCCACCACGGCGCCGATGCACTGAACGATCGTTCCTTGACTCATGTTAATCCCCAACTAACTTGTGAATTCGTTACGCTGCGTCAAACCGCCGCGGCGCCGCTGCAGATCTCGGACAGCTCTTTGGTGATCGCAGCCTGGCGCGCCTTGTTGTAGACGAGCTTCAGTTCGCCGATCACGTTCTTGGCGTTGTCCGACGCCGACTTCATGGCCACCATCCGCGCGCTTTGCTCGGACGCCATGTTTTCGGCCACTGCCTGATAGATCATCGCTTCGACGTAACGGATCAGGAGGTCGTCGATGACCGACTTGGGATCGGGTTCATAGACGTAGTCCCAGTTGGTCGAAGCCGAGCCGACGGAGTCGCCGGACAGCGGCAGCAGCTGTTCGATCACCGGCTCCTGCTTCATCGTGTTGATGAAGCGGGTGGACGCGATGTACAGCGCATCGATCTCGCCGGCCATGAACGCATCGAGCTGAACCTTGATCGGTCCGATCAGCTTCTCCAGATGCGGCGTGTCGCCGAGGGCGGTGACGTGCGAGACGATTTCAGCGCCGGCACGCTGCATGAAGCCGAGACCCTTGTTGCCGATGCAGGTCGCCTGCAGACCCGCACCCTGGTCCTCCCATTCCTTCATGCGGCCGAGCACCATGCGCAGCACGTTGCTGTTCAAGCCGCCGCACAGGCCCTTGTCCGAAGTGACGACGATCAGGCCCACCTTCTTGACCGGCGTGCGCTGGTGCAGGAAGGCGTGCTTGTACTCGGTCAGGGCATGCGAGAGGTTAGCCGCAACGCGCCGGATCTTCTCGCCATAGGGACGGGAAGCACGCATCCGCTCCTGCGCCTTGCGCATCTTGGATGCGGCCACCATCTCCATGGCCTTGGTGATCTTGCGCGTGTTTTCGACGCTCTTGATCTTGTTGCGAATTTCCTTGCCGCTAGGCATGGCGCTCTCCTAACGGCGGATCAGACCCAGGAACCCTTGAACGCTTCGATAGCCGCTGCGAGTTGCTTCGCGGAATCGGCGTCGAGGTCCTTGGTCGTCTCCATCTTGTTCATCAGATCCGCATTGGCCTGCTTCAGCGTGCTGATCATGGCCTTTTCGAAGTCGAGAACGCGCTTGACGTCGATACCGTCGAAGTAGCCCTTGTCGACCGCGAACAGGGTCACCGACATTTCAGCCACGCTCATCGGCGAGTACTGGGCCTGCTTCATCAGTTCGGTCACGGTACGGCCGCGTTCGAGCTGCTTGCGGGTCGCTTCGTCGAGGTCCGAGGCGAACTGGGCGAAGGCCGCGAGTTCGCGGTACTGGGCCAGGGCCAGACGGACGCCGCCGCCGAGCTTCTTGACGATCTTCGTCTGCGCGGCACCGCCGACGCGGGACACCGAGATACCCGCGTTGATGGCGGGACGAATGCCGGCGTTGAAGAGGTCGGTTTCCAGGAAGATCTGGCCGTCGGTAATCGAGATCACGTTGGTCGGAACGAAGGCGGAAACGTCGCCGGCCTGCGTTTCGATCACCGGGAGCGCGGTCAGCGAACCGGTCTTGCCCTTCACTTCGCCGTTGGTCAGCTTCTCGACCCACTCTTCGGAAACGCGAGCGGCACGCTCGAGCAGACGCGAGTGCAGGTAGAAAACGTCGCCCGGGTAGGCTTCGCGGCCCGGCGGGCGACGCAGCAGCAGCGAGATCTGGCGATAGGCCCAGGCCTGCTTGGTCAGATCGTCATAAACGATCAGCGCATCTTCGCCGCGGTCGCGGAAGTATTCGCCCATCGTGCAGCCGGTGTACGGTGCGATGAACTGCAGCGCGGCCGAGTCGGAGGCGGTGGCGGCGACGACGACGGTGTATTCCATGGCGCCGTGCTCTTCGAGCTTGCGCACGACGTTGGCGATCGTCGAAGCCTTCTGGCCGATCGCAACGTAGATACACTTCATGTTCTGGCCCTTTTGGTTGATGATCGCATCAACCGCAACAGCCGTCTTGCCCGTCTGACGGTCGCCGATGATCAGCTCGCGCTGGCCACGACCGATAGGCACCATGGAGTCGACCGACTTCAGACCGGTCTGCACCGGCTGCGAAACCGACTTACGCCAGATCACGCCCGGGGCGACTTTTTCGATCTTGTCGGTCAGCTTGTTGCCGATCGGACCCTTGCCGTCGATCGGCTGGCCGAGGGCATTGACGACGCGACCGATCAGTTCCGGACCGACCGGGACTTCCAGAATGCGGCCCGTGCACTTGACGGTGTCGCCTTCCGAAATGTGTTCGTATTCACCGAGAACGACGGCACCGACGGAGTCGCGTTCGAGGTTGAGTGCCATACCGATGGTGTTGCCCGGAAACTCGAGCATTTCACCTTGCATGACATCGGCGAGGCCGTGCACACGGCAGATGCCGTCGGTCACGGAAACGACGGTGCCCTGCGTGCGGGTTTCGGCGCCCACTTCCAGATTCTGAATCTTGCTCTTGATCAGTTCGCTGATCTCGGAAGGATTCAATTGCATGAATTTCTCCTAGTTCTTGAGCGCCGAGGCCATCGCTTCGAGCTTGCCGCGCACGGAAGCATCCAGCATCTGGTCACCGACCGCCACTCTGACCCCGCCGATCAGCGCCGGATCGACTTCGACCCTGGGCTGGAGCTTGGCGCCGAAATGGACCTCAAGCTGGCTCATCAGATTTTTCAGTTGTGCATCGTCGAGCGGAAAGGCGCTGGAAACGAAAGCGTCCTTGACCCCTTCTTCCGCACTCTTGAGCTGCTCGTAGGTTTCCTGGATCTGCGTCAGGACGTCGAGGCGTTCGTTCTCGGCCAGGAGGTTGATGAAATTCACCAGATCCTGGTTGCCGGCTTCGCCGGAAAGAGACACGAAAAGCTGGGCGACCTGTCCGGCGGAAAGCTTCGGGTTGCCGATGACCTGGGTCATTTCGGCATCCTGGGCGATGGCGGCGAGCAGCTTGAGTCGATCCGACCAAGCCGCCAGCGCCTTGCTTTCCCGCGCCAGGCGGAAAACCGCCTCCGCATAGGGACGAGCGATGGTGACAGATTCAGCCATGAGCGTTACAGATCCTGTTTGATCGCGACCAGCATGTCGGCGTGCGCCTTGGCGTCGATTTCGCGGCGCAGGATCTTCTCTGCACCGGCGACGGCCAGTTCGGCAACGCGTTCACGCAGGGCTTCCTTGGCGCGAGCGGCTTCCTGCTCGATCTCGGCCTTGGCGCCGGCGACGACCTTGTCGGCCTCGACCTTGGCTTGTGCCTTGGCTTCTTCGATGATTTGCAGGGCACGCTTGTCGGCCTGGGCAAGCACCTCGGCTGCCTTCTCTTTGCCTTCGCGCAGAGAGTCAGCGGAGCGCTTGGTCGCAAGCTCGAGGTCGTGCTTGCCGCGTTCAGCGGCAGCCAGACCGTCGGCGATCTTCTTCGCGCGCTCGTCTAGCGCCTTCACAATGGGCGGCCACACGAATTTCATCGTGAACCACGCCAGAATGAAGAACACAACGAGCTGGGCGACCAGAGTTGCGTTCAGATTCACGGTAGTCTTCCCTCAGAAAGGTTGATGGGGAGAGGTCCGATTACAGCTTGAACGGGTTGGCGAAGGCGAACATCATGGCGATACCGACGCCGATCAGGAAGGCGGCATCGATCAGACCGGCGAGCAGGAACATCTTGGTCTGGAGTTCGTTCATCAGCTCGGGCTGGCGTGCGGATGCTTCAATGTACTTGCCGCCCATCAGGCCAATGCCGATACAGGCGCCGATGGCGCCCAGACCAATGATCAGACCGGCGGCCAGAGCGACAAAACCGAGAACGTGTTCCATGACTACTCCTTCAAGTTGGGTAAGGGTTAAAAACGAAACTTAAACAGCGACAAACTGGAAATCAGTGGCTTTCGTGCGCCTGACCGATGTACACCAGGGTCAGCATCATGAAGATGAAGGCCTGCAGGGCGACGATCAGGATGTGGAAGATGGCCCATGCCGTACCGGCGAGCACATGACCGATCCACAGCAGGGGCCCGGTCAGTCCGGTCGAACCGCCGTAGGCGGCGCCCATCAGCGCGATCAGCATGAATACGAGTTCGCCGGCGTACATGTTGCCGAACAGCCGCATGCCGTGCGAAACGGTCTTGGCTAGGAACTCGATCATCTGCATCAGGAAGTTGACCGGGTAGAGCAGCGGGTGGCTGCCGAACGGCGCGGTGAAGAGTTCATGCACCCAGCCGCCGAAACCCTTGATCTTGACGTTGTACCAGAGGCAGACGAGCAGCACGCCGATCGACATGCCCAGGGTGCCGTTCAGGTCGGCGGTCGGCACCACGCGCAGATAGGCGTGATGGTCGCCCTGGATCGCCTGCCAGAGATTGGGCAGCAGATCGACCGGCAGGAAGTCCATCGAGTTCATCAGGAAGATCCAGACGAAGACGGTGAGCGCCAGCGGTGCGACGAACTTGCGCGATTGCTCGCTATGCACGATGCCCTTGGCCTGGTTGTTGACCATTTCGAGGAGGATCTCGACGGCCGCCTGCATGCGCCCCGGCACGCCGGAAGTGACGCTCCGAGCGACGCGCCACATGACGAACAGGCCGAGCACGCCCATCAGGACGGAGAAAACCAGGGTATCGAGATTGATGACCGAAAAGTCGATGATCGACTTCTGGGCATGGCCCGTGCTGTTCAAATGAGCCAGGTGGTGGACGATGTACTCGCCCGCGGTAGGTGCGTTTGCTGCTGCTTCGTGACCAGTAGCCATGATCAGGACTTTTTCCAAAAAGCTAAAAAACTTGCTTGCAAGACGACCGCCAGACCGATCAGCATCGAAGGCCAATGCAGATCGGCGTACGCTTTAACGGCGACCGCCATCAATCCTATCGTCGCGGCATTCTTGACGAACTCGCCGAGGAAAAAATTCACGGGATATGAAGCACCCGACCGGTTATGCACCGATCGCAGGCGCAAGGCGAACAGAAAGTTCGGAAGCGTGCATGCAACGCCCCCCAATACTGCCGACACCGCCCCCCGCGTTCCGACGAGTAGACCAGCTATCACCGCTGTAACCAGTGTTGCGCCTATCTGCAGAAAAATCGCTCTAAACATTGGCGCAATGCGGAAAGTCTAGCCAGCCGCCGCATACAAAGAAGTCTACTATAAGAGTATTCCGATGGTAAGTCAAACGGCGTTGCAGCGCAGCATTGCAGCGTTTGAAACGCGGCCACCGCTCAGCGCAGACGCTGCAGAATCCCTTCCAGCTGGTCGAGGTCGCCGAACTCGATATGCACTTTTCCAGCGCCTTTTTTGTTGGCGCGGATTTCGACGCGCGCACCGAGCAAGTCGGCGAGTTCGTCCTGCAGGCGGACCACGTCGCGATCGGGTTTTCTCGCCTCTGCATGCGCGGGCGGTTTTAGGGCGTGCTGCACGAGACGCTCGGTCTCGCGCACGGAAAGGCCTTTCTGGACGATGCGCTGGGCAAGCTGCACCTGCAGCGCACCGGCCAGCGGCAACAAGGCGCGTGCGTGGCCCATGTCGATGGCGCCGCGCATCAGGAAATCCTGCACCGGCGGGGCGAGTTGCAGCAGGCGCAGCAGATTGGACGCGGCGGGACGCGAGCGGCCGACGGCGTCGGCGGCCTGCTGGTGCGTCATGGCGAACTCGTCGACCAGGCGCTGCAGGCCAAGCGCTTCTTCAAGCGGGTTGAGGTTCTCGCGCTGGATGTTCTCGATCAGCGCCATGGCGAGCGCGGCTTCGTCGGGAATCTCGCGGATCAGCGTCGGCACCTCGGTCAGGCCGGCGAGCTGGGCGGCGCGCCAGCGGCGCTCGCCGGCGATGATCTCGTAGCGGTCGTTGCCGAGCGGACGCACCAGAATCGGCTGCATCAGGCCCTGCGCGCGGATCGACGCGGCCAGCTCGTCGAGCGACGCCGGGTCCATCTGCGTGCGCGGCTGGTATTTTCCGGGCTGCAGCGTGCCGACCGGCAGCGCGCGCTGCTGCTCCTTCTTCTCCGCTTCGTTGCCGGCCAGCAGGGCGTCGAGCCCGCGGCCGAGACCCTTCATCTTCATGCTTCCGCTCCCTGTTCGGTGACGGCGCGCGTGACGCCGTCGCGCCGGTCCAGCATTTCCTGGGCCAGCGCAAGATAGGCCTGCGCACCGCGCGAACTGCGGTCGAAGGCGATCACCGGCTTGCCGTACGACGGCGCTTCGGCGAGACGCACGTTGCGCGGAATGATCGTGCGGTAGACCTTGTCGCCGAAGTGCCCCTCGAGTTCGCCCGAGACCTGCTGGGTGAGCGTCGAGCGTGCGTCGAACATGGTGCGCAGCAGGCCCTCGATCTCGAGCTTCGGGTTGAGGTTGCCGCGCACCTTCTTGAGCGTGGCGACGAGGTCGGTCAGCCCTTCGAGCGCGTAATACTCGCATTGCATCGGGATCATCACCGCCTCGGCGGCGGCGAGCCCGTTGACGGTCAACATGTTGAGCGCCGGCGGGCAGTCCATCAGGATGAAGTCGTAGTCGGCGCGCGCCTCGCTCAGCGCATCGCGCAGGCGATATTCGCGGTTGCCCATTTCGATCAGTTCGACCTCGGCGCCGGCCAGTTCGCGGTTGGCGGGCAGGATGTCGAAGCCGAACTCGGTGCGGATGCGCGCCTCGGCGAAGGTCGAGCGGCCGATCAGTATCTGGTACACCGTCGGCAGCGCCTCGCGCTTGAAGACGCCGCAGCCTGTCGTCGCGTTGCCCTGCGGGTCGAGGTCGATCATCAGCACGCGCTGGTCGAGCGCGGCGAGACAGGCCGACAGGTTCACCGCGGTCGTCGTCTTGCCGACCCCGCCCTTCTGGTTGGTTACCGCCAGTATCTTTGCCAACTCAATCCTCCCCGCGACGCGCTGCGTCGGTCTTTCGCAAAACGACCAGATGACGTTCGCCCTCGACGCCGGGCACGGCCAGCCGATGCACCGCGTCGACCGCGACGGCCTCCGGCAGGCGCGCGATCTCGTCGTCCGGGCGCACGCCCTTGAGCGCCAGCCAGCGCCCGTCCGCTTTCAGCAGTTCAGCGGACAGCGTGACGAAATCGGCCAGCTCGGAAAAGGCGCGCGAGACGATGCCGGCGAATTTTTCCGGCGGCCGGTAGTGCTCGACCCGCCCGCAGTGTACGGCAACATTCTTCAGTTCGAGCTCGATCGCGGCCTGCTGCAGGAACGCCGTCTTCTTCGAATTGCTGTCGAGCAGCGTGACGGCGAGGTCGGGGCGCGCGATGGCCAGCGGAATCCCCGGCTGGCCGCCGCCGCTGCCGACGTCGAGCAGCGAATCCTGCGTGACGTAGGGCAACACCGCGAGCGAATCGAGCAGATGATGGCTAACGGCTTTTGCCGGATCGCGCAGCGCGGTCAGCGCGAAGGTCTTGTTCCATTTCTGGAGCAGCGCGACGTAGGCGAGCAGCTTGCGCTGCGCGGCGTCCGGCAGGGCGATGCCGAGCGTCTCCAGCCCGCGTTCGAGTTGCTGCGCCTGATCCATCAGCGCGGCTTCCTTGCCGCGGCCAGTTCGCCGCGCTTGAGGTAGATCAGCAGCATCGAGATCGCCGCCGGCGTCACGCCCTGGATGCGCGACGCCTGGCCGAGCGTCTGCGGGCGGTGCTGGGCGAGCTTCTGCTGCACTTCCTTGGAGAGGCCACCGACCTGCGCGAAATCGAAATCGACCGGCAGCGGCGTTTCCTCGCTGGCCAGATTCTTCGCCACCTCGCCCTGCTGGCGGTCGATGTAGCCCTGGTACTTGGCCTGGATCTCGACCTGCTCGATGACCTGCGGATCGCGGAGGCCGGCGTCGGCGCTCGTCTCGCCGAGCGGCAGCGTCATCAGCGTCGCGTAATCGACGTCGGGCCGGCGAAGCAGGTCGTGCAGCGTGTATTCGCGCTCAATCGGCTTGCCGAGCACGCGGGCGACTTCGGCGGGAGCGACTTTCCCGGGATGCACCCAGGTCGACTTCAGGCGCTCCTGTTCGCGCGCGATCGCCTCGCGTTTCTCGCAGAAGGCCGCCCAGCGCGCGTCGTCGACGAGACCGAGATGGCGCCCGTGTTCGGTCAAACGCATGTCGGCGTTGTCCTCGCGCAGCGACAGGCGGTATTCAGCGCGGCTGGTGAACATGCGGTAGGGCTCGGAGACGCCGCGCGTGATCAGGTCGTCGACGAGCACGCCGAGGTAGGCCTCGTCGCGGCGCGGCGACCAGCTCTCGCGCTCGCGCGCCTGCAGCGCGGCGTTGGCGCCGGCGAGCAGGCCCTGCGCGGCGGCTTCCTCGTAGCCGGTGGTGCCGTTGATCTGGCCGGCGAAGAAGAGGCCGCCGATGGCTTTCGTCTCGAACGTGTCCTTCAGTCCGCGCGGGTCGAAGTAGTCGTACTCGATGGCGTAGCCGGGGCGCAGGATGTGGCAGTTCTCCATGCCGCGGATCGAGCGCACGATGGCCAGCTGCACGTCGAAGGGCAGGCTCGTCGAAATCCCGTTCGGGTAGATCTCGTGCGTCGTCAGGCCTTCCGGTTCAAGGAAGACGTTGTGGCTGTCCTTCGCCGCGAAGCGGTGGATCTTGTCCTCGATCGACGGGCAGTAGCGCGGCCCGACGCCCTCGATGACGCCGGTGTACATCGGCGAGCGGTCGAGGTTGGCGCGGATCAGGTCGTGCGTGCGCGCGTTGGTGGCGGTGATCCAGCACGGCAGCTGGCGCGGATGCCGCGCCGCGTTGCCGAGGAAGGAGAAGACGGGCAGCGGGTCGTCCGAGTGCTGCTCCTCCATCACCGAGAAGTCGATCGTCTTGCCGTCGAGGCGCGGCGGCGTGCCGGTCTTCAGGCGCCCGACCGGCAGCTGCAGTTCGCGCAGGCGCGCGGCGAGCGAGACCGAGGGCGGATCGCCCATGCGCCCGCCGGTGTAGTTGTCGAGACCGACGTGGATCAAGCCGTTGAGGAAGGTGCCCGCGGTGAGCACGACGGCGCGCGCCTCGAAGCGCACGCCGAGCTGCGTCACCGCGCCGACGACGCGGTCGCCGTCGACGATCAGGTCGTCGCAGGCCTGCGCGAACAGCGTCAGGTTGGGCTGGTTCTCGAGGCGGGTACGGATCGCCTGCCGGTAGAGCACGCGGTCGGCCTGCGCGCGCGTCGCGCGCACGGCCGGGCCTTTGCTCGAATTGAGGATGCGGAACTGGATACCCGACTCGTCGGTGGCCGCCGCCATGGCGCCGCCCAGCGCATCGACTTCCTTGACCAGATGTCCCTTGCCGATGCCGCCGATCGACGGGTTGCAGCTCATCGCGCCCAGCGTTTCGAGGTTGTGCGTGAGAAGCAACGTGCGCGCGCCGATGCGCGCGCTGGCGAGCGCCGCTTCGGTACCGGCATGGCCGCCGCCGACGACGATCACATCGAAACGTTCGGGATACTGCATGGGGAATAGGAATCCGGGAGCCAGGGAAATCCGCCGGGGACGGCGGGAAGGCTCCGGATTTTACGCCAGTCGGCTGAAAAATAACAGGTTTCCGCCCGCCTTCCGCCCTGCCGCCGGGCTCTCGGCGAGGCGCCCGGCGAAGCCCGCCGACACCGTCCCGCTCAGCCCGCCACGCCGCGTGCGCGAAAGTCGCCGACGGCGGCACCGAGGTCGGCCATCAGCGCATCGAGACGGCGCGTCGCGGTGGCGATCGCTTCCGTTTCGCCGCCCAGCATGTGCGTCGCCTGCCCCATCCGCCGGATGTCGTCGGCGAAGCGGGCGATCGCCGTGCGCTGCGACTCGCCCGACGCCGCCAGTTCGCCCATCGTCTGCCCGAGCCGCTCGGCGCCGCCGATGATCGTCACCAGCTGTGCCTGCGCCAGTTGCGCATTGCCGCAACCGCCCCGCATCGACTCGGTGCCGCTGCGCATGGCGCCGATCGCCTCCTGCGTGCCGCTGACGATGAGGCCGATCCTGCTTTCGATGTCGCCGGTCGCCTCCTGCGTGCGCTCGGCCAGACGACGCACCTCGTCGGCCACCACGGCGAAGCCGCGTCCCTGCTCGCCGGCGCGCGCCGCCTCGATCGCCGCGTTGAGGGCCAGCAGATTGGTCTGCCCGGCGACGTCGCGAATCAGCTGCACGATGGCGGTCACTTCGCTGCTGCGCGCGCCGAGTTCTTCGAGGCGCTGCGCGGCGACGTCGATCGCCTCGCCGGCCCCGTTCAGCTTGGCCACCGCCTGGTCCATGACGGCGCCGCCGCTCGCCGCCTGCCCGCCGGCCTCGCGCACGGCCTGCGCCGCGCGTCCTGAGTGCTCGGCGTTGTGCGTCGCTTCGCCGATCATCCGGTCGGCCGTCGCGCTCATCGCGTCGGCCCGCCCGCGCTGCTCGTGCATGGTGCTCGCCATCAGCGCGACGCTGCGCGCGATGCCGCCGCTTTCTTGCGCCGCGCCGGTGATCGAATCGGTCACCCGGCGCAGCATCTCGGCCGTGCGCTGCGCCGCCGCCTCGGCCTCTGCGCGCGCCGCGTCGAGGCGGGCGAAGCCGCTGCTCTTGGCCCGTTCGAAGGCGAGCGCGATGACCAGCACGACGAGCGTCAGGCCGGCCAGCGCCTTGGCCTGCAACTGGCCGTGCAGGCTGGCCGGGATCGGCGACGGCGGCAGCGCGCCGCGGCCGTCGACGGCGGCGAAGACGCCGATCGCCGCGAAGGTGAGCGCAGACCAGAAATAGCCCGAGCGGCGGCCGCCGACGAAAATCGCGGCGACCGGGACCGAGACGAACCACATCACGCTGGTCGACAGGATGCCGCCGTTCACGTAGACCATCCACGTCACCATGCCGAACATGCAGGCGGTGACGAATTCGGCGGCGAAGCGGACGCTGCCGGAGAAGCGCAGGAGCGGCGGACCGAGCAGGAGGCCGGCGCTGCCGAGCAGGATGCCCTGCCCCATCGCGGCGTGGCCGAGCTTGAAGTAAGAAACCGCGAACAGCGGTGCGACGACGCCGGCCAGCAGGGCGACGTTGACCACGGTGCGGGCGCGGACGAGGGCATCCTGGCTATGGCGGATGCCGGCCGGAATGAACCATTCCAGCAAGGTGGCGAACTGCATTTGACTGTCTCCATGCCCAGCCGTCGCGGTCGGGACCGTCGTTCCGGAAGGGCTTATCGTGAAGGTAAGGCGCAGGGAAATATAAAACGATCGTTTGAATATTGCAATCGATTAGCCGAAATCCCCGCCTGGCGCGCCTTTCCGCGCATTTGGCGCTTGCCGGAAAGGCGCGCTGTGCGTTAACTTCCACGCCATGGGAACCCACGACTCCACCGAAGAACTGCTGCTCAAGCTCAGCAAGGAACTGCCGCGTAAACGCGTCCTGATCGTCGACCGCCATCCGCACGCGCGCAACTCCTTGCGCATGATGCTCTCCACGCTCAACATCACCGCCGTGCACGGCGCCGGCACCTCCGCCGAAGTCCTGCGCCAGATCGGCGCGGCGCACTTCGACATCGTCCTCTCCGACTACCTGCTCGACGACGGGCGCGACAGCCAGCAGCTGCTCGAGGAACTGCGCCAGCAGCGCCTGCTATCGCTGGCCGCGGTGTTCATGGTGATCACCGGCGAGCGCTCCTACCGCAACGTCGTCTCGCTCGCCGAACTCGCGCCGGACGACTACCTGATCAAGCCGTTCACCGCCGATCAGCTGCAGTCGCGCCTGCTCAAGGCGGTCTACAAGAAACACTTCTTCGCCCGCGTTTTCGAGCATCTCGACAACGGTGCCTACGGCGACGCCCTGGCGGCCTGCGAAGGACTGCTCGCGCGCGCCGGCGGCTTCGCCAGCGAAGCGACGCGCTTCAAGGGCGAGATTCTCAACACGCTCGGGCGCTACGACGAAGCGCAGGCGGTCTACCAGCAGGTGCTCGCGCAGCGCCCGGCGCCGTGGGCGCGCATGGGCCTCGCCGTGGCGCTACGCGGGCTGGAGAAGCTGGCCGATGCGGAAACGCTCGGGCTGGCGATCGTCCAGGATTACCCGGAGTTTCTCGCCGCCTACGACTTCGTCGCCGGCGTGCGCGAGGAAATGGGCAAGCTCGCCGAGGCGCAGGAAGTCCTGCTGCAGGCGGCGACGATTTCTCCGAACAATTCGCTGCGGCAGCGCATGGTCGGCGACGTCGCCGCGCGCAACAACGACATGGAGGCCGCCGAGCGCGCCTACGGCAAGGTGCTCGAGCGCCATCGCGGCTCCAGCCTGAAGAACATCGACGACTACACGAATCTGTCGCGCATCATGCTCGACCGCGGGCACGCGGCCGGCGCCCGCGTCGTCGCGCAGCAACTGCGGCGCGACCTGCGCGGCAGCAAGCAAGGCGAATTCGCGGCGCTCGTCACCGAAAGCCTGTGCGCCGAAAAGGAAGGCGAGCCGGCCAAGGCCAAGGCCGCGCTGGCCAAGGCCCTGACCCTGCACGAAGCGCTGCTCGGCGAAGCCGGCGAGCAGGGGCTGTCGCAGAAGCTCACGGTCGACCTCGCCGAGGCCTGCCTGGCGACCGGCGACGAGGCGCGCGCGCAGGACATCCTGCGCAAGGTGGCGGCGGAGAACCACGAGAATCGCGCGATGATCGCGCAGATCGAGGGCGTCTTCGCCAAGACCGGCAAGGAGGAAAGCGGCCAGGCGATGCTTGCGCAGGTCGGCCGCGAGATCGTCGAACTCAACAACCGCGGTGTGCTGGCGGCGCGCAGCGGCGACGTCGAAGGCTCGGTGCAGATGCTGATCGAGGCGGCCGAGCGCGTGCCCAACCTGCAGTTCCTGGTCAACGCCAGCAAGGCCATCTTCACGCTGCTCGAACGCCAGGGCTGGAACGAGACGATGGCCGAACGCGGCCTGCGCTACCTGCAGCTGGCGCAGGCCAAGGATCTACGCAATCCGAAGGTGATTTCGGCGCGCGAGCTGTACCAGCAGACGGCGCGCAAGTACGGCATCGAGATCGTGCCGATCCGGGCGCCGCACGGCGAACGCTAGGACGCGTCGTCCCGGAATGCGGCGGCCCGCCGGTGCCCGGATTTACCGATTCGGGGATTCACCGGTTTGCGGCCGGACGCCGGACCCGAAGCGCGCAGTTCAGCGCGCGGCCGCGCCGCCTTTGCCGCCCAGCCCCAGATAGCTTTCGATGACGCGCGGATCGCTGGCGAGTTCGGCGCTCGGCCCTTCGAGCGAGACTTCGCCGGTCTCCAGCACGTAGCCGTAGTCGGCCACCTGCAGCGCGGCGCGCGCGTTCTGCTCGACGAGCAGGATGGCGACGCCGGTCTTCTTGAGTTCGGCGACGATGCGGAAGATTTCCTTGATGATCAGCGGCGCGAGGCCGAGGCTGGGCTCGTCGAGCATCAGGAGCTTCGGCTTGGCCATCAGCGCGCGGCCCATGGCCAGCATCTGGCGCTCGCCGCCGGAGAGGGTTCCGGCCAGCTGCTCGCGCCGCTCGGCGAGGCGCGGGAAGATCTCGAAGACCTGATCCATCGTCTCCAGCTCGTCGCGGTGACCGCCGCGGTAGCGGTCGAAGGCGCCGAGCAGCAGGTTGTCCTCGACGCTCATCTCGCCGAACAGCTCGCGCTTCTCGGGCACCAGCGTCATGCCCTGGCGCACCAGCTGCTCGACCTGGCGCTCGGCGCCCTGCCGCTCGCCGAGATAGACGATCTCGCCCTGCGCCGGCAGCAGGCCCATCAGCGCCGCGAGCAGCGTCGTCTTGCCGGCGCCGTTCGGGCCGATCACGGTGACGATCTCGCCGCGCCGGATCTTCAGATCGATGTGGTGCAGGGCCTCGACCTTGCCGTAGCTCACCGAGAGGTCGCGCACGTCGAGGACGACGGGCCGGGTGCCGCGTTCCCGCTCGGCGCTGGATTCGTTGCTCGCGTTCATTGCATTCATCGCCGTCATTCCACACCGCCGAGATAGGCTTCGAGCACCGCCGGGTTGCGCTGCACTTCCTCGGGCAGGCCCTCGGCCAGCTTTTCGCCGAATTCCATGACCACCACGCGGTCGGCCAGCCCCATCACGAAATCCATGTCGTGCTCGACGAGCAGGATCGCCATGCCGTCGTCGCGCAGGCGGCGCAGCAGGTCGCCGAGCGCCTGCTTCTCCAGGTAGCGCAGACCGGCCGCCGGTTCGTCGAGCAGCAGCAGACAGGGGTCGGCGGCCAGCGCGCGGGCGATCTCGACGATACGCTGCTTGCCGAGCGGCAGGTTGCCGGCGGCGTCGTACATGTGCTCGGCGAGACCGCAGCGTTCGATCTGCAGCGCCGCCTCGTGCAGCAGGCGCGCCTCCTCGACGCGTTCGGTGCGCAGCGCGGCGTGCACGAAGTTGCGCTGTCCGCGCAGATGCGCGCCGATCGCCACGTTCTCGAGCACGCTCATGGTCGGCAGCAAGCGCACGTGCTGGAAGGTGCGGCTCATGCCGCGCCGGGCGATGTCGCGCGCGGCGAGCGTTTCAATGCGTTCGCCGCGGAAGCTCACGGCGCCGGACGTGACCGGGTCGACGCCGGAAATGCCGTTGAACATGGTGCTCTTGCCGGCGCCGTTCGGCCCGATCAGCGCCATCACTTCGCCTGCCCGCACCGAGAGGTTCATCGCGTTGTTGGCCACCAGTCCGCCAAAGCGCTTGGTCGCATCGCGCACCTCGAGCACGACGCTGCCGCGCTCGGGCAGGCTGCGCCGCGGCAGCGGCTCGGCGTCGGCGACGCGCGGACGCGCGTTCTGCGCCGGGAAAAGGCGCAGGACGATTGGCCACAGGCCTTCGCGCGCGCGGTGCAGGACGAAGATCATGAGCAGGCCGAAGACGATCACCTCGAAGTTGCCGCTCTGCCCGAACACGCGCGGCAGCCAGTCCTGCAACCACTGCTTGAGGATGGTGATCAGGCCGGCGCCGAGGATGGCGCCCCAGACGTGGGCGACGCCGCCGATGACGGCCATGAACAGGTATTCGATGCCCTGCGCGATGGCGAAGGGCGTCGGGTTCACGAAGCGCTGCAGGTGCGCGTAGAGCCAGCCCGAAAGGCAGGCGTAGAGCGCCGCGACGGTGAAGATGACGATCTTCGAGCGCGGCGTGTTGACGCCCATCGCCTCGGCCATCAGCGTGCCGCCCTTGAGCGCGCGGATGGCGCGCCCTTCGCGCGAATCGAGCAGGTTGCGCGTGGCCAGCACGATGACCAGGAGCACGGCCCAGATCAGGTAGTAGAACTCGCGCCCCGACTTCAGTTCGAAGCCGAACAGCGACAGCGCCGGGACGCCGGTGATGCCGGTGTGGCCGCCGAGGAAGTCGACGTTGCCGAACAGGAAGTAGAGGCTGATGCCCCAGGCGATGGTGCCGAGCGGCAGGTAATGGCCGCCCATGCGCAGCGTGATGGACCCGAGGAAGAGCGCGACGGCGGCGGTGATCGCGAGGCCGGCGAGCAGCGTCAGCCAGGGCGAAACGCCGTGCACGGTCGTCAGGTAGGCGGTGGTGTAGGCGCCGAGGCCGACGAAGGCGGCCTGCCCGAACGATGTCAGGCCGCCGACGCCGGTCAGCAGGACGAGGCCGAGCGCGACGATGGCGTAGAGCCCGATGTAGTTGAGCAGGGTGACGTAGAACTCGGGCAGCAGCAGCGGGCCGACGGCGAGCGCGGCGATGAAGGCGAGCAGGAATTTCATGCGGATCATTCCTCTTCCTCCACATGGCGCGTCGTCAGCGAACGCCAGAGCAGCACCGGAATGATCATGGTGAACACGATGACTTCCTTGTAGGCGCTCGCCCAGAAGGAGGAATAGGCTTCGAGCAGGCCGACCAGCACGGCGCCGGCGGCGGCCACCGGGTAGCTGGCGAGGCCGCCGACGATGGCGCCGACGAAGCCCTTGAGGCCGATCAGGAAGCCCGAATCGTAGTAGATCGTCGTGATCGGCGAGATCAGCACGCCGGAGAAGGCGCCGATCAGCGTCGCCAGCGTGAACGAGAGCTTGCCGGCCATGGTCGCCGAGATGCCCATCAGGCGCGCGCCGGTGCGGTTCATCGCGGTGGCGCGCAGCGCCTTGCCGTAGATCGTGCGTTCGAAGAAGAAGTAGAGGGCGACGATGAGCACCGCGCTGGCGACCACGACGAGCACCGTCTGGCCCTGCAGCAGCGCGTCGCCGATCTCGAAACTCATGTCGGTGAAGGCCGGCGTGCGCGACCCCTCGGCGCCGAAGAAGAGCAGGCCGAGGCCGATCAGCGTGACGTGCACGGCGATCGAGACGATCAGCAGGACGAGCACCGAGGCTTCGGCGATCGGCTGGAAGGCGAGGCGGTAGACCATCGGCCCGAGCGGCACGACGAGCATCAGCGCGAGCACGACCTGCACGGCCAGCGGCAGCGTCGCCGGCGGAATGGCGAACAGGATGCCGCCAAGCAGCAGCGGAATGCCGCAGTTGAGCAGCAGGATCGACGGGATGCGTCGCATCTGGCGCGTGCGCAGGGCCAGCGCGATCTCGACGAGGGCGACGGCGGCGCCGAGACCGAGCAGCAGCCAGAGCGTTCCCGGCAGCTTGCCGGCCTGCAGGCTGGCGAGGGTCAGCGCGCCGTAGGCGACGAACTCGCCCTGCGGGATGAAAATCACGCGCGTGACGGCGAACACCAGCACCAGGGCGAGCGCCAGCAGCGCATAGATGGCGCCGTTGGTGATGCCGTCCTGGCCGAGCAGCAATGCGATCTGCAAATCCATGAAACGCTATCCAGATTCTTACGGAAAAACCCGTGCAACAAACAAGCGCGCCGGGACATGCCCGGCGCGCCGAAGGGGAAAGCGGCTTACTTCACCAGCTTCCAGCTGCCGCCCTCGATCTTCGCCATGACGCGGGCGCGCTGGTCGAAGCCCTGGTGATCCTGCGCCGAGAGATTGAACACGCCGTGCGCGGCGGGCAGGTTCTGCGTCGTTTCGATGGCGTCGCGCAGCGCCTTGCGGAACTCCTTGCTGCCCGGCTGCGCCTTCTTCAGGGCCTGCGGAATAGCGTGGTTGATCAGCAGGCCGGCGTCCCAGGCGTGGCCGCCGAAGGCGCTGACGCTGCCCTTGCCGTGCGCGGTCTCGTACTTGCTCACGTAGTCGAGCGCGACCTTCTTGTTCGGATAGCTGTCCGGCAGCTGGGCGGCGACCATCATCGGACCAACCGGCAGCAGCGCGCCTTCGACGTCCTTGCCGCCGACGCGCAGGAAGTCGGCGTTGGCGACGCCGTGCGTCTGGAAGATGACGCCCTTGTAGCCCTTTTCCTTGAGCGACTTCTGCGGCAGCACGGCCGGCGTGCCGGCGGCGCCGATCAGCACGGCATCCGGCTTGGCGGCGATCATCTTGAGGATCTGGCCGGTCACCGAGGTGTCGTTGCGCTGATAGCGCTCGCTGGCGACGATGCGGATCTTGCGCGCTTCGGCGATCTTGGCGAATTCCTTGTACCAGCCTTCGCCGTAGGCGTCGGCGAAGCCGATGAAGGCGATGCTCTGCAGGTTGTGGCTGGTCATGTACTCGACGATGGCGGTCGCCATGTGCGCGTCGTTCTGCGCGGTCTTGAAGACCCAGTAGCGCTTGGCGTCCATCGGTTCGACGACGATCGCCGAGCCGGCCAGCGAGATCATCGGCGTTTCGTTTTCGGCGGCGACGTCCATCATCGCCAGCGAATTCGGCGTCGTCGTCGAGCCAACCACGAGGTCGACCTTGTTTTCGGAGATCAGCTTCTTGATGTTCTTGGTCGCGGCGGTCGGGTCGGTCGCGTCGTCGAGAACGATGTAATTGACCTTCTGGCCGGCGACGGTCTGCGGCAGCAGCGCGAAGGTGTTCTTTTCCGGAATCCCGAGCGACGCCGCCGGGCCCGTGGCCGAAACCGAGACGCCGATGTTGATATCGGCGAGCGCCGTACTGGCGGCGGTGGCGGCGACAGCGGAAATCAGTGCGGCGACGAGCGTTCTACGGAAAGGTTTGGGCATCGCGGTTCTCCGGTTTCGTTGGTTCGAGCAAACGGGGGATGATACCAAAAGCGCGCGAATTTCCCCGGCCCATATCGGGCGGCGGCGCCCGCCGGGCCGGGGAAAGCGGTCTTACTGGACGAGTTTCCAGGCGCCGCCCTCGATCCGGACCATGACGCGGGCGCGCTGGTCGAAGCCGAGATGGTCCTGTGCGGAGAGGTTGAAGACGCCGTGCGCGCCGGTCAGTTCGCGCGTTTCCTCCAGCGCGTCGCGTAGCGCCTTGCGGAATTCGGCGCTGCCCGGTTGCGCCTTCTTGAGCGCTTCGGGAATCGCGTTGGCGAGCAGCTTGCCGGCGTCCCAGGCGTGCGCGCCGAAGGCGGAAACGCTGCCCTTGCCGTGCGCGGTTTCGTACTTGCCCACGTAGTCGAGCGCCGCCTTCTTGATCGGATTGGCGTCCGCCAGCTGGGCGGCGACGAGCACCGGCCCGGCGGGCAGGAAGGTGCCTTCGCAATCCTTGCCGCAGATGCGCAGGAAATCGCCGTTGGCGACGCCGTGCGTCTGGTACATCGCGCCCTTGTAGCCCTTTTCGCGCAGCGATTTCTGCGGCAGCGCGGCCGGCGTGCCGGCGGCGCCGATCAGCACGGCGTCGGGCCGCGCGGCGAGCACCTTGAGCACCTGCCCGGTGACCGAGGTGTCGGTGCGGTTGTAACGCTCGTTGGCGACGATCTTCAGCTTGCGCACTTCGGCGATCTTGGCGAACTCGTTCCACCAGCCTTCGCCGTAGGCGTCGGCAAAACCGACGTAGGCGACCGTCTTCACGTTGTTGCTGGTCATGTGCTCGACGATGGCGGTGGCCATCTGCGCATCGTTCTGCGGCGTCTTGAAGACCCACTGGCGCTTGGCGTCCATCGGCTCGACGATGCGCGCCGAGGCGGCCAGCGAGATCATCGGCGTCTCGGCCTCGGCGGCGATGTCGATCATCGCCAGCGAATTCGGCGTGATCGTCGAACCGACGATGACATCCACCTTGTTCTCGGCGATCAGCTTGCGCGTGTTCTTGACCGCGGTCGTCGTGTCCGAACCGTCGTCGAGAACGATGTAATTGACCTTCTGCCCGGCGACGGTTTGCGGCAGCAGCGCGAAGGTGTTCTTTTCCGGAATCCCGAGCGACGCCGCCGGGCCCGTGGCCGAAAGCGTCACGCCTACATTGATGTCGGCGTGCGCGGGCAGGCCGCCGCCCAGCGCGCCGAGTGCCGATAGTCCGGCCAGTGCTGCCTTGAATTTCATAGGGTCTCCTCCTGCTTTTTTATGGAATTCGCCGAAACGTACCCAGAAAGGCCATTTCCAGCGAATGGGCATTGTGCGACGAGGAGACGCCAAGGACAAGGTCCTGCCGGGCTCAGGCGAATGTATCCCAGGCGAATTTAAGGATCAGCGCGCTGACCACGAAGAGGAAGATCTTGCGTACGAAGGCGCTGCCGTGACGCAATGCGAGATGGGTGCCGACCACCGAGCCGCCGACGTTGCACAGCGCCATGGCGACGGCCAGCACGGGCAGCAAGTAACCGTTCGGGATGAAAAAGCTGAGCGCCGCAAGGTTGGTCGCGACGTTGACCACCTTCGACGCCGCCGACGCATGCAGGAAGTCGAAGCCGAAGAAGCGGATGAACAGGAAGATCAGGAAGCTGCCGGTTCCCGGCCCGAAGAAGCCGTCGTAGAAGCCGATCGCGCCGCCGAGCAGGAGGGCGTAAACAAGTTCGCGGTTGCCGGCGTGCTGCGGCCGGTGAATGGCGCCGAAATCCTTGCGCCAGAAGGTGTAGGCGGCCGCACCGACGAGCATGACGAGAATCAGCGGCCGCAGCAGTTCGCGCGGCAGCCAGGCCACCGCCATGGCGCCCAGGTAGGAACATGCGAAGGCCGCGAAGGCCGCCGGCAAGGTCGTGCGCCAGGGCATTTCGACGCGCCGCGCGTAGCGCCAGGCCGCATTCATCGTGCCGAACACGCTGGCGAACTTGTTGGTGCCGAACACCGTGGCGGGAAGCTCTCGCGGTAAGGAGGTGAACAGCGCGGGGATCTGGATCAGTCCACCGCCGCCGACCACGGCATCGATGAATCCGGCGCAGAACGCCGCTAGGGCGAGGATGGGAAGCAGGTCCAGATTGGCAATTTCCGCAGTCATTGCAGCCTGCTTCGGGTGTTTATAGGGTTCATATATATAACAACGATAAAGATAAAGTAACGGTCAATTCTGTGGATAAGTAGTTTTTGTCTAAATAATTCAGTTGGTTGATTAGTGTTTTCGAGCCTAAGTAAACCCTGTATCGATCTGTGGATGGAATTGGATAAGTTATCCACAGGTGGATATCCGGAGGAATGTCCACTTATTACCCACAGGGTACACGGCGAGTTATACAGACGGTTTTTTGCCGCCGGCGTTCCTTGCGCAACGTAGTTCAACGCACCGGTTCGGGGTGCGTTTTACTCCACTTTGGTGCGCCGCGCAAAAACAGTGCCGGCAAATACGCAGTGCAGCAAAGCCGGAGGGCGGAGTCATGTCTTGGTACGCGTCTTGCGTTTCCATCGTTAAAAATCAGCCGCATCGCCCGGACCGAAAAAATCGGGCTCGTCGATCCGGGCGAATCGAACGAAAAGGGAGCCGCGCCATGCTGAAGAGCCAGTCGATGAATCTGTCCGCCGTCGAGCGCGCCTGGCTGCCGTGGCTCGGGAAAACCGGCAAGCTCGCGCTGGGCTGGAGCACCTTTCTCAACCGGGCGCGCTACCCGGCCCTGGAAAAGGCGTTCGAGGGTTTCGCGGCGACCCGCGTCGGTCTTCTGCAATCGTGGGCGGAGCAGGTCTGGAGCCTGCTCGACGGAATCGCTGCCGAGATCGAACACGATTTTCCGCAGGTGCCGCGCGCCCTCCTCCAGGCGCGTTGCGCATCCCTGCGCGACGCGTCGGAACTGTTCGTAATCGATAGCACCGGCCTCGTGCTGGCGTCGAGCCATGCCGCGCGCGACGGCGCCAGCCAGAGCACGGCTGCGGTCGCGGCCGGACTGCGCGGGCGCTTCCTGCACGGCCCTTACGCCGACCCGGCGACGGCCAGCCTGCCGGCGAGCAGCTCGCGTTTCCACGACGCGGTGACGCTGATGTTCTATCGCCCGCTGACCGTCGCCGGCCAGCCGGTCGGTGCGCTCTGCGCGCGCGTGCCGAACGACGTGGTCGGCGATCTGATCCAGCGCGAGGCGGGGCACATCTTCCACGAATCCGGCGACAACTACCTGTTCATGGCGGAATCGCGCTTCGATCCGGCGATCCGGCCGGGAGCGGCGCTCTCACGCTCGCGTTTCGAGGACAGCACCTTCTCGCTCGGCGACAACCTCAAGCAAGGCGTGCGTACCCCTTACGGCGTCGTGCGCGTCGCGCAGCACACCGAGCTCGAACTGGTGTTCAACGATCCGGCGACCGGCCAGCTGCATGCCGGCGTGCGCGAAACGATTCGCAAGGGCGACAACCTATTCGTCACCTATCCCGGCTACGCGGACTACCGCCACATCCCGGTGATCGGCAAGGGGACGACCTTCCGCATGCCCGGCTCGCCGGACGTCTGGGGAATGATGTGCGAGGCCGATCTCGAAGAGGTGTATCGCTATCGCGGCATCGCCTATCGCCTGAGCCGCATCTACGCCGCGGTGGTCGTCGGCGCCTGGGCGGCGAGCATGGGGTTGCAGGCGCTGTTCGATTTTCCGATGCTGATCGAGGCCGTGCTTCAGCTCGCTCTGACCTTCGTTGGCGGCTCGCTTTTCTACCGTTTCGGCATCCGTCCGCTGGTCGAACGGCTACGCGGCACGGCCGCCGTGCTGCGCACGATCGCCGAGGGCGGCGGCGACCTTTCGCTGCGGTTGCCGCGCACTGAGGGCTACAGCGACGAAGTGGCGGTGATCGCGCAGTGGCTGAACAGCACGGTGGACAATCTCGAACAGATCATTCGCCAGGTGATCGCGACCAGCCAGGAAATCGGCGTCGCCAACACGACGCTGCAGGACAAGAGCCGGCAGAGCGGGAGCGCGGCGCAACGCATGCACGACACGTTGCGCACGACGCTCGATTCGATCCGCCGGCAGATCGGCGAAATCGACGCGGCGGGCAGCGACGTCGAAGCCATGCGGCGCGCGGTGCAGGCCGCCGGCAAGGAAGCGCGCGAGCATCTGGCGCTGGTGCAGGCGCGCAGCGCGGGAATCCGCAGCTCGGTCGGAGCGGCGACGCACACGATCCGCGAACTGAACGCGCGGACGCTGGAAATCGGCCGCATCGTCACGGTGATCAACGAGATTGCCGCGCAGACCAATCTGCTCGCGCTCAACGCCGCGATCGAGGCGGCGCGCGCCGGCGAGGCCGGCCGGGGGTTTGCCGTCGTCGCCGACGAAGTGCGCAAACTGGCCGACCGCACGGCGCGCTCGACGGTGGAAATCGGCGACATGATCGGCGCCGTGCAGGCGCACGCCGAAACGGCGGTGAGCACGATGGACGGCGGCATGCACAGTCTCGAAGAGGGATTGCAGCTGGCGGCCGAGGCGGCGAGCGACAAGCGCGAAATTCAGGAAATCCAGCTGCGCCTGTTCACCAAGATCGACGAACTGGCGATCGCCGCGCACGCCAACGGCGAACGGGTCGAGACGATGGCGCAGTCGGCCGATCTGGTCGGCGGCGCGATCGCCGACGCCAGCCGCAGCGCGCAGATGACCAGCGTTTCCGTGCAGACCCTGCACCGCCTGATGGGACGCTTCAAGGTCGCCGGCTGAATGCTGCCGGCGGAGGGCGGCGCGCCCTCCGCCGCGCCTGCTTCTTCATTTCTTCATTTCGTCCTTCTCCATCTCCTTGCCCATTTCCTTCCCCGCGGCGTCCTTCTTCATCGCGTCCTTGTGCATCTTGCTTTCCTTCTTGTGCGCGGGCTTCTTCATCCCGTCCGTCTTCATTTCGTCCTTGCCCATCGCATCCTTCTTCATGGCGTCGTCGGCGGTTGCCGCGCCGCCGCTCAGCATCAGGCACAGCGTGAGCGCACTCAGCAGTAGGGTTTTCATTGCAAGCTCCTTCATGGGGTCGGGGAAGAGGGAACGCCTTCGTCCGGCGATGGCGTCCGCAGCCCGCGCTGTTGTTCATCTTTTCGTCGTCATGTCGCCGGGCCGCATCTCAATCTAGGTCATGGCCGGGACCTTGCCAAGGCGGGAGCGCCGCCGCGCCTGCAAGCGCGGCGCCTTTCAATTCCGCCGCCAACTGCTAGATTGATTCATCAGCCCGCATCGGCAACGAGGAGGTGTGTCGATGTCTCCGTCCGCAAGCCGCCTTGCCCGTGCCCCGCTCGTACATCCGCTGGCGGTGCGCGTCACGCACTGGATCAACGCGCTGGCCGTTCTGGTCATGGTGCTGAGCGGCTGGCGCATCTACAACGCGTCGCCGATCTTCGCCTTCAAGTTTCCCGCGGCGCTGACGCTCGGCGGCTGGCTGGGCGGCGCCCTGCAGTGGCATTTCGCCGCGATGTGGCTGCTTGTCGGCAACGGGATCGTCTATCTGCTGTACGGCGTTTTTTCCGGACATTACCGCGACGATTTCCTGCCCGTCCGCCTCGCCGCCCTGCGCCGCGAACTGGGCAATGCACTGCACGGCCGCCTGTCGCACCGGCTCGGCGTCTATAACCCGGTGCAGCGTCTGGCGTATCTCGGCGTCATCGCGCTGATCGCGCTCGTCGTCCTGTCCGGGCTGGCGATCTGGAAGCCCGTCCAGTTCCAGGCGCTGGCCGCGCTGATGGGCGGTTTTGCCGGCGCGCGGGTGGTGCATTTCGCGGCGATGGCAGCGCTCGTGCTGTTCGTGGTCGGCCATGTGGCGATGGTCTTGCTGGTGCCGAGCACCTTCCTGCCGATGCTGACCGGGCGCGCCGGCAAAGCCGAACGGGAGGAAGTATGAAGCGTCTGCCGACCGTGCCTCCCTGGCGGACCTTGGCCGCCGATGCGGCGCCCGAGTTGCGGCAGCTGCAGCGCCGCCTGTTCCTCAAGGGTTCCCTCGGCCTCGGCGCGCTGAGCCTGCTTTCCGGTTGCAGCGTGACCGACGCGGCGAGCGTGCAGAAAGTGCTGAGCGGCATGTCGCGCTGGAACGACCGCGTGCAGGCCCTGCTCTTCGATCCGGCGCGGCTGGCGCCGACCTATCCGGAAAGCGCCGTGACACGGCCGTTTCCGTTCAACGCCTTCTACGGCGAGGACGAGGCGCCGGAAGTCGACGGCGCCAACTATCGTCTCGAACTGGCCGGGCTGATCGCCGACCGCCGGCCGTGGACGCTGGCGCGTCTCAACGAGCTGCCGCAAGCCTCGCAGATCACGCGCCACGTCTGCGTCGAAGGCTGGAGCGCCATCGGCAAGTGGGGCGGCGTGCCCTTCCGCGCCTTTCTCGAACGCATCGGCGCCGACCTCAGCGCGCGCTACGTCGGCTTCAAGTGCGCCGACGATTACTACACGAGCATCGACATGGCCAGTGCGCTGCACCCGCAGACCCTGCTGACGCTGCGCTTCGCCGACGCCATCCTGCCGCGTTCCTACGGTTTCCCGATGAAGCTGCGCCTGCCGACCAAGCTTGGCTTCAAGAATCCCAAGCACATCATGGCCATCTACGTGACCAACCTGTATCCCGGCGGCTACTGGGAAGATCAGGGCTACAACTGGTTTTCCGGGCTGTAGGCGAGCATGCGCAGCTCTTCCCGCTCCGTTCCGCTCGCCGTCGCCCTCCTCTTCCTGGTCGTGCCGCTCGTCGCGCAGGAAGCGCCGGCGCCCGGCATGGCGGCGAAAGAGCAACCGGCGATGCGGACGGACGAGCCGATGCCGACCGGAATGAAACGCGACGGCATGACCAAGGGCGAGGTGCGCCGGGCGGCGGCGAAAAAGGCCGCGCAAATGAAGGAGGCGATGGAAAAGGAAGCGCAAGCGATGCCGGCAAGGAAATCCGCCAGATAAGGGAGAACGGGATGGCCGCCAGGCGCGGAAAGACGAAAGAGCAAGCGGTGCCGCCGAGGCCGGCGCTGCCCGGACAGGTGGTGCTCGTGCTGCAGGGCGGCGGCGCGCTCGGCGCCTATCAGGTCGGCGTCTATCAGGCGCTGCACGAGGCCGGCATCGAGCCCGACTGGGTGATCGGCACCTCGATCGGCGCGATCAACGGCGCGCTGATCGCCGGCAACGCTCCGGCCGACCGCATGGCCCGCCTCGACGCCTTCTGGGGCAATCTCGAACGACTGGCCGGCGCCCCGGCGTGGCTCGGCGGCGGCGAATTCGGCGCGGCGCTGAACCAGGCGGAAAGGCTGCTGCTCGGCGTTCCCGGCTTCTTCGCGCTGAATCCCTTGAGCGCCTGGAGCATGTACTTGCCGGTCGGCGTCGAGCGGGCGGCCTTCTACGACACGCGGCCGCTGCGCGCCACGCTGGCCGGATTGCTCGATCCGGCGCAGCTCAACGCGGGGCGGCCGCGCCTGACGGTCGGCGCGGTCAACGTGAAGAGCGGCGCCATGCATTACTTCGACAGCCATCGGGAAGCGCTCGACCTTTCCCACATCATGGCTTCCGGCGCGCTGCCGCCGGCCTTTCCGGCGGTGCGCGTGGGCGGCGAGCCGTTCTGGGACGGCGGCGTCTATTCGAACACGCCGCTCGAAGCGGTGTTCGACGACCGGCCGCGGCGCGACTCGGTCGTCTTCACCGTCAACATGTGGCATGCGCACGGACCCGAGCCGGGGTCGATCTGGGATGCGGTCGGTCGGCAGAAGGACATCCAGTACGCGAGCCGGGCCGACAGCCACCTGTTTCGCCAGAAGCAGCTGCACCGCCTGCGCCACATCGTCAACGAACTGGGCCAGCGCCTGCCGGCGGCGCAGCGGGAACTGCCGGAAGTACGCGAGATGCTCGGCTACGGCTGCACGACGCAGATGCACGTGGTGCGCCTGCTGGCGCCGCGTCTGGCCGGCGAGGACGCGACCAAGGACATCGACTTTTCCGCGGCCGGCATCCGGGCGCGGCGCACGGCGGGCTACGCCGATGCGCGGCGCGTCGTCGCGCAGGCGCCGTGGACACGGGCGCTCGATACGCTGGAGGGCGTCGCGATCCACGAACCGGGGGACAGCGCGGGCTGATCGTAGGTGGCGCGGCCGCCGTCCGGAAACCACCAAAACACGGCGCACCGTCGATGCACACGCGGCGTGCCGGACGGCTACTTGCCGATGCAGAAGCGGCCGAAGATTTCGCCGAGCAGGTCGTCGGCGCTGAATTCGCCGGTGATCTCGGCGAGCGCGCGCTGCGCCAGGCGCAGCTCTTCGGCGAACAGTTCGAGTTGCGGCAGCTGCGCCTGCGCGGCGGCGATGTGTTCGCCGGCGCTGCCGAGCGCGCGCAGGTGGCGCTCACGCGCGATGAAGACGTCCTCGGCCGGATGCCAGCCGGCGATGCGCAGCAGTTCGGCGCGCAGCAGGTCGATTCCGGCGCCGTTTTTGGCGGACAGCGAAACGGCGACGCCGTCGGCTTCGTCGTGTCGTTCGGCGGCGCGTTCGGCGAGGTCGATCTTGTTGTAGACGGTGATGCGCGCGAGCCCCGCCGGCAGCTGCGCGAGGATGGCGCGCTCGGCTTCCCCGACGCCGCTGCGCGCGTCGACGAGCAGGATCAGCACGTCGGCGCGTTTGATTTCGCGCCAGGTGCGCGCGATGCCGATCTGCTCGACCTCGTCGTCGGTCTCGCGCAGGCCGGCGGTGTCGATCACGTGCAGCGGAATCCCCTCGATCTGCAGCGTGCCGCGCACGACGTCGCGCGTGGTGCCGGCAACCGGCGTGACGATGGCCAGCTCGTCGCCGGCCAGGCGGTTGAGCAGGCTGGACTTGCCGACGTTCGGCTGGCCGGCGAGGACGACGTGCAGGCCGCCCTGCAGCAGCCGGCCCTGCTGGGCGCGGTCGAAGACCGCGGCGAGGCGCAGGCGCAGGCGGTCGAGGCGGCCGAAGGCGTCGGCCGCTTCGAGGAAATCGACTTCCTCGTCGGGAAAATCGAGCGTCGCTTCGACCAGCGCGCGCAGCTCGATCAGCTGGTCGAGCAGCGCGTTGATTTCCTTTGAAAACTCTCCGTGCAGCGAGCGCACGGCGCTTTTCGCGGCGGCCGTCGTCGCGGCGTCGATCAGGTCGACGACGGCTTCGGCCTGCGCCAGATCGAGCTTGCCGTTGAGGAAGGCGCGGCGGGTGAATTCGCCGGGCTCGGCGAGGCGCGCGCCGAGGTCGAGGCAGCGTGCGAGCAGCATCTGCAGGACGACCGGGCCGCCGTGCCCCTGTAGTTCGAGGACGTCTTCGCCGGTGAAGGAGTGCGGTGCGGGAAAGTAGAGCAGCAGGCCGCTGTCGATCAGGCTGCCGTCGGCGGCGCGGAAGTCGGCCAGCGTTGCGACGCGCGGGGCCGGCTGCTTGCCGGAGAGCGCCGCGGCGAAGGCCGGGAGCCCGGCGCCCGAGACGCGGATGACGCCGATGCCGCCGCGGCCGGGGGCCGTGGCGATCGCGGCGATGGTGTCGGTGGCGGGCGCGCGCCGCTCGCCCGCCACGGGATCAGGCCTTGGCGTCGTTGGCAGCTTTTCCGCCACCTTCGATCATCCGCGTGATCTGCCACTGCTGGGCGATCGACAGGGTGTTGTTGACCACCCAGTAGAGCACCAGACCGGACGGGAAGAAGAAGAACATGCCGCCGAAAATGAAGGGCATGGCCATCATCACCTTGGCCTGGATGGGATCGGGCGGCGTCGGGTTGAGCTTGGTCTGGATCAGCATGGTGACGACCATGATCACCGGCAGGATGTAGAAGGGGTCGGCCGACGAAAGGTCGGTGATCCACAGGATCCACGGCGCGTCGCGCATTTCGACGGCGCCCAGCAGCGCCCAGTAGAGGGCGATGAAGACCGGAATCTGGATGAGGATGGGCAGGCAGCCGCCGAGCGGGTTGATCTTCTCGGTCTGGTACAGCTTCATCATTTCCTGGTTGAGCTTCTGGCGGTCGTCGCCGTAGCGCTCCTTGAGCGCCGTCAGGCGCGGCGTGACCGTGCGCATCTTGGCCATCGACTTGTACGAGGCGGCCGACAGCGGGAAGAAGATGGCCTTGATGCCGACCGTCAGCAGGACGATCGCCCAGCCCCAGTTGCCGACCAGCGCGTGGATGGCGTTCAGGCACCAGAAGATCGGCGCGGCGATGATCGTCAGCCAGCCGTAGTCGACGACCAGCGGCAGGCCGGTGGCGCCGATGCCGCCTTCGGCCGCCGGCTTGGCCAGGTGGTCGAGCGTGGACTGGATCTGCGGGCCAGCGTAGAGCGGGACCGCGAAAGCGGTCTTGGCGCCCGGCGCGGCCGCCGTGACCGGCACGATGACGCCGGCGGTGACCGCCGGGTTGGCGGCGCCTTCGACCTTGCGCATGTAGAACTCGCGCTGCATGCCGGCCGGCGGAATCCAGGCCGCGACGAAGTAGTGCTGGACCATGGCCAGCCAGCCGTTGTCGGCCTTGGCGTTGAACTTGGCCTTGCCCTTCTCGATGTCGCCGAAATCGACCTTCTGATACTTGTCCTGCTCGGTGTAGACGGCCGGGCCGGTGAAGGTGCTGACCATCCGGCTTTCGCCTTCCGGCGCCTTGATGTCGCGCTGCAGCTGGTAGTAGGCGTGCGGGGCGATTTCCTTCTGGCTGCCGTTGTCGATCTCGTAGCGTACGTCGATCAGGTAGCTGCCCTGCGTGAAGGTGTAGACCTTGGCGACCTTGATGCCGTCGGCGGCCGGCGCTTCGAGGCGCAGTTGCACGCTCTTGTCGTCGGTGCCCGTTTCGCGCTTGCCCGGAACGATCGAGAACAGCGTCTTGTGGCTGGGCAGGCCGTCGCCGATCAGGCCGCTCTGCGCGAGATACTGGTGCTTCGCCTCGAACAGGTGGAAGCTGCTTTCCTTGTCGGCGGTCGACTTGTAGCGCTTGAGTTCGAGGCTGACGATGTCGCCGCCCTGGCTCGACACTTCGGCGACGTAGAGGTCGGTCTTGATCGTCACCGTTTCGGCCTTGGCCGGCGCGGCGCTGGCGCTGGCGACCGGCGCGGCGACCTGGCCGGCCTGCAGGCTGGTCGTCGGGAGCGGCGTGGCGCTGCCGGCGGTGGCGGCGGCACTGGTAGCCGGCGCGGCGGGCGGCAGGTTATGCTTCTGCCAGGCATCCCAGAGCATGACCAGCGAGAAAGTGAAGACGAGCAGCAGGATCAGGCGTCGGTTATCCATGAACGGCCTATGCAGTTGTGTATTTCAGGGTACGGGATCAAAGCCGCCCGGGTTCCACGGGTGGCAGCGGGAAATGCGCTTGAGGCCGAGACGCGAGCCTTCGAGCGCACCGTATTTCTGCACCGCCTCGACGGTGTATTCCGAACAGCTGGGGAAAAAGCGGCAACGGCGCCCGAACAGCGGGCTGATCGCATATTGGTAGAAGCGTATCAGTGCCAGCAGCAACAATTTCATCGGCTCATCGTTCGGGTGAGATCATCTTGCCGAGCAGCCCCCGGATTTCCTCGGCCAGCGCGCGCCGGTCGAGCGGTTTGGGTTTGACTGCCAGCCGCAGCACCAGATCGCGTGCGGGCAGGCGCTGGCGCAACAAACGGAAGTGCTCGCGGCCGAGACGCTTGACGAGATTGCGGTCGAACGCTCGTTTCAGCAGTCGCTTGGCGACGACCACTCCCAGACGGGCGCCGTCACCTTCCCCGGCCGCCCGAATTCGGTAATGTAACAGGAAATGGCGGCTCTTCAGCGCCCTCCTGAAACCAAAAACGGATGAAAACTCATCCGTTCTGGTCAGGCGATACTGCTTGGGGAACGCGGCAGCCGATGCCTTGCGTTCTCCCGTCCGGCTCTCGGGATTCAAACCTTAGAAGGTTCAAACCGCCAGACGGTGACGACCCTTGGCGCGGCGGGCGCGGATCACGGCACGACCACCACGGGTGCTCATGCGGACGAGGAAGCCATGGGTGCGCTTGCGGCGAACAACCGACGGTTGATAAGTGCGTTTCATGATTAAACCTTTGAAGTCAAAGCGAAGTAAACGCGAAATTAGACAGGATTCGCAACACCCGTGTCAAGTCCAAATTTTTCCCGATCCTGTGGATAACTTTCCGGCAACAGGTTAAAATCGAACCCTCTCAGTTCCCGCAGGATACTGACAAAAGTTATATAAAACAAACACAAACAGTATCGTTACGCCCAAGCCATGTTTGCCCGAACGTTCTCCTGCCTGCTTTCGAATCGCGAAAGCAGGGGGATAAGTTTTTGTACGCATTTATGTATCGCCTATTCAGGATTGCAGCGAATCGCCCGTGATGAGTAGTTTTTGGACCTCTTGCCTGAGCCAGTTCGAACAGGAACTACCGCCTCAGCAATTCAATACCTGGATTCGCCCCCTGCGCCTCGAAGGCGAGGAGGATATCGCCAACGGCCTGCGGCTGCTGGCGCCCAACGGTTTCATCCTGAAATGGGTGAAGGAACGCTATCTGACCCGCATCGAGGAACTCGGCACCGCCTATTTCTCCGTCCCGGTGAGCATTTCGCTGCTGCTCGGCGAGAAGAAGACCGTAGCCCCCGCGCCGTCCGCTGCCGCCGCGCCGCTGCAGACGACGGCGGCACCGATGATCGGCGGTCTGCGTTCGGCGGCCGAGACGCTGCCGACGCCGATGCCGGCCCCGGTGCGCAGCACGTCGAGCTACGAAAAGACGCGCCTGATCGCCGGCTTCACCTTCGACAACCTGATCGTCGGCAAGGCCAACGACCTCGCCCGCGCGGCGGCCACGCAGGTTTCGCTCAATCCCGGCGGCGCGGCCTACAACCCGCTCTTCATCTACGGCGGCGCCGGCCTCGGCAAGACGCACTTGATCCACGCCATCGGCAACCAGATCCTGGTCCAGAATCCGGACAAGGTCGTGCGCTACGTGCACGCCGAGGACTATTACTCCGACGTCGTGCGCGCCTACCAGCAGAAATCCTTCGACGTCTTCAAGCGCTACTACCGCTCGCTCGACGTGCTGCTACTCGACGACGTGCAGTTCTTCAACGGCAAGAACCGCACGCAGGAAGAGTTCTTCTACGTCTTCAACGCCCTGATCGAGGCCAAGAAGCAGATCGTCATCAGCTGCGACACCTATCCGAAGGACATTTCCGGCCTGGAAGACCGCCTGATCACGCGCTTCGACTGGGGCCTGACAGTGCAGATCGAGCCGCCGGAAACCGAGATGCGCGTCGCCATCCTGAAGAAGAAGGCCGAAGCCGAGGGCGTCGCGCTCGACGACGAGGTCGCCTTTTTCATCGCCAAGCATCTGCGCTCCAACGTGCGCGAGCTGGAAGGCGCGCTCAAGAAGGTGCTCGCCTACTCGTCCTTCCACGGCCGGCAGATCGCGCTCGACCTCGCCAAGGAAGCGCTGAAGGACCTGATCGGCGCGGTCAACCGCCAGATCACCGTCGAGAACATCCAGAAGACCGTCGCCGACTACTTCAAGATCAAGGTTTCCGACCTCTTCTCGAAGAAGCGCACGCGCGTCATCGCCCGGCCGCGTCAGGTGGCGATGTGGCTGGCCAAGGACCTGACCTCGCAGAGCTACCCGTCGATCGGCGACGCCTTCGGCGGGCGCGACCACACGACGGTTCTGCACGCCGTGCGCACGATCGACAGCCTGCGCGCCAAGGACAACGAGCTCAACCACGATCTGCACGTTCTGCTGCAGGTTCTCAAGGGTTGAACGAGCGGTGGATAAGTCGGCGGTATTGTTGTGAGCAGTTGGTGGATAAGGTTGTAAATGCTGGGTTGTGGATAAGTTATTAAATTCTATCCACAAGTGGATACAGGTGTTTTTCAGTTGCGAAACTGCTACTCAAGTAGCTGAAAAATAAACGAGAAATAGAGATATCCACAGACTTGTCGTTGAGATTATCTTTATAGGATTTATATATATGGTTCTTATTAAAACCCAACGCGATACCTTGCTGGCTCCGCTGCAGTCGGTTTCCGGCATCGTCGAAAAGCGCCACACCCTGCCCATCCTGTCGAACGTGCTGCTCGAGAAGAAGGGTGAGAACCTCACCCTGCTCGCCACCGACATCGAAATCCAGATCACCACCTCGACCAGCGGCGCCGCCGGCGACGGGGACGGTGCCGTGACCGTCGGGGCGCGCAAGCTGCAGGACATCCTGCGCTCGCTGCCGGACAGCGCCGAAGTCAGCCTGATCCTCGAAGAGAAGCGCCTGCAGGTGCGCGCCGGCAAGAGCCGCTTCAGCCTGCAGACGCTGCCGGCCGACGACTTCCCGCGCATGACGGTGACCGAGAACGACCTGAAGAAATTTACCGTCACCCAGAAGCAGTTCCGCCAGCTGCTGGCGCAGACGCAGTACTCGATGGCGGCGCAGGACGTGCGCTACTACCTGAACGGCCTCCTCCTGCTCGTCGACGGCAGCGAGCTGCGCGCCGTGGCCACCGACGGCCACCGCCTGGCCTACGCCAGCATGCCGCTCGAAGCCGAGCTGCCGCGCCAGGAACTGATCCTGCCGCGCAAGACCGTGCTCGAACTGAACCGCCTGCTGGCCGACAACGACGAACCGCTGTCGATCGAAATGTCGCCCAACCAGATCCGCTTCCAGTTCGGCCACATCGTCCTCGTCTCCAAGTTGATCGACGGCAAGTTCCCGGACTACGAGCGCGTCATCCCGGCGACGCTGAAGAACATCGTTTCGCTCAACCGCGCCGCCCTGCTGCAATCGATGGTGCGCGCCGCGATCCTGACCAACGAGAAGTTCCGCGGCGTGCGCCTGGTGCTTTCCGACGGCAGCCTGAAGATCATGGCGGCCAACGCCGAACAGGAAGAAGCGCTGGAAGAGATCGAGGTCGATTACCACGGCGACACGCTCGACGTCGGCTTCAACGTCGGCTACCTGCTCGACGTGCTCAACAACACCTCGGTCGAGAACATCGAATGGGGCTTCAACGACGCCAATTCGAGCGCCCTGCTGACCGTGCCGGGCAACGACCGCTTCAAGTACGTCGTGATGCCGATGCGCATCTGATCGGCCGGCAGCACCGCACGCGCAGCAAAGCAGCAGACGTTCCACCGAAACAGGATTTGGATACAGCATGATTGAACAGAACAGCCAGCCCGCCTACGACGAAGACAGCATCCAGCAACTGGAGGGTCTGGAGGCGGTGCGCAAGCGGCCGGGCATGTACATCGGCGATACCTCCGATGGCACCGGCCTGCACCACATGGTTTTCGAGGTGGTGGACAACGCGATCGACGAGGCGCTGGCCGGCCATTGCGACGATATCGTCATCACCATTCATGCCGACAACTCGATCTCCGTGACCGACAACGGTCGCGGCATCCCGACCGGCGTCAAGCTCGACGACAAGCACGAGCCGAAGCGCTCGGCGGCGGAAATCGTCATGTGCGTGCTGCACGCCGGCGGCAAGTTCAACCAGAACTCCTACAAGGTGTCGGGCGGCCTGCACGGCGTCGGCGTCTCCTGCGTCAACGCGCTGTCCAAGTGGCTGCGCCTGACGATCCGCCGCGACGGCAAGAAATACCTGCTCGAATTCAACCGCGGCCACGTCGTCGACCGTCTGGTCGAAGTGCAGAACGGCGTCGAGATTTCGCCGCTCAAGGTCGTCGGGGAAACCGAGAAGCGCGGCACCGAGGTGCACTTCCTGGCCGACGAGGAAATCTTCGGCCAGGTCGAGTTCCACTACGAAATTCTCGCCAAGCGCCTGCGCGAACTGTCCTTCCTGAACAACGGCGTGAAGATCCGTCTCCTCGACCAGCGCACCGGCAAGGAAGAGGATTTCGCCTTCGCCGGCGGCGTGAAGGGCTTCGTCGAATACATCAACCGCGCGAAGACCGTGCTTCACCCGAACGTCTTCTACTCGACCGGCGAATCGCAGATTCCGAGCGGCGGCACGATCAGCGTCGAAGTCGCGATGCAGTGGAACGACTCCTACGCCGAGCAGGTGCTCTGCTACACCAACAACATCCCGCAGGCCGACGGCGGCACCCACCTGACCGGCCTGCGCACGGCGATGACGCGCGTCATCAACAAGTACATCGAAGAAAACGAGATCGCCAAGAAGGCCAAGGTCGACATCTCCGGCGACGACATGCGCGAAGGCCTCGCCTGCGTTCTCTCGGTCAAGATGCCCGACCCGAAGTTCGCCTCGCAGACCAAGATGAAGCTGGTTTCCAGCGAAGCGCGCCCGGCCGTCGAAGAAGTCGTCGCCGCCAAGCTCGCCGAATTCCTGCTCGAACGCCCGATCGACGCCAAGACGATCACCGGCAAGATCGTCGAAGCCGCGCGTGCCCGCGACGCCGCCCGCAAGGCCCGCGAAATGACGCGCCGCAAGGGCGTCCTCGACGGCATCGGCCTGCCCGGCAAGCTGGCCGACTGCCAGGAGAAGGACCCGACCAAGTGCGAACTCTATCTGGTCGAGGGCGACTCCGCCGGCGGCTCCGCCAAGCAGGGCCGCGACCGTAAGTTTCAGGCCATCCTGCCGCTCAAGGGCAAAATCCTCAACGTCGAGAAGGCGCGTTTCGACAAGCTGATCTCCTCGCAGGAAATCGTCACCCTGATCACCGCGCTCGGCACCGGCATCGGCAAGGACGAATACAAGCCCGAGAAGCTGCGCTACCACCGCCTGATCATCATGACCGACGCCGACGTCGACGGCGCGCACATCCGCACCCTGCTGCTCACCTTCCTCTATCGCCAGATGCCCGAGCTGGTCGAGGGCGGCCACGTGTACATCGCCCAGCCGCCGCTGTACAAGGTCAAGCACGGCAAGACCGAGCGCTACATCAAGGACGACCACGAACTGAACCAGTTCCTCCTGCGCCTCGCGCTCGAGGATTCCGTACTGACGCCGAAGGCCGGCGCCGAAGCGATTTCCGGCACCGCGCTGGAAGCGCTGGCGCGCGAATACCTGCTTGCCGAAGCCGTGATCAACCGTCTCGCGCACCTGATCAACCCGGAAGTCCTGCACGCCCTGATCGACGCCAACCTGAGCATCGACCTCGCCAACGAAGCCGCCGCCAAGGCCAGCGGCGAGGCGCTGATGCGCGCCGTCGGCAGCAAGCTTGGCGTGAACATCGTGACGCGTTACGACGAAGCGCACGAGCGCTGGCAGCTGCGCCTCGAAAAGATCCTGCACGGCAACCTGAAGGTCAGCGTGATCGACGACGACCTGCTGGTCAGCGGTGACTACGCCCAGTTGCGCAAGACCGCCGAACTGCTCGCAGGCCTCTTCGGCCCCGGCGGCTTCGTCGCCCGCGGCGAGAAGAAGCAAGTGGTCGGCAGCTTCGCCGAAACCATGCGCTGGCTGCTCGCCGAAGTCGAACGCGGCGTCAGCAAGCAGCGCTACAAAGGCCTCGGCGAAATGAACCCCGAGCAGCTCTGGGAAACGACGATGGACCCGACCGTCCGCCGCCTGCTGCGCGTGCAGATCGAAGACGCCATCGGCGCCGACGAAATCTTCACGATGCTGATGGGCGAATTGGTGGAGCCGCGGCGGAATTTTATTGAATCAAACGCTTTGGCGGCCCGGAACATCGACGTTTGATGTTTGTAGGATCCCGCGATTGTCTAGATTTTTCCTAAAAGTCTAGATTTCGGGGGATTGTTCGAACAAAGAGGCTGCTCGTTTAGAGTGGCCTTT